>NZ_JAJUIS010000013.1 GCF_029267515.1 Seleniivibrio woodruffii
CGAAATTTTCTCCATCCATGGAAAAATTTCGTCAGCGCTTCTGTCGGCAAAGCCTCCATACGCTCACGTTACTCTCGCTCAACCGAATAAATCCGGTTTCACTCTCTCCACGGATTTCTTCCTGAAATCTTAAATGCCTGTTTCCTCTATCTCTGGACTGACAGCCTTATACTGAGGCATTACCATACCGACGGTGGCATTGATATACGTCGGGTCGGCGACAGAATATTTTTTGCCCTTATATGTCAGATAAGCTCCTATGGTTTTGTCGCCCATGTCAACCGCTGTTGCAACGTGGTCAGGGTAATTCAGCATAACCACATCCTTTTTAAGCAGTTTTTCAACCAGATATGCGAAGAAAACACTTCTGTCCTCGCAATCGCTGTAGGGATAATAGATTATCTCCTCTGCATAGAAAGACTTTTCTTTTCCGAACTGCTGGTCGTCCGTCTTATAATCGAAAGCAGTCTGGACGAAGCGCAGAAGGATGTTTATGCTCTCTTCCGTGGATTTACCCTGAACGATTCCAGCGAGTGTGGGCAGAATTGTCTTGTCAACCCACTGCGGAACAGATGCGGAAGTATATATCGGCAGATCGGTCTGCGGAAAAGAGGTCAGGTATGCGATGTCATACTTATTGGCAACTGCCTTTACGGTGTATTTATTTTTATCATATTCAAATGACAGGTCTCTGTCGAAACGGGAAAAAGAAAGTTTCGGCTGCTTCATGTTCAGAAAGCTGACAGCCTTTGTCGCAGTGGGATAATTGCCTTTGTATGTGTAAAGCGCTTCAGTTGAGGTGTTTATCTTCTCAAGGGTATTCACGAGATAAAACCGTTTGCTGTCAAATGTATAAAAAGAGATATCATACAGACTGGAATCCGCCGGCAGCATGAGTTTTGTAACGCCTGATTTCGTGTAGCCCAGCTTCGCGTTGTATCCGCTCTTAACAAGAAAAAACCATGCAAGCATTTTTTGCTCGGATGCCTCAAACATGAGTTTCGATGTGAATCTGTCAACCAGCATAACATAACCCCAATCGCTGAGGTTAATCTCTTTTGCAGTTTTATGAAGCACTGTCAGAGATTTGTTATAGTCGGCGGAAGCAACGGTCTCCCACCATTTCGCAACGTTGTCGGAAGATACGGGTTTCTGCACGTTAGCTTTTATTTTTCTGTCATAGGGTATGCTCAGGCTGATCCCGAAAAAAGTCATATCTACGGAATCGCCTTCTGTCGGGGCATAGAAAGGCTTGGGTTCCGGTATATCACCTGTGAAAGAGGGCTGCGGTTCCTTTGGCTCGGCTGGTTCTTCTTTTGGTTTAACAACCGGCTTCGGCGTTTCCGCTTTCGGCTGTTCCTTAACAGGCTCCGGCTTGGGCGCAGGAACAACCACAGGAGCAGGTGCTGGTTTCGCTATTATCTTAACAGGTTCTGGCTTTGCCACTGGTTTTGTTTCAGGCTGAACCACAGGTTTCGGCTCATCAAACTGCTTAACAGGCTTCTGACCTTTATATTCTTTCCACTGCTGTTTCAGAAAGGCGGAAAACTGCCTGTCCATCTCATCCAGATAGCTTTTATATTCACCCATAACGGATTTTTTGTAATCTTCGAAACTGCCTGCGGCATTTGCCTGAAATGCGAAAACACAGGATAAAGCGATTGCCAAGAAACCTTTCATGTCCGTCTCCCAGAATTTGATATCACCAATATACAACGCAAACGCCTCTGTTTCGAGTGAAAAAGAACATTGCGACTTAGACAAAGGAGAAAAAAAGCCGGATTACTTCGCTGCACCAGTAAAAACAAAAAAAGAAAAAGCTATCTCTGCCATAGCTTTAGCCAGAAACAATCTCATCAGATTTTAACAGGATTTAGTTTATAGGCAACCTGAACATTGAGATAAAATAAAGAAGGGAGCGTCCCCGCGGAAAGCCCGCAGAGACGCGTTATTATCAGTTGAATTCTACAGAAATGATTTCGTATTCGATATCGCCGCCGGGAGCCTGAACGATAACTTCATCTCCGGCTTTCTTGTTAACAAGGGCGCGGGCAAGCGGCGACATGATGGACACTGTACCTTTTGATATATTAGCCTCGTCCGGACCGACAATCTTATATTTTTTATGTTCGGAAGTTTCAACATTTTCGATGACAACAGTAGCTCCGAACACAATCTTCTCTCCGGAGAGAGTTGTTGTGTCAATAACCTGAAATCTGCCCATTTTGCTTTCAAGCTCGGCTATGCGCGCTTCTATCATGCCCTGACGTTCTTTCGCAGCGTCATATTCGGCATTTTCGCTGAGGTCTCCGTGGCTTCTCGCCTCTTCAATAGCAAGAACGATCTCTTTTCTATCGACAGACTTGAGTCTTTCCAGTTCTTTTTTCAGCGTTGCATATCCTTCAGTCGTGATCGGGATCCTTTCCATCCTTTTCCTCCGAGACTTTCCTACCGGTTACGAAGCTGCTAATATACCCGTCCTTGAGTCTTATTTCAAGCTCATCTTGCAAGCGCACATCAAATACGCTGCGGACAGCCTTTCCGTTTGCACTCACCCGTGCATAACCTTTTTTCAGAAGGTTGTCGGGATTCAGCGTACACAGCTTCGCCATCAGTGGTTCCAGTCTTGCTTTGTTTTCCGCCGTTTTTTTCTGGGTTGAAACAATCATTCTGGTTTCAAACCGTTCGACGTTGTTCATGTATTTTTCCGCCCTCCTCATTGGGGAGAGCAATGAAATCCTTGCGTGCAGCCTGTCCGTTCTGACAGATACCCTGTTCAGACCGGTCTGCGTGCGCTCACGCAGAACTGACAAAAGACCGTCCAGTTGCCTGCGGTCTTTCTGCACCCTTGCCGCGGGTGACAATGATTGTAGTATACCAGCAAGTTCGGATAAATGTGTGTTTTTTTTATTTATAATTTCTTTTATATCTGCCATCAATGACTTACCAAGATACGCAAGCCTTTGTCTGTCTCTGTTTATCCTGTGAAGGGGTGATGCGGCTATGACACCTGCCTGAAGCATGTCCAGTCTCTGAACGTTTTGGTACAGCCTGTTCAGCATCAGCTCCGCCATGCGTTTTTTATGATTCTCCACGTCCCGCACCGCATTGACATATCCCGTGCAAAGGTGCGTTGCTGCCGCGGTTGGCGTTGCGACGCGCAAATCCGCCACAAAATCGCATATGGAAAAGTCCCGCTCGTGTCCAATGGCGCTGACAGTAGGTACGGCACATGCCGAAAATGCACGCGCCACCTGTTCCTCGTTGAAAACAGCAAGATCTTCAAGCGAACCGCCGCCGCGCATAAGAACCAGAGCGTCGTACCTGTGCGTCATGGCTCCGGCAGAGTTCAGCGCTTTTACAATAGGCGCTATGGCATCTTTGCCCTGAACAGGCACAGACCACACGTCCACGGCAAAAACGCCGCCCGTATTTTTCATAGTAACCAGAAAATCCTTTATCGCTGCACCTGTCGCAGAAGTAACCACGGCGACCCTCTTAGGCAGCAGCGGAACAGTTTTTTTACGGCTCTCGTCGAAAAGTCCTTCCGCCTCCAGCTTCCGTTTCACCTCTTCAAAAAGTTTCCAGAACAGCCCCACGGAATCGTAATCCATCCGCTTCACAAGAAGCTGATAGTTCCCGCCCGCCTCATAAACCGTAAGCTCCCCTATCGCCTCGACACTGTCCCCGTTTTTCGGATTATAATCCCGCATGGACATGGCAGAACCCTTGAACATGACGCATTTTATCTGTGATTTTTCATCTTTCAGAACGAAATACAGGTGTCCTGCCGGCGATACGGAAAAACTGGATATCTCACCTTTAACGGCGATATTGTCTTTGAAAGTCCCCTCAAAGAGCTGTTTAACAGTCCTTGTGAGTTCCGTTACGGTATATTTGTTCATTTGGATTTTTCAGATTTTTTATCGGTCGGTTTGTCTTTGTTTTCCAGAATATACAGGTCTTCGTCCTGCTGTTTCATGTTAAGGTCTTTCTTTATAAGCATTTCAAGATAGTCTTTGTCTTTGCGTACAAGGTTGAGTTCGTCGGTAAGCACCTTAACCTTTTTGTCGGTCTCTTCGATACGCTTTTCATAGGACGCACGTATTGCGGCAAGTTCCCTGTATTTCAGGATGCCGTTGTGTCCGAAAACCATATAAAATATCAGCACGCCTATTATGACAATAAAAACTATGTTGGTTTTCATTTAACGCCCGTCAGGTCTTTTCTTTTGCTGAATTATACCACAGGTTTCAGCCATTCCCACGCGCTGTTCAAGAATTTTTCTCGCTTTTTCAAAAAAGCCCAGAACAAAGTCGAACTGGTAATCCTGAAAAGTCCACTCAAGCGGGACATACGAACCCTTTCTGCGGTAAAGCTGGAGGTCGCCGTATATGTTGTCGCGCAGGTATATCCTGTGGGTAAAGTTCTTTGTACTCGCCGCAACTACCTTTTCCATGGCAACATAGCCCGGATCAATGTTAATTATCCTTTTACCGCCCACAGCAAGAGTGTCCTCGATATTCACCGCATGTATCTTGTAATCCGGCAGGTTGTCCGGATGCTCCACGAGATCGTAGAGGGCAAAATATTTCGCGAGATTTTCTCCCATCTCAGGCTCATAATAGGACGTATGCGAAAAGTCGAACTCCGCGGACTTCACAATCGGTTCGCCGAAAAGCGGCAGCGCGAACTCATCGGGATTCTTAACATAATCCTTGTTGTAAAGGATGGCATTAAAGAATATGACCCTTCCGGTCTGCCTGAATCCGCCGCCGGTGACCATCAGTTCATTTCGAGTTCGAGGATTTCCTCAGAAGGCTCTATTGTGGAAATAGCGTGTTTGTAGATCATTTTCTGAGATTCGTCTTTCATAATAATCACAAAGTTGTCAAACCCCTTGATAACGCCTTCAATCTTGACACCGTTGACAAGATATACTGTCATGGGTATGCGTTTTTTTCTAAGGTGGTTCAGAAACACATCTTGAATATTGATTTTCTTGCTCATTACGAGCCCCCTAAAAACAGATAAATAAGTAAAATTGCATTAACAATATATTTTACTTTATCCAAAATACAGTTCTAATTCAAGTGAAAAACACTTGAGAGAGTATTTTTACCGTCTGACCATCCTTCATATCCAGATAAGTTGTGTCCTGCATATGCCGGAACCATGTCAGTTGACGTTTTGCGAAGTTTCTTGTTGCCGTCTGTATCCGTTCACAAACCGACACAACATCGTATCCGCCGCGGACGCATCCTGCTATCTCTCTGTAGCCTATCGCTTTGAACGAATCCATGGATTCATCGTATCCCATTTCCAGAAGCCTTTTCACTTCTTCTGCCCAGCCGTCTTTCAGCATCTGCACGACTCTTTTGTTTATGCGGTCGTAAATAAGCTGTCTGTCGCCGCCTATAACAAAAATATTGTACTCATAAGCGGGGCTGCGGTGATATTTCTTCTGTGCTTCCTTAACATTCATTCCGAGCTGGCGGTTTATTTCCAGTCCGCGGACTATACGTGTTTTGTCGGCGGGTTTGACATTCGCCGCAAATTCAGGGTCGATGTCTTCCAACTCCGCATGAAGCGCGGCATACCCCCTTGCTTCGGCATCCTCTTCAAGCCGTGCACGCAAGTCCTTATCCCTCTCAGGCGCCGCGAATATGCCCTTTTGCAGCGATTCGATATAAAGCCCGGTTCCGCCGGCTATGACGGGTATTTTTCCACGGGAAAGCACGTCGGCGATTATCTGCTCCGCCTGCTCAAAGAATATTCCGGCGGAATATGTCCCGTCAGGGTTCATAACGTCTATAAGGTGATGAGGCACAGCCTCAAGCTCCTCTTTTGAAGCCTTTGCCGTGCCGATATCCATATGCCGGTACACCTGATAGGCGTCGGCGCTGATTATCTCTATCGGGTAATGTTTTGCCAGCTCCAGAACGGCGGCGGTTTTGCCTGTTGCCGTCGGACCTGTAACTACGGGTATTCTCATCTGTCGAATTTCCTGAAAAGCCATGCCCTGTCCATTTTAAAAACTATGGGTCTTCCGTGGGGACATGTATAGGGATTTGAAGTGCGGAAAAGGTCGTCCACAATCTTGCGCATCTCGTGCATTTCCAGCCTGTCACCAGCCTTAACGGCGTTTTTGCAGCTCATGACTATCACGCGGTAATCCACGCTGCTGTCCTTGCGGTTCTCAATCATATCGGCAAGTATCTCCCGTATCTCTTTGGCGATGTCGCGGTTGAGTACGTCGGACGGCACGCGGCTGACCTTCAGGCTGTTCCCGCCGAAAGGTTCTATGTCGTATCCGAAGGCTGAAAGCACCTCGGAACCTTTTTCTATGATGTCCGCCTCGTCCTCGGTGACGTCTATAAGAATAGGCTCGTAAAGCACGATGGATGGAACGGAGACTGTCTTCTCTTCAAGATATTTTTCGTAAAGCACCCGTTCGTGGGCAACGTGCTGGTCGATAAAGAAAGCCTCTTCGCCCTTCTCGCACACTATCACAGTGTTAAAAAGCTGTCCCACAACACGCACCCGTTCCTCTTCGGGAACGTCCGGCACCTTAACGGCATCGTCCGCGCGGGCTGTGTACTGTACGGTTTCAAGCTCTTTCGCCATATCGAAACTGCGCACGGCATCTTTTGTGAAATTCTTTTCATTGTACTTCGATTCATAGACGGTAACAGGTTTAAACACGGGTTCAGGAGCGCGCATCTGTTCGCCTGTCTCCCTGCCCGCTTCTTCAAGAATCTTTTTGACTGTGTTGTGTACGAAGCTGAAAATCTCTCTGGAATCAAGAAGTTTCACGACAGTCTTGGCGGGATGGACGTTCACGTCCACCTTTTCCGGGTTGATATGCATGGATATTGCCGCCGCAGGAAATTTTCCTTCGGGGATAAGCCTGTGATAAGCGGTTATAACAGCCTGAACCAGCGAAAGGTCTTTCACCACACGCCCGTTTATGCCTATGATTATCATATCTTTGCGGAATTTATGCACAGAAGGCAGAGAAACCGCCGCCTTCACGCTCATATCCTCAAATTCATTTTCGCCGCACACAACATCGGTCTCCTGAAACACCCTTACGGCACGTTTCAGCATATCTTCCGACCTGTCGACGGAATATACGCGTTTACCGTTGATATCGAGATCAACTGCAATGTGCGGGTTTATGAGGGAGAACTGCCGCACGAAACGGGCAATCTCCTTCTCTTCCGTCTGATAGTTTTTGAAGAATTTCAGACGCGCCGGAACGTTGGCGAACAGTGATCTCACCTCCACCCTTGTCCCCTCCTGTATGGCGGCGGGGAGGATATCGGACTTTTCACCGTATTTTATGCGAAGTTCCGCGCCGATGTAGCCTTTACGGAATGAGCGGATGGAGAAATCGGACACGGAGGATATGGCGGCAAGCGCCTCTCCGCGGAAACCGAACGTTGCGACGCGGTAAACGTCGTCAACGGTTGATATCTTGCTGGTGGCAAAGCGTTCAACGGCAAGGGGCAGGTCGTCGGGGACTATGCCTTTTCCGTTGTCCGTGACACATATATAGCCCGCTCCGCCGTTTTCAACCACAACGGACAGTCTGTCCGCTCCGGCATCGGCAGAGTTTTCCATCAGCTCTTTTATGACGTTATAGGGACGTTCAACGACTTCGCCTGCTGCAACCTTGTTGGCGACATCCTCGCAAAGTCTTTTAATTTCGTTCATGTTTACTCGGCAAAAACGCCCATATTGCGGAATTTCTGATACCTGTCCTCAAAAAGCTGCTCAGGTGTCATTGTTTTCAGTTCCGCGAGGTTTCTGACTATAAAGTCCTTAACCTTAGCCGCTGTTGCGGGGTGGTTCCTGTGGGCGCCGCCCATAGGTTCCTCTATTATCTCGTCGATGATATTCAGTTCTTTAAGGTCTTTGGATGTGAGCTTGAGGGCTTCCGCCGCTTTGCCCGCATATGACGCGTCTTTCCAGAGGATAGATGCGCAGCCTTCAGGGCTGATAACTGCGTATATTGAGTGTTCAAGCATACCGATACGGTTGCCCATGGCTATTGCCAGCGCTCCGCCTGAACCGCCTTCTCCGGCGATAACGGTTATCATGGGAACTTTAAGCCCCGCCATAACCATAAGGCTTCTGGCGATCGCCTCCGCCTGTCCACGCTCCTCGGCACCTATTCCGGGGTAAGCTCCGGGGGTGTCAACAAACGTTATTACAGGACGTTTGAACATGTCCGCCATTTCGAAAAGTCTCTGGGACTTTCTGTAGCCTTCGGGGTTAACCATTCCGAAGTTGCGGTGGATGTTCTCTTTCGTGTTGCGCCCTTTCTGGTGCCCGATAACCATGACGGGTTCGCCGTCCAGCTTCGCCATGCCGCACACAAGGGCGGGGTCTTCGCGGAAAAGCCTGTCGCCGTGAAGCTCAGTGAAGTCGGTGAAGATATTCTGGATGTAATCCAGTGTGTAGGGTCTGTCGGGGTGGCGGGCCACCATGACTTTCTGCTGGGGAGTGAGACGCTTATATATGTTTGCTCTGACCTTCGCCAGTTTGTCTTCAAGACTGGAAATCTCTTTGTTCATCTGGTCGCTGTTCAGCCCCGGAAGGTTGCGAAGCTCGTCAAGCTGTGCCTCAATCTCAACTATCGGTGCTTCAAAATCAAGTACCGTTGCCATTTTTCACCTCATGCCTTTCATTGGTTGTGTATAATAACTTTTAAGCGGTTCAA
Organism: Seleniivibrio woodruffii; assembly: GCF_029267515.1. Lineage (GTDB taxonomy): Bacteria > Chrysiogenota > Deferribacteres > Deferribacterales > Geovibrionaceae > Seleniivibrio > Seleniivibrio woodruffii_A. The sequence continues at coordinate 8,729 of NZ_JAJUIS010000013.1, forward strand.
TATCAAGGAATAAAATATAAGCTATTACGGGACAAAAGAAAGCCCGCAGAAAACCGCGGGCTCGTATCTTAAATCCCATTGCTGTTTAGATGCAAGCAGTACAAGGAAAGTCTTTTGAGAGGGCTGCGAGCATACATTGCAAGTATGTGAGCAGTTCCGAAAAAGACCTGACGCCGTAATGCGAAGCATATAAACGGCAATATGTTATTTCATGTCGCGTATAGCCATCTCGTACATATCAGGATTAAATCCACCTACCCCTTTACCGTTAAAGAAAATATGCGGAGTGCCTGTGATACCCAGAGATGAGGCATATTTAGCCTGCGCATCAACTTTGGCGGCGATCTCTTTAGAGTTCACAAGGCTTTTGAATTTTGCTGGATTGCCGGATTTTGCAGCGAATATTTCAACAATCTGAGCATCGGTTTTGGAATCGGTCGCCTGATCTGTTGAATAGAGTGCATCGGAAAAATCTTTGCCGAGAGAAAGACCGGCTTCAAATATTTTTGAATAGATGGGTGCTTTCGGGTGGATAGCAAGGGGAAGAGCTATCATGTATACGGCTGCGTCGGGTTTAGCCTGTGCCAGCATACCTCTGAGAACAGCGTGAGCCTTGCGGCAGTATGGGCACTGGAAATCGCTTACAACAACGATGGTGTTTTTCGCGCCTTTCTTACCGTCGAAAAGGGTTGCTTTTGAAAGATCGATGTTAGTTTTGGGTGTTGAGCTGTATACAAGTGCATCCTTGATGCTTACGTTGTTTGAAGCGTTAACAATTTCAGGAATTATGTATTTGCCGTCGGAGAACATGTACTGTTCCTGACTTCTCTTTGTCTTGGTGTCTGTGATTGAAATTTTGATAAAATAGAGACCTGTGGGTTCGTTGAGTTTCTTCACCACTGTAACAGTGGGAACAAGATTTGTAAGGTTCTGGCTTTTAAAGAAATTTTTCATGCTGGTTTCGAGACCCGTTTTAACGTCGGCCGCGAAAGCGTTAAGAGAGAGAGCCAGTAAAAGGACTGTCAGTACAGCCGTGATTCTTTTCATTTTTTCCTCCGAAATGGAATGACGGGAATATACACCCGCCATATATGACAGAGCAACACTTTTTTTAGTTCATTTGTTCCATCTGGACTTGATTAATAAAGTATTTGGTGTTAAAAATTGCGTTCAATTCTTTCTTTCGAATCTCAAGGAGTTTTTTAGATGGACTACAAAGATACCCTGAATCTCCCCCAAACGGAATTTCCCATGAAGGCGAGCCTCACTGTCAAGGAACCGGAACGCCTTAAAAAATGGGAAGAGGAAAAGGCGTATGAGAAAATGCTGTCCGCAAGAGACAGAAACAACCCATACATACTCCACGACGGACCTCCCTATGCAAACGGCGAAATTCACATCGGACACGCTCTTAACAAGATTCTGAAAGATATTATAGTTAAATTGAAAGCATTTGAAGGATACTACACTCCCTACGTACCCGGATGGGACTGCCACGGTCTGCCCATTGAACTGCAGGTTGACAAAAAACTCGGCAGCAAAAAGCAAGGCATGACAAAATCCGAGATACGGAAGGAATGCCGCAGCTACGCCGACAAGTTCATCGACCTCCAGAGACAGGGCTTCAAGCGTCTGGGCGGTTTCGGCGACTGGGATCATCCTTATATTACTATGGACTATAAATACGAGGCGAAGACTTTACAGGAACTCTACCGTTTCTTCGACAACGGCGGCGTTTTCAAAGGTCTTAAACCCGTTTACTGGTGTACGTCATGCGTTACGGCGCTTGCGGAAGCCGAAGTTGAATACGATAACCACACGTCAACTTCCGTATACGTTAAATTTCCCATGAAGGATGCTTTCAAGGCAAAATTCGGTCTCGCCGAAACCGACAAAGTATCCGCAGTGATATGGACGACGACTCCGTGGACGCTCCCTGCAAACCTCGGAATATGCGCCAACGCTGAGCTTGAATACTCAATCATCAAAATCACCGACACCTGCAACAAAAACCTTGCAGTCGGCGAATATATAATTGTTGCAACCGACCTCATCAAAGGACTGAACGAAGAGTTCCATATCCACGGATTTGAAACAGTAAAAGTGTTCTTCGGAACGGAGCTTGAGCGCGTAGAGTTTAAACACTGCTTCTACGACAGGCTGTCGCTGGGAATCCTCGGCGACCACGTTACGCTGGATGCAGGTACCGGACTTGTGCACACAGCACCCGGTCACGGTCAGGAAGACTACGAAGTCGGGCTTAAATACGGGCTTGAGATACTCAACCCCGTTGACGACAGAGGATTTTACAAGCGCAACGTGGAGATATTCGCGGAGCAGAGCATATATAAAGCGGGCAAAGAGATAGTCACCATGATGGACGAGCAGGGAAGTCTGCTTTCAAGCGGCGACATAAACCACTCATACCCCCACTGCTGGCGCTGCAAACACCCCGTGATATTCCGTGCCACACCCCAGTGGTTCATCGGCATGGAGCGCAACGACCTGCGCAAAAAGACCCTTTCGGAGATTAAAAAGGTGCGCTGGACACCCGTGTGGGGAGAAAACCGCATCACATCCATGATAGAGAACCGTCCCGACTGGTGTATCTCACGCCAGAGAACGTGGGGCGTACCCATCGCCGTTTTCCTCTGTGAGGACTGCGACGAGATAATCATCAACAAAGAGATACAGGAACGCGTTCTGTCGGCTTTCCGCGAACACGGAGCCGATGCGTGGTTCGACAACGAAAACTCCGCTTTCATACCCGAAGGCACGAAATGCCCCAAATGCGGCGGCACACACTTTAAGAAGGAAACTGACATCCTCGACGTATGGTTTGACTCAGGCACATCCCACTCCGCCGTTCTTGAAGAAAGAGACGAGCTTTCATGGCCTGCGAACATGTACCTTGAAGGTTCCGACCAGCACAGAGGATGGTTCCACAGTTCTATCCTTGAAAGCGTCGGCACACGCGGCACAGCACCATATAAAGAGGTGCTCACCCACGGTTTCGTCGTTGACGGAAAAGGACGCAAAATGTCGAAATCCGTTGGCAACGTCGTTTCGCCCGCCGAGATAATCAACAAATACGGCGCAGAGGTTCTGCGTCTCTGGGTTTCCGCAGAGGATTACTCAGAAGACATCAGAATATCCGACGACATCATAAACCGACTGGTGGAATCATACAGAAAGATACGCAACACTGCGCGTTATCTGCTTGGAAACCTGTACGATTTCAACCCCGACACAGATATGACGGAATTTAAAGATATGCTCGACCTCGACCGTTTCGCCCTTTCAAGATGGCAGACGGTGAAAAAGCGTATCTATGAGGCATACGACAGATATCAGCTCCACGTCTTCTATCACTCGTTCCTGAACTTCTGCATAAACGACCTGTCGTCCTTCTATCTGGACATACTGAAAGACAGGCTGTACGCATACAAACCCGCATCACGGGAAAGACGTTCCGCGCAGACCGCCATGTATACCATCCTTAAAGAGATGGCAGAGGTCATGGCTCCCGTACTGTCCTTCACCGCGGATGAGATATACGAATACATGCCCGCATGTTCATCCAAAAAGGAGAATATCTTCATGGAAATGTTCGCACCCGCCGTTGAATATGACGATGCGGAAAACGCAGCGAAATGGCAGAAGATACTTGAAGTGCGCAAAGAGGTTACGAAAGCCCTTGAGGTGGCGAGAGCCGCAAAGGTAATCGGTCACCCGCTGGATGCCGACGTTGTTATAGGCGTTGACGAAGACACCAAAAAATATCTCACAGCCGACGAAGGTATAGAGAGAATATTCATCGTTTCCGAAGTGCGTTTCGAAGACCCCGCGGCAATGACAGACTGCCACGTTTCCGAAGACGGAAAGGTAAAAGTTAAGGTAGCCGTGTCCTCAAACGGAAAATGTGAAAGATGCTGGACAAAATCGTCCACCATAGGACATAACCCCGAACATCCGACACTTTGCAAAAGATGTGCCGAGGCGCTTTCATGATGAAAAAAGCAATGATAGCACTTGCACTCGCCGTAGTCGTCCTTGACCAGTGGACAAAAGCGTATATTGTGAAGAACTTCATTCTCCACGAATCGCGCCCAGTCATAGACGGTTTCTTCGATATCACATACATACTGAACCCCGGTGCGGCGTTCGGCTTTCTCGGCAGGCTGCCGGAAACCTACCGCAAGATGTTCTTCATCGCGGTTACCATTCTGGCAATATCATGTGTGGCTTACCTTCTCATCAAAGAAAAAGGGATGAAACTCCGCCTTTTTTCATATACTCTTGTATTGGCGGGAGCTGTGGGTAACTTCATCGACAGGCTCTTTGTGGGAAAGGTGGTTGACTTTCTGCTGTTCTATTACAAAACATGGCAGTGGCCGGCGTTCAATGTCGCGGATATCGCTATCTCGACCGGCATCGGGCTTCTGCTGCTGGACTATATATTCATAAAGAGGAGCACAAATGAGAATAATGCCTAAAACCGCTCTCATCAGCGTTTCCGACAAGGGCGGCATCGTAGACTTCGCAAAAGGTCTCAAAAAACACGGCGTAAAGATCATTTCCACGGGAGGAACCGCAAAACTGCTCGCAGACAGCGGTGTGGAGATAATTGAAATTTCCGAGTTCACAGGATTCCCCGAAATGCTTGACGGCAGAGTGAAAACTCTCCACCCGAAAGTACACGGAGGCATACTTAACATCCGTGACAACGCGAAACATCAGGCAACCATGAAAGAACACGATCTTGAAAACATCGACATGGTTGTTGTGAACCTCTATCCGTTCGAAGCCACAGTTGCAAAAGGCGCAGAGCACGACGAAGTTGTTGAAAACATCGACATCGGCGGTCCCTCTATGATCCGTTCCGCAGCGAAAAACCACAAGTTCGTGGCTGTCGTGGTGGACAACAACGACTTTTCAAGAATACTCTCCGAAATGGATAACGGCGGTACCGAGCTTGAAACCCGTATCGACCTCGCAAGAAAAGCGTATTCCCACACAGGCGTTTATGACTCCATAATCGCTTCGTATTTCAATAAAAAACTCGGCGTTAAATTCCCTGAGGAGATAGCTATCCCCGCGCGCAAAAAACAGCCTATGCGCTACGGCGAAAACCCCCATCAGGATTCAGCGTTCTACGTTAAGCCCCTTGTGAACGAAGTAAGCGTTGCCACAGGCAGACAGCTTCAGGGCAAAGAGCTTTCATTCAACAACATAGTAGACATCCACGCAACCCTTGAGCTTGTGAAAGAGTTCAAAGAACCCGCGGTTGCAATCATAAAACACACTAACCCCTGCGGCTGCGCAACAGGCGACAACGTTTACGAAGCATACCTGAAAGCCCTTGAGTGCGACCCGGTATCCGCTTTCGGCGGAATCGTGGGAGTTAACCGCGAAGTTGACAAAAAGCTGGCTGAAAAACTCGGGGAACTCTTCCTTGAAGTGGTTCTCGCACCCTCTTTCACAGAGGAAGCAAAAGAGTTCTTCGCCGCTAAAAAGAACCTTCGCCTTATCGAACTCGGCGATATTTACGGCGCAAGGGACTCTGAACTCGATATCAAAAACGTAACGGGCGGTATTCTTCTGCAAGACCGCGACCTGCACGAAATCAAAGATATCAGAAGCCTCCCCGTGCCCACCAAAAGAAAACCTACAGACTTTGAATACAAAGCTATGGATTTCGCATGGAAGGTTGCAAAACACGTTAAATCCAACGCCATCGTTTACACCACAGACGACAGAACCATAGGTGTGGGCGCAGGACAGATGAGCCGTGTAGATTCCTCCAAAATCGCCGCAAGCAAAGCCAGAGCCGAGCTTAAAGGCACCGTTATGTCTTCCGACGCATTCTTCCCATTCAGAGACAGCGTGGACGAAGCGGCAGGCAGAGGCATCACAGCCATTATCTCACCCGGAGGATCCATCAGGGATGAGGAAGTTATCAAAGCCGCAGACGAGCACGGCATCGCCATGGTCTTCACCGGCGTGAGACACTTCAAACACTAAAAATTAAATAATGAGATTGCCGCGTCGCTACGCTCCCCGCAATGACCGGAAAACGTCTCTGCGAGGAGGGACGACGAAGCAGTCTCATAAATAGATGAATAATATCAGAAAATCCTCGCATACAAACCTAATAGCGGGGATTTTTTGTATACCACATAAAAGGAGATGACGATGAAAGTCCTTGTTATAGGCTCAGGCGGAAGAGAACACGCCCTGTGCTGGAAAATAGCGCAAAGCCCCCTTGTGGCAAAGATTTATGCCGCACCCGGCAACGGCGGAACTCACCTTGAGAACAAGACCGAGAACATCGCCATAGAAGCGACCGACATTAAAAAACTGCTGGATTTCGCACTGACAGAGAAAATAGACCTGACGGTTGTCGGTCCCGAAGATCCCCTTGCCGCGGGCATTGTGGATATCTTTGAAGATAACGGACTGAGGGTTTTCGGTCCCTGCAAGGCGGCGGCACAGCTTGAAGCGAGCAAAGCCTTTGCAAAAGATGTCATGATAAAGGCGGGCATCCCCACTGCAAAATACGGTGAGTTCACCGATTACGAATCAGCAAAAAACTATGTCCACGAACACGGAGCCCCCATAGTCGTTAAAGCTGACGGGCTTGCCGCAGGAAAAGGCGTTACGGTGGCTATGACCTTTGAAGAAGCTCTGAAAGCTCTGGAAGAGATTTTTATAGACAGCGTTTTCGGCGATGCCGGAAGCAAGGTAGTTATTGAGGAGTTCCTTCTGGGCGAAGAGGCTTCATACCTCGCCTTCACCGACGGAAAAACGGTTCTGCCCATGGTCACAAGTCAGGATCACAAAGCTGTTTACGACGGCGACAAAGGACCCAACACAGGCGGAATGGGCGCATATTCACCTGCACCTGTGGTAACTCCCGAACTGTTTGACAGAGTTACGAAAGAGATTGCATACCCCCTCATAAAAACCATGGCAAAGGACGGAATCGTCTTCAAAGGTATAATCTACGCGGGGCTCATGATACATAACGGTCAGCCCAAAGTGCTTGAGTTCAACGCGCGTTTCGGCGACCCGGAAACACAGCCTGTGCTTTCACGCCTGAAATCAGACATTATACCTGTTTTCCTCGCCTGTACAGACCAGACCATTGACAAGGTTGAGATAGAGTGGAGCGACAACCCCACCGTATGCGTGGTGATGGCTTCCGGCGGCTATCCCAAAGACTATAAGAAAGGCTATGAGATATCAGGTATAGCCGAAGCAGACAAAATTGAAGGCGTTAAGGTTTTCCACGCAGGTACAGCAGACAGAGACGGCAAGACCGTCAACACAGGCGGACGCGTTCTTGGTGTCACAGCCATCGGCGACACTCTGGAAGAGACCATCAAAACGGCATACAAAGCGGTTGAAAAGATACACTGGACAGACGTACACTACAGAAAAGATATCGGAGCAAAGGCTCTCAGGAGGCTGAAAGGTGAGTAAGGTCGGAATAATAATGGGCAGCAAAAGCGACTTTGACATAGCAAAGGATGCAGTTGATATCCTCAAAGGTTTCGGTATCGAATACGAAGTTATCGTTTCCAGCGCCCACAGAACACCCGAACGCACTCTGGAATGGGCAAAGACCGCCGAACAGCGCGGACTTGACGCCATAATCGCCCTCGCTGGTGCCGCTGCGCACCTCGCAGGTGTTGTGGCGAGCGAAACCAACCTCCCCGTGATAGCTGTACCCGTGTCGGCAACTTCTCTTAACGGTCTGGATGCACTGCTCTCAATGGTGCAGATGCCCGGCGGTATACCCGTTGCGACAATGGCGATAGGCAAGGCTGGAGCTAAAAACGCGGGAATCTTCGCAGGACAGATAATCGCCCGTTCAAACGCGGAAGTCGCCGTAAAAGTGGCGCAATACAAAGAAGATATGAAAGAAAAAGTCTATAAGGACAACGAAGCGGTTCAGGAAATGCTGTAATGCTCATAGCACCATTCAGAAACGCGGAAGAAATATTCAGGCGGGCTTCCCTTTGCGGGGAGCCTGTCGTTTTCCCAACCGACACAATCTACGGCATAGGCGCGCCCATCACAGACAAAAAAGCCAATGACAAAATTTTCGACATCAAAGGCAGAGACAGGTCGAAACCTTTTCCGGTACTGGTATCCTCTTTCGGACAGGCGGCGGAACTTGCGGATTTTGACGGACAATGTCAGAAGATTATGGATTTTTTGTGGAGCAAAGGTTCTTTCACTCTGCTTTTAAAAGCAAAAAAAGAGGTTGATGACCTATATAAACTTAATGACACGATAGCGCTCCGTTTACCCCATATGTCAATTTTAAAACATTTGATTAACAAAACAGGTCCGATAAGCGCAACAAGCGCGAACCCCAGTAGTGTCGGATATGACCCGAATGAGGGGAATATAATATTCTGTTTCAAAGACTTAGTTAACTATTTCATCATCGGCGGAAGCACAGGTTCCGTCTCCTCCGTAATCATAGACCTCACAACTCCGCAGCCCGTATTAGTCAGAGGGGATTTCGACATCAGTTGTTTAACACGTATCTGAAAATGTTGTAAACGCCTAATATCCGTTATTGACAGTTTCTTTAGACGGGATTAATATCGTCAAACTTTTATCGAGAGGAGACATCATGAAAAAAGTTATCATTTCAATGATGGTTGTATTCGCGTTCGCACTTGTTGCCTATGCAGCCGCTAACGGTCCCGCTACAATAGACCTTGTTAAAGAGTTCAACGTAGCAGCACCCACTAAAAAAGCTGTTCAATTCCCCCACGCTGTTCACCAGTCTAAACTTCAGTGTGTTGACTGCCACATGTCTGACAAAGGCGGAGCACTGAAAAACCAGAAAACCGGCGCAGCTTTCGAACCCGCTAAACTCGGCATTAAAGGCATGAAAAACGCGGCTCACGACGATTTCTGCTGGGCTTGCCACGTTGAGAAAAAAGTTCCCCAAGGCAAATCCTGCAACAAATGCCACAAGTAATCTGATTATTTAAGGCATTAAAAAAGGAAAAAATGACCCCGTCTAAGGACGGGGTTTTTTTATGTCGTGGATTTAAGGAAATATCAAAGGGCTTTTTCAATCTCCGCTATCTGTTCGGAAATGGCGGCTTCATCAACATGCTGGTGCGCTTTTTCAAGAAATTCTTTTGCTTTTGCCAGATTGATGTGTCTGTCTTCGCTGAGAGTTTCATTCGCCTTCTCTATTCTCTGTTTTGCCATATCCAGAAGCGACCAGAGCATAAAACGCACCTGACGCACCTTGTCCATCTTAATTGATATTCTGAACAGGAAGAACGCGAATATTATGTAAGGAACCCATATGTACCATTTGGCGGGCTGATAAAGCAGATATACCGTGATAATTGTTATCAGTGATATTGCAATGGCTATAAAAAGCCCCGGCACACCGATGTAAAAGACCGGTTCGTTGCCGTTTTTATAGCGCATGGATCTGAACAGACGCTGGTTTCCGTATTTTTTCTTATAAATATCATACATTTGTTCAAAACTTTCTGTTATGTGTACCTTTTCCATACCGTTTTCCTTATGTATTAATGACTTTGGTTCTACAATAAATCACTCTTATTTACAATATTTATAAAACAATTTTAAGATATGTGTTATAATATAATATTACTATAATTATTTATATTGCAAATTGGATAATATAGAATATGTGGTGAACAGATGCGTATCAAAGTTAAATTGATTCTGTCTTATCTTCTTGTGTCGGCTTTCATTGTTGTTCTTTCCCTCTCTTTTATCTCATCCAGCAGTAAAGTCAACGGTTTTATCAGCACAAACCTGAACACTATCCTTGCTGACAAAGAGGCTTCAGGTGTTATCAACAACGAGTTCAAAAACGTTGTAATCTCACTTAAAAGCGCCATAAACACAACTGACGCAAAAGAAATTGACAAATTTGAACAGCAGACCACAGCAAGTTTTGAAAAGATAGACAAAGCAGTGGGACTTGTTAAGGATTCCGAAGAACTGGAAAAGATGAGCCATGACCTGAGGGCTAAGTCCGACGAATTTTTACGCACGAAAAAGGAATATATCCGCGTCCACGACGAAATGATGCTCCTTTTCGACGATATGGACTCCATTTTCCGTAAACAGAAGGGGCTTATTACTGTCAGCATGAACGAGCTTAAAAAATCCGGCGGTAATACGGCGTACCTTGAAAGAATGATGGAAGAACCCCTTGAGATAAAGGTTTATATCTCCGAGCTTATGACCTCCGGCGACGACGTGGATGTTGAAGAGGGGATATACTCCCTGCGAGGCTTCAACAAAACACTTGCGGCAAAAACGAGCACTATGGCGGCATCCTCTTCAAATGCCTTCGTTAAGGACAGAATGAAGCTCCTTCTTGGGGCAACACAGGAGATGGACAAGGCTGCGCTGGACATGCAGAAGATACGCGTAAACGCTCTGCATCTTGAAAAGAGCCTTTTCAGCCAGATAGACGGACTCGAAAAAACCGTAGCTGGTACGGAAAGCACACTGAATGCGATGGAATCATCCGCGCGCAACCAGATGGACAGCGGTATCAAAGAGGTATCGGCTATTTCCAGCCGCGTCACCAGCACAACGTTCATTATGCTCGCCGTTATCCTAGTTCTTGCGGTACTTGTCGGTCTTTTCTCTGCTACAAAGATAACCACCCCTCTCATAAGTATCATGAAGGTGGCAGACTGCATTAAAAAAGGCGACCTCACCTGCCAGGATATCAAAAAAACATCTAAGGACGAGTTCGGCGACCTCACCGATTCCATAAACGGGATGAAGAGCAACCTATATGAACTGGTTCATAACATAAAGGACAGCACGGACTACCTTAACACCACCAGTGACCAGACGGTTGCCCTTATGGCACAGATGAACGAAAACCTGAACAATACAAGCATGGAGATGGCTGCGGTTGCATCCGCTGCGGAGGAGCTTTCATCCTCCACATCAAACATCATAGACAGCGTTCAGAACGGCATCAGCGAGGTGCACAACGCAAGAAGCAAGGTTCTGGACGGAAACTCGAAGCTCCAGCAGTCGATAGATCAGGTAAACAACGTAGCGGCCGGGCTTGCAGGCGTGTCGGAAAATCTTGGCGACCTGAAAACGGCAAGCCAGCAGATAACAAATATCGTCAGCATCATCGTTGACATTGCCGAGCAGACAAACCTGCTCGCTCTCAACGCCGCTATTGAGGCGGCGCGTGCAGGCGAAGCCGGTAGAGGATTTGCGGTTGTTGCCGACGAAGTGCGTAAACTGGCGGAGAAGACCAGCACCTCAACTCAGGAGATATCCGGCATGGTCGGCTCCATACAGAAAAACGTTACAGACGTGGTCACGAAGATAAACACAGGAATTGAAGACGTTAAGCACAGTTCCGACTCCATAAACATCGTGGGTGCGAGCTTTGCAGAGGTCGTGAACCAGATGAAGACCGCGGCAGCAAGTGTAGAACCCATCCTCACCATCATAGAACAGCAGTCGGAGGCTATAAACAACATAACGTCAACCGTAACAAATGTTAGTATTGCATCGGCTGACAATAAGGTTATAGTAGACGATGTGAGTCAGTTCTCCAACAAGATAGGCGAACTGGCACACCAGCTCAAGGAGAATACGGCTCAGTTCAAGGTGTAGGTTTGGATAACGAATTATTAAAACTCAATAACTTAACAAAACAATACAGAGCCTTTGAGGGAATCTTCAAAGGCTCTTCTACTATCATAAAGGCTGTGGACAACATCAGCCTTTCAATAACAAAAGGGCGCTCGCTTGGTATAGTGGGTGAATCGGGCAGCGGGAAAACAACACTTGCAAAGATACTCACCGGAATAATTATGCAGGACAGCGGCGAAGTGCTTTACAAGGGCAGAGATATCCACGCGCTCGGCAAAGACTATCAGGAATACCGCAGAAACGTCCAGATGGTGTTTCAGGATCCATACCTCAGCCTGAATCCTAAACTAACTGTCTTTTCTTCAATGAAAGACGCTGTGATAAAATACAGCGGTAAAAAGAACGTAAGGCAGGAGTGCGAAAACTACCTTGCCATGGTGGGGCTGGACAAAGAATATCTGGACAGATACCCTCACGAATTTTCCGGCGGACAGCGCCAGAGGCTCTCCATAGCCCGCGCGCTCTCGCTTAACCCTGAAATAATCGTCGCCGATGAACCCGTCAGTTCTCTGGACGTATCCGTTCAGTCGCAGATTCTCAACCTGATGAAAAAATTAAAACTTGAAAACAGCCTGACGTTTATTTTAATATCACATGACCTTGCCGTGGTCTCTTTTCTCTGCGACGACATACTGGTCATGAACAGAGGCGAGGCTGTGGAATACGGGACGGCTCAGGAAGTTCTTGAGAACCCGCAGCAGGAATATACAAAGCGGCTCATCGCCGCCAGCAAGGGTGAATAATGCTGAACGTTTACAACACGCTCACAGGGCAGAAAGAGATTTTCAAACCTATCGAAGACAAAAAAGTGAAAATATACGTCTGCGGCGTAACCGTTTACGACTTCTGCCACATAGGACACGCCAGAAGCTCAACCGTTTTCGACGTTATCCGCAGGTACCTCATACACAAAGGATACGAGGTGACGTTCGTTAAAAACTTCACCGATATAGACGACAAGATAATCAAACGGAGCAACGAACAGAACATCCTCTGGACAGAGCTTACCGACAGATTTATAAAAGAGCACGACGCTGATATGGATGCGCTGAACATTCTGCGTCCTGATTTCACACCGAAAGCAACAGACTACATCGGCAAGATGATAGAGATGTGCGAAACCCTCATCGCAAAGGGCTTTGCATACGAATCCAACGGCGACATATATTACCGCGTGCAGAAATTCGAGGACTACGGCAAACTTTCGCACAGAAAGCTGGACGACATGATGGCTGGAGCCCGCATTGAAGTTAACGACAACAAAGAGAATCCATTCGACTTCGTTCTCTGGAAAGCGTCCAAACCCAGCGAACCAAGCTGGCAAAGCCCATGGGGACCTGGTCGCCCCGGATGGCACATTGAATGCAGCGTAATGAGCGAGGATATACTCGGTCTGCCCTTCGACATCCACGGCGGCGGACGCGACCTTGTTTTCCCCCACCATGAAAACGAGATAGCGCAGTCAGAGGCTGCCTGCGGATGTGAGTTTGCCAAATACTGGATACACAACGGCTTCGTTAACGTCAATCAGGAAAAGATGTCCAAATCACTCGGCAATTTCTTCACCATAAGAACGGTTCTGGAAGAGTTCGACCCTGAAATTGTGCGTTTCTTCCTCCTTACGACACACTACAGAAGTTCTCTGGATTTCTCGCAGGATCATCTGCTGGAGGCGGAACGCTCTCTGGACAGGATATACACCATGCTGGACGAGCTGAACAGGTTCAATGCCGGCAAGAAAGGCGCGGATGTCGCCGCGGAAGCCATGAAAACGGCAGATGTTTTCATGGAAAAGTTCAAAGCGGCAATGGACGACGACTTTAATACTCCGGAGGTACTGGCGGCGCTTTTTGAGGCGGTGCGTGAGTTCAACAGACTCATGGCGTCAAAACCTGAGAAAAACAGCTTTTCCGTGTTGAAAGAAGCGTGTGAAAAGGTATTCGCAGTGACGGCATCAGTTCTTGGTATAATCACTTATACCCCATCCGAATGGTTCAGGCTTAACCTGTCCATACCGGAAGAGGAGCTTGAAAACCTTATCAGCCAGCGCACGGAAGCAAAAAAGAACAAGGATTTCGAAAAGGCTGACGGGATACGCAACGGACTTAAAGAGAAAGGCATAGAATTGCTGGACACCATTGAAGGCACAATTTACAGAGCGAAAAAGATTCGCACAATATAAAGTATTTGCATAATCATATAGAATACGAGACTGCTTCACCCTTACAGGGTTTGCAGAGACAGAGGAGAGAGAAACGGCTTCGCGAGGGCTAACTAGCCGAAGGCTGTATGAGTCCATATTCAATTTAGTTGTCGAATAATGCCCGAAGCGATCTCATACTCCATAAAGTGCGTTAACTCAAATGAACAATACTCTAAATGCAAAAAGGCAGACCGGAGAAGTCTGCCTTTTCTATTTCTTAGAACCTACAGGGGATATACAAAGAGCTTTCGCTCAAGGATTGTCTTTGTTCGTCGGATTATACTTCAAAGATAATTGCAATCGAAAATAGTTCAATAAAATAATTCAAATTATTTTAATTCGTTCATTCCGTCGATAAAAGCGTATATCTCATCCGGTATATTTATATTTTCCGGGTTCACAGGACCCAGAATTTTCTTTTTATGCAGAACATTTTTTGCCAGATCCACCATCTGTATGGGGCGGCTTCTGCCCGCCTTGTCCATAAAAATAAGCACCATAGGCTCCGTGGGGCGCGCTGTATTCATCTTCCCGACAACGGCAAGTTCGTTGGTGTCCAGCAGAACCAGAGACCCGACAGGGTATATCCCGACGTTCATCACGAAGAACTCGAATACTTTTTTATTTATGTGGCTGTCCGTCCATTTGAACATGAGTTTCAATGCGGCGGGAGGTTCCATTCCCTTATGATAGCATCTGTCGCTGGTGATGGCGTCGTATATGTCCACAACAGCGCCTATCTTTCCCTCGACGGATATATGCTCGTCTTTAAGTCCCTGCGGATAGCCGGAGCCGTCGTATCTTTCGTGGTGCTGAAGAGCGAGATTAAGCATATCCTTAGGCAGCCCCTGTTTGACAAGATATTCGTAACCAAGGATAACGTGGCTTTTCATCACATTGAATTCATCGTCGGTCAGTTTTCCCGGCTTGTTCAGAACCCCTGTCGGAACCAGCATCTTTCCCGCATCGTGCAGAAGACCCGCCTGCGCGATGCGTTCAACCTCCTTTGCGCTCATCCCCAGATGCGCCGCAAGGCTCGAAGCGAATATGCTCACGTTCATGGAGTGGAGAAACGTGTAGTCGTCGTGATATTTCAGTTTCGTCATGCTGGACATCACGCCCTTGTTTTTAAGTGTGATTTCAGCGATATTGGACGCGACAGACTTAACGGCGTGTTCGTTGAACATCTTGCCGGAACGGATGTCGCCCAATACGTTATGAACTATTTTGACAGATTCGGAGTAAAGGGCTTTCGCACTGGATATATCGTCCAGATTGATATAATTGTCTTTGATAATTTCTTTTCTGTGCTCGATAAACTCGTCGGGTTTGCCGTTGAAAACGTCAACAACAGCCTCTTCCCTTTCGTCCCGCTCAACGTAGACATATTCCACGCCGTTATTGACGAGCTTTTCGATAACGGATCTGTCTTTAACATGAAATTTGTGTGTAAGAAAACCCGTTTCAAGCCAGCTTCTGTCCAGCTTGATCACTTTGTCACCGATTTGCAGGTCGTTGACGCTGATCTTTTTCATTTGGACCCCACTGAAAAAAGATTCAGCTAAAACTTAATCATGTGATGAGCCGTACTGTTTTTTGATAAACTGCCATCCGTTATAGACATGTTTTTCAACAACCTTTTCGACCATCTCCGCGTCTTTCTTTTCAAAGGCTTCCAGCAGATCGCTGTGTTCTTCCTTGACCTCCTTGGTTCGTCCCTCGATGGAGAAGGAATAAACGGTAGCTCTTTTAAACTGCTGCTGCAAACCCTCAAGCATTTTGATAAGTCGTTCGTTTCCGCATTTATAAATAAATATCCGGTGAAAATCGTAGTTCCAGTGGATCATCTGGGAAACAGCCCTTGATGAACCTGCGTCCATCTTTTTAACAAGCTCGCGCATTTTGTCAAGGTCATGATTGTCCAGATGCTCAATGGCAAGTTTTGAAGCCAGCGGCTCCAGCTTCATTTTTATAACAAAGATATCGTCAATATCCTTTTCCGTTAGCGTTGTAACGATTGCCCCGCGTCTGGGGATTATCTCTATAAAACCTTCCATCTCAAGCAGGCGAAGTGCCTCGCGGATGGGTGTGCGTGAAATTCCAAGCATCTCAGAAAGTTTCGGTTCAACAAGTCTTTCTCCGGGCTTGAGCTGACCTTTGATGATGCTGTTTCGAATGGTCGCCGCTATTTTTTCACTTAGCGGAGTATTGTCGATGTTAATGTCTTTAGCAGCCACAAAAGTTCCTCTTTATAATATCAGGCGTTGCTGTTGATCCGCTGTTTAAGGTATTCCCAGCCGCTTATGATGTGTTCGCGGACTGTTTTTTCAGCCAGATCCGGGTCTTTGGAAATGAAAGCGTCTATAATTTTCTTGTGTTCTTTAACGGCATTTGCAGCTCTGCCCGCGTCGGACATGAGCATACTTTTAAGTCTCTGGAAATTTTTCGACATACCGTCGAGAATATCGACAAGTTTTTCGTTGCCGGATGCGGCTATGAAAACGTTGTGAAAATCTATGTTGTCTTTATGGTGTTCGTCGGGGATTCCCGGATTTTTTTCCGCATAATCCCTGAATTTTTTGTTTATACCGATAAGGATCTCTATCTGTTCGCTTGTAAGGTTAAGCGTTGCCTGTCTTGCGGCGAGACCTTCAAGGTTTGCCTTGATGGCATAAAGGTCATCAATATCTTTTATTGTCAGTTCCTTAACCACAGCTCCGCGTCTGGGAACAATCTCTATAAAACCTTCGCCTTCAAGCTGGCGAAGAGCCTCTCTTATAGGTGTTCTGGAGATCCCCAGATTTTTAGCGAGCTTAGGTTCCACCAACCTTTCACCGTTACGGTAAACGCCTTTGATTATGTCGGTTCTGATTATATCGGCGATCTTTTCCCGCAGCGGCTTGCTTTCAATGAATACGTCCTGATTCAAGCAGCCAACCCCTCACCTGAATACTCTGCTTAAAAAGTACACAGTATACAGTATACAATAAACCGAATATAACTGTTTTTTTTTTCCACGTCAACGGGTATTCGGAATGATTTGAAATAAAACAAATTCAAACTAATTAACACAAGGGTTCAAAAAAAAGGAAAGAAGACCCGTAAGCCGGATTCTGTTCTAACGGTCATTTATCCAGCCCCGCGGTTGCCCGCGGGATCAAGCTGCCCACCCGCAGACAAAGGACGGGCAATCCTTAACTGTCTGCCTATTTGGCATTGCACCGGATGGGGTTTGCCCTGCCGCCTGCGTTACCGCAGGCGCGGTGGTCTCTTACACCGCCGTTTCACCCTTACCGTGTTTTCACACGGCGGTTTGTTTTCTGTGGCACTGTCCCTGCCTCACGACAGACCGACGTTATCGGTCATCCTGCCCTTTGGTGTCCGGACTTTCCTCCCGCGCAAAATACGCCGGCGACCGTCCGGTCTTCTTTCATTTATAAAATGTATAGGTTAAACAGATTTTTTACAACACTTTTAATGCGAAAGCTGCCCCAACCTTGAGAGCCAGAACGCATACTCCTCAGCGGAAACGCTGCTGTTCCAAAGCCCGAAAGCCACCGCGGCTAAGATAAGCGCCGTAGACACGCCTAAAACAGCGAATGGGAGATATTTCGCTTTGATATCCTTTCCGCAAGTCTGAAGGCATTCTTCGTTCTGACGCACTACTATGCAGTCATGGCAGCCTATGCAGTCAGGATTGAGAACAAGTTTGGCTTCGTGCACCTGAATGTTCATGGGACAGGCGTTCGTACACTTCATGCAGCTTACGCAGGCATCGGCGTTCCGCTTTATAACAAACGGAGAGACCGCCGCGATAACAGAGTGGAACACCCCGTACGGGCAAAGATACTTACACCAGAATCCTTTAAAAAGAAGCGTAAGCGCCGACATAGAAATAACGAAAATGATTGTAATTGTGCCTGGCGAAGTGAAGAACTCCAGCATTTTTGCATCAGCCAGCTTATTGTAAGGTGACTGGAGAAAACCTTCTATGGCGGACACAGGCATGTTTACCAGGATTATATATGCAAAGAAGCCGAACAGCCCGTATTTGACAACGGACAGAACGTATCCGGCGTATTTATTAACCCTCATTCCGCGACCTATGAGCGAAACCATTTCAGAGACAAACCCCACGGGACAGATATATCCGCAGAACGAACGGCGGAAAAGAAAGCTGACGATCATGAAGATAATGAACAGACTGAGACCCGCCGGATGCACCCAGTCGTAGCTTCCGGTGAGTATGAATCTTTTGAGCGCAGCAAGAGCGCTGATAGGCAGAAACGCCTCCACCCCGCCAGGTTTTACAATATCAAATCTTCCGCTCTGGATGTGGTTTAAAAATCTTACGAACATGATTCCCAGATAGATTGAAGACGCGAAAAAGATAAACTGAACGATTCTTCTGTTTCTCATTTTTTCCCCCGAAACATAGATAAAATAATTAAATCCGCCGGTAATTGACGGATATCAAAAAACGATGTCTATAATTCTTTCGGGGCGGTTTGTGGTGAGGCTGTCCACACCTGTTTCCTGATAAAACAGAGCCTCGGCCGGGTCGTCCACTGTCCAGACATTAAGATGCAGATCTTTCAGACGCTCACGCATGACCGGAACGTGCACACTGTCGGCGCGGGTTGAAAAACCATCCAGATTTGCCCGGCGCACCATTTTTTCAGCATGGTCGTACATTTCATCCTCAATCTGGATATTGTATCCAAACTCACCTATCCACAATGTCTTATACTCAGGCAGCAGCCTTTTTGCCTCTGCGGCGACATCGTAACCGAACCCGAAGATAACAACGTTATCAGCATGACGGTGATATGTGCGTAAAAGTTCTGAAAGAAAAGGAATTATTTCGGTTCCGCATTTTATCTCTATAAAAATATCCCGATTTTCAGGCATAAAATCCAGAACAGCGTCCAGCGAGGGGATGCGCTCACCGAGGAATTTTGAGGATTTCCAACTCCCGGCGTCACAGGTTTCAATGAGTCTGAAAGGGGTCTCGTCCGCACGGAACAGTTTATCCGAGGTTCTCGCCGTGGTGACGTCGTGCAGGGCAATTATCCTTCCGTCGGACGTGAGCCGCACGTCAAGCTCAATGCCGTCCGCTCCCTCCTCTATCCCCATTCGGAAAGCGGAAATCGTGTTTTCGGGTGCAAGAAAAGAGGCACCCCTGTGGGCAATAATTTTCATAATGATAAAATACCTCTGCAAAGCTGATTTGGCAATGATACAAATGGGTTTTACAAATATACAATAAAGTCTGCTGAAATTTACTGGATTTATGTTTTATTTTGCTGTAGAACATTCGCTGCAAATACAACAGAGGGAACGAAAATGCGTTTTCTATTAATAATTTTCATGCTTGCATCATCCATGATTGCACAAGCGGCAACAGCACCCAAAAGAGAATTCACCAAACCCACCGGATACGAAAGAACGGCGGAAATGTATAAAATGTACGGCATCAACGAGTTCGGACGGATATTGATGCTGGGCGATTCCATCACCCACGGAGCTTACTGGAACGAACTGATGAAACGCAGCGACGTCATAAACAGAGGCATCCCCGGCGACACTACATTCTGGATGCAGGAGCGTCTTGAATACACCACCACCGGCAGAATAGAAAAGGCGTTCGTGCTTGTCGGCATAAACGATATTTCGAAATATCAGCTTCCAGCCTCCGTTTTCAGCAGATACACGAAGATAATAGACTATCTGGTGGCACAGGGCATAAAACCGCACATCCAGTCTGTAATCTATCTGGGCAAACTGAACCCGAAATATGATGTATACAACGTAAGGATAAAAGAACTCAACGCCATGCTGAAAGACTATGCGGACAAGAACGGCTATGCGTTCATTGATCTTAACCCCACACTGGCGCCGGACGGCTTCCTTAAAGATGAATACACCTACGACGGCACACACCTAACAGCGCTTGGCTATACACTGTGGCGCGACATCCTGACCCCCTTTATGGCAGAGACACCTGCGGAACAACAGCCGACAGCACCGGAAACAGCTCCTGCTGCGGCACCTGCCGCAACCGAAACAGCGCCGGCACCTGCGGAAACCGTACCTGTGCAGGAACCTGATATGGTTCCCGCTCCGGTTCCTGCTCCTGCACCGGAAAAGATCACCGTTCCTTAGAAATAAAATAAAACTGCCGCATAATCCTGCGGCTTCACCATCGAGACAGGTTTCGTATTGACGGCAATCTGCAAAACAGCCTGCTGCCGATACGAAACCGCTCATTACAGAATCAATCCATTGCAGATTCATATATAATTTAAATTTTAATTACATATTATTTATTATATGCGATTAATTCCCTGACATTTTAGAGCGTTAATACAAAAAACCTCAGAGGTGACAAAATGTCAGAGAACGATAATATTAAGAAAGGGATCAACAGGCGTCAGTTCATCAAATTTTCAGCGGCTTCAATGGCTGTTGTGGCGGCAGGCTCTGTTGCGGGATGCGGAAACGACAGCGACAGCACTTCGGAAACTCCCGATCCTTCCAGTCCCGAAACTCCTGAAACGTCCGTTCCCAAATCAACGCTGCCTTCAGCAAATGCTTGGAAATTCGGAATAATATCAGACACTCAGTGGACAAAGGACGACGACGGGGAAAACCCCGCATCATGCGCAGTGGATATAATTAATGCGCTCAACTCCAGCTTTGTTGAACATGGAGTTAAATTCGTTCTGCATGTCGGCGACCTTACTGATGACGGAAGAAACACCTTCACAGCGAACAACACAAAAACCGGACTCACTTATACTTACTCAGTTGCTGACGCAATGGGTATAAGAGCCAGATATGCTCAAGAGCTCTACAACAACGGTATCGGATTTTTTCCTATGAGAGGAAACCATGACGATTCCCAGTCTGCCGCTATTGAATTCAACAACTACTTTCCGCAGACAACAACTGGCGAACACAACGTTACTTCAGTTCAGACGGCTGCATATGCTGCACAAAACCCGGATACGAGTTATCTTCCTGATATAAAAAGAACCAAAACAACTTCGTTCGACATGGGGTCATCTTTTTCAAGCCCTTCAACAGCGCTTAACGGTCTTTCATACTCCTTTGACTACGATAACGTAAGGTTCGTTATACTCGATACTTTCACCGGCACAGACGGGACAGTATATCCTGTAACCTCACAGCAGTCATGGATAAACTCCGTACTCTCATCCAGACAGACAGGAACCCACGCATTTGTTCTTTCCCATAAAGGTCTCATGACACAGGATCACACGGATATAATATTCGGAAGCAACCCCTCAGCAACCACACCGGGGCAGGATGAATTTATTACCAGTCTTTCGAACAACAAAGTAAAATACTATATCAACGGTCATGACCATATGCACGACAGAAGCTATGTGTATACGCATGACGGGGCAACTGCAAAAGTCACCCAGCTTGTAACAGCTTCAGACAGTTCAAAATTTTACACACCTGCGAACCCCTCAAACGATCAAACATACTGCAGCGGTCTCAGACAGAAACTTATAAGCCAGGAACTCTACGGAATCGGTTATTACATAGTAACCGTTGACGGCGAACATGTAACTTTTGAATATTACTCGGCACCCAGCTATTCTGCGGATTCCATAACCACAACGCCGGCACTGCGCTTCGCAAAAAAAGAAACTTTCGGTTACAGCCTGAAAGGAACAGATTTTCTGATAGCCTACGGTGCGTCCTACAATACTGTAGACCTGACAAGCACAGGCGGAACAAGGGCAAAGATTATTGACGGAAGAAATGCGAACGTTGCCAGCGACCTCGCCGGCAGAAGGTTCAATGTTGAAGTGAACGCAGGGTTCTATTCCGCTGATGATGCGACATCAAGCGATATTCTCAGCCTCAGAGGCATGGATTATACAATGGGAAGCACTGTCACAGACGTTTTCACTCTTTCAATGAGCTATACAGATACGAGCATAACGGATGCGGATATCAACGATCAGACCTTCGGACTGGCAAAACTCAACGATAACGGAGTATGGGAAAACGCTGTCATTGCAAATTCAGGCGGGAAAGCCGAATTTGTTAAAGGTGAATGGACCGATGGTTATACACTTGGAACATGGGGAGTTGACACCACATCCAAAACAGTCTGGGCTGTAATCAACAGCAACGGATTCTTTTCTGCAGT
The DNA here is from genome assembly GCF_029267515.1 of Seleniivibrio woodruffii. Taxonomy (GTDB): domain Bacteria; phylum Chrysiogenota; class Deferribacteres; order Deferribacterales; family Geovibrionaceae; genus Seleniivibrio; species Seleniivibrio woodruffii_A. The sequence goes on from NZ_JAJUIS010000013.1 coordinate 30,838, forward strand.
AAAAGGTATATAATTCTATTAAGATTCATAGAAAAAAGGGTGGCTCCGGTCACCCTTTTTTGTGCTATGATAACCTATGTTAAACAGAAGGAAGTTCATAAAGCTGTCCGCTGCGGTTCTGACAATGATATCCGCCGGATGCTTCCCGCGAGAAAAAAAGAAAGCACTGAAACAGCCGCCGTCTTCAAAAATACCCTCCAGTTCCGCATGGAAATTCGGTATCATGTCCGACAGTCAGTGGATGGGTGACGACAACGGTAAAAATCCGGCATCCTGCGCGGTTGAGATAATCAATGCGCTTAACGCGGAGTTCATCCGCCAAGGTGTCGAACTCGTTCTGCATGTCGGCGATCTTACAGACAGCGGAAGGGAACCCTTCGCCGTTTACAACAAAAGCACAGAACAGACTGACGTATATTCCACTTCCGACGCAATAGGAATAAGAGCACGGTATGCGCAGGCGCTTTACAACAGCGGAATAGCCTTTTATCCCATCCGCGGAAACCACGACGACTCGCAGATAGCCGCCATAGAGTTCCTGAAATATTTCCCGCAGACATCAGACGGCACACAGAACGATGAAAAGGCGCAGAAAGCTGCCTTTGAAGCGTTTAATCCCGATGCCGGAAATCTACCAGACATACGAAGAAAAGGCGGAGCGTTCAGACTTGGGAGCGATTTTTCTTTCCCGTCCGACAGCCTGAAAGGTCTGTCTTACTCGTTCGACCACAGAAACGTGCGCTTCATTACGGCTGACCAATACACCGCCCCCGACGGCAGAGAACACCCCATACGCGGTCAGCAGGAATGGATAACCTCCCGTTTGAAAAGTAAAAAAGAACACGCGCTGGTTTTCACCCACAAAGGACTGCTTACCCAGCACAACAGGGGCATCCTTTTCGGCGCGGAACCCTCACCCTCCACACCCGGTCAGGACGAGTTCATCAGAGCCATGGCAGACAACGGCGCGCAATATCTTATCTGCGGACACGACCATATGCACGACCGCAGCCGGGTTTATACCACAGATGGCAAAACCTCATATGTAAATCAGCTCATAACCGCTTCCAACAGCTCGAAATTTTATTTTCCGCGCAGACCATCCAACGACGAAGCCTTCTGCGGCGGCAAACGCCAGAAGCTGATCAGTCAGGAACTTTTCGCCATCGGCTATTATACCGTTACAGTTGACGGCGGGCACATGACATTCGACTATTATTCATCCGTATGCCGCACCGCAGACACCATCTCGGACACGCCATATCTCACTTTCAGCCATAAAGAAACCTTCGGATACAGCCTTAACGGGAAAAACTTCCTTATAGAATATGGCAAACCATACACAGCAGTGGACATCACATCTGCAAACGGCACGCGGGCGAGGATACTGGACGGGATAAACATACGCGATGCAAAGGATTTGGCGGGACGCAGGTTCAGTGTGGAAGTCAACGCCGGATTCTATCCGCGGGATGAGGCAACGGCAGGCGATATACTGTTTCTGCGCGGAATGGACTTTTCAACCTTAAATACGGACATATATACCCTTTCAATGAGCTACGGACAGGGCGAACCCTGTCTCGCAAGGCTTGACAGCCGCGGTTTCTGGCGCAAGGCTGCGGATTTTAACATAGGCGGCGTAAAACAGTTCGTCCGCGGTGCATGGCAACCTGAATACACGCTGGGCACATACGGAATCGATACCTCGTCAAAGACCGTCTGGGCGGTTATCAACACCAACGGAATATTTTCACCCGTAATTTTCTGATTTTCCTACCTTGACACAACGCACTCTTTAGACTAACGTATGAATATATATTCATTTGTTTGAGGATAATATGGAAGACATAATCGTATGCGAAAAGAACTGCAATCATGACGAAAAAGCCGTGTGCATAGCTAAGGCGGCGATGCTGCCGGAATCAGATATTCAGCGTCTGGCGGAAATGTTCAAAATTCTCGGCGACCCCACACGCATAAAGATACTCCATGCGCTCACAGGTCGCGAGCTTTGCGTATGCGACCTCGCCGAAACCATAGGCATGGGTCAGTCGGCAATCTCGCACCAGCTTCGGATGCTGAAAGGATACAGGCTGGTGAAATACAGAAAAGAAGGAAAAGAAGTTATATATTCTCTGGACGATGCGCATATTCTCGGGCTTCTGTGCATGGGTCTGGATCACATAAACCATTCATAGGGAGCCTGATATGGAACACAAAGATCCATGCTGCAACTGTTGCTGTTCACAGGAACAGGAGAGCGGACAAAAAGAAATGCCGGAGGGCGGCAAACAGTCTGTCTTTCGCATAGAGGGTCTGGACTGTGCAGACTGTGCAGCGAAACTTGAAACCGTCGTACAGAAAATGGAGGGGGTTCTTTTCGCACGCCTCAGCTTCACATCGGCAACACTGACCGTTCGCCACAATATAAACAATGCGGTTATAGAGCGCGCCGTTAAACAGGCTGGATACAGAGCAATTGCCGCCGATGGCAGCGACGACGGACACAGCTCGTCATGGCTGAAAAACCACAAAACCATAGGCACGATACTGTCAGGACTTTTTCTTGTGCCGGCTTTCATATGGGACAGCACGCCGCTTTTTGCCGCTGCAATGTTCGCGGGCGGCTGGCATGTGGCTGTCACAGGACTTTATAACCTTCGCAGAAAGGTTATGGACACAAACCTTCTGATGCTTATTGCAGCCATAGGCGCTGGAGCTATAGGCGAATGGAGCGAAGGCGCAACGGTGGTTTTTCTGTTTTCCCTCGGCAATGCGCTTCAATCTTACACAATGGACAGAACAAGACGCTCCATACGCTCACTGATGGATAAAGCGCCCAACGAGGCTGTTGTTCTGCGCGGCGGGAAAGAAGAAAAAATGCACGTTGACAACATAGCAGTGGGCGACGTCATCCTCGTTAAACCCGGCGAAAAGATAGCCATGGACGGTGAGGTTATGAACGGTTTTTCCGCCGTAAATCAGGCATCGATCACCGGAGAATCCGTTCCCGCCGAGAAACAGAAAGGAGATGCCGTTTATGCCGGAACGCTCAACACTACAGGCGCACTTACAATAAAGGTTACGCGCCTTGCCGCCGACTCCACCATAAGCCGCATCATGAACATGGTTGAAGAGGCGCAGGCACAGAAAGCACCTATGCAGACGCTGGTGGATAAATTTGCCGCGTGGTACACACCCGCTGTGATAGCTTCCGCAGTGCTGATAGTTGCCGTGCCGGTTCTGCTGTTCGGTCAGAATTTTGACGAATGGTTCTACAGAGCGCTTGTGCTGCTTGTAATCTCATGCCCATGTGCGCTGGTAATATCCACTCCGGTTTCCATAGTCTCAGCCATCGGTAACGCTTCCAAGAGGGGAGTACTCATTAAAGGCGGTGTTTTCCTCGAACAGATGAGCCGTATAAAGGCTGTGGCGTTCGACAAGACAGGCACGCTGACATCTGGCAGCCCCGTTCTTACAGATGTTTTTGCAGTGAACGGAAACGAACATGAACTGAAAGTACTCGCGGCATCCGTTGAAAGATTCTCCGAACACCCTCTGGCACACACCATAGCCGCATCAGTCGAACACGACGAACTTAAAGCGGCAGACAACTTCGAGGCGATACCCGGAATGGGTGCGAAAGCCGACGTAGAAGGCAGAACAATATATATAGGCAGCCGGAAACTCTTTAACGGGCTTGCGGAGAAATATGATATAAACGGACTGGAACAGCATGGGAAAACAGTCGTCTTCATCGGAACCAACGACAGAATACTCGGTTATCTGGCGCTCGCAGACGTTCTGCGCGAAGGCGGGAAGGAAGCGGTTAAGGCGCTTAAAGACAGTGGAATAGAATGTGTAGCGATGCTGACGGGAGACAACAGACGCGCGGCTGGAATGATAGCCGACAGGCTGGAACTTGACGTTTGTTACAGCGAACTGCTCCCTGAAGATAAAACCGCGGCACTTAAACCGCTTGCAGAAAAATACGGTAAAGTGGTGATGGTGGGCGATGGCGTCAACGACGCTCCGGCGCTTGCCACTGCCGACATAGGAATAGCCATGGGTGCCGCCGGAACTGACGCGGCGCTCGAAACAGCAGATATAACTCTTATGTCGGACGATATCGGAAAACTGCCCTATCTTATTAAACTGAGCAGAAAAACAGTCGCGGTGATTAAACAGAATATCACGTTTTCGGTACTGATAAAATTCGTGTTCATAGTGGGCACATTCGCAGGAATAACAAACCTCTGGCTGGCAGTGTTCGCAGATACAGGAGCGGCGCTGCTGGTTACAGCCAACGGTATGAGGCTTGTTCGTGAAGTTAAATAAATTTTTCAAACCAATGACCTTTTAGAATCAAGCAGTTATAGGCAAAAAACGGAAAATATGCGCAGTGTACGTGTATTGTACATGAGCAGTATTTTCCGTTTTTTAACGACTAAATGCGTAGATTATAAATGGTCAGAGAATCATGCCGCCGGAGGCTTCTATTCGCATCCCGTTTATCCATCTGGCATCGGCAGAAAGCAAAGCTGCGACCGCACCGCCGATATCATCAGGCAGACCGACACGACCAAGTGCAGTTATTGAAGCTATGTGGTCGTTCACATGTTTGTTGTCGCGTACCATACCGCCGCCGAAATCTGTCTCAATGGCTCCGGGGGCAAGCACAACAACACTGATACCTCTTTTGCCGAGTTCAGCCGCCATATAACGTGTCAGAACCTCTACACCGCCTTTCAAAGCGCCGTATGCGCTGTAGCCCGGCATACAGAACCTTGCCAGACCGGACGAAATATTCATAACACGTCCTCCGTCATTTATAAGAGGCAGAAGTTTCTGGGTGAGAAAGAACGGGGCTTTCAGGTGGATGTCCACCAGAAGGTCGAACTGCTCCTCAGTCGTTTCCTCAAATGGTGCGTTTATGCCGATGCCTGCGTTATTCACGAGGTTATCAAACCGCTCTGCGCCGAAAACTTCTGAGAGAACTTTTTTAACGGAATCTGCAAATACGCTGAAAGTTCCGCTCTTTGAAACGTCAAGCTGCAAAGCTGCCGCCTGCCTGCCGAGTTTTTCTATCTCAGTAACGACCGACTCCGCTTCGTCTTTCTTGCTGTTGTATGTGAGAATTATGTCGTGTCCGCGCTCAGCCAGTTTAAGCGCCATGTTTTTACCTAGTCCGCGGCTTCCGCCTGTGATGAGTGTTATCATAGAAATACCTCACAATGAATTTCCTATATAATAATCCACGCAAGGTTATATTTAAATACACAGAGATGTGAAATGATTGCCTGTTCCTGCAAAAAGCAACAAAAAAGGGGAGCTTAAAGCCCCCCGCGTTTTATCTGAGTATTGCACCAAATTCTTTGGTCAGGTTCTCTATCATTTTGAGCAGCAGCCCGTTTGTCTCCTCGTCCGTCAGGGTTCTGTCGGAAGCTGTGAAATACACACGGTATGTGCGGCTCTCTTTACCTTCTTCAATGCCTTTTCCGGCGTAAACATCGAACAGGAAAGCGTCTTCGGCAAGTTTGCTCGTACCTTTTATACAGTTTATCATATCCACTGACGCAGTTGCCCTATCAACAACTACTGATATATCTTTGTATATCGACGGGAATTTGCTGAAATCAGCAAACTTGTACTGGAACACCGCATTTTCCACAAGCAGTTCCATATCTATTTCAAAAAGCACAACGTTTTCACGGATGTCCGCTTCGTCCGCAACCGCAGGGTGAAGCTCGCCGATGAAACCGATGACAGTTCCGTTTACAACAACGTCAGCACCTTTTCCTGGATGCAGGAAGTGTTTGCCGCTTCTGACATATTCCGCTTTTATTTTGTATGAGTTCAGCACGTTTTCAAGTATGCCCTTGAGCGCGAAAAAAGGCTCAACTGGTGCGGGAGCCGCCCAACTCATGGTCCAGAAATCGCCCGCAACAGCAGCCGTAAACTTCATGCGCTGTTCGGGCAGTCTGTCCGTCTTTATGAAAGAAGATGCAAACTCGAAAAAGCGAGCCTGTTTAAAACCATTGTTAAGGTTATACTTTATATTTGCCAGAAGACCGGGGAACACAAGAGTTCTCAGTGTATTCATGTCTTCGGAGATGGGATTCAGTAATTTCACAAATTTAGCTTCATCGTCAAACAGCTTTAAAAAATCATCCTTCATGAAAGAGTAGTTTATAGCCTCGTTGAAGCCCAGTGTTTTCATCTGATATCCGATGTCGCGTCTCGCCGCGAGCAGCCTGCTCATGGGTTTTGAATCGGAATCTATGCGTGGCAGAGTGGTCGGGATGTTGTCGTATCCGTACATCCTCGCAACCTCTTCGGCTATATCCTGATCGGATACGATATCTACTCTGTAAGACGGAGCGGTCACTGTTATTGAAGTACCGCTTACCGCAGGGTTCAAACCAAGGTCGGACAGTATTTTAACTATCTGCTCGTCGGGAACGGAAGTTCCCAGATAGCTGTTTATCCATTTGGTATCAACAGTCACCTTTCTTTCGGCGGCTTCGGCATATTCGCCGAGTTTACCTTTGCATATCTTACCTCCGGCAACCTCCTGAAGAAGATAAGCAGCGTAATCCACCATTTTAACGGGGTTTGCGGGATCCGCTCCCCTTTCGTATCTGTATGCCGCGTCGGATGTCATTCCGAGTTTCCTTGCAGTTTTTCTGGTCTGTTTAGGCTCGAAATAGGCACACTCAAGAAACACGTCCTTAGTGTCGTCGCTTATACCGGAGTGTTCGCCGCCCATAACTCCAGCAAGAGCCAGAATTTTCTTTTCATCGGTGATGAGGAGCATCTCTTCGGTGAAAGAGCGCTCTTTTTCATCCAGCAGAAGGAGTTTTTCACCCGCTTTCGCGTTACGAATGATGATTTTACCGTCAATCTCGCGCAGGTCAAACGTGTGGAGCGGCTGACCGTACTCGAACATAACATAGTTAGTTACGTCAACTACGTTGTTTATGGGACGTACGCCGACAGCACGCAGTCTGTTCTGCATCCAGACGGGCGACGGAGCTATTTTCACGTCCTTTATCACCCTTCCTATGTACGACGGGCAAGCCTCTTTGTTCTCGATAACGACTCCGCCGTAATTTTCGGCTTTGTCGTCAGTCTCGGCAAGGTTCCAGCTTCTCTCTTTCAGTTTAAGTCCGTAAAGAGCCGCAATCTCCCGCGCATAGCCCACCATACTGAGACAGTCCGCCCTGTTGGGGGTAATGCCTATCTCCATAACGGTGTCTGGAAATCCGAGATATTCGTTTATATCCATCCCCGCCTCAAGGTGGTCTGGAAGTATCATTATGCCTGCATGGTCGTCGGAAAGACCTATTTCATCCTCGGCGCATATCATACCGCAGGATTCTATGCCGCGTATTTTTGCTTTTTTGATTTTAAATCCGCCCGGCAGTTCCGCGCCTATCATGGCGAAAACAACAGTCTGCCCCGCCCTTACGTTGGGCGCGCCGCAAACAACCTGATGTTCCTCTGCGCCTGTTGAAACAACACACAGGGACAGTTTGTCCGCATCGGGGTGCTTTTCGCATTTCAGCACTTTTGCAACTACGACATTGTTTAGTCTGTTTTTCGTTTCGACAGATTCAACCTCAAGCCCCGACATAGTAAGTTTCGCCGCAAGCTCCTGCATGTCTATTCCGGTGGTATCTACAAATTCGTTTATCCAGTTGATGCTTATTTTCATTTCATTCCTCCGCCTTAAAACTGCCTTAAAAATTTCAGGTTGTTTTCAAAGAATGAGCGAAGGTCGCCTATGCCGTATTTCAGCATGGTTATACGCTCTATGCCCATTCCGAAGGCGAAGCCTCTATATATACTGGTGTCGTAACCTGCGTGTTTAAAAACCTCGTTGTTCACCATTCCGCAGCCGAGGATTTCAAGCCAGCCTGTGCCTTTGCACACACGGCAGCCCTTCTGTCCGCAGATCACGCAGCCCATATCCACCTCTGCGCTGGGTTCTGTGAACGGAAAGAAACTGGGGCGGAAACGCACGGGTATCTCTTTTCCGAACATGCGCTGAATGAACTCGGTAAGAGTGCCTTTAAGGTCGCCGAAAGTTACGTCTTTATCAACGAGCAGACCTTCAACCTGATGAAACATAGGTGTGTGCGTCAGATCATAATCGCATCTGTAAACTTTTCCGGGAGCAATGATTTTTATGGGCGGCTGATTATCCTTCATAGTCCTTGCCTGAACAGGCGAGGTGTGGGTGCGCAGAAGGATATCTTCCGATATATAAAACGTATCCTGCATATCTCTTGCGGGGTGTTCTTTGGGGATGTTGAGCATTTCAAAGTTGAAAAGGTCAAGTTCCGCTTCGGGACCGACAGCAACTTCGAAGCCCATGGATGTAAATATGTTAACTATCTCATAGTAAACGGACATAATGGGGTGTATGCTGCCAGTGGTCAGAGGAAGACCGGACATTGTGACATCCAGTGATTCGCCAGTAAGTTTTGACGAAAGCTCCGCCTGCGCAAGTTTTTTATCCTGCGCTTCATACTGTGCCTCAAAAGAGTTACGCAGCTCGCCTATCATCATTCCGAACTCTTTTTTCTGTTCGTTGGGAACGTCTTTAAGCTGTTTACTGAGATCGCTTATGATACCTTTTTTGCCGAGGTATTTAACCTTTACCTCGTAAAGCTGCTGAGTGGAGGCTGCCTGCGCAATCTCCTGTTCGAATTGCCTGATGGTCTGTAAATCGACTTGCATTTATATTCTCCGACTGGGGATTTACATTTGAGATCGCTTCGTTGCTCTGCTTCCCGCAAAGACTTTTCTGCGAGCCGCAGGCGAAGCAGTCTGGTTTTTTATACAAACCCAATACCTATTGAGGCTGTATAAAAAAGGGGAGCTTTTGGCTCCCCCGTTTAGCTTAATCAGGCTTTAACCTGCTTGCAAAGCTGTTCAAATTCGGCGGGGCTTTTAACCGCCATATCGGCGAGGACTTTTCTGTCCAGCTCGATACCTTGTTTTTTCAGACCGCCCATGAAAGCACTGTAGCTGAGTCCGTGCTGGCGAACTGCGGCATTGATACGGATGATCCACAGTTTTCTGAAATCACGTTTTTTGATCTTTCTGCCCGCGAATGCGAAGTTAAGCGCACGCTCAACCGCCTCACGGCTCTTTTTGTAGACGTTGTTAATCTGTCCTCTGAAACCTTTGGAGCGTTTCAGCCACTCTTTTCTTCTTCTGCGGGTTTTAAACCCGCCTTTAGCTCTTGGCACTGTTAACCTCCTTAATCCTTACATGTAGGGCAGCAAAACTTTGATATTCTGCGCATCTTGCCCCTGAAGAATCGTGGATTGGCGCAGTGACCGCTTACGCTTCGTAGTCTTTTTTGTCAGAATGTGTCTGAGACTACATTTCTTTGCTTTAACTTTGCCGCTTCCGGTAATTTTAAACCTTTTTGCGGCGCCCTTGTGGGTCTTCATTTTCGGCATTTCGAAAACTCCTTAAAATTAGTTTCCAGCCGGAGACGCAACAGGTGAAATCATCATGATTTGCTGTTTACCCTGCATCTCTGGTTTCTGGTCAACGACACCGACGTCTGCGACGTCTGTCTTGACTTTATTAAGTAACTCCATTCCGGCTTCCTGAAACATCATCTCGCGTCCTCTGTATCGAAGGACGACCTTGACCTTGTCTCCAGCCTCAAGGAACTTACGCACCGCCTTCAGCTTGACGTTGTAATCGTGTTCCTCAATTTTCGGACGGAATTTAACTTCCTTTGTGTCCACCTGATTCTGGCGTTGTTTTTTTCTGGCTTCCCTGTCTTTTTTCTCTTTTTCAAATTTGAACTTGCCGTAGTCCATGACCCGGCAGACAGGCGGTTTTGCCGTGGGAGCGACCTCAACAAGGTCAAGCCCCGCGCGCTCGGCAAGTCTTAATGCCTCATCTATGGAACACACGCCATATTGTGTTCCGTCGTCCAAAACAAGCCTTACCTCTTTATGGGGAATAGCTTCGTTAATCCGTTCTTTGTCCGCACTGGGACCGAATTTGCCGCCGACCTTTATATATCACCTCCAGAGGTTTAATGTCTTATTTTGGTCAAGCTCTTTTAATACACTAATGTACTCTGAAAAAGCAAGCTCATTTTTTGTTTCTCCGTTGCGTAAACGCACGGAAACAAGATTTTCATCCACCTCTTTCTGACCGATTATGACCATATGAGGAATCTTTTCAAGCTGCGCTTCGCGTATCTTGAACCCTACCTTCTCGTTGCGGAAGTCTGAATCCACGCGGAAACCTTCTGCTTTCAGCTTTGCCACCAGAGACTTGCAATAGTCAAGATGTACATCTGTAATGTTTATCACGCGGACCTGAACTGGTGATATCCAGAAGGGAAAATTACCCGCAAAGTGCTCTGTAAGAACACCTATAAACCTGTCCACTGAACCGAGAATTACTCTGTGGAGCATAACGGGTCTGTGTTTCTGCCCGTCCTCTCCTATGTATGTGAGGTCAAAACGTTCCGGCAGGTTGAAATCCACCTGAATTGTTGCACACTGCCAGAAACGACCGATGGCATCTTTCAGTTTAATATCGATTTTGGGACCGTAGAAAGCACCGTCGCCCTCGTTAATCTCATAGGGCAGCCCTTTCACTTTCAGAGCGTTGAAAAGCGCGTCTGTGGCTTTTTCCCAGTTATCTATGGAGCCGATGAATTTTTCAGGACGGGTTGAGACCTCAATCTCAAACTCGAAACCGAAAATGCTCATAACATCGTTAACGAAATCTATGATACCGATTATCTCATCATTGAGCTGTTCAGGCGTACAAAGGATGTGGGCATCGTCCTGCGTGAAGGCACGAACACGCATAAGTCCATGTAGAACACCGGATTTTTCATGACGGTGAACAGTTCCCAACTCAAAATAACGCTGGGGCAGGTCACGGTAGCTTCTCATTTCGGACTTGAAAACCATCATGTGCGCAAGGCAGTTCATGGGTTTAACGCCGAACGCCACGTCGTCTATGGTTGTGAAATACATATTCTCGCGGTAGTTGTCATAGTGACCGGAAAGTTTCCAGAGATCCTGTTTGAGTATCTGGGGACCGTACACTATTTCGTATCCGCGTTTAAGGTGTTCCTTGCGCTCAAACTCTTCCAGAGTGGCACGGAGTGCGCCGCCGCGGGGAAGATATATAGGAAATCCGGCGCCCACTTCGTCTTCGATGGTGAAGAGCTTGAGCTGTTTGCCAAGCTTGCGGTGGTCACGTTTTTTCGCCTCTTCGAGCATGTTGAGATATGCGTCAAGCTCGTCCTTTTTGAACCAGCTTGTACCGTAGATACGCTGGAGCATCTTGTTCTTTTCATCACCGCGCCAGTATGCGCCCGCAACGGAGAGCAGCTTAAAATGCTTGATGCGTTTAGTGTTGTCAAGGTGCGGTCCGCGGCAGAGGTCGGTAAAATCGCCCTGAGTATAGAGCGATACATGGTCTTCACCGATGATGTCTATGAGTTCCAGCTTATAGCTTTCGTTTGCGAACTCTTTTCTCGCCTCGTCGGCAGTAACGTCGCGGCGGCGGCAGGGCAAAGCCTCTGCTGCTATTTTAGCCATCTCTTTTTCTATAGCTTCAAGGTCTTCGGGGGTGAATTTTTTATCACCCATGTCGAAGTCATAGTAAAAGCCGTCTTTGATAACCGGACCGATGGTAACTTTGGCATCCTTAAAGAGCCTCTGAACAGCCTGTGCCATAAGGTGCGCCGTTGAGTGGCGGAGAATTTCCAGAGCTTCCGTGTCTTTTTCCGTTATAATTCTAACTTTATCGTTATCGCCGACTGGGGCGTAAATATCAACAAGTTTGCCGTTCACTTCTGCGGCGAGCGCGTTCTTTGCCAGTCCTTTGCTGATGGTGTTTGCCACGTCGAAAGCGGTTGAACCGTTTTCGAGTTCTAGCTTTGCGCCATCGGGAAGAAAAATATTCATAATGGTCTCCCTATGGGTATTTGAGCGATAAAGTATAATTATTATCACTTTTTTTGTCAACATATTAGGTCAGAATATAATAAGGAATAAAAATAAAAAAAGTGAAAAAAGTTTCTTGACATTTATTTGGCGTTCATGTAATTTCTGTTTCTCGCAAGGCCGAGGTGGTGGAACTGGTAGACACGCAGGACTAAGGATCCTGTGGGCGTCAAAGCCTGTGGGGGTTC
>NZ_JAJUIS010000016.1 GCF_029267515.1 Seleniivibrio woodruffii
AAGAAGATGATCATGAGGGACAAGATCATCAATATTCAGGTAAAGTTCCGTTTCAAATTGGTCTTCTGTTTCTTTAAGCATTATATACAATAACAAAAACCCCATGTATTTGCAATTACATGGGGTTTGTCAACAAGCTGAGTGGGGCTGATGCCCCACTTTTTTTAGGTATGGTATTAAAAAAAATTATTAGGTATAATATGCGTAATACTACACTGTTTGTCGCGATGCTCACAATGTCCAACGTCTTTATGACTTTCGCATGGTACGGGCACCTTAAACATCAGGCGGACAGAAGCTGGCTTTGGGCTGTTTTTATTAGCTGGGGAATAGCATTTTTCGAATATCTCATTCAGGTCCCTGCAAACCGGTTTGGATATCAGACGCTTTCTCTCGGTCAGCTTAAAATAACCCAGGAGGTGATAACCCTCCTTGTGTTTATTCCGTTCTCCGTTGTTTTTATGAAAGAACCGCTGAAGCTGAACTATCTTTGGGCGGGTCTCTGCATGACAGGAGCAGTGTATTTTATATTTAAGGGGTAAAAAATGACAGAGTTGGACTCAGCAGTTGAAATCATCAAGTCAATTGCCGACAGAAACAGGCTCCGCATGGCACTGATGCTTAACAGACGCCCTATGTGCGTTTGCGAGCTTGATTCCGTGCTCGGTATTGCACTATCAACAATTTCGGCACATCTGAAACAGATGCGCTCCGCAGGGGTTATAACCGCCGAAAAAGACGGAAGATGGGTTATTTACCGCATTTCAGATAATTCTTCAATCCGTATGATCGTAAATTCGTTAGCGCTGCAACTAGCTGACGATAAACAGATTAATCAGGATTATGACGCTATAGCGGAACTTGTTCGTGAAGAATGTTCTAAAAAATAGTAATTTTGTCTGATTTTCCGCTTGATATTAAGATAAAACCAGTATACTTTAACGTTGAGTATTTGACCATTCAGGCGGTGTTATATGAATAATAAGACAGTTGAGCAGTCGCTCGACACTATGGAAACCTTTTTAAAGCTGGTCCAGACAGCAGAGGAAGTATCAGGCTGCGCTTATACGCATCTGAAAGATTTCGGTCTTACTGTGAGCCAGTTCGGCGTCCTTGAAGCTCTTTATACCAAAGGTGCTATGTGCCAGAAGGACATAGCGGAGATTATCCGCAAAACAACCGGAAATATGACAACAGTCATAGACAACCTTGAAAAAGGCGGTCTTGCGGAAAGAAGAAAAGACCAGAACGACAGACGTTTTTTTACAGTTTCAATCACCGAAAAAGGCATGGATCTCCTCAATATGGTGTATGACAGGTACAAAAACAATGTTGAACGCGTTATGAGCAGGCTCGGTTCCGAAGACAGACAGTCATTGGTGCTTATTCTTGACAAATTAGGCTGCTGAAAAATTTTTGCCTTTAGAGGAAAAGATTTATCTTGAGCTAATATATGTCTTGAATCGGTATTGTTTGTAGTTTATCTTTGTATTGTACAAAAAATACAAGGAGACTGTCATGCACGAGAAAAGTATTGAGCTTCTGAACAAAGCTATCTCAGACGAGGTTGCTACGCTGCACCAGTACATGTATTTCCACTTTCACTGTGACGATCAGGGTTATGACCTTATGGCTGCTCTGTTTAAAAGAACCGCTATCGAGGAGATGATTCACGTTGAAAGACTTTCCGAAAGGATACTGTTTCTTAACGGAGAAGTTGAACTGAAAGCGGGATGGGACGTTGTTAAAGAGCGCGACGTTTCAAAAATGCTCGACATGGCGCGCGACATGGAAGAGAAAAGCGCCATGGATTATAACAGATGGGCAAACGAATGTGCGGCAAACGCGGATTCGGTTTCAAAAAAACTTTTCGAAGACCTTGTTACGGACGAAGAGCGCCACTATGACCAGTTCGATGATGAAAAAGAGAATATGAACCGTTTCGGCGGGAACTATCTTGCCCTTCAGTCAATCGAAAGAAGCAAAGCCCGCTCAACCCAGCCTCCGGTGGGCAGCGGCGGCGCAGACGCATAAGCTGAAACAGACTTTAAATCACAGACCCGCATACTTTTGGGTATGCGGGTTTTTTCTTGTCTTTTCTGTTTAAATTTTGTATTGTTCGGAAGTTTTGTACAGACAGGTTAAATGTGAAATACAGACAAGACATAGACGGACTGCGCTCAATAGCGATACTGCCTGTTATCCTCTATCACGCCGGTATCTCCGTATTCTCCGGAGGGTTCACCGGTGTTGACGTCTTTTTCGTAATCTCAGGGTACCTTATCACGTCAATCATTTTTAAAGAGCTTAATTCCGGTACATTCACCATCTCAAATTTCTATGTGCGCCGTATAAAACGGATATTTCCGGCTCTGTTCGCCATGATACTGGCGACGGGAGCCGTTTCTTACTTTTTTCTTCTGCCGTCCCATTTCGAAAGATTCGGCTCAAGCGCCATTGCAGCGATATTTTTCTGCGCGAACATAGTTTTCTGGGGTGACAGCGGATATTTTGAGACTGCTGCGGAGAGTAAACCTCTGCTGCACACATGGTCGCTTGGTGTCGAGGAGCAGTTTTACATTTTTTTCCCGCTTATACTGATGTTTCTTGCACGTCGAGGGTTCAGACATTTAAAGGCAGTGATAATAGCTGTTTTTGCAGTGTCTTTTATGCTGAATATCGCACTGGTGACAAAATTTCCCGAAGCTGTTTTTTTTAACCTGCCTTTCCGCGCATGGGAACTGATGTTGGGGGCTATGCTTGCCCTCGGCTTTTTTCCTTCGGTTGGCGGAGCGAAACGCGAGATTTCCGGTGTACTTGGACTTCTGCTCATAGCCGCAGGTATGTTCTTTATAGACGAGAGCACCAGTTTTCCCGGTTATGCGGCGCTTCTTCCCTGTCTGGGGACTGCACTGATAATCTATTCCGAAGGTTCGGCTGTGAACAGGTTCCTGTCTTTTAAACCGTTTGTGTGGATAGGGCTTCTGTCATATTCGCTCTATATATGGCACTGGCCTGTTTTCGCATTCCGAAACTATATCTCCGCAGTTGAGTTTCAGTCGGTGTTTCTCAGCAACACATTTCTTCTGCCCGCCGTTTTTGCTATGGCGATCTTTTCCTATTATGTAATAGAAAAACCCCTGCGCACCATGCGTGTGCACAACAAACGGCAGTTCTTCGCATATGCCGCCGCATGTATGCTGGCACTGACCCTTCCCGCCCTCTATGTGGAGCGTACCAGAGGAATGAGTGAAAGGTTTTCCAAAGATGTCATAGATTCGCTGACAGCCAGAATGGGCGGACTGGATCCCAAAAAATGCTTTGATCTGAAATATGAGGATATACGCAAAGAGAGGCTCTGCCGCATAGGCGGTAAGAAGGAGCCGGAGTTCGCACTGATAGGTGACTCCCACGCCCTTGCCATGAGCGGCGGGATGGATGCGCTTTTCCGTGAAAACGATACCACCGGGCTGCTGTTCGCACGGTCAACCTGTGCACCGGCAGAAGGGATGGACGTTGTGAACGGCGCGAAGTATCAGGACTGCAGCAGATACTTTGACAGGGCTCTGGATGTTATAATAGCGTCGCCAGAGATAAAAACAGTTTTCATGACAGCCAGATGGGGCATGTATGCCAACAACAGGCGATATCTGGGCACAACTAAACTGTATGTTGTTAAGGATGAGGAGACCAGAAAGGATCCTTATGCCAGCGACGGATTTCTTTATCAGGGACTGAAAAGCACCATTGCAAGGCTTAACGCGGCGGGCATTAACGCCGTTATCATAAAGGATGTGCCCGATATAGGTTTTGATGTGCCCGTGGAAGCGGGAAAATATACCGTTATGAAGAGGATGTTCGGCGACAGGGTTGGCAGACTGGACTATGATTTCAAGTCGGATGAACATTTCGGCTGGGTCAGGGATTTTGACAATATGATCGTCTCCCTTTCGAAAGAGGTCAATTTCTCTGTGATAGACCCTTCCGACTTCCTGTGCAAAAACGGAGAATGTGAGATATATGACGGCATGTCGCCCCTTTATTTCGACTCTAACCACCTGTCAAAACAGGGTTCTTTATATGTCGCAAAGATCATGGCTCCCAAGATAGAGGCCGCAATAAAAAAATCAGACAGATTTTGACATCAATCAAGTTAATCCCGTACAATGAGTTTATATTGGCTTTCAGAAGATGAAAGACTAAGGAGAATATTATGATCAACGCCAATATAACAGTTTATGAACTTTCCAAACAACACCCCGCGGCATTCAGCCTTTTTGTCAGCAAAGGTTTTGACAATTTCAAAGACGACAAGGTGCTTTCAGCCGCCGGGAAATTCCTTAAACTTGAAACCGCCATCAAACAGAAAAATTACGACGTTCAGACTTTTCTGAACAGCCTTGCCGAGATAGAAAAAAATAACGACGCATCAGTGGATGTTACACTGAAAGAGCAGAAGAAAACCGGAGACATCACCCTTAAAGGTCTTTTGCCCTGTCCGGTGCGCCTGCCCCTGCTTGAAAAGATAGACGCTTTCGCAGAGAGCGTTAAAGAGCAGACAGGGCTGACCGTTGCATACGACCTCATCGCAGCGGCACAGGGGCAGGGATGGCTTGAGGAGAACGTTGTCGGCATAAAAGAGGAGAACGTTCCCGACCTTTTTGTTTCCGCTGGGTTTGATGTGTTCTTCGACGAACGTTCGTTCGGCAGACATGTGAAAAACGGCATGTTCGAGGATATGACAGGCGAGTGCCACGACTATCTGGCGCATATGAAAGACCCGAAAGGCAACTACGGCATGGTGGGCGTTGTTCCCGCCGTGTTCATGGTGAACCTTGATGCGCTTGGCGCAAGGTCTGTTCCAAAAGGCTGGGCAGACCTGCTTTCTCCTGAATTTGAAAAGAGCGTATCGCTCCCGGTTGGCGACTTCGACCTGTTCAACTCCCTTCTGGTGCACATCCACCACATGTTCGGAGACGAAGGCGTGGAGAAGCTGGCAAACAGCATGATACAGTCCATGCACCCCGCCCAGATGGTGAAAAACGCAGGTAAAAAGACTGCGGAGAAGCCAGCGGTAACTATAATGCCCTATTTCTTCACGAAGATGCTGTTCGGAAGCAAATCAGTTGAAATAGTGTGGCCATCAGAGGGCAGCATAATAAGCCCCGTGTTCATGCTTACCAGAAAGGACAGAAAAGACGTTATCAAGCCCGCAGCCGATTTCCTCTACGGAAAAGAGACAGGGGAGATAATGGCGCACAAGGGACTGTTCCCCGTGCTCAACAAAGAGGTGGACAACAGACTGCCCGAAGGTGCGAAATTCTACTGGGTGGGCTGGGACTACATATACAAAACCGATATGGGCAGCCTGCTCGACAGGCTGAACAGAATGTTCAATAATAAACTGGAGGCATAACAATGAGATTTGTAACAGTAAGCGGTCCTCCGTCATCCGGAAAGACCGCGGTGATACTTAAAACAGTAGAAAGCCTCCGCCAGCGCGGACTGAAAGCGGGCGTTGTTAAATTCGACTGCCTCTACACAGACGACGATAAACTGTACGAACAGAAGGGAATACCCGTTAAAAAAGGTCTTTCCGGCGCGCTCTGTCCTGACCACTACTTCGTGAGCAACGTCTCTGAGAGTTTTGAATGGGGCAAAAAACAGGGTGTGGACATCCTCATAAGCGAGAGCGCCGGGCTTTGCAACAGATGCAGCCCGCACATAAAAGAGATACTTGCTGTTTGCGTAATTGATAACCTTTCGGGCATAAATACGCCCAAAAAAATAGGACCCATGCTGAAATCCGCCGACGTGGTGGTCATCACAAAAGGCGACATAGTTTCGCAGGCAGAGCGTGAGGTGTTCGCGTCAAGGGTTGCAACAGTCAACCCCACCGCAAGCATCATGCACGTTAACGGTATCACCGGACAGGGGGCTTTCGAGCTTTCAACGCTGTTTGCGGACGAAAAGACCGAGACCGATACTCTGGACGGAAAAAGCCTTCGCTTCTCAATGCCTTCGGCGCTCTGTTCATACTGCCTCGGTGAAAAACGGATAGGCTCGAAATATCAGATGGGCAACGTAAGAAAGATGGATGTGGACAATGGATAGACAGCTTATTTTAAATAAACCTTTTGCGGAACTTCTGGCTGAAATGCCTTTTGCGGGAGACTTTTTCGAGTCTCAGGGGCTTGAGGCTCCGACGGCGTCAGTTAAAGACTTTATCGATAATCTGACAGACACTCAGCTTGAGGACATGGGCATCGAGCCTGCGGAGTTTCTCAATAACTTCTTTACCTTCCTTGAAGCTGTCGGTTCCATGACTGAAAAAACGTCAGTGATCAGCAGCCTTACTATAACAGGCGGTATTAATAAAAAGGGCGAGGATGAGAACTTCGAACTTGAGATAAAGGCGGGGGAGATAATCTGTATTGTGGGTCCCACAGGCTCAGGTAAAAGCCGTCTGCTGGCTGATATAGAGTGGATGGCAATGGGTGATACCCCCACGAAACGCCGTATAAAAATCAACGGCGCAGACCCCGACAAGAGCTGGAGATTTTCACCGGAGCACAAGCCCGTTGCACAGCTTTCCCAGAACATGAACTTCGTAATGGATCTTACCGCCAGAGAGTTCGTTAAAATACACGCAGAGAGCCGCTTCGTGCAGAATCCCGATGAGAAGGTTGAGCTTATCATTGAGAAGGCGAACGAGCTTGCAGGTGAAAAGTTTGACGGCGACACGCCTGTAACGTCCCTTTCCGGCGGTCAGTCAAGAGCGCTTATGATTGCGGACACGGCGTTTCTCAGCAAATCACCCATCGTGCTGATAGATGAGATCGAGAACGCGGGGATAGACCGCAAAAAAGCGTTAGACCTTCTGGTGGGCGAAGAGAAAATAGTGCTGATGTCCACCCATGACCCCATTCTGGCGCTGATGGGCGACAAAAGGCTCGTTATAAAGAACGGCGGCGTTGCGAAGATAATAGAGACCTCAGCGAAAGAGCGTGAAAACCTCGAACAGTTGCAGGAACTTGACAGAAAACTGCTTGAACTGCGCAACAGAGTGAGAACAGGCGACGTTCTGGAAGAAATATGAAAAAAGAGAAAAGGGTGGTCAGAGACGCAAAGGTTATGACCGCCTTTATAGGCGTATACTGCCGCGAAAACCATAAGACAGAAGGGCTTTGCGAAGACTGCCAGGCTGTTCTGGAATATGCCCTGCGGCGAAATGATAAATGCCCCCTCGACCCTAAGCCGAAATGCAAGGACTGCAAAATCCACTGCTATAAGCCTGAAATGCGCGAGAAAATTCGCAAAATAATGAAGTTCAGCGGCATTTATTACATCAAACGCGGCAGACTGGACTGGGTCTGGCACTACTTTATGTGAGATTGCTTAGCCCATGGCTCGCAATGACGAGTTAATTCTGTCTCTGCGAGGAGCCTAAGCGACGTGGCAGTCTGAATCTATTAGTAAAAATACTTTGTAAACATTCTTTTGTGGGCGTATAGTTTTCCAATGCCATCTAGCCAAAACCCGAAATATGATAACGAGACCATGGGCATCATAATGATGATAGGCGCTTCCGTGTGCTTTTCGTCCATGGGCTATTTCATAAAAAAACTGACAGAGGATTTCTCCACCATGGAGATAATCTTCATGCGGAACCTGATTACCATGCTTATCATATGGGTGGCGATGTTAATCGTCCGCCCCGTGAGCCGCGGCGGAAAGCCTATGCTGCTGGTAATGCGCGGGGTATACGGTGTTTCGGCTATGATAGCCTATTTCTATGCCATAAGCGTTATGCACCTTGCCTCGGCAGCCACGTTTTCAAAAACCTCGCCGCTGTTCACTGCTCTGATAGCCGTTCTGGTGATGAAAGAGAAGGCGGACTGGCGGGTGTGGACGGCAATCGGCGTGGGATTTTTCGGAGTGCTTTTTATTCTGAAGCCGGGCGGAAACGTACCGCCGATGGGTTATGTTGCCGGTATCCTCTGCGGAGTGCTCGCGGCGTTCGCCTATACAACTGTGCGTAACCTCGCGGACTATTACGATGCGCGGGTGGTTGTATTCGTGTTTTCGCTGGTGGGAGTGCTCGGTTCGCTGGCTTATTTTATTGTTTTGTATTTTACGGGCGACCTTAGATACGCTTCGTGGGATTTTCTGCCGCGTGGGGTTCATCTGTGGTATTTCATAATATCAGGAGCGCTTGCCTCCGCGGCGCAGTTTCTCATGTCAAAGTCATATTATTACGGCAGAGCGTCCCTTATGGGCGCAATAAGCTATTCCGAGCTTGTTTTCAGCGTCTTCGCTGGGTTTCTTGCCGGTGACGGACTGCCCGACGTTCTCTCCTTTGCGGGCATGTTTCTGGTGTTTCTCAGCGGACTGCTTATCGTTCGTGCAAGAAAGAGATAAACCGGACAAAATTAATATTCTTTACACCGTTCTTCCTTGACATTCAAATACATAGAGTTAAAATTACAATATAAACATTCCTGTTTTATTTAATCGGAGTAAGCATATGCACCGAAGAATCAAAAAAGGGCTTAACCTGCCGATAAAGGGGTGTCCTTCGGGAGAGATAACCGATATGACAACCGTCGGCAGGGTCGGTATTCTGGGGGATGATTATCCGGGTCTGCGACCTTCCGTAAAGGTGAGGGTCGGGGACAGGGTGAGAAAAGGGCAAATCCTTTTCACCGACAGGAAAAATCCGTCTCTGCTTTTTACATCGCCCGCATCGGGTACTGTTGCGGAGATAAACCGCGGGGAGAAAAGAAAATTTCTTTCGCTTGTCATTGAAAAAGACGGCAGCGAACCCGAAAGGTTCGATACGGACGTTTCAGACAAGGCAAAGGTTCTTGAGCTCTTAAAGGTATCCGGTCTGCTCACAAAGTTCAGAAAACGCCCGTTTGCCGTGTGCGTACACGCTGAGGAAGAGCCGGAAGCTGTGTTTGTCAACTGTATGGACACGCGCCCTCTCGCGCCGGATATGTCTCTGGTGCTTTCAAACTATAAAGATTATTTCTACGAAGGTCTTAAAGCCGTTGCGAAACTTTCAGGCAAGACGTATGCCTGCTGCGGGAACGGACTAACCATTGACGCTGTTGAGGGTGTTGAAACCGCAGTTTTCGACGGTGTGCATCCGGCCGGACTTACAGGCACCCACGTACACTTCCTGCGCCCCGTTGCGCAGGGCAGGGTTGTCTGGACGGTTGATATGCAGACGGTGATAGACTTCGGCTATCTCATTAAACATAAAGAACTTAATGAAGAGCGCATTATATCCGTAGGCGGAACTATGGTGGAGAACCCAAGCCACATCCGCACGGTGCACGGCGCATGTATATCATGGCTCACCAGAGGCAGGCTTAAAACAGGAGACGTACGGGTTATCAACGGTTCCGTGCTTTACGGACTGCCTGTAACCCCGCAGACGGCTTATCTGTCGGAGAATTTCGCGCAGATATCAGCCGTTGCCGAGCAGACGGAGCGTCCGTTCATGGGCTGGCTTCTGCCGGGGTTCAGGATGCACTCGGTGGTCAACGTGTTCGCTTCAAAGGTATTCGGCGAAAAGGACATCCGGTTCGATACGTCGCTGAACGGCAGTTTCAGGGCAATGGTGCCGGTGGGCACCTATGAAAAAGTGATGCCGCTGGACATTCTGCCCACTCACCTTCTGCGGGCTTTGCAGGTGAATGACTACGAAGGTGCTGAAAAACTCGGCGCGCTGGAACTTTCCGAAGAGGATCTGAGCCTCTGTACATACGTCTGTCCGGGCAAAACCGATTATGCGCCTCTTCTGCGCGACGCCCTCACAACCATTGAGAAGGAGGGCTGACAGTGAAAAAATTCTTTGAAAAATATAAACATCTTTTTGAGAAGGGCGGAAAATATGAAAGGTGGTATCCGGTTTTTGAGATGGCGGACACCTTTCTGTACAACCCGCTCCACAGAACCAAGGGGACGACCCACCTGCGGGACGGCATAGACCTTAAAAGGATAATGATAACGGTTGTTGTTGCGCTTATTCCATGTACGCTGATGGCTCTTTACAACACCGGATTGCAGGCGAATCTGGCTATCGCATCCACGGGTGCCGAAAACCTTGAAGGCTGGCGGCACGCGCTGATACGCGCTATGGGTGTCGGTTACGACCCGCACAGCATAGGCGCAGACTTTTTCCACGGTGCGCTCTATTTTTTGCCGTTGTATATTGCAACGCTTGCGGTAGGCGGTTTCTGGGAGCTTCTGTTCTCTGTTATCCGTAAACATGAGATAGGGGAGGCGTTTCTTGTCACAAGCCTTCTCTACCCGCTGATACTTCCCCCAACCGTCCCCATATGGCAGGCGATGGTTGCTCTCTCAATAGGGCTTGTTCTGGGTAAAGAGGTGTTCGGCGGTACGGGGCGCAATTTCATAAACCCCGCTCTGTTTGCCCGCGCCATACTGTTTTTCTCGTACCCTGCGGGTATCACAGGCGACACGGCATGGGTTGCCGTTGACGGATACAGCTATGCAACCCCCCTTGCAACACAATCCCTTTCAGGGCAAATGAACGTCACATGGATGGACGCTTTTCTCGGCTTCATTCCGGGGTCAATGGGCGAGACGTCCGCTCTGGCATGTCTGTTCGGAGCTGCTGTGCTCATCTATACAGGAATAGGCTCGTGGCGGATAATGGTGTCCTCCGTTGCCGGACTGGTTATAATCACCGGACTGTTCAACGTGGCGGGTTCCGATACGAATTACATGTTTTCGCTGACACCGGACTGGCACCTTGTCATAGGCGGATTTGCGTTCGCAACTGTGTTCATGGCGACCGATCCTGTTTCTGCGGCGTACACTGACAAAGGCAAGTATTACTACGGATTTCTCATCGGTTCAATGACCGCTCTGGTGCGGGTTGTAAACCCCGCATACCCTGAGGGTGCGATGCTGGCGGTGCTGTTTGCGAACATCTTTGCACCGCTGATAGACTATATTGTCATGAGAGCGAATATAGCAAGGAGGGCAAAGAGATATGCGGCGTGAAAGCGATCTCAGGACGTTCCTGACAGCCCTCGTTCTGGCTGTTGTCTGTTCGTTCTTTGTGGCGGGAGCAAACGTGCTTCTGAAGCCCAGACAGGACATGAACAGAGAGCTTGAAAGGAAAAAGAACATCCTGCTTGCGGCTGGTGTTCTGAAATCAGACACGGATATAAACAAAGCGTTCGATTCTGTTGAGACATACCTTGTGGATATGAAAACAGGAAAAGCCGAAAAGGGCGAAGCGGGCAAATATTTTGAAAGCATCAGAAGACTTGCCGCTTCATCCGATGCGGTGCATCTGTCCAAACAGCAGGACGTTGCGGTCATAAAGAGTATTCCTGCGAAAATTCCCGTCTTCATCCTTCGCGGAGCGGACGGAAAGATAGCTAAAGTTGTTATGCCCATTTACGGTTCCGGGCTTTGGAGCACCATGTACGGCTTTATGGCGCTCAACAGCGATCTGAACTCTGTCAGCGGCATAACCTTCTATGACCACGGCGAGACCCCCGGACTTGGCGGAGAGATAGACAATCCGCTCTGGAAAGCCCAGTGGATAAATAAAAAGATATACGGAAACGACGGCTCGGTCGCGCTTTCGATAGTTAAGGGAGGGACGCACGGAGAGAGTCAGGTGGATTCTCTCAGCGGTGCGACAATGACCAGCCGCGGTGTTGAGAACACTGTCCGTTTCTGGATGGGTCAGGACGGGTTCGGAAAGTATCTGAACTCGCTGAAACAGGGGGGTGCTTAATGTCTGCAATGAAGGTCTTCACAGACCCCATCATAAAAAACAACCCTATCGCCGTGCAGGTGCTGGGTATCTGTTCAACACTTGCCGTTACAACCAAAATGGAGGTGACGCTGGTCATGGCGGTTTCCGTTATGACTGTCACGGCGCTTTCAAACCTGTTCCTCTCCATGATGCGCAAACTCATGCCGTCAAGCATAAGGCTCATCATTGAAATGACAGTTGTGGCGACGCTGGTTATCATTGCCGATCAGATAATCAAGGCTTACATGTTTGAGATAAGCAAACAGCTTTCGGTGTTCATGGGGCTTATAATAACAAACTGCATCATCATGGGGCGCGCGGAGGCATACGCCATAAGCAACCCGCCGTTCAGAAGTTTTCTGGACGGTCTTGGCAACGGCGCAGGCTATGGTCTGGTGCTCATCATAATAGCCTCCATAAGGGAGATAATCGGTTCCGGCAAACTGTTCGGAATCACTCTGCTGCCTGCTGTCAATTCCGGCGGGTGGTATCAGCCCAACGGACTTTTTCTCCTCGCTCCCAGCGCGTTTTTCCTGATAGGCATCCTGATATGGATAGCCAGACTGACGGTTGTCAGGGCGGAGGACTGATATGGAAGCATACATTTCTCTGTTCATAAAATCGATTTTCATTGAGAACATGGCACTGTCCTTCTTTCTTGGTATGTGTACGTTCATCGCGGTGTCGAAGAAGGTTGAGACTGCGTTCGGGCTTGGCGTTGCGGTGGTTGTGGTGCAGGCGATAACGGTTCCTGCGAACAATCTGCTTTACAGGTTCGTATTGAAAGAGGGCGCGCTGGCATGGGCGGGATTTCCCGACCTGGATCTCGGTTTCATAGGTCTGGTTACATACATAGGTCTCATCGCAGCCATAGTGCAGATACTTGAGATGGCTCTGGACAAATACGTTCCGTCGCTCTATTCCGCACTGGGCATCTTTCTGCCGCTGATAACGGTTAACTGCGCGATTCTCGGCGGTTCGCTGTTCATGGTGCAGAGGGATTATTCCTTCGGCGAATCGGTGGTTTTCGGACTTGGGTCGGGCATAGGCTGGGCGCTTGCAATCGTCACCATGGCGGGTATACGGGACAGACTTAAATATGCCGACACGCCGAGAGGTCTCGGCGGAATGGGCATAACGTTTATTACGGCAGGTATTATGGCAATAGCCTTTATGCTGTTTTCGGGGATAAAATTATGACACTGCTGATAATGGGGGTCATAGTCTTCACAGCGGTCATTCTGCTTCTGGTGGGCGTTATCATAAACGCCAGAAGGATGCTGGTTTCCGCCGGAGTTGTGACGATAAACATCAACCATAAAAAAGATTTTCAGGTGCCGACAGGCGGAAAGCTGCTGAACGCTCTGGCTGATAACGGGATATTCGTTTCCTCAGCTTGCGGCGGCGGCGGTGCCTGCGGACAGTGCCGTGTTGCCATTGTTGAGGGTGCCGGAGATATACTCCCCACCGAAAAGACACATATCAACCGCAGGCAGGAGAAAGAGGGCATAAGGCTTTCATGTCAGACAGCGGTTAAGCAGAATATGACCATAGAGCTTCCACCGGAGGTTTTTGCGGCGAAAAGGCTTGAATGTGAAGTGCTTTCAAACGATAACGTTGCGACTTTCATAAAGGAATTTGTACTGAAAGTTCCTGAAAAAGTGGATTTCAGAGCTGGCGGATATATTCAGGTGGTTGTTCCCCCGTATGAGGCTGATTTTGCGGATTTTGACATAGAGGAGCAGTACAGGGGCGACTGGGAAAAATTCGGTTTCTTTAAGCTGAAAGCCGGCACCAAAGAGGAGATCCAGAGGGCGTACAGTATGGCGAGCTATCCGGCGGAAGAGGGGATTGTTAAGCTGAACGTGCGCATTGCCACGCCTCCCTTCGGCAAGCAGGTGCCCCCCGGCATAGGTTCATCGTATGTCTGGAGCCGTAAACCCGGTGATATGGTTACGATTGCCGGACCTTTCGGCGAGTTTTACGGACGCGACACAGGAAAGGAGATGGTATTCCTTGGCGGTGGCGCGGGAATGGCACCTCTGCGGTCAATAATCTTTGATCAGCTCCTCACAAAGAATTCTACCCGCAGGATAAGCTACTGGTACGGAGGACGAAGCCTGCGTGAGCTTTTTTACACTGAGGATTTCAGGGAGCTTGAAGCGAAATTTTCAAACTTCAGCTATCACATAGCCCTGTCAGACCCGCAGCCGGAGGACAACTGGACCGGTTATAAAGGGTTTATACACAATGTGGCACTTGAGAACTATCTCAAAAACCACGAGGCACCTGAAGAGATAGAATACTATCTATGCGGACCGCCGGTAATGATATCTTCCGTGCTTTCGATGCTGGACAGTCTCGGTGTTGAGCCTGAAAATATCTTCTTTGACGACTTCGGAAGCTGATATGAAACAGTTTATAGCGGTCTTTTCAGGCGTTTTTATCGCAGTTACTTTTTTTGCTCTGGTGCTTTTTGCACGCAGGAACAAAAGCTCGTGCAAGTGCGGACAGGGGCATTGCCAGACAGGACAGAAGTGCGAAACGGATAAGGATAATTAAGGGGGCTGCGGCTCCCTTTTTCTGTTTCCTTTAAAGGAATTATTCACAAATCAGTTAATATCTTAACTTGCGTTATTGCCGTAAACTAAGATATGATTAGGTATATGACGAAACATACAGATTCACTGATTCTGCGGGTCACAGGAAGAGCGCCTTTCGATAAGGTTTTATGGGCGTCTGAAGGCGTACGCAGAATAATGTACTACAATCCTGTGGGCAAAACCGTTTCCGATATTTTCGGCGGATATGTTTTTGCCGAAAACGGGCTGAGCCGCCGCGGACAGCTTGTTCGCGTGGACAACAGCCACTATATCCTAACGTTTACTGATATCGGGCTTGATGACTGTATGCTCGCCTCACTTTTTCCAGTTACAGCTTCTCTTGAAACGGAGGATACCGCCGCCGACAATCAGCTTGACGAAGAGGTACGGGCAAAGACCATCGCCCTTAATCAGGCTGTCAACGACCTTGAACTGCACCGTAAAAAACTCAGCCATTCAAACCGTATTGCCGGGGCAGGAAATTTCGAGTATCTCAGTGACCAGAGATGTCTGGTGCTTACTCCGGAAGCGTGCCGCGTTCTGGGGTTTGACAACGAAAAGACCGTCGTAAACATTGACGAGATATGCAGCCGGATAACGGAAAAAGGCTTTCACAAACTATGCGACACCCTGCCGGAGATATCGGAGCATACGAAAATTGAAACAGAGATAGCCATAAGAGACGATTCCGGTGATGAGAGACACATCAAAGTTGTGATGCACAAGCTCTCCCAGTCGGAATGTGTTCTGGACGGCGTTTTCTACGATATAACTTTTAAAAAGAATGCCGAAAAAGAACTGCGAAAGCAGGAGGCGTTTTACAGAACTCTTTACAACCGCGCGAATATAGGCATTTTCACCATGGACAGAGAGGGGTATATTCTCGACTGTAACCAGTTCTGTCTTACTCTTACAGGGTATAGCCTTGAAGATGTGCGAAACAGAAAAGCGTCCGACATTTTTATTCTGCCTGATGACAGGGCAAGAGTTTCCGAGATTTTTCGTAATCTCGAAAAGACGGTTAATAACTGCGGTTCGATAGATTACAGGATACGCACCAAAGAGGGGCATATCATCCATGTACTCACCAGCTTCGAACTGCTGGTCACAGACGACGAAACAAGGGTATTCTGCTTTCTCAACGATATCTCCGGTCTGAAATCGGCTCAGGAGAAGAATATAGAACAGGAGAGGATGCTCCTTCAGCAGTCGAAGATGGCGACAATGGGCGAGATGGTCGGTATTATAGCCCACCAGTGGGTGCAGCCGCTGAACTCCATCGCCATGATATCACAGATGCTTGAGGAACTGCTGGAACTTGACGCCGAATCGCAGAAGCTGGTTCATAAGACTGTTGTAAGCATCAACGAGCAGATAGAGTTCATGAGCGCCACCATAAACGATTTCCGTAACTTCCTGAAACCAATGGGGTCCGCATGTGAGTTTAATGTGTTCAAAGCTGTCAGCGACGTTTTGCAGCTTTACAGACCGCAGCTTAAATATTACGGAATAAAGTGCGGAATATATCCCGAAGGCGAAGAAGCGAAAAAGATAACCGTATTCGGCTATGAGAACGAGTTCAAGAACGTTGTTCTCAACCTTCTCACCAACGCAAGGGACGCTCTTGAGGCTAAGTGTGCCGAGGACGGTGAGATAGATATAACTGTTGGCAGGCGCGGGGATAAAGTGCTTATAGCTGTTTCAGACAACGGAGGCGGAATCAGTTGCGATATGCTCGGAAAGATATTTACCGCCTATTCGTCAACAAAAGGCGAAAAAGGTACGGGGCTGGGGCTTTATATGAGCAGGCTTATCATTTGCGAGCGGATGAACGGAACGATAAACGCCGAGAACACAGGTCTCGGCGCAAAGATGAGTATTCTTCTTAGTATCTGTCAGGCATAAGACTTTTCAGACTGTCTGTTCAGGTGGTCAATATAACCGTCCATTTTTTCCATGGTTTTGTCATATGTTTCATGAGTGATGTCAGGTGTACTTTCAGCGAAGAGACCAACCACAGACTCATAGCCTTTTGTGATGGCGTCTTTTGCCTCTTTCAGTTTTTCCGTATCATCTCCGGCAAGGGCTTTTGCCAGTTCGAAAAGTCTTTGCGATGTCTTTTCAACACCGAAATATCCGTCTTCGCCCAGCAGCGAGTTTGCGTTGTTCTCTGAATCACTGATTTCCGTGTGCACGCTTATTTCTATGGAAACACTCATTATTTTCACGTTTGCAAGAACGGTGTCCGACTGGGCGCGCAGTGTGTTCTGCGTGTGTCTGGATATTCTGTCCATTATACCGGAAACTGTTTTTTTGACATATTCCTCGATGCTTCCGGCTTCTCTTTCGCTCACATAGGCGTCGTTAGCCGTTTTAGAGTCTGCGCTGTCAAGCGCTCTGACATCCACGCTTTTGTAGTCGATACGAACGTCCACACTTCTGCTTTTTGTGGTGCCGCCGTCATGTTTCACCTCTGCGGCACGGTATTGAAGCTGTGCTGTTTTTGAGTTATAGTTCACATACATGGCTGGCTCCGGTATTTCGATTATTTGATGCTAATCGTCATGATGCCGGTTAACTTAACATAATTGTGTTTTTCGTATGGAGGTGATCCTGTGTTCAAAAAAGTCGACTATTCCGTGTTGATAATCTTTGCGGTGCTTTTGGGGCTTGCTCCTTTCAGTCCGGAGCCGCACATTGTAGAGAAACTGAGGATGCTTTCGGAAGGGACGCTCAGACGACCGATAGACATATTCGACCTTTTCTTCCATCTTGCGCCTGTGCTGGTTATAATATTGAAGTTTGTTACATCGAAGAAAGCGGAATCATAGGATATTTTCTGGTTTTTCCGCAGGAACAGGTTGGGGTTTTCCGAACCAGTAGCCCTGTGCGAAGTCAACGCCAAGCTCTCTGGCTTTTCTGGCTGTGGTTTCGTCCGCTATGAACTCCGCAATGGTCTGCATCTTCATCTTTTTTGCGTAGCTTGTGATGGAGCGCACGATGTCTGATGCGCGTTCGTCTTTTGATATCAGCCTTATTATGCTTGCATCTATTTTAACGTAGTCTGCCTGCACTTTCAGCAGATAATCGAAATTCGAATAGCCTGAACCGAAGTCGTCGATGGCAATTTTCGTTCCGCGCTGTTTAAATCCGCTTATTATGCCTATTATGTTGTCATCCGCCGTAAGCCGTTCCGTTTCAACAATCTCAATGACCATCCTGTTTAATACTCCGGCATTTTCGGCATATCTGAATATCTCGTTCATGCTGTCTTTGTTCAGGAGGTCTTCCACAGAGAAGTTCACAGAGAATTCCGCTTTTGTGTTTCTAAAAGTATCGATGGATTTTTTTGCCACCGCCATAGTCAGTTTTGGATAAAGCCGCGTCTGCTTGCTTATATCAAGAAACTCAGAAGGCGGAATCACCCCGCCGTTTTCATCTATGATGCGGATGAGACATTCATATTTCCATATCTCTTTTGAGCCGAACGAGTATATGGGCTGGAAAAAGGGGACTATTCTGTCTTTGTCCACAGCGTCGTTGAGCATTTTAAGCACTTTTATGTTCTGTTCATATGTTGCAAAATTGTCTGTGAGGTTCGGGTCGAAAATCTGATATTCCTTGTTTTCAAACTTAGCCTGCTGGACGGCAATGTCGGCTTTGGACATGAGGTCGTTTCCGTCTGCAAAGCCTATACGGCAGCTCAAGATAACTTCTTTTTCCGCTACTCTGTAATATTCTTTTGTAACGTCTGCAGTACCTGAAACTACAGTTTCAAGGAAGGAGGAGATGTCCATATAAGGTGCAAACAGTGCGAAAACATCTGAGTGGAGGCGGTACAGCTCGAAATTTTTAAGATGTGCATTTTTAACCAGTCTGTCTGCGAACATGGAGAGCAGTTCGTCACCAAGTCTCATTCCGTAAAGTTCGTTTATCTCGTGAAATCTATCGATGTCTATAACCGCCAGACATGGTTTCTTTGCGGTTTCGATATCCTGCTCCAGCTTATATCTGTTGCCGAGTCCTGTGAGTTTGTCGGTGTTGAAAACGGTCTGTAGTTTTTCCCTGTTCTCTATAACCTCGGTGACGTCCTGACTGCATGACGTGTACGCTACTATTTTACCGTTTTCGTCCTTAATTGGTATGATGACGACGTTGTGATAGTAGTGGCTGCCGTCCGGGCGGAGGTTTTTTATTATCCCTTTGAATATCCTGCCTTTGGCTATGGTTTTCCAGAGTTCCGCAAAGTATTCCGAAGGGGTGTCGGGGTGTCTCAGGATATTATGCTTATGCCCGATGAGCTGACCCCTCGAATAGCCGCTTATGTCGCAGAATTTATCGTTGACATAGGTCATTATTCCTGTGGGATCCGTCATACTTACGATGGAGCTTTCGTCCATGATAAATTTGTACTGTTTCAGATCGTTCAGGATTTTTGTCTGCCTGTCCTCAACCTCGCGCATCCTTCTGAAAATATATAGCGATACCGCCATAGACAGTATCAGTAGGATAATTATCAGGGCGATGTTTGAATAGAGTTCTTTTTGCGAAGTGCCCATGATAGCCTGTTTTTCCGAGGCTATCATTTCGTTCAGAGAAACATAGTAAAACCCTGTGCCTATAACCCATTTCCATTCGGGTACATAACCGACGTAAGTTGTTTTTTCAGTCAGTCCTTTTTTGTCCGGAATTTCCCATTGGTATGATATGTACCCCTCACCTCTGCTTTTCGCTATCTCTATAGCTTCCAGAAGGATCTTTCTGCCATCACCGGATTTAACTTCCTTAATGTCTGCATTGCTGAATTTTTTATCTGGGTGAAAAATATTTTCGTAATCTGTTGTGATTATCCAGAAATATCCGGTGTTTTCAAATCCGAACCGGTCGCCTTTGATTCCGGTGAGGATGTCCTCTTTGGCAAGATCCTCTATCTCGTCCAGATACACCCCCGCAGCGATGAGAATCTGAGTGTCCGGATTGTATTTCGCATAGGCTATTTTGGTGAATTTTTTCCCCGGTTTCCCCGGTTTTTCAAAGTCATACTCGCCGTATGCGCTGCCGTTTTTATATGCGTTCTTTATGAATGTGTTGAACTGTGAATTGCCAACAAGCTGAACGGCGTTGACCCCTTCATAGTTTCGGTTTCCGCCGTGGCTGATTATTACTCCGTTTTTGTCCAGAGCGTAGTAATATCCGGTTTTAAACTCCCATTTGAACGAATGGATGAGCGAATCTAGTGATGTTTTTATATTTTGTTCGGAACTGTTCGATGTTTTTAAGGTCTTGATATACTCGTCGGCGGAATCCACCCTGTCTCTGACAGCGTTTTTAGCGTTCTCGTAAACCTCTGCTTTTTCTAATTTTATTCTTGTTATAACCCGTTGGATCTCGTTTTTTATTATCTCTTTCTGACGGATTTCGTAGTTTCTTTTCAGTTCTTCTTCAGACTTTTTGATGTGTTTCGCAGAAAGAGACGTAAGGTTATATATCAGAGCAGAAGAAAAAATTACCGCAACTGAAATTGCGGTAATGAGTGTAACAGTTGAAAGTCTGAATTTCATTATTCACCATTGATAAATGACACTAACACATAATAATATAAACTTCAATAATTCCAATCGTCATTTAATTGTGCTAGATTACTAATATAGTTATTAAGACGGAACTGCAAATGAAAACAAATCTCGAACTGCTGCAAAAGCTGAGGATAGCCGCTGCATATACAGATATGAATCTTAATGTAGTATGTAAGAATCAGCTTTATGACGAATACTTTCCCGGTGCGGATATTCTTTTGCCCGCTCCGTTCTTTTTGGGTGAAGTTCCGGATTTTCATTCCGTAGCCACAGGCAACGGAGCCCTTGAGACACATGCCTCCATGATGGTTAACGGACGAAAACAGATATTCTCGCTGAAGTTCATGTATGATTCAGGAGATAATTTTATCTTTTCCGCTCAAAATCTTACTAAAGAGGGTCGATCCCAGATAGATTTTTACGGTTCCGATCATCCGTTTATTCCTGAATATCTTTCAAAGTCTGCCCCCATGCTGCTTATCGATGCCGGAAAGAACGGAAGGATACTTGATGCGAACTCTGCCGCGTGCAGTTTTTTCGGGTATACAAAAGCGGAGATAGAATCACTTACAATAGACCAGATAAATATGCTATCGCCGGAAGCCATCAAAAAAGAGATGACTCAGGCGGCACTTTATAAACGTAATTATTTCAAATTCAAACACAGGCTGAAAAACGGTTCCATAAAAGACGTCGAGGTGTATTCCAGCCCCATTCCCGTGAAGGGAAAGACACTGCTCTTCTCCATTGTGATAGACGCTTCGGAGAAACGGATGTATGAACTGCTCCTTGCCGATCTGAATGCCAGAATAAACGAAAGGGTTGAAGCGGAAAAGATGGCTTGCGTTGTCACAACTTCTAAATATCAGAATCTTTTTGAAATGAGTCAGGACGCAGTGCTTATCATAGAGCTTGGAGAGAACAGAAAGATGATCTTTGCCGATGTGAACAAGTCCGCCTGTACTCTGTTCGGATACAGCAAAGAGGAACTTCTGACAAAGCGCTCCGCTGACCTTATAAAAGATGCAAATGAATATGTAACGTATGTTAAACGGCTTCAGGTGGCTCTTGACAGTGTTGGCGTTTACGAAGGCAGGCTGCGGATAGTCCGCGCCGACGGAAAAGTGCGCACAGTGGAAACAACTGTGCGGCAGACACATATGCTTGACAAGCCAGTCATTATAGCTGTTGTAAGGGATATTACGGAGAAGCTGGCGCGCGAAAAAGAACTGATGGAAAAAGATATGGTCGTTATTCAGCAGAAGCGCATGGTTGAAATGGGCGGACTGCTCTCTGCCGCCGTGCACCAGATGAAACAGCCCCTCAGTACAATTTCCCTTGTGGCGCAGATTATGAAAGACGAACCGGAAAACCTTGAGGAAAACAGTGAAATTCTTATGGCTCAGGTTCAGTATCTTAATGAGACCATAACAGAGTTCAGAAACTATTTCAGCCAGTCTGCGGACAAAACGAAATTCGGTGTTCTCGGCGTTACGCAGGATGTGGTGAACATCGCCAAACCGCTCCTGACCGCAAGCGGCATAACAGTTTACGTCAGCGGTGATGAAACTGTTAAAAGCTACGGGCTGCCCGGTGACTATAAACAGATAATGACGAACCTCATCATGAACTCTATGGACGTTATAAAAGAGCGTGGTATAAGCAAAGGAAGGCTCGATATCGACGTCCACAATGGCGGCAGCCACGTTATCGTTGTTTTTGCAGACAACGGCGGCGGCATTGACGAGGCACTTCTTCCGGATGAAATATTCAAACCCTTCTTCTCCACAAAAGGCGACAGAGGAACAGGCATCGGTCTCTCCATTGTAAGAAGCATGGCGGAAAAGCTCGGCGGCTATGTTAAAGCTGAAAACAGCCCAGCCGGAGCGATTTTTACTGTCGCACTTAACATTGTCTGATATAATTACATATTGAATAAAATGAGACTCAATATCGGATAAAAATTATCTAAAGAATATTATTGCAATATAAATTTCAGGTGCTATAATGCAAAATAAAACAAAGGAGGACAGAAATGTCAAAGTCATTGAAAGGTACAGAAACTCTTGAAAACCTTATGAAAGCCTTCGCAGGCGAATCTCAGGCACGCAACAGATACGGCTTCTATGCGTCTCAGGCACGCAAAGAGGGTTATCGTCAGATAGAAAACATATTCCTCGAAACTGCCGACAACGAAAGAATCCACGCTAAACGCTTTTTTGATTATGCTAACGATCTTCTCGGCGACCAGATACCCCTTATGGTAAACGTTAACGCCGACTATCCCGTTGCATTTGCAAAAACAATCGACAACCTGAAATTTGCTGCCGACGGCGAACACGAAGAATGGGAGATCCTTTACCCTAAATTCGCCAAAATAGCAAAAGAGGAAGGTTTCCCGCAGGTTGAGGCTCTTTTCACAAAGATTGCCGCCATCGAAGCTCACCACGAAGACAGATATCGTAAACTTGCCAAAAACATCGAAGACGGTCTCGTTTTCAAAAAAGGTGCCACTGTTGCATGGAAATGCCTTGTGTGCGGCCACATTCATGAAGGTATTGAAGCTCCCGCAGTGTGCCCTGCCTGCGCACACAAGCAGGAGCATTTTGAAATGCTCATGCTTAACTACTAAAAATTTTTTCAGGGCGGGCGGAAATGTCCGCCCTTTCTTTTTTATCCTGTTGTATTTTATGTTTCTTTTCTGTAATGTCTCATAAAAAATACGGCGGTTTCCATGGATTTGTTTAACGTTATCGTTCTGAGTGTCGTCGAAGGTCTGACAGAATTTCTCCCCATTTCTTCAACAGGGCACATGATCATTGCCGCTGAATTTATGAAGCTGAATCAGACGGCGGCGGTGGAGGCGTTTGAGGTTATTATACAGCTTGGTGCCATTCTGGCTGTTGCGGTTGATTATAAAAGCAAATTTACAAAAGAATATTTACCTCTCTGGTTTTATATTCTGGCATCTTTCATCCCTGTCGGTGTTGTAGGGCTGCTCTTTCACGAGCAGGTTAAGTCCATGTTTTCCGTAAAAGTTGTTGCGGTGATGCTTATTGCAGGAGGCGTACTCTTTATCATTGCTGAACTGCTTTATAAAAAAGTTAAAGTAAATGCTGTGTCCATGGATCAACTCAGTTTCAGAAACGTTATAACTGCGGGACTGGCACAGATTCTGGCTCTTATTCCGGGGACAAGCAGAGCCGGAGTTGTTATCCTTGGCGCGATGTTCTCCGGCGCAGGAAGACAGACGGCGACCGAGCTGTCTTTTCTCATGGCATTGCCTGTCATGACCGCGGCGGCGGGATTTGACCTTATAAAAAATTATCACGACCTTAAAGCGGTGGGATTTTCATACCTTGCCGTTGGATTTGTGATAGCCTTCATCTCTGCATATGCAGCTATCAGAGTGTTCATCAAATTTGTGAAAAACCACACTTTTATAGGTTTCGGAATTTACAGGATACTTTTTGGTATTCTTCTGCTTTATCTTTTTTGATAATAACTTAACAAATGCTCTTTTATAAATTGAGAAATATTGACATATTTATATATTGCGATACTTCGTGTTGATTGTTAATATGTCCCGCTTTTAATTTGTCGGGTGATTAACATGACTTCAAAAAATGGTTTTATCGTTCAATGTATTGTCATTGCCGGACTGATTGTGTCTGCGTTATCGCTTGAAAGCGGTTCTGCTTTGAAAATTATAATAATCTTATCTTCCTCAGCCATTGCTGCCGCAGGTTATTTCTCTTTTGCAAAGCAGAGGCAGACAGGGAAAGACGCTTTCGATGATTTCCTCACTTCCGGTGACTATTCCGCTTTGAAAGACACTTCTGTTAAAGAGAATCTGCGTGATTTCATAGGAAAACTGGACAGAGATATGAAAGACTCATACTCTTCCGTTTCAGCCGCAACGGATGCCGCTATCCCTCTGATAAATCAGATTGCTGAGATAAAAGAGATCGCCGGACACAGCGGTGTTATTTCTTCGCAGCTCGCCGCTTCCGGTCAGGAGCTTACATTCGCCATAAATGAAATATCCGGTATCGTCGGCGATACTGTTGAGCGTGCAGGCAGGTCTGTGGATCTGGCAAAAAAAGGTGCGCTCAGATTCCGTGATGTCGGTGAGAAGTCTGAAATAATGCGTGAAACTATGGAACTGCTCTCAACTGACATAAGACAGCTTGAATCTGAGGCGCACAAGATAGATGATGTCCTGAAAGTTATCGGCGATCTTTCGGATCAGACCAATATGCTATCGCTCAATGCAGCCATTGAGGCGGCAAGAGCAGGAGAGGCAGGACGCGGATTTGCCGTTGTTGCGGACGAGGTGCGTAAACTTGCGGAACGGACTAAATCAGCCACTGAAGATATTGAAAAAGTTGTTAAAAGCATTACGTACAGCATCCGCGATGCGGCGCAGATGTCAAAAACGGCATCAGAAGCAGTTGTGTCTCAGATCGCTATCAGCAGCGAAGCAGGGGAAAATTTCCTGGCTGTCGCCGGAGATATAGAGGAGATAAGCTCACATATTCTCGGTGTTTCAGCGGCTGTCGGTCAGCAGCATGAGGCGGCGGAGCTTATCATGCAGAATCTGGGACTGCTCGAAAATGACGCACTGGTTCTGAATTCTGAGGGCGATGTCTTGGCTAAATCAATAAACTCACTCATGGAATCCATAAACGGCATAGAGAGTTCTCTCTCTCACTATAAAAAAGGTGACAGTGCGGCAATGTTCATCAGAGCGAAAATAGCGCACGCGAATGTTCTGAGGGCTATGCAGATGGCTGTTATCAGCAAAAAGACAGATATGAAGATACCCGACCACGCAAACTGTATGTTCGGAAAGACTTATTACAGCAGGGAATATCAAGATAGATTCGGCAAAGATGCAGATTTCAGAGCAATTGAAGAACCGCATAAAATGGCGCATAAATACGCTGATGCCGTTGTGGATTCCGTCAGAAGGGGCGATCCGGACACGCTGGACAAACTGCGCAGTTTCAGCGGCGCTGTGAACGATTTCGTTTATGCTATGAACAGAACCATAACAAAACTTCAACAGAAGTAGGGAGTTAACGCTCCCTACATTTTTGTCATCTTTACCATGCAGCACATCAGAGCACCGCTGCCGCCGTTTTCAACCTTAACAACAGCGTTGCACACTTTACAGATATAGGTTTCGCCTTTTTTTGTCGCCATTTAACACCTCTTATGAAACACAGGATGTATCTTTAAATTAAAGTTGAACACTTTTAAAATAAGTCAGACACTTTTTAAATAAGATGAACACTTTTAAAATAAGTTGGACACCATATTTATGCCTGTTATAATATAAAGAAACATAGGTAAATATATGCCTGACTTGTCATTCGGTCAACCAAAGTTAAATGAATATACACCTGCTCTCACCGTAAGGGATGTGAAATCTCCCAACTCCAGATCTAAACGTGTGATGGGGTATAAAACAGGTCGGGTTCATCACTTCCTTTCAGACTATGAATCCGGATATTATTATCTGCTGGAATGGGCTGATAACGTTACTGATATCCGAGAACAGTTCCCTCTCGATATAAATGAAACCAAAGAGATAGCTGAACTTATCAATGTCAGACATCCAGCTTACAAAGGCAGCGATATCGTAATGACGACTGACTTTGTTGTAACTATAAAATCAGGTCTCACCATTGCAAGAACTGTTAAATTCTCAAAAGACCTCGAAGACAAGCGTATTCTTGAGAAATTCAGTATTGAACAGGAATATTGGGTCAGAAGAGGTGTGGATTGGGGTATCGTGACCGAAAAAGAGCTGGATAAGGTTCTGATTCAAAATATCAAATTCTTTCTGCCCTATAAGACTCATGTCTGTGATGAGAAGATTGTCGAGACTATTTTGTCTGAAATATCCTGCGGCAAAGGCAGGCTGAAAGAAGTGCTGGCATATTCGGATAACTATTTTGAGCTTGAAACAGGTTCTAGTCTTAATGTTTTTAAAGCGTTGGTCGCCGGAAAGAAGCTGGCTTTAGATATGGAAAAGAGATTCAGTGTGACAATGAATTGCGATGAAATAAGTATTGTTGGTGCTTCATGATTGTAAAAAATCAGGTTCTAAAGCTCGATGATGAGCGTCTCGTCAGGGTTTTGTGGATTGATCCGAACAACATATATGCATTTATCTATGATATAGACACATCTGGTCTGCCGGAAAGAGTTGATATCATAGATTTGTCTAAGTCAGCAGCAGATGCGGAAGATCCTTATGTAAATGTGGTTAGCGATGAGATCATTAGTGAAAATCATATTGAAAAGCGTAACGATCGCTGGCGTATCATTGAAAACTTGGTGACTCTTGAACCTGAAATATATATGCAAAAACAGAGAGGCAAACTAATTCAAAACACAGCAGAAATAACAGGTTCGCATAAAAAATTTATCTATGTGTTGTTAAAGCAGTTCTGGCAGAGAGGTATGACGAAGAATGCTCTCTTGCCGGATTACAACAACTGCGGTAGGGCTGTCCCAACTGCTGAAAGTCAAAAGGTCGGGCGTAAAAAGAAGTATAATGATGTAATAGGCAACGGAATTAAAATTACTGTTGATATAGAGAAAATTTTCAGTCACGTTTTCAAAAATTATCATAAAAATGCACAGAAGATGTCATTGATGGACGCTTACAGGGCAATGATCACCGAATATTTCAAAGAGGCTCTAGACAGCAAAGGCAACAATCTGGCTATTCCATCCTATCACCAGTTCAGAAGAAGATATTTGCAGCGGTATTCATCAGAAGAGATAGCCAAAGCGAATAAAGGTGAAAAGGCATATTACAAGGATGTTCGTCCATTGCTTGGTAATTCAGGTGGTGAGGCTTATTGTCCCGGCGATAAGTACCAGATCGATGCGACTATAGCCGATATTTACCTTGTCTCTTCCATGCACAGGGAATGGATAGTTGGAAGACCTGTAGTGTATTTTTGCATAGACGTTTTTACCCGTATGGTTGCAGGGTTTTATGTTGGTCTCACAGGTCCGAGTATGGAAGGGGCTATGATGGCCATTCTTAATTGTGCTGAAGATAAAGTCAGTTTTTGCAGGCAGTTTGGTATTGAAATAAGTGCTGAAGACTGGCCTGTTCAGAATCTTCCGAAATGTTTCCTCGGTGATAACGGTGAAATGAGAGGCATCACGCCTGAGAATGCTATCAGGAGCTTCAATATTGAAATAGAGACCACAGGAAGCTACAGAGCTGATATGAAAGGCATTGTTGAGAGACATTTCAGAACAGTTCATGACAGAGTTAAACCCGTTGCTCCCGGTTTCGTTCTGCCGGATTATCAGGAACGTGGCGGCAGGGATTACAGACAGGATGCCGTCTTAACCATTGATGAGTTTACGAAAATCATTATACATTCAATCCTTGAGCATAATGATAAGATTATAAAAGATTATCCGTTCGATGCGGAGCTTGCGGGTGCTGATATAACATACACTCCGAAAGAACTCTGGAAATGGGGTGTTGAGCATCGTGCCGGAGCATTGAGAACCGTATCTTTGGAGCAACTTAAAGCGTCTTTGCTGCCACATAAAGATGCAACTGTAACTTCAAAAGGTATCAGACTGCACAACGACGTATTCTATACGCTACCTCTGGCAATGGAGCTTGGCTGGTTTGAGAGGAAATCAGGAGCAAAAAGCATGAAAGTCCAGCTTTCATATAATCCCAGAAACCTTACCGAAGCATATATCATTCATAACGGTGAGTATCTTCCTGTTTATCCGACTCCCGCATCAAACGCAGTCGGATATAACCTTGAAGAGCTGGAATTTTATACAGAGCAGCTCAAATATAAACAGAGCCTTGCGGCGAAAAGTGAATTCCGCAAAAAGAGTATCTCTGACAAAGCTATTAATGCAGTGATCAATAAAGCAAAAGTTGAGTCAGAACTGACAGCAACATCGAAAAAGAAATCCACTCAGGATGTCCGTTCAAACCGAAGGCTTGAGGATATAAACCGCAGAAACGTTGTTCAGGATATCAGGAAAGAGCCTGAACCCGCCAAAACGAAAGACAGATTTCTGGCTATGCTGGAAGAAGTAAGGGATGAGGGGAACGAAAATGAATCATGATAAGCCTGAAGACCTGATGGCCGTTTATAAAAAGCAGCTTGTGAAGCAGTATGAGGGCAATATTCTGATTGAAGCGTTGCCGGAGATAATGGATTTTAAACAGATTGCCCGTGCATTGACCAGTAAACCTGTGTTCTCGGCAGATGAGAAACAGTTGCCGGAACATATCAGAGCGGCGAGTCTCAGCCGTATATTCTCATACTTTCAGCCGCTATCCATCCATGTCGAATATGCTGACAAGATCGGCAGGATGATACGTGACGGCTATATTTCCAGAAGACCGAAACCTGTGAGAGAACAGCTTGCTCCGGAAGAGCTTGCTGAGTATATGAAATCAGTAGGTGAATCGGATGTTTTTGACTGCGTAGCAAGTGCCGGAGTTCTGGGCATGTCCGGTATGGGAAAGACCACTACCACGAATAAGATTCTGTCACTTTACCCACAGCAGATAATCCATGGGAGACCTTACAATCTGACTCAGGTTGTGTGGGTGAAAATAGATTGCCCCTCAAACGGGAGCATGAAAAAACTCTGTACCTCCTTCTTTCAGGCGATAGATGATATTCTTGAGACTGAATACGCAAGATTATATAACAAACTCTCCATAGATGACCTTCTGGCAAAAATGGCTGACGTGGCCGCAAGACACTATGTTGGTCTGTTTGTGATTGATGAGATCCAGCACCTTGTCAAAGCCAAGGGAACGGGCGACAGAGCCATGCTTAATTTTCTGGTGACAATGAATAATGTCGTTAAAGTGCCTGTTCTGCTTATAGGTACTCCCAACGCAAAGGCTTTGCTGCAAAGAGAATTCCGGCAGGCAAGACGCATGGACGGCATCGGCGGCATCTACTGGAAACGTCTCGGAAAAGGCGATTACTGGGATTTCTTTATCAAAGGACTCTGGAAATATAACTGGCTGAAGAATGACGTGCCGCTCTCACAGGAGCTTTCCGATGTTTTGTATGAAGAGAGCCAGGGAATCATTGACGTTGTGCTGAAGATATTCCTTGCTGCTCAGTACAGAGCCATTCTTGATGAATCTGAAACCATTACGCCGTAGTTAATCAGGTTTGCCGCACAGCATGATATCCCGAACATGCGGGAGACTATTGATGCAATTAAAGCAAATCCTGACATGGCGGAGAAAGTCCACGGAGACGTTACAGCCGCCACCATGGAGGACATTGTTTCCAATGTCCGGAGTTCTGTGCCCAGCAAGACACATTCTGACGATGAAAGCGGGCAGACTTCCGTTCTGGGTCGTGCAGTTAGTACACTTATGTCTATGGATATTCCTGAAACCTATGCTGTCAGAGAAGTCTGTGATTTGCTGAAAAGATTTCCCGATATGGCTATGAAAAACATCGTTGGGAAGGTTATCGAATCTTATGACAAATTAATGAAGTCTCAGAATCAACCGAAGAGAAAGGAAGACAAACCTGAGCTTTTAAAAATCAGAGACACGGCAGAGGCAAAAGGACTGCCAGTTTACGATGCTTTAAAGGAACACGGTCTGATCAAGAACCCTTCGGAGGACTTTGAGTTGGGAGCAAAAGACTAACCTGTTTTCCTGATCCTTACCCTCACGAGCTTCTTTGCAGTGTGGTTGCCAGATACCACAGGAATATGTCTTACACAAATTTAAGCCACAGTCTCAATGACCTTTTTGGAACTCCAAACATAAAAGCAGTTTATGACTTGCCTTGTCACATCGGTGAGCTGGCGGGGCGGCTCAATTATTCAGGATTTACATACACAGCTTCCGAACTCATAAGAAACCATACCCTGTTCAATCTTTACGAACCTTTTCTGCCAAATGAGCTGGCTGAGAAAACTTATGCCAGGATGCTAGGATGTGGCTCACTCGGTCTACATGCTTCATTAGGGTTGTGTTCTTCCACAGTCCCGATGCTGGAATATTATAAATTCTGTCCGGAATGCAATGCGGAATTTATGAAGTCTCATGGCGGAATATATCTGCACAGGGTGCACCAGACCCCATGTATTGACGTATGTCCTTATCACAGGATACCGCTTTTCAATTCATCAGTGACGATAGAAAACTTTGATGGCAGACACATAAGCTATAACAGGAGCCTTGTTGATTTATCGAAATATGATTATTCCATGTTGGTTCGTATTGCGGAGGCTTTTGAATATATTATTTCCGGTCAGCTCCGGTGTTCGTATGCAGATCTGAAGCTCAGATATAGAAGCCTTTTGAAAGAGCAAAATTATCTGTACGGAAACACAAGATTGGACACCCAAAAAGTAATGAATGATTTTATTAATCATTACGGTGAAAAGCTGCTTATGAGGTTTGGGGCAACTGTTGAAGATGTATATTGTAACTGGTTATTATCTGCCTTTCGGAACACAGATCGCATCACCCACCCTGTCAGACATATCCTGATTATTCTGTTTTTCTGTGAGTCCGTTCATGATTTCAGTCAGCACAGCCCCTTGTCGGAATTGAAGCCAGAAAAACGAATAAATGCCCCCAAAAACGATTTTGCACACCATTACAAGTCAATACTCGCTTTGATTGATAAATTCCCAGAGAAGAGCCGTCAGGCACTCAGGAGTATGGACAATGCCGCTTACCAATGGCTGAATATTCATGATAAAGATTGGTTTGAACGGCATATGCCGCCGAAGCGTATCCCAAAACCCGTTCCTAAGAGAATCAACTGGGCTGATAAGGATTCTGAGGTTCTGGCAAAAGTCAAAAAAAGCGTTTCCCAACTTTTGAGTGAGCGTAACCCGTTCGTGCGTGTTACTATTTATGCAGTATGCGGCAGAAGTGGCGAACAATACCGTATATTAAATAATCGCCATAAGCTGCCGAAGACTATGAAGTATTTAGAAGCTGTTGCTGAGACTTCATTACAGTTTCAATATCGCAAAATTCGTTGTGTCATAAGTGACACAAATGAAGAACTTACGAAGGAGCTGATTTACAAAAATGCCTGTATTGTTAAGTACAGGTTCAGGGAAGTGGATGATTACATAGAGTCATTGTTTAGCGGGGTTCAAATAAATGTCGGTAAAAATTCAGGCGTTCAAAGCAGTCGAATATGCGACAATCTACTGGGTTGGCGGCTTCGTCAAAAGAAACAATGAGCCTCCGAGATTGCGTGTTTATACATCTCAGAACGGTTTCGTATGGTACTATCTCGTTCCTCTCGGAATGCTCCCGTGGATGTTCATAGGATCGACATATGAGTACGGTAGACCAAGCGGTGTCGTCAAAAGCGGAACTTTCAATTTCAAACTGCCCAGAATGTCTGATATCCGGTTTGTTCCTTTCAGTGATATGTCTGTTTCCCTGAGAGAAAATCGTAGAAATCCGGAGATAACGAAGGAATATGTGTGCAAGTTTGTGTCGGGAGAGCGAACGTATTACATACCGCAAATGGAGATAATCAGGGCTTTTCTGGGCATGAATTCTTCCATGTCCAAATACATTTTGTCGCCATCAGGCTTTGAGGATTTATGCAGAAT
Organism: Seleniivibrio woodruffii; assembly: GCF_029267515.1. Taxonomy (GTDB): domain Bacteria; phylum Chrysiogenota; class Deferribacteres; order Deferribacterales; family Geovibrionaceae; genus Seleniivibrio; species Seleniivibrio woodruffii_A. Next base: position 31,629 of record NZ_JAJUIS010000016.1, read on the forward strand.
TGTGAGTGCTGATGATGAGAGAGTTGAGCTTGAATTCAGCAACAGGTTTGCACGGAACAGTCTTAACTATTCAACAGCTTCATGTGTTGCGACACAGCTGCTTGATCAGAACTTTCGTGACTTCCGTCACAGCGTTTACGAGTGCTTCAGATTGAATGACCAGAGCCAGCTTTTCAAACCTTCCGGACTTGATAACCTGACCTTTTACTGCAATGGACGCTGGTCTGGAAATGATTATCTTGTGTGGCAAATTTCGTCAGTGAAAAACATAAATGTTCCGTTTGATAACCTGTTGTTTTCACATGTGAACGATTCATCTGCGGAGAGAAGTGGAGTGGATACAAAAGACAAAAAAGCATACATACCACGCCGTGGTGAAGACGGTTATGAGGTGACTGGTTCTGATTATTCCAGACGTGAGTCGAACCCGATTACCATGTGGAATGAAACGGCAAAAGTATCTTATGGTTTCAATAAAAAAGTGCATTGCAAACGGAAGGAAAGCAAGAAAGATAGACAATATAAAGCCACTATCAGAATAGATAAAGGCAAAGCACCTGATAGTAACCTACTGAGTGCCGGAATCGGTGTTGGTGACGGTAAAATTAAGCCGCTGGAAATTGATAATGTATCACTGTATGAGACCTATAAAAAGGACATCAGAGGGCTTGAAGATTTCCTGAGAGCAGTTGAGTATCTGAAGACAATGATTCCGGTTGAACGTGTCCATATCGGCAGTTTATTCGGCGATAAAAAGTTCGTTATGCTGGATGAAAGTACCCGCCGTTCTTATGCAATAGTGTATCTTCAAAACGCATTTATTATCGAGGTTGCAAGACCGGATGAACACTCAATTGCCACGCTTATTCTGAAGAACATTTCGGAGAAACAATTCAACTATTATCTGCGCTCTTTGCTCACAAGCATGATTGATAATGGCGGTCATTGGGACTTCGATGTGCTTAATGCTCTCTTTTCTGATAATTATTTTATTACCAAGCATATGATGTTTGACACTTATTTTGTATGGTCTAAACGACTAATTAAGCATGTCATAATATGATTTATGCTATAGATTGAAGTTTGTTTTGATTTTGTGATGAATTTTGATAGTATGTTTATTAAGGTGATGAATGGAGATGGATATGAGCGATAATTTCGTTAATATACAGACGGGGAAATTTGAGGAAGTACTGGCTCTTGCATTTTCCCCGACAGTTGCGTTGTCTGAATTGATAAAGAATGCATCAGATGCTTGCTCAAAGAAAAATGATACCATTATTATCAAAATTGATACTAAAAATAGGTCAATTTTGATTAAAGACAACGGTATCGGTTTGTCAAAATCTGATATAACCAAATTGAGAGATGTTGGATATTCAGATAAAATGCGGGATGGAAACAATTTGTCAGCAATTGGCGAGCCTTATGCTGGTAGTAAAGGTTTGGGTCTTTTAACGGCCTTTTATTTGTGCGAAGATCTTGAGATTCGTACATTCTCTGAGGTTGATAAATGTGCATATAAAATTACTTGGAGAAAGGGCACAAATATCATCAAAGATTTAAAAATAGATGAAGATATTACTGGTACTGAATTATACTTGCATAATATAAGCATTGAAAATATTTCTTATATTACTTTAGAAGAAGAATTAAAAATTCTATATATGACATCAATTAATTATTATATAGAAAATCACTCTCTTCCTATAATTCAAATATATGTCGATGAAGTTTTAAAATCGGTATCTCCTATCAAGAAAATTGATCAACTATATGAAAGCAATAAAAAGGGGCTTAAGAATAAAGGCTATTTTGTTGCCAAAGCTTCATTTAAATATTCTAAAGGAATTCTAACGCTTTCTTATGAGGATAATATTGAAAATGTGTATTGTTTTTCAGATGAAAAAATACAAATAACTGATATAAACTCAATAATAAGTTTTTTGAAATCAAAACAAATCACACTTAATCGATATCGTGATATGTTTATCAAACTAGAGGGCTTAAATTGCGATGTTGATGATTTTGAAGGTGTGTATTATATTTGGAGAGATAAAAAAAACGATGAAATAGTTGATTACCCATATGGTATTAGAATTTATGTTAATAATTATGGGTTATATTCTTATCTTAATCAAGATTATGATTGGCTTGGACATTCTGAAATATCACAAAATAAAAAGGCTTCAAACTTCAAACTTAAAAACACATATGGGTATGTTTGTTTCACAAACTATAATGAACCTAATGCGTGGATGAAAATTGCAAAAGAGAGAAACGATTTTGAAGGTACTTTAGCAAAAAGAAAATTTAGTTTAATTATGAGAGAATTTGTGTCCGGAATATTTAGTGATATAGATATTAAAATCAAAAATTATGTTAAAAATAATCATTATACCTTTCGCCTTAGACATAATAAAAGAAATATCGTGCTTGGAAATTTATTCAATTTGAAAGAATTACTGAATACTGACCTTATATTTGATGAAATTGAGATTAAGTGTGAAAATACAGAATATGTTCTTGGTGAAGATGGCGATATAACATTTAACGATTGTGGACAGTACCATTTTTCATTTCAATATGAAGAAAGAATTTTAGAAGCCATTGTTAATGTTTTAGATCCAGCGCCTAATTTTACAATCAAAAAGAAAGTTACTGTTGATGAAAATAATTCATACGATTTGCGCCTATTGATTAATAGGAGTAAATTGGAGAATATCGAACTGGCTCAAATTGAAATTTCAAGTGATGAAGTCGATATCAAGAATGGTATGCTTTCGCCACATACTCCCCCGGGAACTTACACAATATACTACAAGTATACTGATGAAGAACTTGAAATATGCCACACGGCAGAAGTGACTGTGAAACAGATTAATTCTAATGAAGCAAAAAAAATTAAAAAGCTTTTTGGAGATTATTATAAGCTGGTTGGATATGATAAGACAAAAGAGATTATAGACGGAATAGCTGCGTGCCATATCAATTATCCTACAATATGTATGTTTAGTTTAAGGGTTTTGACTGAGATTCTTTTGAAAGATTTCTTTGCTAAATATTGTTTGGATTCGGATTATAACAATGATGGGAACTTGCCTGGCAAACTTGAAGCATTTTTAAATAGAGCTTTTATAAATTCAGAAAAGAATAATGTCATGAAAAAATTGGTTGACCAAAGTATTCAAAATAAATACTTCAACAAGCTTAATGATGGTAATATAAAAAAGAGAATCCTCAAATCATATAATAACCTCGAACTCAATTTGTTCGTACATAACCCAGAGTTCAAATGCACTACTGGTGAATTTAAACAAAGTTTAAATATAATGATTCCTGTGTATAATTTAATAATAGAGGCTCTACTATTTGAGTAAAATAATATCTGACAATTTGAAATAAAGATGCTAAACTAAATACTTTTCCTGGACATTTCCTTGTTGCCTATATATACTTCCTGTATGATGCAGGGAGGTTGAAATGTCACAAGACGTTTGGGATATAAATCTTGATTATGAAAGCATAAATGCTGAAACAACCTGCTTCTCTTCAGGTTCATTAATCCATCCTTACCCTGCCAAGGCAATGCCAAATATGGTGAGCGATCTTCTCAAAATCATTAAATCAAATTATATCGTGCGTAATGTGCTAGACCCATTTTGTGGTAGCGGGACAGTTGGGCTTGAATCAAAATTGCTTGGTTTAGATTTCTTTGGGTCAGACTTGAACCCACTAGCCGTTCTGATTGCAAAAACAAAAACATTAACTATTGATAATAAAGATTATGTATATGAGCAGATTGCATCTTTAATTGAAGATATTAAGAGAAAGAATACACTAATTTGTCCAATATTGGATTTTCCCAATATTGATTACTGGTTTGTTCAAACAAATATAATACAAATATCTAATATTAAATTCTTGATTAATAAGTTCTTAAAAGACAAGAAAAAAGATAGGCAGACTTATTCTCTGATTCTATTGACCGCTTTTAGTTCTACTATAAGGGAAGTTTGTTTATCAAGAAACGGAGAGTTTAAGCTTTATCGAATACCTGAAGCTGAAATTGAAAACTGGAAGATTGATGCCTATGATGTCTTTAAAAAGAAGATTGATAATCTTTTTAATTTGCTTAATGAGACAAGCTCCTATTCATATCGAAGCAAGGTAGATATTTACCAAGCAAATGCAAAAGAGATAGGCTATCTTTCTAATAATTCAATTAATGTTGTGTTGACCTCGCCGCCATATGGTGATTCTAAAACGACCGTAGCATATGGGCAGTTTTCACGTTTACCGTTACAATGTATTGGCGATTTGTTGGAAAAATACCTAAAGATAAACACTGAACATGTTAATTGCGATGAATTGCTGCTTGGTGGAAAGAAGTCTATCATCAATAGCAGAAATGCTTTGATAAAGAAAATTACGGATGAATCAGCAACTTTAAGTCAGCTTTTTGAATCCATTGATTGTTTGATTCTTCGAGAAACAATTGGTTTAGAACAAGTTGCACGGCACTTGAAAGGTATTTATGATGAAAGAAAATATGAGGGATCTGATAATACTGTCATTATTAATCGCTTGAAGTCTTACATTAAGAAAAGAATCGAAAAGCGTCGTGTTCGTAGTAAAGAATTCTATTTCATAGAAGCTAATAAATACTTGAATTTTAATAATTTATCGAAAAGTAAGATATATCGTAGGACTCAGCACCTTAATAATCTTACAAATGGTCTTATCGAAAGTCACAAAAATAAAATATCAGGATTACCCAACAGAAAAGAAGAAATCATCAACTTCTTTATAGATTTATATCAAGTGTTTAATGAAACTGACAGGGTATTAAAACAAGAAGGATTACAGGGATGGATTATTGGTAACAGAACAGTCCTT
>NZ_JAJUIS010000007.1 GCF_029267515.1 Seleniivibrio woodruffii
AGCCACTATCGGTCAGGTAAGCAACACCGAGCATGAGAACATTCAAATCGGTAAAGCGGGTAGAACTCGTTGGAAAGGCGTCAGACCTACTGTTCGAGGCGTTGCAATGAACCCTGTTGATCACCCCCATGGTGGTGGTGAAGGTAGAACTTCCGGTGGTCGTCACCCTGTGACACCCTGGGGCGTACCTACTAAGGGTTACAAAACAAGAGCCAAAAACAAGCCCTCTAACAAGTACATAGTTTCCCGCAGGAAGAAGTAGGAGGATTGACAAGTGCCTAGGTCATTAAAAAAAGGTCCTTTCCTTGACGATCACCTTGAAAAAAAGGTGATGACAGCCAAAGAGAGCGGCGATAAAAAAGTCATCAAGACTTGGTCTAGAAGAAGCACCGTGATTCCTGAGATGGTCGGCCTGACATTTGCGGTCCACAACGGACAGAAGTTCATCCCTGTTTTCGTAACAGAGAACATGGTTGGCCATAAACTTGGTGAATTCGCACTCACCAGAACTTTCAGAAGTCACAAGAAAGACGACAAAAAGGTAAAGGGTAGGTAATATGGAAGCTAAAGCATTCGCAAGATTTCAAAGAGTTTCCACCAGAAAAACCCGCCCTGTAGCTGACCTTATCAGAGGTAAAAAAGTTGAGGAGGCTCTTGCTATCCTCAAATTTACCCCCAACAAAGGCGCAGAAGTTCTGTACAAAGCCATCAAATCCGCTGCAAGCAACGCAGAGGAAAACCATGGTCACACAGACGCAAGCCGCATGATTGTTAAAGAGGTCAGAGTGGATGGAGGTCCCGCTATGAAAAGGTTTACCCCCAGAGCATACGGCAGAGCTTCACTTATCCGCAAACCTACAAGCCACATTACTGTCGTGCTTTCAGACTAAGGGAGGTATTTGGTGGGACAAAAAGTTAATCCTAACGGATACAGAATTGGTATAAACAAGCCCTGGAAATCAACTTGGTATGCCAATAAAAAAGAATACAGACAGCAGCTTCTTGAGGACATCAAGATAAGAAAGTTCCTCAAAGAAAAGCTGAATCAGGCCGGTCTTGCCAGAATAGGCATCGAGCGTATGGGAAACAGAGTGCGCATCACTCTTAACACTTCACGCCCCGGTATCGTAATCGGTAAAAAAGGCGCTGAGATAGACAAACTTAAAAAAGATCTGAAAAGATTCACAGATTCGGAAGTGCTTCTCGTTATCAGAGAAGTTAAGAAACCCGAAATCAACGCTCTGCTTGTCGGCGAGAACATCGCTATGCAGATACAGAGACGTGTGGCTTTCAGACGCGCAATGAAAAAAGCCGTTCTTCAGGCTATGAAGTCCGGCGCACTGGGTATCAGAGTTGCTTGCTCCGGTCGTCTTGCTGGCGCCGATATGGCGAGAACAGAGTGGTACATTAAAGGACGCGTTCCGCTTCAGACGCTTCGTGCGGACATCGACTACGGCACCACAGAAGCCCTTACAACTTACGGTATCATCGGTATCAAAGTTTGGGTCTTCACAGGTGAAGTTCTCGAAGACAGAGGCAGAACAGAGGCAGGTGAGTAATGCTTACACCCAATAGAATGAAATACAGAAAGCAGTTTAAAGGCCGCATCAGAGGTATCGCTTCTAAAGGTCACTATGTGGCTTTCGGCGACTTCGGTCTTGCTGCGGACGGCAAAGCTAAACTTACAAGCCGTCAGATAGAGTCCGCGAGGATCGCTATCAACAGATATCTGAAAAGAGGCGGAAACCTTATTATCCGCATCTTCCCCCACAAACCTATTACCGCAAAGCCCCTTGAAGTCAGACAGGGTAAAGGTAAGGGTGCTGTTGAATACTACGTTGCATGTGTCAAAGAAGGCACGATACTTTACGAAGTAGGCGGCGTAACGGAAGAACAGGCAAAAGAAGCGTTCAGAAGAGCTTCACATAAACTGCCCGTTAAGACTAAATTTGTCAGACGTGAGACAGTGGAGGCGGCACAATGAAAGCAGCAGAACTGAAAAACATGAGCGCCGCCGAGCTGAAAGCCAAAGAGCTTGAGCTGAGCGAAAACATCTTCAGAATGAAGTTTAAACTGGCAACAGGCGATATTGAGGATTCCTCACTTATCAAAAAGGCTAAAAAAGACATAGCTCGTATTCAGACCATCCTGAACGAGAAAAGCACCGAGGGCAAATAATGGAAGCCAGAAACGCGAGAAAAGTAAGGAAAGGAGTGGTAGTCAGCGACAAGATGGACAAGACAGTCGTTGTTAAAGTCCAGAGCCTGAAACTCCACCCCCGTTACCAGAAGTTCATCAAGAGCACAAAAAGTTTCAAAGCTCATGATGAGAACAACGAATGCAAAGTTGGCGATACTGTGGAAATCGTAGAAACAAGACCGATCAGCAAAGATAAACGCTGGAGAGTCTCCAAGGTTCTGCAACACTCCATCGAAGCCGCAAGCGAGGAGTAAGATAGTATGATACAGGTAGAATCCAGACTCAGAGTTGCCGACAACTCCGGAGCCAAGGAAGTGCTTTGCATCAAAGTCCTCGGCGGATCAAAAATCCGCTACGGAAGAATAGGCGACATCATCGTGTGTACCGTTAAACAGGCAGCAGCAGACAGCAACATTAAAAAAGGTTCTGTCGTTAAAGCCGTTATCGTGCGCACAGCGAAAGAACAGCGCCGCCCCGACGGCACATACATCAAGTTTGACGACAACGCGTGTGTGCTTCTGGGTAAAAACAACCTTGAACCTATCGCAACAAGGGTTTTCGGACCCGTTGCCAGAGAGCTGCGCGGAAAAGGCTATCTGAAAATAGTTTCAATGGCTCCCGAAGTACTCTAAGAGGGTTTGTCAATGAGTGTTAAACTGAAAATTAAAAAGGACGACCCGGTTATCGTTACCACCGGTAAGGATAAAGGACAGAAGACAAAGGTCGTTAAAATGGACAGGGATAACGGTAAAGTGTTTTGCGAAGGCGTTAACGTCTCCAAAAAACACGTTAAACCTAACCAGTTCAACCCCGACGGCGGCATAGTGGACAAAACAATGCCTCTGGCGGTTTCCAACGTTATGTACTACTGCGAAAAATGCAGTAAAGGCGTAAAACTTGGAATCAAGGTTCTGGAATCCGGCAAAAAAGTGCGGTTTTGCAGAGCCTGTGGCGAAGTAATCGATAAGTAACGGAGACTAAAAAGAAATGGCGGAACTTAAAAAGATCTATAAAGAAGAGGTTGTGCCGAAACTTATTCAAAAGTTCGGTTACAAGAACGTCATGCAGGTTCCGAAGATCGATAAGGTCACTCTGAACATGGGCGTCGGCGAGGCAGTGCAAAACTCCAAAGCCGTTGAAGGCGCTCTCAGAGACATGACCCTCATCGCGGGACAGAAACCTGTTGTCACCAAGGCTAAAAAGTCCATCGCCAGCTTCAAACTGAGAGAGGGGATGCCCATCGGCTGTAAAGTCACTCTCAGAGGCGACGCTGCATACGACTTCCTGTTCAGGCTGACAAGAATCGCTCTGGCAAGGGTTAGAGACTTTTCGGGTGTAAACCCCAAATCTTTCGACGGCAGAGGCAACTTTGCAATGGGTCTGAAAGAGCAGATCGTCTTCCCTGAGATCGATTACGATAAGATCGATAAGATCAGAGGCTTTGACATCATCGTCACAACAACAGCTAAAACAGACGCAGAGGCAAGAGAGCTTCTTAGAGAGCTCGGTATGCCTTTCGAAAACCCGGAGGCGTAAGTGGCTACTAAAGCTAAATACCACAGCGGATTTCAGAAGAAGAAATTCAAAGTACAGGAATATAACCGCTGCCCCATCTGCGGTAGACCTCGTTCTTTTATGCGCAGGTTCAACATGTGCAGACTTTGCTTCAGGAAGTTCGCCGCTGAGGGAGAAATCCCCGGCGTAAGAAAGTCCAGCTGGTAATATAAGGAGACTATAGTCATGGGAATGACAGATCCTATCGCTGATATGCTTACAAGAGTACGTAACGCTCTTATGGTCAAACATCAGGAGGTTGTAATGCCTCACTCAAAGATGAAAGAGGCAGTGGCTTCCCTTTTCAAAGACGAGGGTTACGTTAAGAATTTCCGTGTGGTAACAGACGGAAATAAGAAAAATATAGTGATTCACCTTAAATATCATGATAACGGCGAGTCCGTTATCCGCGGGATAAAGAGAGTATCTAAACCCGGTCAGAGAGTGTATGTGAACACTAAGAACCTTAAACCTGTACTTGGCGGACTTGGAAACGGAGTAGTATCCACCTCAAGAGGCATCAAGACCGTTAAGCAGTGCATCGCTGAAAAAGTCGGCGGTGAGTACATTTGCCAGATATGGTAATGGAGAGCGTTAATGTCCAGAATTGGTAAAAAACCTATAGATATTCCCGCAGGCGTAACAGTGACAATCGACAGAAACACTGTCAGCGTCACAGGACCCAAAGGCAAGCTGGAGCAGGAAATCCATTATAAGGCTGTTGTTACTGTTGACGGCAACGTTGTGAACGTGGACAGAAAAGATGAGACAAAAATCTCAAGATCCGTGCACGGTCTTACACGCACGCTGATCAGCAACATGGTGACAGGTGTTACGCAGGGTTATGTGAAAAAGCTCGACATCGTCGGTGTGGGTTACAGGGTTGCCCAGAAGGGTGCAGATCTCGATCTGTCCCTCGGCTTCTCTCACCCCGTTGTTTTCGCTCCCCCCGCAGGCATAGAGCTGAAAGCGGAGAGCCAGACAAAGATCGCCGTAAGCGGTATTGATAAGCAGCTTGTCGGTCAGGTTGCTGCAAACATCCGCAAGCTGAGAGCTCCCGAACCTTACAAAGGTAAGGGTATCAGATACGAAGGCGAGTACATACTCAGAAAAGCCGGCAAGACCGGTAAGAAATAAGGGGAGTTGAGATGGCTGTATTTTCAAAAGCGACTGCCCGCGTAAGAAGGCACGTTCGTAACAGAAAAAAGGTACAGGGCTCTGAAATCAGACCTAGACTGGCTGTTTTCAAAAGCAACAAATATATCTACGCTCAGGTAATAGACGACTCTAAGGGTACAACTATTGTTTCTGCCAGCTCCCTTGAAAAAGAGCTTAAAGAGCAGTTCAAAGGCTGTGTAAACCTCACAGTTGCTAAAGCTATCGGCGCAGAGGTTGCTAAAAGAGCTTCCGAAAAGGGAATCAGCAAAGTTGTTTTCGACAGAGGCGGTTTCCTCTATCACGGCAAAATCAAGGCGCTTGCTGAAGGCGCCCGTGAAGCCGGACTTGAGTTCTAAGGAGGTAACCTATGAACAATGCTAACGTAAACGGCGAAAACCAACTTGTAGATAAAGTGGTAAACATTGGCAGAGTTACGAAAGTCGTTAAAGGCGGTCGTATATTCAAGTTCACTGCTCTTGTTGTTGTCGGCGACATGAACGGCAAGGTCGGCATCGGTCACGGCAAAGCAAGAGAGGTTCCGGACGCTATTAAAAAAGCGCTTGAGAACGCTAAAAAGAGTATGGTGGAAGTGCCCGTTGTAAACGGCACTATCCCCCACGACGTTATCGGACGTTTCGTTTCCAGCGAAATCGTTATGAGACCCGCCGCAGCCGGTACGGGTATCATCTCCGGTGGTGTAACCCGCTCGCTTTTCGAGCTGGCAGGCGTTCAGAACATCCTCTGCAAGTCAACCAGAAGCAGAAACCCCTATAACTCGCTTTATGCGGTTATGGACGGGTTTAAGAACATCAGAACCCTGGATAAAGTTGCCGAAATGAGAGGCAAAACCATTCAGGAAATCATTAAGTACTAAGAGGATACACAGATGGAACTTCATGATCTGAGACCGGCTCCCGGTGCCAATAAAGACAGAAAAAGACTCGGAAGAGGCAGCGGAAGCGGACGCGGTACGACTGCCGGCAAGGGTACGAAAGGTCAGAAAGCCAGAAGCGGCGGTAAAGTGAGACCCGGATTCGAGGGCGGTCAGATGCCTCTTAACAGAAGACTTCCCAAAAGAGGTTTCAACAACGCACAGTTCGCGACTGTTTTTGAAACAGTTAACCTTGAAGCCATCAACAATGCCTTCTCTGAAGGCGAAGTGGTGAACTTCGTTTCTCTTAAAGAGAAAGGACTTGTTAAAGGCAACAAAGACGGTATTAAGGTTCTCGGCGACGGCGAGATCAGCAAAAAGCTGAAACTCGAAGTTGACAGAATCTCCGGCTCTGCCAAAGAGAAAGCAGAAAAAGCAGGCTGCGAAGTCGTTGTTCTGGGGTAATTAATGTTTAGAAAAATAGAAGAAATCTTCTCAATAGCAGAACTTCGGAAGAGGATCCTTTGGACCCTCTTCTTCCTGTTTGTTTATCGGGTGGGAGCGCACGTTCCCACACCCGGCATCGACGGCGAGGCTCTCAGCCAGTTCTTTGCCCAGCAGTCCGGAAACCTTCTCGGTTTCTTCGACATGTTCACGGGCGGGGCGCTTTCAAAGCTGACGGTTTTCGGTCTCGGTGTAATGCCGTATATCTCCGCATCAATCATTCTTGAACTGATGACGGTTGCGGTACCTCACCTTGCTGAACTCAAAAAGAGAGGTCAGGAGGGAAGGGACAAGATAACCAGATACACAAGGTACGGTACCGTCCTTATCAGTATGATACAGGGTCTAGGTATCGCAATCGGTCTTGAGGGGATGACATCCCCCGGCGGAGCGCCTGTTGTCATGTTTCCCGGAATGGGTTTCAGACTGCTGACAGCACTCACGCTGACAACCGGTACTATATTCCTTATGTGGCTGGGAGAGAAGATTACTGAAAAAGGTCTCGGTAACGGTATGTCCGTTCTGATCTTCGCAGGTATCATCGCCGGTTTCCCCTCTGCGGTAAGCCGTTCGGTAACACTGCTTAAATCGGGCGAACTCCAGCTCATAATACTTATTATTGTGCTGGGTCTCATTTTCCTCGTTACCGCGGCAATCGTGTTTATGGAAACTTCGCATAGAAGAATACCCATACAATATGTAAGAAAAGGCGGAAGCGGCAGTTCGGCTGCAACAACATCCTATCTGCCGCTGAGGCTTAACCCCGCAGGGGTTATACCGATCATCTTTGCGATGTCAATACTTGCCTTCCCCAGCACAATGGCTACTTTCAGTCAGGATCCGCTGGTTCAGAAGATAAGCTACTGGTTCTCGCCCAGCCACGTTTTCTATTACGTGGTGACAGTGGGATTCATCGTGTTTTTCACATACTTTTATACGTCCATTATCTTCAACCCCGATGACATCGCCGACAACATAAACAAGTCCGGCGGCGTTATTCCCGGAAAAAGACCCGGAGCTGAAACCGCGAAGTTCATTGACTTCACCCTTTCAAGACTCACGTTTGTGGGCGCAATATACCTCGGCGCGGTGGCTATCCTGCCCCAGCTGATAATCCACAGTTTCAGCGTCCCTTTCTATTTCGGCGGAACGTCTGTGCTCATCGTTATCGGTGTCGGTATGGATATGATCTCCAAGATTGAGGCTTCTCTGGTTACAAACAACTATGACGGCTTCCTGAAAAAAGGAAGAATCAAAGGCAGAGGGGGTTATTAATGATCAATCTTATTTTCCTGGGACCTCCAGGAGCAGGCAAGGGCACTCAGTCTGCTAAAATAATTGATGACTATAAGGTTGTGCAGATATCCACCGGCGACCTTCTCAGAGCGGCTGTTAAAGCCGGAACACCTCTGGGCAAGGAAGCGAAAGTATATATGGACGGCGGACAGCTTGTTCCAGACAGCCTTATTATCAATATGATGAAAGAGCGTTTTCAGGCGGATGACTGCAAAAACGGTTTCATCCTCGACGGCTTCCCCAGAACAACAGCTCAGGCTGAGGCTCTGGACGCAATGCTTGTAAACGATCTTAAAACCGAGATAACTCACATCATCAGCCTTGAGGTTGACGATGAAGTGGTCGTGACCCGCAACACAGGCAGAAGAGTCTGCCAGAAATGCGGAGCCACTTACCATATAAAATTCAATCCTCCCAAACACGGCGGTCAGTGTGACAACGACGGCGAAACTCTTGTCCACAGAGACGATGATCAGGAGGAAACAATCCGCAAAAGACTGGCGGTTTATCACGGCACCACCGCTCTGCTTAAAGACTATTACGGCAAAAGCGGCAAGTTCCATGAACTGAACGGCGACGACACAACCGACAACGTTTTTTCGGCTATTAAGAAGATACTGGGATAAATGGTTGTAATTAAATCAAAGTCCGAACTCGACCTGATGAGAATTTCCGGTTCAGTCGTTAAAGAGGTTCTGGAAAAACTGGAAGAGTTCATAAAGCCGGGACTTACAACATTAGATATTGACAAATTCGCAGAGAATATTATATCCTCACGGGATGCTCTGCCATCCTTCAAAGGATATAGAGGCTACCCGGCTTCTATCTGCGCGTCAATAAACGAAGTTGTGGTTCACGGCATCCCTTCTGACAGAAAAATTGTCGAGGGCGACATCATAAGCGTTGATGTCGGGGCATACAAAAACGGTTTTCACGGAGATGCAGCCCGCACCTATGCGGTGGGGAAAATCTCCAAAGAAGCGGAAGATCTTATGAGAGTGACTGAAGAGTCATTCTTTAAAGGTATAGAAAAAGCCGTAGACGGCGGCAGACTCACGGATATCTCGCACGCTGTGCAGGTACATTGTGAGTCCCACGGATACGGAGTTGTAAGAGACTTTTTCGGTCACGGAATCGGAAGAGAAATGCACGAAGAGCCGGCGATTCCCAATTACGGGAAACCAAACCGCGGGCTGCGGCTGCGTGCAGGAATGGTCCTCGCTGTGGAACCTATGGTAACCGCAGGACATTACAGTGTTAGAACCCTCAAAGACGGCTGGACCGCTGTTACAGAAGACGGCAGTTTAGCGGCACATTATGAAAACACTGTGGCCATTACCCCGAACGGACCGGAAATATTAACCATGTAAAAGGCATATGGGAAAAAAAGAAGACGTTATCGAAGCCAGCGGGACGGTGCTTGAAGCTCTTCCGAACGCGATGTTCAAAGTTGAGCTGGAAAACAAGCACGTAATCCTGTCGCACCTCTCAGGCAAGATGAGGATGCACTTTATCAGAATTCTTCCCGGAGACAAGGTTACGGTGGAGCTTTCCCCTTATGACCTCTCCAGAGGACGAATTACTTACCGACATAAGAAATGACGGGGTGAAAAATGAAAGTTCGGGCTAGTGTAAAGCCTATATGCGCTAAGTGTAAAGTTATCAAACGTAAAGGGGTAATCCGTATAATCTGCGACAACCCCAGACATAAGCAGAGACAAGGTTAAAGGAGGCTTTTTGTGGCACGTATTGCTGGTGTGGACATTCCCAACAACAAAAAAGTCGAGGTTGGCCTTACAGGAATTTACGGCGTAGGCCGTGAAACTGCTAAAACGATACTTGGCGTAATCGGCGTAGACCTGTCCAAAAGGATAGGCGACCTTTCTGAGCAGGATATATCTGCAATCAGAAAGTACATCGAGGAAAATCTTACCGTTGAAGGTGATCTCCGTAAAGAGATATCGCTGAACGTTAAGAGACTTATGGAAATCAGCTGCTATCGCGGCCAGAGACACAAAATGCACCTGCCTTGCAGAGGTCAGAAGACCAGAAGCAACGCAAGAACAAGAAAAGGTCTCGCCGGAAAGCGCGGCATTAAGAAAAAGTAAGGATTGAACGAAGATGGCTAAAAGAGGCTCTAAAAAAAGAGAGAGAAAAAACGTCCCCAGAGGCGTTGCTCATATCAGGTCAACTTTTAACAACACTATCGTAACATTTACCGATGCACAGGGCAACACTGTCTGCTGGGCAGCGGGCGGCGGCGTGGGTTTTAAAAACTCCCGTAAGTCCACCCCTTTCGCAGCACAGATAGCCGCCGAGCAGGCTGCTAAAAAAGCTGTGGATAACGGTATGCGCGAAGTGGAAGTTAACGTTAAGGGTCCCGGCGCAGGTCGTGAGAGCGCAATCCGTGCTATTGCCGCTGCCGGAATGAAAATCACCGTTATCAGGGACGTTACACCCGTACCCCACAACGGTTGCAGACCCAGAAAGAAGAGAAGAGTGTAACGGAGGCTAAAGTTGGCTAGGTATACAGGTGCAGTATGCAAACTTTGCCGTAGAGAGGGCATGAAGCTCTTCCTCAAAGGCGAGCGTTGCTACAAAGATAAATGCGGTTTTGAGAAAAAACCTTACGCTCCCGGTCAGCATGGCCAGGCACGCAAGAAACTGAGCGACTACGGTACTCAGATGCGTGAGAAACAAAAAGTTAAAAGACTGTACGGCGTTCTTGAAAAACAGTTCCGCCGCTACTTCGATAAAGCTACCAGGATGCAGGGCATCACCGGTGAAAACCTGCTTCAGCTTCTTGAAAGAAGACTGGACAATATCGTTTACAGAGCAGGCTTTGCAGGCAGCCGTAAAGAAGCAAGACAAATGGTCGGACACGGTCATTTCCTTGTTGACGGTAAACCCGTAAACATCCCCAGCTTCCTCGTTAAAGCTGGAAGCGTTGTTTCCGTGTGCGAAAAATCACGCGAAAACACAAGAATCAAGGAATGTGTCGATACTGCGGAAGGAAGAGGCGTTTCAGAGTGGATTACTCTGGATAAAGGCGCTTTCAAAGCATCTGTTCTCAGGATGCCCGCAAGAGACGACGTCGGTTATGAAATTCAGGAACACCTGATAGTGGAACTTTACTCCAAGTAACGTTTTACACGGAGGTTAAGATAATGATCATCATGAATTTTCATGAAATCATAAAGCCCAGAAAGATTGAAGCTCTGGGTGAAGTCACTAACAGAAAAGGCGTTTATATTGCAGAACCCTATGAAAAGGGATTCGGTACAACAGTTGGTAACGCCCTGAGACGCGTTATGCTTTCCTCCATCGAGGGAACGGCGGTCACTGCTGTTAAGATTGACGGCGTAAGCAACGAGTTCGCCGCACTCGAAGGTGTTTATGAGGATGTTGTTGACATCCTTCTGAATATCAAAATGCTGGAACTGAAACTGCACACTCATGAAACCAGACGTGTGTACATCAGAAAAAGAGGAGAGGGTCCCGTTACCGCAGGTGACATTACCGGCGACACAATGGTTGAAATCCTCGATCCTGCTCAGCATATTTGCACATTAACTGACCCGAACAAAGAGCTCTATATGGAGTTTGTTGTTAAACGCGGCATCGGATATGTGCCTGCCGAAGAGATTGAAAAAGAGAACGATGAAGTTGATATGCTTGCTGTTGATGCGGTTTTCACACCCATCAAAAAAGTAAATTACTTCGTTGAGAACGCCCGTGTCGGTCAGAGTACGGATTACGATAAACTTACTCTTGAGATCGAAACTGACGGGTCTATCAATCCTGAGGACGCAATTGGATTTGCGGCAAAGATCATCAAAGATCAGATGAATCTTTTCATCAACTTTGATGAACCCGTGGTTGACGATTCTGTTTCAGAGGACGCAAGCCAGAACGACCATCTGCTCGACCTGCTTGACAAGAGCATCGAAGAGCTGGAACTTTCCGTTCGCGCTTATAACTGTCTGAAAAATGCCAACATAAAAACACTTGCTGAACTCTGCATGAAAACGGATGCGGAGATGCTGAAGACGAAGAACTTCGGACGCAAGTCACTGGAAGAGATCAAAAAAGTTCTTTGCGAACTCGGTCTTTCCCTCGGCATGGATCTTGAAGCCATCGGATATAACAGTACAGATTCGGAGGAAGAATAGATGCGTCACGGCGTAAGTGGAAACAGACTCGGCAGAAAACCTGCCCACAGAAAGGCTATGGTTCGTAACCTTGCCACTTCTCTTGTGGACAACGGCCGTATCGAAACAACCGTTGCCAGAGCAAAACAGCTTCGTATGTTTATCGAACCTCTGGTTACACTCGGCAAAAAAGGTGATCTTGCTGCACGCAGAACTGCACTGAGCAAGCTCCCCAACATTAAGGTTGTTCACAAAATTTTCGACGAGATAGCTCCTAAGTTTCAAGAGCGTCCCGGCGGATACACCAGAATAATCAAAACAGGATTTCGTCAAGGCGATAACGCTTCAATGGCGATAATTGAATTCGTAGACTAATCAAAGGGGAGCTTCGGCTCCCTTTTTTTTACGGTTATGTGCGCCGTCAACAAAGCATGGCGACGTGCTACATCAATTCCTTCATACATATCATGTGTTCTTCCGCGGTTGTATCCCAACTGAATTTTTTGCATTGTTCAAGTCCGGCACGGGAAAGAGCCGCTGCATAAGTTGAATCAGTAAGGACTTTGACCAGCCCTTCGCGGATACTTTCAATACTCTCAGCGTGAACGTAGTGAGCGGCATCACCGCAGACCTCAGGAAGAGATGAATTTGAGGAAACGAGCACCGGACATCCGCACGCCATGGCTTCCAGAGGAGGAAGTCCGAAGCCTTCGTAGTGAGAAGGGAAGGCGAACACAGAGGCGGCTCTGTAAAGGTTAGCCAGTTCATCGTAATTGATGTAACCCGCACGCAGAACGTTATCCTTATTTACATCTATTAGCTCATGTATTTCGTTGTTGTTCCAGCCATCCCCGCCGACAAGCAAGAGTTTGTAATTATTCTTGATTGAATTGGGCAGCGAGAGATACGCTTTGATAAGACCTGAGAGATTTTTGCGAGGCTCAAGGCTGCCGGAGAAAAGAATAAAATCTCTGCCGCCAGTATACTTTATTTTAAGGTTCTCTGCTGCCGCGGAATTTTTAATGTTGTGGAAAAGCATGGTATCGTATCCGAGATGGATAGCTTTAACAGCACATTCAGGCAGATTGAAATAATCCAAAATCTCATTTTTGGAGAACATAGAATCCGTGATTATCATATCTGCTCTTTTAACGCTGTTCATCAGACGTTTTTTGAAGAGTTCAACCCGTTGGGCAGGGTGCCATTGGGGATGTCTGATGACAGAAATGTCGTGGAGCGTGAAGAGGACAGACTTTGATTTAAAGTAGTTTTCAAGGATATTGTTTGGTTCCCAGTAGAGGTCGTACCTGTCAGGGGAAAAAGCTGAAACTGCAGTTAAGACTTTTTTTAAAGACTTCCTGAGCAGTCGGGTGAAAAATGAATTGGAATTTTTACCAAAAGCATTATCACCAGGACTCAGCACCCTGCCGGACTTGTATCCGTAAAAAAAAGTAATGTCTGCGCCAAGTGATTCGCGATCAAGCCGTTTACATATTTCATAAGTGTATCTGCCCACGCCGCTTAACGGCGAGAGCAGGGGTATAGAGTTGACTGCAATTTTTTTCATAAGTCCAGAGATTCTGCCTAAGTCCTGTGAGCATGTCAAGAGCATGTGTCTAAATTAACCCTCCATTGCCTGAAAAGAGACACACGATTATCAGATATATAGCTTCAGATAGACAGAAATAGCTAATCACAGATATTGCTGTTTATAATAGCGAGGCGGTGCAAAATAAGAAAAAAATATGGAGATGCGCACAAAAAAGGGATGAAAAAGAAAGGTTATAAAATGTATTTTTTGGTTTTATCAAGTGTGAATATTTGGATGATTTGATATCGGGATTCATTCGGTGTTTTTTGTTTTAAATATCATTCAGACAAATTGTGCTGATTATATAGATGATTACAGCATGTTTTAGCTACCTGTGTGTAAAATTATTTTACATGTTTTGTGTAAAAATGTGTTAAAAACAACGTCAACTACCAGAGTTGATAGAGATTTTATTATGAAAATAATGTAGAATAATTTTGATATCATAGAATTTGAAAATATTATGTCTGGAGTCGTATATGAGCAATGTTACTTTATGGACAACAAATATCCATCCTACAGTGGTTCCTGGTGAATGGTCAGAGTGGTACTATGCTATAGAAGGATATTTTTACGGTGTTGCTGAATTTTACGAGAATCTGGGTGCAACAGTGGATACTTTGCCTGTGGGGCACCTTACAGAAACAACTCTGGACTCGACTAACTTATTGATTGTCATGTGTCCGACGGAAGACTTCACGGCAAGCGATATAACATATATGAAGGATTATCTGGCGACCGGAGGACGTATTGTTTTCTGGGCTGAAAACGACGCGTGGATTCCGCAAATCAACGGATACATCACCAATGCCATTGCAGCACTCGGCGGAAGTTTTTCTATAATGTCGGAAGATCACAACGATATAGACGGCGATTATGTATTAAGCAGCAGCAATATATCATCTACATCCGAATTGGCAGAGGGAGTCGACGCTCTGTATTATAATGCTGCATCAAAGATTACGTATACGGGTGCTGTTGATGTAGTTGCAACAGGAGATGACGGTTCCGGATTTATAGTAGATCAGGCTGTAGACAAAGGAAGAATATTTCTTTTTACAGATGTGAATTTACTGTCCACTGTAGTCTCATCATACACTGACCTCGGGGCTTATCAGATTGCGGTTGAAGAGAACTGGGGCTTGCAGGCAACAATAGACAGTTATGCTGTTTATAATGCTGATATGGACGTTCTTCTCGAGAACCTGCTGACAACATCCGAAGCTAATCAGGCTATAGTGACGGCAGGCGGAAACCCCAACGGGGGATTTGGCGGCAGCCCTTCCGCTGAAATATCAGCACCTGATTTTACCTTTATAAACGGAGAGAACTCATACTTCACATTCACGGTAAATTATAAGGTTGCAAGCGACAGCACTGCGACTTTTACAAACGGACAGTTCGATTCCGGAGACTTAACCGTAAAGGATTCAGCAGATAACAGTTATACGGTTGCCCTTGATACAAGTGTTGGCGGGGGAACAGGAATAATCAGCGGTGCAGGAACCGGAGATGTGGTTGTTCAGTATAAAGTGACCGCACCGGACAGTACATGGGACACTGCTGACGCAGGCGCATACACTATAGGAATCGTCAACGCTGCGGTTGAGGATACAGACGGCAAGCAGTTAGCGGGCGATTCGGCTGCGGCTGTTTTCGATATCGACATACTGGCATCGCCCGTAATAACAGAATTTTCTTTTAACGTTACAAATACAAATACATACGCCCGCCCGTGGACACCAGGTGATCATACAAGCTCGGATGTGGACTGGTCCGCAACATGGTTCACTGACGACATCATCACAGCGAACAGTGCTCCGAACACACCTCAGTCGGATGATTCTTTCAACTATGTCACAGTTACTCTTGTCCCTGCTCTGTCGGGTAATTTTACAGCAACGGTGACAGGTGCCACAGGGCTGTATACAAATGATGGAACACAGAATGTCAGTGATACGCAGATTTGGATATATAAAAATTCATTCGACCCTCTCAATCCCCTTGTCAATGTTCTCGCGGTGAATGAAGACATTGATTATCAGGATGCGGATGGAGTCACTGTCAACTGGCTTTCAGAGATAAAAAATGTAACTTTTGAAGCAGGTGAAACATATATTCTTGTTGTCACAACCTATACGGCAGGGACAACAGGTACCGTTGATTTTCAGATATCCGGTCCCTCTGTCGTTTCAGTCAGCGGTGACACAGTAACCGGTACCTCAATCGCCTCTGCGTCATATGATGCTTCAACAGGTACCCTCGTTGTCACTGGAACAGGAATGAACATAGGCGACCCCATAGATGCCAGTGTTCTCACCATTACCGGAGAGGACGGAAACACATACACTCTTGCCGGTTCATATACAGTAACGGCATCAAGTGCAACTTCTTTCACTGTAGTTCTTGACGCCACCGACAAACTGAATGTCAACGGAATACTGAATAAGAACGGGACAGCCTCCGCGGATTCGACAACTTTCAATCTTGCTGCGGGAGCAAACTGGGTGAGCGGTGCCGATGCCGATTCAACAGGTAACGGTATAACTGTTTCAAACGTTACTGCACCGACAATAACTGAAACATCATATAACGCCTCCACAGGAGTCCTTACGGTTACGGCGACAAATCTGGTGCATCTGCCCGGAGCTGCAAATGATATTGACGCATCCGCTTTCACTTTTACAGGAGAGGGCGGGGCAACATACACTCTTACGAATACTTCTGATGTGGAGATCACCTCTTCAACATCTTTTACAATTACACTCAGCTCAACTGACAAGGACGGCGTGGCTGACCTTATCACGGCAAACGGTACGTCTTCCGACGACAGTACGACCTACAATATCAGCGCATCGGATGACTGGAACGGTACGATAACAGGCGGAAGCATTGCGGATGCAACGAGTTCTGTGACAGTCTCCGGTTTTTCCACTAACGATGCTGCTGTTTTGGACCTTAACGGCGCAACAGCCGGAACGGACAACACTGTTGCTCTTGCCGATGCGGCAGACGGACTTGCTCCCGATGTTGTCATAAGCGATACGGAGAACGATTCTGCCGGCTGGGACGGTTGCACTCTTACAATCCACAGAGTGGATTCAAACGGCGATGCCGACGGCAACGTTCATGACGTTTTCGGATTTGCATCCGGCAGCGGACTGACAGTTACAGGAAGCATAGCGGAAGGTGCGGATTCCAACGGAACACTTGCTTCCGGTGGAACAACTTTCGCAACATGGAGTTATTATTCATCCTCAGGCGAGCTTGTGCTCAGCTTCAATTCAGACGCAACAAGCGCACTGGTTCAGGCTGCCGCTGCGGCAGTAACATATACAAACGGCACTCCATACGGAGATGCAAAGATAGAATTTGCGCTTAACGACGGTGTTGCTGTCACAACTGCGGAAGTAACGGTAACAAGCACAGTCATACACGTTACCCAGACGGATTACGATACAGACGGCGACACTGCTGATGGAATGAGCCTTTACGAAGCGCTCGCCATTGCGAAGGATGGCGACACAATCCTTCTGGACGACGGAGTGTACAGAGGGCAGTTCAATATCACCAAGAACGTGACCATTGACGCGGTGAACGGTGCAGACGGCAACGTTACCATCGAGTCGCCCGATTCAACTGATCTTGTTCAGGTTCTTCCCGACATGCTTACAAACAACGGGCACTGGCGTATGCCCGTGCTTAACGTTGATACCGACGATCTCAGCGGAACAGTAACTATAAAGAACATAACCGTAGACGGTCGTGATCAGGGGCTTGCGGACGGTTTTGCCAACAATAAGGATCTGCTGGGAATAGGTATTGTTGACAGTAACGTTGTAATAGACGGTGTTACACTCACGAATTTCCGGTGTACGGACAGCGGAGAATGGGGATGGGGCGAAAACTTCCCGATTATGGCGGAAGGAAGTGCAGGAGCGGGCGGAACAGTGAGCGTCAGCATCCTTAACTCTGACATATCCAACTATCAGAAAACCGGTATAATCGGATGGGGACCGACTCTTGACATAACCATTGACGGAACCACCATCACAGGTTCCGGCGTCGCAGGCATCGCAGGTCAGAACGGTATCCAGATAGGTTCCGGCGGCGACCGCACAGGCACAACAGCCACAATAACAGACAACATCATACAAAATCTGGGATTCGACAGCGCTGACTACTCATCAAGCGGAGTTGTGCTTGTTTATGCAGACGATACCACAATAACAGGCAACTCAATCTCAGGTGTTACAGGCGGCGAAGGCAACCTTAACGGTGTGGACATCATGAACGCCTATGACGGTGACACGGAAATAAATATTTCCGGCAACACCTTCACCGATGTTGACACTGCCATTGTCAACGAACCTGACAACGCATATTCGCTCATAGTCGGTTCTAACGATTTCAGCGGAGCCACTGTTGCTTTCTATGACGCATACGACATATCTGATCCGGCTACCGAAACTCCCGTTGAAACCCCCACTGTGATAAATATAACAAGCTCTGAGGCTCCCGCATCCGGCGTCCTTTCATATTATATGTTCGGAGGCAACGATTCGTTCACGGATAACGGAAGCGTGGATTCGACAGTTTACGGGGGAGCAGGCGATGATACTGTCACCACAGGCAGCGGTGACGACATAATTGCCGGCGGAACCGGTGACGACACCCTCACAGGCGGCGACGGCGAAGATGTGTTTATGTACCTGTCTCAGGAAATGAACTCCGACGGCGATCGTGTGATGTACAATGTGACAGATTTCGGTGCGGATACCATTACGGATTTCACAACATCAGATGTGATCCGTGTTGCCGGTGCCGATTTCGATGACTATACTGCGGTTTCCGGAGACGGACTCAACGTTGCGGCAAACACTGTGGAGGTTGTTCAGACAGGCGGAAACACCACACTGTATATAGATACTGACGGTGTTGCCGGTGCCGATCTTCAGGTAGTTCTTGAGGGAACGTATACCTCCGAATCTTTTACATTCGACGGCACGGATATCGGGCTCGCTCCGAGCATCGGCATATCATCCGCTGCCTATAACGCTGCCACAGGCGTTCTTACTGTGACAGGCTTCGGTCTGACGGTCGGGGATGTTATAGACGCATCAAAACTTTCCGTCACGGGAGAGGGAGGAAACAGCTACACCCTTGCCGGGACATACACTGTGACGGCAACAGCGGACGGTTTCGCACTTACCCTTAACGAGGCGGATCAGCTTAACGTGGAGGGTATTCTCAACTCGAACGGAACATCCGCTGCCGGCGGCGCAACGTTCAACATAGCTGCTTCGGCGGGCTGGAACACAACGGCGTCAGCGGCTGCCGACACGACAGGCAATCCGGTGACAGTGAGCAGCCTTGCGGCTCCCGCTATAAGCGGCGTAACATATAATGCCGAAACAGGCGTTATAACCGTCACAGGATCCAACTTTGTTAAACAGTCCGGAGCGGCAAACGATATCGACGTATCAAAATTCACGTTCACAGGTCAGGGCGGAAACGTGACCCTTTCAACAACATCCGACGTTGAAATATCTTCCGCAACGACCTTCACGATAACACTGAGCAGTACTGACAAATCACTTGTCAACGCTGCTTTGGACAAGAACGGCACTGAGTCTTCGGGCGGAACTGTATATCACCTTTCCGCTGCCGACGATTGGAACGGACCTGTTACAGGTTCAAACACCGCTGACACCGCTAATGCCGTAACCGTCAGCAACGTTAAGGTTGTTGATACTGTGGACGGAGTTCCTGTGACATCGGAAACAGTCACGCAGACTCAGACATATACCGATCTGGACGGCAACACTGTCACCCGCGAGGTTGAAACTGAGACCATGACGGTTGCTCCTGTAACCGACACCAGAGTAAACGATACAGGCGCTACAAATACTGCTGAGATACCTCTTTTCTGGGGTGAAAGCTCAAGAACAGAGTGGGCGACGACAGCCAGTCTTCCTGTGGGTGTAGGCATAACGACAACAGGCACGCGTTCCCCTGTGGATGAAAGAACGCTGAACGACGCCATTGGCGACCTGCTGTTTTACATTGATTCCACGGCATCATCAACGGATGCCGGCAGAACAGCGATGCTTTCAGGCGGTTCAGGCTTCCTTGAGTCAATAAGCGACTCTTCAAATACATTGGTTGTGAATAAAGTGACCCTGACAGTATCCGGAACAGATGTTCCGGCTGCACCGATAGTCATAAACGGAACTCCGAATACCGTTACATCGAGCGAAGGTGCAGCAACTCCGAAAGAGGCGATAGTTATTGATGCTTCCGCTCTTCCCGCCGGAACAGAGCTTGACCTTCAGAACATCGAATTTGCGGTCATAATCGGCAGCGGGGTCATAGTAAGGGGCGGTGACGGCGCTAACATCGTTTTTGCCGGAGAAGGTTCACAGAATATCCTTCTCGGTGCAGATGACGACGAATTGCACGCAGGCGCAGGAGACGACGTTGTCGGCTCCCTTGCCGGCGACGACCTTATATACGGAGAGAGCGGCAACGACCGCATGTCCGGTGGTGCAGGCAAAGACTTCATGCACGGAGGCAGCGGAACGGATACCGTTGTTTATACAGGCAGCATGAGCGATTACATCATAACCCGCGACCACGGTCTGACCTATATCAGCCACGTTTCCGACCCGTCGGATGTGGATACTCTGGTCAACGCGGAACAGGTTGAGTTCTCCGACGGCACTTACGAAGTTCAGAACAGTGAGGAACTGACGTTCATAGCCTCTCTCTATGAGCAGATCCTCGACAGACAGCCTGAGATAAACGGATTCCAGTACTGGTCGGATGCAGTGTTCGAGAAAGACCTTTCCGTGGGCGATATGACCGTATGGTTCATGAAGTCAGCGGAATACCACGATGCTACAGGAGTGGACTTTGCGTCACTCACCGTTGAGGATCAGGTTGAACAGCTTTATGTCGCTCTGCTGGGCAGACCTTCCGATGCGGAGGGAAAAGCGTACTGGGTTGACTGTATCGAACAGGGACATACCATTGCAGAGGTTGCCGAAAGTTTCGTTACCTCCGTTGAGATGCAGGGAATTTACAATCTGCCCAACGAATGGGATTTTACAGCCTGATAAAACAGTTTATAACATTTCTGAAACTCCGGGGCGTTTCAGACGCTCCGGAGTTTTTTTGCCTTTTGCCGTTGCTATGAATATGGCGATATGTAATTATTGAACATGGTAATTCTTTGCCTCAGCGGGAACAGATGAAAGATATTTTCATTCAGATATGGCGTTTCAGGGCTTTTATCGCAGGCTCTGTTCTGACCGGCTTTCGTGTTAAGTTTGCGCGCAGCAGACTCGGCGGTCTCTGGGGAGTGATATCCCCACTATGCCAGTCCGCTGTATATGCGCTTGTCCTCTCTTCCGTTCTCTCCCCGCGCACCTCTTCGGCAGAAGTTTCATATGCGGCATATCTGCTCGCCGGAACTCTGGGGTGGGCTTTCTTTGCGGATGTCACCCTTGGCTGCGTAAACGTCTTTACGGACAATGCAAATATCATAAAAAAGGTATCTTTCCCGTCCGCTGTGCTTCCTTTTGCAGCGGCCGGTACTGCCGTGATAAACGCAGCCCTGCTTCTGGTTTCTGTGGCAGTCGTATTTATTTTTACGGGGCAAAGAGTTACGGCATATGCTCTCTGGCTTCCGGCACTTTACGGCTGTGCGCTGTTATTAGGTCTGGGGCTTGGTTTTCTGCTGGGGATATTGAATGTGTTCATGCGGGATATAAAGCATATGATGCAGGTTGTTATGCAATTCTGGTTCTGGCTGACTCCTGTTGTTTATATGGCTGATATAATTCCAGCCGGATACGGGCATCTTCTGAAACTGAACCCTCTCTATCCAGTTGTCACAGGGTTTCAGGACGCGCTTGTTTTCGGCAGACAGCCTGCGATTCTGCCGCTTGTTTTAGTGTCGGCGGTCGGCGCGGGACTTGTCTTCCTTTCACTTGTCCTTTACAGAAGGGCGGAGGGAGAAATGGCGGACGTGCTGTGAGTGCGCTCAGGGTTGAGAACGCCGGAAAGGTGTACCGCATGTACGGTTCCGGTTTAAGACGCGTGCTGTCATGGTTCGGCATCGGCAGAGGTGGTTATACCGACGTGCGCGTTTTGGAGGGGGTAAACTTCTCAATGGATGCGGGCGAAGCTGTCGGCATAGCCGGGCACAACGGCGCAGGAAAAAGCACGCTGCTGAAAATGATAGCCGGAATGACGCGCCCAACGGAGGGCACAGTTATTTACAGCGGAACCGTTTCCGCCATCATAGAGCTTGGGCTTGGGTTTCAGCCGGAGCTGACCGGCAGGCAGAACGCGGTGCAATATCTCGGCATGAGCGGTTTTCAGCCGGAAAGCATAAAAGAGGGCGTTGGCTTTGTTGAGGAATTTTCAGAGCTTGGCGGATATTTCGACAAGCCTGTTCGTATATATTCAAGCGGGATGCAGGCGCGGCTTGCCTTTGCGGCGGCAACAGCTTTCAGACCGGATATACTGATAGTTGATGAGGCTCTCTCCGTGGGCGATGCGTATTTTCAGCACAAGAGTTTCGGCAGGATAAGGGAGTTTCTCAGCAGCGGCACCGCGGTTCTGCTGGTGTCTCATGACAGGCAGGCTATGCAGAGCATATGCGACAGGGTACTTCTTCTGGACGGCGGCAGGCAGGTGATGGACGGCAACCCTTCGGAGGTGCTGGACTATTACAACGGACTGATGGCAAAACGCAGCGGCACAGCCGTAAGCCGGACAGAGGTGACCGGAGGACGGATGCAGACGGTTTCCGGCACGGGTGAGGCGAAATGCGTTTCAACAGGGATGTACGACGCGGACGGAAATCAGGTTGCCATTCTGCATGTCGGCAGAGAATACGAACTGCGCGTCTGGGTGGAAGTTGTTGCTGATATCAGTGATCTGGTTTTCGGCTATATGCTGAAAGACAGACTTGGGCAGACGGTTTACGGCACAAACACATGGTTTACCGGACAGGTTATTAAAGCGGAGGCGGGTACAAAACTCACTTTCAGGGTTCGTTTCAGGGCTGATCTGGGAGTCGGCAGCTATTCGGTGTCCACAGCGCTTTCAGGCGGCATGACCCATCTTGAGTACAATTACGAATGGCGCGATTTCGCTATGATGTTCGAAACGGTGAATACGGAGAAAACTCATTTTGAAGGGCACAGCTATGTGCCTTCGGTGATAGAGATAGAATATGAATAAGCAGAATATAAAGGCGGCGGTGCGGCGCATATGTGCTGTATTTTTCAGGATACCCTATGCTAAACGGGCGTTTTTTGTGGTCATGCCGGAGATTTTCGCGGAAAAGATGTTTCTGAGGCTGGGCATCCCCTCGGTCAAACCAGCCCTCAGCCGGGAAGGAAGGGGCGTTCTGAAACGTCTGAAAGATATAAGAAACGGGCGCATATGAAGGATTTAACACGGCTGACCGACGAAACAGGATTGCATGTGCCTGATGGCGTTTCAAGGGAGCTTGCTTACTATTCGGAGTCTCTGATAAACCCGCCAAGGGTGCAGCCGGACGGCGTTAAGCGTCTTCTGGCGGTGGTTTCACCCCTGCCGCCTCTGAAAACGGGAATCGCGAAGTACACGACGGAGCTTGCAGAGGGGCTGAAAGAGCATTACATGGTTGAGCTTGTGACAGACCAGCCGGAGGTTACTGGCGTTCCCCAAGGGTGTACAGTCAGAACCGTTTCGTATTTCAGGAAGAATTACAGGCGATATGACCGCGTGCTGTATCAGATGGGAAATTCAGGTTTCCATGCGCACATGCCGCAGCTTTTGCGTAGCTGTCCTGGGGCGGTCGTCCTGCATGATTTTTATCTGGGGCATTTTGCCGCATGGATGCAGTATATGGGGCACGCGTCGGACTTCCAGACTGAGGCTGTTCTCTTTTCCCACGGGCTTGGCGGGCTGAAACTTCTCACCCGCGAAGGACACGAAGCCGCCATGGAGAAGCTGCCCTCAAACAGGGAGTTTTTCGCCGGAAGCGTCGGGGTTTTCGTACATTCGGTCTATGCGCGGGAGCTTTCCCGCAGATTTTACGGGTATGAGTATTCTGAGAGAACCCGTGTTGTTCCGCAGGTGCACGCACTGCCGGAAACAGTTGACAGAAAAGGCGCGCGCGAACGGCTGGGGATACCCCATGATGCTTTTCTGGTGTGCTCGTTCGGGCATATAACGGAGACGAAATGCTGCGGCAGGCTTGCTTCTGTTCTGAAAGAAGTACCGGACGTGACAAGCGTTTTCGTCGGTGGATGCTCCGATGGGGAATATGAAAAGAGGATGGGTGATTCTGTTGTGACAGGCAGTGTTGATGACGAAACCTACGCACTCTATCTTCAGGCGGCGGATGCTGCCGTACAGCTCAGAAAGGCTGGCAGGGGCGAGACCTCGCGGGCGGTTCTGGACTGCATGGCATACGGAGTTCCGGTTATTGTTAACGACGACGGAGCCATGGCGGAGATTCCAGAAGACAGCGTTGTCATGCTGAAAGGCGGTTTTACCGACGATGAGCTTTCTGCTGCTGTTGCGAAACTGAAGGACAACGGGGAACTGCGCAGACTGCTCTCAAAGAGAGGCAGGGAATATGCACAAGGGCTTGTGCCATCCGCAGTCGGAAGGATTTTTTACGATGAGCTTGAGTCTCTGTACACTCAGGATGCGGATACGCACTTTGAAGAGTTTCTTAAAAGGGCGGAGCCGCAGATAAAGGCTATGGACGACGAAGCTCTGGAACAGCTTGCTGAGGCGGTGATGCACTGTCGCAGTGCCGTCGGGCGCAGAAATATATATTTCGATATCTCAGTCATATGGCATACGGATCACAGAACGGGGATACAACGGGTTGTGCGCTCACTTCTGCGCTCATTCGCGGAAGATTTTGTCACGGGTTACAGGATCATGCCGGTCTATATTTCATCTGCCGGCGGGCGGGTCTGCTATCGTAAGGCACCGGAATATTTTCTGAATTCTGTGTCTGAATTTGCTGAAAAACCCTGTCTGAAAGACCTTACGGATCTGGACGAATCTGGGGACATTATAGAACCGAACCGGAACGATATATTTCTTGGTGCGGATTTCGATCCGGTGAAAATTTACGGTGCATACCGTGACGGACTTTTCTCAAAATGGCGCGGGCGGGGTGCGAGGCTTCATTTTATAGTATACGACCTTCTGCCGCTGAAATTTCCTCAGTTTTTCCCTCATTACGCAATGGGGGGACATGCCGACTGGCTTTATGCAGCTGGTGTTTCCGCCAGCAGTCTTATCTGCATATCAAAGGCGGTGGCGGATGAGCTTGAAGAGTGGCTCATTGAGAACGTATCGGACAGAAGTGCAAAGGTGGACTGGTTTCACCTCGGCGCGGATATAATCTCTTCGGTTCCGACAGCTGGGCTGCCGGAGGGAGCTGATGCTTTCCTGTCTGATTGCCGCGAATCGGATACCTTTCTGATGGTTGGAACAATAGAACCGCGCAAAGGGCACTGGCAGGTGATCAAGGCATTTGAAACGCTTCTGGACGAAGGTGCGGACATTCGGCTGGTTATCGTCGGGCGGTTCGGCTGGATGGCTGACGAGGCTGTGTGCGCAATAGAGAACAGCAGGCACAGGGGTAAGGGCATCTTCTGGATAAAAGATGCGAGCGACGAATATCTGGACAGACTTTACGACGCTTCGGTGTGTCTGATTTCGGCGAGTTACGGCGAGGGGTTCGGGCTGCCGCTCATAGAGGCGGCACAGAAGGGTATACCGCTGATGGTCAGGGACATTCCCGTTTTCCGCGAGGTTGCGGGGGGGAACGCCTTCTATTTTTCGGATATAACGGCGCAGGGACTTGCAGACAGAATATCGCAGTGGTGCAGGCTGTGGGACGAGGGGAAACATCCGGACAGCGGCGGGCTGAGATATCTTACATGGTTTGAAAGTGCAGAGATGCTTATGGATAAACTGAATATATCAGGGGGATTACGGTTATGAAAAGGTTGATTGCAGGTCTGGTTCTGCTGCCTGCTCTTTCCGCGGGGTTCGCTTTGGCGGACACGGGGATAAGGGAGGCGTATGACCGTGCCATTGAAAACGACAGCATACTTCAATCCGCAAGACACTATCAGAAGTCTGCGGAGGCGGTGCGTAAACAGACCAGAGCGGGGCTTCTGCCGAACGTTTCCGGTCAGTATACCGCCCTTAAATACGATACTGACAGATACGGGGATTACGACACCAGAGAGCTTACTGTCAATCTTGTTCAGCCTGTTTTCGACCTTAACAGATACCGGCAGCACGAGCAGAGCAGATATACTCTGCAGTCCTCGGATGCGAAGCTGAAATCAGCCGAATCGAACCTGATTGTGAGGGTGGTCACGGCATACATGAACGTTCTGTATGCGAAGGATAACGTTGAGCTGATGAAGGCAAAGAAACAGGGCGCCCAGGAACAGCTTGTTCAGGCGGAGAAGATGTTCAGATCAGGTCTTGTCGCAGTTACCAACGTGCACGAGGCACAGGCAAATCTGGATACCGCCGAATATGAGATCGTGAATGCGCAGAACGCTTATCTGAACAACATGGTGGAGCTTGAATCCATAACGGGAAAGATAGACGGTGTGCGCTGTCTTGGTTCGGGATTCGGTTATGCCTCCCACGAACTGGGCACACTCGACCACTGGATTGAAACCGCAGCACAGAACAGCAGCGAGGTTAAATATTACAAGGCTCAGAGCAAATATGCGGACGAAAACGTTAAAATCGCCAAAACGCAGTATATTCCTACACTTAACCTGATAGCCGCATACAGAAAATCGGATCAGGTGAGCAACATAAAAAGTACGGAAACGGTCTATAAAAGCCTCGGAGCGCAGGTTTCAGTACCGATATTCAGCGGCGGATACACAGCCGCAAAGGTAATGGAGAGCAAAGAACGGTTCTATCAGTCCGTAAGCGACATGAACACCGCCGTGAACGAGATGAAAAAGAACGTTTCCGAAAAATATACGGCTCTTCTGGGCAGCAAAGCAAAGATTACAGCACTGGAAAGAACTTCCGCGTCCAACACACTGGCCTATGAGTCTAACAAAAAGAGTATGTCGGCTGGTGTCGTAACCCTTGTGGACGTTATAAACGCGCAAAACAACATGTTCGACAGTCTTTCACGGCTTTTGCAGGCGAAATATGAATATTTCACCGGATACATTGACCTTAAATACTATGCGGGGGTACTCACCGCCGCAGACGTTGATTTTCTTGAAACTCTCGTAAATTCTGAATGTAAGGTGAACTGATGGACAATCAAAGGCGTATGCCGGGCGGGTTTTCCGCAGGCGAACTTAAAAAGATACTGATGAAATTCAAGCGGACGTTTATTGCGCTGGCAGGTTTCAGCTTTGTAATAAACATGCTGATGCTGGTGCCGTCAATCTATATGCTCCAGATTTACGACCGCGTTCTCACCAGCCGCAATAAGGAGACCCTGCTTGTGATAACCCTTATCACGCTGTTCATGTTCGTTGTGCTGGCGGCGATGGAATGGGTGCGCTCCCAGATAATGATTGTCGCTGGAAACCGCATGGACGAGATGCTTTCGGGCAGAGCGTTTGCGGTAGCATTCGAAAATGCACTGAAAAGCGGGGCGGGTACGGCTTCGCAGGTGTTTCAGGACGTTACGGCAGTCCGCCAGTTCCTTACGGGACACGGACTTTTTGCGTTTCTGGATGCGCCCTGGTCGCCAATATATCTGATAGTTATTTATCTGCTGCATCCCGCGCTCGGTATCCTTGCTACGTGTGCGGCTATAGTGCTTATAATCTTTACTTTTATCACGGAATACGTGAGCAGGAAACCAATTGAGGAGGCGAACGTCAACTTCCGCAAGGCTACCATGTTCGCCACTACGAACTTCCGCAACGCGGAGGTGATAGAGTCCATGGGGATGCTTGAAAACGTGCGGAAACAATGGCTTCCCAAGCACCTTGCCTTTATGAAGCTGCAAAGTGTGGCGAGCGAACGTGCTTCCGGCATAAGCGCCATGACCCGTTTCGTCCGTATATCCGCACAGTCCATGGTATATGCCGTGGGTGCCTACTACGTTATAAATATGGATCTCACCGCAGGTTCCATGATAGCGGGTTCAATCCTTATGGGCAGGGCGCTTGCTCCCGTTGAGATGATTACCTCATCATGGAAGGGCTTTGTGTCAGCAAGAAACTCATACCGCAAGCTGGGAGAGCTTTTTGACGCTTTTCCTGAGGCGGAGGAGAAGATGAAGCTGCCCAGACCTGATGGAACCGTCGTTGCAAAAGGTGTTGTGGCGTCACCTCCCGGAGCGAATATCCAGATACTTAAAAACATCGGTTTCGAAACGAAGGCGGGGGAACTTGTGGCGGTGCTGGGACCCAGCGCATCGGGCAAATCCTCGCTGGCGCGGGTGCTTGTCGGCATATGGCGTCCGGTCATAGGCGATGTGCGGCTAGGCGGTGCAGATGTTTCAAAATGGGATAAGGGCGAGATGGGCAAATATATAGGGTATCTGCCTCAGGATATTGAACTGCTTGAAGGGACTGTTGCGCAGAACATCGCCCGTTTCGGCGAGCTTGACCCCGATAAAATTGTTGCCGCTGCGAAGATGGCCGGTGTGCACGATATGATTCTGGCACTGCCTGACGGCTATGAAACGTACATAGGCGAGGGCGGAACCGTGCTTTCCGGCGGACAGCGCCAGAGAATAGCTCTTGCCAGAGCGGTTTATGACGATCCGGTGCTTCTGGTTCTGGACGAGCCGAACTCAAACCTTGACGAACCAGGGGAACAGGCTCTTGTAGAGACTCTTAACAGACTGAAAGCACTTAAAAAGACCATCTTCGTCATTACCCACAGAACGCCTG
The DNA here is from genome assembly GCF_029267515.1 of Seleniivibrio woodruffii. Lineage (GTDB taxonomy): Bacteria > Chrysiogenota > Deferribacteres > Deferribacterales > Geovibrionaceae > Seleniivibrio > Seleniivibrio woodruffii_A. The sequence continues at coordinate 28,258 of NZ_JAJUIS010000007.1, forward strand.
TTCTGTCTGTTGCGGATAAAATAATGGTACTGAATAACGGCACCATACAGATGTACGGACCCAAACAGGAGATTATGGATACCGTGCGCAACGGTATGCAGGCGAGATTACAGCAGACAAAACCAACAGCGGTTTAAGGCGGTTGAAACATGAATACAGATACGTCAATCAGAAAAGATTCGAAAAAATATATTTATATCGGACTTGCGGTACTTATTCTCGGACTCGGCTTTTTCGGTATATGGGCCTTCACAGCTCCGCTGAGTCAGGGCGTTGTGGCACCCGGAACGCTGACATTCGTTGACAAGCGCAAGACAGTTCAGCATCTTTACGGCGGAACGGTTCAGGAAATCTCAGTTAAAGAGGGCAGCAGCGTTAAGGCTGGGCAGGTTCTAATTAAACTGGATGATTCCTCCACAAACGCGAAACTGAGCAGTGTCCGCTCGGAGTATTACACAAATCTCGCCCTTGAAGCCAGACTCAACGCGGAAAGGCTTGGGCGCGTATCGGTGGAATATCCGGAAATACTCAGAGACGCGGCATCCGATCCCGAAGTCGCCGATATCTTGAGAACCCAGAACGACCTGTTCAGAAAACGCAGAGATTCCGTTATGAACGAGAAACGGATACTCATGAATCAGAAACATGGCGTTATAGACTACGTCGCGCAGATGGAACAGCTCGCTGCATCCAGAAGAAAGCAGGTTGACCTGCTTGAAAAAGAGATCGATTCCGTAAAAACAATTGCGGATGAGGGATATTACCCCAGAAACAAAATGATAGAGCTGCAGCAGAACCTGCAGGGCATAGAGGCGACAAGGAGCGAGGAACTGGCGACCATCGAGCGCACAAGACGAAACCTTTCAGAGCTTGACCTCAAAATTTTGCAGGTTGACAGCGAATTCAGCAAGGACGTTGAGTCCACCCTCACGGACGTTCAGAAACGTATTGCCGGACTCAAAGAGGAGTACAACGCGGCGCTTGTCACCCATGAATCGATGATAATAAAAGCGCCTGAAGACGGCGTGGTCCTTGGACTTTCCGTGCATAATGCAGGGAGCGTAATCACTCCAGGTCAGAAGATTCTGGATATCGCGCCCATGCACGAGGCGCTTATAGTTCAGGCGGAGATTTCACCGCGCGATATAGACTCAGTGAGGGCGGGGCTTCAGTCGGAAGTCCGCATATCCGCTCTGGACGTGCATAAGACGCCATCTCTTTTCGGCGAGGTTGTCATGGTCTCTCCCGACGTGTTCCTTGAGCAGAACTCAGGGCGCTCATACTATATCTGTCAGATACGCATCCCTGAAAAAGAGCTTGTTAAGATAGGCTCCGCAGACAGGCTGCAGGCTGGTATGCCAGCGGAAGTTATTATAGAGACAGGAGAAAGAACGTTCATGGAATATCTGCTGCGCCCGTTCTTCAACAGGTTTGCATTGTCCATGAAAGAGCAGTAAAAGGAGATTCAGCGGCAATCCGGTTAGATCTTTTTGACTTCGATGCCGTATTTGGCGATGCGGTAGTTGACCTGACGGACAGTCATATTCAGCATCCTTGCCGCTTTTGCCTGAACCCATCCTGTCTTCTGCAATGCCAGCAGAAGCTGGGTTTTGTCAGAGTTGCTGTCGTCGGAGGGGAGTTCCTCCTCCGGCTTTTTGCCGTCGATAATGTGCGAAAGACAGAAATCACCACCGCTGCAGGAAATGTGTTCCGGTTTGATCCGCCCGTCTCCTGCTGTAAGGGCGGCGCGTTCGAGGCAGTTTTCAAGCTCGCGGATGTTTCCCGGCCAGTTGCAGTGGGAAAGAGCGGCGATTGTATCCGCCTCTATGCCGAAATTTTTACCATATGAATTGTTAAGCCTGCCGATGATGACTTCACAGATTGCCGGGATGTCCTCTTTGCGCTTGCGAAGGGGCGGCAGGTCGATTGTGAATACATTCAGTCTGTAGTAAAGGTCCAGACGGAATTTACCCGCCTGAACAGCCTCTTCCAGATTTTTATTGGTTGCGGCGAGTATCCTCACGTCAACCTTTGTGCTTTCAACTGTTCCCAGTTTTTCTATTGTTTTGTCCTGCAATACGCGTAGCAGTTTACTTTGCGCCTCCATTGGCATGTCGCCAACTTCGTCCAGAAAAACAGTGCCCCCCTCAGCCAGCTCAAATTTACCTTTCTTTTCGGCGGAAGCTCCGGCGAAAGCGCCCTTGGCATAACCGAAAAGCTCGCTTTCTATGAGGTCGGCAGGGATAGCGGCGCAGTTGACAGCGACGAAGGGTTTCGAACTTCTGTCGCTGTTATAATGGATGGTTTTGGCGACCACCTCTTTACCGGTGCCGCTTTCTCCACGGATGAGGACTGATGCGGAAGTATTAGTAACCATCGTGATTTTATCGAACACTTTTTCCATGAGCTTGCTGTTTCCTGCAAGCCCCTTAAAGGTGTATTTGGATTTTATCTCATTTATCAGACTCAGGTTTTCTGCTTCAATACGTATTTTCTCGTTTTTTACCAGAGAGAGCTCGTTCTCGAAAAACTCTGTTTTATGCAGGAAAGATGCTATAAGGTTCGCTATCATTTTCAGAATCTCAACCTCTGTGGTAACGCTGTTCATGCGGGAGCTGAATTTGTCCACAGCGAGAACGCCGAGGGTTTTTGCCTGAAATTTCAGCGGAACCGCTATGAATGAGGTTTGCTCAGTTGCCTTTGGGCGGTTGAGCTTGTTCAGAAACTGCGGCTCCCGCTCTATGTCAGGTATAAGAATTGGTACACCGAGACGAAATACCTTCCCTACCATGCCCTCGTCGCTCTGAAAATAAACGTTTGCCGCTGTTGTCTCGTCAACTCCCGCCGATGCCTCAAGCACAAGCCTATGTGTCTGGGGGTCGTGCAGAAGGATAAGGGCGCGTTCCACGGAAAGGGTGTTCTGCATCTGCTTAACAACTCCGTAAAGAGCGTGCCTCATGTTTGTGGAACTGTTTAAAATAACACTTATCTCATAGATGCTGTTAAGGGCTGTCTTAAAATAGTTGAGATATTTCATGCGTAATTGCGAGCAATATATGTGCCACGCAACGCCTGCCTAACGGTAAGGGTTACAGCGATTGATTCTGAAAAACTGATTAAAAAATAGGCGGATATAGCGTAAAAAGTATTCAGGAAAAAGTCATACAGGGTGTTCTATTCTGTTCTGCCGTTGGTCAGGAGAGAGTTTTGTCAAACGGCACGGAGATTGCTTGCATAACCCGTGTCACAACGAATAACCGCAAAGGAGGGTTTTAAATGGCATTTATTACTGGAACCAGAAAAAACGGTAAGGAATGGACTCCCAAGTTCATCATGGAACTCAGCAAAGAGTCCTGCATAGCCTGCGGACGCTGTTTCAAAGCATGTGCATACGCCTGCCTCGCACTTGAAGAATACGAAGACGAAGACTGCGAAAAAACCTATATGACAATAGTGGATGACGGCGCGTGCATAGGCTGCGAAGCCTGCTCAAAAGCCTGCCCCAAAGGCTGTTTTACACACGCTCCTGTAGAAGCGTAACAACAATATGCCCCCTCCCTTTCGCGGGAGGGGCTTTTTTTCACGAGGTGCGGAATGGAACTTAAAGTAAATCAGAAGGTGCTTGTAACAAAAATGATAAGAAACGACGGAACCTGTGCGGGATGCAAAAGGGGAACCCCTGTTGCGTATGAAGGCATGGAAGGGTTTATCTGCGAAATTACGGAGTTCCACTTCGAACCTGTCTACGTCGTTCACTTCCTTGACATAAACAAGAAACTCGGTTTCCGCGCGCAGGAGCTTGAGGTTATCGAGGATTTCGACGAGGAAGAGGGCAAGTGGACAGTTCTGGAGAGAAAGACCGCGTAAGGCTCTTCTCCATCCTTCTGTTGGGATGAGAAATGGAGATTGAGATCGCGTCGTCGCTGTAGCTCCTCGCGAAGACAAACATCTGTCTCTGCGAGCCTAAGGCGCGGCAGTCTCATAACACAGGATGGAGCAATTCTGTATCAGTAATAGGTCAGGGTTTCAGGATGAAACCCGTTCAGGAGGATTTCGGAGCTTTGCTTTGAAATCAGACGGAACGTGAGAGAGGCTTGGCTTTGCCAAGACGAACGTTGACAAAATTGTCCAAGGATGGAGCAATTTTGTATCAGTAATAGGTCACATTTGTATCGTACCGCCCGCCGAGGACAAGATATTCTTTCTCCCCGACGAAGCTGAGGTTCGGCAGAACCTCTGAAAAGAAAACTATCTTTGTATAAGGTATTTCAGACGTCAGGATGTAATCGCCGAACTGAGACGCAATGTCCCTGTCGGATGTGAATGAAACGAGGGAGTTTTGTTCAATACAGAGTCTCGTCCTGTCATATTCCTTCACCACAAGGTGCTCCGACAGGTCGTTGACGCCTCTGTAAAGCGTGATTTTCGGCAGTTTATCTTTATAGAAAGTCTCAAGTATACACTGGGTATAGGTGTAGAGGAGATCGAGCTGATGGAAGATAAGGTTTTTGTTATGTTTACTGTCCATCTTCTCAACCATGTATCCGTAGTATTCCTCGCTGTTGACATCGGGGATAATTTCCTTGTGAAAGAAAGGCATTATGCCGAACCGGCTTTCCACCCATCCTTTCATAACGGCGCCTTCTATGCTGTTGGAATCGAAGAGCCATCCTTTCAGAAGTCTGGTATAGCTGCCCATCTTCTTTCCGTTGTATTTTTCGGAAAGCGAGAAGAGGGTGTCCATGGCGTTTGCAAAAACTTTGGCGGCATTTTCAATTGTATCAGCCTGTTTGATGGAATTAAAAATGTCGGCATAATATTCCCATACGCCGCTGATGGTGATGGGAAGCACTTTCAGGTTATATTCGCTGCTTACGAACATATATGTCGGGATATTGATGAGGTTGGAGTAATGGTAAAACCTCTTCAGATCCTTCAGACGGGATATGCTGCTTTTCTGTTTTTCTACACCCATGATAATGAAATAGATGAAATCCTCAGAGTTTGCAAATGAAAAATGAACTCCTCAGAAGAGCGCTCGGAAGTTATCTGGGATTTGCCGTAGGCGATGCGCTGGGTGCCACGACGGAGTTCATGAACCCGCGGGAGATAAAGGAGCAGTACGGTGTTCATAACAGGATAATAGGGGGCGGATGGCTGAAACTGCGCGCTGGAAGGGTTACGGATGACACGGAAATGGCGCTGGCGCTTGGCAGCAGTATTATAGAGCAGAAGGGGTTTCTGCTGAAAGCGGCTGCCGACAATTTTGTGAACTGGATGAAGTCCAAACCTGTGGATATCGGTTCGACTGTGCGCCGCGGACTGAGGGATTATGTTACGCTGGGCAGAACCGAATCGCCATATTCAGAGCAGTCCGCCGGAAACGGCGCCGCAATGCGCAATCTGCCTGTGGTGCTGTACTGTCTCAAGGACTGGTCAAAATTTGAATATATGTCCCTCGCACAGGGGCGGCTGACTCATAACAACGAACATTCCGACCGGATAACCCTTGTTTTCGGGGAGATGGTGCGTGAGATATTCTCCAGCGGAGATAAGCTGAAAGTGCTTGAGATCGGCAACAGGCTTATCAGGGAATACCCGAAATATTCATATTCCAACTATAAGGGCGAGTGTTCCGGTTACGTTATAGATACTTTCAAAACGGTGATGCACTTTTTTGCAGAGGGCGAATATTTTGAAGATACTATGGTGAACACCGTTAATCAGGGCGGGGACGCAGACACCAACGGCGCGATAGTCGGTATGCTTGCCGGAGCGATGTATGGTGTTAATAATATTCCTTCGAAATGGCTTAGAAAACTGGATACAAAGGTTGTTGATGCTGTTTCCGAACAGACGGGCAGGCTTTTGAATCTGGAAGTGAGGGTGCACGATGAGATTTGAAACGGGCGATCTCCTTGATCATGTGGGTAAGGATCCTGTGGTTATAACCACAAACGGTACTGTCAGAAAGAACGGAAAGGCGAATCTGGGTTCCGGCAATGCGAAACAGGTCGGAGAGGTTCTGCCGTGGCTGGATGAAAAGCTGGGGTATCTCGTAGACCAGTTCGGCAACCATGTGCATCATCTGGATAATATGATAGTCAGCTTTCCTGTGGAGCATAGCTGGCAGGAAAGGGCGGATCTGGGTCTGGTGAAGCGTTCTGCGATTGAGCTTGTGATGCTTGTTGATCAGATTGGATGGGACAATGTATATATGCCGCTGCCGGGCTGCGGCAAAGGTGGCTTGCGTCCTTCGGATGTGATATCCATTCTGGCTCCGATACTTGATACAAGGTTCATTGTTCTGAATAAAGAATAGAGTGGGGCGGTTGAAGCCGCCCCTGAAATCATTTAAGACTGCTCACCGCTATTGTGTTATTTGATTCGATTGATGTGAAGCGGTGCATGTCCGGTATCATAAGATTTGTTACATTCCCTTCTTTGTGCTCAACGGCGATAGCTGCGCTGACGTTTACTCCGCCGGTGATGGTCTTTCCGTCTCTTGTGACAATTTTCACAACTTTCATGGGTGTTCCGTTTGCCGCTGTAAAAAACTCACCTTCAACATTCTGAATGGATCTGATGTCTGAAACGGGAACTTTGAACTGCGCGCCGTCACTTTTTATAAGCAGGACGCTTTTGTTGAGAGCCACTGAAGCTATTTTCGCCTCATAAACCTTGCCGGATTTCCCGACCGCCTTGATATTGTCCCCGACATCAAAGGCATCCGCTGTCTGAACTGCCATTGCGACAGCGAAAATCATGATAAGGCAGTGTGTCTTCTTGTGTATCATTGCACACCTCCATGACAGTTATATAAACAAACTAATATTTAGTTCAAGAGTAAAACTGATTTACATATAAGCCTCTGCTGGAAGTTATTACAGCGGTTAGAAATAAAAAATGTAAAGAGTGAAAAAAGAGTGTTTTAAACTGAAAAAGGCGGTCGCAGTGACCGCCTTCAGAAAACAGGTTGTAGTGTGGATTTATTTAAGGCTGCTTACAGCCATAGGTTCCTCTTCGATTTTGATTGATGAGAAACGGTGTACGTCGGGTATCATAAGGTTAGTAACGCTGCCTCTTGTATTTTCAACAGCCAGCGCCGCGCTGACAGCTATGCCGCCTAAAACTGCCTGACCGTCTCTTGTCGTAATTTTGACCACTTTGAGCTTTGTGCCGTTCTCCGCGGTGAAATATTCGCCCTCAACATTCTCCACAGAACGTACTTTTGCAAGGGGCATCTGGAATCTACACCCCTCTTTGCTGATGAAAAGAATGGTCTTGTTCTTTGCCATTCCGGATATTCTTCCCTCATAATCTTTTCCTGATTTTCCCACCGCTTTAACTTTTATTCCCATCTCAAAGGCCTTTGCATAGGGGATTACAGCGGTAATAAAGAATAAAACCAGAGAAGTGGACAGTAAAACATTAATCATGATGCACCTCCTGTTGCTACCAATAATGAGAGTAAAAAGACCTTTTTGGTAGTGTAAAAGAAATTTACATATAGCAGAACAAAAAATGAGCAGGTGACGCTTTTTTAATCAGTAAATGTTTATATTTGAATGTGTAATGAATATTACAATTTACCCTTTTCGCATATGGCAAAACTTACGAAAACAGGCGGACGAAAATGTGCAAAATATTATTCTATGTTTTAAAACCTTGGAAATAATAAGTTTTATTGCAAATGTAAGGTTTGTTACAATCACTGCTGTACAAGCAGTGGACAAAGAACGGTCGGAAAACGGCATATAAAATGCCTTGGTCTGAATAGTTGCGTTTTATCAATATATTACAAGAACTGGCATGACTGATGCTACATAATAGGCGTCAACGATAAAACAGGAGGAACCCAATATGGCTCTCAGACAAATTGCATTCTACGGAAAAGGCGGTATCGGTAAATCTACAACTTCACAAAACACTCTGGCTGCTATGGCAGAGATGGGCAAAAAGATAATGATCGTGGGCTGCGACCCTAAAGCGGATTCAACACGTCTTATCCTTCACGCCAAAGCACAGGCAACTATTATGGAACTTGCCGCAGAGGTGGGCTCGGTTGAAGATCTTGAACTGGACGACGTTCTTAAAACAGGATTCCTTGATATCCGCTGCGTTGAAGCTGGCGGTCCCGAACCCGGTGTCGGCTGCGCAGGACGTGGGGTTATCACTGCTATCAACTTCCTCGAGGAAGAGGGTGCGTATGAAGAAGATCTTGACTTCGTTTCATACGACGTTCTCGGTGACGTTGTGTGCGGCGGTTTCGCAATGCCTATCCGTGAAGGAAAAGCTCAGGAGATATATATTGTTACATCCGGCGAGATGATGGCTATGTACGCTGCGAACAACATCTCCAAAGGTATCCTTAAATATGCCAACTCCGGCGGCGTTCGTCTCGGCGGTCTCATCTGCAACGAAAGACAGACCGACAGAGAAGACGAGCTGATCACTGCTCTGGCAACAAAGATCAACACCCAGATGATCCACTTCGTGCCCAGAAACAACATAGTTCAGCACGCTGAGCTTCGCAGAATGACTTGCGTTGAGTATGACCCCAACTGCTCACAGTCAAACGAGTACAGAACTCTGGCTACAAAGATCATCAACAACAAAATGCTTAACATCCCCACGCCTGTTTCCATGCAGGAACTTGAAGACCTCCTTATGGAGTTCGGCATCATCAAGGAAGAGGATGAAAGCATCGTAGGTCAGAAAAAAGTTTCCTAACCCCATAGGAATTAAAAAGAGTGGGAAGTCTCAAAGTGTCTTTCCTATTCGGCTCCTGCTGCCGGATTCTTCAGGCATTTTCGAGACACCACGTTTAATTGAAGACTGTACTGAAAATTAAGAGGTCAATCTATGTCTGGTAAAAATGTGCATGAACACGGTGTTGAGGTCATGGAGGAAATCCTTGACGGATACAACGACGCAACCGCGAAAGACAGGAAGAAAAAAATAGAGGTCGTTAAAGCCGAAGACGTTAAATGCGGCATTAACTCTAACAGAAAGATACGCCCCGGCGTTATGTCCATGAGAGGCTGCGCATATGCGGGAGCGAAAGGCGTGGTTTTCGGACCCATCAAAGATATGATACACATCAGCCACGGTCCCGTTGGCTGCGGTCAGTATTCATGGTCTGCAAGACGTAACTTTGCAAACGGCATACCCGGTATCAGCAACTTTGTTACAATGCAGATTACATCTGACTTTCAGGAAAAAGATATCGTATTCGGCGGCGACAAAATGCTTACAAACCTCATCAGAGAGGCAGACCAGCTTTTCCCGCTGAACAAAGGAGTTTCCGTTCTTTCCGAATGTCCCATCGGTCTCATCGGTGACGACATCGAAGCTGTTTCCAGAGCAACATCCGCAGAGATCGGAAAACCCGTTGTCCCCTGCCGCTGTGAAGGTTTCCGCGGTGTTTCCCAGTCACTGGGTCACCACATCGCAAACGATTCACTGCGTGACTGGATATATGAAAAAGACGTTAAAGGCGTTGAGATTGAAGACAGCCCTTATAACGTGGCGCTGCTTGCAGACTACAACATCGGCGGCGACGCATGGAGCTCCAGAAAGATACTTGAGGAGATGGGACTTAACGTTATATCCCAGTCCACAGGCGACTCCACTGTAAGCGAAATCGCGAACCTTACAAAAGCGAAAGTTATTCTTCTGCACTGCTACCGTTCAATGAACTACATATCAAGATATGTGGAAGAAAAATTCGGTATTCCGTGGGTTGAATTCAACTTCTTCGGTCCCACACAGATTATAAAAAGCATGAGAAAGATAGCTTCTCATTTCGATGAGAAGATCCAGCAGCAGACAGAAAAGATAATCGCTGAGAAATATCAGCCTCAGTTCGATGAGATAGTAAGCAAGTTCAAACCGAGACTGGACGGCAAAAACTGTATGCTGTTTGTCGGCGGTCTGCGCCCCAGACACATCATCCCCGCTTTCCGCGACCTCGGCGTTCAGGTTGTGATAACAGGTTATGAGTTCGCACACAACGACGACTACGCGAGAACACTTGAATATGTGGAAAACACAACCTTCATCGTGGACGACATGAACGAATATGAAATGGAAAAGCTCCTTGAAAACTTCAAACCCGACCTCGTGGGTTCCGGTATCAAGGAAAAATATTCAACACAGAAACAGGGTATCCCCTTCCGCCAGATGCACTCATGGGATTACTCAGGTCCCTACCACGGGGTAGACGGCTTTAAAGTATTCGCAAGAGATATGGATATGGCTGTTAACGGAGCCATCTGGAAAAAGATCACTCCCCCGTGGAAATGATCCGACCGGAAATTAAGGAAAGGAGATTAAAATGAGTGAAAGAATAAAAGACCACGTTTCCCTGTTTAACGGCTGTGAATATCAGGATATGTTTGCTGAAAAAGCAAAATATGAAAACGCTGAAACGGATGCCAAAGTACAGGAAACACTTGAGTGGACAAAAACCAAAGAATACAGAGACCTGAACTTTGCAAGACAGGATCTGGTTGTTAACCCCCTGAAAGCGTGCCAGCCCTCCGGCGGTCTGTTCGCTGCAATCGGCTTCGAAGGCACTATGCCTTTCGTTCACGGTTCACAGGGATGTGCTTCATACTTCCGTTCGCACTTTATGCGCCACTTCCGCGAACCCTTCCCCACATCATGCGACGCCATGACTGAGGATGCTGCGGTTTTCGGCGGACACAATGCGCTTTATCTGGGTCTGCAGAACACATACGAGCTTTACAGCCCCAAAATGATAACAATGGTTACATCATGTATGTCCGAGGTTATCGGCGACGACATGAACTCTTTCGTTAAAAACGCGAAAGAACAGGGATTTATACCCGCCGATTTTCCTGTGACATTTGCCCACACCCCCTCTTTCGTGGGTTCGCACATTGTCGGCTACGACAACACCATGATGGCTATCCTTGGTCAGATGGGCGTTAAGAAAGAGACCAAAAATGACAAGATAAACGTCATTATGGGCTTTGACACTTACCTTGCGAACTATGAAGAGATCAAACGTATCTTCAAACTGTTCGGTGCTGAGATAAACCTGCTTTCAGATCCTTCTGAAACACTTAACTCACCCACCGACGGTGAATATAAAATGTACAGAGGCGGCACTTCCCTTGACGACCTCAGAGACGCTCCCAACTCCAAAGCAACACTGCTGCTTCAGAAATGGTCTCTGCTGAAAACCGCAGAGTTCATCGAGAAAGAATGGCAGCACCCTGTTAAAGTGGTCAATCCCTATGGTATCGAAGGTACAGACGAACTTGTCATGGCTATTGCCGAACTGACAGGCAAGCCCGTTCCTGCTGAACTTGAGTATGAAAGAGGTCAGCTTGTTGATGCTATCGCGGATTCCTACTACTGGATCCACGGCAAAACATTCGGTATAAACGGCGACCCCGACCTTGCATACGGTCTTTGCAGAGTCGTTATGGAAATGGGCGGCGAACCTATCCACGTTCTCGTATCCAACGGTTCAAAGGACTGGGAAGCTGAGACAAAAGCTAACCTCTCCAAATATGAGTTCGCTAAAGGCGCTCAGATATGGGCAGGAAAAGACATGTGGCACTTCCGTTCACTGCTCTTCACAGAGCCTGTGGATATGATAATAGGCAACTCATATGCAAAATATCTTGAAAGAGACACCGGCATAGCACTTTGCAGAATAGGCTTCCCGCTTCAGGACAGACACCACCTGCACAGATATCCCACCATCGGATACAAAGGCGGACTTCAGATGATGACATGGATAGTAAACCGTATGCTTGAAGACATAGACAAAAAGACTATGTACACAACAAGCTACGACATACTCAGATAAGCCTATGAAGGTAACGCTTAATAAAAAAGGGGACGTATACTCAGTATACGTCCCTAAAAAAGACATGGAACAGATAGTAGTCTCCATTGAACAGAATGGTGCATGGGGCGGTGAATTTACTCTGGCAAACGGCTGGGTGCTGGAGTTTGAAACATTGGATGCAGAACCGACTCTGCCGAGAACTATGGAGGCTAAACTGCTCACCAGAGGAGACTGATGTCTCCAGGGAGAAGCTATGAGACTGGCAATTCAGCAGCTTACGGAAGAGCCGGGCTGTGATCATAACCAAAAGAAGACGGCAGAGCAGAAGAAAGAAGCATGTAAAAAGCCCACTCCCGGTGCAACGGCAGGCGGATGCGCTTTCGACGGCGCACAGATAGTCCTGCTCCCCGTTGCGGATGCGGCGCACATCATACATGGTCCGATAACATGCTGCGGACAGAGCTATAACAACAGAGGTACCCGCACCCATGTGGGCAACCTTCACCAATACGGCATGACCACCGATATGAACGAACTGGACATAGTGTTCGGCGGCGAAAAAAAGCTGAAAGAATCGGTGCGGTACGTTGCCGGTAAATTCAAACCGAAAGCGATTTTTATCTATTCAACCTGTGTCACTGCTATGACAGGCGAGGATATCCACACAGTAGCAAAGGAGATGACCGAGGAACTTGGTATGCAGATTATCCCTGTGGATTCTCCGGGATTTTCAGGCAGCAAAAACCTCGGCAATAAGTTTGCGGGTCACGCGCTTTTTAACCACGTTATAGGCACGAGAGAACCGGAAAACGTCCCTATGTTTCCAATAAATCTTATAGGGGAATACAACATCGCCGGAGAGCTTTTTCAGGTTGAGCCGCTTTTTGAAGAGCTTGGCATAACTCTTTTCAGCAAAATGACAGGTAACGCGACATATGAGGAGCTGTGCTATGCCCACCGCTCAAAACTCAGCGTGGTGATATGCAGCCGCGCCCTTATCTCGCTTGCGCGTCAGCTTGATGAAAAATACGGAATACCTTATTTCGAAGGTTCGTTTTACGGAATGGGCGAAACGAAAAAAACGCTCATGAAGATTGCGGAAATGATGGGCAGCGACCTCCTGAAAAAGAAGGTGGAGGAGCTTACCGCACGCAAGGAGAAGGAGACTTTTGAGAAACTGGCACCCTATCTGCCGATAATGAAAGGCAAAAAGGTACTCGTTTACACTGGCGGCGTCAAAAGCTGGTCGATTCTGAAACAGCTTGAGGAAATGGGCATGGAGGTCATTAAATCCAGCACCAGAAAATCCACAGAAGAGGATATCGCCAGAATACTTGAATATTTCGAAGGAAACGAAGACGGTCTGATGCCCAAAGGGGACGGAAAGACCCTGCTTAAATATATGAAAGAGTACGATGCCGACCTGTTCCTTGCGGGCGGTCGGAATATGTACAACGCCATGAAGGGGCAGGTTCCCTTTGTGGACGTGAATCAGGAGAGACATTTTGCATTCGCGGGATACGAAGGCTCGCTGGTGCTTGCACAGAAAATATGCGGCACGCTGACGTCCCCCGTATTTTCCATTGTTAAGAAGCCTGCTCCGTGGGAGGTCAGCTTTGGTTAAGATAATAGAAAAACCGCTGTCCGTTAACCCTCTGAAAAAAGGCTCCATAATGGGCGCGATAACCGCATTTCTCGGTATGCACAGGGTTATGCCTCTTGTGCACGGCGCGCAGGGATGTATGGCATTCACAAAGAATTTTCTGACACAGCATTATCGGGAGGTTACTCCTATGCAGTCTACCGCTGTGTTCGACATAGCCACCATAATAGGCGACGACAGCAATCTTCACGAAGGGATTGCAAACGTCATCGACAAGCAGAAACCTGATTTCATAGGGCTTGTGACAACTGGTATGACAGAGGTGCGCGGGGACGATATTAAAGGAAGCCTCATCCGCTTCCGAGAGAAATACCCGCAATATGACTCTACTCCTGTTGTGCCCGTCGCCTGCCCCGACTTCAAAGGGGACGCGGAAACCGGATACGGCGCCGCCTGTGCCGCCACCCTTTCGCTTCTGATAGAGCCTGCGGTGCGCACCGACTACAGAACCAGAAGAATGGTGAACATTCTTGCGGGGATGCACCTCACTGCCGGAGACATAGACTGGATGAAACGAGTTTTCGAGGGTTTCGGGCTGGATGTGATAGTCTACCCCGACCTGTCCGCAAGTATGGGCGGTCAGGTGAACCACTTTTACGGTCTGCCGGAGGAGGGAACCTCCATCGACACCATAAAGAAGATGGGACACGCCGATTTCTCCATAGTTGTGGGCGGCTGTATGGAAGCGTCAGCGGATATACTGCTAGAGCGCTGCACGGTTCCCTATAAAAAATTCGATTCGCTCACAGGCATCGAAGCGTCAGATGAACTTGTTTCGTGGCTGATGGACTATACCGGCAAACAGGCTCCAGGCTGGCTGAGGATTCAGCGTCAGAGGGCTGTTGATGCACTGCTTGACGCGCATTTCAGTTTCAGCGGTAAGTCATTCTCCATCGCCGGAGAACCGGATCTGCTTTACGGTCTCGGCAACTATCTCACAAAGGAGATGGGGATAAGACTGGAAACCGCAGTTACCACCGCGCGCCACGGCATGTTTGAAAACCTTCCTGCGGATAACATAATAATGGGCGATCTGGAAGACCTTGAAGATTACTCCAAGGTTTCCGACTTTATAATAGCCAGCTCAAACGCAATACCCATGTGTCACAGGGCGCATAAGCCGCTCTATCGCGTCGGGTATCCTGTAAAGGACTATCTGGGGCATTTTCACAGAACCTTTATCGGCTACTACGGAGCAATGATGCTCGCATTTGACATAGGAAACATATGTATGACACTCGACATCGAAAGGTCGGGTCACTAGGGGGATTTTTATGAAAATTGGCTTCTGCACAAACGATCTTAAAACCGTGGACGAACACTACGGCAGAGCGACAAAGGTCGCCATCTATGAAATAGATGAAAAATCCTATACCCTGAGCGAAGTGCGCGAGTTCGCAGAACAGGACGAAGGCACAGAGCATAAACTGGACACAGGCTCAAAGGCTGAAAAACTTGCAGACTGCGCAATACTTTATGTCGCACAGATAGGCGGTCCCGCCGCTGCCCACGTCATAAAAAATAAAATACATCCGGTTAAGGTGAACGATCCGGTTCCTATTGCTGAGATTCTGGAAAATCTGAAGACCACTCTGGCTGGGAACCCTGCTCCCTGGCTGAAAAAAGCTCTCTACAGAGACAGACAGCCGGAATAAGGGGATTTTATGGCAAATACTTTCAGGGATGTCCTGATAACTAAGATTCGTTCCCACGATCCGCATAATATATGGAAAAACGTTGCGGACGATACGCTTATGACCAGATACTACGTCCTTACCAAAGATGACAAGAAGAAAATAGACGCTTTTTCTGCTATATCACCGGAGACTGTAGCAAAAATACGGCTTTATTATGAAGCGGTTGCCCTGTATGTTGAGCAGCAGTGCGGAAAGATGGTTGTCACCGTGCTGGATATCAACACCGAGGGATTCGGCAGGGCGCTTCTGGTCTATGAGGATTATATTTTCCTGCAAAAATTCCACCGCAATGCCCATAAATTCGGGTTCGCGACACTCGAAGAGGTTCTGGAAGAGGGCGAAACTCTCGCCGCCAAAGCCATTGCAAAAGCGGAAAGTTTCAATTTACCTGAATAGAAAGCGGGTCATGCCGTGACCCGTGTTCTATTCACAGTCTGCCTGCAAGTCTTGACAGGTAACTCCCTTTTTTGTATCTGCCACCGTGTCCGATGCAGTTTTTATGTACTTTTTTTCTGCCCTCCGCTGATACGGCGGGCTCACCTGTCCTCACTATAGCTCCAGAAGGGCAAGCAATGATACATGCTCCACATTCGTTACAGATGTTCTGCGACAGTTCACAGCCGTCTTCTGAAAAGGCTATAGCTCCCAAAGGGCAGACTGTTGCGCATATGCCGCATTTTGTACAGTCGGTGTTAATTTCCACAGCCATATCATCTCTCCCTGCACATCCCGTGTCCGCCGCCGCAGTTTTTGTCTCTGCGGTGTCCGCGTCCAGCTTGCCGTCCGTGTTCCGAACAGCCGTGACCGTGCATATGTCCGCCGTGGAAGAGTTCTCCTCCCCTCTCTTCGAGGTTGGCAGTGAGTTTCTCCATTATGGCGAGAAACTGGTTCTGTTCCTCTTCAGTAAGAGAATCGAAAAGCGCTCCGGACATTTCAAGTATTGCTGCCTTAGACGCCTTGAGTGCTTTTTCTCCCTTTTCTGTCAGATGGATACGCATGACGCGCTGATCGCTTTCGTCCTGCCTGCGCTCTATAAGACCTGATTGTTCAAGTTTGACAAGCATCTCTGTCATGGATGAAGGGCGTATGTCAAGTATCTCCGCAAGTTCGGACTGTTTTGCCCCTGCGTTTTCAGCTATTAGTGAAAGAAGATGCCCCTGTCCCCGGTGGACTCTGTGGTCGTGCATATCGTGTGCGTGTTTGTGGCTCTCTCTGTGAACCAGCCTTGAAAGGCGGATGAAAGCCGAAAGAATTTTTGGTGAAACTTTATCCATCAGAATACTCCCTGATATTTATTTAGGTACCTTATAAAAAGAAAGATAGTCGATGGATCAGCAAAAGTCAACAGATATATTCAGGTACCTAAGTAAAATGACAGGTGAAAAAAGGCTCCGAGGGGAGCCTTTTAAAAGCGTATTATGCAGCTTCGAATTTATATCCGACCCCGTATACGGTTTGTATCACGTCTTTATTATTGAGAACCGCCGCTATTTTTTTGCGCAGGTTTTTTACATGGCTGTCGATGGTTCTTTCGTATCCTTCAAACTCATATCCGTGGACGTTAGCTATCAGGTCTGTTCTGGAAAAAACTCTGCCGGGCTGTTTCGCCATGATGTAAAGCAGCTCGAACTCACTTCTGGTGAGCGAAAGGTCATTCCCGTTTACAGTCACCTGATATTTCGAAGGCTGAATGACGATTGGTCCCGCAGTGAGCACGTCCTCCGTAGCTTCCGGAGCCAGTCTGCGCAGAACCGCCTTGACCCTTGCCACAACTTCCCGCGGGCTGTACGGTTTGCAGATATAGTCGTCCGCACCAAGTTCGAGTCCGATAAGCCTGTCCACCTCTTCAACCTTTGCAGTGGCCATGAGCATAGGCACGTTTGAGAACTTGCGGACCTGTCTGCATATCTCAAGCCCGTCCGTGTCCGGAAGCATAAGGTCGAGAATAACGGCATCAGGTACAAGTTTTTTAATGGATTCGACCGCTTTTGCGCCTGAGTCCAGGGTGTGCACTTCAAACCCGGACTGTTGAAAGTAGTCTTTCAGAATGGAAGCTATTTGTGTTTCATCTTCAATTATAAGAACCTTTTTATTCATGTTCATCCTCACCCGGAAGAATTATTTCTATCTTTAGACCACCCATACCGCCGCTGACGGCCTTAATGGTGCCTCCGTGTTTTTCAACTATGTATTTGCATATGGCAAGCCCAAGTCCGCTTCCGCCTGTTTCGCGGTTTCTTGATGTGTCGGAGCGGTAGAGTCTGTCAAATAACATGCCGAGCTGATCATCTGAAACGCCTGGACCTGTGTCCTCTATGGTTGTTGTCACACCGAGCCGGTTGTCCATGCAGGAAATGAAGATAACACCCGGACTTTTGCTGTGTTTCAGCGAGTTTTCAATTATATTTATGAACACCTGGCGCAGTCTGGAAACGTCGCCTCTGACAAGTGTGCCGCCGCCGCGTATCATTGTCCGTATTTCAAAGCCGAACTCCTCTGCGCGGCTCTTATAAAGCTCTACGACGTCCTCGGCAATCTGCTGCAGTTTTACGGGTGCGAACTGAAAGTGCATGTTGTCCGATTCCGCCATTGTTATCTCATGAAGCTCGTTCACCAGCTTTATAAGTCTTGACACCTCACCGTGCAGAATGTTCATTGTTTCAGCATCCGTCTTTCTCACGCCGTCCTGCATAGCCTCAATATTGCCAAGAAGAACAGACAAAGGGGTGCGCAGTTCGTGTGAGATATCTGAAATCCAGCGGTTCTGTTTCTGCTCATACATTCTCAGATCCTGCGCCATTTTGCGGAAATCCAGCGCGAGATCTCCCAGCTCGTCGTTGGACATCTGCTTAATATCTATATCAAAATCTCTTGATGCGAGCTTTTTTGTGGCGTTTATCAGAACAGGGACGGGTGCGAGCAGTTTTTTTGTGAAAAACCATGAAAGAACACCAGTAAGCACTATTATTATAAGGGCGCTGAAAAGCATCATGCTCAACTGTTGACGAAGAAATCCGATGGCAAGGGGATGCGTTACCTGCGGCGGTTTGCGTATACCCAGATAACCAACTGTCTTTTCATATGCTTTAATGGGCATCAGAACAAATTCGTCTCTGTTTCTGTTAAAATTCTTTCCGACTATGATGTTCTTGTTGACATCCAGCATGGTCAGAAACGGTCTGAAATGGATAAAAGATGCTACGTTCAGTTTATTGTCTTTGGTAAGAAAGACTTTTTTGAGCATCTCTATCTCTCTTTCCGGTTCGGTTTTGCGTCCTTTATCATCCATAAAAGGAGGCGGAGGAGGCAGAAAAGATGACATGGCTCTGTCAGGGTTGTCCATTATGTCCCTGATCTCATCAAAGCTGCCGTGTGTCTGGTAATATTCGCCCAGCTTGTCCGCAAGCCACGTCATTTCCTGCATTTTTGACTTTATCAGGTATTCTCTGAAATTAAAGTAGCCGAAATAGCCCACCATGAGTATCATGATGGACATGCTCACAACGACTGCGAAAAGTGAAAGAGCGTATATCTTATAAAAGAGTCTGATTTTCATACGTCACCTGACATAAAATAATGCTTAAAGTTTGCAAATTCCAATAAAAAAATATAAACAATCGTTCAAATACACAATTTCTCCATATTTTCCACACAATCTCGTGCTATCTTTTATTAAAGGAAAAAGGTAACGAACCTTTTATAACCTCCTTTAAAAAGTACTCCTTGCACGCCTTAGAAAAAGCGGCCTTACAGCCGCTTTTTCATTTGTTCGTTGCCGCAGACCATATCCCGCCTTTACTCAGTTATTACGCCTCGTAGGAATTTTGTGAATAGAATCCCTGAAGGAGCTTGTCGATTGTGCTTTGGTATGCCGCTTCTGTTGTTTCGTCCGAACCGTCGGACTGTAACGACTGGAGCATACTCAGGTAATCTGTTGTGCCGGAGTCACTGCTGCCGAAGTATGAATCAGACGAACTGTCGGTGTCATCCGCTGAAAACAGGGAATCCAGACTGTTCTGAATGGAAGTGAGTAGACTTATGATGCTTGAACTGGAGCTGTATTCGCTGCTCTCGTCCTCATCTTCCTTAGCCGGAGGAGGTCCCATAGGTGCACCTTTCGGTTTGATATCTTCCGACTGCATGAGACTTTGCAGCTCTTCGTCGCTGAAACTTCCGTCCCCGTCTGTGTCATATTCGCTGAAAAGGGATTCTCCATCCACTTCCTGTCCTGTTTTGGACGTAATGTCGTCTACCAGTGCAAGGAGTTCACTCTTGTCTACTGTCCCGTCCTGGCTTGTGTCAACCTTACTGAAAAAAGATTCCGCACCCTGTGACTGCTGTTTTGCAGCAGCGAGCTTGTCTTGCGCATAGCTGTAGAGAGCGGAACTCTGGTTGCTTATACTGCTGATACTCATTGTTTCCCTCCATTGTCTAGATAGGAGCAGCGGGAGAACAGGTCTGTGACATTATACTTTAAACCACATGTGTGAAGACAGTTTGCAATGATTGTGTTAAAACGATGGACGAGGGCTGTGCTTCCCAAAATGCGTGTTGCTTTAGGTGTGAAATTCTAATATTATAATAAAAATCAGCAATGGGGCGTGAGCGTCCCGTTTTAAAGGGAAGCGGAACCATCGCAGATGAACAAATATCCTTTTATACGTATCACTTTGATCTTTTTTGCGATTCTTTCCTGCTATGAACTCTATCAGGGCTATTCTAATTTTCGCACCAATGTTTTAAATAAGGCAAGGGATATCTCCGATGTGAACCGTGCGTTCGGTTATTGGGGTGCGAAAGTGGGCACGATATATGCGCCGTCCGGCAATGTCGCGGTACGCGAAAACTATGACGGGAATTCGCATCAGACAACAAAAGACGGGCAGAGCCTCACAAGGATAAATCCCGCATATATGATGCGCATGTCCTCGCAAGAACTTCACTCCTCCACGGGTATAAATTTCCGTCTGGTGAGCAACAATCCCATAAATCCCGCAAACCTTCCGGTGGGATGGGAAAAGAACGGACTTTCCCAAATCTCTTCTGGCAAAAATGAATTTGCCAGACTCGACTACGTTCACTTACTTAAAGATATCCGGTTCGAATATATGATTCCTCTGTATATTAACGAAAGCTGTCTGCGCTGCCACGAATACGTCAATTACAAAAAAGGGGATATGCGCGGAGCTATCAGCCTCAGCTTTCCTGTTGCGGATGAGCACAACAGACAGTTTTTCTTTACGCTTCTCACGATACTTGCATATGCGATGGTAACCGCACTGGTTATCCGTCTTATAGTCCTTTCCCGTCGCGAGCTTGAGCACGCATGGCGGGAAAAACTGAAGAATATCAGCGACCTTGAGTCTGAGATGGAGCGAAGGGAGATGAGTGAAGCCGCTCTTATCCACAAAACACGAAGCTCCTCCATAAACGAGATACTGCGCATGGTGGCACATCACTGGCGTCAGCCGCTGAACAATATAGGACTGCTGATACAGACCATTCAGGTTGCAAACACCAGACAGGAAGAGGAAGAAGCGGCACAGCACGCAATTAAGATAGTTAAAGAGATGAGCGAGACGATAGACCTTTTCACGTCTGCCGTTAAGGTTGAAAATAATGTCCTGATGGACGTCAAAGCTATGACTTTTGACGCTCTGAAACTCCTCCGTCCTGAATTTGAGGCAGTTGGGATTGAAGTATACGTTGTCTGCACCATGGGCGGAGAGAATCGCGAAATTCAGATGACAGAAGAGGACAACCTCTTCCACTCCTGCGGACGCGGACGATTCACCTGTGACAATGTATGCGGATTCAGCCATGTCTATCTTGAAGGCGAAGAATCCATGTTTAAACAGGTAATGCTGATAATCCTGAAAAACTCATACGACTGTCTTATAGAAAAACCCGCCGGAGAGGAACGTCTAATAACCGTCCGCTTTATAAGGGTCGGTGACTATGCTCAGATAGAGATATGCGATAACGGTGCTCCTGTTGAAGAGGAATCTAAATCCAGACTTTTTGAACCCTATTTCTCCACAAAAGGCTGCGGCGCCGGAAAAGGCATTGGGCTTTTTACCGCCCAGAACCTTGCTTCAAATTTTGACGGCGGGGATCTGTTCTTTGACGATACCTACGGCAAATGCTTCATATTCCGCTTCCGCCCCTGCGGTCACGACTGACGATTCTTTTCAGTTAAAATTCATCTTAACAGTTATTATTTGAATACCGATAAAAAACAGGCGGTCTTTCGACCGCCGTTATGTGTTATTTACCCAGTGCTTTGCCTCTGGCTGTGTGTCTTTCCTGCTGCGACAGTATCTTTTTGCGGAGTCTGATGGATTTGGGCGTTACCTCCACCATCTCGTCGTCGGCAAGAAAATGTATGGCTCTTTCAAGGGTCATAGGCGGAACGGGCGTAAGTATGATCGCCTCGTCTTTACCGGATGCCCTCATGTTGGTGAGTTTCTTCTCTTTGCATGGGTTGGCGTTCAGGTCGTTGTCCTTGTTATATTCGCCGATGATCATGCCTTCGTATACCACGTCACCGGGAACGATGAACAGCGTTCCTCTGGGTTCGAGGTGGAAGAGACCGTATGCGACGCCTTTTCCGGCGCGGTCAGCAACTATGGAGCCTGTGAATCTGCTTGGTATGTCGCCCCTGTGGGGTTCATAGCCGAGCAGAAGTGAGTTCATTATGCCTGTTCCCTTGGTGTCTGAAAGGAATTCATCGCGGTAACCGATAAGTCCGCGGCTGGGTATTGAAAATTCAACCCTCGCCCTTCCTGTGCCGTTGTTTATAAGGTTAATCATCCTGCCTTTGCGGATGGAGAGCTTTTCAGTGATAACGCCGACGAAGACCTCTTCGCAGTCGATGAAAAGGTGTTCGATGGGTTCGCAGAGCTCGCCGTCTATGGTTTTGCAGATAACTTCGGGTCTGCCCACGCATACCTCGAACCCTTCGCGGCGCATGGTCTCAAGAAGTATCGCCATCTGAAACTCGCCGCGCCCTTTAACAATGTAGCTCTCCTTGTCGGAGCTTTCCTCAACTTTGATGGCAACGTTTTTAAGCGTTTCTTTCAGAAGTCTTTCTTTTATCCTGTTGGACTGAACCAGCTTGCCTTCGCGTCCGGCAAGGGGACCTGTGTTGGGGCTGAATTTCATTGAAACGGTGGGTTCGTCCACTGTGATTCTGGGCAGTGCCTTGGGTGATTCTTTCGTACAGATTGTATCGCCGATGGAGATGTCTTCCAGACCGGAAAGAACGATTATCTCGCCGGGTTCTGCAAGGTCAACCTCTTTTGTACCGAGACCTTCATATATCTGAAGTTTGCTGACGCGCAGTGTCGCTGTGTTGTCTGCACCGATGCGCACAAGTGTTTCGTTTGCCTTTGCGGAACCGTTGATAACCTTTCCCACAGCCAGCCTGCCGAGATAGTCGGAATATCCGAGGTCGCTCACAAGCATCTGGAAGGGTTCCTCGTCGTCATATCCGGGGGCGGGGATTTCGTTTACGATAGCTTCGAAGAGGGGTTTCATATCTGTTCCGCGCTCTTCCAGAGTTTTCTGACAGATGCCTTCACGTCCGATGGCGTAGTATACGGGGAACTCAATCTGTTCGTCATCCGCGCCGAGATCGATGAAAAGGTCATATACCTCGTTGAGCACTTCGTTGGGTCTTGCATCCTGACGATCTATTTTGTTTATTACTACTATAATTTTAAGTCCTGCTTCAAATGCCTTGCCAAGAACGAATCTTGTCTGAGGCAGGGGACCTTCGGACGCGTCCACAAGGAGTATTGCGCCGTCAACCATGGAGAGTGCACGCTCAACCTCGCCGCCGAAATCGGCGTGACCTGGAGTATCAAGGATGTTTATCTTAACATCGCCCCAGCGTACCGCGCAGTTTTTAGCGGAGATAGTGATGCCGCGCTCACGTTCCAGATCCATACTGTCCATAAGTCTGTCTTCGACCTGCTGTTCCTCACGGAAGAGACCGCTCTGTTTGAAGAGTGTGTCAACCAGAGTGGTTTTTCCGTGGTCAACGTGAGCTATGATAGCTATATTCCTGAGTTTCTCGTTTTTTTGTTTTGCCATTTTACACCTGAAAAAATTTGAACCCGACAGTATTCAACAGATTTTAAAATAAAGAAAGGCTTTTCTGACTGTTTGACCGAAAAATTACACACATGGGGCGTTTTTGTTGAGAGTTATCTCCATTGTCACACCCTGTCCGTTGTTTTTCGCAGTGATTGTGCCGCACATATATTTTTCAATAACCGTTTTAGCCATATAAAGTCCGATGCCTGTTCCTTGCCCCGCCTCTTTCGTTGTGAAGAACGGATTGAACACCTTGTCAATTATGTCTTCGGAGATACCTGTTCCGTTGTCGGTGACTGTTATTTTTATGATGTCTCCGTCAACAGTGATGATTACGGTGATAAGTCCGTCCTTCTCTCCGTTCTCTTCCGCATATCTTGTGCGGATGGCATCCACGGAGTTATAGATGAGGTTGAGCAGTGTCTGTTTAAACTCGTTAAGAAAGCCTGTTATACGGGTGTTTCCGTATTCGCACGCCGGCATACGCTCAAGAAATACGCATTCGAACTCTTTTTGCGGACATTTGCAGCTTACCATAAGCCTGATATGCTGGGTGGAGAGGGTCGCGCTTAAAATGTCCCCGATTTCGCGCAGAATATCGATTATTTCAAAGCTCTCCTTCTCAACGCTGGGTTCGAAGAATGTTCTGTATTTATCAATGGATTCAGAGAGTTTATTTAGCAGACTCATGTTTTTCTTTTCAAACTCTTCTATATACTGGATATTCAGCTCTCCGCTTTTGTATGCCTCGGAAAGATCCTGCACATACAGCCCTACGGCGTTGATGGGCTGGCGCCAGTGATGGGCAAGGGCTGAGAGCATTAGTCCCATGTCCGCAACCTTCTGCTGCTGATTGATTATCTGGTCTTTCATGCGGCAGTTTTCCACCTCTCTGCGCACACGTTCCTCAAGTCCGGCATTTGCCTGTTTCAGCTCATTCAGAACCTTTTCGTGTTCTGTTTCAAGCTCTGCAATGGAATCTATAAACCCTTTCCGCGCTACATAAATTATGAGCAGAAGCCCGGCAGTGCAGATTATAAGTACATTTATGAAATGGCTCTGCATCCACTCCTGCATTCCGCCGGATTTTGCAAGGAAAATGAAATTTCCGATGTTTTTACCCGAATAGTCATACAACCTGAAGCCTTTGATTATTTCATAGCGCCCGTCCGGTGTTTCGGCGGTAAGATTCAGTTTATCAGAGTTCAGTATGGTTTTCAGAGTCGCTTTGCTGTTGTTGAAATAGGTTGTCTGTTCATTGTCTGCCGTTTTCATTTTAAGCAGTCCGGCAACTTCGCTGTTAACGGTTATCACGCTTTTGATGTTGGAAATACCGGCTATGCGGTTTGCAATGAAATTAAGGTCTGCGCCAACTTCAACAACGCCTATTATTTTGCCGCCCCGCTTTACAGGCACCATAAAGCGCTGTCCAACTACTTTGGAGCATACTTCAAGCCCGGAGAGAGGTTCTCCGGTTTTAAGAACCTTGCGAAGCATCGGGCGGTAAGCTGCACTGCTGTCGCCGTATACATCCGGCAAAAGCGTTCTGAGAAAAACTTTTCCGTCCGCTGTGTGAAATGTAAGAACAACCGTTGAACCGGGAAATGACTTTTCCAGCAGAGACACGTAAGGTTTAAGCTGTCTGTTCAGCGCCTCCCTGTTTCCCGAAGAATACACGTCGGTGACATGGTGGTCGTTGACAATAAGGCTGGCGTATGCCTTCAGAATTGCGGTTGTGCGTTTGGGGATGTTTTCATAAAATTTTGTTACAACAGAGATATGCTCCTGACGGAGAATTTCGAGATGCTTGTTATAACGATACCATTCATCAAACAGGTAGCAACCTGTAATGATAACCATGATAGCCACAAGCATATAGATGGTTCTGGTTTTAACCTTCAAAGCATACTCCGTTGATTTCGGCATATGCTCAAGTATACTACATAATGACTATATAAACCACTAATTAATACACAAAAAAAAGCGGGGCGGAGGACAGAACACTCCTCCGAGGTACAAAGAAGATTAATCTTTTGTGGGGGTGACAGATCTTCTTTGTACGCCCCGCAAACCTTACAACCTGCAACATTTTTCCGTCGTGGAAAAATGTTGTGAACGCTCCAGTCGGCAAAGCCTTCCTGCGCTCACGTTTCATCCTGAAACTTCAGTAGCTTCTTTATTTATTCAGTATCTTCCGCATCATGTAGTTTATGTCGCGGAAAACGAGAACGTCTTTTCCGTTCATCAGACAGTAGATGGGTCTGCCAACCTCAGCGCCTGAAAGTTTTGCATCCTTCACAGGCAGAAGAAGAGAGACAAGTCTCTGACCGGAGCGTATCACCATGCTGGCGGTGACATGTCCGATGTCGAGGTCTTCCACATATCCTTTTATAAGTTTGTATCCGTCTTTTTTAAGCAGCGCGGATACGTCTGCTCTGCTGGTGAGTTCTGACTGCATAATAATAGTACCCCCTGCCGTTAAGCGGTTTTAGAGCCGGACATTTCGGCGAGAAGTCTGCTTCCCGCTTCCCAAGCCGCTTCTTCGATACCCTTGTATGCCTGCCGTGTGTCCACAAGGATGCCTTTGCGTTTCATATCGTCATAGGCGTTTTTGCCTGCCACTGTGCATATCATGACGCTGCAGTCTTTGATCAGATTTGCAACGTTTTTAAGGTGTCCTGAGAGCTTGATGCACGCCTGGGAGTTGTCATAGTCCAGAGTTCGTATCTCCCTAAGGTGCGCTCCCCATCCAGAAACCTCGTAAACGTAGAAGTTTCTTGCATTTTTAAAGGAGATGTCCGCCATGCGGTGATTGTCCGTTGCGACGGCAACGAGAACCATTCTGCTGCGGTCGTATGTCCTCACCTTCCATTCACTGTGGAACTGTTCGAGGTAGTTGTGTCTTCTGTTGCTTATTACCTGCGCTTTCAGCATGGAAGCTGCGGCTTTAACATCTTCTGTGACATTGTTGAAATCCCAGTCCTGACCCAGTTTTCCGATTGCATCGGCACGGCACTGGCGGCAGTGCTGCATAACGGAATCAAATCCGCCCATAATTTCGGCGCATTGGAAGCGTACTTTGCCTATTAGTTCCGGAGTTGGTTCCGGCACGCCGTCGCTGGCGAATTTCGTACCGTATTCCGGTTTGCTCATAAGTGGGATTATGTTGTGGATGAACACGCCGAGTTCTTTAATCTTTCTGGAAACCTCGCTTATATGGGCGTCGTTTATGCCGGGGATAAGGACTGTGTTAATTTTTACGAGTATGCCCCGCTCAACCAGACCTCTGATTCCCTCTATCTGACGCTCCATAAGAATGCGGGCGGCCTCGACACCGTGATACGTCTTATCGTTGTAGTGTATCCAACTGTAGATTTTCTGACCGATTTCGGGGTCAACTGCATTCATGGTTACGGTAACGTGTCCTATTTTAAGCTCTGCAATGTCGTCCAGATGGTCGGGCAGTGCCAGACCGTTTGTGCTTATGCAGGGGATAAGTTCTTTGTCATATGTTTTGAGAAGTCTCAGCGTTTCGAAAGTCGCTTCGGGGTTCGCAAGTGCATCGCCGGGACCCGCTATGCCAACCACGGAGAGATTTTCGATTGAGTGTTTCACCATAATAACCTTTTCAAGCGCGTGTTCGGGGGTAAGTATACTGCTGGTAACGCCGGGTCTGGACTCGTTTGAACAGTCGTACTTCCTGTTGCAGTAGTTGCACTGGATGTTGCAGGCGGGCGCAACGGGAAGGTGTATCCTTGCGAATTTATTGTGGGCGTCCTTGCAGTAGCATGGGTGCTTGTCAATTTTAGCCTTAACAGCGTCTCTGTCCATTTGTCACCTCACACTCTGGTGAAAGCAACGGACGTGCCAAGAAATACATTTTACAAAATAAACCGGATAGCTTCGGGCTAAAGCCCTCGCAAAGACACACAATCGTCTCTGCGAGGAGCATAGCGACGCGGCAGTCTATTGTCTTATGTCAGATAGACTACAGATTTTCATCTGGTCATTTCTTGTGCAATCGACTGTTTTTTAATCATTGGCACACCTTTTGCAAGATAAACCGCAAGGGAGGCAACCATGATAATAGATGACACAACACTAAGAGACGGCGAGCAGACGCCCGGTGTGGCGTTCACCCGCAAAGAGAGGCTGGAGATAGCCCGCAGGCTGGATGCTATCGGTGTTCAGGAGATAGAGGCGGGCATACCTGTAATGGGTACTGACGAATCCGCAATGTTCGCATCCATCATGGACTTAGGGCTTAGCGCCCGCATCATAGCATGGAACCGCGCACTGGTGAAAGACGTCCAGGCATCGGTGGCAGCCGGTGCCAACGCAATAGAGATTTCGCTGCCCCTTTCGGATATACAGATTGAGACCAAGCTGGGCAAAACACGCAAATGGGTGCTTAAACAGATAGCAGAGGTGCTTGATTATTGCGCAAAATATAACCTCTATATCTCTGTTGGCGGCGAGGATGCTTCAAGGGCGCATCCCGACTTCATAGAGCAGTACGTTCAGACCATAGAGGCGCACGGAGCATCCCGTTTCCGCTTCTGCGATACGGTAGGGATACTTGACCCTTTCCGCACATATAATATGACAAAGAGAATACGCGAGGCTACCAAGCTCGACCTTGAGGTGCACACACATAACGATTTCGGTATGGCTACGGCAAATGCTCTGGCGGCCGTTCAGGCAGGTGCGACACATGTAAACACCACTGTTATCGGTCTTGGCGAGCGTGCGGGCAATGCACCTCTGGAAGAGATAATAATGGCGGCGCGCCACGTTTACGGAAATCAGGATGTGTTCAACACCAAACATCTGCGTCCGCTTTCCGAATATGTGGCGCAGGCAGCGGGCAGACACGTCGATCCGCAGCGTCCTGTAATCGGTGAGTACATGTTCACCCACGAATCGGGGATACACACCGACGGAGTGCTGAAAAACCCGAAAAACTATGAGCCGTTCGATCCTGAGGAACTGGATATGAAGCGCCATCTTGTGTTCGGAAACCAGTCGGGTCTGCACGTTCTGGAGCATATGCTTGCGCAGGAGGGGATACATCTCAGCCAGTGGCAGCTCACGGGACTTCTGCACGAGGCGAAGAAACTTGCCAGAAAAAACAAGGCTGTGCTGAGAAATAAGGACGTTTCCGGTCTCTGCGAAAAAATGGGACTCTGCGTCGGCGCATAAGTTAATGGGGCGGAAATCATCCCCCATTACATCTTTCTTGCATATAATTTTCCGCTTTCTGGCAAAAGAACGACATTTTCATTTCATTTTGCACTTATGTTGAACCGTTGGATATTCTGACGGAGGTCAAAATGAAAAAATTACTTCTGATGTTTATTGCGATGCTCACTTTCGCCATGTCGGCATTTGCCGGAGAGATAACGGTTTACACCGCCCTTGAGGACGACCAGTACCCCGTTTATCTCGAATCGTTCAAAAAACAGTATCCCGATATCAAGGTCAATATTGTAAGGGATTCCACCGGTATAATCACAGCCCGTCTTCTGGCGGAGAAAGCTAAACCTCAGGCTGATGTCGTTTGGGGACTTGCCGCTACAAGCCTTCTTGTGCTGGACAGCCAGAAGATGCTTGCTCCATATGCCCCCAAAGGTGTTGAAAAGGTTCTTCCCCAGTTCAAAGATAACAAAAAAGTTCCCGCATGGGTCGGTATCGACGCATGGATGACAGCTTTCACAGTGAACAAGCCTGAGCTTGCAAAACGTAACCTGCCCATCCCCGCCAGCTATTCCGACCTGCTTAAACCAGCATACAAAGGGCTTATCACAATGCCTAACCCCGCTTCATCCGGTACCGGCTATCTGACAGTAAACGCTTGGATGCAGATATATAAAGAGAAAAAAGCATGGGACTACATGGACAAACTTCACCAGAACATCGCCATGTACACTCACTCCGGCTCAAAACCTTCTAAAATGGCTGCGACAGGCGAATATCCCATCGGAATTTCCTTCGGCTACAGAGGCATAACAGAGATGAAAAAAGGTGCGCCCGTGGCGGTTGTTTTCCCCAAAGAGGGGTCCGGCTGGGATCTTGAGGCGAATGCACTCATGAAGAAAAAATCCATCAGCCCCGACGCGAAAAAATTCCTCGACTGGGCGATATCATCCGAAGCCATGAGCGAATACAACAAAAACTTTGCTATCATCACCGTTAAAAACAGCAATCCCGTTCCCGCAGGATACGTTGCGGAACCCCTCAGACAGATTATCAAAAACGACCTGCACTGGGCGGCACAGAACAGGGAGAGAATCCTTAAAGAATGGTCTGAAAGATACGACGCCAAGAGCGAACCCAAGAAATAACACTCCTACCGCGGGGAGGGTCTGAACGCCCTCTCCGCAACCCCCAAAAAACCGACGGAAAAAAATGGAAAACGAATATCTTAAAACCTGTAACATAACAAAATCGTTCGGCGGAAAAAGAGTGCTGAACGATGTTTCATTTACCGCAAAACGCGGTGAGTTTATCTGTCTGCTCGGTCCTTCAGGCTGCGGAAAGACAACCCTTCTGCGCATCATAGCGGGGCTTGAAAAATCCGACAGCGGCACTGTGTTCTTCCGCGGTGATGATTTCACTCCGGTTCCCGCATCCCGCAGAAACTTCGGCATTGTTTTTCAGTCATATGCGCTGTTCCCGAACCTGACAGTTACCCAGAACATAGCATACGGGCTTAAAACAAGGGACATAGGCAAAAAAGCGGCGGATGGAGTCGTTAACGAGATGCTTGAGATAACAGGACTCCACGGCGAAAAGGATAAATATCCCTTTCAGCTTTCCGGCGGTCAGCAGCAGCGGGTGGCTCTGGCACGGGCTTTGGCTCTTAAACCCGGTATACTCCTGCTGGATGAACCCCTCTCGGCACTTGACGCCAAGGTGCGCGAAAAGCTCCGCAAGGAGATACGCGCCATCCACGACAAAATGAATATAACCACTGTGATGGTCACACACGATCAGGAGGAGGCTATCACGGTTTCAGATAAGATAGCTGTCATGAACGGCGGAATAATCGAGCAGTTCGGCACGCCGGACGAGCTGTATTTCACCCCGAAAACCGAGTTCATAGCGGGATTTGTAGGTATGATGAACTTTCTGCATCTTGACGGCAGAAAGGTGGGCATCCGTCCCGAACAGATAAATGTGAGCACGTTCAGCGACGATGGCATAAACGCCGTCGTAAAGGATATTGAATTTCGCGGGTCATTTTTAAGACTTTTTCTGAAACTGGAGAACATAAAAACCGATTCACCGCTGGTGGTGGATGTCAGTTCGTGCGACCCCGCCATGAAGAGACTCAGGGCGGAGAGCCTTATAAAGGTGCAGATACCGGAATCTGCCATCAGTTTCTAGGGCGCTCCGATGAAGGCAAAAACCGTTACGTCGGTTCTAATAGGGCTGATAATACTCTATTTTCTGCTGTTCTTCTTCCTGCCGCTGGTAAGCATCGGCAGGCTTGCGTTCTATAACACGGACGGGGTTTTCATCGGGTTTAAAAACTTTGCTGAATATTTCACGTCACCCAACATGATATCGTCTTTTAAGAACTCTTTCGCTGTTTCAGGTATAGTTACTGTTGTCACTTTTCTGCTGGCGTTCTTTTATGCGTTCAGCATTTCCCGCATCCATATGCGGGGCAAGTACGTTCTGCGTTACATATCAATGATTTCACTGTTCACGCCGACCATGCTCCACGGTATCGCTCTGGTGTATCTTTTCGGGCGGCAGGGACTGGTTTCAAACCTGTTCATGTCGTGGCTTAACGCCAAGATGAATACGAATCACGTTTTCCCGTTCGAGATTTACGGCGCGGCAGGCATAATTATTTCCGAGGTGATATACACCTTTCCTCATGCGTATCTGATACTCTCCGTCTCTTTTGCCATGAGCGATTACAGGCTTTACGAAGCGGCGGAGACGATGGGCGCTGGCAAACTGCGTAAATTTTTCACTGTGACACTGCCGTCCGTCAAATACGGAACCATATCGGCGCTTACGACTATCTTTATACTGAGTTTCACCGATATGGGCGCGCCAAAGATTGTTGGCGGTCAGTACAACGTTATGGCGGTGGATATCTATAAACAGGTGATAGGTCAGCAGAATTTTTCCATGGGAGCGACTGTTGCCGTGCTTCTGCTGGTTCCGGCACTGATAGCGTTTTTCATCGACAGGCTCATCCAGCAACGGCAGGGGGCGACCTTTTCGTCAAAGTCAGTGCCCTATGTCATAAAGCGCAGTCTCTTCTCGGAACTGCTGGCGGCGGCTTACTGCTGGGGCATTGCGCTTCTGATACTGTTCGTTATCGGTACTTCGGTGTTTGTGTCGTTCATGAAGTTCTTTCCGTATGATATGACACTGACACTGAAACACTATATGTTTAAGTATGTTGCGGGTGACTTCTCGTCATATCTGAACAGTCTGAAGGTGGCTCTTGGAACGGCTGCGGTCGGAACGGCGGTGGCGTTTGCGGCGGCATACACAGCGGAGAAGACAAAAGCGAAGGACGTTTTCCGCAAGGTTCCCTATGCGCTGGCGATAACTACTCTGGCGGTGCCGGGGCTTGTTATAGGTCTGGCATACATACTCTTTTTCAACAGCCCTTCGAATCCGTTCTCGTTCATTTACGGCACCCTGACTATACTGGTGCTGGCAAACATAATCCACTTCATCGCGGTTCCTGTTATGTCCATAACAAGCTCGCTGAAAAAGCAGGACAGGGAGTATGACAACGTGGCGGAATCCATGGGCGTTGCGCCCGTTAAGACGCTTTTTCGCGTTACTCTGCCCCTGTCGCTGAACGCAGTGATGGAGACTTTTTTCTATTTCTTCGTGAACTCAATGGTGACGATATCGGCAGTGATATTCCTTTACGGGCAGGACACTAAACTTGCCACCATAGCCATCGTGAGCATGGACGATGCGGGGGACACAGCCGCCGCAGCCGCAATGGCGAGTCTGATACTCTTCACCAATATGGGTGTGAAAATAATCTATGACATAGCCGCGGGGATGATACGGAGAAAAACCGCCCGCTGGCAGACAATACAGAGGTAGATATGGATCTGAAAGCAGTTATCTTCGACTGGGCCGGAACCGCAGTGGACTACGGATGCTTCGCACCCGTTGCCGCCATGATGTCCGTTCTGGGGGAAGAGGGAATAACCGTTACGCCCGATCAGGTACGCCTGCACATGGGTATGAAAAAACGCGACCACATAGGTGAGCTGTTCCGTATGGAGGAGGTCGCCGCGCAGTTTGAAAAGGTACACGGGCACAGAGCTTCGGAAACGGAGATAGATGTTATTTACGAAAAGATAGACAGACGGCTCACCGACAGTCTGCCTGAATTTTCATCACCCATAGAAGGTTTCCTGAACGTCGTTTCGCAGATACGGGCGATGGGGCTTAAAATAGGTTCCACCACCGGATACACAAAGAGCATGATGGAGGTTGTGGCGGCGAACGCAGCGCGTCAGGGTTATGCGCCCGACCATATCGTCGCCTCCGATGAGGTGCCCGCGGGCAGACCCGCGCCGTGGATGTGCCATGAGAATATGCGGGTACTGAATGCCTTTCCAGCGTCCTTCTGCGTTAAGGTGGGGGATACTGTGGCGGACATCAAAGAGGGACTGAACGCCGGAATGTGGTCTGTGGGGCTTGTCATGGGCGGAAGCGAAATGGGGTTTTCTGAGGAAGAAGTACAATCCGCCGACCGCTATCTGCTGATGAAAAAAGCGTATGAAACAGCCGAAAGGCTTTATGAGGCGGGAGCGCATTACGTCGCTGTATTCAACAGTGAACTGCCCGCTGTATTTAAAAAGATAGACGCGCGGATCACCCGCGGCGAGACCCCTTCGGCTGCCGGCAGAAGTCTTGTCACCGAGGGCGAATCAAATACATCCGTTCTGCGCTCGTTCCGCAATGCGGAGCTTTCCGCTGAATCGGCGGAACTGGTGAAGAGGGACGACGCGGTATTCTTAGGTCAGGCGCTTTCGTCTCCCTGTCTGGATCTGGCAACTGAATGCAAAGGTTCCGGATTTACCCTGACAGGCGGCAGAAAAGTTCTGGATTTCCACGGAAACGGCGTACATCAGATAGGGTTCGGCAATGAACACGTTATCGAAGCGGTGGCAGAGCAGATGGATACCCTTTCCTTCTGTCCCAGAAGATACACCAATGAAAAGGCTGTTCTGCTGGCTGAAAAACTTACGGAGCTGACGGGGATGGAAAGGGTTCTTTTCGCTCCAGCCGCAACCCTTGCTGTCAGCAGTGCCATAAAACTTGCCATGAAGATCACGGGGAAAACGAAGATACTCTCAACATACGGCTCCTTTCACGGGGCGAGCCTCGACGCTCTCTCTGCGGCGGGTGATTCAGGATTTCTGAGCGGTATCAGAGGTTTTGACATAGGTGAAAATTTCCTTCCATACGACAGCTACAGGTGCATATTCGGCGACTGCTCCGCCTGCGGGCATAAGTGCCTTGAGCTGCTGGAAAAACGCATAAAAGAGAATAACAACGTTGCCGCCGTTATGCTTGAGGCGGTACGCTGTACCACCGTCCACGTTCCCGACAGGGCATATTTCGAAAAGCTGGACAATATCTGCCATAGATACGGCGTGCTGAAAATATTCGATGAGACCGCAGCCGGACTGGGAAGGTCGGGTAAATGGTTTTCATATCAGCATTTCGGCATAGAACCGGATATGGTTGTCGCCGGAAAAGGGCTTGGCGGCGGGGTTATGCCCCTTGCCTGTCTGATGGCACGAAAAGGTCTGGACGGTGCTCAGGATATCTCTATCGGTCATTACACCCATGAGAAAAATCCCGTTGCGTGTGTTGCCGGACTTGCGGCAATAGATTTTATGGAGAAAGAGGGTCTGCCGGAAGAGGCGGGCGCGAAAGGTGATAATTTCGGCACTGTGCTGAACGCACTGCACAAAAAATACTCACATGTGATAGGCGACGTGCGTCACCTTGGACTGATGGCGGCGGTTGAGATGGATAAAAACGTGAAAGAGCGGAATTTCATCGCGGAATATGTGATGTACGAATCGCTGAAAGCGGGACTGAGCTTCAAAGTGTCAGCAGGAAGTGTACTGACACTTTCACCGGCACTCACAATCACGGAAGGCGAACTGGGGCGGGCGGCTGAAATACTCGATTCCGCTCTGGCTCAGGTAAGGATATAGGAGAGGCATATGCACGGATTTGATAATAACTATCTTCTTTTAACCCCCGGTCCGCTCTCAACAACGCAGAGCGTCCGCGCAGCTATGATGTATGATGTCCCAACCAGAGACAAAGAGTATTTTGCAATGATTCAGGATATCCGCAGGGAGCTTGTTCAGCTTGCGGCGGGCGGCGATGAAAAATATACGGCGGTGCTTGTTCAGGGGTCAGGTACCTATGCGGTTGAGTCCATGCTGTGCAGCGCGGTGAGCGTCAACGACAGACTGCTCATAGCCGTAAATGGTGCATACGGGCAGCGCATGGCTGAGATAGCGAAAAAAGCCGGACTGACTTTTGAGACAGTAACCTTTGAAGAGGATGAACCCGTTGACGTTAAGGCGGTTTCGGATATGCTCTGGAAGGGTGATTTCACACATCTGGCGGTGATACATCTTGAGACCACAACGGGGATACTTAACCCCGTTAAGGAGCTTGGCAGGATATGTGCGGAATCGGGCACGGTTTTTATGGCAGACTGCATGAGCAGTTTCGGTTCGGTGGAATTTGATATGAGAGAATGCGGGATGTCCTTTATGGCGGCATCTTCAAATAAATGTCTTCAGGGCGTTCCGGGTATAGGGCTTGTGGTATGCCGAAGGGACGCAGTTGAAAAGTGCAGGGGAAACAGCAGGTCGGTTTCACTCGATCTTTACGACCAGTATGCGTTCATGGAATCGTCAAAAGGCGGGTTCCGGTTCACCAGCCCCACACATGTCATACTGGGACTTAAACAGGCATTGGCGGAACTTTCAGAGGAGGGCGGCATAGCTGCCCGCAGCGCCAGGTACAGGGAGAATCAGCGTATTCTCTCGGAAGGTGTTAAGGAACTCGGTTTTAAACTGTTTCTGTTGGAGGAAGTTCAGTCACCCGTGATAACGACAATAGAGTACCCGTCAGGCGGTTTCGATTTCGAGAGAATGTACGGGTATCTCAAGGACAACGGTTTTTATATCTATCCCGGCAAGCTGACGAAGAAAGAGACGTTCAGAATCGGCACTATAGGCAACGTTTTTCCCGACGATATCAGAAGACTTCTGGGGCTGATAGAGCATTGGCTTGAGGCATAAAAAAAGGCGGTCGCAATGACCGCCTTTATTGTTTTGTTTACGCTTCTGAGGGTGCAATATCTCTCAGGAGAATCTCGATTATCTCGGCGGCAGTGATGCCGTCTCTGCCGTCTTTAATGAAATCTCCTATCTTTTTCAGTGTGTCGCCGGCTGTGATGAGGTAATGCTCAATATAGCCGTTTTTGTAGATTGTGGGCAGACCGATGTTAGCCACCAGAGCGTTGCAGAGGCATTTTCTGCCGTCTGTCTCCTCTTTCAGTCCGCCTTTTGCGATGTATGCGTCAACAGGTTCAGCCGCGCAGCGGTATCCTATTGAACCGTCGGCTTTTTTATAGAGTGAGCGCAGGTAGCCGAGGTTGCATATTCTGGGTCTTTTAAGGTATGTTTCAAGTTCGGAAAGTGTATCCTGTATTCTTGCCACCTTGAAAGGGAATCCCGTGGGGGATGCCTTGGGGTCTGTGAAGACATCGGGGATGCGCTGGATTATAGCTTTTTTGATGCTGTCCACAAAGCCGGACTCTTTGCACATGGCGAAGATTGTTCCCACCTGAATACCCTGTGCACCGGCGGCTATGGCGGCTTTCAGTTTTCCGGGTTCGCCCCATGAACCGCCCAGCCAGAAGGGAACGCCGAGTGACTGCACTTTTTCCAGTTCAACCTCGTCCTTTTCCGTGTAGATGGGTTCGCCCTTTGCGTCGAGCTCCATTCCGCCTCTGGGGGGAGCGTTGTGTCCGCCTGCGGAGTTATGTTCTATGACAAGTCCGTCAACGGCCGGTTTTGTCTTTTTAACCATGGTTGTTGCCAGAATGTTTGACGACACTATGGCGTAGAATTTGGGTCTTGCAAGCTCTTTGAGATGTGCGCCCATTATCATTTTCGGGCTGAATGTTATTCTGTAGTCCTCGTCCTTATCCGCTCCTGCAACGTTGAGGCGCAGGCTTGCATCCTCGCCTTTTGCAAAGCTGTCCAGAACGGCGGGTATCTCTCTGGGTATCCCCGCACCCATGACGATGTAGTCAACTCCGGCGAGCATTGCACCGTATATAGAGCTGAGGTTGGGGAGGATAACTTTTTCCATCAGGTTTATGCCGATGGGGTTGCTGTGACCCTCTTTTGCGAGATACACCTCACAGAAGTTCGCAGCCACAGTGAGTTCCTGCAGCTCTCTGGAAGGTGTCATGGTGTACATCTCCACCTGTTTATATGGAGCGGACTCTTCTTTTCCGCCCTCAATGAAGTAAGTTTTTATGATTCTTTCCGCGATCTCTCTGACAGGGAACGCGGCAAGCGCTTTGCGCATCTGTCCGTCACTGTCTCCGTTCTGAAGTCTGCGTACCAAAATAACGTCCATCGCAGTGCCGGAGACAACCCCTATTTCACCGCTTTCCCCCACGGCTCTTGCCAGACGCCAGTCGGAAACACCTGCGCCCATGCCGCCCTGTAAAATTCTGTACTCTTTCATCCTTGCCTCATATGTTAAACGGCATCTGCCGCCGTACTATTTAACCCCATAACATTATCGTATAGTAACGGTACATGCAAGAGACTTATTGCCGATACTTTAAAAATAATTTGTTTTGCTTACTATTTCCCTTCTGTATTTTTGAATCTTTTGATATATAATGCAGTATCAACAGACGGAGAGTAATATGCAGGTTAATCTGGAAGAGAGCAACAACATCACCATCGAGCGGGAGGGAACTTCCGACAGCTTTATAATGTGTATTGATTCCAGAGTGACGGTGAAACTTTCCAAGTCAGAAATGAGGCTCATGCACGCGCTCATCGGTGCCCAGCTTCAGGATAATCCTAAAATGGGTAAAGACGCTTTAAAAAAAGTTATGTCCGACGCTCTTTCCGCCAACAAACCCAAGGTTCAGGAAGTTCTGAGAAGAATGAAGCAGGAGGACATCGCCTTTGTCGTTTGGTACATGGGCGATCTGCGCCTTGCACACGAAATTCTCTCCAATATGTCAAAACGCTCCGCGGAAGACGTTCAGGAAACTGTGCGCGAAGCTATCGAACGCCGCATCCGCAAGGAACGCTCAACAGGCAACACCGTATTTGAAAGCCAGATGAACGAATACGGGAAAAACGTTGTAACCTCTTTTCTCAAGCAGGTGTTCGACACGGACAATCTCGCAGTTTAACGAAGCGCAGCAGATTTAATAATATATATAAGCTCAGTCTTTTCCGCTTTGGAATAGCCTTCCCTGTCCAGAAATTCTGAAAATTTATCCAGTACGTTTCTGCACTTCTGAATTTTTCCATTCTGGGCATAGAACGAATAGGTCATTGCCACCATGTCCGTTTCATGGATGAATACGCTGAAAAAACGGTCGAACAGGGTCTCGGGACTGAATATCTCCGGCATGAAATAGTGCAGACTGTTCATCAGTTTCAGCATATTCATAAAGCTGACGTCCGTTTCTCTGCGTTTGCTCTCCACAGGCAGAACGTCTGTTATTCCGTCAAAAAATCTTCCTTTGAAAAGAGTTTCCGCCTCGGCAATGCTTATAGCCGCCGAAATGTATTCGCCGCGGGAATAGCTTTCTGAAGCAGTTTTTATCAGCAGGTTAAACCTTTCCGAATCGCATTTTATGTTGTGAATTTTGAGCATTCCGTTCTGCAGGGTAATATAGTTTTTCGGATCAATCCCGGAAAATGTGTCCGCCAGCAGTTTTCTGAAACGTGACAGCAGATTGTCCAGACTTCGCCGGGCGTTTTCCCTGCTGCTTTCCGACCACAGAAAAACCTGCATCTGTTCCTGATCTATGGTGAAGCCCGGACTGGAGAGAATTATGGCGAGCATAGTGCGGAACTGTACGCTTATGTCGGAGCAGTCCAGCGTATTCTGCCCGAAAGATATGGACAGGTTGTCCAGAGCTGTGATGTGCATCACAGGAATGGGGCGCGTGTTTTTGTCGAATGCAGTGTCCAGCTTCTGAAAGGCAAGATCAACTGAGAAAGCCGAAACGGACGGTTCGTTCGCCGTATATATGCAGGTGTTCAGCAGCACTTCTGGCATAAGTCCGCTCAGGTGGGTGTAACCTATCTTTTTCATCAGCTTTATGCAGAAGATGGCGTGTTCCCTTGCGCGCATTTTATCCCCTATGTTGTTGAACAGATAGGAAAGGTATGAATGTGCGCAGGCGGCTGCATTATCGTTGACAGGATTTTTTTCCTGATTCGCCGCTTTGGTCAGGTGGAGGATCGCCTTCTTGTGGTTGCCGATAAATGTGTATGCGGCTCCTGCGGCTGCTTCACCGAAAGCCGTGAAAAAGTTATTAACTTCGCAGCTTCTGGCTTTTAACGACGCTTCAGCTACGGAAGCTGCGTTTTCGTCACATTCGTATGCAAGTATCATTGCCTTAAACCCAAGAAGAAGTGCCGCCATGTGTTCCGGAAGGTTTTTGATATTACTGTCTGTGAGTCTGCTGAGAATTATTTCAGCCAGTTCCGTATCGCCTCTGGAAAAAGCATATTCCAGTTCGCATATGTCCGCAAAGGCAGTGAGTCTGAAGCTGTGTTCCATATGAAGACGGTATTTTCTCTGCACAAGATTCATTATCAGGTGCATAAGATGGAACTGACCGGTCATGGCGAGAAAATGGTTGAGAAGGTTGAGCATGGACAGTTTAAGAAATCCTTCCTGCTTAACTGTTATTATCTTCTGAAAAGTTATGTTGCAGTATTTTTCAGCCAGTTTTTTTTCACAGGCGGTCATGTGTGCGGAGATAAAAAGGGAATAAAGGTGCAGTTTGAAACTTTCGGCATTGTATTTTTCAGCCAGAGCAAGCGATCGGCTGAGATATTCAGCCGCGAGCTGTCCGCTTTTGAAATTGAAGCATCCAAGCCCGTATGCGGCGCAGACGATCATCTTCATGGGATCTTCCAACTCGTCACAGGTTTCTGTCATCATAGACTTTATTCTGACGAAATATTTTTCAGCCTCAGTCAGATTACCCTCTATGGCCGAATAATAGCTTAAAAGCCCGCAGGCGGATATTATTGTTCCTGCTCTGTTACCGTACATTGTGAATGTGTCCAGCGTATGAAAAAAGATGTCTCTCGTCTTTTCCGGAGCAACAGCCAGAAGAAGCTGACCGAAAGCCAGAGGTATCCATGCCCTGTTTCTGAAAACGTCTGCGGGCACAGTGGAAAAGATATCGGCAAGATGTCTCTTTGTTTCGATGAGGATTATTGCAGGAAAGTTTTTTTGAAGATATTCCTCAAGTTTGTCAAAATTTTCAGCAGATATCATATATTCGATTACCGCTGGGAGGTTCTGTCTTTCCGCTTCATATCCGGCTGCCAGTTCATAAAATGAATGGCGCTCAAATACCGACAGGCGCGTTACGGCTTCGTTTTTCAGCCATTCGCGGAACAGCCTGTTGAATCTGAACAGGTCGTTCCTTTTTTTTATGACCAGCACGGTTTCCTCGTGCAGTTTCTGCATCAGCTTTCCGGCAGATCCGGTGGAATCCGCCAGACTGAGAAGCTGTGTGCTGAAAGACGGCAGCAGTGAAAGTTTCTGCAGGAGATGGTATTCTTCCGGTGAAAGTTTTTTTACCGCTGCGCTGAATATCCCTTCGCAAGCCTCCATGGCAAAAGCAGTTGCCGAGAAGGTGTCCTCCTCTGTTTTTGCCATGGAGCAGATCACAGCCTCAGCGTACGATATGATCCCCTCGGTGATTTCGTATATCCTTTCCAGCGAGCGGAAGGTTGCTGTGTCCTGCAGGCAGGCGACAGACAGTTCTTTAAATTCTTCCTGTGTAAGTTTCAGATAGCTTTCGTCTATGATGTAAGTTTCCCTGTTTAGACGTGCGTATTCTGCCGGAAATCCGTTGGTTTTGTGCGTACAGACAGCAAAAGACAGACTTCCTCCGGCAAGCTGCAAAGCGGACATCAGAGCGAGGTAGGTTACGCTTTTTATTTTTAATATGTGGATGTCGTCAATGATAATAAGTGTTCTGATTCTGGAGTTTTTTTTGTACGCTCTCAGAAGAAATGACAGAAGGTTTCCGACCTCAAGCGGGGTGATGCCTGTCTTTTCAGCCTGTTCCATGTGTTCTGAAACGAAATCGGGCTGTGACTGACGCATTGCCTTGTAAAGATTCCGGCAAAAATATTCAGGGGTTTTGTCTTTTTGGGTAATCTGGTAATATACTGTTCTTTCGAAATATTTTGCTCCGATACTCAATGCGAACCCGGTCTTTCCGGTTCCTTCGCCCGCTGTCAGCAGAAAGATATTTTTTGTCTGCATGTGCGGAGACAGTGCGGCAAGTTTTGAAACTCTGTTTAAAATAATGTTTGCTGCCGGTTTATTTTCATTCATATAATACTAGTAACAAAAGAATATAGAGGTGACAAGGTATTTATTTAAGATTTATTTAAGATGTGTGTGGTATCTTTAATTAAGATAATATCCGGCGTAATTGCAGGTACTCCGGAAAAGGCTCAAAGAGCCTGTTATCCCTGAATTCAACTCCTATCTTGTTTCCATTTGAAATCCCCTCCGTAACACCCCTTCGGAGGGGTTTTTCTATGTCCGCCTTGACATATTCCGATTTATCGTTCAGAATCATCATGCAGTCTGACAAGGGTGCAGGCAGAAAAAGGGAAACCGGTTGAAATCCGGTGCTGTCCCGCAGCTGTAAACCTGACGAAACCCCGAACTATTGTCACTGTGCCCATGGCACGGGAAGGCAGGGGGATTAGGACGACGGTGAGCCAGAACACCTTCTTTGCCTATGAACTTTACGAGGATAGAGGAACCCCGTTCCACGTTCAAGAACACCCTGTACAGTTGAATAATATTTTCGGAGGCGTTGATGCGTACATTCATTGTGTCCGTAATCATGCTCCTGCTGGCTGTTTCAGGTGCTTTTGCAGCGGAGATGAATATGGAAAAAGAGAAAACGAAAGAGAAAAGCGCGGTTGTTATTGCCGCATTCGGAACCACCTATGAATCCGCACTGGATTCTCTTCTTAAAATCGAAAAGGATGTTAAGGCGGTCGTGGGCAAAGAAGTTCCCGTTCGTATGGCATTCACATCGAACATAATCAGAAAAATATGGCACGAAAGAAAGAACGACCCGACCTATAAGGCGGAACACAAAGAGGTTCCAGAATATCTTTACAATGTGAAGAACGTCCTTGGGACAATGGCGGATCTGCAGAACGAAGGATACCGCAATATCGTCGTTCAGCCCACCTATCTCACCTCCGGCGAGGAATACAGCGACCTTAAAGCATACGTTGAGGGTCTCGACGGCATCAAAACACTTAAAGACAAGTGGAAACCATTTAACAGACTCGCTGTCGGAAAAC
The DNA here is from genome assembly GCF_029267515.1 of Seleniivibrio woodruffii. Taxonomy (GTDB): domain Bacteria; phylum Chrysiogenota; class Deferribacteres; order Deferribacterales; family Geovibrionaceae; genus Seleniivibrio; species Seleniivibrio woodruffii_A. Next base: position 70,219 of record NZ_JAJUIS010000007.1, read on the forward strand.
CCATAACAGGTGACTACGATTATCACGAGGACCTTAAAGCCTTCGCAGAGTCCCTTAAAAAAGACGTTGATCTTGCGGCATCATCCTCATCCGCACTGGTTTATATGGGACACGGCAACGAACATCTTTCAACAGGTATATACTATGAACTGGAAAAACTTCTGAACGAAACGTATCCCAAAACAAAAATTTATGTGGGTACGGTGGAAGGTCATCCCGATCTGGGCGACGTTGTGAATAAACTGAAAGCAGATAAAGTTAAAAAGATAACTCTGAAACCCCTTATGGTTGTCGCAGGCGACCATGCCAACAACGACATGGCAGGGGACGAAGAGGACTCTTGGAAAATCATCTTCACCAAAGCGGGAATCAAGGTTGCGCCCGTTCTGGAGGGGCTGGGCGAAAACCCCGCGGTCAGAAAAATTGTTGTGGACAATATGCTGAAAGCTGCGGCTGAAGCAGATATAAAGCTGAAATAACAGCCTGTTTTGCAGACATAGCGCCGGAGTGCCCTCACACTCCGGCGTATTACAAAGAGACGGAAATGAAAAGTGAACTTATTATAATAGGTGCCGGGCTGGGGGCGAAATCAATCACTCTGGAGGGGCTTGAAGCGCTGAAAAGTGCGGACAGCGTCCTTTATGACAGGCTGATACACCCTGCCGTTCTGGAGATGATACCCGAAAATGCTGAAAGCGTCAGCGTCGGCAAGGATCCTTATAACAAACACTGCATCAGGCAGGAAGACATAAATACGGCTATCGCTGAACACCTGAAACGCCACAGACGTGTTGTGAGGCTTAAAGGCGGCGACAGCACTCTGTTTGCCCGTTCTCTGGAAGAGACTGAAACTGCGGAAGCCTGCGGGGCTTCATCTCGGATAATCCCCGGTGTAACGTCTGCCTCCACACTTGCGGCGAAGATTTCAAAAGCTCTCACCGACAGGCGAAAGGTGTCAGGCTGTGTTTTTATAACAGGACATTCGAAGAACGGGGACTGCCCGTACAGCTTTAAGGCGCTTGCGGAACTTGGGTTGACAATTGTTGTCTATATGGGTGTTAAAAACGGCGGGTATATAGCAGAACAGCTTATTTCAAACGGAATGAACGGGGGCACTCAGGTTGTTATCGGCAGCAAACTTGAATCAGACGGCGAGCGGCTTTGCATAACCACACTCGCGTCTCTGGGCGACGTGCTGGCAACGGGCGAATATGACCACCCCGCAACCATCATCATTGGTGACGTTTCCGGCTAGAGCATATTGCATAAAGGAATAAGAGACTGCTTCACCCTTTTGGGGCTCGCAGAGACGTGATTCTTGCTCTGTCTTCGCTGGAAGCACTAGCCGAAGGCGAATGGGTTCATTTTTAATTATTTGACGAATAAAGCGACGACACGATCTCGTTTTCACTTGATTTTAGTATGTATTTATAGAGAAAAACGCTCTAACCGCAGCACGCGGCGCAGTATTGTTTTTCGATGTTGCCAAGGTATCTTTCGCATTGTTTGGTGACGTCGTATCCGAGCAGCACTCCGAGTATGAAATCCTCTTTTTCATCGAAGCTGTTGAGAGGCTTGTCCCCGAAGCTCTTTATGATGCTTATGCACGGGCAGTCGCCGAAAAAGAAGTTAACTCGACCCTCTTTTGCGGGCGTTTCGTGCCAGTTTATACCGCTTTTTTTCAGCTTCATGCGGCAGACCTCAGACTCTTCTATACGCGCAGTGTAAAGCACAAGACGGCGTATTCCTTTTTTGTATTCATAAAGAAGATGTGAAAAGAGTCTGTTCTCCCCGTTGCTCATCAGTTGGCTCTCCTTGATTCGGCATGAAGCAGGCATCCCTTGCAGTCATCCTTGCAGCCCATAGCTTCTTTTATGATGCAGCTTACTGATTCGGGGCTTGTTCTGTCGGTGCAGATGAACGGAATGTCGTGTCTGCGGCATATGTTCTTTGCCTTGTTTATCATGTTGTGGCTGGAAAGTGTTGTAAGAAAGACCACGCAGTTGGTGCATTTGATACTGTTTTCAAACGAGTTGCTCATTTCGTTGAAGACCTTTGCCTTGCATCCTATCTGCTTACATGCAGCCAGATATTCGTTTTCTCTTCTCTGAAGACCGCCTATTATACAGACTTTCATATGCATCTCCTTGCCTGACGAATAATGATATTGATACTTAATATCAATAAGGGGCAAAAGTCAACAGGAATTTTCTATTTATTTTGTCTCTTTTGCAGATTAGTATATTCCATGACAATTTCACCAGAGGGAAGTATGCTGGAATTAATAAAGAGAACAAGATCTTACAGACGTTTTGATAATTCGCGCAGACTGGACGGAAAGTTTATGTCTGAGCTTATTGATGCTGCTCGGCTGGCGCAGAGCGCTGCGAACGCGCAGCCTTTGAGATACGTTACTGTATGCGGTGAAGAGATGTGCGCGAAGATATATCCGGAGCTTCGCTGGGCGGGCAGGCTGAAAGACTGGGACGGTCCGGCGGAGTCCGAACGCCCCGCTGCATACGTTGCCGTCTACGCGGATACTCAGGCACCAGCAGTTGCAAATCCTGTTGTGGATTCCGGTATAGCCATGCAGAACATGTGTCTTTATGCAATGGAAAAGGGCGTTGGAAGCTGCATGATAGGCAACTGTATGAAAAAGGAGATTAACGCGCTTCTGGGCGTTGGCGAAAGGTATAATCTGCTGTGGGTCGTCGCGTTCGGCTATCCTGTGGAAAACGTAGTTCTGACGGATTGCACAGGGGACGTTGCTTATTACCGTGATGCCGAAGGGAACCACTTTGTGCCGAAATATAAGAGTGAGGATGTTTTGCTGGGCAGCCTTTGATGGTTGCCTTTGAAAGGCAAAGGGGAAATGAAGCGGACGTCAGACGTATACCCGTCTCTGCGAGGAGCGCAGCGACGCGGCAGTCTGTGCTGTTCAGACCGTTTCTGGCATAAGCTCTCGCGATGACGACTATGGGTTTCAGGATGGAACAAAAAGCGCCGTTATTGTGACAACTCTTTCAGTGCCAGACGGAAGAGTTCGTCGAACGCCGCATCCGGTTTATATACTTTGCCGACTGCTTTCCGGCAGTCGTTGACTGAATATCCGAGGTTTGTAAGCGCACTTACCAGATCTTCCGTCCCGCCTGCCGTCTGCGAGCCTTCCGGCTGCGTGGCAAGCTGTCCGAACTTGTCTTTCAACTCAACTATTATTCTTTCCGCTGATTTTCTGCCTATTCCGGGGATGGTGGCAATGAGTGATATATCGTTCTGAACGACTGCATTCATAAACTTTCTGGCTTCCATAGCGGAGAGTATCCCCAGAGCTATTTTGGGTCCTATCTTTGAAATCGTATTCAAAAGCAGAAACAGCTTTTTCTCTTCAATGGTTGCAAACCCATAGAGCGCAACAGCGTCCTCGCGCATCACGAAATGGGTGAAAAGTCCTGCTTTTTCACCGGTTTGGGGCAGTGTGCGGTATGTTGCGGCTGAGATTGATATCTCGAAAGCAACGGTGCCTGTGTCTATGACCGCCGTTGCGGGGAGTTTTTCAACAAGTATGCCTTTAACGCTGTATATCATGATACGAACCTCCCCGTAAGGTTGAGACCGAGACATATTCCGCAGGCAAGTGCGTCGGTTGCGTCCATGGGGACGTTGCCTATCTTTCGTCCGAGAAGTATCTCCACCATATGCTTAACCTGCGATTTGTCGGCTTTGCCGTAGCCGACCACCGCCTTTTTTATCTGCAGTGCGGTGAACTCCCGCACTTCAAGTCCGCTTGAAAGAAGTGTTGCTATTATTGCTCCGCGTGTTTGTCCCAGTAGCATCGCACTCTTAACGTTCACCGAATAGAAAACGTCTTCCACCGCGGAATATGAGGGTTTGAACTCGTCTACAGCCTCACGCACACCGGAACATATTACCGCAAGTCTCTGAGGAAGGGTTTCTTTAGAGTCGGTGCGTACAATTCTGTGGGCGACATATTCTACCTTTCCGGGCCATACCTGCACAATGCCTATACCGGTGCAGTTCAGTCCGGGGTCAACCCCCATGACGATTTCAGGCATTATTCTTCCATTGCCGCCATAGTTGCTTCGTCCGCGTCGAAGTTGGAGAATACCTCCTGAACGTCGTCGAGGTCTTCAAGCGCGTCTGTTATGTTAAAAAGTTTTCTGAGGTCTTCTGCGCCGAGCGTAATCGTGTTCTTAGGCTTCATCGTTACCTCAGAGTAGTTTATCTCGTATTTTTTCTCTTCAAGGGCGGTTTTGACGGCGAAGTATGAACCCACTTCGGTGACAACCTGAAAAACGTCACCTTCGTCTTTAACGTCCTCAGCCCCGAGTTCAAGAGCCAGTTCGAAGAGCGTTTCCTCGTCAGCTTTGTCTTTCGGTATCTCAATTATACCTTTTGATTCGAATATCCATGCCACGCATCCTGCTTCGCCCATGTTTCCGCCTTTTTTGTTCATGGTGCTGCGCACTTCCGCAACTGTGCGGTTTCTGTTGTCTGTAAGGGCTTTAATAAGGATGGCAACGCCGCCGGGTCCGTAGCCTTCGTATGTAATCTCTTCGTATGCGCTATCGTTACCTTCTCCTGTACCTTTTTTAATGGCACGGTCAACGTTGTCTTTGGGAAGGTTACATTCTTTCGCTTTGTCAAGCGCCAGACGCAGACGGGAGTTCATAACCGGGTCTGCTCCGCCCTCCTTAACGGCAACGGCTATCTCTTTTGCAACTTTTGTGAAAGCCTTACCTTTTTTTGCGTCCTGTGCTGCTTTGCGGTGCTTAATGTTTGCCCACTTGCTATGTCCTGCCATCTGATCCTCCGGTATATCTAAGTAAATTTGTGTTATTTGATTTTTTGGGAAAAGAATTATAACCAAAAAAGTGCGGATAAGTATATTTGAAAATGGAATGGAAAGCAACAAAAAGGCGGAAACCCGAAGATTTCCGCCTTAAAGAGTTTATTTCGTCGTTTTGAACCGCTGGATGAGCCCCTGAAGCTCGGAAGCGAGCTGGCTGAGCTGTTCCACAGCCCTTGCCGTTTCCTGCGAAGCGTTGGAGTTTTCTCCGGTTACATGGGAGATGTTCTCAATGCTGTGCGCCATCATCTCGGTTGCCGAAGCCTGTTCGTCCGTTGCGCGGGCTATCATGCTGACCTCGTTTGAAACATTTTCAACATTGTTCATGATGACATCCAGCGCGGCTTTGGCTTCCTCAGCCTTTTTGGTTCCGTTCTCAACCTGCATAACGCCTTCGTGCATACCGGCAACAGCTCCGCCTGTGTCAGCCTGAATTGACTGAATCATATCAGCTATTTCCTGCGTTGCCTTGACAGTCTTTTCTGCAAGTTTTCGAACCTCGTCTGCAACAACAGCGAATCCGCGTCCGTGTTCGCCGGCTCTTGCGGCTTCAATGGCTGCGTTGAGCGCCAGAAGGTTTGTCTGGTCTGCGATGTCGTCGATAACCTGAATTATCTGACCTATCTGCTCGCTGCTTTCGCCCAGTTTCCGGACTGTAACGGCTGATTCGGAAACGGTTTCCGCAATCTGTTCCATCATGTTTCTGGTTTCTTCCACCAGAGTGTGACCTTTTGAAACGGATGCACTCGCCTCTTCGGCGCTTTTTGAAACGTTCGCCGCGTTGTGTGCAACCTCGACAACGGTGGAGCTTACCTCTTCAACCGCAGATGCTGTGGCTGCAACCTGTTCGGACTGCTCTACAGCTCCTCTGGCTATGGTTTCCGCATTGCTGGAAAGCTCTGCGGATGTGGATGCTATTGATGAGATGGAATCCGTGACAACCATCAGTGCGTCGTTAACGTCTGCCGTCATTTTGTTGGTTGCTTTTTCAAGTTCGCCGACTTCATCGTCGCTCGATATTTTCATGCGTACTGTAAAGTCGCCGGCAGCTATCTGGTTAAGCGCAGTGCTTACCCCCTGAAGCCTGTTGAAGATATAGCGCGAGTTTATGAGATAAAGTATTATCAGTATCACTATAGTGACGGGAAGAAATACGAGGAACGATACGAAAAGGTTTTTATATATGGCCGAGTAAACGGGTGCTGTGGGGAGATAAACTTCGAAAGCCCCGTGGAGTTCTCCCGCTTTCCAGTTTTCCATTTTAACGCCGGTGGGGTCAAGCCCCTCGCTGTTGCCCCAGAGAGCCTGCGATGTCGCAGGATCTCCGTGGCATTTTAAGCAAACCTGTGTAAGCCTGATGGCTTTGTAGTATCTTAACTGTTTGTTCTCTTTATCGTGGTAAACAAATTCCGGACCGGACCCTTTTCCTGTGTCCAGCTTGTCAAGTTCTTTCAGCGCCATAAGGTCTGTTGCGTCCGGTTCGTTAACAGGGTTTCTGGGGGAAATCTTGGGTACTTTGAATTTAAGTCCCGCTTCCTCCGACTTCAGTTCCATAGCCTTCATAGACCCAACAATGGGTACTGTCAGCAGAAGCCTGTTAATATCGTGTTCAAGTTCGTCCGTCTTGTAAATATCCGCTGCTGATGCCAGCCCCATAAACTCCCTGACACCTTCAGCAGCAAGCACGAAACTCCTTGCCTTGGCAACCTCAGCTTTGAACATATTGTTCTGCAGCATGAAGAAGTTGACTGTAAATAAAACAGCCATTCCGGCAAAAACCGTAATCGCTACGTATAGCAAAATCTTGACTTTTAGTTTCATTAATTCACCATAAATTGAAATTTTTTCACATGAATAAAAGTATTATATATATTTACTCATATTTAACAAGTGTTTTATATCCCTTCTGCTATTCTGGGAGCCAGTTTAGATTCCTTTCTGGTGATGTATTTGTTAAGTGCATCAAGATATGCTTTTGCACTTGCAACGACAACATCGGTATCCGCTCCCCTTCCTTTGATAGAGTATCCGCACTGTTCGAATTCGGCTGAGAGTGTAACCTCGCCCTGTGCGTCCTTTCCTTCAGTAAGAGCCTTGATGTTGTAACTTTTCAGCCTGCCTGGAACTCCCGCGATCCTTTCGATGGCTTTCATAACCGCGTCTACAGGACCGTCACCGATGGACGCATCTGTAATGAACTCGTGGGAGGCGGTTTTCAGCCTTACTGTCGCCGTGGGGATGGCTGTGTTCCCGCTGAACATGTTAATTCTATCCAGATCGAAATGTTTCGTTGTCTGGGCAGACTGGTTGAGAACGATGTTCTCAATGTCTTCATCAAAGACCTCTTTCTTTTTATCGGCTAAAACTTTGAAAGCATCAAATGCAGTTTGCATAGCTTCGTCGTCCAGTTCGAAACCAAGAGCTTTCAGCCTCTGAACGAAGGCGTGGCGACCGGAGTGTTTGCCCAGAACAAGGCTGTTTTCGGGATAGCCGACACTTTCGGGTGTCATTATTTCGTAGGTTATTCTGTTTTTCAATACTCCGTCCTGATGTATGCCCGCTTCGTGTGCGAATGCGTTCTTGCCGACGATTGCTTTATTGGGCTGAACGTGTACGCCGGTGATGGCTGTAAGCATTTTGCTGGAACGGTATATCTCCTTAGTGTTGAGACCGAATTCAACATCGTTGAAGATATCTTTTCTGACTGTCATAGCCATGATAACTTCCTCAAGAGATGTGTTGCCCGCGCGTTCTCCGATGCCGTTGACGGTACATTCAACCTGAGATGCGCCCGCCTTGATGGCTGCCAGAGAGTTTGCGGCACCCAGACCGAGGTCGTTGTGGCAGTGTACGCTTATGCGTGCCTTATCGACGTTGGGCACTTTGTTCATTATGGTGCTGATTATTTTGTCGAACTCCATAGGTACAGTGTAGCCAACTGTGTCGGGTATGTTAACGGTTTTTGCTCCCGCAGCTATAACAGCCTCAACAACGCGGCACAGATAGTCCAGATCGCTTCTTGTTGCGTCTTCTGCGCTGAATTCCACGTCTTCGCAGAGGTTCCTTGCGAATTTAACCGCGTCAACGGCTATTTCCAGAGCTTCTTCCCTGCTTTTTTTAAGTTTGTACTGAAGGTGGATGTCGCTTGTTGCTATGAAAGTATGTATGCGGGGACGTACAGCTCCTTTCAGAGCGTCCCAGCCCACTTCGATATCTTTTTTATTTGCGCGGCAGAGACCTGCCACGCCGCAGTTTTTGATGACGGCGGCAACACGGCTTACGGCTTCGAAGTCGCCGGGGGAGGAGATGGGGAAGCCGGCTTCCATCACGTCCACGCCCATTTTTTCAAGCTGCAGCGCCATCTGGATTTTCTCTTCGGTGTTCATGGAGAATCCGGGTGCCTGCTCTCCGTCTCTCAGTGTGGTGTCGAATACGATGATTTTTCTCTTTGACATTGTTCTTTCTCCTTATTTTTAAAAATTAATCTTTTTAACTATGTCTCTGCGCGGTGCACAGAGACGCGGCAGTTTCATATCCGGATCACGTCGTCGCCTATGCTCCTTGCGATGACGTCCAATCGTCTGTTATCTTCCTTTTAGTCCTGATAGCATCTGTTGTTCCTCCTTCCCTGCAAAATCGAAAAAAAAAGCCCCAACCCCGTAAGGGCTGAGGCTTTGGTTTAACATAGATGTGAAATCACACTTCCGTACCGAAAGGTTCCTCAGAGCTACCCGCGGGGTGTCTTAGTCGTTTATACGCAAATAGCAGCAGTCCGCTGAATGCGTAGCCGACGGACAGAACGAATAGGGATAGTTCGGGGATAAGCCCGATAACGAATATCGCCAGAACGAACATGACCAGTACGTTGTATGATTTTTGCTGGAACAGGGTTTTTCCGCTGTAATATTTCACGTTGCTCACCATCAGGAACGCAAGAATGTATATGGTGAATGTGAACCAAACGGGGAGGGTGATATCCTCAGGATTCCCGATGTATTCCTTAACGAAAAGCACACTGGATGCAACCACGCCGGCAGCGGCCGGAATAGGCAGTCCTATGAAATATCTTGGGTCGATCTTTTTTGTCATTACATTGAAACGGGCAAGGCGCAGAGCACCGCAGGCGACGAAAAGGAAAGCCGCCATCCAGCCGAGCCTGCCGTAAGGTTCCAGAGCCCATTTATAAACGAGGATACCCGGTGCAACGCCGAAGGACACGAGGTCGCTCAGTGAGTCGAGCTGTATCCCGAAATCGCTGGTGGCGTTCATCAGTCTTGCTATTTTGCCGTCTATACCGTCGAATACGAAAGCGACAAGGGTTGCGCTGGCCGCAAGGGTATATTGTCCGTTAAGGGATGCGATTATGGAGTAGAATCCGCAGAAAAGCCCCATGATTGTCACGAGGTTTGGCAGAACATAGTTTTTGTTCTGAACAGCGCTGTTCATGTCTTTTAAGCACCTGTATATTTGGCGAGAACAGACTCGCCTGCTTTGACAATATCGCCGTTTTTGAGTGAAATGTCAAATCCTTTCGGAACGAAAACCTCAAGGCGGGAGGAGAATTTGATTATCCCCAGCCTGTCGCCGATGGGCAGTGTTTCGCCCTCTTTTGCATAGCATACGGTTCTGCGTGCGATGAGTCCGGCAATCTGTTTAACGGTAATATTACCGTATTCGCTCTCTATTTCTATTATATTCTGTTCGTTTTCATACGATGCGTCGGGTCTGTCCGCCGGTAGAAACTTTCCCTCAACATGTTTAACGGAAAGTATCTTTCCTGTGATGGGCATACGGTTGACGTGCACGTTGAACACGTTCATGAATATGCTTATTTTTGTGACAGGCTCACCGTTGTGTTCCGACTGGAACACTTCTATAACCTTGCCGTCGGCAGGGGACACCAGAACGTCTTTAAACGGCGGGATGCTGCGCTCCGGATCACGGAAGAACCAGATGCAGAAGGCACAGAAAAGCCCCACGATAAATATTATCAGCTTGACCGGGAATATCACCAGTACAAGAAAAACAGCAAGCGCGCCAAGAACAAAAGGAAATCCCTCTTTAGCTATCAACCTTTTCACCTCAGAATTTTGCTATAAAATACCGCGGTCTTGTACCGTTTGCAAGAAATACATTTAAATGAAGATGCAAAAGTTTGGTATATCAGTGGAAATCTGTTATCCTAAAGTCTGTTTCAGCTCTATCTGACGTTTGAAAACGTACTTTATGATAAGGTTGCGGTCTGATTCCTTAGTAAAGTCGAAACGGAAGCTAACCTCTGTGCGTTCCTGTATTCTCTTTACGCGGATTGCCGTGCATGGGGCGCTGTCGAGCTCCGGCACGGCTTCGGACATATCCAGAAGAAACTGCTGGTGGTTTTCCATCCATGATGAGGTTATCAGCTTTCCGCCGCCGCCCGAAACGTCCATTATCATGCAGTCCACGCTTTTGTGAGGTATCTTCATGTTTTTGTCCGGCACGGCGGAGTAGAACATTTTCACCTTGCCCTTGATGCGTGTGTCCACGCGGTAGAACTCACGGAGTTGGTTTCTTGTTATGGATTTAGGTTTTTCAACGGTGACAAGAGTTACTCTGCCCTGTGATTTTCTTCCGGTCACAGTGGTTTCAAAGCGGAAACGCCCGCTGGTGTTAACAAATTCTATATGGGCTATTGTTCCGGGAACCATCGGAACCGGCACACCGTCCGCCGAAGGCTGAGAGATGTGTATGTTGCTGTTGTCAAAGTCTTCAACGCGGGAGTCGTAAACGCCCTGATAGCTTGCGTTTTTGACAGTGACAGTGATTCTGGTATTTACCGGCATATGGTCTTCTATATTTTTAATATCCTCTTTTTTCATTCCGTCATTCTCCGCAAAAACAAAATCCAGACCGTTTCCGTCTTGGCTTCTATGGTTATTTATATAGTCCGACATTTTATTGAGCACAAGGCTAAACATTTTTTACACTCCGTGGTGAATTCGCTGGTATATAATATAAATCGCACGGTGCACACGAATATTTAGCGGAAAAAACGATAGCGTTTAAAATCCTTTTCTAAAATGAGTGATTGAGTTATATTGTGCTTGTTCCGATAATTATTATACCCTGCAAGGGGATTCGGGTTATTTTTTTAGGAGTTATTAATGGAATGGGATATCACGGCAGACCAGATTAACGACGGAGAGCTGACTTTCAGCCTTACGGAGTTCACAAATAAGATGTTTAAGATGGTCAGCGCCGAGGTCAAAGAGTCTGAAACCGCGCCGGCAGGTGCGGAAAATCAGACCGAACCTCTTGAAAATTATTTTGTTCAGTATTACGTTTGTTTTTATAACTACATGCTCTGTCTGGCAACGGACAGATCCCGCTGGGGATTCGTTTCCCACACAAAGCGCCTGATGATAGATCAGGATATTAAAAAGCGGTTCATGGATAAAAAATATCTTATCCTGCTGGCGGAGGAACAGAAGGAGACTGTGGATATTTTTAAGGCTGTGCTGAAAAGATTCGTTTCCGACCTCATTGAGGCGGGCGTCAGCACAAACAGGCTGCCGCAGATGATTTATATGCAGCAGCTAAACTCTTTCTCGTCTATCCTGCCCAGTATTATGAAAAATGAAAAAGCAAGAAAAATGCTTGTGCGCATCGAGTTTCACAACAGCTTTTTCGGGAGTCTGAAGAGCCTTTTTAAACTTCCCATAGGTGGATGATGGCAAAAGAAAGAAACAGTGACATACGTCTTCTCAAACTGGTCAACAAGGTAACGGAGACCAGAAAGATAACAATGGGGTACATGCTTTATGCCCTTGAGATTGTGAGAACCAATACTGAGGTCACGTACAGCATCACGTTTATCCCCATAGCGAAGACAGGACCCGAAGGGAATGCGGAAAACCTTCCCGAAAACGAACTGCCTTCGGAGATCATGAACGGGCTTGAAAACGAATTTAAAAAGGACAACAGGCTTACTGCTGTTGCCGACCTTCTGACACGCACCATCCGGTTTCCCCATATCAATAAGTTCAAGCTGTCGAGTTCATACCGCGGATATGGTCTGGGAACCTATGCCATGAACGAACTTGCCGGACTTCTGCGCGGCAGTTTTCCCGATTTCGGTGTGGAATCCGTATATTTCTATTTCGATTCTAAACGCGAGGACGACGACAGAGGCGCTTTCTTCTCTTTTATGGAGAAATTCGGCTTCACTTTCAGTTTTGATGACGAAAACAACAACAAAGGACTTCTCAATATGGAAAAGGCTGAGATGCTGCGCATAAATCCGAAAAAGGATAAATGCGTCGAGCTGGAACTCGCCCCTTTCATCCGCACACTGTTCAGAGAGCGCGATGAGTTTCGTCAGGAACTTGGCAGGCTGAAAGCGGAATATAAAAAGAACAATACGTTCATGAACAGATTCGAGAAGGATCAGGCTATTAAATTTCTTACAAACGTTATTATAGCGTTGGTTCTTATAATCCTTATGCTCCTCTTTATATAATCGCAGGTGATGCACTTCGTTCTGCGGCGTCAGTCCAAACTTGCCCGCAACACGCACAAATCAGTGCGCTTTTGCTTGTCGCGTTTGAACTTCCTTGCATAACTCGTGCCTGACCCGCGATATGTTCCATTAAGTCGCATTAAAGCGTCAGCACAACCTCGGAACTGCTTGGTTCTGAACGGCAGCCATTTCTGTCTTCGCGAGGAGTGCAACGACGCGGCGATCTGCTCCCCTTAGGCATCAATATTTGTACTGAAAATTCTATGGAGTTCAGATTGCTTGGTCAACCTGCGTTTTCCTCGCAAAGACGTCATCCTTTATGAGATATGCTCTGAATAACAGCGTTGCACCCTCTGTTTTCGCGGGTAGCGCCAGCCATCACCGGCATATATACCAAAAAAAATCCCCCGTTTGCGGCGGGGGATTCTGTATATTAAATCTCATATTTTTCAGTTTTAATCGCTTAAAACTTTTTTAGCTGCCTCAATGATGGCTCTGGGGTCGAAACCGATTCTGAATGCTCCCCAGTGTTTCCCGTTCACTATCACCGGCATACTGATGTCGTTAATGACCTCTCCCGTATCTCTGGAATAGGTCTGTATGAGGAACGACTGGGTGTTTTTCGCAGCGCGCAGACCGGTGTGGTCGTTGAATATACGCTTGTCTCTGCTGTGCGCCGTGTCCGCTTCCTTGTTGCCTGTGGGCTTTGCGGAATATTTTCTGTTGTGCGTGGGTGCATAGCCGTTCACGTCAACGCAGAGTGCGAAGATTATGCCTGACTGTTCAGTGAGCACCTTATCGTAAAGGGGCTGGAACAGGGACTCAACCTTGGAATCGTATTTTGTTGTGTATTTGGCAGGGAAAACTCCCGGTATCTGTTTGTATTGCTTGTCAAAAACATCAACGCCTTTGTCAGCAAGGTCTTTAAGTACCTCTTCGAACCTTGTTTTATAGGTTTCGCCGAGGTGCAGTATCTTTTCCATCTCGCCCATGCCTATCTTGAACTTCGCCACGTTGTCCTGTATGTCCTCAATGTGGGAATTCAGGGTGAGGGTGTTCTTGTGGGACTCCTGCATCATGTGATCGACAAGATACGCCGCGTCCTTAATGGCGGTGATGTTGGTATGTATCAGAACGTTATTGTCGGTAAAGCTGTCCAGAGAACCTGTTATCTCCTGAATACCGTGACCTGTCTGTTCAAAATCGTGCACCATAGTTGCAAAGTTGGTGGATGTCTTGTCCACTACGCTTTTTGTTTCGTTTATATACTGATTGATTTTGTTTGTCTGGTCTGAGGTGTGTCTGACTTCGCCTATCATCTGGTTTATGTTGGAGGATATCTCTTCCGTTGCGGATTTAACGCGCTCGGCGAGCTTGCGCACTTCGTCGGCAACAACAGCAAACCCTCTTCCGGCTTCGCCCGCTCTTGCCGCCTCGATTGCGGCGTTCAGAGCCAGAAGGTTCGTCTGGTCTGAAATATCTTCAATAAGAGAAACTATCTCTCTGATAGTTTCGGAGTTTTTGGTCAGATTGCCTACCGTCTGCTGGAACTCGCCAAGCATCCCGCTGATGGCGTCCATGTTGCAGGTCAGCGCCTCCATCTCGTTTTTGGAGTTGACAGCCTTTGCTATGTTGTCTTCCGCAGCCTGACTGATGCTTGTTGAGTGACCGCGGACAGTTTCCACAGCCTCTGTTGAGCGGGAGCTGACTTCGAATATACGCTCGGAGAGCTCCGTCTGGTTGTTAACCTCTACGAACGTTCTGTTGGTGTTGTGTACAACCTGCGCCGATTCAACGCCAATGCTGATGCTTATCATCCTGATTTTCAGAATTAGCTTGCGCAGTTTCAGCATGAACATGTTGTACCCTTCGGCAAGGTCGCGCATCTCGTCATATGTCAGAAGCGGCATGTCCGTTGAAAGGTCGTTGCCGCCCATTCCCATCTCATTGAAAAGCTGCGCCATCCTGCGGATGGGATGCACTATGAGAACGTAGAAGAAACCGAGTATGAAAAAGAGAGCGAGTATGGTCAGCAGCATAAAGAACAGAGATGTGAAATAGCCATGTGAGCAGGCGTCCAGAATCTGCTGTTTCAGTCCGGGTTCAATATCCATGGCGGTGATTTTTGCTATTATGTTGTTTTTATACGACATAAAGGAAAAAATGGCTATCGCCTGAATGGATGTGACAAACAGTATGTTGCCGAGAAGTTTCCGGGCAAGAGTATTGAAAAATGATTTTTCGAGACTTTTGTATATTTGCATAAACATGTATTACCCCACAAAACAATGAACAGTTTTGCAAAACATGGACATAATTTAGCACATTAGTTAACTTTTGCAACCACAAAAAGTCCCGCGACCGAAAATAAAACTTGTTCGTAAGATTCTGTTATAAATGGAATTTTAGCCCTTTTGTTTCCTTTATTTTTGTATATATATTTTGTAATTCATCAAAATCAATTACTTCCACAGTTATTGAAATTGATGTGTAAGTACCTTTTGTACTTATGTTTTCTGTTATCATAGCTGTTTCGTGCCGCGTAAAGATTTCTTTGATATCTTTCTTGAAATCTTCTGTATTTTCGCCCATAGCTTTAAAGGTAAAAATAGTCGGAAATTCAATCATTTCTTTCATCGTATCACTCATTATTATTAGCCTCCAGTATCAGTACCATGCCCTGAACCGCAACTACCTTTGCGGAATCGTTTTTATTGAAATTAAACGTACTTTTAGCTTTCCAGAGTTCACCATGAATAAAAATATGTCCGGCGCCATTGTCCCAATCCGTTATTATTCCGGTCTCTCCGGTCATTCCTTCACGTCCGGTGACGGTCTTCTTGTGGAAGTCTTTAAGCAAAAGTCTGCCCAGAATTATGAAAATTGCCGCAATGGTTCCGATGACTCCGAAGATCAGCCAGAAAGATACTCCAATGCCCATGTTGCCCTCTCTTGAAAACATAAGATACATGCCGAAACCCATGCTGACCACCGCTCCCAGAGTCAGCAGCCCGAAGCTGGGCACGAAAATTTCCGCTATAAGAAGTCCCAGACCCGCCAGAATGAGCAGCAGCGCAAGTGAGTTTACGGGGATTATGTTTATTCCGGCAAGAAAAAGCACCAGCGCAGCTATGCCGACGCCTGCGAAGATGAATGTTCCCGGCATCTTGAACTCAAGGAAAATCGCCGCTATGCCTATAAAAAGAAGGAGAATCAGAATATTCGGGTCGCTGAGAAAGAATGCTGTCTTCTGCATGGGCGTGGGGTTCAGTGTGGTTATATCCCCCGCCTGAAAGCCCAGCTTCGCCGCCGCCAGTTTTGCAACCTCTGCATTTGTGTTTGCTATTGCGTCTATCAGTCCCTTTTCCAGAGCCTCTTTTGCGGTGTAGCTCACCGACTGTGTTACTGTTTCAACAGCCGCGTCCGCGTTTCTGCCCCGTTTTTCCGCAATGGACTTTATGAATGCCACTGTGTCGTTTTCTATTTTCTGTGCCATGTCCCCCTGAATATCCTTGCCGGATATGTCAACAGGGTGCGCCGCACCTATGTTGCTGCCCTCCGCCATCGCCGCATAGCCCGCCGACAGCGTTATGAACGTGCCGGCGGAACCCGCCCTTGCGCCCTGCGGCGCCACAAAGACAATCACGGGTGTTTCGGTCTCAAGAAACATCTGGACTATTTTTCTGGTTGAATCCAGCAGTCCTCCGGGGGTGTCCAGCCGGACAAGCAGAACAGCGTCTTCATCCGTCGCTTTTTTAAGTGCCTGTTTCAGGTAGTTGTGGGTATACCCGCTTATGATGCCGTTCACCTCGCAGACGAGTATCTGTTTTGCATGTGCCGTGGTGAAAACGAACAGTGCCGCGAAGAGGATAAGCAGTTTTTTCATGTCACTTCCCGTCGGTTTTTTTCAGGCGGAAAAAGCTGACCCCAAGCTCCGGAACAAACTTTCTGTAATATTTTGTCGGGAGATAGTCGTCCAGCCTGTCTATATACACAGTATTATATACGCTTTTTAATTCTTTAACAGGTTTGAGATTCTCCGCAATTTCAAGTGCGTAGTCTATCTGGTCTGTCGCCATGCAGAGGGTGCCGCCGGGTTTAAGTTTTTTAGTTAGCAGCTCTATGAACTCTGTCTTGAGCAGTCTGCGTTTCAGATGTTTTTTCTTTGGCCACGGATCAGGGAAGTTAACGTAGAAGTTGTCAACGCAGTTGTCTTCAAGAATTGACACTATAAAGGTCGCGTCGAAATGGATCAGCCTGATATTGTTGTTTTTAACCTGACGCGCTTTTGTTATGGCGCGGTTGAAGATGCGTTTCATTACCTCAAAGCCGAGGTAGTTCTGCTCCGGAGACGCCTTTGCATATTCTGAAAGGAATTCGCCGTTGCCTATGCCTATCTCGACGTTGAAAGGTTTGTCGGTATCGAAAAAATCCTTTGGCGACAGCCTTTCATATGCGGCATATTCGCCGCCGTGGCTGAATTTCTGTATTTTTTCCACCTGCGGGTAGAGGCTTTCGGAGTAAATAAACAGGTCGTTTTGAAAATTTAGCTGGATTTTAATCCTGTCTTCTGTCATTGTGTTCTTCCTTTGTAATAATTCATATAAAAAAATGCTTGTTTGAATACGGAAGTTATGCTAGCATTTTAAGCTCTCGAAATCAAGGAGGTAGGTACGATGGCCAGAAGATGTGAAATCTGCGGTAAAGGCCCCATGTTCGGTCACCAGATCAGCCACGCTCATAATGTATCAAGAAGGGTTTTCTATCCCAATGTACATAAAATCAGAGTCGTTGTGGACGGTGAAGTCGTGCGCAAAACTGTCTGCACGAAATGCATGAAAGCGGGCAAAGTTCAGAAAGCGTAAGTTTCTGACCTGCCTCAAGCGGTCCTTTTAAAATCAGAATTAACCATGAAAGCCTGCATCAGCAGGCTTTTTTGCGTTGCTGTGATCTCAGATTTATTGAAAATGATATCTTCCATAAAAACAGGTTAAGCTATCTGCTGTTTATCTTTGACAATCAAACATGATAATGATATTCATAATCAATTGTTGATTGCCTGCCATTTTTCGCAGTTGTGCGGCAAGGGCGGTTGCTGTTAAAATAATAAAATGCTTATTTTGGTCTTTTGGATATTAATGGTGTGATTGCTTTGACAATCGTCGATTCCAAGGCTAAAATGTAGCAATAAACATTCATTTTATATTATTGGTTTGAAAATGGGGGAGTGGCACCGGGTTTCCGGTCTGTGTTTTGCTGTAAACCTGTTTCAAATCGACATATTTTTAATTTCAGTCGATGCAGGGGGACGGTTGATGATTTCATTTACTACTGTTGCTGTTTTTGAGTTTGTTCATGTTCTGGGTTTTATCCTGATAGGCGATATCCTTTTTATGAACGAGCCGCGGATGAGGCTTGCTTATTACATCGTAATGGGCATCTACATAATGGTTCTGGCTTTTCTTTCCATAATAAACAGAGGCGACGGACCGGAGATAAGTGCTTGGGAATCCATTGCGAAGATGGACAGGGTGCTGTTTGATTTCAGCAAAAACAATACTGTAACCTATCTCGGCATATACGTTGTACTGTTCGGTTCATGTCTTTTTGTCGGCAAATTCGTTATAAAGTCAATCGGACTGTATTTTCCGGCATAGGAGAGTTTATGGATTGGTATTTTAAGGTATGGCGCGACTGGCAGAATTTCAGCGGCAGGGCGACAAGAACTGAATACTGGATGTTTACGCTGTTCAACGTCGTTATTATAGCGCTCATCACCATGATAGGTGTTTTCATCGACACGGACATAATTGATTTCGTATATTCAATCGCCGTGTTCATACCCGCTCTGGCAGTCACGGTGCGCAGGCTGCACGACACAGGGCGCTCCGGCTGGTGGCTTCTGCTGTTTCTCATTCCTGTGATAGGTTTCATAGTTCTGCTGGTTTTTTACTGTCAGGACAGCAAACCGGACAACCAGTACGGAAGAAACCCGAATGCTCAGGCGGAACCCTCCGAATACTGACCACTTGCGGTATTTTTGTTTAGAATGTAATATCCCTCTATGATAAAACGTCTTGCTTTATTCATCAGTATCCTTGTGGCTCTGGTTCTGCTCATTACAACGGGCATCTATTTTTCCCAGTCAAAAAGCCTTATAACCGAAGATATGAACGCTCAGGCGGATATCATTCTGCGCCTTAAAAAGAACGGTATCGACGATTTCCTCGTGCGTATGCGTTACCTTATGCTGGCGCTGGCGGAGAACTCCGCTCTGAAGGAATATTTCGAGGGCAGAACCGACAGGGAGTCCATAGAAGAGCTGTTTACAGTCTATACGGAGCGGATGAGCGACATTCAGGCGATGCGTCTTGTGGATTTGCAGGGCAATATTGTCGTGTTCTGGCGTGAGGGTGAACTCGTTTCCGCAAAGCCGGACTATAAACCTATATACGTGGGCGACAAGGAGTTTTTTAACCTTGTGAGCCGGAACCCGAAACGTGAGCCTGTTTTCTCTGATTTCGAGCGGGGGCACCTGCCGGACGCAGTGTCCTTTTGCCCCTCAATGATACGCAGTATGCTTCCTATTTTTGAGGGCGACAGGGTTATAGGCTACCTGATAGTTAATTTCTGGGGCAAAAAACTTGGGGAAACTGCAAGCCAGCTCGACGCGAAGCGCGGCTATTCCTTTATCGTGGAGATAAACGGCAGGGAGAAGGAGCGCAACGGCGTTTTCATTTTCCACCCCGACCATAAATACGAATTCGCAAACCAGTTCGGCACCGAATATTTCTTCGACACAGTTTACGGCAGGGATAATTTCAAAACCCTCTTGTCTGGGGAACAAAATATGATCCCCATGAAAGAGGGCTTCATGTTCTTTTCAACCTATTACCCGTATGAGGACAAACGGCAGGCATGGAAAATATGCACCGTTATGTATAAAGATTATTTTTTCCAGTCGCTCACAGCGCTGCGTCATGAGTTCATAGCGGTTATGCTGTTCTGTATAATACTCAGTATACTGACCGCCGCTGTTTTCAGCAAATATTTCATGAAACCGTTCGCGGAGATTAAAAAGGCAGTGCAGGCGTATAGCCGCGGCGATTTTGATTATCCGCTGGATGGGGAGTACACCGGCGAAATAGATGAGATAGCAAAGAGTATCCGCTCCATGGCGGACAGCCTTAAAATTTACATCGAAGATCTCAAAAACACACAGATGCGGATGGAACTGATGAACCGCCTTTCGGCTCTCGGCGTTATGGCGGGGGGGATAGCACACGAGCTTAACACTCCCCTCAACTCCATCATAATCCTAACTAAGCTGCTCCAGCAGGAGACGGGGGAGAGCGAAGACCTCGCCACCATAGAGCACGAGGCGCGCCGATGTGTGGATATAATAGATAACCTGAAAAAACTGGCACCGGATAAAGAGGGAAATTCCGAGCCTCTCCCCGTATATCTTAAAGAAGTCATTGAAAAGACACTGAAATATATAAACACCGACGCTCTTATAGAGACCGACCTCGACGATGTTGTGGTGTCCGGTTTCCCCACTCTTTTGCAGCAGATGGTGCTTAATCTTGTGCAGAACGGGCTGGACGCTCTGGGCGAAAACGGCAGGATACGCGTTACGCTGAAACGTTCCGGCGGGCTGGCGTTGCTGTCAGTTGCCGACAATGGATGCGGCATACCGGAGAGTGAAATAGACAGGATATTCGACCCGTTCCACACAACCAAAGCACCGAACAGAGGAATGGGGCTGGGGCTGTCGCTGGTGCACAAAATTGTCAAGAAACATGGCGGGCAGATAACCGTTGAGAGCGAAGAGGGCAGAGGAACGGAGTTTAACATCAGGCTGGAGATAAGGGATGAAAGTAGTTCTCATTGAAGACGACGCGGTTCTTAACCGCACGCTGAAAAGGGTGATTGAAAAGAGCTATACCGTGATGTCGTTCGTGTCGCCGTCAATGGCTGTGGAATATATAGCCCAAAGCGGTGCCGACGTTGTTGTATCCGACATTCGGATGCCCGAAATGACTGGGTTTGACGTGCTGGAAAAGCTGAAATCAGTCAGCCCCGAAACGATTCTTATACTGATGACGGGGCAGAGCAGTATCGACGAATCGGTGAAAGCCATAAAGTCCGGCGCGTTCGACTATATCCCGAAACCTGTGGATACCGAACTGCTTATTTACAAACTTGACCTCGTTAACGAAAAGCTGGCGCTCAAGGCGCTGGCGGACACAGCTGTGCGCAAGAGCGGAATGGTGGGCGTATCAGCGAAGATGGAAGCTGTGCTTAACACTGCGGCGAGGGTTGCGAAAACCGATACCAACGTTTTGATAACGGGAGAGACCGGAACCGGAAAAGAGGTTCTGGCGCGGTTCATCCACGAAAACAGCGAGCGGAGCAGAAGACCGTTTGCAGCCATAAACTGCTGCAATTTACAGCACCATCTGTTCGAAAGTGAGCTTTTCGGACATAAAAAGGGAGCTTTCACTGGTGCAGACAGCGACCGGAAAGGGATAATCCAGTCCGCATACGGCGGCTCGCTCTTTCTGGACGAGATAGGGGAAATGCCCCTCGATTTGCAGCCTAAGTTTCTGCGGTTTCTGGAAACTAAGAGCTTTTATCCTGTTGGATGTCCCGTTCAGGAGCAGGCGGACGTGCGCATCATAGCCGCCACGAACAGAGACCTTGCGCTTCTCTCCGAGAGAGGGGGGTTCAGGCAGGATCTTTTCTATAGGCTGAACGTTATAAATATAGAGCTTCCGCCTCTGCGTGAGCGCCGCGAGGACATTATGCCCCTCGCGCATCACTTCATGGAAAAATACAAACACATCAACACACACATCAAAGCAATAGATGAGTCGGCGGTGCAGTGCCTGCAAAGCTACGATTATCCGGGAAATATCAGGGAGCTTTCCAACATCATCGAACGCGCCATGATACTTGAACAGGGTGAGCTTCTTGGCTGCGAATCGCTGAACCTCGGCTGCCCCATTGAGGCGGATACGCTGAGTCTTGATGCTGTTATGAAGCGCCACATCCTCAAGGTTCTGGACATCGCCGGAGGCAACCGCCAGAAAGCGGCGGAGATTCTGGGCGTTGACACATCGACCGTCTACCGCAAGCTGAAAGACTACGGCATAGGCTGATACTTTCCTACACTTCCGTATAGGTTATTTTTCCCGGTTTTAGAGGGATAATTAAACATAATTATTTTTCTCGATTGGGGGCTCTATGCGAAGAGTATTTTTTGTGTTAATCGCGATTTTGCTTCTATGTGGGTGCGGAGACGGTTCATCATCAGATAATGAATTAAGCTCCGAGGTGACATACAGCGGAGCAGATGTTTCCGCCGTGGCTGACAGCAGAGGGAAAATTACAGTAACCAGCACTGTGCTTGGCATAGTTTACGAGATAGCGGTTCTGGACGATGACGGGCAGTCCGTCAGCGGCATAGAACTGACATACAGCGAAAGCGGCGGCAAGTCTGTGGTCTATATAACAGACAGCAGCGGGAAGTATGCCGACGTTATAATGATAGGTACACCATCCGAACTGTCGGCACAGTTTCCGCGAAGCAAAAAAACATCATACCGCTCAGAAAGTGCGACATCCTATAATTTAGGTGTAACCCTGAAACAGAAAGGCGGATTGCCGACCGGATTTACGTCAGATGCAGCAAACCTTAACAGTGCCTTTTTCGGCACATCGGAACGCACAGGCACAGGCTGGTCAACAGTCTGCGCGATATCATCTGAAATATCGGATACCCTTTCCTCCATAGACGGTTCAAAAATACTCCTTTTCAGCGGTCTGACAGCTGACAGCAGTTTATATATGAAAACAGGCAGTTCATGGAGCGGAGATGCGCTCACTGCCGCCATTACGCAGAAACTTGCGGAAGTTTTCGGCATGTCGTTTTCAAATGCGTTTCTGGCAAGCTATCAGATTACCTGTTACGCCCCTGACGGCGGTATCGGCGGAATAGGCGCAGTATGCGAGATAACCAAAAGCAACGATGTCTGCCAGTCAACGCCCGGCGGCGGTGAAACCAACACGGCACCTGTGATAAACGGCACACCTTCCACCACTGTAACGGCAGGCACAAACTACAGTTTTATCCCTTCGGCGGCGGACGCGGACGGGGATACGCTTACATATTCAATAGAGAACAAGCCGTCATGGGCAAGTTTTGATACGTCAACAGGAGCCCTCATAGGAACAACCACTGCCGGAGTGTTTTCAGATATAGTCATAAGCGTTACGGACGGGACGGATACAGCCAGCCTTGCTTCGTTTACGATTACGGTGTCGGAGCAGACTACATCCAACAATGCACCTGTGATAAACGGCACACCATCCACCACTGCCATGTCAGGTACAAGCTACAGTTTTGTTCCTTCGGCGGCGGATGCAGACGGGGATACTCTTACATATTCAATTTCCAACAAACCTTCGTGGGCAAGTTTTAACACTTCAACGGGAGCACTCACAGGAACAACAACTGCCGGAGTGTTTTCAGGTATTGTCATAAGCGTCACTGACGGAACGGATACAGCCAGCCTTGCTTCGTTTACGATAACGGTGTCGGAGCAGACTACATCCAATACAGCACCTGTGATAAACGGCACACCATCCACCACTGCCATGTCAGGTACAAGCTACAGTTTTGTTCCTTCGGCGGCGGATGCGGACGGGGATTCGCTTACCTTTTCAGTCTCCAACAAGCCTTCGTGGGCAAGTTTCAACACTTCAACGGGAGCACTCACGGGTACGACAACTGCCGGAGTGTTTTCTAATATAGTCATAAGTGTTACGGACGGCACCAATACAGTCAGCCTTACTGCGTTCACCATAACGGTGGAATCTGTTGTGAACAATGTGCCTAAAATATCCGGTACACCGTCAACAGGGCTGTATGTCAACCAGACATACGACTTCACGCCCTCGGCATCGGATGCGGACGGCGATGATCTGAGTTACTCAATAAGCAACAAACCCTCGTGGGCTGTTTTTAATGCGACAACAGGCAGGCTTTCAGGAACAGCCACAGTGGGAACGTTCAGCAATATAGTTATCTCCGTTTCCGACGGTCAGACATCAGCATCTCTGTCATCTTTTACGATTACGGTTTCCAACCGTGCGCCGGTGATAACGGGAACACCCCAGACAACAGCCGGCCTCGGCAGTGCATACAGCTTTAAGCCTGCGGCTTATGACCTTGATGGTCAGACCCTCAGCTTCAGCATTACAAACCGCCCCGGCTGGGCTGCGTTTGACGAGGCAACAGGTGAGCTTTCTGGAACGACCACAGCGGGCATATACACGGACATAGTGATAAGCGTTTCAGACGGAATAGAGACTGTTTCTCTGCCTTCATTCAGCATATCCATAGCGAGTGCGAACCATGCACCCACCATCACCGGAACGCCGACAACTTCGCTTTACGTCAAAACAGCCTACAGTTTTACGCCGACAGCGGACGATGACGATGGCGACACACTGACATTCGGTGTGTTGAACAAGCCAGACTGGGCATCTTTTAGTACATCAACGGGAGAGCTTTCCGGCACGCCGACAGAAAACGATGTTTATCACGGGATAGTCATCTACGTTTCAGACGGTAAGTCCACCACCTATCTGGAATCTTTCGACATAACAGTAAATAACCATGCGCCGACAATAAGCGGCACTATGCCCAGATATAGATGGAACATCTATCTGCCGTTTACATCTGTGTTCACCGCTTCCGATGCAGATGGGGATACTCTCACGTTCAGCCTTCAGAATCAGCCGTCAGGCATGGTGATTAACCAGACAACTGGTCAGCTTTCATTTTTCGGTTCTACGGTTGGAACGTTTGAGAACATAATGGTTACGGTCTCCGACGGCAGAACGGGCGGCGTTGCTACCATAGGACCGTTCACTGTGGACGTGCTTAGCTGGGGATACACCAAAACAGGTGCGGTATCTTCGTATATCGACTTTGACGATAAGTATTACGATCAGGGTTTTGAGCCCGATTTTACAAGGGACGACGCAACAGATATCGTTACCGATAAACTGAACGGCGTTATGTGGCAGGATGATGCGTCAGTTAACGTTCTTTCGCTCTCAGATGCCAGCACCTATTGCAGCAACCTTGTTCTGGGCGGTTATGACGACTGGTATTTGCCGGACATGTGGACTTTCAATTCTATAATGGATTATGGCAGGTCTCCGGCGTTTGTCAGTATATTCCAGAATCTTGATGTTGCGGCAACCTACTGGACAACGAGTCAGTATACTTTTTACGCAATCCTTTTTTCTGGTAACGGTAGGATTACAAATGTTAATTCATTTATACTTCCTGCCCCTGTGAATCCTGTAAAATGCTGCAGATATACGCAGATCATTTATGGTTTTCCGGTCTTTAAACGAGACCATAACACAAAAATAGTGGATGCAAAGGGTTCTATGCTCCAGTGGGACGACGACACCACCGCAGCAACCAGCACCGCAGCGTGGAGCGATGCAGTTACCTATTGCGAGAACAAGACACTCAACGGTCTGACGGACTGGCGGCTTCCTAATATAAAAGAGATGATGTCGATTCTTGAAGTTTCCTTTGAACTTAGCAGCGAGTTTGTGAATGTCGCCTCCGCTCCTTACTGGACTTCCACGACGGATGCTGGTGACTCAAGCAAAGCCTGGTATCTCAATGCCAGCGACGGAACATCCGCAACAACCGCAAAGACAGACAATCTGAACATCAGATGTGTTCGGGGCGGTTTTTCAGAGTAAGCTATCTAAATTCAGGCGGTGCGGATCAGTTCCGTGCCGCCATTTTTGCATTTTACACATCAGCTTATTAAATTTTTTGCAATTTGCAAAAACCGGAACGAAAACAAAGCGTTTCAGACGTTATTTTTCGGCACATATGTTGCAGTCAAACATTCAACTATGGAGGTGTACAATGCGTTTTGCATTAATCTTTATTTTAGCGGCTCTCTTTGCCGTTCCCGCGTTCGCCTTTGATGCCGATTCTTCCTGCGTCAAGTGCCACGGAAACAAAGAGATGATAACCAAACTCGGCTTCCCCCAGATGTACCTTGACCCCACGGAAGTGGACAAAGAGGTAAACATGGGCGGAATAGCCTGCGAATCCTGCCACCTTGGCAACGCAGCGGCAATGGACAAGGACGAGGCACACAAAGGTATGCCCAGACCTTTCTATGCGGCTGTGGGTCCGAAATATAAATATCAGGCTGTCGGCAGAGAGATTACCAACTTTGCCCCCATCCAGCCAAAAGGCAGCGACAGAACAAAACTTCTGAACGCTAAACCAGACCCCAAAAAAGCTGAAGAAATGGGCGTTAAACAGCTCGTTCAGCTTAACTATCACGACCACGACCCCAAAACAATGGCATACAGCCCCGAAATCGCTATGAAAACCTGCGGGCAGTGCCACGAAAACGAGGTCAAAGACTATAACAAAGCCGGGATGGGTCTCCAGAAAACCCAGAGAGGCTTTACCCACTGGTCATCCGACAAACCCGGACCCCAGAACTGCGGTCCATGGTTCGGTGACAACTATGAAGAGCTGAAAGGCGAATGTGCGAGGGGGGAGGGCTTTACAAAAGCCATGTCCGCAGGTCTTGACAGAGGCTGCAACAAATGCCACGCCAGCTGTGCAGACTGCCACTATGAAGGTCACAAGGCTTCAAAAGCCCGCCACACATTCACCAAAAAGCCTGAAACGCTCACCTGCTATGGCGGCGGACGAGGCACAATATGCCACGCCGGTCCCATGGACAGAAGACGCGGCGCAGGATATATGCGTCAGGAATTTGCGTTCCCTGTGAACGAACTGCATGACGACATCCACTTTGCAAAAGGCATCCAGTGTACAGACTGCCACGAGTCAAAAAACCACTCATACGGTCACATAGGCTCCGCATCCGCAAGGAAATCATGCCAGAAATGCCACACTGAGATATATGATGCCGCTCAGAAAAGCGAACACGGCAACGTAGACTGTTCATCATGTCACGTTAAGGCTGTGGGCGCGTATCAGTACACATTCTGGGGTCCCGGCAAATCCGAAGGTATGCCTAACCTTTATACAAAATATAAAGAATACTACGGAACAAGAGACCTGCCCACTATCGTTAAACAGCCTGTAACTGGACTCTGGATACCTCTGAAACCCTATCCTATGGGTACAATGAACATCGCGAAAAAACCGAAAGTTACGAACAAACTGCTGCTCCGCGATATCCCTAAAACAACCGTTAAGGGCAACACGTCCATCGGACAGCCCGAAACTTTCGATGTTGAGCGTAAAGCGGACGAGGTGAACGATATGTACATCATCACCGGTCTGTACGGCGGTTACAAAGTTAACGATAAAATGCTCGCTTGGGTTCAGATGGACAAAATGTCCCACTCCATCGGCGAAGCGAGAGACTGCGCAAGCTGTCACTCTTCACACGAGCAGAAAGCAACCTCATGGTATACTTTCGACCTGCCAAACGCTGTTAAGAAGCCGTTCAGCGGTTCATACACTATGGTTGCAGGCAAAAAAGGCATCAAATTTGAGAATATGACAAACTCAGAAATAGTTCCCGCAGACGGCGTTGACGTTGAGGACTTCGCTCCTTTCCTTAAAAACCCCGAAGCATGGAACGTTAAGGGTATCGACTTCGAACTCAAATTTGACGACAAAAAATACGCTAAAGGCTTCGGCGACTATCAGAAACTTTATGCTGAGCTGCACAACAGGATTTCCAGCGAGAAAGACCCTGCGAAACTTGAGCAGCTTAAAAAAATCAAAGCCGTTCTTCCCCACAACGTGGCATATGCGGCAGAGATGCTGAAAAATATGAAATAAGGCATAATTAGCCTCATGCCTTTAAGGGTCTTTCACTTAGAAAGACCCTTTTTTCGTACTGAAATTGCTACCTCCTTTGTTAAAGGAGGGTTGGGGTGGATTTACATTACTGCTGAAATTAGCAAAAAACGCTTGCAAAATAAGCAGGATGGAGTATTCTTTTTTACTCTTCCGCAGATAAATCCGAACTGCGGTGGGGGTGTGAGTAAGGGTTCATGATGAACCCTGCTTGCGTAAGCATAGCTGAGGCTTTTGCCGAAGCGAAGCGTTGGCAGAAAATCCTAGGACTGGATTTTCTGCAAAACTTTACGGGATGTAGCGCAGCTTGGTAGCGCACTGGTTTCGGGTTCCAGGGGTCGGAAGTTCAAATCTTCTCATCCCGATTTGAAAAAGAGGGTGTCGGCTTTATGCCGATACCCTCTTTTTTTGTGTTGGATGGAAGATTTGGCGAACTTGTTTCGCCATCAATCTTCTCATTTTAATCCGATATGTCTAAAATTATATCTGAAATCGACATGTTGGCTTGACTTGTTTATCGAATCAACATATCTTTTGAATATGTCGAAAATCGATATGAAAATAAACATATTGGTGTAATATGTCGAATCATCCTGAAAAACCGTACAATGATATTCATCTGTTGCCGCCGAAAACTGAGATAGAGACTAAGGCTGTGCTGAAGCTGGCTATCGAGGCGAACAAGGCTCTGGCTGAGCTGAATTTCGCAACGAAGATGTTACCAGATCCGACAGTTCTGATAAACACCATACCTTTACAGGAAGCCAAAGCAAGCTCTGAGATTGAGAATATCGTTACGACTTCGGATGAGCTTTTCAGAGCATCGTTCACGGATAATGCCGATGTGGATTCGGCTACTAAAGAGACATTGCGGTATCGGCAGGCATTGAAAGCGGGATGTGAAATGTTGACCGCAAAACCTATCACGACCAATATGATTTGCGAAATATGCTCAATAATCAAGAATACTGAAATGAATGTCCGCAAGGTTTCGGGAACACAGATTAAGAATGTGGCTACGGACGAGGTTTTATATACCCCGCCAGAAGGCGAAAAGGTTATCAGGGATTTGCTTTCCAACTGGGAAAGATTTCTGAATGAGAATACTGATTTTGACCCGCTTGTGAAAATGGCGGTTCTGCATTACCAGTTTGAGGCGATACATCCGTTTCTGGACGGCAACGGAAGGACGGGCAGGATTCTGAATATGCTGTATCTGATTCAGGAGGGGCTTCTTGCTTATCCTGTGCTTTATCTCAGCGGATATATTATCAGAAACAAGGCTGACTATTACAGGCTTATCCGTGGCGTTACGGCGGATGAAAACTGGCAGGACTGGATTATTTATATCCTGCAAGGTATCCGTGAGGCATCGCTTGAGACTGTCCAGCGGATAGAGAGCATTTCTGCTCTGATGAAACAGACTTATGAGGATATTAAGCGTCTTGTACCGAATGTTCCCGCAAAAGAGATGAACGACCTGATTTTTACCCAACCATATTGCAGGGTTAAAAATATTGTTGATGCCGGCATCGCCAAACGCCAGACAGCAATGATATACTTAAAAAACCTTGAGGACGCAGGCATCCTCGAATCTGTCAAGACTGGCAGAGAGGTTTTGTTTGTGAATAAGAAGTTTTTAAATTTCCTAATAAACTAGCAATTACTTTAGCCATAAATAACAGTTCTTACTCCATTCGAAGTAATTGTGTCCGTTGATCTTGCAAAGCTCTAATCAATTTAAATGGTTTAAAGTCATTATTTTTTAATTCTCGATCTATGTAAGTTATCGCCTTATTAATTATGAATCTTGAATCTGCGTTTTTATATCTATGATAAAATTTAAGAGCGTGTCTGGCATAAGTAGTAACATGGTATGTTTTACTATTATCATTATTTAAACATTTTTCTAGTTCATCAAATGAACTTAGCAAAGAGTTAATAACGGTATCATGGGAGTCTTCTTTTTTATCTATATTTCTATCAAAGAGGTAGGTTGCATGGGTGTTTCTAATTGAAAAGACTCTTCCATTAGAATCGTTGTATGCTTCTTCTATTAAACGCCATGCATCATCGACCATGTTTTTACGATACAAGTAAATTGCATATTGATGTTTAATAAAAAAATCATTGTTTTTAAGAATTTGTTCATCGTAGAAATTTTTACCTTCTCGCCAATCTTGAAAAGCTATACACATGATATCAGCATCCCATGCTTTTCTCTTGAACATTTTGAAATTAGGGATAAGTCTTTGATTAATATTGTTATGGAATCTTCTAATAACTTTACTAAGAACGTTAGGATCAATTATTG
Organism: Seleniivibrio woodruffii; assembly: GCF_029267515.1. Classification (GTDB taxonomy): domain Bacteria; phylum Chrysiogenota; class Deferribacteres; order Deferribacterales; family Geovibrionaceae; genus Seleniivibrio; species Seleniivibrio woodruffii_A. The sequence continues at coordinate 99,803 of NZ_JAJUIS010000007.1, forward strand.
TAATAGACATTTCTGAAAATATTTTACTTCTTAGTGAAAAATAATCCTGACTATCATCATCATCATAATAGTTCTCATCATCAACGAGTGATCTTAGATTTTTAGCATATTTATATATTTGTTTGTAATCACATTCGTTATAATAATATGCTAGTAGCATTTCAAAAGAGCATGAAATACCAGCGTATCTTGCATATGTAATTATTGTATAAAATTCTAAAAGGTCATCCGGTAATTTCTCAATAATTTGCTGTATACGTTCTTTTGCTGAATAATTAAACCAAAGCTTAAAGACTATTTCAAATAGTGAGACTTGTTCGTTTTTATATTTATATTCTGATTTGTGCATGAAATTGCATATGTTATTAACTTCTGATTGAGTAATATTACTAATGTCTATAATAGAGGTGTCTGAGGCAAGATTGTTGATACCATTAATCGTATAAGTTATTGTATCCCTTTCGGCACTTATTATTCGATAATTATTAATAGTTTTGAGAATATCAAAAGCATCTAAATTACTTGAAAGATTATCTATGAAAATATACACGATATTTTTCTTGTCTATTTCAGAAATAAATTTTTTTGCTTGATTTACAGTTAGGGTATCAAAAAAATATTTTGTGCCAAGTATTTCTTTAGATGCAGCTAGTTGCATTAACAACGTAGTTTTGCCGCTTCCTGAAAGACCCGTAATATGAACATGTTTGTATTTTAATATATCATTTAAAGCAGTATTGAAAAAAGTAAGTTTGAATAACTGGTTCTCTATGATGTCACTCCAGCGGGGGTTATCACCTTCGTAAAATAATTTAACAGGTCTGGCAGGATGTTTTTGTTTAAGAATTGATTCTAGAGAATAAGCATAAAAATACTTAGCTTCGTCAGACTTAATACCACTATCAAGAAATGTTTCTTTGTTTTTTGTGTTCATATTATATTGAAAATAGTCTAAGAGCGATCTTGTATTTCCCCTAATAATAAAATAACCATCATCTGCATATGTCTCAGCATCGAGATCATATTTTGTATCAGGCAGTATTAAAATCCAATTGTGTCCACAGGGTCTTTTTCCAAAATTATCTTTATTAATTAAATCAACAATATTAGGGTCATCTATGTTTATACCCCAAAACAATGAGGGAAATGAGAAATGTTTGATTTGTGCTGCTGTCCAAAAACTATTGTCTCTTAAAAACGCCCCAGTTAATTCATCTATTGAGAATAACATGGGAACTTCATACGAGTATGTCACAGAACCATGAAGTTTAAATAAATCAATATCTTTAGATTCAAGTTTACCATCCAGAAATGTGTCATTAAGAAATTGGTTATTAAATTTTTCAAAGATTTTTTCAAAAAGATTATCAATATTTGTGGTTAGAATACTGCGTATATTGATATTTTCTAAATTTAAGTAGATTGGATCAAAGGTGACAACTTTATATACTTCTTTTAAAAAAAATTATACTCTGTGCTCTTAGTTCTTTTGATTTGCTTTGAAAGCCAGCTTAAATTTTTATTTTTATGAATTTGCATGTCATATTCTTTACATATCTTATCAACCAGTTGTGGTACTAAAGGAAGTGATTCATTGAATTTATTTGATGCTAAAACAGAAAAGCCTGCTCCTGTGACAAGATTAATGCCTTCACTTAAACTTTTTTTGAACATTTCTTCGTTTTGTATTTTAAGCATATACAACCTCTTTTCGTGTTAACATTGCTAATATGTTAGCAGTATGGTTTTTAAATTGTCAATAAAATTGCTTATTTTTTGGCACAGATTTGGCACACTTCTGCCCCTTTCGGTCGGTTTTTGGCGGAAGGGGGGTATTGATAAATAAGGGTTTTTAGGCGTTTTGCCCCGTCGGAATTAAGTTCAAATCTTCTCGTTCCGATTTGAGTTTATCTTTTTGCAATTAGATGCATTCTTGTGTTCCGGTTATAATATGATGATTTCTCATTATCAGAAGATTCTGCTGCATTTTTCGAAACATGGAACAGCTTCATTTATCAGTATCCTGCCGCTGACGGTATCACACGAAAATATCAATATTATTGCCAAGGTTGCTCATGAGGGCATTGCTTTCAGCGTCTGCGGATTCAGATACTTTTTCATCTTCGGATTTTCCGCCGCTTTTTTCGGCTTTATAATCATTCTCTTCTTTCGCGTTTATCCTGCCGTCGCCGTCTTTGTCATATTTGTCGTATACGTCTTTGCTCACCCTGTCATAGGCAATGCTATACGTTGTTGCAGATTTTTCGCCTGAACCGTTGTTCCCGTTTCCGCCTGCGTGTGGTATGCCGGAATAGGACGACGGATTAACACCTGATACGCTCATATCATTCTCCATCGGAAGTTCATATTCATATCGGAAAAAGACTTTATTTCTTAACAAAAAGGGCTGTTCATTTACAAGCTAATCGTTACCGCGCTCCCTGCCTCGGTTGACAACCAAAGGCTTTGGTGGTTAAATATTGAGCGTAGGTATTTTATTTAATCAAGAAGAGGCGGATGAAACTTTCTTACAGGTTCAAGCTCGTTTTTGTTATAACCACCCTCTCAGTGCTGCTTACGGCGGCATCAGTTTTCATATATTACCAATACACTTATAGAATCATGATGGAGAGTATCTCAAAAAACCTCAGGGATGTTTCTGAGCTTGTTCGCATGTCTTTGGATGAAAGCGATATGGAACGTCTGCAAAGGCTGAAAGCCGCATTGGAGCCTTATATTTCATATACCGAAGATGAGATAAAATACATCCAGGGCGGTGGTGTAGTGAGTAATTTGCCGGCTGATGTTATAAAAAAACTACAGTCGAGTGACGATTTTCAGTTTCTCACAAAAAAAATATCCAGATTGATGCTGCTGACCCTCGATGCTCCTTATGCTGAGAAGCTCAAGCCTTACTCAGTGAAAAAAACGAGAGAATATTTTGATAAGGGCGGAGTTATGCCCTATCTCGTTACGATGTCAGATAAATATTCAAAACAGAGGTTTGTGCAGACGCTGGTTGCCAGCGGGTATGATAAAGTGGAAGGTGTTTGGATGGGCAATCCCATCGGGACAACATGGTACACAGCGCTTCCTGATGAGATTTTGCTTATTCCTGATGTATATGTGCACAATGAGCTGTACACGGATGCATTCTATACGGCACTGTATTCCACGGCGACAATCTTTGATAAAAATGGTAAATTTGTCGCTTGTCTGGAAATGGACTATCCTGTCGGGCAGGAACTGAATAAACTCAGAAACCTGAGAACTCTCAGCTATATCCTCATCTTCATAAGTTTCATCGCCAGCCTTCTGTTGTCGCTTTATTTTTCAAAACGCATGAGCGGTTCTCTTAAAAAGCTCACAGATGCCGCAGAGCAGATAAAGGACAACAACTACGACGTGCGGACGGATATCTCCAGAGAGGACGAGTTCGGCAAACTGGGCAGCGCCTTCAACAACATGGCGGAGGCTGTGCAGAAGACCACAACCGACCTGCAAAAGAGCAACGATCGTCTTATGTCCCTCACTGCTGACATGCACGACGGTGTGGGCGCAGTGTTAACCAGCATCCAGATAGCCACCCGCAAGGACAGCGAAACGGATATAGACAACATACACAGTCTTGCCGAACAGGGTATGGGCGAGATACGGTTTCTTATGGACGCCATGGAGTATGAATCGTCCACCTTTGAACTGCTGACAGAGGGCATAACTCTTCTCGCTGTGGATATCCTGCAACCGAGAAAGATAGATTGGGTGCTTGAAACCGAAGGTGACAACTCTGCGGAGATGCCGTTTCAGATGTATCTGGATGTTCAGCGCATCGCAAGGGAGGTATTCGCGAACGTTATCAAACACAGCGATGCAAACAGGTGTGTTATACACCTGCGCATCATCGGCGACACAATCTGGCTGACTGTGGAAGACAACGGGCACGAGCTTGAAAAACCTCTGGGAACGTCCGGCGGCAAAGGGTTGAAAAACATCCGACACAGGGTGCTGCGCTACGAAGGTGATTTTAACAGCGAAAAAACAGAGTCCGGCTTCCACGTTAAAGTGTCATTAAAAATACCTGTCTGATAAAATATCACATGATAAATCACATTTCCAAAAATGCAGATTTGATTTAAAAAGGGTTTATGGCAAAAATCAAAGTTGTGTTGATCGAAGATCAGGATGATGTTGCGGTAAATATTGTGTATGTCCTTTCGAAGGTGCCGGACATAGAGCTTCGTTCCATACATTTTTCTGCCGAAGACGCTTTCGCTGCCATAAATCAGGACGATGCCGACGTTTATCTTGTTGATCTCGGTTTGCCGGGAATGAGTGGAGTTGAGTTCATTTCTCAGGTTTCACAGAAACAACCTGATACGGATTTCATCGTCCATACGATTTCGGAAAACGGACGTGATCTTCTTGAGGCGCTCTCCGCCGGCGCTGTCGGGTATATTATCAAAGGCTGTGCAGATAATGATCTTATAGATGGAATCAGATCGGTTGCTTCCGGTGGGGGGCTTCTCAGCCCCAGAATGGCGCGGAGACTTTGCCACTATTTCAGAGAGAGCGGAGGCAGTAAGAATCCGCTCACAAAGACAGAGACGGAAGTGCTCAATATGCTGAAGACAGGCGAATCCTACGAGCAGATATCCATGAAGAAAAATGTCGCTCTGTCCACGATACAGTCGCATATCAAGAGTATATATAAAAAGCTGAATGTAAATAACCGCAGGGACGCCATTCTGGCTGGCTCGTTTTACGGGCTTTTAAACGAACAGAACTGACTGTCCTGCCGGTGTTGCTGAAACGGATGCGGCGGAGCCGGTTACTCTGCCGCCCGTACCTTTTCAAAGTCTGCCCTTTCTTCCAACATAGAGAAAACGCGGATGCCGTGAGGTTTCTGCGTTTTTTTATTTGACACTTCCATGCTAAAATATGGTGAAAAGGAGGACGTATGAATTCAAAAGGCATAGATGGCAGACATCTCAGGTTTCACATTCCTTATTTCCATCTCAACAGCACGTTCGGCGATGACTGGTTCGGGCAGAAGGCGGAGTATTTTGCAAGATTTTTCGGAACACCGACCTTTCTGATAGCCCAGACCATAATAGTTGCCGTTTGGATAGCGCTGAATGTGAGCGGTGTGACGAAATTTGACATATACCCGTTCATATTGCTGAACCTGGCGTTCAGTTTACAGGCTGCATACGCAGCACCGCTGATACTTCTTGCCCAGACGCGTCAGGCGGACAGGGACAAGGCGCACACGGAAGCGGATGCACAGCACAGGGAAGACCTTGCGGCTGCGGCGGAGAGAAGACAGATAATTGCAGAGGAGCACGCGGAAAAGATACTGGAACTGCTTGAGCAGAACACTAAACTGACCATGATAGTACAGGATTTAAGCCGGAGTGCAGAGGAGCGGCAGATACTTGCGGAAACTCAGTCGGAAAAGATACTGGAACTGCTGGAGCAAAACACGAGGCTTACGATGGTTGTTCAGGAACTTACGCAGAGTATGGAAGTGCTCACCCGCGAGGTGCGGAACAGGCTTCTTATGCAGGACGACTACACAGACTGAGGTTTATCCGACCGTATTCATGTTTTCGACGTATTTATAGACTTCCGGCGGTACTGATACGTTTTCAGGGTTGATGAGACCGATTATCTTCTGTGCATCGAGTGCACTTTTCGCCATATCGACCACTTTAATGGGCATCCTGCCTCCGTTTTTGTTCATAAATATGACTACCACAGGGGTCATGGGGTTCGCAGCATTCATCTTGCCCACCATTCCCAGCTCTTTTGTAGCCATTATCACCAGTGAACCTACGGGGTAAATTCCCACGTTTTTTATGAAAAACTCGAAAATGGATTTGTTTATGTGTTTGTCAGCCCACTGGAACATAAGTTTCAGGGCGGATGTCGCAGCTATTCCTTTGTTATATACTCTGTCGCTGGTTATCGCGTCGTAAATATCCACAACGGCGCCTATCTTGCCGAAAATGCTTATCTGTTCGTCTTTAAGACCATAGGGATAACCGGAACCGTCGTGGCGTTCGTGGTGCTCAATTATCATTTTAAGTTCTTCTTCGGGGACCCCGCATTTTTTTGCGTATTCGTATCCGAGAAGAACATGGGTCTTCATCACTTTATATTCATCCGGCGTGAGCTTGCCGGGTTTGTTCAGTATGGCATCGGGAACCAGCATTTTGCCTATGTCGTGCATCAGACCGGAGTTAGCTGCAATCTGTACCTCTCTTTTGCTGAGTCCCAGGTGAGTTGCAAGACTCGCGGCGAAAATGCTTACGTTCATAGAGTGGTGAAATGTATAATTGTCGTGCTGTTTCAGCTTGGTGATGCTGGTGAGCACCCCCCGTTTTTTCATGGTCATTTCCGCAATGCTGTCAGAAACGTGTTTGATAGCTGTGGAGTTGATCATACCGCCGCATTTTATGTCATCCAGAACCGAGCCGACGATGCGGACTGATTCCGTGTATACATCCGATGCCTGATGCAGGTCTTTCAGGTTTAGCTGACATTGTGCTGATTGTTCTTTTATCTCATTGATGATACTTGCCGATTTGCCGTCGAGAAGATCGTCGAGTTTTTGCAGTTCCTCGTTTCTGGGTTTGATGAAAACGTATTCTATGCCGTTCTGTCTGAGGCGTTCGATTACAGACGGATTGTCTATCCTGACCTTGTGAGTCAGAAAGTCGGTGCCGAGCCAGCCGCGGTCAAATTTTACAACCTCGTCACCTATTTTTAAATCATCAAGGAAAACCTTTTCCATGCACCGTCCCGCATTGTATATTTCTATATATGCCTCACTGTTCACTTATAGTAAAATATGAGCCATCGGTCAATATATATCTGACAGAATTGTTTGTCATTCCTCACTTTTGATGGGCGTTATTTTCCGAAGATACCGCCTGTTCCCCCGCTTATGAGCGAAGCGACGCTGCCCAAAGCTGATGGGAGGTCAAAAAAACTCTGTACAGCTATATATTTAGGCTGCCATTGCGGATTGAACTTATCCTTATAGCTGCGAAGTCCCTTGAAGTTATAAAACCTTTCGCCGTGGTTGAAAAGTGCGCTTGCAACCCTGTTCCAGAGAGGGGAAAAGGAGTGGGTGTCAATGCCGGACAGTGGAGCCATGCCGAGGTTGAAATAAGCGTAGCCTTTCTCTTTTCCGTGGAGCATCAGCTTAACGAACAGATATTCCATAACGCCTTTCGGTGCCGCCGAACCGTAACGCATGAGGTCTATGGACAGTTCGTCCATATCCGCCGCTGCCCAGAGGTTTGCAAAGGCAACGGGTGCATCGTCTTTAAAAACCACTGCAACCGGCATTTTTTTGATATATTCCACGTCGAAGGATCCAAGAGAAAAGCGCTTTTCCCGCGTATTTTTGTTCGCCAGCCATTCGTCGGATATCAGTTTAAGTTCCGGCAGAAGGCTTTCTGTGTCTTCGATTATTTCGAAACGGCAGTTTTCCTTTTCCATCTTTTTCAGGTTGTTGCGCGTTCCGCTCCAGTGGCTTCCTTCAAGGCTGAAATTGTTCAGAGGAACCCGCGCTTCCTCGCCTATCTTGTATATCCTGAAACCGGCGTCTATGTACTGCGGGATGTACTGTGTGCCGACTTCATAAAAAACAGCTTTGCATCCGTGGTTCTGTGCCAGCCCGCGGAAACCTATAATAAGTTCCGCCGCCTCGTCCTCGTCTGCCGCGGAAACGGGATCGCCCATGCTTACGAAGCATCGTCCCTCTATGCCGTACATGATGAACGAGCTGTGCTCATCATTGGTGAAAAACTGTTTATCCTGCAGAAGAGCCAGATATGCCGAAGTGTCGCTGTTGTTTTTCACAACGTTTTCAATCTCTTCGGGACTGAGAGCTTCATAATGTCTGACCTTTTTGGACGGCTGCATGAATTTGTACAGCAGGAGCGCTGACATAAGGCTGAAAACACCCACAAGAGTGCGCAGGAATCTGGGCGCCTGATCGTTGAACGTGAAAGTCCACCAGAGACTGCTTCGGTACTCGACGTGTTTGTATGAGAAGAAGCCGAGCCAGACGTACACCAGAAGAATAGCGAACACCGCCGCTGCCCATTCTTTTGTGAGCACCTCGTCGAAAAAGGGGCTTCTTTTGTTAAACAGCTTGCGGACAGGGAGCATCGCCGCGGCAATGGCAACTGCGAACAGGGCGGTTTCAATCTCTGCACCTTTCAGCAGTCCGAAAATGGTGCCCGCCGCCAAAAGAGCCATGGTGAGCTGATACGCAAGGTCGATGCGCTTTCTCAGTCCGCCGGAGAGTATGATAAGTCCCATTCCGGTTATGCTGGCGAGGAAATGTGAGGTTTCCACCACGGCAAGGGAGAACATCTTTTCAACAAACGAAAACCTGTCGGGGTTTATCGGTGTCGCGCCGGCGAATAGCATATATGCGCCCACTATGAAGACTATCACGGAGATAAGGTTCGGCGTGACAGCTCTGTATATTCTGTTCAGGTATCCGGCGTATGAGAGCACCTTCTCTTTCTGCCGCGCACCTTCGGTTATTCCGAGTATGATAGCCGCTGTGAGCAGAGGAAGGATGTAGTATGTTACTCTGTATACCAGCAGCGAACCTATCATGGACGGAACGGAAGCAGAGGGAAAGAAAGACAGAATTACCGTTTCAAATACAACGGCACCGCCGGGAACATGGCTGATAAGTCCGATGGTCTGGGCGAGAATGTATATCCCCATGAACTGCATGAATCCGACAGGGGCGCTGTCTGGCATGAGAACATAGAGAACGGCGCCGGCAAGTATCCAGTCTGTTACACCTACGGTTATCTGTGCAAGACCCAGAGCTGGGGAGGGGAGGGTTATCTCCTGCCCAAAGAGGGTGAACGGTTTCCGGAAAAAGACCAGAAGGAAGTAATACACCGCTATGCCAGTCAGAAAAAGAGCGCCGATGATGCGCATATTTATGAATGTATGCAGTTTAAGGGGCATCTCCGCAACAGGCGCAAGGGTCAACGCAGCGCCGCCCAAAGCGAGTATGCCAACCCAGAGTGTTGCGGATGTGAAGACGACCATTCTGCTTATTTCCGGGAAGCTGAGTCCCCATGATGAGTAGTACCTGTAGCGCAGGGAGCCTGAAGCCAGCACGGAGAGTCCGATTGAATTGCTGAACCCGTAGCTGAGAAAAGATGCCAGCACAACCTTGCGCGCAGCCAGTTTTCTGCCGAGATAGCGCAGCCCCAGAAAGTCGTATGTGGTCAGGAAAAGATAGCTTGCCGCCATGAAGAAAACCGCGAGCAGCTTATTCTGCATGGGTATTGCGTTAAGATCCTTCATGATCTGCCGCAGGCTGTATTTGTCCAGAAAGCTGTCAACAAATATGCCCGTCAGAAATAACATGGCTAAGATGAAGCCGAAAGATAATATCTGTCTGTATTTATGACTGATTTTCATGTTCTATAGTATCAAGTGTAACACTTATCTTTCCGTCTTCAAACCGGATCTTCATATTTCTGTATTTAAAGAGGTAATAAAGTCCTACTGCAGCAGCAAGCAGACCGGATGCGGCACCGACGCCAAGGGCGGCGCGAGCACCGAACATATCCGCTATCCTGCCGACAAAGGGGGCGCCTACTATTGTTCCGCCCCATGATATCGCAAACAGTATCGCCAGTACCCGTCCGCGCATATGAGGTTCAGTGAGAAGCTGGACAGCTCCAAGCGCAGTTGTTGTGAAGGTCTGGGCGGAAATGCCTATGACAGCCAGCGCCGCGCCGAACAGCAGATAGGTCGGCATTGCCGCGGCAAGGATAAATCCTGCACCGAAAACTGCCGCACCGACGAAAATAAGCGATACGCGCGGCTTGTCGCGGCTTGCGGAGAGCAGAGCGCCCACAACGGAGCCTACTGCCATTATGGTTGTCAGAAGCCCGAACTCGTGGGCACCGGAGTGGAACACCGATACAGCCATGGTGGAAATGAATATCGGGAAGTTCAGTCCGAATGTGCCTATCAGAAAGAACATGAACAGAATTGTTTTAAGGTCGGGTCTGCCGGCGATATACCGGAAGCCGTCGGCAAGACCGCTTCGTGTGAATTTCACTTTTTCGCGCAGGTGCAGTTCACTCTTTTTAATGGTCCAGAGCGAAACCAGAACCGCGGCGAAAGAGGCGGCGTTTATCAGGAAAACCCATCCTGTGCCTATCACGGATATCATGACGCCGGCAACTGCGGGACCGATCATCCGTGCGGCGTTGAAGGAGGTGGAGTTGAGCGCTATCGCATTTGAGATGTCCTTTTCCGTAACAAGCTCGGAAACGAACGTCTGCCGGGCGGGAGTGTCAAACGCTGTAACACAGCCGAATATCAGAGCAAAGATGTACACATGCCACAGCTTAACAGCGCCAAGCACCGTGAGAAGCCCCAGCCCAAGCGCCAGAAGCCCCATGGAAGCCTGTGTCACGATAAGCAGTTTCCGCCTGTCGAAATAGTCCGCCGCAAAGCCGTTGACCGGAAGCAGAAAGAATTGGGGTCCGAACTGCAAAGCCATGACGATGCCCACAGCCGTCGCATTATTGTTTGTCAGCGTCGTCAGAACAAGCCAGTCCTGCGCTGTGCGCTGCATCCATGTGCCGACGTTGGAAACAATGGCGCCAGCCGCCCAAAGTCTGTAGTTTCGCACCGCGAGGGAGCGAAAAGTGCTTTTAAACATAAGTTTTCCTTTCAGACGGATAATATACCAAACAGCATAAAACTGCAAAGTTTCTCTTCTGATGATAATTTTGCCGGAATCGTAATTCAGCTTATATAATAATTTTTCTAAATTAAATATTACATTTTCAGCATATTCCTGTGACAGACAGAGGATACACTCATTCAAAATTCCGGAGGTTTGCCGAATGAGCAAGTTCAAAAAGTTAGCGTCAATGGTGCTTCTCGCCATTGTAATGACAGTCTCACTCGTGGCGTGCAACGACAGCGACAGCGACGCTGCAACGCCCACACCCGATCCCGATACTGAAACGCCTGCAGCAAAAAGCGTTTCTTTCACAGGAGTTAAAGCTCCCGAAACAGACACTGAAAAAAGAAGCATCCTCGCTTCCGATACTGTGACAATCGACGGACAGGAATATTCCATCGGATATCACACAATCCTCAGAAGCGGCGATAAACCCAGTTCAGATTCAGAGGTTTTCGGTCAGCTCTATGATGAGGACGGAGACAAAGTGCTCAACCCTTCCGACGCTTCTGATTATGTCTCTTCCGACAACGACTTCTCTTCACTGCTTACAGGTCTTGACGGAAACCTTTACATGATATCCCACTTTGAATCGGTTCCCGCAGCTATGTATATCACAAAGCTGAAACAGGACGCTTCCGGCGTTCTTTCTGCTGAAAAAACACGCCACATCGATTTTTCCGGCGTTAAAGGCGGCTGGGTACACTGCGCAGGCAGCGTTACTCCCTGGGGAACGCACCTCGGTTCTGAAGAGTATGAACCCGACGCAAAGATCGTTGACGCAACAACGGGCAAGTTCAACGATACTTACGGCAACAGAATGGCGCTGTATTTCGGTCTGGCAACAAACCTGACAACAGCGGGCGCATACAGCACAATGAACATCTATAACTACGGATGGCAGACAGAGCTTGCAGTTCAGAACTTCAACGCTGTCACCGTGACAAAACACTACAGCATGGGACGCGTTGCGCACGAGCTTGGCTACGTTATGCCCGACAAAAAGACAGCGTATATCTCTGACGACGGTACAAACGTCGGTCTGTTCAGATTTGTTGCAGACGCAGCCGGTGACCTTTCCTCCGGTACCCTGTACGTTGCAAAATGGGCGCAGACAGATGCGGCAAACGGCGGTTCCGCTAACATAACATGGATAAGCCTCGGTTCTGCCTCCGACGCTGAGATAAAGGCTATGCTTGATTCTCACGTAACATATGCCGACATCTTCGACGAAGTTGATATATCCGGCGGCGCTGCCTGCCCCTCAACTCACAACGAGATAAACACTACATACGGACATCAGTGTCTTCAAGTCAAAACAGGTATGGAAAAAGCTGCCTCCAGGCTGGAAACACGCCGCTATGCAGCTATGCTTGGCGGTACAACGGAGTTCCGCAAAATGGAAGGTATAACTCTTAACTCAGAAACAAGAACAATGTACCTTGCGCTTTCAGAAATAGGCAACGGTATGCTTGACAACAACGCCACAAACGATGCCGGCGGTCCCAACGATATAAAAGTTGCCAAAAACACCTGCGGCGCGGTTTATGCACTTGACCTCGACACAAACTATGCTGCTACAAAAATGTATCCTGTTGTTGTGGGAACACCCGTCACAACAGACTACGGCGCTGCTGACGATTCCAAAAAATATGCTTCCGACGGCGCGTTTGCGAACAACAAATGCTCTCTGGACGGAGTTGCAAACCCCGACAACCTGACTTTTATGCCCGGTTATAAAACTCTTATCATCGGCGAAGACTCAGGCGCCGGACACGAAAACGACATGATCTGGTCTTACAACGTTGAGACAAAAACTCTCACCCGTATCCAGACAACACCCTACGGTTCCGAAACTACATCTCCTTATTTCTATCCCAACTACCACGGTTTCGGATACCTTATGAGCGTTATTCAGCACCCCTACGGCGAAGCGACAACCGGTATGCCCGCTGCCAACAGCACAGCCGACAAGAGAGCCTACACAGGCTTCATAGGTCCCTTCCCCGCAATGAACTAAACCGTAAGGTTTCCCTTTATCGGTAATAAGTTCCCCGTGATGCTCCGGCTTCACGGGGAATTTTGATTTGACTATAAGGAGAGATTGACATGAAAAAAACAGGTGTATTTTTCCTGCTGGGCGCCGTTCTGCTTTTTGTCACGGCAGCCTGCGGAGGCGGAGGAGGTTCCGCATCGCCGACGACGGAAGGTACCGTAACCTATCCTTTGCTTTCAAAATCTGTAAAGAATGAGGCGGCGTTTATCCCCTCCCAATGCTATACGGTGACTGAAGGGGAGAACGGGGAAAAATTCAATCCGTGTTACAGTTGCCATAAAAATTCTGTGGAGCCAAACTATACCAACGACGACGACCTGCAGGAAACATACACCTTTGCGGAATATGCGAACACGAACCACTGGACAAACCTGTTCGTTGACCGTACGGAAGCAGTTGTCGCACAGAGCGACAGCGAGATACTCTCATATGTCCGCCAGGACAACTATAAGTCATCCGACGGGAAGATAATCCTTGCTGAAAAGCTGAAATCCGTTCCAAAAGAATGGGATTTCGATGGTGACGGAAGCTGGGGAGGCTACACACCGGATTGTTATTTCAACTTTGACAGCGAGGGCTTCGATAAAAACCCTTCCGGAGGCTATACCGGATGGAGAGCCTATGCCTATGCACCGTTCCTCGGCACCTTCTGGCCTACGAACGGTTCGACAGACGACGTGCTCATCCGTCTCAGCGATATATTTATGAAGGACGAAGGCGGCAGTTTCAGCCTTGATGTATATAAGATAAATCTTGCCATTGTTGAATCGCTGATAAAGAAAAAGGACATCGCCATAGACCCTGTTGATGAAACGGTATACGGCGTTGATCTGGATAAAAACGGCAGCCTTGGTACTGCATCCGTCATAGAATATGACTGGCTGCCCACGGCAGGCAGATACATGTATTATGTCGGTTTGGCAAAAACAAAACTCGCGGCTGGAGAAGTGCATCTGGCAGCAGGGCTTTTTCCCGAAGGCACTGAGTTTCTCCATTCTGTCCGCTATATAAACGTCACTGACGGCGGCGACATTGACATTGCGCCACGCATGAAAGAGCTTCGCTATTCGAAAAAACTGATGTGGATGACATACAGCGATCTGGAATATGAAGCGTACGACGAATTTAAAGAGGAATATGACTTTCCCGACAGGCTTTCAGTCTATTACGGGGATATCGAATACGGACTGAGCAATCCGCAGGGCTGGGTGTTTCAGGCGTTCATAGAGGATGCCAAAGGTGATCTGCGTCCGCAGACCTATGAAGAAACGGTTTTCTGCATGGGCTGCCACACAAGGCTCGGTGCAACCAGTGATACGGTGTTTACTTACAGCCGAAAGTATGAGGATTCATCGAACAAACGCGGCTGGTTCCACTGGACCCAGAAGAGCATTAAAGGTATGCCTGAACATAAGGTGGCATACGAGGGTAAAGGCGATCAGTACGAATATACTATGTATTTGCAACAGAACATAGCGGGAGACGAGTTCAGGGACAACGACGAGGTTAAGGCGAAGTTCTTCAATGCCGACGGCACCCTTAAAACAGATATGGTGAACGCGCTGCACTCAGACGTTTCTGTTCTGTTGTTCCCTTCGTCAGCAAGGGCGCTGACGCTGAACAAAGCATACAGAACCATCGTTAAGGAGCAGAGTTTCGTTTACGGACGGGATGCCAACGTAAAGCCTGTTACGAATGTGCATAAAACAATTTCCCCGCAGGACAAACCAACGGGGCTGACGGATTTTATACTTTCCACAGCAACGTCGCTTATCTTTTGATACAAAAAAAGGGCGGTCAGCGGACCGCCCTTAATAATTCCATTAAAGAAAACTCCGCGGCTATTATGTTCTGAACCTGCTCACCAGCATGGACAGATCTTCCGTCTGCTTTTGAAGGTCTACGACGGTGTTTGAAACCTCCGTGACGGATATATTACTCTGCTCAACCCCGTTTGAAAGAACCTGCGTGTTGCCGTTTATGTTATGTATCGCCTGAACCTGTTCGGAAACTGCTGTTTCGATGTGTCTGCTTGCCTCCGTGATAGTATTCACAGAGCTTACGATGTTTTCGAACATGCTTTCTGTGTCCCTGATAACGACAACGCCGTTTTCAACCTTTTTGCTGGCTGCCTTCATGTTATCCGAAGCCACAGACGATTCTTTCTGAAGGTTTAGAATGATAGTCTCTATCTCTTTGATAGCCTTCTGGGAGCGCTCCGCAAGTTTCCGCACCTCGTCGGCAACAACAGCAAAACCGCGTCCGTGTTCCCCTGCCCTTGCTGCCTCTATTGCCGCATTAAGAGCAAGAAGGTTAGTTTGATCTGCTATATCGTTTATAACGTTAAGTATGTTTCCTATCTCCTCGGAAGAGTTGGAAAGCTGACCAATGGTTTTGCCGAGGTTTTCCACTTCGTCTTTAATTGATATGACGCTGGAAACAGCTTCCAGAAGCATTTCCCTTCCGTCGTGAATAAAGCTGTTTGCCTGTTCCGCTTTGTCCGTAACGTCCTGAACAGAGCGAACAACCTCTGATGCGGAGGTGCTCATTTCCTCCGTTGCCGATGCGACAGCGGAGAGCTGTAATGTCTGTTCATGGAAGTTCTGCGCCAGTTTTTCAGATGTTGCGGATAGTTCCGAGTTGCCTGAAGCTATGCTGTCAGAGTTCTGTTTAACTGTGTTTATGATATCTCTGAGTTTATTTATAAACTGATTGAAGTGTTTGGCGAGCTCGCCCACTTCATCCCCTGAGGTCACGGGGAGCTTTTTCGTAAGGTCGCCTTCGCCCTCTGAAATGTCTTTAAGCATACCGGCAGTCTGTTTGATGCTTCTGACAATCACCGAACCGAGTTTAAGAGCAACAGCCGCGCCGACAAGAAGACCGAAAATAATGACGCTTATGAACATGTATTTGGCTGTGGTAAAGGTGGTGTTTGCGGCGTTGTGTTCTCCCTCTGCGTCTTTGAGGTTGGTTTCTGTAAGGGTGTTCAGGTTTTCACGCATGGCGTCGAAAAGTTTACTCGCTTCGCCGTATGAGAGGGCGGCTGCGGCAAGTCTGGAATCTTCGGTGTTTTCCGCGGAAAGTTTGAGCACCTGCTGTGATACAACCTTCCACTTTTCATAATCCGAGTGGAATTTGTCTATAGTATCCGCAGTTTTGTCAGTTCTGCTCAGTGCCTCATATTTACCGAACCGGGTCAGAACCTGTTCCATATTTTCGTTGTAAGAGTCAAGAAAATCCTTATATTCCGCTGCATCCGCAGGTGTCACAGTCAGGGCGCGTTCCGCCAGCAGAAGCTGGTGCAGATCCCTGTCCGCCTCAATAAGGTAGTCCATGGACGGCAGACGGACGGAAAAAATTGAGGCCTGTGTGTTGTTTATTTTGGTAAGCCCGAAGTGACCTATCACTCCGCATATAGAGAGCATGAGCATCAGCGTGCCCAATCCAAGGTTGATTTTGGTTCTTATGGAAAGATTAGCAAGAAAATTCATAGTAACCCCACAGGAAGGATCATTTTTTGTATTTATTATGATTATATGTGCTCAAATATGAGAATCAAAGCAAAAAATCTGAAGTTTAGAAAATAATAATGTTTATTAATTTAAAGTTAAAATAGTTAGAGTATAATTTGTTATAGATTAACTCGGGTGACAACACCGTGGAGCTTATCCGCAGGAAGCCTGTAAAACTGCACGAACGATGGGGTTACTTTTCTGATAAGGGAATAAAATTTCCATATGGGGTTGTCGGTCATGATGTCCTCCACTCCGTAGAAAACAACCGCTTCGTTTATCCCTGCATTTTTGAATATTTTATCGATATCGACACCGGATACCATATAGCCCATGCGCACGTCGAATACGCGCAATCCGTCGGAAAGGTCTTCCTTGAACTGCCAGCTTATTCCGAACGGCTCATCCGTGACGTTTACGGATATAAAGATGTTGTCTTTGTAAATTATGTTATTGATGAATATGGTCTTTGCTATATACGGAGGGATAAAGTTAACGTCCCTGATAAAGAAAAGCCCGGTACCGTCCAGCTTTGAGGAATTGAGGTATTTTACTTCATACTGTTTTAAGAAGTCCTCTATCCGCACAGGCTTGATGGCTCTGTACATCCTTTTTCCGCCCTTCGTGTATACAACTATCACAATAAACGGAACCGACGCTATCAGAAGCGACCAGAAACCGCCGTGGGGAATTTTCAGCATGTTTGAAGAGAGGAACAGTATGTCGATAACAGTTACGAAAACAGCAACGTAACATTTAATATAATCTTTTCTTATAAAGAAGATGCAGGAAATGATTATGCCTGTTATGGTCATAGAGCCTGTAACGGCGAGACCGTATGCCGCTGCCATGTGTTCAGAGTTCTGGAAAACGAACATAGCTATGAGAACGCAAAACAGCAGAAACCAGTTTACCGTGGGAATATATATCTGCGAACGCATTTCGTCGGAGGTGTAGTCCACTTTTAAAAGAGGGAGAATACGTGTTGTAATAGCCTGATACATAACGGAGAACATTCCGCTTATCATTGCCTGTGATGCTATTATGGTCGCCATAACGGAAAGCAGCAGGAAAGGAATGTAAAAAACAGGTGCCTGACTGTATACCATTTCAAACAGGATGTTCTTGGCATCCGTGTGCTCCAGAAGGAATGAAGCCTGCCCCATGTAGCAGAATACCAGCACGAAAAAGACCATCGACCATGCTCTTATTATGGGTGCTCTGCCGAAATGTCCCATGTCTGCATAAAGCGCCTCGCCGCCTGTTGCGCAGAGTATCACCTCTGACAGAACGAAAAAGCCCACGACACCGTGGGTGCCTACAAATTCAACAGCATAGAACGGGTTAACCGCAAGAAGAATCTCCGGATGGCGTGAAAGTGACGCTATGCCTGTGATCAGCAGTACGGAGAACCATACCAGCATCACAGGACCGAAGAACACGGCAACCTTTTCCGTTCCCTTGCTCTGCACGGAGAAAAGACCTATGGCTATCAAGGCGGCTATAAATATCAGAAGTCCCTGGGAAACACCTGAAAAAGCCGGCAACTGCCGCAGACCTTCCACAGCGGAAAGGATACTGATTGCCGGAGTTATAACACCGTCGCCGACGAGAAGAGAAACCCCTATATATGTGAGAAGGGTGAAAAAAGCAGTTTTACGACCTGATTTAAGAAGAGGAGTGAGTATTTCCATAAGAACGATGGTGCCGCCTTCCCCGCGTTTGCTGAGGCTCATGGACAGCCATGCGTATTCCACAGTAACCAGAAGGAACATCGTCCAGAAAATGAGCGATACAACGCCCATGATATTAACTTTTGTGGGTTCGAGAAGCAGAAAGATAACCGTCAGAGTATATATCGGGCTGGTACCGATATCACCGAATACGAGACCCAAAGATTTAACTATCTTTGCCCAGTCCGTACGTGTCAGCATTAAATGACGTATCCTGTTTTTAAAATTAGAAACATTTGCAGAAAATACGCCAGTTTCACCAGTGTGTCAATTATGATTTTTGTAACCTCGTGGGGAAGGTTATCACGGTGGTCAGTCCATTTGCGTTTTCAAACGTCAGTTTTCCGTAAAGCTGCTCGGTGAGACTGTGTATCAGCATCATGCCAAGACTGTCCTTCTCCTTGGCATTTTCGTCAAGTCCTTTGCCGTTGTCGCTGACTGTGAGTATGGCGTTTCCTCTGTCCTCTTTCAGACTGATGCGGATAGCCGGGAATTCAGTTTCCGCGAAGGCGTGTTTAATGCTGTTTGTCACCAGTTCGTTGATCAGCAGCCCGCAGGTGATGGTTGACGATATAGGAAGGTCAAGTTTGTCTATATCCGTATCAAATTTTATCATGCTGCCCGTATGGGTGAATGTTACTGAATAATAGTCAATCAGTTTAGCAAAATAGTCAGCCATATCAACGGTTGACAGATCCTCTGATTTATATAGGCAGTCGTGCATAAGCGCCATGGACATAACCCGTGACTGCGCGTTTTTAAGGATATCCTCCACAGACTGACCTGAGGAATCTGCCGTGTCCGCCTGTAAAGACAGGATACCGGAAACTATCTGGAGGTTGTTTTTTACCCTGTGGTGCAGTTCGCTTAATAGAATATCTTTTTCCTGCAATGCCTTGGCAATGGCTGTGTCTTTGGCTATTCTTTCCGTTATATCGAAGAAAGAAACCACTGCGCCTGTGGCTTTGCCGTCAAGAACTATTGGCGATGCAAACATTTCACCGAAAAATTCGGTTCCGTCTTTCCTAACAAAGGTTTCGACACAGTTGAGAGGTTTTAGCGTGCCAATTGCTTTCAAGATTATGCAGTCCGGTGATTCCACAGGCATCCCCTGTTCGTCCCTTTTGTGGGTCAGCAGGATATGGTTTTTGCCCACCAGCTCTTCTGATGTGTATTTAAGTGTTTTACTTAGCGCATTATTTATAAAGGTTATGCTGCCCAGCCTGTCCACACCGAAAATGCTCTCCGATGCGGATTGAAGAATGGATTCGCTGCGGCTCATGGCGGCGTTAAGCACCTCTTCGCGCTCATTGGCTCGGGTAAGCATTCTGACAATATTCAAATATCCTATTCTGAACAGGATAAGTATCAGAACATAAAGGATTATATGCCCGACGTAAGCAGACTTTTCAATATCCTTTTCGCCATCTATAATGTCGGTGATGTTTGTTACAACGCTGATTGCGCCGCGGATATCGCCGACTTTGTAACCCTGAAAAGCATGACATTTCAGGCATGGTTTCTCTATGAAAAACGGTGCCATTAATTTGAATTCATATTTTGCACTGCTTTTTTCCATAATATAGTAATCTTTTCCTGTTTTAAGCACCTTTTCGAGCGCTTCAACCTCCCAACCGTCCGGTACGTTAACAGGATTCAGCAGTTTGTCGCTGACCAGACGTGTACGCACAAGATTTGCATTTTTGTTGAATTCGTACATTTGGCGGACCATATAAGCCGGGTTAATCAGGGTGAGCGTCCGTCCGTCGGGAAGTTTTATGTCGCGGTCTTTTATATGCGAAAGGTACGGGTTAGGAATTGTGGTGGATGTAAAGGTGTAAACTCCGCCGTGTTTTGATGCCCACCTGCGGAACATTTTGTCTTTTTCAAGTGCCATGCGCCCCTGGGCAAGGGCTGTTATCAGGGTGTTTTTTTTCGCCGTGCTTATAGTCCAGATAAGTGATCCGCCAACAGCGGCTGTCCACATAAAAATGAGCACTACGAAGTAGTTCTGGATCAGTCTGATACTGTTCGGCTGTTTCATTTTTCACCTTTGGTAATTATAACAGTTTTTTTAAGTGTCAGCATGTAAATTTTACAACATAGACTTGTCGTTTCCGTTAATATGCTGCATAATACTGTATAGTATTAAACAGGTGAGGTTATGAACGTGCAGGAGATGACTGTTCTTTATGTCGAAGATGAAGCTATAACCCGCATGTACTTTGCCAGAATGCTGTCCAAAAGAGTGAAAGAGGTCGTTCTTGCGAAGGACGGTCAGGATGGTCTGGACAAAGTAAATGAGTCTGCGCCTGATATCATCATAACAGACATAAACATGCCTGTTATGGACGGAAGGGAGATGGTCCGCCGCCTGCGCGAAAAAGGTTGCGAAACACCTATAATAGCCCTTACGGCATATGAATATACAAAGGATGAACTGCGGGTTGACGACGTCATCCGCAAGCCTGTAAATCTCGAAAGGCTGATGTCCAGCATCTCCAGTTTATACGCAAGTTAAGGTTTAATACCATTCATCATATTCAGAGGGCGCCTTATGCGCCCTTTTTTCCGTTTTAAACGCCGGTCTTAACAATCTTTACTTCAACTTTAAATCATTAACACCATTCTGACAAAATTACAGTTATAACTTTATTAAGCAATATTGGTATTGACGTTTTTTAACCTTAAAAGGAGGAACAATGTTACGAATGGCTAAGTTCATTACGGCATTTGCGCTGACGGCTCTCATAACGCTCTTCGCGTCGTCCGCAATGGCCGCACAGGAAAAACCTGTTAACCCCAAGACCTGCTATGAATGCCACGATGTAGTTAAGGAACTGCACGCCGGCGGCAAGCACAAGAACGTTAACTGCGTTAACTGCCACTCAGGTCTGAAGGAACACCTTGCCGATTCTTCAAAACGTCCCGCGGTTGATACATCATGGGAAGCCTGCGGAAAATGTCACAAAAATCAGCACGACTCTTTCCTTCAGGTGAGCAAACACCGTCCCGCAAGAGACGAGAAATCGCAGCTCACAAACAGAGCACCCAATCCTTATTGGGACAAACTGATGATGGGACACGGTTTCACAAAGGAACACGGACTCACCAGAAGCCACCCCTTTATGCTTCTTGACCAGATCGTTGTTGACAGAGCTTTCGGCGGCAGATTCCAGCCCAAAAACGGCTGGGAATATGTTAACGACAAACCCGGCAAACTTTGGGACACCATTGTTGACAAAGAGCCTTCCACTGACGACCAGAAGGTCTTCATGAGACAGACTGCGACAGCGGTCAACCCTGTTTGCTTACAGTGTAAAACTCAGGACCACATCCTTGACTGGGCATACATGGGCGACCCCAACGTTGGTGCGCCTTTCTCAAGAAAGAGCAAACCCGTCGCTATGATACAGACCAAAAAGATTCAGCACGGACTCAACTGCTTCTACTGCCACGACCCCCACGCAGCTAAGCCCAGAGTCGTAAGAGACGCCCTTATCGACGCCCTTACAAGACCCGAAGCTGACACCCTTTGGCACAAAGACCCCAACCATACAAAATTCAAAGTGTATGAAATGGGTATGAGAGGCTATACAAGAAAGATAGCTATCCTTGAAAAATATGACTCAAGACTTCAGTGCGGTCAGTGCCACGTTGAGTACAACTGCAACCCCGGCACAGACTCAAAAACAGGTAAACCCGTTACGTTCGACGACCCCAGAACAAACCACTTCCCTTACAAAGACGTTCTGGATCTGTACGAGCATTATGAAAACCAGATACATTTCTACGACTTTAAACACGCTCTCACAGGCGGCTACCTGTGGAAAGCACAGCACCCCGAATCTGAGACACATTACAACTCGGTTCACGCGAAAGCGGGTGTAGGATGCGACACTTGCCACATGGAAAAAGTTAAAGGCAAAGACGGAAAGATGTATACATCACACTATGCTGTCACTCCTAAAGATCACATCAAATCATCATGTCTGACAGGCGGATGCCACAAAGGATGGACAGAGAAGGATGCTGTTTACGCAATCGATTCTGTTAAAGCCTACACCAAAGGCAAGATGAGAAAAGCTGAGTTCTGGATAGACAGACTTATCGACAAGATAGTCGAGGGCAAAAAGGCAGGTCTTGACCCCGCTGTTATAAAACAGGCTCAGGATCAGCATCTTAAAGCTCATATCCTTTGGGAATACTGGACGGCTGAGAACTCAGACGGTTTCCACAACCCCGAACTTGCAAGAGAATCGCTCACAAAATCTATGGACGAGTCTCAGAAAGGTATAAAAATCATCGACGATGCTATCGCGGCAAAAGCAGCTCCCGCTGCAGCGGCTGCGAAGTAACAGACATTAAACCTTTGCGGGGGACTGAAATGTCCCCCGTTTTTTCAGATTATTTGTTATTCTTACTTTGAGGTGTATCCGTGCTTAAAAAAATACTCGATTTCTGGGCTTCCGTTAAGCTCGCGATGTTTCTCTTTATCATGATAGCTTTAAGCTCTTCTCTGGGTACTTTTATCCAGCAGAATGATTCCGGTTCAAAAGCTGTTTTCTGGCTTTCGGACAAGCTGGGAATGAGCCACGAGCAGATGTATACATGGCTGGTTAAAACAGGGCTGGCGGATATGTATTCATCATGGTGGTTCATTGCGCTTCTGGTGCTTTTCGGTGTAAACCTGACCGTCTGCACTTTCTACAGACTGTCTCACGTTTACAGACAGCTTAAAACACCTGTCGCGATAAACAGAAATATTTTCGGTGAAAACTCCTTATCCTTCGAAACGGAAGGGGATGCCGAATCAAAGGTTAAAGATTTCCTCCGAGGCTACAGCGTTGTTGAGGAGAAGGACGGCGACACAGCTTATTTCGCCGCGGAAAAAGGACGTTTCGCAAGAAGCGGAGTTTACATTACACACCTTGGTATTATGGTCATCCTGATAGCAGCACTCGTAGGCGTTACTGTGGGATTTAAAGGCAATCTCGGTGTTGTTGAGGGGCAGAGCGACGATACTGTTATATTTCTGGACAAGACCACTAAAAAACTACCCTTCTCTGTGCGTCTGGACAACTTCGATGTGAAATATTACGAAAACTCGGTGAAACCTGAGCTTTACCGCTCCGATATAGCCATCGTTGAAAACGGAAAGGAGATATCGAAAGAGGTGATGGTAAACTCGCCCATCGAATACAAAGGCTATCGTATATTTCAGACAAATCACGGATTTTATCCGAACAGAGACCTTGCTTTTATCATTAATACCGGAAAAGAGGGTAATCTTAAAAAGATCGCTGTTCAGTTCGGTCAGAAATTTTCCATTCCGGGAACGGAAATCTCGGCAGAGGTGACTGACTTCGCGCCTTCTCTTGGTCAGGACAGTAAGGGCGAACTGGTTAACTTCAATACTCTTATGATGAACCCTGCCGTAAAGGTCGAAGCGTTTGATGAGAAAGACGTATCTCTCGGATATAAATGGGTATTCCAGAACTATCCAGAATCAGGTCAGGCTGGCGATATGAAGATTGAGTTTGTGGATGTTATAGGCGCGCAGTATTCAGTTTTCTCCGTAACTTATGATCCGGCTGACTACCTTGTATATATAGGATTTTTCATTCTCGGTCTTGGCGTTGTTATAGCTTTCTATTTCCGCCACGAGCGCATCTGGGTTCGCATCACTGATAACGGCGGTGTTAAAGAGATTTCCGCTGCTGCGGACAGAAGCAAGTTCAGGTCGGCAATTCCCGAACTGCTTGAAAAACTTAAACAATCGGTAACAAAAGAGGGCTAATATGAACAGCTCCGTTTTATTCGGTATCTCAAGTATCACATATATGGTCACAATGGCGGTTTACGTCGCATATCTTATTATGAAAAAGGAGATAATCGGCAAGGTTGCGTCATGGATGGTCATTTTCGGTTTCGTCTGCCACACCATAGCGTTCTTTCTGCGCTGGGTAGAGTTCGCAGATACATACAAACTCGGATTTTTCCACTCGATTCCGGTGACAAATCTATACGAATCACTGCTTTTCTTTGCGTGGTGCGTGGTGGCGGGCAATATCTGGATAGAGAGAAGATACAAAACAAAATTCATGGGTGCATTCCTTACGGCTATTGCCGGAATGGCGGTGGCTTTCGTTGATACCGTCGGTGCTGCAAAGGGTATACAGCCGCTTGTACCAGCTCTCAAGAGCAACTGGCTGCTGGCGCACGCAACAATGAGCTTCATAGCCTATGCGGCTTTTTCGATGTCTTTCGTTGCGGCGGTTCTGCATCTGGCATCACTCAGGCTCCCCCGCAGAAGCGGCGTTTATATCTTCTGGACGGTTGCGCTCGGAACTTTTGTTTTCGTCACCCTTTTTGTGGTCGGCGACTTCGCTGCGGCACTCTCCGCAAAGGCTGTTGAGGGTGCGTACAAACCCCTCTATTTTACGTTTAAAAAGATGGGTGCAGGCGGCTTTGCAGTTCTGTTCCTCGTTTATGCAGTTGTTTGTACCGTTTTTTGGTTTTCGGGCGGAAAACTTGCGTGTCTGATGGACAGATTTTCCATAGACAGCAAGGCAATGGAAGAGCTTACCTATAAAATGATATCCGTTGGCTTCCCTATCTTCACCGTGGGCGGGCTGATATTCGGCGCTGTCTGGGCGGACAAGGCATGGGGTCGCTACTGGTCATGGGATCCGAAAGAGACGTGGGCGCTCATAACGTGGCTGATATACGCTTTTTATCTCCACGCCAGATATGTTAAGGACTGGACAGGGGCGAAGGCTTCTGCGGTTGCCGTTGCGGGCTTTGTCTGTACGATATTCACCTATATCGGCGTGAACCTGCTGATATCCGGTCTGCACTCATACGGAGCGCTGTAGTCGGCGGTTATATGCTTCGCATCACGGCGTCAGGTCTTTAATTCCTCTGGTCATGTACTTCGGTGTACACTCCCCTGCGGAATTTATGACCTTCTTTATTTAAATGTTATTGTGTTCGAAAATTAGCTTAAATGGACTCATATGATATGTTAATCAAAAGAGGGGAGCATCACGCTCCCCTTGCTTATCTTGTGATATGTACGTCCATCTGCGGGAAGGGGATGGCGATTTTATTTTCGTCGAATTTCAGCTTAACGCTTTCCAGCGTGTCAAAATAAACGTTCCAGTATTCCGGCGAGTTTACCCACAGCCTGTACGCAAAGTTGACGCTGTTGTCTGAAAGCTCTGAGACGGCGATGGTGGGCGCAGGGTCTTTCAGTATTCTCTCATCCGCTTCCACTATTTCCTGCAATATCTCTTTAACGCGTTTAATGTCGCTTCCGTAGCTGACACCGACGGTGAGGTCAACGCGTCTGGTTTCTTTTGATGAATAGTTGGTTATGCAGTTGCTTATTATGGTCGAATTCGGCACGATAATTGTTTTATTGTCCGGAGTTATCATCTGTGTGGTGAAAATACCTATTATCTCAACAGTTCCTGTGGTTCCGCCCGCTTCGATAAAGTCGCCTATCACAAAAGGGCGGAAAATGATTATCATCACACCTGCGGCAAAGTTTGAAAGTGAATCTTTCAGGGCGAGACCAACAGCCAGACCTGCGGTTGCAAGCACGGCGACAATGGATGTGGTTTCAATGCCAAGCTGGTTAAGGGAGGCTATAACAACGACAGCCATACCCACATAATAGATAATTCCGGAAAGGAATTTGGACAGTGTTTTGTCCATTTTTCCCTTTTCCATAAGTCTTACAGAGAATTTAGAAAGGTATCTTGCTGCGTACCGTCCTATGACAAGAATAAGTATGGCAAAAACTATCTGCCACGCGTAGGTGGTCAGATCGGGTAAAATATCACTCATTTATAAAGGCTCCTTGTTTAGTGCTGATATGCAATATTACACCTAATAAAGCTCAGTTGTATAGAATTTATTGTATTGGCAACAATTGCAGCGGTTGTGGTTGCAATTATTATCAATAAGGCTAATATATCGGTATGTTAAATGCAATAACTCAATCCTACGACAGGATAAAAAGCTACATCAAACATCTGCCGCTGTACTACTCGAACAATTTTTCGGAGATAACGGGAGCGGATATCTATTTCAAACTGGAAAACCTCCAGCGTACAGGCTCTTTCAAGATACGCGGAGCGCTCAACTGTATACTGAAAAATCAGGAAATGTGCCGCGGCGGAATCATAGCCGCATCCGCTGGAAACCACGCTCAGGGAGTTGCTTTCAGCGCAAAGACACTCGGCATCAGGGCTGTAATCGTAATGCCTGAGTTCACGCCGATGGTGAAAGTTGCGAGCACCCAGAGCCACGGAGCAGAGGTCATTCTTTACGGTCAGTCATTTGAAGACGCGTACAAACATGCCGTACAGGTCGGCAAAGAGCGCGGACTTCATTTCATCCACCCGTTCGACGACCATGACGTGATAGCCGGGCAGGGCACCATCGCATACGAGATATTGTCTGAAAAACCCGATATTGACCAGATAGTTGTGCCGGTCGGAGGAGGGGGGCTGATTTCAGGTATCGCGGAATATGTTAAAGAGTTCAACCCCAAAATAAAAATTATAGGTGTTCAGGCTGAAGAGGCGGCGGGCATGGTAAGCAGCCTTTCCGAAGGCAGGGTTGTGAGTCTTTCAAGCTCTGCAACCTTTGCAGAGGGGATCGCGGTTAAAAAGGTCGGCGATCTGACTTTCCAGTCCTGTAAAAACTGTGTGGACGAGCTTGTCACTGTTTCCGAAAGCGAAATAGCTCTTGCGGTGCTGGAATATATAGAACGTGCAAAACTGGTTGTGGAGGGCGCTGGAGCCGCACCGCTGGCTGCTCTTCTGGCTGGCAAGGTTGATGTTAAAGGTAAAACCACCGTGCTTGTAGTTTCCGGCGGTAATATAGACGTTACCACCATCAGCCGTATAATCAGCCGCGGTATGACTGCGACCGGGCGTTTCATGACACTTTCAATCATTCTGCGTGACGTCCCCGGCGCGCTTACGTCCCTTTCACAGGAAATAAGCAATCTGCAGGCGAATATCCACCAGATAGCACACATCCGCAATGACCAGAAGGTGCCCCTGAACCAGAGCCGCGTCAACGTATCACTTGAAACAAGAGGACAGGAGCATATAGACAGAATAATGGCGAGACTCAGCTCACTTTACGAGGTTGAACGCATCGTATGATATACAGCGTCAGACATATCCTCGTGTCAACTGTCAGGGAGTCATTCTTCATACTCGTGACACTGTTCAGGATTCTTATTCCTATGATAATCCTGATAAAGGTACTGGATATGCTCGGGCTGGTGAGTCTGCTTGGGAGGATACTGGCTCCGCTTATGGTGATGACGGGTCTGCCCGGCGAGATGGGTCTTGCATGGGCATCCGCTCTGTTGACAAATATTTACGGCGGCATCATAGTTTTCGTATCACTCGCCGGGAAAACGGAGGTTACCGCAGCACAAGCAACGGTGCTTGCCTCCATGATGCTTATGGCGCACGCCATACCTGTTGAGGTGCAGATTGCCAAAAAGGCGGGAACGCGTTTTGCCGCCATGGCTGCGTTCCGCATAGGGTGTGCTCTTATTTACGGTATAATACTTAACCTCATATACAGTTACGGTGGGTGGCTGCAGGAGCCTGCCAGGATACTTCTGAAACCCTCCCCCGTTGATGCAACCATCATGGGCTGGGCGCTGGGCGAGGTGCAGAATCTGGCATATATCGCCTGTATAGTGACCGCTCTCGTTTTCATGATGAAGATACTGAAGGTCATCGGTGTGATAAACCTGATAGATTCCGCCTGCGAACCCCTTATGAAGCTCATGGGCATAGGTAAAGAGGCGGCGTATCTCACAATGGTGGGATTCACGCTGGGGCTGACATACGGCGGCGGGCTCATTATAAACGAGGCGCGTTCCGGTGTCATCACCCACAGAGATGTATTTTTCAGCCTCGCCTTTATGGGAATCTGCCACTCTATGATTGAGGACACCCTGCTTATGGTGGCGATAGGCGGACATCTCTCAGGCGTACTCTGGCTGCGCACGATATTCTCGATCCTTTTTACGGCACTTGCGGTGCGCATAAGCGCAAAACTTTCCGACGTCCATTTTTACCGCTTCCTTTTTCTGAACCAAAAAGGTTAGAATCTATCTTATTCTCAATATGTTCCCAATATAAATGCGAGGCGCAGATGAAAAGACTGTTATTTCTGTTTCTTTTAATCACATCAGTATTTTCTGTAAACGCCGCAACGCTGGTGAAAGCGAAAGCGGACATGACGGCAAAGGTCATTTCGGGCACTGTGGACGGAAAACCGTTTACAACCCAAATGAGGGATTTCGGCGGAACCTTCGTTCTTTACGACGACTGGTTCGGCGAACCGACAGATACGGGCTATGTTCTGGAACTGACTTTGCCGGAGGGTTACACAGCGATCGCCGAGAGCGACAGAGCCGAAAAGACGAAATACGGCTATAAATTTACACTGAAGCACGCAAATCACGGCATGGTTCTGGGCATCTCCGACAAATGGCAGATGCGCACGGAGAAATACAACGGCGTTGAGATCGCTGTTTACTTCTCAAAGGAGAATATGCAGTATGCCGATGCGTATTTCGACAGAATAAAGGAACTTATGAACATGTATGCAGATATGTTCGGAAAGTATCCCTACGGAAGGTTTGCAGTTGCCGACGTGCCATATCCGGTGGGACACGCTCTGGTGTCGCTTACCTTTATTTCGGAAAAAATAATTTCCATGCCTTTTCTGACACGCACTTCCCTCGGACATGAGCTTCTGCACCAGTGGCTCGGAGTCGCCGTTGATACGGACAGGGGCGGAAACTGGGCTGAGGGGCTTACCACCTATCTTGCGGATCACCTTTATGAAAAGCAGGAGGGAAAGGGTGCCGATTATCGTAAGGCGGCAGTTATAAACATCATGCAGAACGCCAGACAGAAAGAGGAGGGAGCAAATCTCCTCGGATTCAGCTATAACAGCGGAAAAGCGTCTCAGGCAGTTGGATATTCCAAAGGTCTGATGGTCTTTTCCATGCTTGAGGAGACCATTGGCTCAAAAGATTTCGGCAAAGGGCTGAAACTGATCTACAACAGATATAAGTTTAATAAAGCAGGATGGAACGAAATCCAGAAATGCTTCGAGGACGCATCCGGCAGGAAGCTGGACAAATTTTTTAACGGTTGGCTGACAGAAAATTACATAGCTGAGTTTGATGTTGACAAAGCGGGTTACAAAGCGGTTATGGATGGTTACGAGACATCGTTCGTAATAAAAAACCGCCTCGAAAACCTTAACTATCCATTGGAAGTTGTTGTCAAAACAGAGAAAGGCAATATAGTTGGCACGCAGTTCATCGATGCAAAAGACAAAGAAATCGTGATAAAGACCAAAGAACGTCCGTGTGACCTCATTATTGACCCGCAGTATAAAACAGCGCGTATGCTCGACCGTTCAGAGGTTTATCCGGTTTTTTATGCACTATGGAGCAAATATCCCAAGGCGGTATTTGTGAGTGAGAAAAATAAAACAAAATATGAAAGCGTTTTGAAGGCGATAGATAATGCCGAGGTTTACAGTGATGATGTAAATCCATATCAGTATAACGATAAAATCCTAGTATTTCTGGACAGGGATAACGCCGCTTATAAAAAGTATTTCGGAGTGAACGCCCCTGTGGTCAGATCTGATTTTGAAATAATTTCATCAATGCACCCGTTATATACCGACAGAATGACTTATGTTATACATGCCGCGGATGCCGCCGCCGCCTCAAAGAATATTTCACGGGCAAATCATTACGGTAAATACACCGCCCTGTCCCTTGAAAACGGCAGGCTGACGCCGAAACAGGCGGAAGCAGCACAGGGCAACAGATTCATCCTCTACGATGCAAAACAGGGGGAGCGCGTGCAGTCAGCTATCGACATTAAAACGATAATAGATGAAAATCCTTATGCCAAAGTATATTACGTTGGCGAGACACATACTTCATACGCTCATCATGAGAACCAGCTTGAGTTTATACGCAGGCTGACTGAAAGCGGTAAAAAAGTGGCAATCGGGCTGGAAATGGTGCAAAAACCTTACCAGCATGTGCTTGACGATTATGCAGCCGGTAAAATTTCCGAAAAAGAGATGCTTGTCAGAACTGAATATTATAAACGATGGAAGTTCGACTACAGGATGTATACGCCTATCTTCCGCTATGCGCGGGAAAACGGTATTCCGCTGGTGGCTCTGAACACCCCGCAGGAGATAACCAGAAAAGTGGCCGCGGGGGGCATTAAATCCCTTGACGCTGAGGATATTAAACAGTTACCGGACAGTATCGAGTATACTGACGGGGCTTACAGGGAGAACCTGACCACCATCTTTTCGATGCACCCTATGGGCAAGGATTTTGAGAATTTCTATGAAGCTCAGATACTCTGGGACGAAACTATGGCGGACAGCGCCGACAGATATATGAAGGCGAATCCCGAAAGGCTGATGGTGATTCTGGCCGGCAACGGACACATCCGCTACAGAACTGCCATACCGGAAAGGCTGTTCCGCAGAAATCTGCTGAACTACGTTGCGGTCGTTCAGGATGAAGAAAACAGACCGGGAATAGCCGACTATGTTCTTTATCCTGCGGAAGCCGAATACGACTCTTCGCCCCTTTTGGGTGTGGGGATAGACGAAAAGGACGGTAATCTGAAGGTTGCTGACGTTTCCGACAAATCTGCGGCACAGGCAGCGGGAGTGCAGAAAGACGACGTTCTTGCGGCTTTCAACGGTGTTGTGCTGAAAGACCTACCCACACTTAAACTTGAGCTGCTCTATGCCGAAAAGGGCAAAGACTACGACCTTAAAGTTATGAGAAAGGACAAGGAAGAGGTTCTGAAAATAAGATTCTGACAAAGATAAAATGAGTTCGCGCCGCGAAGGCAATTAAGTCTCTGCGAGCGTAACGCGGCATTCTCATTATATTTACCGGAGGGGGTCAGCGCCCCCTCTTTTTTTTGCTGTCAGCGTGTTTGGGTTTAAACTGTTTCTCCGCAGGTGCGATAAGCTCTTTCTGGGCTTTGCGTTTCTGAGGATCTTTTTCAACGAAAATATCTTTACCCGTAAAAGGGTCTTTTCCTGTATAATACATCAAGGCGGAATATGTGGAAGGAAGGGGCGTAAATATTTGCACCTGTTCGGGTTTTATACGCAGTTCCTTTGAGGTGAAACGTTTCAGGTCTTCCATATCTTTAGTTGTGCAGCCTGGATGCGCCGCTATCAGGTAATATGTGAGGAAGTTTTTTCTGACCTTATTTCGCTTCTGAAACTCGGCGACGAATTTTTTAAGCACTTCTGCCGAAGGTTTTCCCATAAGTTCCAGAATCTTATCCTGCGTATGCTCCGGTGCTATCTTCATCTGTCCGCCGACGTGGAAATTAACCAGATTGTCCAGATACTGCCCTCCGAACTGTCTGTCGTCCATTATTATGTCATAGCGTATCCCTGATGCGACAAAAACCCTTTTAACCCCGTGCATATTGCGGACAGCGCTCAGAAGACTGTTAATCTTTCTGTGGTCTGCGGGCATCTGCGGGCATTTTTGCGGGTAGAGGCAGCGTTTGTTGTCACATCTGCCGTGGTCTTTCTTTTTGCGGCATTCCATGCCGAACATATTTGCCGTTGGACCGCCTATGTCG
This sequence comes from Seleniivibrio woodruffii, assembly GCF_029267515.1. GTDB lineage: Bacteria > Chrysiogenota > Deferribacteres > Deferribacterales > Geovibrionaceae > Seleniivibrio > Seleniivibrio woodruffii_A. The sequence goes on from NZ_JAJUIS010000007.1 coordinate 131,572, forward strand.
TTTATGAAACCGTTGAAGTTTTCCGCCTCAATGAAGCGTTTGACCTCTTTTATAACGGAAGCCTCAGTGCGTTCGGCGATTGTGGTTCCCTGATGCACAGCGATGGCGCAGAAATTACATTCCCCGTAGCAGCCGCGGTGGGTAGTCACGGAGTTTCTGATTGTGTCCATTGCCGGGACGTGCCCATGCTTTGCGTAGTGCGGGTGCACCCTGTATGTATAAGGCAGCTCGTAATAGCTGTTCATTTCAACGCGAGAAGGTGTTTCCGACGGCGGATTCTGTACCAGACAGCGGGTATCAACCTTCTGCGCCAGACCTTTTGCAGTGATGGGGTCATTGTTCTTATAAAAGGTGTGGAACATCCGTGTGAAGGTGTCTTTGTTTGCTGTACATTCATCGTGAGCCGGCAGTTCTATGTAATTTTGGGGAATTTCTTTAGAGATATAGCACAGACCCCTTATTCCTGAGACGTCTGTTCCGTTCTTAAAAGCCTCCGCAAGGGCAAGAATGGTCTTTTCACCCATTCCGTAAACCAGAAAATCGGCTTTTGCATCGAAAAGTATTGATTTGCGCAGGTTATCCGACCAGAAATCATAATGGGTTACTCTGCGCAGGCTTGCTTCTATCCCTCCCAGAACTATCGGCACCGTGTTTTTGAAGTGTCTGCGTATGAGGTTAGTATAGGCAAGTACAGCTCTGTCGGGACGTTTCGTGTTCACGCCTCCGGGGGTGAAGTCGTCGGTTCTGCGTTTTTTCTTAGAAGCAGTATAGTTTGCCACCATTGAATCGACACAGCCGGAGGATACTCCCCAGAAAAGTTTCGGCTCGCCAAGAGAAGCTATTTCAGAGGTATTTATGTCCGGCTGGGCAATGATAGCCGTGCGGAATCCTGCCGCAGTCAGCAGTCTGCCTATGATTGCTGTGCCGTTGTACGGGCTGTCAATGTAGGTATCGCCAGAAACGAGTATTATGTCGGGTCTGTCCCAGCCGAGCTTTGATATCTCTTCGGCTGTTACAGGTATAAAGGTATTATTGACCATCATTTTGTTTGAAAAGACCGGAAATGAGCTCTTTATAACGTTTTTCAATGAAATGCCTGCGTTTTTTCAGAGTATTTGTAAGCTCCTCGCCCTGTTTAAACTCCTGTTCAAGAAAAGACAGGTTATGGAGTTTCTCATGGGTTTTGAAGCCTTTTTTGTTGCTAAGGAGCTTGTTTATCTCCCTTTTGACGTGGTCCACCACGGGTTTTGAGTTCATATCGAAATCCGTGCGGATATGTTCCAGTTTGGATGTCATGTAATCCCGCAGCTTATCCATGTCAGGGATAATGAGCGCTGCAAGGCTCTTCTGATCCTGCCCGACAAGCACAGCATCTTTTACGAAAGGAAGCATTGTTATGGCAGATTCTATGCGGGTAGGGTCTATGTTTTCACCGTTTGCCAGAACTATGATGTCCTTGATGCGTCCGGTGATTTTCAGTTCTCCTGTAAGCGTCAGCCTGCCAAGGTCTCCTGTGCGGAAAAAGCCGTCGGCTGTGAAGGATTTAGCGTTTTCCTCAGGCAAATTGTAGTAGCCGGAGAAGACCTGCGGACCCTTGACAACTATCTCTCCCTCCTGCCCGCGGGGAAGTTCCTTACCGGTTTCGTCGATAATTCTGAGTGTTGTTCCTTTAACCGGTTTTCCCAGGGTGCCGAATATCTGGCAGTCAAGCCCTCTGCCCGCTATAGCGGGTGCACATTCGGTCATTCCGTATGCGTTTACGATTCGAAGCCCGATGGCGTCCAGCCAGTCTTCCAGATAACCGGGGAGGCTTCCGCCGCCGCTGACAGCCAGCCTGAGTCTCCCTCCGAATTTCGCCTGAACCGCTTTGAACTTGTTCATTGCGAATATTTTCAGTGGCAGCAGCAGAATGACCTTTAAAAGGGCTTTCAGAGTGTCTTTTATCCTCTGTTTTATTGGAGTTTTTTCAAATTCCGGAAGTACACCGAGAAGATAGCGGGAATTGCGGTTGAACGAGGAGGATGCTCTTGCCAGAAAACGAAACATAAACAGTTTCAGCTTCGACTGCTTTTCCAGAGCCGCCTCAACCTTGGAATAGAGTGACTCCCACACTCTGGGTACGGAAGCAACTATTGTGGGCTTATACTGCTCCAGATCCTGCGCGAAAGTCTTCACGCCTGAATATACAGTACAGCAGCCGTTCATGACGGAGATAAGTTCAGCCGCCCTCTCAAAGATGTGCCATGTCGGGAGGATTGAAAGGAAGCTGTCTTTTTCTGTAAGAGCTACAATTTCAGGCATCACAAGCAGGTTGTGTATAACGTTGCCGTTGGAAAGCCCAACGCCTTTCGGGTGTCCGGTGGTGCCTGAAGTATATATTAATGTGTAGATATCTGAAATGTCAGTGGGGTCCAGGTCGCAGAAAACTTTCATCTCGTCTTCCGTGAAGGTCCGGTCAGCGAGAATTTCATTATAGGTGTGCACCTTGCCTTCGGGGTGTCCGTCAATGTCGCCTTCGATGATGAATATCTTTTTAAAATATTCGTCCATCAGCTCTGTTTTAGATGATTCATAAACCGCTTCAGTTTCAAAAACAGCAAAGTCAGCCTCCGAATGGGCTGTTATGTATTTCATCTCGTGTGGCGGAGTGTCGCTTCCTCTGGGGATGCTGATTGCTCCGAGGGAAGCAAGTGCCATGTCCGTGACTATCCACGCGTATCTGTTGTCGGAAATGAAGAGTATCTTGTCCCCTTTTCCAATCCCTTTGCGTGAGAAGCTGCGCGACAGAATGAACACGTCTTCAAGAAGTTTTTTGAATGTAACAGAAAACTCCTGACCGCCCACCCGGTATATAAAAGCTGTGTTGCTTTTGTACTTTCCGCAGGCTTCGATAAACATGCGGAAGACAGATCTTGTATGTGTATTTGCCATCAAATTGTTCCGTTTTAAAAACAATATTTTAGTTCAATCCATATGACTATGCAATATTTTATTAATAGAAGTGTATTAAAAAAGATACAGAAATAATTTTTTCAGTAAAATTACCTGCACAAAAAATGCCCAAAGCGGGTAACTGGTTTGTTTTTAATTGTTTTTTTACGTCTTTTATTTTTCTTTGAACAATTTCTCCACAAATTTGTGGATAAAAAAATGCTTGACAGGTGTAACCCTTGCTTGTCAAGTGTTTGAGGCAAGTATTTGTAAAATAAAGGATTATGTTTAAGCGTGATTAATAGTGTTTAAGACTGTTGAAAATACAGATATAATTTTCCACAAGTTATCCACAACGGAAGATTTGTTTAAATGATATTGAAAATACGGATAATACACTTTGGATTTTGTCATGGAGTTTTTAAAAAATGCGTAGATACAGTGGATACAGTTTCACTCTTTCAGGGGTTTCTAAATACGATATTGCATATGAAATAGCAGTAGAATAATACAAATAAGAGACCGTTTCGGGCATAAAGTCCCCGCGAAGACAGAAAAGAAAGCCTGTGTCTTGGCATCCCTTCCGGAGTAAGGCAGTCTCGTATTTCTTATCTGCGGGATAACTTACGTTAAATGCTCTTTATGAGATGTGCGTAGAGCGAGCGCAGCACGGATTTATTCCGTGCGCAGTGTTATTAAAAAACGACAGGAGGTCATTTTTATAAAATTTAATTAAGTCCAAACTCCGCAAGCAGTTTGTCGATATCGTCCTGAGAAGCATCTTCGACTGTTGTAGGGTCAACTTCCTGTTTCAGCTTGATAAAGCCGAGAATAGCGCCAAGTCTGCCGCCTATCTCGCGAACGGCGTTTATAACTTTGTTGAGTTTCTGTTCGGTGATATCCTGAAACTCAAGGGAATGGAGGATGTTCATTCCCATAGTGTCCGCCATGGCGGCATTGGTTTCAAGTGATTCCAGTTTTTTAAGGATAGCTGTCTGATCCTTTTTGTACATAAGGTCTTCAAGGTCTTCTATTTCGTTCAGAAACTCCTGATAATGCCCTGTCAGTCCGTCTGCTGCTTCCATAAGTCCCATTGTGGCTTCCTCGGTGGATTCTGTCACGGTTTCAAGGGACTTGACAAGGTTGGGGAGCTGTTCTTTGGATGTTATAAGGGTGGGTTCTATTTCGTCCACACGTCCTTTTGTGTCCATGATAAGGCGCAGCAGTTCGGAAACTTCTTTTTTAATTGATATTCCGAGGTCTATCTTTTCGCCGTCTATAATCTTTTTTGAAAGGGTTTTCAGCTTTTCAAAGGATTCCTGTTCGCTGACGTGTGTGGGTTCACCTGCTTTCAGATCCTGTATACTTTCAGCCTGCACCGGTTCGGAGGGGACTGATTTCAGTTCTTCGAGAAGCGAATCCACTGAATCGACCAGTTCGTCGCTTTCCGTATAGGTATCGGGAAGTCCTTTGCCGATTATCTCATCACCAATTTCCTGTTCAACGGGCTCCGGCAGTGTAAAGTCTTCGTGTTCTGCTCCGGCGACAGGCTCTTCCGTGTCGGCAGAGTCGAATCCGAACTCAGCGGCGAGGTCTTCTGGGATAACGAAATCATCTGTTTTTTCGGTTATATTTTCAGGTGTTTCAGCAGTATCTGTTGATTCTTTTGCGGCAAGTTCTTCCGCCGCCAGTTCGGCAGCCATGAGCTTTTCTATGTCGTCTTCTGAAAACTCAACCGGCGCTGTTTTGGCGGGTATATCGCAACTCTGACCTACAGGTTCAGTTACCTTTTTTTTTTTATTCAGCTCGTCTGTTTCTGCCTCGCGTTTTGCAAGTTCCTGCTGAATAAGGAAATCAAGCTCGTCCTGCTCAACATGACCTGTTGTTGACTGCATGGAGTTTTCTGACTGGTGAAGTGCGTCGTTCAGGATGTCGTCCATTGACTCCTGATCTATTTCAGGCTTTTTTTTTCCTTCAGAGTCCTCTTTTTTCTTGGAGTTAAGCTCGTCTGTTTCTGCTTCGCGTTTTGCAAGTTCCAATGCGATTAGATCGTCTATGGATGCGCTTTCGTCCGAGGGTGCAGACTGAGAACCCGTCTCTATTGCAGCCTGAGCTGAAGGTTCGTCTTTTGCTTCAAACTCTTTTTCCACAGCTTCGGCTATTTTGCTGAAATTCTCTTCCTGAGAGGGCAACGCAGTCTGTCCGGGCTGTGCGAGGAGCGATTTTTTAAGGTTGCTGTCAACAAGCGGTTTGCCGTCTGCAATCACGCTGTCGATATCCAGAAGGATGATGAGGCGGTCTGCATATTTGCATATGCCGAGGATATATTCCTGACCCACTGAACCGACGAGAGGAGGGGTGGGTTCAACCATTTTTTTGTTTATGCGGATGACTTCCGTGACTTCGTCAACGACGAAACCGATGTTTTCAGTCTCGAATTTAACGACGATGATGCGTGTTTCCTTATCAAAATCCATTTTGTCCAGAGAGAAGCGCACGCGCAGGTCTATAACCGGGATAACTTTACCGCGCAGGTTCATGACACCGAGAACGAATGCGTCGGTTCTGGGAACTGAGGTTATTTCCACAGTGCGGATTATTTCCTGAATTTTAAGGACGTCTATGGCATATTCTTCATCCCCAAGTTTAAGACCTACAAGCTGAATGACCTCAAGGTCATCAGAGTGATTGACATCCCCGTATTCAAGGTCTCTGACAGGCTGAAGATTGCTCATATAAATCTCCCTAAAGTTTTGTTATGATGTGGCTTCTGATATCGTCAATACATTTTGCCACATCACTGCGCATGTTGTTTATATAATAAGGCCGCATAAGTTTGATACTTTCGCTGACGCTAATATCATAGGGCATAAAACCTAATTTTTCAATATTAATACCGAGGTATTTTTTCGTTACGGACTCGAAACCGTAAAAAACATTCAATTCTTTTCTCGTACGGACGAGATTAAGCACCGTGCCTATTTTATAATCATCGACAATTTTCCGGATTTCTCCAGTTCCGGTGCTGTCCACCTGAATAAGCGCCTTCGTAATGGAGTCGATATTCGGGTAGTTCATGCTCTTGCTGCGTAGTTTATTGCATATCTCGCTGAACTTTGTGTCCTTGCGCAGGTGAAGTTCTATCTTTCTGTAAAGGGCAACCTTGAGAAAACCGTACGAGTTTTCAAGGCTAGTCGGCTCCGAGTTCATTATCATTATCTTTTTGTCGGCGAAGTTGAAAAAGTCTATCATATTAAAACTTGTTCCTGCGCCGAGGTCGAGAATTATGTATTTATAGTCCAGTTTTTTGAGTCTGTTCAACACTTTGAGTTTTTCAAAGTTCGTTATATGCGCCATGCCCAGAACGTCGCTTGAGCCGCCGACAAAGTCCACGCCTGCCGGTGTTTTTGCGATCACTGAGTTAATGTCAATCTTCTCTTTCAGAAATTCGTAAAGCCCTTTTCCCGGAACTTTCAGTCCGACAAAATCGTGCAGGTTTGCACCGCCGAGGTCAGCGTCAACCAGAAGGGTTTCGTTGCCCGCAGTTTTAAGTGACATTGCAAGATTTGATGAGAAAAAACTTTTGCCAACGCCGCCTTTCCCGCTGGCAACCGCGATGATTTCAGCCATTATCAGACTCTGCCTTTATATTTTTTCACTAAATAATAGGATAGAATATACGTTATTACTGCAAGAATCAACCCCAGCAGATGTGTTCCCACAAAAAAAGGGATAAAAAAGGTTTTTGCGGTGTGCATCATCGCCGTATATTCAAAATTGCTGAAATCCGGCATTGTGGATGCTTTTTTTCCGGTAACAAATACGCCGAACTTATAGCAGAGGGTATACACAGGAACGAGAGTGAAGGGGTTGGTTATGTATGCTCCGACGATAAGAGGATAAAGCGGAAGTCCGAAGAGAAACGAAGCCCCCATGGCAAGCCCGGTGTGAAACCCGACATAAGGCGAAAAACCGATGATTACGCCAATGGCGCAGGACATTGCAATCCTTCGGGGGGAATAATCAAGCAGCAGAATCTTCTTTATTTTGTGTCTTATGCGCTCAAGCATCTGCTTACATATCACCAAAAAGGGAAAAAGTCTTCACATAAAATTATCGTATAAAATATGAAAAAAATATGTAGATTACATCCCGAAATATGTCTATACAAAAAAACTATTGTCACTTTCAGTATAACGGATATTATTATGTTTAGAAACATTGGCTTTATAATTATTTCGGAGCATTCCGCAAGGTTGGTTTCTGATTAATTTAAAAATTCTGACCAGATCCGACATTTTTGCATATATGATTATACCATGCGTGTATATTTCAGGCATGTGTGCAATTAGTTGATTTACTGGTTATAATTAATGAGGTATGATTCACTCATGTTGGGAGATAAGATTCGTAAACTAATCAAAAGGAAGGGAATTAAGCAGATAGACGTTTGCCGTGCTGTCGGGCTTTCTCCTTCCAGGCTATCAAACTACCTGAGCGGCAGCAGAGAACCCGATCTTGAAACACTTTCCAGAGTAGCCAGATTTCTGGAAGTGAAACTCGATTACTTCGCCTATGGCGATAATATCAAAAACACAAAAGAGATCGGGGAAAACATTAAAAAAATGAGGGAAAAGAGAGGTTTTTCCAAAAGCGATCTGGCTGTTGTTGCGAAACTTGATGTCCAGTTCATTTCAAGACTGGAACTTGGGTATGGCGAGTTTGAAAGGGATTTAATCGAAAATCTTGCAGGCTGTCTGACTTGCAAAGTTTCGGATCTGATCGGGGAAGAAGAGGGATATTCGATGGATTTCGGAGCATCCTCCGCCGCAGAAGCAGAATCCGTTCTGTATGAACCTGAGGCGCCCGTAATCAGATTTAACCTGAACGACGTCGAGGACGGCAGATGTGAGAAGGAAAAAGGTGCGGTGTGGGTCGCTGTCAATGACGGAAGATTCGCTCCGAAGGTCAACGAATCAGATATTCTGTACGTTGAAAAACTCAGTCTGGGCGAGCTCGGAGACCGTGAACCGGTTCTCTATTTCGACGGTTCGTCACTGAAATATATGCGGGCATTCGTTTCCGCAGACAAAGTGCTCTTCGCACCGGAAGTGGGCGCAGGTGAACCTGTTGTTCACCAGAAAGGTTCGGAGTTGCCCTCGGACAGCCGGGTGTATAAGATACACTGGCACGCTGTAAAGTATTAAAGTAAGAAAGCCCTGCTTGTTCACGCAGGGCTTTTTTTTTGCGGCGGTTATCATAACCATCGCATTTCTTCACTATCCTTATAAAATCTGCATCACATGCTTATATGTATGCTCTCAGCCCGCTTTTACGCCAATCCCGTTTCTGCGAGCCGGAGGCTTGTCAGCCTCGTTCTTTAACAAAAAAAAGGCAGCCCATAAGAGCTGCCTTCAATATATGATACGGGCTTATTTTAGTTGTACGCTTTTTCGCCGTGTTGGTTGATGTCGGTACCTTCAGCTTCCTGCTCGGCAGAAACTCTTATGCCGATGGTTGCTTTAAGGATGAAAGCTATCACCAGTGTCACAACGAATGAATACAGACCTGCGGAAAGAACTCCGATTGTCTGAATACCTACCTGTGCAGAGTTTCCGCTGATAAGACCTTTGCCCTCAACAGCGAGAACACCTGTCATAACAGCGCCGAGGAAACCGCCGACACCGTGGATGCCGAAAACGTCCAGAGATTCGTCAATGTTGACTTTGAACTTGATTTTTATTGCATAACAGCAAACCACACCAACGAGAAGACCAAGAACAAGTGCGCCCCAGGGAGCAAGGAAACCCGCTGCCGGTGTGATCGCAACCAGACCTGCAACTATACCGGACGCAACGCCCAGTGCACTGGGTTTTCCGTGCATCCATTCGATAAGCATCCAGCTTACGCCGGCTGCTGCCGCTGCTATCATCGTGTTGGCAAATGCAACACCTGCGAGTGCGTTTGCACCGAGAGCCGAACCCGCGTTAAATCCGAACCAGCCGAACCACAGGAGACCTGCACCTACAAGTGTCTGTGTTACGTTGTGGGGAAGAATGGGTGCTTTCTGAAAATCTTTTCTGTTGCCGAGAACTATTGCAAGCGCAAGAGCGGCGCAACCGGAAGAGAAGTGTACAACAGTACCGCCGGCAAAGTCGAGCGCGCCCATTTTAAACAGCCAGCCGGAGCTCGCCCAAACCCAGTGTGCAACAGGGGAGTAAACTATTATCACCCAGAGAACCATGAAGATTATCCATGCTGAAAATTTCATCCTTTCAACAATGGCACCGGAAATGAGCGCTACCGTGATGATTGCGAACATGCCCTGAAACATTGCGAATACTGAAAGCGGGATAGTGCCGGAAATGGCTGTCATAAAATCGCCGCCCAGCATGAAATACTGCATACTGCCGACAAAGGGGGAATTAGTTTCGCCGAATGCCAGTGTGAAACCGATAACCGCCCACACAACGCCCACAACAGTAAGTGCTGTAAAGCTGTAAAGGAAGGTGGAAAGAACGTTTTTGGCTCTTACCATACCGCCGTAGAAAAGCGCAAGACCGGGAAGCATAAGGAGTACGAAAGCGGAAGATACCAGGAGCCACGCTGTGTCGCCTGTGTCAATTGTGGGTGCCTCGTCGGCGTATGCCGCAAAGGCGAAAGCAAATGTTGTTAAAGTTAAAAGAAGTTTACGCATTTTATTCCTCTCTGAATCACTTAGATGGAATCGTTGCCGGTTTCGCCGGTACGAATTCTTACAGCCTCGATGATATCAAGAACAAAAATCTTACCATCGCCAATTTTGCCTGTTTTAGCCGCTTCAGAGATAACGCCCACAGCCTGAGCAACTATTTCGTCCGGAACGACGGTTTCAAGCATAACTTTCGGAACGAAGTCGATCTGATATTCAGCGCCCCTGTAAAGTTCATGGTGCCCTTTCTGGCGGCCGAAACCTTTGACCTCATACGTCGTCATGCCGCTGATGCCAAGACCGTTGAGAGCTTCTTTCACGTTGTCAAGCATATGGGGCTTGACTATGGCTTTGATTAATTTCATGTTTTCCTCCGTTAGAAAAGCATTTACTTCTGTTTTATCAAAAGACGTGCCAGTTTTGTGAAATGCACATTTTCATTGAATAGAGTGATAAAAGGAATATATTGTGAAAAATACCCAAAGCGGTGTTTAAAAAAGATGCATCAGTGGTTAATTTTTCAGCAAAAATCTTTTCAAAGTGGTATAGTCGTATATTGATATTATTTGAGGGTTGAATTGAGCTCGGATTTCAAACTGTTCGATTTGTTGGCACATCCTATCGCCGTAATCGGTGCCGATTCGGAAATAGCATATTCCAACAAAGAGTTTAAAAGGCTTTATGCCGCTGGTAACTTTAATGGTCTCGGACGCGAAGGCGATACAAGATCGTTATTTTTCTGTGCCGACAGGGGTGAGATAAAGTGTTATCTTGCTTCCGTTTCGAAAGACGGCGAAAATACCGTCTGGTCATTTTCTGACGCAACCGCTCTGGTTAATCGCAAGATAATGCTTGAAACCGCCGCTATCGACGAATCCAAAATAACCGATGAAAACCTGCGTAAGGTCATTGAAAAGAACAAAAGGCTCACTGACGTTGTCGAGGCGATGGAATCCGGTGTGATGGTTGAAGGCGAATCCGGCAGTCTTGTGCATCTCAACAACAGCTTTCTGAAAATGATTTCCCCATATTTCAACGAACCGGACGCAAATGCTGACAGTGCAGCATTTTATCACAGGATACTTGAGCATATGGATCTTTCGGGGATGTACCGCGAAAAGACCGATTATATATTGAAAGAACGCCAGACAAGAACCTATTCCGATGAGTTCACCACCAAGGACGGGCGCACCTTTGCCCGCATACACATCCCTTTATATATTGACGGCAAACCGAAAGGACACCTTTGGAGGTTCCGCGACATCTCCGTTAAAAGGCAGATGGAGGCTTTCAAAAACGAGCTTGAGGCAATGATAACCGCTCTGGAATCAAGCGGCATGGTGGGGCTGTATATCGATTATGAGGGCTTCAGGTTTGCAAACAGCGGACTTTTGCACATACTTGGTGTGAGCAGAGACGAAGTGCTTAAAAACGGCATCTCCTATTATCTCGGCGACAGAGTATACGATTCCGGCGACGACTACATAATTTCATATTACTCACCGAAAGGGCGCAGAATAAACGTTCATGTAATTTCCGACACAATGAAGATCGCAGGAAAGACTGCGGAGATAATCAGTGTCATCGACATAACGGATAAGGTTCAGCTTCAGAGCAGTCTGAAAAAGAACGAGGCTAAGTTCCGCAGCTTCTTCGCGGACAACACAGCGGTGATGCTTGTTTTTGACCCGGAGACAATGGCGGTTGTCGATGCCAACAGATCTGCGGCGGACTATTACGGCTGTCCCATAGAGCAGCTTAAACTGAAAAAGATGTGCGACCTCACAGTGCACACCAGCCACGGCGACTGTCTGACCCTTGTGGGCAGCATACTTGAAAACAGGCGGGGCGCTAAGATACCTGTGCGTCAGTATACGGCTGGGGGTGCGGTTCGGGATGTGGAACTTCTCATCACTCCCGTGGAGATAGACGGTACTGTATATATGTTCATCATTGTCGAGGACGTTTCCCAGAGACTTAAATACCAGCGGGAGCTTGAAGATATCAACAACAACCTGAAAAATATAGTCGAGCAGGAGATAACCAAACGCCGCAGACACGAGGAACTTCTCATGGAGAAGATGCGCCTTGCGGAAATCGGCGAGATGATAGGCAGCATTGCCCACCAGTGGCGGCAGCCGCTAAACACGCTGGGACTTCTGGTTCAGGATATTCAGGACGCAAGGGAGTTCGGGGAGCTTACGGAAGATTATGTCCGCGACGTTGTTGAAAGCTCAATGCAGCAGATAGATTATATGTCAAAGACCGTGGACGATTTCCGCGATTTCTTCAAACCGTCTAAGACAAAAGAGGTGTTCGACGTCAAACACTCTGTGGAGCAGGTGCTCTCCATAGTGCGGGCGCAGCTTATCAACAACAGCATAGCCTGCACGGTTGCCTGCGAATGTGAAAATACAGGGCAGTCCATAACGGATTCGGACAAACTCACATATTGCGCCGACCACGATATGAAGGTCAGAGGGTATCCCAATGAGTTTAAACAGGTGCTTCTTAACCTGATATCAAACTCCAAAGACGCTTTAACAGACAGGAAAGAGCGGGCAATTCTTATAAATATCAAACGGTTCGACGGCAAGATAAAACTGGACGTTGAAGATACTGGCGGCGGTATCCCTGCGGATATTCTGGACAGGATTTTCGACCCCTATTTCACCACAAAGGGCAGCACAGGCGGAACAGGCATAGGTCTTTATATGTCGAAGGCTATCATAGAATCAAACATGAAGGGCAGCCTCGCCGTTGAGAACACAGACAAAGGCTGCCGTTTCAGTATACTAATGGACAGATACGGGAGTTAGATTATTTCATCCATTCTGTCGTGCACACGCGTAATGTCGGCATGGATAAGCTCGTGGCGGTGCTTGCATTCGTTCTTCGCAACATAGTCACGCGCAAGGATGACATTTGTGCGTTCCTGTCCTCTTCTCAGCTCTCCAATTGTGCGCCATATCGGCAGAAGCACCATGGCGGAGAGTCCTCCGAGATTCTGTATTATATCGGATATATCCATTGTCATATGAACACCCCGAATTTCTCAGGTCTGGCGGAGGTGACTGTTTCGCCGTTCTCATCCGTATATGTATGAGTCGGCTTATAGATGCGGTCGTATACCGCTTTTTTGGCTTCGTCTGCAAAGATATCTTCATAAGTTCCGAGTACCGTAACGCTTTCGGGAAGCTCTTCGCAGCGGCAGAGACACATTTTGTCCGTGCCGTCTGTCTGCGGCGGTGTCACTGTCAATCCCTCAATCTGTTTGTCTGTCTGATATATAATAATGATGTCCGTCATGCCGCATATACCTCCTCTGCTGTCAGTGCGCGGTCGTAGATGCGCAGATTGTTTATCTGTCCGAAATAATGACCGCTGGTGCCGTTTCTTGAGCCGATATAAAGATTTGTCTGATTTGCGGGAACGGCCGGAAGATTGTTGGAATTTCGGAGTTCACCGTTAAGATAAATCTGGATAGACATGCCTTGCTTTATTATACATACCCTGTAGGTATCGGAAACGCTGACCGTTGTTGAAGCACCTATGGTGATCCCGTTCAGGAAGAATTTAATGTCTCCTGTTTCATCGATATAGAATTTTATCCCTGATGCCAGATTCGCATCTCCGATGAGATACTGGGTTGACAATACACCGGATGGGGTGACGTCTGCAAAGATGCTGAAATCTCCGGTATACAATGGTGTGTTTTCCGCCTGAGGAAGCGAAAAATTATTGTAAGCTCTCGTTGCAGCAGTGGCAGTTGTCGGGATATAGCTTGTTGCGAAGGGCATGGCTTCAAGCTGCGCACCGAAAATGTACAGACCGGATGTGCCGTCTCCGGTGTAAACTATTGAGCCGCTCACCATCGAATACATGTCATGAGATACCGCTCCGGATACGCTGGGAGTATAAGTTATTGAACACCGAAACCAGCCGTTTGCATAAGGTTTTATCTTTGCACTGATACCTGAATCAGCAGATAAAACTGTACCTGCTAATACATCAAATCTGGCACCTATTGCTAATGCATCTGCAAACAGGCGTACCTGGCTTCGCTCTGCTGGTTTTGCGAAGATAGAAAAAGTATAAGTTGTGCCGGCTACTAATGATGCTACTTGTCCGATTCTATGTGAATTTGAACTCGTATCTTCAATCAGTTTATCAGCGAGATTAGTTCCGTAAGGGTCAGTTACAGCAGTTATATTTGCCGATACGGATGATCGTGTTTTCGTCCATGCAGCATTATCGAACTGCTCCGAATATATGAGCAGGTTAGTTGATGCGCCTTCAAGCAGGATTCCGTCGGCTGTGAAGCGCGGGGTGTCGTTTGCAGAGGCTCTAAGCACGCCGTACCTGTCGGTATAGGTCGCTGTGGATGCCCGTGTGAAAGTGCAGATGCTCTGTCCCTGTGTGGTCAGCAGGTTCTTTTTCAGCGGAAGGTGAGTCAGCGGTGCTGTTATATTGCCGACAGCCTGTGATATTGCAGTTTTTGCCAGCTTTGCCGAAAGCAGCGCATCCGTCTGGGTTTTGGTGTAGAATCCATCGGAAAGCCCCTGTATGCGCACTTTCAGCGCGGGGTCGCCCGTTTCGTCGGTTACTATGTTCAGAATTTCGCCCTCTGTCTTGTAAATCCCTTTGAGAACGGAATCCGAACTGTCGAAAACGTCGTTCAGAATCTCTTTAACACTTTTATAGCTCATGTTTCCTCCTTGTTTTATCTTTTTTTGAAGTAAAGGTTCAGATCCGGTTCGGCGTATTCGCCTCCGGAAAGTTCGATTGTACCGTCCTCTGCGCATGGAATAACGGTGAGAGCCGTGTCATAACCTTCCGGCGACCACGAATGGATGAACCGGACGTATTGCAGGGTTGATGAGGGTGCAACTACATTGGTGTTGTTGGAAGCGGTGAAAGGTGCTACGGAGCAGATATAAAATCCGCAGATGAATATGCTGGTATCTGTTTCATCTTCAGAGTAGAAGCCGTTTGCGTAATAGTTGAAACATTCTCCGTATACGGGGGACGATGCGCCTGTTATCGTACTGTAGGCGCTCGCCAGCTTCTGATGCACTCCCAGAGACGAATAGACGTAAAAATCGAAATCCACCCTGCCGGAAGTTCTCGGCAGCCAGTCTGTGAAGGTGTTTATCTGGTAAATGACGAACGCCTCTTCGCTCACTGGATCCTTGTATGCGCCGATGATGTTTGAGCGGGTACCGTTGAAGACGCCTGAAAACGTCTCTTCGTTATATGTTTCATAAATCAGCTCATCGCCGTAGTACATGCGGGTTAGGCGCGAATAGACGTTTGTTGTTCTGTGCTGCTGAACGGCGTAAAGCTGTCCGGTCATGTCTGCGGGCACAGGCTGGTCGATATAGTTGGTTTGTGTTATGTCGCATGAGTTGCGCGGCATGAGACGGTATATTTCTTTGAATAATGTCTTTTCGGAGCGGATGTATCCCGTCTGTGTGAAGAGCCCTGAGGACATCATTCCTGTGGCGGTTTCATAGGTATCCGCAGGCATTGGAACAAAGGGCCATAGTCCTTCTTTGAAACCTATGATGTGCGAAGGCACGCCTTCATATAGTCTGACGACAACGGAATCGTTGTTCGAAAACGCATATGATGACGGTCTGCCGTCTGCCGATTCGTAGACTATAGGCAGGTCGGAAAGGGTTTCTCCGTTAACGGACACAGTGATTCTGTCCGCGGTGTGGTCGGCTTTGACCACGCGTCCTTCTGCGTATGAAATTTTCCATGTGGGATCGAGTGCGTTCTGTGAGTATATTGCGTTCATATTCAGCCGCCGTAGAAGATTTCGGGCACAATGAAGTCTCCCGATTCGGAAAGTGTTCTTTTGGTGTTCAGATTTGAGATGTCAGCGTCCGGCACTCTCGGAAGTGAAAAGCTCTTTGCCACTGCAACGAAACTCCCGACGGCCGTTCTGCAGGGATAAACAGATTTAAGCCAGTATCGTTTTCCGTAATATTCAACGCACCAGCGCAGGTTTCTGTCGAACAGCCATTCTTCCTTCAGGCTGCTGCCTATGCCGCCTTTTATGGGGACATACTCGTATGAGTAGCCTTTGTCCGGATCGTTTTTATCGCGGTATACCTTTTTTCTAACCGTTATCCCGCAGCCCAGAAGGAGCGCTCCGGTGAAGATATCCGTCTGAAAGGCGCATGAACCCAGATAGTATTCCTCCGGCAGGTCGTACATCCTGAAAAACACGGATACGGTGCGACCGGGTATAAGGAGTGTTCCGGTGAGTGTTGTTGACAGCGGAATATTCCCGTCCCTGTTGTGGGTGTATTCGGGAAAGGCGGAGGTTATCCCGCCTGTTGGGTTTACGGTGGACGTGCCCATGCCCGCCGCGCTGTAATAGGAGACAAGCGCCGTTACCCCGCATGTATTTATCTCCGGCAGATATGCGGTGATGCTGTTACCGCTTCTTTCCCACGGCGAATCGACATCCGCATCCGTGTAGTCTGCGCAGGGCGGGGTGAACTCCTTCTCCGTTTTGCCGGTCGGCAGCAGAAACAGGTTTACGACGTATTCGCCGCCGTCCTCCTCGACCAGATACGCGTTGATGGAGAGGGTTTCAAAACCTATGGAGAGCCAGTCCGAAACAGGAGGAGTATCGTTAACAACATTGGTTGATATGTATGTCGAAACGCACCTGTCGGGGTAGCACATGCCCGATGGATTGTATTCTGCGGGGCAGAGCCATACTCCGACTGATGAGTATTCTTCCGTAACGTAGCGTGCCATCAGGACACCGTGAAAATGTCGTTGCAGATGTTGTCCGCATCCGTCCGTTTATATCCGTCTTTCTCCACAAGGAGGCTGTATGTGCCGCTCTTCATGCTGCCAAGGCGAACTCTGCCCTCACTGTCG
This sequence comes from Seleniivibrio woodruffii, assembly GCF_029267515.1. Lineage (GTDB taxonomy): Bacteria > Chrysiogenota > Deferribacteres > Deferribacterales > Geovibrionaceae > Seleniivibrio > Seleniivibrio woodruffii_A. The sequence goes on from NZ_JAJUIS010000007.1 coordinate 148,097, forward strand.
CTTTTGCCTGCGTATTTTCCGTTCAGATAGACGTGTGCATCTTCCAGCTTCTTTTTTGTGCAGGCGTCCCGCACGGTGAGTATGACTGTCCGGTTGTAGGTTCCTGCGAGGTCGTCGGTGAAATCCAGTGCAAATATACCGCCGCGCCCGTCCTTTTCCGCGGAAATGAGACAGAAGACCGGATCGGGACAGGTTACATCCACAAGGTCGTACACGGTTTCGTATTCGATACGCAGAACCGCTGTAGTATTTTCTTTCAGTATCACCGAGCTTTCGGAGAATACCGGACTTCCTGCCTGCCTCCCCTGCCATACTGCGGACAGGATCTTTTCCACGGGGAAAGACGCGGAAGCCTTTCTGCTGTCCTTGAACACGACAAACTCGGTAACGGTCTGTCTGTATGCCGTCCCGTAAAATGAGGCACTGCCGCATGTGACCGAAAGTGATGGATTCATCCCGCCTGGAAAGAGTTTAAGCCGTGCAGTTCCGCCAGATGCAAAAACTGTGGTGCCGTTGTTCTCCTCCGGTTCGAGGATAAAGCGAAAGATGTCCGTGTCCGAAGTCTTTTTGAATGTGAAATCAGCATCAGCCATTGATCGCCTCCGCATACACCAGCACCGGATAGCTTTCCCTGTTGCGAAGCGGAAGGGTGATGCCGAAAAGGGCGTATGAGGTGCGATAGCTGATAAGCGCCGTGCCGAATTGTCCCTGCGACGGTTTCGGTTCAGCCGCGCACTGAACGGAATAGGTACTTTTTCTGGTGATTTCGCCGAGTGAGTTGCCGAGCCATTCAAAGCCGCTGACCGTCGCCACGGGTTTGTCCGTGTCAGCAGCGGCACTTTCAAGAAATACTGCGGTTTCATCCGTAATTTCCTCCGTAAAAATGCCCATGGAGGTGAGAATACCATCGGATGCGAACACAGCCGTCCTGTCAGGATGTTCGGCATATACGCGGAAATACGCCGTTTCGCCGTATGCGAAGGTTGACTTGGTTTTGCCGTATTCGTCGGTGTTTCTGTCCGTGTCGGGACTTATCAGTATTTTCGAGCCTTTGGATGAGGTCACGAAACTTATGGTTGTATCTGTCATGGCTGTACCTCGATTATATTTTTTACTGCGAGCGGGCTGCCTGAAGCCTTTATGACGGCAGAGACAAGCCTTCCGGAACCGAATCTGCTTTTAAACAACAGTCCTGCCGGAGTGCAAAGTCCATCCATGTGCGTCGTTTCAAGTGCTATTCTGTCTGTGGTGTCCGCCAGACTGTGCGCAAGTCTGAGTGCCGAAACCCTGTCACATAGAGCGGGTGCGCTGAAAGTGAGGCTCTGGCTCCCTTCAGAGAAGAGAAGAACAACGGCACTGCCGGCTGAGGCTGTGATATATCTTTTTGTGTCAGCGGCTTCCGTAATGCTGTAAAGGTCGTAAACCGCTGTATAGGAAACAGCTTTAAAGCCGTTAAGATTTCCGCAGACTGCATTTTTACCGTCGGCAGTCACTTCAGGCGTAAGTATGGTCTTTGCCGGAACTGAAAGAGCACCCTTGCCGTTTTTAAAAAGAATATCCTCCGTCACAGTCTCTGTCACATTGCGCACAAGCAGGGTAAGATACTCTGAATCACTTGTCAGAATGGCGTTTCCGGTGTGATAAAGCCTTATCTGTGCCGCCTCTCCTGTTTCCGCCTGCGAAGGCGCGGAAATATGGACGTAATTTGATTCGTATGAGCCGTAATTCACTGTTATCACACTATATTTCTGTTCATTTCTGTCGAATGTGCGTGAGAATACCCCTGAAGGAGCGAGGCTGACATCGGTTCCGCTGCCGGAAACGACTATATAACCGTCGGGCAGGAGCCGCACGGAAAGTCCGGCGCTGTCTGCCAGATACTGCGCCAGCGACATATGGGTGAAAGTGCCCTTTACGGAGGCGACAAAATCCCGCGCTGCCCAGATTATCTTTCCGGAAAGTTCCGCCGCTGCCTCAGAAGCTCGACATATGACATCCGCGCTGAACGAACCCTCCGGTTCCGGCATAGTGCCGCCAAGAACAGTTTTTCCGTCGGATGCGGAAACAGATGTAACATCAAACTGGTAGGTTACTCCGTTGATAACTGAGGAAAAGGTTTTTGCGCTCTTTATCAGCACAGACAGAGAGACAGTCGCCTCAGGGATGCCAAATAGGGAGATATTCATCTCTGACAGATATTCAGTGCAGTCTATGCCGTCTGTGAAAAGCTGAACAGTGTCGGCTGAAACCAGTCCTGTGAGGGAAGGGGTTGAAAGCGCCAGACTACCTGTAAAGCCTGTCAGAAGCAGAGGTGCGTATATCTCAGCCTCGCCGGAGTAACCGGAGTCGCCAAGGGTGTTCCTTATTGTGCACACGCCGCTTAGATTCTGACCGGATTGAACAGGAAGAGTGAAACGTCCTTCGGCTGCAAGGCAGTTGACCGTTTCAATGGCTGTGAACGAACCGTCCATTGCGGACAGGCTCAGCGATATTTCCCACTGTCCGGCGGATGCGGGCGGCATGGATGTAATGAGGACAACCGATTCCGAAATGCCGAGTGATGCCGATATGACGGCGGAACCGTCGGATATACCTGTTGTCATAAAAGATGTTCCTCCTGCTATGGTGAAGGGCGCGGCGAGCACCGAAACGCCGCATTCCGCGTTTGCAGGCGCAAAGCCCGCCGCTGTGTATTCTCCGGCGCAAACGTCCATGCTATGCCGTCCTGTACCATGCCGTACCGCTGCATATGAAGGTTGCCGATTCTCCTTCGCTGCTCAGTAGATAGTCAGACACCTCGTCCTTACTTATCTGTACCGGATCTATAGTTGCGTCGGTGCGGATAACCGTTACAGACTGACCCTGATGATCCGCAGGCGAACCGAGGTCTATGTATGCATACCCGTAGGCGGTGTCGGCGAGTATGCTTGAGATACCGTTTTCAAAACTGTAATAGCCTGATATCTTTACATATCCCCCGCTGGAAGAGCTGCCGCCTGTGGAGAGCTTTACAATGCCGCCGGATCCGGTCTGCATGAACCATACCGCGTCGCCGAAGTTTTTCAGTTCCGCAAACTGGTCTCCCGTTTGGCTGTAGATCGATACCCTGTTATCCGTGTCGTCCGCTTTCATCAGTATGGACGGAACGCCAGCCATGGCGGGATTTTCCTGAATGTAAAGATAGAGAGGATACATGGACGCGTCGGCGTATGCGATTGTGCCCAGCGAGTTGAGCGGACCGCTGGAGAATACCGTCTGTGTTGAGTGCGGAGAGAACAGTCCGGTACCGATGACTCGCCATATGGCGTCTGCCACAGTGAGGCGTATCGTGCACGAGCTTCCGAGGGTTATGCTCACCGCTCCGTTTATTCCTATGACATCGTTTTCCGCAGCGTTCAGAATCACATACTGCATGAAGGTGCTTCCGCAGTTGATGAGCGTCAGCATGTTTCCGCGGAAAAGTGCAGCCTCCGGAAGTGTACAGACCATAGGGGAGGTCTGTTCCCCGAAAGAGAACGCCACCACAGTATCTGAGGGGTCTATGCTGCTGCCGTCATTTGCTATGACCCTCAGCGGGGAGACGGAAGCGGATACGCTGTTCAGAAGTTCCGCCGTAACGACGTTGGCGATGAGGCTTCCGGTGTTCCAGTCCTTTGCCGCGGTGCTCTCCCTTCCCCGTTCAGCGGTTATGGTCTCTTCCGTTCTGGTTGCCAGCACAATTTCGCGGTTTGCATCGTCCGCTGGGGAGGCGAATCCTTTTCCCCATATTACCGCGGTGAAACTGCCTTCCGGGAATACGGATGTGTCCTCAACAGTGAGCTCGTTGCCGTCTGCGGGGAGATATGCGGCAAGACGGGAGCGTGCGAAGTTGGCGAATCTGTTCATCAGTCTATCTGCCAGTCGAGAGTTATTCTGTTGTCTGGTTCATGGGGGCATCCTGCGGGTACAACCTCTTTCAGCCAGAACCCCTTTGCCGAAGGAAGCGTGACCAGAGTCAGGCTGTTGCCCGCCTCAAAAGTTCCCGACCATGCTTCCGCCGGAATGGTGAAATAGGGTCTTCCGGTTTTGGGGTTCACGGGTGCGTACTGTGCGGTGGTCTGTCCCGAAGGGAGCGCACCGGCATAGAGTCCCGCAGATGAAAAGGAGAGAGCGGATGTGAAGGTCAGCGAAAACGTGTCGTATTCCGTGCCGCCGTTTGAAAGCACCACGAGACTGTGGTCGAACACCCCTGTGAGACTGTTCAGCGATGAACTTTCCAGCACAGGCTTAAGGTCGCCGAGCTCAAGCATCACTCCGCAGTAGGTTTCATCCGTTTCAAAGGAATAGGGGAGCTGCCCTTCAAGGGTGACAGCCGCCGTGTTTACGTTCTTTGAAACGGATGCCACGCGGATGTTACACGATTTCTCATCGTCCTGTATGAGCAGCAGAGCGCCCTGCGGAATTGAATAGTCGGATGATTTGAACAGCAGATTGATTGATGAATCCCCCGCCGTTGCGCTCTGGGTGAGCTTTCCGCATCCAGTCCATTCAGAGGGCAGATGCGCCTGTGTGTCGTCGATTTCGGCGGGGGCGATGTAGAATCTGTCCTGACCGTTTCCGGGGGTGCCGATGCAGACACACGCCGAATAAGCCGTTTCGCCGTTCACGTTTGAGTTGGCGATGAACGCCTTGCGGTATCGGGTGATTCCGGTTTCACGTTCGGCGGAGGTGACGCGGGGGAAAAGATTGAATTTCACGCCGGAAACCACCGTCGATGCAAAATCGGGTCTGCCTCCGTTCTGTTCAGTGTCGGTGATGCTTACGCTTCTTATGATGCTGATGTCGCTCTGGTTCATCTTAAACCTCCAAAAGTCGTATTGTGCCGCTGTATACGTCCGTGTCCGCCTGAATTTGTTTGGCATTCAGCGGTTTAAGCTGTATTGCGCTGCTGTCATGTATGAAAATGACGGAGAGCTGTTTTCCGTTTATGTCCGCATGAACGGGTGCCGCAGCAGCAGCCGCGCGGCAGAGCAGCAGCACGTCCTCCCGCTTCATGCCGCTTTCGGTAGCGGGGATGTAAATTTCTATGGTTCCGGCCGGTTTGCCCGCGTATATTATCTCTGTGCCTGAAAGGTCTGTCTCGGCAGTGGTTTCAGGCAGTCCGTATTCAGTTTCGTTGGTCCATACCGCCGTTTGGGGCAGTGTTATTCCTGCGATTGTTATCATTTTCAGCACCTGTATCCGCACTCGATGACAAAGGTCATTGTGCGTGTGTCAGTGGTCTGTATACCGCTTGAAAGGCTGTGTGGCATTGTTGCGTTAAGAGCGCTGACCGCAGTGTGAAACGGGGTCATATCCGCTTTGCCAACCGACAGAAGGCGGACGTAGACCCTGATATTGTGCTGTGTCACCCTGACCCCGTTGTCGTCCGCCGTTTCAAATCCGGCGTAGGCGACAGCCGCCAGCGGTTCTTTTCCGGTCATAACCTCCGTGCTGCCGTCTTTCAGCAGAACACGGGTAAAGACTCCGCAGTTCTCAAGCGCCAGCACTGTGTCGAGTGTGAGCTGTTCAGCCGTCCTCATCTGTATCCCTGCCAGTCTGTACGTCCGCTTTCGGTGTATCCGGCGGCTTTTTTGGGCAGTTCGCCGGATGCTGACGAGACGGGAGCCAGCGGAGCCAGAAGCTGTGAGGTCTCAGTTTTATACTGTTCAGCCGTTGTCCATTCAGCCGCATATATGTAAAGCTCCGCCAGAGTGCGTTTTTTAACAGCGAGGCGCAGAACGGCATCCGATTCGTCATAGTCCAGCCCGTAGCTGTCCGCCACCGCCTGAACGTATATGCGGGCGTTCTCCAGCGCTTCCTGCGCAACAGAGTCATCCCCCTGACATATGGCGAGGTACTCCTCTTCCCGCATGAGTTCCTGAATATCTTCAATTTCAATGAGTTCCATACGTTGCTCCTTTATCTGAAGGCAGGGCGGAGGTGCTCCCCCGCCCGAAAGTCTGTTAAAGCACAGTCGCCCAGCAGATACCTTTTGTGAAAGGCACGGGGAGGGGTTTGCTCTCCGCGATTATCTCTATGCTGGATGAACGCGCATCGCGCACCTGTTTAACGAAAAAGGGCATAGCCGTGAGGTTGCTGTCCAGATCGTCGATTACGCTGTAAACCATTTCAAATGGAGCGTCCGCAGCGAACGCCATGAGCTTTCCGCTGTCCACAACCTTAACCTGCGAGCCTGTGGCAAGGTCAGTGTATGAACTGTTCATAAGCTCCACGCGGAAACCTGCGATGTTGATGGTTTTTGAATCAATAACAGCGGTGAGAGATGAGTTGCCGATGTCCTGAACAACTTTGGCAAGCGCCATGAACGCGCCCTGACCCGCCCAGAAGCGGATGTCGGAGCCGTAGTGGCTGTTGTTCTGTATCTGCGCCTCCATACCGATGAGGTCGGCGAGGATATCGTCAAGGCTGATTGACGACTCGCTCCACGTCTCCTCAGGCGTGTGGGAGAGGGTTGTGCCGAAGTCAACGCCGTATGTTGCAAGCCCGCCGTCCATGTGCATTGGATAGGCTATGCTGCCTTTGAGCGACTGCGCCGCCATAGCCTCGGTTGAGGCTCTGACTATCCTGCGCAGACGGTCTATCTTGTTGTTCACGAGGAGCTGTATGCCCGATTCGTCGAGGAGTTTCAGGTTGTTAACGTCAACGCCGTTGAGCCTTTCGGACGGGCGGAAGGGCTGGGGTTCGATATGTGTTATGCTGCCGTTCTCCTCATAAACGGGTATGGGGTCGCCGCCTCTGCGGGTTACGGCTATGTTGGTGACGGGCTGCTGAAGGTCTGTCACAGAGACAGTGGGCAGCGGATGGCTGCGTCTCTTCGCTTCGGGGTATACGTTGTCCATGACGGGGGATTTCAGTTCCGGCATGGACGTTAGTGAGCGGACGATGGAATCGGTTGTGAAATATTTACCGAGGTCAAGCTGTATCATGTTCTCTCCTTAGAAAACCCAGACGGGTGCGTTTGTCTCAAGGGAAGTTATGTGTGCGGCGGATGATGCCGCTCCCTGTGTCAGAAGGCTTTTTTTCATTACTGTGCCGTGCACTGCCACGCTTCCTGCTGTGTTTACAGAGGTGTCGATGTCCTCAGTACAGACGCCCACGGGCGTTTTTGTGCTGTCTGATGCAGCGGGGTTAAAGCTCACAGCCATTCCTGATGCGTTCAGGGCGATTATTTCGCCCGCCCTGATAGTGCCTGCGTCTGACGCAAATTCCATGATGCGGATAACGGCAGGGTGCCTGCCGTCCGTAACCGTTTTTCCGGTGATGGTCTGTGTGCCCACCACTCCGTTAACTGTTGCCATGTTTCCTCCTTATATTTTCGAGAATATTGATGCCGCTGGCGTGCCGGAGGCTTTAAGCCCGTGGGTGCCCTGCGCAACGGGGTTCTTTACCGTGCCGAAGATACCGGCGAGGGTGTCGGATGCCTGAATTAACGGATTTTCGCGCTCCAGCTTGTCTGCAAAGCCTATGAGCGCCTGATAAGCCGACGCGGGGAGTTTGCCCGCCGCAGCCTCTTTCAGCCTGTTCAGTTTCTGTTCGAGGTTCATTGTCTTCAGCCTCGAAAATTCGCTCATTTCGCTGTCGGAGAGTACGAATCCGCAGTTGACGGGTGAAAATGTTATTATTTTCGTTCTGTCGCCCATACTGATGATTTTCAGGTCTTTGATCATGGGGGGCACCGCACCGAGAAACGCCACATGGTGCAGATAGAGGCTGTCGTCCTCTTTGCGCGCCGCACCGATGCTCCAGTTTTTGTATCTGCCCTCGGCAAACGCTTCCGCCAGCTCCGCCCCAAGCTCTATCTCGCCCAGAAGCACGCTGCCGTCTGCGGAAGCCTCCACAGAAGTTACCCAGCCGAACGCAGGCATACTGTCGTCCGACTCGTGCCCTATGGTCACAGGTACCTGCGGCGTAAAGTTTTCAGCCATACTGAGAATGTCCTCCGGTGTGATGACCACTCCGTTGTGATTCCCCGCTCTGGCAAGTTCCAGTTTCATATTTCCGCCTCCTTGTCTTTTCGGATTGGCAAATAATACAGGATTTGTTTGTTGTATATGTTTAAATAAGACAAATGAAATTTGTATAAAATCCTCTTTCAATATATTTGAATAGAGGCTATCCTTTAGAAAAACCAAAAGGGGACGCACAGATGCTTAGAAAGGGCTTTCTGCTGATATGTATGGCAATTTTCACCGCCTGCGCGGCTGACAATTCCGCCGTTTACCTTGATACCGCGGCACAGCTTAAAAATATGCCTGACGCCGATTCGGCTGTGAAAAAATATGAATCCACAGTGAGAAAGAGCGTACATTCGCACTTTTATTACGAAGGGCGCGGCGACCTTTATTTCGCATATGGGGAGTACGGAAACGCTGTTAACGACTATACAAGCTCTCTGAGGAATAAGGAGGCGACGGACGTTCACATGAAGAGGGGACGGGCATACATGAAGCTGGGCTTTTATCCGGACGCGGCTTATGATTTTTCATCCGTTATACAGCTTGGCGGTGAGAAGGCATATCTGGCATATTCCGAGCGCGCCAAGGCATATATTGAGCTTGGAAAATATAAAGAGGCTCTGAAAGATATCGACAAGGCGCGCAGCCATACAGAGATATCGGCGGAGCTTGATAAATCCATGGCGGAGATATACTACAAGACCGCAGATTATAACATGGCTAAAGTGTATGCACACAGAGCCGTTTCAGCACTTCCGGACGACGCTTCGCTTTATTTTCTACGTGGCAAACTGTTTTACAAAACCAGAGACGCGAATCAGGCGATTGCGGACTACCGCAGGGCAATTGAGCTGAAACCCTCGTTCACAGAGGCGAAGAGAGAGCTTGCCATGGTATACGCTACCTGCCCCGTTTCAATATACAGAGACGGCGGAAAAGCTGTTGAGCTTGCGCAGGAGCTTTATTCAGCCGACGGAACTTCCGACAATGCCATGACACTTGCTGCGGCATATGCCGAAACAGGAGATTTTGAAAAGGCGGCAGATATTTTGAAAAAAGCCGTAGATTCCGAGAAAGATTTTGTTAAGCAGGACGATATGCGGGTATACCAGAAAGCGTATGAAGAGAAAAGAACCATAAATAGCTGGTAGCAATAATTTAGGGCGTGCGCAGCCTGCGTACGCCCCTCTGTTTTTAAAATGCGTGATGTAAAAAAATTTTACGCATTATCTGATGGTCAAAAAACTGTCACTCTATGTAAGAACTCCACTGACAAAGGGTTTATATAAATCTTTCAACAGTTATTCCACAAATTTGTTGATAAAAAAATGCTTGACAGCCTAAATGCCTAAAATTCGGGGAGTTCGTGTGATTGTTCGTAATATCAGTGGTTTGTGGAATTATGTGGAAAGTGTGCTGATAAATCAGGTTTTTTTATGACAAAGTTTTCAACAGGTTTTCCACATTTTTGATGCAGGCTCAAGCAGTCCGTCGTATTCATTGTAATGAAGGTACATTTCATTAAATAGATTTTCCCTTTCATGAGTGAAAGATAGAACAATTGCGTATCTCGTTTCCTTATTTCCGGTGTAAAAGTCGCGTTTAGAAGGAGTGATTCTCAATACCAGTTGACGGGGCAGCCAAACGCTCTTCAGCCTTGTTTCGTACAGCTTAACAGGATTCCACTTTAAAACCTCCTTGGGAAGCTGTCGTTTTCCTGCTTCATCCGGCAGGGTCAGCAGGTTTTTTGACGTAACAAGTGCCTTCCAAGTGCCGTTTCTGTAATACCCAAGCGACAGTTCAAGGTTAGTGCAGCAGTAGTAGTGTGGAAAGTTCAGGTCTGTTGGTGTTTTATATACCAGCGTCATTTCTATGCTTCCGGCTGTTTTTCCGCACATGGACTTTGGTACGGGGATACCCTCCACCTCGCTTATACTGCCGTGGAGTACGGTGCCCTCATGGAGATAGACTGCGCTGCCGGGAATGTTTTCAAAATCATCACAGTCATCCGTTATTATGCCGTAACCTGTGTAAGGATCCGGTGCACGGCGGGTCCTCAGGCGGGTGTAGTGGAGAATTATTGCCTTTGTCATATCAGGGCTCTGAAACGCGTGTGAATATCTGTGGAAAATTTTTGCCGCGAGCGCTGCCGCCATTGGAACTGCGTGGGACGTGCCTGAATCTTCAGCCAGTTCATTGCGGGTTCCTATTGAGAACACACCAACAGGATATAGTCTGCCCATGCGTTTTTCGTGTGCCCCTCCATAGGCGCATATTTCCGGTTTGATAAATCCCCCTGTGGACGGACCGCGGCGTGTGAAGAGCGAAGGGGAGTGTCGGGGCTGCACGTTGGTGTCTTTATGGGTGATGGAGCCTACTGTAAGCGAATGTACGCTCTCTGCCGGAGATACAATGCGGTCGTTTTCCGCTGCTGATCCAGAAGGATCGCGCAGCCTGTCATAGTTGCCGCCGGAAATGACAAAAAGCACGTCGTAACGCTCCTGAAGAGTGTCAAGCACATGAGCAGCCGCGGAAAACCTTTCCATGTCCGACTGCTCGTTGGAGCCAAGGGAAATATTGTATATTTTTACTATCCTATGGTACATTTTAAGCAGTTTTTCCATCCTCTGGCTGAAATCAGAAAGCTGTATCCCGCCCCCTGCCGGAAGTATCTCTGCATTCAGATAGACGATGCCTCCGAAGCTGTCACCCTCAGTAAGCAGCCTGCCCGTCACAAAAGTTCCGTGTTTGGGGTCTCTTTCATCTTCATGGCAGAAACTGACTGTGTCCAGTTCCCATTCACGCAGGAAAGAGTTTTGTGCAACACCGGAATCCACAACCGCTGCCCGCGGATATATTCTGTCTGTTTCGCGGGGCTTCACACACTCAAGAGGAAGATTTTCATGTCTGATATAATCCTCTTTCAGCAAAAGACACGATGCGGGAGAAACCGACCGCACAAGGCTATGGGTCGCTATTGTGTCCAGCTTCGCCTTAATATCCGGTATGCGGGTCTGGATGATTTGATATCCGCCGATATCTATGACCTTTGCCGTGTATGCGGAGGTCTCGTTTTTCAGAAAACCTATGAGGCTGTCCCTGCCTCCGCCTGGCAGGGTATGGATATAGATACTTTCGTCGGCCTTCATATCTGAAAAGCCCGTTTCAAAAGGGCTGCTCAGAGTTATCTTCTCATAGGGCATAAAAGTGCGTATAGTCTCTATGTGGCTGAAAGAGGCGAGAAAATCCTTTCCGCGCCCGTAAAGTATGTGTCTGTTCAACTTTGCAAGATCGGTTGCGTCATTAATTGAGAAAACGATATCGGATAACGAAAGACTTGCTGCCGGGCGGATGCCTGTTGCAGAAAAGAAATGGTATCGCAGAGATTTAGAAAGTGAGTCCTGTCTTAGGTTAATGATGTTGAAAACCGGAAGGGAGCGGTTGTATTCAAATTTTTTGTAAAATCCGAATCCGGTCTCAAGAGAACCGGCGATCTGCTTTCTGTCCGGAAGTCCGCGGCAGGAGGTTCGCGGCGACCCGCCTCTTGCTATTCTTGGGTTTGGTCTGTGCATCGATCTGGAAAAACGCAGAATGAACGGATAACAGCCGCTGACTGTCATAGGGCCGATACCTCCCCGTAATAGACCGGTCAGCTTGAAAATTCTTTCAGCAAGGCTCGGATGACCGTTTCGATGAATCGTATCTTGTCGAAATCAAGATCGGAGATATCTTCCAGAAGCTCATGCCAGCCTGCGGGTATGTCCGGACCCTGTGCGCTGTTTGCGTGTAGAGTTGCGGTTTTGTAATATGACATGGGCTGTTCATTAAAAAAATATCTGATATCTATGTTGTATCTGTTTGCTATAACGGCAAGTTTTGCAGCATCAATGTTTCCGGTACATTCGTAGTGGCTGATTACCTGCTGGGTTACGTTAAGAAGATTGCCCAGCTCTTTCTGGTTTATTTTCAGTTCCTTACGGAGTTCTTTGAGTTTGTCGCCTATATTCATATCTAACTTATACAGATTATTTATGTCAGGTTCAAACAGAAAATATTTGTTGAAAAATACAGTCAATATGTGTATATAGATACAAATTATATATGTTACGGAGGGTGAAATGGCGGCGTCCTGTAAAGTTTGGGAAGAGGAAAGTATAACGAAACAGATGGCGAAGGTTGTTTCGAAAAACCTGACAATATATCAGGTTGCCAAGATGCTTCAGGTAAGCCACATAACGGTGAGGCGCTGGATAAAGGAGGCAAAGCTCATCGCATGGAACACGAATCTTGAAGGGCGCGGGAGATGGCGCGTTCCGAAAGAGAGCCTTGAGGAGTTTCTTCAGTCAAGAAACTGCATGAATATCGACTGAATAATATTAAAAAAGAGATCTCGTCGTCGTTACACTCTTTGCGAAGACGAACGGTCTTTAGGAGTGCAGCGAAGAAATCTTATTTCAGGTTACCTGTTAGTGTCAAACAGAGCTTCAACAAAGTTTTGAGCGTCGAAGGGCTTCAGGTCGTCTATGCCTTCGCCGAAACCGATGAACTTAACAGGAACCCTGAGTTCGTCCACTATACCTATGATGGCTCCGCCCTTTGCGGTTCCGTCCAGTTTTGTGAGAACAAGACCTGTGAGTCCGACGTCTTCGTGGAATTTAAGCGCCTGAGAAAGTGCGTTCTGCCCGCTGGTGGCGTCGAGAACGAGAAGTACCTCATGAGGGGCGTCCGGGAGTTCCTTTTTTGCCACACGGACAATTTTTTCAAGCTCTTTCATAAGGTTAACTTTGGTTTGGAGCCTGCCCGCTGTGTCGCATATCAGCACATCAAAGTTTTTAGCCTTGCAGGATTGGATAGCGTCGAATATAACGGCGGCGCTGTCGCTTCCTGCTGATTGCTTGACTACGGGTACATCCACCCTGTCCGCCCATACACACAACTGGTCTATCGCTGCTGCACGGAAGGTGTCTCCTGCCGCCAGACAGGTTTTAAGTCCTTGTTCCTTAAACATTTTAGCCATTTTGGCAATGCTTGTGGTTTTGCCTGTTCCGTTTACGCCAACCACCATCATAACATAGGGACGGTCTGCTGTCTGCACTAGGCTGTTATCTATATTCAGAATATTGAATATTTGTTCTTTTAGTGCATTTTTCAGATCTTCGGGATTTTTAAGTGTTTTTCTGTCAACCTGGTCGCGAACGGAATCGATTATCTTCATAGTGGTTTCGACACCGATGTCTGATGTTATGAACAGCTCTTCAAGCTCTTCCAGAAGGTCGTCGTCTATCTCTTTTCTGCCGAGGAAGATGTTTTCCATACCGCCGACGAGCTTGCCGGAGGTTTTTGAAAGTCCCTGTTTGAGTTTCTGAAAAAAGCCCGCGGAGGATTCAGAGGATTCCTGTTGTCCCTGCTTTTCAGGTTCAGTTTTTTCCGATTTTTTGAATATGCTGAAAAATCCCATTACGCCTCCAATCTTAAAGCTATGTATTATATGCGGAAATATAGATTAATACAAGTGGTAGTGTCCTTTTTTACCAGTCCCGTTCCATAGTTCTGCCTTTTTGGCATCATCTTATTTTTATTTGTGAATATTTTGAGCATGGAAAGTATTTTTCGAATTCCTCGCGTTCGCCGGGGTCGAAACCGAATACCCTTTCCCACACCGTTTCGTGTTCCATGCAGAAATATATGAATACGTTTTTCCAGTATTTCCGTACCTCGCGGACAAAGAAATCCAGCATGTAAACCCGCTGGGATTTGAAATAACGCATCTTCCCGTCCAGAGATTTCACATAACTGCCCTGAAGCAGCAGAGAACTTTCAAACTTACCGCGCACTATGTCCAGAAGCTCCGGCATGAACCGGAAAGTCGATACGCTTATGTAATTTACGGACGATTCCGGCACGGAACTGCACATCTCTTCTATGACCTTTGCGTAGTCTTTTTCAAAATCGGCTGAGTATATCAGCGGGTCATAATGAAATCCTATCCCAAGCCCGTGGGCGGCGCAGTCTGCGGCGGCTTTCAGTCTGTCCTGAATACGAGAGGTGCCGTGTTCCTCCGCCTCCATGATGGCTGGCGGGTTCATACTCCATGAAACCATGAGGTTTTTTGGGTTGCAGTTTAAAAGGTTAGAGACGTTTGCGGATTTTGTCTTGAACTCGAACAGAATGTTGTCCGACCTGTTTATTATGTCGGCTATGTAGCCGCTGAAATTGAATATATGGTCGAGAGCAAGGCTGTCGGTGAGTTCACCTGTGCCCAGCCTGAAAAACCTGTCTTTCGGCATATTTTGGATTTCACGTCTGACGTTTTCGAAGTCTGAGTAAACTTTGATATATTCGTGGTTAAGGTAGCTTTGCAGGATGCAGTAGGTGCAGTCGAACGGGCAGCCCTCGGATATATCGGTGACGTGATAATCACAGCAGCGGTATATCTTCGTCGCCGGACAGCGGTGAACGAAGGTGTTGTGCTCGTCTGCTATGTAGATGCTGGTTTTCTCATCCGGCACCTCGCAGGCTGAATCCACAAGTGTCACGTCCTTGTTTTTCAGAACCCTCTGTGCCGGTATGCTGTTTACAGCTTTTCGGCTAAGATATACCCTGCTCATCCAGAAATCCGTATATTTTTTGTATCGTCGATGTTTTTGATTCAACTGAGCGCAGTATGCGTTCCGCTTCCTCTGCTGTGCCTGCGGTGAAGCTGAATGTCAGTCTGCCTGTTTCGAAACTGTCAGGAGAACTGATTGACACCGGCAGTTCAGACGTGAGTCTGCCGAACCCTTCCATAAACGTCTGCCGTGCTTTGTCGCGTTCTGCGGAGAGATTTTTAACAACGTCGCCCCTAAGATGCTCCTGTGTTATCTGCGGCGTCATGTCGAACAGGATGTTCACAAGATTTCTGAAATCACCCAGAGAGATATCCTTTGCGGCGATGGTATCTGCGACATACCCTTTGCATATGTCGTTCAGCTTATTGAAGACCGCCAGAGTTTTCAGCGGTATGTCCTTTGACCGCAGATATTTTTTCAGCGGTTCGGGATATGACGCGACAGCTTCCAGCGTCTGAAAATTCTGCCGCCCCTTTATATTATATTCAGAGAAAACTTTTATATCAGAGTAATTGATGCACAGTTTAGTGCATATTTGTGAGATGTTTGCAAGTTCAACCATGCTGATTCTGCCGTGAACAGAAACGGAAAGATTCAGCGCGTGGGCGAGGGAGTGCGCCGCAAGTACATAATAGCCGTCTGCCTCTTCAAAGCCGCTGATAAAGAAGTATTCGCCATTAATATCCGCCACTGCGGGCGGAAAAACGGAAACTTCTTCCCTGTTCTCTGTCCATCTGAGAATATTAAGCGGCTTTATGCCGGTTTTAATTGTTCCGCAAACCATGTTTTTTCACCTGTGGCACGCACTTTACAGAAAAGAAACGGTCTTGTCCATAAGCCCTGTGAGTAAAATTTTTTTACATATTTTTATGCACATATTTTCTCCATATCCGAATACGCATACATATCAATCCCTTATCGCCTGAAAGCCTGTAGTGATGCTATTTTGAGCAGTTTCAATATCCCTTGACTAGCGAAATATATTTTGTTAACTTTGGCATAAATTGTACGATATTGTCATCAATAGGTATAGATTGGCACAAAAATGGCAGGAAGTTTCAGAGGGCAGTACCAACATAAAATCAGCGACACCGGACGTATCTCGGTTCCTTCAAAGTTCCGCGAGATACTGAAGGTCAAATATGGCAGTGACGAGCTTACACTGTTGTCCATGGGGGATCATCTGAGACTGTACCCTTCTGCCGAATGGGACAGAGAGGAAGCCCGGTTGGAGTCCGAATCCACCGACAACGACGAGTTTCAGGAGTTTCTGAGATACCTTTATTCCGACATGGACGAGCTTGCCATAGACGGAAACGGACGTATACAGATCACTTCCGAAGTGAGACAGCGTAACGGCATCCAGGGCGAATGTATCGTAAACGGTTTCAGAAACCATTTCGAAATTTGGCCTGCCGTTGTCTGGGGCGAAAAAGCCTCAGAGGAGAGAAAGGACGAACTGTTCAAAAAGTTCGCTTCCAAAATAAGATAAGGGCAGGTCAAGGAGCGGATAAATGCACATCTTTTCCCGGCTGACCCAACTGGTTTACAACCGCACCGATCTTTCGATTTTCGATCCGCACTATCGTGAAATCGAAGACATAGCGGTGCAGTGCAGAGAATTTATGCAAAAAGGCAGCTTTGTCGAGGTTGATTTCGGCATGGCGCAAAGGGCGGTAAGAGGAAATGAAGCACGTACCGGTAATGATAAGGGAGGTGCTCAAGTATCTGCCGGTTGATCCGGACGGGATAACTCTGGATATGACAGGCGGAGGCGGCGGACATTCGGCTGCCATGCTGAAGGAGATATCGGCAAAAGGACGGCTTATCGTTCTTGACCGGGATCCCGACGCAGTGGTGCGGCTGAAGGAACGCTTTGCGGAGCACACGAACGTTACCGTTATTCATTCCAACTTTTCCGACTTTGATCAGGTTCTCGACGAACTGGGCATTCGAAGCGTGTCCTCTGTTCTTGCTGATTTCGGTGTGTCGCTGTTTCACCTTAAAACGGCTGAACGCGGATTTTCATTCCGCAGTCAGGGACCGCTGGATATGAGGATGAACCCCGCAGACAGGCTTACGGCTGCCGAGGTTGTGAACAGCTATTCCAGAGAGACTCTGGCAAACCTTATCAGAAAATACGGCGAAGACGACTTCGCGTGGAATATTGCAACCGCTATTGTTGCGGCAAGGGCTATCAAAAGGATAGAAACCACCGTTCAACTGGCGGATATTATCGCGTCCGCTGTGCCGAAAAAGGCTCAGAAACCGGGTGTTCATCCGGCGACTAAGAGTTTTCAGGCACTGCGTATTTACGTTAACGGAGAACTTGACGCCATCGAAAAGATGCTGGGCAAGCTGGAAAAATATATGGACAAGGGCGGCAGGGCTGCTTTTATTTCGTTTCATTCTCTGGAAGACCGGCTGGTCAAAGACTATTTCCGCGAGTTTGAAAAGGAGTGCGTCTGCCCGCCGGGGATGCCGGTCTGTACATGCGGCAAGGTGCGCACCTTCCGCCAGATAACCCGCAAACCCCTGACACCGAAAGAAGACGAGATAGAGATGAACGCTCTTTCGCGCAGCGCAAAGATGCGCGTAGCGGAGAGGGTATAAAGGCACAGGATGTGCCTCACGGAGAACAATTTTAGCTGGTTTCAGCAAAAATTGTTTGAAGTGTGAGCGAAGTCGAGGCTTTGCCTGACT
>NZ_JAJUIS010000027.1 GCF_029267515.1 Seleniivibrio woodruffii
CGGCGACGACACGAGCGAGCCGACGAAACAGGCAAGCTGGGCAGTTAAGCACCCGATGCAGAAATGCACGATGTGCTGGGACAGACTTGCGGAAGGACTTCTTCCTTCCTGCGTTGCGTCCTGTCCTCAGCGAGCCCTTGACTTCGGCACAGCGGAAGCAATAGCGGCGAAATATCCGACGGCAGTCAGGACTGTAGTGGGATTTCCCGACACCGATAAGGATGCGAACGGCAACACGCTGAAATCCGGCGATACCGTTCCCTCTATTTTCTTCAAACCGAAACAGTAGACCAAATATCTGATAATTAATAATGTGCGGTGCGGAAGCGTTCTTCCCGCCGCACATTTTCTTCACATTTTTATGGAAACAGGGTCGTTATTTTACCTTGATTTAACCGAAGAACGGTTAATTTTTATCAGGATGGATGCTGTAACCAACGCACAAAAACAAAAGGCGAACTTATGATAATTGATATAAACAGAAACTCCCTTGACATGATAGTCAATGATGATTTCAGAGCTGATGCGGAGCGTTACGTCGGCATATACGAAAATTTCATGTCCGCCGTTCAGGATTCGGGAATCAGCATAGACGGGCTTCATTCCTCAACAGGTTTTACATATAAGGATTTGGCGGAGAACGTGTCCGGAGTCGAAAGTTCAGGCTTCGGACACAGTCTTCGTTACGGTGAAGTTTCGCCCGCCTGCGCCGACTGCCGGACAGGTCTTACATCAATGACCGTGTTCCATACTCTTAAATGCAACAGAGACTGTTTCTTTTGTGCAAACATGAATCAGAGTGATTATGATTTCTACCTTGAGAACGAGAACGATGCGTTCGAAGAGGTACTGGCTGCAGACGGGGGATTCGGTTTAACGTCTATCGCGCTGACCGGGGGGGAACCCCTTCTGCTGCCGGAAAAAGCCATAGAGTTTTTTGAAAAGTGCCGTGCAAAATACCCTAAAGCACATTTGCGTCTCTACACTAACGGAGACTTTCTGACCCCTATGCTGGCGACAAAGCTCGCCAATGCGGGGCTTGATGAAGTTCGCGTAAGCGTTAAGGCGGAGGGGGATCACTATCCGCAGGAAACTGTGGAGATAATCCGTTCCGTGTCCGGCATAATTCCTTCTGTAATGGTTGAGATGCCCGTTATCCCCGGTACTCTGGAAACCATGAAAAAGCTCTTTATGGAGCTGGACGAGGCGGGAGCTGATGCCATCAACATACTTGAGTTTCTTTACCCGTGGGTAAACTCCGAAAAATACGCCAACAGAGGTTTTAAAGTTAAACCGAGACCGTACAGAGTGCTTTATGATTACGGATATGCCGGCGGACTTCCCGTTGCGGGCAGCGGCGAGGAGTGCGTTGAACTGCTGAAATTTGCCTCGGAAAAAAAGCTGAACATGCGTGTGCATTTCTGCTCTCTGGAAAATAAGCTGACTTCTCAGATATACATACAGAACAGCAGCGTAACCCTTATGCAGCATGAGGTTATGTCTGAAAGAGATTTTTTCATAAAATCAGCACGGGCTTACGGCAGCAATGCCCTTAAAGCTCAGAAATATCTCTCCGCAAAGGGCATTGAACACGTTACGTCGGGGATAAGAACTGAGTTTCACCCCAGATACATATCAGAGATCAAAGGGCTGACCGAGGTCGCCGTTACATACAATGTAGCCGAATTTGAAGAGAACAGAAAGGTTATCCGCGAGGTGAAGATAGACCTTGTTAAGCCGGAACAGTTCGATTATGACACAGACATATGAGGTGGAGCATGGATGTTGTTGAGCTGGCAAATATACACAAAGGGCGCAACGTTGCGTTCAACGTTTTTTCAAAAGTATTTATGGACGTTCCTTCGCAGGAGACGGACTCATTTTTTAAAGCAACGGCAAGGCACATTGAAACAATAGCCATGTCCTCCTGCAACTCCGATATGCACAACGGGGCGGGACTGCTTAAAACCGTATTCGGAACCAAAGATTATGAGTCTGCGGAAACCGAACAGACACGCATGGAGAGAAGCAGGGACTTTACAAGACTTTTTGCCTTAAACACAGTGCCCCTTTATGAATCGGTTTACACGTCTCCGGAAAAGCTGATGAAACAGGATTCATGGAGCGCTGTTAAGGTTTTCTATTTAAGTAATTTTTTTAAAAGGATAGACGGCGATAAGACCATTGAGGATCATGTGTCGCTTGAGCTTCAGTTTATGGGTCTTCTCAGCAAAAACATAGCCGACTGTCTGGAAAACGAGAAATTCGAAGCTGCGGAAACCATTATGACGACGCAGCTTGACTTTTACAACAATCATATTCTCCGCTGGGTGCCGGAGCTCTGCGGCAAGGTTATCGCAGAAGCGGAAGTTCTGAACACCCTGTTTTATCCGGCATACGCTTATATGCTCAGGGGATTTCTTGCGGAGGATTCTGCGTTTCTTACAGAACTTGCGGAGTAGCCATGGGAATCGTTGACGGACTTGTCGGCAGACTGAATGAATGTATGGTGACAGACAGCGCCGCCTGCTCAAGAGTAAGGCATAAGCTGTCCTCCTGTTCGCTGTGCATGGACGTCTGCAAAGAGAATGCCGTCAGCATAACGTCCGCAGGCGGAAAGGTACTTGTTAACTGGGACAGATGCAGCGGATGCGGTAAATGTGCCGCCGTCTGCCCGAACAGGGTCTTTTCGATGAAACTGGCGGACGCAGGAAAACTGACATCAACAATAAGACAACAGATAGTAAAGGACGGGGAGTGTACAATCTCCTGTAGAGACGATGCCGACGCTGCGCAACTGCGCTCCCTGTCCTTTGCCGACAGACGTGTACTGGTGAAAGCGGCCGCAATGGGAGCTTTAAAAATAACTTTAAGGCAGGGGGATTGCGGCAGATGTTCAAAGGACTGCCGCGGTGTCGCCGAAAATGAGACCGCGGCAGCAAACAGAATATTCGAACTGGCTGAGCTGTCTGTGCGCGCCGTTTTCGAATCAAACCGACCGACAGCGGCTGACAGGCTTAAAAACAGAGGGGAGAGTATCTCCCGCCGCGAATTTTTCGGTTTCATGCGCACAAAAGCCAGACAGACCATAGGAGAAACACTCTGTTCCATAGCGGAGAGCGAGAAGGACCGCAAACGCACCGTGCTTTCTTCCGAAAGGAGCGGCGCGGAAAGCTATATTTCAGACCTTAAATATCTCGGCAGCGATAAGCTCATCAACAGAATGAGGGAGGAGGGTCTTTTGATGAGCGTTCATATAGACATAGATAAATGCACCCGCTGCGGTATATGCTCGCGGGTTTGTCCCATGGCGGTTTTTTCTCTGGCAAAGGAGACTGTAAAAGGCAGAGAGGTCACAACCGCCGTTTCCGCCGATTCCGACCTCTGTTCCGGCTGCGGTCTTTGTGTAACCGCGTGTATGTCAGACGCCCTTAAAATATCCTCTAATTAAATTTGTAACCGCATACTTTATGAGAGCCGCTGTAATAGTCCTGCCAGCCCGTCACTTCCGTCTGAAACATCTGGGCGACACCTTCGACGGTTTCTGAAATCCCTATCGAAGTCGCATATTCCTTAACACTTGTCGTCAAAGTTCCGTAGCGTATCAGAGCAACTATCAGATCTCCGAGCCTGCTGTCCGTATCTCCGCCGATCCTGTATCCGGCTATGCTTATGTTGAATTTTGATGCGTATTTATAAGCCTGTCCCGCGCTGGTGAACGCAAACCCCCACCATGAACCGCCGACAAGTGTTTCCTGTGCCACCACTTTAATAAGATAAGCAGCGTCGCTTATGGCAGACTGAGCCAGAGCTTTACCCGGTTTCTGATACCAGTGGATGTTCCAGTGGTCTGCAATCTGCCCGTGTATCGCCCATTCTGTAAGGGCAAGACGGATACCTCTGCCGAATCTCGGCGTACGCAGATATGTCCACGGAGATGAGTTGCAGAAACCTTTCGTGGTTTTTCCGGTGACTGTCCCGTCGGGGTGATTTTCATAGGGGCTTATAACTCCGAGACTGACATCTCCGTCTTTAGTTTTTCCTTTCTCGGTGAACGAATAAACGCCGCTCCCCGCAGCGCACGTTGAATCATCCCCCACAGAGATGATATTCCCGTCAGCATCATGCAGGCAGGATGCACCGAATTCGTTTCCTGCGCTGAGGTTGTCAAGCTCCGCGCTGTATTTATGCGAGTAATATTCGTAATCAGTGTCCAGATATTCTGTTCCGGTTATGTTCGGTATAACCAGCGATGGTTCAGGCATTGCTGAATCCAGCGCCATCAGACATGCAGCGTTTTCGTTTGTTTTCGCCTGTCCCTGTATCCTGCCGAGCGAAGCTGTAAGCTCATCGCCGGGATTAACTGAAAACACTATATCATATGAAGGGATTGAGTGGCTGTTAAGGTTGTTGAGAAACCATACGAGCAGTCCGAAATCGTTTGCCCATTGTTCCTGCTCGGTTTGCGTTACACTGTCTTCATCGACATCGGTGTGGGCAAACTGCTGGTCGTCTATTAGAAACGTCACCACAATATCAAGTCCGTACGTCCATACGGTGTCGGCGGGCTGGGTATAGGTATTTGTGCTGTCGTCGGACATAACCTGCGCAACCTCTGCCGAACAGTCTGAAGCCACCGCGCTGTTGTTGTCCGAAAACAGTTCGGGAATTACAACCGTCAGTCTGATAAGAGACTTAGGCGTTCCGTCACCGGTATAAACACCGTCCGCTACAGATATGGATTTAAACTGTGCATTGCCGCTTATATCAGATTTGACTATGGACTGTGTGTCAGAGAAGAGCGGAAAACTTTTTACCGCGGCATTGAGCTTTTCAAGCACTGAAGGATGATCCGCTATGTCTCCGAGGAACGTATTTATGCTGTTTTCATATGTTAATGCAGCCTGTTCTCCCATAAGCACATTCATAGCTGGTTTGTCCAGACTGAAACTCCAGTCCGCATCACTGTTTTCATATTCCATATTTTCAGAGTAGTCGGAAACTGTGTCTTTTCCCAGTCTGCCCTTTGCCTTTCCCGAATCGGAAAGGGAATACAGTCCGGCGGAATGGAAACTGACACCGCTGTGTTCATCCGGAGATGGGATAGAAGAATATACGTTCTGACCCGTGTCGGATGATGAACCTTCGCTGCAACCGTATAATGCAAAAATGAACAGCATTAACGCCGTGATAAAAAGATACTTCTTCACAATCATTGCACACCTCCAACATTATTTTATACCATAATTTTATATGTTGCCAAAAAATAAATTTCCGTACATTTATAATTTAAACAGATATTTAATTGATTGGCGCACCACTTACATGTATAATCTTGTCAGAGGTGAAAGAGTGAAAACTGCCTGCGAAGCCTGCGGACTGCTTCTTGAAACCGACTGCGACAGTGAGGGATTTACACTTGTATGCCCCAGATGCTCTCATGTTATCAATGGCAGAAGCAGTATGCTCTATTCTCTCGTTTTCAGTCTTTCAGCAGTAATCCTGATGCTCCCCGCCATGCTTTATCCTTTCCTTAAAATACGCATAAACGATTATGTTCTCACGGCGACTCTGTTTGAAAGCGTCGCGGCGCTCAATAGTGAGGGTTATGTCCCTGCGGGTATGGCAGTTTTTCTTACGGCGTTTCTCATTCCTCTGCTCTATCTTTTTCTTGTTTCATACGTCTCTTTCGAGGCGGTCAGTGGCAGAAAACTTCCTTTTTCCGGTTCCCTTGCACATTTCATCCACAGCCTGCACCGCTGGCACATGGTGGACGTGTTTCTTGTGGGAATACTTGTCAGCGTGGTTAAGCTGGTGGATATGGCAGACGTTTACTTCGGCGTCGGGTTCTATCTCCTTTCCGCAGTGTGCTTTTTCCTAATAGCTTCAGAGTTATATTTTGATTCCAGAGCGTTCTGGAGGTGCCATGACAGACATTGAAAGCGGCATGATACTTTGCAGGGAGTGCGGGCATCTTACGCCTTCCGAAGAGGATTCGGATGTTTGCGCCTGCTGCGGAGGCACGATTCACAGCCGCACAAAAAACAGCCTGAGCCGGACGTGGGCGCTCTGCATAACCGCGCTGATACTCTATATCCCAGCCAACCTGTATCCCATCATGGACGTGCAGATAATGGGGGACAGCTCACAGAATACTATCCTCGGCGGAGTTATACAGTTTTTTCAGCACAAAATGTATTTCATTTGTGCGGTGGTTTTCATCGCCAGCTTTGTTGTGCCGCTTTTCAAGCTCTCCGCGCTCTTTTACATTCTGCTCACCATGAAAAAGGGCAGAAGACTTTCTAACAGACGTAAAACGCGGCTCTACTCAGTTGTTGAGCTCATCGGCAAATGGTCGATGCTGGATGTTTTTGTGGTGTGCATCATGGCGGGACTGATAAACACGGGTTATTTTCTTAAAATAAGTGCCGGCTCTGGAATAGTTTATTTTGCGTCTGTGGTGATAATAACAATGCTTGCCTCCAACAGTTTCGATACCAGACTGATATGGGATAAACGGTGATTTTATGGCTAAACCTTTGAAAATAAAGAAAAGAAAATTTTCTCTGATATGGCTTACGCCTATTCTGGCGCTGGGGATAACCGTATGGCTGCTTTACAACGGATATATCAACTCAGGAAAAGAGATACGGATACAGTTCGATTCGGGCGCAGATATCGTTGTGGGAAAGACCCAGCTAAAATACCGAGGAATACCTGTCGGCAGGGTTATCGACCTTGAGATAGCCGACAGCATGGACAAGGTTAACGCGGTTGTGAAGCTGGACAAAAAGGCAGAATCCATCGCCAAAGAGGGGATGATGTTCTGGATTGTAAAACCCAGAGTTAGCATCAACCAGATAACCGGACTTGAAACCATCATGGCGGGAACGTACATAGAGGTGAAACCGCCTGTGAAGACCGTTGAGGAACTTAAAAATCTGAAAGACGAGGATTTCTTCATCGGGCTTTCGGAACCGGCGGCAGCGGATATTCCTGCCGATTCGGTAATGGTCAGTCTGCATACCGACAAAGATATGGGAATATACAGCGGTATGCCTCTGTATTTTAACAACATCAGCGCGGGACGCATACTGAACACACGTTATGACGAAAATACAAGAGCTTACGATATAATCGCGTCCGTTAATAAAGACTACGGGCGGTATATCAATGGTGATACAAAATTCTGGAATATAAGCGGATTCGAGCTGAAACTGGATTCCGCCGGTCTTTCAGTGGAACTTTCGCAGCTTAATACACTGTTTCAGGGCGGGGTGGCTTTCGATTCGGCAAAGCGCACGGAAAGAGCGCAGCCCCTCAAAAGTTATGAGATATTTACAGACTACACAGCAACTCTGCTTTCTCCTGAGTCCGTTCAGATTGTAATGCCTGAGTGTTACGGCATGAAAGAGGGCAGAACACCGGTTATGTTCAAAGGAGTGCAGGCGGGCATAGTTGAAGGGCTTGATATAGACGGAAAACAGCAGTGCGTAGCATCGGTTAAGCTGGATAAACGGTACGGGTATCTCGCGGCGAAACACAGCCGATTCGTTGTTGAGCAGACCGAGGTTTCGGCAGGAGGTCTGAAAAATCTTTCCGCGTCGCTCCTTGGCGTATTTCTTAACGTTGAGGCGGGCAGCGGCGAAAAAACTAGGATATTCAGACTCTCGGACACTCCTATATTCCAGATACCGCCTGATTCTTTCAAATTCCGTATAACCGGGGCACAGGCAAAAGAGGGCGCAGGCGTCTATTTTCAGGGCGTTCGGATAGGCATGGTCACAGCAGTAAAACTTCATGGCAGGCAGGCGGAGTATGATGCGGTTATCTTTCCGCCGTATAAAAAACTCGCAGTTTCAGGTATCTGTCTCTGGAAGCCCGATATGTTCAGCGTCTCAGCAGGCGGAGAGGGGCTTAGTGTCGGAGGAAATCTTCTGGAGAGTGTTCAGGGCGGAATTAACGCGGGATTTTTCGGCAACGCATCTCACTCACCCCTTGCAGCGGGAACTCTTCTCAAACTTTATGGCAATGAAACCCTTGCCAGAAGGGCTGCGCTGACTTCACAGGGGAGCAGGGAGATATATCTTACGGCTCAGTCGGTTTTCGGACTGGATGCCGGTGCGCCTGTATTTTATAAAGGGATGAGAGCTGGGGAGATAGCTTCTGCGGACCTTTCGCCAGACGGTGTAAGGATTGCGGCTGTTATCTATCCGGAATATGAAAAAGCCGTGAACGGCAGAGCAATATTCTGGAAGAACGGCAGAGCCGACCTGAGCCTTGGTTCGGGAGGTCTGCGTGTAACAACTCCTTCTGCCGCGGAACTTCTTTCAGGCGGTCTGTCATTCGACATAGTGCCCGATGCTCCAGTTTCCAAAGAATATGTAGTTTATGAGAGCTTTGCAGACGCCGAAAAGGCTGTTCGCAGGATAACAGCGGGAAAAACGCTCAGGCTTATGATTACCGATGCCGCTCCCCCTGCGGAGGGGACGCCTGTATATTTCAGAGGCGTTAAGACAGGAGAGGTCGGAGAGGCGGGATACGACAGCGGTTCAGACTCCGCATATGTGTTTGTGCTGATAGATAAAAAATATACGGACACTGTTAAGCCGTCCACAAGGTTCTTCCGAGGCGGCACAATGACGGTTTCCGCAGGGAGAAAGGGAATTAAGGTCAGTACGGAACCAGCTATGAACTATGTGACAGGCGCTGTTTACTACGATACATTCGCTTCCGCGTCGGCAGTTAAAAAACTATATGCAGACAGGGAAGAGGCTCAGGTGCCGGATTATTCGGCGGCATACGTCGTTATCGGCAATGCGGCGCTTAAAGAGGGAGCAGACGTTATATGTGACAGCACGAAAGTCGGATATATTGACGAAATAACTGACGGTAGAGCGAAATTACTGATATATAACGGATATAAAAAATATTTCTCAGACGGAGCAGTTTTCTGGGTCGAGGATGCGAAGATTTCCGCGGACGGTGTAAGAAACCCTGATGCGGTGCTGTTCGGAGCGAAACTCGCCATGACGAAGGGAAGCGGACAGACGCGAACTGAATTTTCATTGTCTGACAGATATTCCGCAATGAAGGGACTTCATATAGTGCTGAGAGCGGACACCAGACATTCTCTGGAAGAGGGTTCGCCCGTCTATTACAGGCAGGTGCAGACCGGTTCCGTCGAGTGGGTAAGGCTGTCGGACGACGCACGTCAGGTTGAAATTGGTATTTTTATTGATGCCAAAAACGCACATCTTGTGCGCACCAATACTGTTTTCAGCCCTGTCAGCGGAATAGAGGCGGACTACGGCATATTCAAAGGTGTTAAGATAAAGACGGGAACGGTCAAATCCATCATAAAGGGAGGACTGGAGTTTAAAACAGACCTTTCGGAGGGGCAGCCCCTTAAAGACGGTGATGTGCTGGAACTGAATAAATAAAAAAAGACCGCCGTGTTTTGCCGCGGCGGTCTCATATCTTATCTCAGTGATGTTTGGTTTCCAGATTAAAGAACTTCTCCGCTGAGAAATACAGCAGGAAGAACACTCCGAAGCCGAACAGGTAGACAAGCCATTCCATTGCGGACGGGCTGTAGAAGTTCATGCCCGCAAAGTCCGTTACAACTCCCGCGCCGTAGAATCCGCCGCGCATGGGAGGAAGCTGTCCCGCAACTATAAAGTCATACCTCGTAAAAAACAGACCTATCATATAGGTGAATCCGGATAGGGCAAGCCTGCCCACGTTACCCTTAGCAGTTACTATCAGAAGCAGAGGCACAGCAACCGCAAGTATCATCTCACCCAGCCAGAAGTTCAGCGCCAGAGGTCCCTTGATAAGCGCTACCGCAGCTGTGTAAGCATCCCCACCGCCTATGAAGACGGAGGACAGCAGCTTCCACAGATAAAGAAGCATCATGACTCCTATTCCGCCTCCCATCAGCCTGCCGAGGGATACGAGGGATTTTCTGACATCTTCCGTAAGCCTGCCCTTGTATATCACATAATGC
>NZ_JAJUIS010000014.1 GCF_029267515.1 Seleniivibrio woodruffii
TAAAGTCAAGAAGTTTTTTTCAAACTTCCTTTTTCCTTCCGTCCGGTCTTTCGAGCAACCCGCTCTCTCAAGCGGCTGGTGAATCTATCAAACTTACTCACCTTTGTCAATCTCTTTTTTAAAGTTTCTAACATCTCTTTTTAAACCTTCAAAGGCGCTTAACCTTCTCAGGAGTCGGTGAGCTTACTTTATTCAGCCAACCTTGTCAATCTCTTTTTTTGCTTTTTTAAGATTTCTTTTCAGTACCTTAAAAAAGTGAGCGGCATCTTTCGATGCTGTGTTTCTAACATCTTTTCCGCCTGAATTTTTTCACCATTCAAGGTGTGCTCTCAAGCGGAGATGTGTTATAGCCAATCGTACCTGTTAAGTCAACAACTTATTTCATCTATTTTGAAAAAAACTTTGCAACAGCTCTGTCAGACATAATCATGTCAAGAACAGTGACCGCTGACATGGCTTCAGCGACAGGTACAACACGGGGAGCAACGCACGGATCGTGGCGACCTTCCGTAATGATTGTCTTCTCGTTCCCATAAAGGTCTATACCTCTTTTGGGTACGGTTATTGAGCTGGCAGGTTTAACAACAAACCTGAACACAACGTCCTGTCCGCTGGCAATTCCCCCAAGGGTACCGCCTGCATTATTTGAAAGAAAGCCGTATCTGGTAACTTCATCGTTGTGTTCGCTGCCGCGCATAAGCGCCGCACCGAAACCGCTTCCGAACTCTATGCCTTTAACGGCGGGAACAGAAAGTATCGCTTTTGCAAGGTTGGCGTTCAGTCTGTCGAAAACGGGCTCGCCCACCCCCACAGGCACTCCTTTGATGGTCACTTCCACAATAGCACCCACTGAATCGCCTTCGTTCTTCGCTTCCAATATATAATCAGTCATGGACTGAACCGCATCCGGGTCGCAGGTGCGGATGATGTTCTTTTCTATGTAATCGAAATCACGTTTAACAGCCTTGTGGGGTCCCACCTGAATGACATATCCCTTGATGTCAATTCCGATCTGTGCCAGCACAGCCTTTGCGACAGCGCCGCCGCATACCCTTCCGATGGTCTCTCTCGCAGACGAGCGCCCGCCACCTCTGTGGTCGCGTATGCCGTATTTCGAGAAATATGTGAAGTCCGCGTGTCCGGGGCGAAACACGTTCTTAACATCATCGTAGTCTCTGGACATCTGATTTTTATTAAACACCATCATCATGACAGGCGTTCCCGTGGTTTTGCCTTCGAATATGCCGCTGTAAATATCAACTGTGTCGGACTCGTCGCGCGGGGTTGATACCTCGCTCTGTCCCGGTCTGCGTCTGTCCAGTTCTTTCTGGACATATTCAACAGAAAGATCAATGTTAGGCGGACAGCCGTCTATTACGACCCCTACAGCCTTTCCGTGGCTCTCTCCGAATGTGGTTATAGTGAAATTCTTTCCGAATGTATTTCCTGCCATATTAAAACTCCGTAATCTCTCCGCCCTTAATGCGCACATGCTTTCCGGTGTTAACGTCTTCGACCATACATGGAAGTATCGTTCCGTCGTCGCCGTATCCGTTCGCTTCCCAGAAACCTCGCACGTATTCGTCGGTAAAGTATATCTTTCTCAACCACTTGCAGCTTTTAAATCCCCATTGGTTCGGGATAATCATCCGCAAAGGGCCACCGTATTCATATTCAATCTCTTCTCCTGCAACTCCCGTGCATATAAGCACACGCGGGTTAAGCAAAAGTTCCGCTGACAGAGAGGTTTTATAGCCTCCCCAGCTCTCTGTATATAAAAACTTATATTTGTCCGTAGGTTTCGCCCAATCTAAAAAATCCTGCCACAAAATCCCCTGCCAGTCTGCCCTTACGCTCCATTTTGAAACGGAGGTAAGACGGCTGCTGACGGTATGAATCTTAAAGTTTGCCAGAAACTCATCCAGTTTATATATACCTGTTTTTTCACACCCGCCGCCAATCTGCAAGGTATATTCAGCCCTCTCCGGCACTTCTTTAATGCGTTCGGCGTTGAACACCGGACATTTTATATTCCTGAGAAATCCCATTTCATACCATATGTCTGGCGAGAAGCATCCCGCCGTATGAAGCAAGCAGACTGAGAAACAGGTTACATGCTATATATGTGAAAGCAGGCATAAGAGCACCCTCTTCCAGAAGATAAACCGTTTCCACAGAAAAGGTGGAAAATGTCGTGAATGCGCCGATAACGCCGACACCGACAAAAAGTCTGATGTCTTCACTGGCAATCAGCTTTTCCACAGACAGAACAACCACGAGTCCAAGGATGAATGAACCTGCGACGTTAACAACTACGGTTCCGAACGGAATCCTGTCTGTTATCAGGTTGTTTGTCCATTTTGTAGTGTAAAATCTGGCGATAGCGCCAAGAAAGCCGCCTATTCCTATCAGCAAAATTTTCATTTACAAAACCTCATTTCAGTCTTATATAGAAATTATGACATCAATTCAAGGCGTTATTGCAATCTGTGTGATTGCGTTTATTTTAAACCTGCCTTTCGGCTGGATAAGAGCCAATACCAGAAAATTTTCTCTGGCTTGGTTCGCCTGCGTCCACGCGCCGATTCCTGTTGTTGCGGTAATACGCATTTCAACCCATACCCCATGGACGTTCATTCCGCTGTTTCTGCTGTTTTCCGTCGCAGGACAGATAATCGGAGCGAAAATAAAGCGTTCCGCCGTCAAAGCCTCTTAATTTTCAGTCTGAGAGAGTTGCTTACAACACTAACTGACGAAAACGCCATAGCTATACCTGCGTACATAGGCATCATGCGTATTCCGAAAGCCGGATAGAAAACGCCCGCCGCAAGAGGAATAAGCACAATATTATAGAAGAACGCCCAGAAAAGATTCTCTCTGATTATTGCCAGCGTATTGCCTGACAGTTTTATAGCTTTCACAATCCTGTCCGTTTTGTCTCCGATAATGGTTATGTCGCCGGACTGCATAGCTACTTCAGTTCCGCTGCTCATGGCAAACCCTACATCGCTCGCCGCAAGCGCCGCAGCATCGTTTATACCGTCGCCAACCATAGCCACAATGTCGCCCCTGTCTCTGTATTCGTGCAGTTTGGCAAGTTTGCCCTTGGGGTTAACGCCGCTGAAATATTCGAATATTTCAAGTTTTTCCGCCACGCTTTTAACGGACTTTTCGTTGTCGCCAGAAATTATTACTGGAACGATACCCATCTTTTTAAGTTTGGAAACGGTACCAGCCGCATCATCTTTAACCGTGTCCGCAATGCCGAAAACGCCGACATAAACTCCATCCACAGCCGCATAAACATGAGACCCCGCGAAATCAGACGGTACAGCATCCACACCGTTGGATTTCAGGAAATCAAGTTTACCGACCAGAACCTCTCTGCCGTCCAGATTACCCTTAACACCCTCACCGTCGATATTAACGAACTCTTCAACATGTTGCAGAGGAAGATTTTTCTCTTTGGCATGTGTAACAACCGCCTTCGCAAGAGGGTGTTCGGAAAGCGCCTCAAGCGACGCGGCATAGGAGACCAGCTTTTCCTCCGTATAGCCCACCGCGGTGTACACGTTCTCAACTCTCAGTTTACCCGTTGTCAGAGTACCTGTTTTATCAAAAATAACCCTGTTGACCTTACAAGCCTTTTCAAGCGTTTCTCCGTTCTTTACAAGAATACCTTCGGATGCACCCCGTCCGGTGGCAACCATGACGGCTGTGGGCGTGGCAAGTCCCATCGCACAGGGACACGCAACGATAAGCACGGAAACGAACGCAAGAAGACTGTTTGTCAGCACAGGCTGGGGTCCGACAGTTATCCATACAAGAAATGTCACAGCGGCGATTATGAGCACCGCGGGAACAAACACTGCTGAGACCTGATCTGCCATGCGCTGTACGCGCGGTTTGGATGCAGTGGCACCTTTAACGGCTTTGATTATGCCCGCAAGGACTGTGTCGGTGCCGACAGAGGTTGCCTTATAGAGCAGTGTGCCGGATGTCAGTATGGTTCCGGCAAACAGGCTGTCCCCTGCTCTTTTTGAAACAGGAACGGATTCACCGGTCAGCATGGATTCGTCCACGCTGCCCTGTCCGTGTTCGACCATGCCGTCAACCGCTATGGAACCGCCGGGTTTTACACGGATAACATCACCTATTTTAAGGGTGGAAACTGCGACTTCACGCTCGCCGTCGTTCTCTATTATCGTGGCAGTCTTTGGCGCAAGATTCAGAAGAGCCTCAATAGCGCCTGCCGCTTTCTTTTTCGCTCTGGTTTCAAGGAGTTTGCCCAGCAGGATAAATGTTATGATTACTACCGAAGCGTCATAGTAAACGTGTGCCGCACCGTGATCCTCAAAAAATTTAGGATATATCGTAACCGCGGCAGAATATGAAAACGCGGAGAGTGTGCCCAGCGCCAGTAGCGTGTTCATGTCAGAAGTGCGGTTTTTAAGGTTTTTCCAAGCTATCTTATAGAATGAACGCCCGCCGAAATACATTACATAGAGCGAAAGAAACATCATCACCCAGTTTGTTATGCCCATATATTCATGAGGCGGCATTATAACCATCGAAAAGAGGAAGACTATAAACGTTACTGGGGCAGAAAGTTTCAGCGCCTTTGCGTAATAAAGCTCCGTTTCGTCGTCCGCAATGTCTCTATCCACGCCTTTGTAAACGTAGCCGATGCGTTCAATCTCCTGAGCTATTTCGTCCATATCCACAACCGCGGGGTCATACTCCACAGCGGCGGAGTTCGTGGCAAGGTTCACTGCGACGGACTTAACGCCCTCCACCTTGCCCAGCTTTTTCTCAACGCGGCGAACGCACGCAGCACAGGTCATTCCGCCGATATTGACGCTCTTTTCTGTAAGTTTTGAGGACATTATGAACTCCGACAATTATTAATGATATTCAAAATCAATATAAAAAAAGCTCCCGTGTTTTGCAAGGGAGCTTTTTCGAATATTTAAATATTTAATCTATAAGTGCGTGCGGCACAACCTGATCAAATGTGCTGACATACACTATCTCAAGGGACTGGGTTACATATTTCGGCAATCCGCGCAGGTCTTTTTCGTTCTTTTCGGGCACCAGCACCTTTTTTATGCCGTGGCGTTTTGCCGCCAGCAGTTTTTCTTTCAGACCGCCGATGGGCAGAACCTTTCCGGTGATGGTTATTTCGCCCGTCATGGCAACGCTCTTATCCACCTTTTTACCTGTCAGACAGGACAGAATAGCCGTAGCCATTGTAATACCTGCGCTGGGTCCGTCTTTCGGTATCGCGCCTGCAGGCACGTGAACGTGGATATCGTAACTTTCGAAATCCTCGTTGCTGATACCGTATCTCTCTCCGATTGTACGAACGTATGTCATTGCCGCACGTGAAGATTCCTTCATAACGTCGCCGAGCTGCCCCGTAACGTTAAGCGCGCCCTTACCTTTAAATTTGGTACACTCCACAAACAGCACGTCACCGCCCACAGGAGTCCACGCAAGCCCTGTGACGACACCTACCTCGTTCTCCTTGAGTGCGTCCTCGCCGAGGAACTTTATGGGACCAAGGTATTTTTCAAGCGATTTATCAGTGACGACAAAGGATTTTGCTTTGTCTCCCTCCGCAATCTTACGCCCTATCTTTCTGCACACAGTGCCGATTGTACGCTCAAGGTTACGCAGTCCGCTCTCCATTGTATAGCCGGAAATAAGCTCCGAAAGAGCTTTTTTTGTGAACGTCACCTCATATTCATCTATGCCGTTCTCTTTTTTCTGTCTGGGAATCAGATACTTTTCCGCTATCTTTATCTTTTCCTCTTCGGTGTAGCCGGGGATGTTGATTATCTCCATCCTGTCTTTCAGCGCCGGAGGTATCGGGTCGAGGTAGTTTGCCGTTGTTATGAACAGGACTTTCGACAGATCGAACGGCACTCCGAGATAGTGATCGGTAAACGCCACGTTCTGCACGGGATCAAGCACCTCAAGCAGAGCGGACGACGGGTCGCCTCTGAAGTCTGAGCCGAGTTTATCTATCTCGTCCAGCATGAACACGGGGTTATTGGTGCCCGCAGTTTTCATGCCCTGAATTATCTTGCCGGGGAGCGCGCCGATATACGTTCTTCTGTGACCGCGTATCTCAGCCTCGTCGCGCACACCGCCCAGCGACATGCGGACGTATTTTCTGCCCATTGCCTTCGCAACGGACATTCCGAGCGAGGTTTTACCCACTCCGGGAGGTCCAGCAAGGCAGAGGATCGGGCTTTTCAGATCATTTTTCAGCTTGCGGAGAGCAAGGAAATCCAGAATTCTGTCTTTGACCTCTTCCAGTCCGAAGTGATCCTCATCCAGTATTTTTTTTGCGTTCTTTATATCTATCATATCTTTAGTGGCTTTGCTCCAGGGCACTTCCACCATCCAGTCGAGATACGTTCTTGCAACTGTCGCCTCGGCGGAATCCGGATGCATTTTCGAGAGCCTGTCAAGCTGTTTGACAGCCTCCTCGTTCACCTTCTTAGGCATTTTGCATTTCTTTATCTTTTTGGCATATTCATCCATCTCAACCTGAAAGTCGTCCTCTTCTCCCAGCTCTTTTTTGATAGCCTTGAGCTGTTCGCGGAGGAAATACTCCTTCTGGCTCTTGTCAATCTCGCCTCTGGCGTCGTTCATTATCTTCTGCTGAACTTCCAGAATGGATATCTCGCGGTTGAGCAGTTCACCTACTTTTTTCAGCCTGTCCACAGGATTTTCTATCTCAAGAACCTGCTGCCCCTCGTCCATCTTGAGTCCGAGGTTGGAAACGATTATATCCGCCAGCTTGCCCGGTTCGTCTATACTGTCAATGACTGCCAGCAGATCCGGAAGCATCGGCTTTCCAAGTGAAACCGCTTTGCTGAGAAGGTCTTTCGAATGGCGAAGGAGCGCCTGCTCGTCAATATTCTCCTGTTTGACAGAATCGTTTATCTGCTCTATCTTTACGCGCATCCCCTGATCGCTCTCAACAAATTCAGTTATTTTCGCACGTTTAATACCCTGAATAAGCAGCTTAACCCTGCTGTCAGGCATCTTGAGCATACGCAGAATGACCGCGACTGTACCGACCTTGTATATCTCTTCCTTCTCAGGATCTTCAACAGACGCATCTTTCTGGCAGGCAAGGAAAATAAGCCTGTCTTCATTCAGTGCCTCGTTAACAGCGGCAATGCTCTGTTCCCTGCCCACATAAAGGGGCAGCACCATATATGGGAAAACCACGATGTCCCGCACGGGAAGGAGCGGAAGCTCATCGGGTATGTTAATTTCCTGCTCGAATTGTTCCATACTTTCCTCCTATCAATGAATCACTCTATTTCACAGGCGCATCTGGATATCTTAACTGTAAGAACACCTTCCTTCAGTTTTGCCGTGGTTTCAGAATCGTTCACACAGAAAGGCAGGCGGACAACACGGCGAAACCACACAGCCTCCCTTTCGACACGGATAAACCGCACCTGTTCTATGTTTTCTTTGGGTCTCATACCCTCGACAACAATGAGATCGTCGAGCTGATAAACCGTAAAATCATCTGCGGAAAGTCCAGGCAGTTCGATATACAGGTTTACGTCTTTGTCGCTTATAACAATGTCCATGGGCGGACCCTGCGTCTCTGTCAGGCTAGCCTTGGCAGAGTTTGCAAACCTCAGAAGCTCATCCAGTTCCTTTTTGAATAAGCCGTGGATGAATTTTATTTTTTCAATCCTGTCCTGCATTTGCCCCACCTCTCACGGTGTCAGATTTGCATACCTTTTATAACGTTAATCGCGTGTTCACGCATATCTTCCCTGTCGAGAGCAAAGTTCACCGCAGCTTCGAAAAGACCGAACTTGTTTCCGCAGTCGAACCTTTTCCCCTCGAAGTGATATCCGTAAACCCGGCTGGATTTAGCAACCTCAAGGATGGCATCGGTAAGCTGTATCTCACCGCCCGCGCCTCTGGGGATGACCTGCAACGCGTCCATGACCTCGCTGGTCAGTATATATCTGCCGATTATGGCAAGGTTTGAGGGAGGGTTTTTCTTAGGTTTCTCAACCATCCCCTCAAGTCTCATAAGCCTGTCGTCAACCCGCTCGCCGGGAACGACTATTCCGTATTTGGAAGTATCTTCGTCCGGTACCTGCATAAGAGATATCACCGATTTTTTCGTCAGATTGAACTGCTCCACAAGCTGAGCAGTCACAGGCACTTTGCTCATTATTATATCGTCCGGCAGAATGACGGCGAACGGTTCGTTGCCCACTGCGTCTTTTGCGCAGAGCACTGCGTGCCCAAGTCCGTTGGGGTTCTTCTGGCGGACATATGTTATGTCGCACATTTCCGATATGCGTTTCATCTCCTCAAGAACCTTCATCTTTCCGTTTGACTCAAGCTGGTATTCCAGTTCCGGCGAATTGTCGAAATGATCCTCCAGAGCGCGTTTGCTCCTTGCCGAAACAAATATGACACGTTCAATGCCAGCCGCTATCACTTCTTCAACAGCGTACTGTATCAGCGGCTTATCTATAAGAGTAACCATCTCTTTCGGAATGGATTTCGTGGCGGGTAATAACCTTGTCCCCAGTCCCGCAACAGGGAAAACAGCAGTTCTGACTCTCATTAATCACCTTTTGAATATATTAATCCGGCATAGCCCACAACCCTGTCAAAATCACCTGAGCTCACGCCGCTGTGGGTATGCTCAACCAGTTCCGCTCCGTGCTCCCCGCAGAGCCTGCAATAATGCAGACCTATATATGCGGGAAAAATTCCGCACATGGAAATGTCGTTTGCAAACACGCTATTATACAGCATATCTTCGTTCGATTTCAACAGCGCCTGTATAGCTATCGAGTCTTTTTGCTCCGTAATCCGTGCATTTTCGAAATGATTCATATCAGAACTCACAACGACAAGCACATTTTTACCTCTAACGGACGAAAATAATACCTCCGCTGCAGATTTTAAAGTGTTTTTATGGGGATTTTTAACCGTAATACACGTTATTTTTACATCAGGACGTAAAAACAGGAGCATCGGCACGATAACTTCCAGCGAATGTTCCCTTTTGTGTGCCTGCGTGTCTCTCTCAAATATTCCGGAAGAGCACAGAGCACCCACCATTTCCCCATCCGTGCTGACATCGCCGAAAGGCGTTTCCCATTCACCTTCGGGGTATACAGAGATAACGGGTCCTGCGCCCGTGTGGTTGGGTCCCATCAAAATGACATGTTCAGGAATGTTCACCGAAGAAAGGGTCTTAAATGCCGTCGCGCCTGAATAAATATAGCCCGCGTGCGGCACTATAACCATCAGCGCATCTTTTTTTGGGGTTGTTAAAGTGTTCGCTCTGAAAAATTCCGTCAGTTCACTCTTGTCTGCGGGGTAAAAATATCCCGCTACCGCTGCCTGTCTGCGCATATCTGTTTACCTACCTTATCAAACCACTCGGAGGTCAGCTTAACGGAAATGTTGAAATAACTGAAGTCATTAAGCAGAATCAGCTTTTTGTCCAGACTGTTCATAATCCACGGCATCCTGTTACGGGAGATTACCAGTTCTTTGACTCTTTTAAAGCTGAATTTATTCAGAAAATGCAGTTTAGAACTTAAAAAAGCAAGGTTGTCGGCGCTTTTGCTGCCGATTATCACCAGTCTGTTACCAGAACGGCACATTTCAATCCTGTGACCGTCACACATGAAGACTATATAATCGTTGCCGAAAGCGTCGTTTATATCAAAATCTGTGTCGTACATTGAGAGCTTTTCGCTGCCCGCCACAAACTCAAGATATCCTGTTACAATGACCGCGTTGCCGTTGTCCTCGGCAATGGCAGAGAAACTGGAAGCGCTGGAAACGGGGGACGTGACCAGACTGTTGTCTTCAAGCGCCTGACGTCTGAACAGCGAGAGATCTATGATATCCCCGCAGCCAAGCCCGCCGGAAATCCCCCTAAGGTCACTGGAAACGCTTCTCACGCTGAAGCCTGACAGAAAAGATTTTTTCAGTTTCATGAACCGTTTTGAAGTGCCCAGACCTGGTTCGTTCTGGTAGAAAGTGCGATATCCGCCGTCATAAAAAACATGGACGTTGTCCGCCGTTATATCGGGAAACTGCTCGTTCTTAACCAGCTTAACGTCAAAGCCGCGGTTTCGGACGTTCTCCGCAACCTTCAGCAGATTCGGGGACGGATTTAAAAATATATAATCAGCCATATCAGCCGTATACCTTTATTTCATTATAAAGTGCATCGCGCTCAACAGCAACAAGCCCCGCGGAACGTGCAAAATCAGCCATCTGCGTAACGGTCAGACCCTCGCTGCTTTTTGCTCCGGCGGCGTGGGTTATGTTCTCTTTGACGATGGTTCCGTCGAGGTCGTCAGCACCGAAGCGCAGCGCTACCTGTGCGGTCTTCTCCCCAAGCATCACCCAGTAAGCCTTTATATGGGGCACGTTGTCCAGCACTATCCTCGAAACAGCGATGGTTTTTAAGTCCTCAACACCGGTTGAAGCGGGGATATGACTCAGAAAAGTATTTTCAGGGTGAAACGAAAGTGGTATGAAAGCCAGAATACCGCCGGTTTCCTTTTGCAGTGCCCTCAGTGTCTCAAGATGACGCATTTTGTGCTCATCTTTCTCTATGTGTCCGTAAAGCATTGTAGCGTTTGTAAGAATACCAAGACTATGCGCCGTTTTATGTATCTCTATCCATCTCTCGGCGGGTATCTTTTCAGGACATATAACGTTCCTGACCTCTGGATCGAATATCTCCGCTCCGCCTCCCGGCATCATCTCAAGCCCCGCTTTTTTCAGCGATTTCAGAACTTCCGCAACAGAAAGATTTGATATTCTTGAGAAATAATCTATTTCAACAGCACTGAATGCTTTGATTGTCTTTTCCGGATATGCAGTTTTCAGAGCAGATACGGCATCGGTGTAAAATTTAAAAGGTTTGTCGGGGTGAAGCCCGCCTACGATGTGTATTTCTCTGGCGTCAGGAGCTTTTTCGTCAACGTATCTGACCATCTGGTCAACTTCGTAAAGGTATGAACCGTCATCGCCTTCATCCTTTGCAAAGGCGCAGAAACGGCATTTGCTCACGCAGATATTGGTATAGTTAAGGTGCAGGTTGCGGACAAAAAAAGTTTTTCTGCCCCACATCTTTTGTCTTATATCATCCGCCTGTCTGCCAAGCGAGAGGAAGTCTTTTTCGAACAGATTTTCCAATTCATACTCCGTAAAATGCCCACGGCATCAAATGGAAAACTAACACATGGCAACGCTTTAATCAATATTAAACTAAAGAAGCTACATGCTGCATCTGAATGAGCCGCCTGCAAACATCTGGGCATTGTTGCGCCCTTTGCTCTTCGCCTCATAGAGGGCGATATCGGCTTTCTGAACGAAGCTGTCGATGGTGTCGGTTTCTGCGAACTCGGCAACGCCGAAACTGCAGGTTACCTCTTTGCAGACGGGAAATTCATATGAAGCTATGGAGTTACGCAGTCTGTCAGCAATCTCGAAAGCTCCCTCCGCATCCGTTCCGGGCATGAGGACAGCGAACTCTTCACCGCCGTAGCGTGCGAGAATATCTGTTTTGCGGATACCTTTGCGTATAAGCTCCGTAAGCTGTATCAGAACCTTATCTCCAACGGAGTGACCGTATATATCGTTTATGTTTTTAAAATAGTCAGCATCCATCATTATAAGGGACAGCCTCTGACCGTACCTGTTCACCCTTTCAACCTCTTTTTCAAGCTCGTCGAAGAACTTTTTTCGGTTGTATATCTTCGTCAGGGGATCCTGCAGCGAAAGAATCATGTAAAGCTGCTTTTCCATTTCAAGATGGGTAACGTCCGCAAAAGACATAAGGTACTCGTTCTTTCCGGGGACATGTCTCACCGTCAGTATGAAAGTTGATTCCTCGTCGTCATCGCTGGTATCCGGCTTCATAACGACTATGCGGCTTGTCTGCCTGTCGTCTGCAACTATGTGTATCCACTCGGATATCTTTTTTCCGGCATAGAACGAATCGTCTTTATCGACAAACGCCTTCTCAAGTGAACCGTAGCGCAGGTTGAAATCCTCCAGCCCTGTGCATTTGAGAAAGCTGAGAAAAGAATCGTTTATATAGGTGCAGTTTGTCCCGTCTGTGGTGGCGAGGAAGTTAGGGTTGAGATCCATCACCTCGCGGAGGAACTTGTTTTGTTCTTCAAGCTGTTTTTTGTAATGTACAGAGGATGAAAGGTTAAGGATAACCTTCATCAGCTCCCTGAAATCAACCGGTTTTTTAATATATTTGTCAACGCCGACGTCTATGGCTTTCAGAAGAAATTCCTCGTCGTTGTGCCCTGTGGTGATAACTATCGGGGTATCCGGAGATATCTCTTTGATCCTGCGGGACATTGTTAGACCGTCCATCACAGGCATACGGATATCCGTAACAACTATGTCCGGTTTATGTCTGCCGAAAAGCTCAAGCCCTTCCTGTCCGTTTGACGCAAGATGTATCGTGCCGGAACGGCGTTGGAAAAATCTTTGAAGCCCCTCTCTGATCGCAGGCTCGTCTTCAACATATAGAATAGTTATGGATGAAAATCTGTCTTCTTGCATTGTTCACCGACTAATCAATATTAGCATTATTTTGTGTATATAAAAAGCTAAATGATACAGAAAAGATGCAAAAATGAAAAAACCTGCCCATAAGGGCAGGTTCTTGTTGTTCAACAGCTATTTACAAAAGGTAAACTGTAGCAAGATAGCCTGTAACGCTCATTGTTATCGTGTAGGGAAGAGCCAGTTTAACCATTTCCATGTATGAAAGCCTGATTACAGGTGCCAGAGCCGAAGTCAGCAGAAAAAGGAAAGCCGCCTGACCGTTCGGTGTCGCAACGGAAGGAATGTTCGTACCCATGTTGATGGAGACTGCGAGTTTAGCAAGGTGCTCAAGTTTCTGAAAGTTTTCAGGAGAAAGGTCGCTAGCATGGTGCCCCAGCAGAGGTGCAACATCTTTGAAATGGCTCATGGTCTCGTTCATATAAACCGTTGCCACAAAAACGTTGTCTGAAATTGACGAAAGAACGCCGTTGGCTATGAAATAAGCACCAAGCTGCGAATTACCGTGCAGACTCAGAACGTATCCGATAATTGGTTTGAAAAGCTCCTGATCATGTATCACCGCAACTATGGCGAAGAAAACAACGAGAAGTGCCGTAAAAGGCAGCGCCTCCGTGAATGCGTGACCAATCTCGTGTTCACTCACGATACCGTTGAGAGCCGTCAGCAGAACTATGAGGGTCAGACCGATAACACCGACCTCTGCAATGTGAAGCGCAAGCGCCAGAACCAGAGACACGCCGAGAACACCCTGGATGATCAGTTTCAGCTTTCTGGATGAATCCATTTTCTCAGCTTCTTTATCAACAAAACGCTTGAGAACGTCGTAAACGTTCTGAGGAAGCTGATAGCCGTAACCCATTATCTTTACCTTTTCAAGGAAAAGACAGGTTGCAAGCCCAACCAGCAGAACGGGTATTGAAACAGGTGCAGCATGGAAAAAGAAATCCGCGAAGTGCCATTTCATCTTTTCGCCGATGATAAGGTTCTGAGGTTCGCCCACAAGGGTGCATGCACCGCCGAGAGCCGTACCCACAGCCGCGTGCATCATAAGGTTGCGCAGAAAGCCCCTGAACTGGTCGAGATCGTCAAGGTGCTCTGAAGGGATGTTTCCGTCGTTTCCGACATTATATTCCACATCACTGAGTGAAGACGCATATTCATGATAAACCTTATAAAATCCGTATGCCACAGATATGACCACCGCCGTAACCGTTAGAGCGTCCAGAAACGCCGAAAGAAAAGCTCCGGCGAAACAGAAAAACAGTGAAAGCAGCATCTTCGACCGGACATTAACCAGAAGCCTTGAGAAGATGAAAAGCAGCATGTCCTTCATAAAGTAGATGGCTGCAACCATAAACATCAGAAGCATGATAACAGGAAAATTGGCGTGTGCTTCGTGATAAACGGTTGCCGGGGACGTCATGCCCAGAACAACAGCCTCGACAGCGAGAAGACCCGCAGGAGGGAGAGGATAACAGTTAAGCGCCATGGCGAGGGTGTAAATAAATTCGATGATAAGCACCCAGCCGGTTACAAAAGGACCGACAGTAAACAGAAGAATCGGGTTCAGAATCAGGAAAGAGAGAATGGTGAGCTTATACCAATTGGGAGCTTCACCAAGAAAATTAGCAGTGAATACCTTACCCATATTCATAGAGTATTCTCCTCATGTAATTAACATACAATGCGTAATGTTACAAAATCATTACTTCAAACACAAGGGAGAATACATGTCATTAAAAATAATAATTACAGCAAAAAGATGGTTGCAGCAAAGCCTGTTAAACTCATTACGATGGTATACGGGAGCGCAAGTTTTACCATCTCAACATATGAAAGCCTTATCAGAGGAGCCAGAGCGGATGTAAGCAGGAAAAGAAACGCAGCCTGACCGTTGGGTGTTGCAACAGAAGGAATGTTGGTTCCGGTATTTATGGACGCAGCCAGTTTCGAAAGATGCTCAACTCTTCCAGCCTGTTCCGGCGTAAGGGTCTCTTGGGTACCCAGAAGAGGAACGATATCCTTGAAACCGCTTATTGTCTCATTCATATAAACAGTTGCCACAAATACGTTATCTGATACGGCTGAGAGCACGCCGTTGGCTAAGAAATATGCACCGAGCTGTGCGCTGCCTGACATGGAGAGAACGTAGTCCGTGACAGGTTTGAACAGATGCTGGTCATGAATCACCGCCACAACAGCGAAGAATACCACAAGAAGAGCCGTGAAAGGGAGCGATTCCGTAAAGGCGTGCCCTATCTCATGTTCGCTGATAATGCCGTTGAAAGCCGCAAGGAGAACGATAAGGAACAGACCTATAACGCCCACCTCTGCAAGGTGCAGAGCGAGGGAAACGACAAGAAGAATACCGACAACACCCTGAACGATG
This sequence comes from Seleniivibrio woodruffii, assembly GCF_029267515.1. GTDB lineage: Bacteria > Chrysiogenota > Deferribacteres > Deferribacterales > Geovibrionaceae > Seleniivibrio > Seleniivibrio woodruffii_A. The sequence continues at coordinate 15,014 of NZ_JAJUIS010000014.1, forward strand.
AGTTTCATCTTTCCTGAGCTGTCAATCTCTTCCGCCTGTTTTTCCACATTTTTTTTCAGCACTTCGTAAACGTTTTCAGGAAGCTGGTATCCGTAGCCCAGAATTTTTATTTTCTCAAGTGTCCAGCAGGTTGCAAGACCTGCCAGAAGTACGGGGAAAGTAACCCTGTAGGTGTGCATTATGAAATCTGCGAAGTGCCATTTCATCTTTTCGGCAATAATAAGGTTCTGAGGCTCTCCCACCATGGTTGTAACCCCGCCGAGAGCCGTCCCCACTGCCGCGTGCATCATGAGGTTTCGCAGAAATCCCCTGAACTGTTCAAGGTCGGCTTTATGCGATTCGAGAACAAGTTCGTCGCTGTCAACAGTGTATTCCTCAGCCTCATCGTCGGAGGCATATGCGTGATAAACCGTATAAAAACCGTATGCGACGGCTATTATTACCGCCGTGACAGTGAGAGCGTCCAGAAACGCGGAAAGAAATGCACTGACAAAACAGAAGAGAAGCGAAAGCGCTGCCTTTGAGCGCACGTTTATGAGCAGTTTGGTGAAAACAAACAGAAGCCCGTCCTTCATAAAATGTATGCCCGCAACCATAAACATCAAAAGCATGATAACAGGGAAATTCGCGTGTGTTTCGTGGTATACGGATGCGGGAGATGTAAGTCCGAGAATGATACATTCAAGAGCTATGAGACCAGCGGGAGCCAGAGGATAGCATTTCAAAGCCATTGCAAGAGTAAAGATAAACTCTGCGATTATCACCCATCCGGTGAAAAAAGGTCCGAAAACAGCAAGCAGAAAAGGATTTGCCGCAAGAAACCCCAAAACCGTAAATTTATACCAGTCCGGTGCCTCTCCGAGAAAATTGTGCATGATCTGCTTACCCATATGCCGCCCCCTCATCCAACTTATAATATGTGAGAAGCATAGCATATGTTTCAACAAAGAACAATATTTGCAGGAAATAACATAACAAAAAAATTACAAGGTTAAAACTTAATCTCTACAGTAAAACAGCTTTCGCCCTATCCCCTGCTGAAAGAGTGCCGGTCTCTTCGTCCAGAAGCAGAAGTGCATTCACCTGCGCAAAGCTGATGAAGTGAGATGTTTTCTGCGTTCCTGCATCGAATCCTGTCAAAACTCCGTTTTCTGTGCGCACAGCAGCACGGTTGATATCAAACCTGCCCTCTTTCGAGGATGTTTTTCCGCCCATAGTCACAGATACTTCTTCGTTTTCAAAAACTGCATATCCGTAACATTTTCTGAGGAACGGTATGATATAGAACACCAGATTCGTCATGAACGCGGCAGGGTATCCGGGCATACCGATAAAGGTGCACCCTTCCTTCTTCGCAGCCATCAGGGGACTGCCTGGTTTTATGGCTGTTCTGGAAAAGAGTATCTCATAGCCGCAGGTATTGAACACCTCTTTCACATAGTCGTATTTGCCCATGGAGATGCCGCCGGACGAAATTATTATGTCGTATTTTCCGGACATCATATCAAACGCAGCCTCAACGTCCTCTTTGCTGTCCTTCACGTGTCCTGCGTATTCGAAATCGAACCCGTACTTTCTGAACATGGATTCGAGGATATATTTATTAGTGTTGTATACGAAACCCTTCCGGTATTCTTCACCGGCCTCAAGTATCTCGTCACCTGTAACGAATATGCCTATTTTCGGGCGTTTGCAGACCTTCACCTTTCCTCTGCCGAGGTAAAACAGCACCGGAAAAAGTCCGTCTTTAATAACGCTGCCCTTTGCCGCGGCAACGTCGCCTTTTGCGTTCTCTTCGGCTATATTGTTGATGTTTTCCCCTTTCTTACATTCGGGGATAAACACCCTTCCGTTTTCAACAGTGCAGTCTTCCACACGGGCAACAGCAAGAGCGTTGTCGGGTACGTTTCCGCCTGTCATAACGAAAACTGTCTCATCCCCGCTTATCGATTCAGCACCTTTGCGTCCTGCACCTGTCTCTCCGGCGGATGTGTAGCTTTCGTATCCTGGGATATGGGCATATCCGTCAACGGCGGACTTGCGGCAGTCTGGGTAATCCCGCTCCGTAATAACGTCCTCCGCAAGAACGCGCATATAACTATCACGCACGTCTATTTCTTCTGTTTCGGGCGCTCCGGCAATGGAATAGAGAATCTCTTTCGCCTTATGTCTTGAAACTTTCATTTCTCAGCCCCTCCCGAAAGGACAAATGGGATAAACGCATTTTTTGCAGAAATGGCAGAGACCGCCGTGTGCAAGGAGAGCCATATCCTTTTTTCCTATCTTTTCGCCCGCAAGTATTCTGGGCAGCAGTATGTCGAAGCTGGTGGCGGTAAAATGCAGAGCCGCCGCGGGAATGGCGCAAACGGGTTTCCCCTTGTAATATCCCATGGTCATGTTGTTTCCGGGCTGTATCTGAGAACCCTTCATTTCATATGTAACACCCGCATCAAGGAGAGCCTGCGCTGTGATATCGTCAGGGTCAACGGAAGTGCCTCCGGTCGTAATGAGCATGTCCGCCTTTTCCGCCATCTCTCTGACAGCGCTGATAACCATCTCCGGTTCGTCCGGCACAATGCGGTAGTCGATTACTTCAACGCCCATTCTGTTGAGCTTAGGCTCAAGTTTCGGGCGGAACCCGTCCCTGATTCGCCCCTCGTATACTTCGCTTCCTGTGATGAGCATGGCGGCAGTCTTTACGACATAGGGTTTTATCTCAATCAGAGGTGTATCCAGAATATCCTTCACTCTGTCCATGACGCTTTGTTCGCAGACAAGGGGGATGATACGGAATGCGGCGACCTGTTTTCCCGCCTCAACCCCCATATTGTTATGGATGGTTGGCAGCGAGGGAACGCCTATGTTGTTTATGTCGAACAGACGCTCTTCGTCCACCTTGAAAAGTCCGTCAATCTCCGCATAGAAGCTGACCTTTCCTTCTGATGTTTCCGCGTCGAATTTTATATTTTTTCCTGCAATGAGAGGTGCTGCGATGCGCGCCGCATCGTCCTCATGCACTCCTGTGGAATTTCCGTCTTCAATGAATATGGATCGTCTGCCGAGGCTTTTAAGGTGCTCCACCTCTTCAGCAGCAATAACGTGTCCGCGTTTATATGCTCTGTGTTTCAAACCTTTGGCAATATTAACTTCGGTGATATCATATGCGAGGATATGCCCGACGGCATCCTCAACGGCAACTTTCTTCATCATACCCCCACTGTAATAATGATTAAAATATCAGTTGTTTATTTCGCAGCACTCCGAAGGGTGTTTAACGTAGATGGGTATCTTTCTGTCCATGGCAAGGATAACACCGTCGGACGGGCGGCAGTCAATTTTAACATCGTTTCCGCCTGAGGTCATAAACAGATTCGCTTTGTAAATTCCACAGTCGCAGTTGTCTATGACAAGTTTGTCGAAAGTAACACTTTCAACGGAATCAAGTATCGGAGAGAGCATATCGTAGGCGGATTTTTTGCATCTGCCGCTTGTGCATTTTCTGGAATGAATATTTTCGGCTTCATATTTGCCTATTGGAATGAGAACGGATTCCTCTGTCATATCTACGGAATCCAGAATCAACAGATATCTTGACGTAAGAGGTTCCCTGATAACATTATATACCTTCACTTCATACATCTTGGTCTCCCTCGACAGCTTTTCCGTACAGGCTGTTCGGTCTCGCCTGTGTAACGTAGACCTTTACAAAATCACCTGTATTAAGTTCTTTTTCGCTCGAAAAGTTTACCACTTTATTCTGGCGGTTTCTACCGCTGAATTGTTTTTCATCCTTTTTGCCTCTGCCTTCGACCATAACCTCCACAACGGTTTTTTCATATGCCTTCGACCGTCTGGCGATTATCTCTTTCTGGAGGTCGAGCACCTTTGCCAGACGCATCTTTTTCACCTGTTCAGGCACGTCGTCTGCAAGTTTTTCCGCTGCGGTTCCTGGTCTTACAGAATATGCAAAAGCAAATATGGTGTCATATTCTATCTCACGCAGAGCATTCAGCGTACATTCGAAATCCTCGTCCGTCTCCCCCGGAAAGCCGACTATGAAATCCGAGGAGAGGGCGATGTCAGGTATTGCTTCTTTTGCCCGCAGAACCATATCCTTATATTTATCATAAGTATATTTGCGGTTCATCGCTTTAAGCACCCTGTCGCTGCCTGCCTGCAAAGGCAGGTGGAGGTATTCGCACACCTTTTCATTACTTTTGATAACATCTATCAGTTCCTCTGAAAAGTCTTTGGGGTGCGATGTTACAAACCGGACACGGCGTATACCTTCGATATCGCTTACTCTGTTTATAAGTTCGGGAAAGGACACTGATATTTCAAGCCCTTTTCCGTATGAGTTTACATTTTGTCCCAGAAGAGTTATCTCTTTTGCACCGTTATCCGCAAGGTATTTCACCTCATCCGTAATTTCGCCAAGGGTTCGGCTCTTCTCGCGCCCCCTGACATACGGTACGATGCAGTAGCTGCAGAAGTTGTCGCAGCCCTTCATAATAGTTACGAATGACGAAACGTTTACGCTGCGCCTGAAACTGCCTATGGAGAGAGAACCTTCATTCACCTGCGTATCGCACATGCGCTGTCCGTTTTCCACACAGGCTATGACCTCTTCCATCCTGTCCAGCCCGTCTGTACCGACAACAAAGTCTATGTATTTGCTGTGTTTGAGTATCTTTGCGCCGTCCTGCTGTGCCACGCACCCGCAGAAGCCTATTTTAACGTCGGGTCTCTTCTTTTTGATCTGCTTGAATCTGCCGATGGACGAGTCCGCTTTATGCTGCGGTTTCTCCCGCACGCTGCATGTATTTACTATCAGATAGTCCCCCTCTTCCATTGTTTCGGCAGGGGCAAATCCCATTTTTTCGAGGATAGAGGCGATGCGCAGCGAATCATATTCGTTCATCTGGCAGCCCATGGTGTGAATAAAGTATTTACGCAACAAGAAGCTCCTTATTTTTCCTGAAACCTAAATATAATGAATCACGGCTATAAGGGAAATACTTTTTTCACCGTCTCAAACACTTCTTCCGGCGCAACCCTGTCCATGCTGTATTCGTCAGCATCATTTTCATATCCGTAGCAGAGATTTTTCCTGACATCAGGCGGAACGACATGCAAAACGTTTTCGCCCGATGCTCCCCAGCGTTTAGGGTTTACAGAACCGGTCAGCTCAACAACTTTTCCGCCGCAGGCGGCTGCGAAATGAGATATTCCGCAGTTCACGGAGATGATCCCCCGACAAGAGTTAAATTTGGAGGCTAACTCGCCGGGAGATCTGTCCGTTATGATCAAAGCATCAATGCCTTCGCTGCGTAAGAATGCTTTAAGATGAACAGATTCTGCACCGGAAGCAGTAAAACCAAGGTAAAATCCGCTATTTTTTATTAATATTCCGAGTTTTTTCCAATTTTCAAAGTTCCACATGCGGCACATATACCTCGCACCCGAACAATACATGTGCATTATGACGATATCTTTGTAAATTTCGTTCTTTTCCGCCTTATATTGCGGTAAAACTCCTGTCTGGGCGCAGTAAAGCTCTGCCAAAGTATAAAAATTGTCAAGCTCATGCCTGTTTCTGTCGTGTTTCACGGTACTGTCGTAACAATAGTGCCTGTGTTGTCCCGCAGTTCTGAACCCAAGCCTGAACCGAGCAGGAATAAATAAACTTATAAGCGCATCAAATCTGGTCCACGCACCGAAATCAATCAGTACATCAAAAGTTTTAAGTTTTCTGAGGGTAAACCATTGAACAGGATTTCTGTATGAAACTGTCAGCACGCGGCTGTCAGTCATAAGCTCCGCCATCGCTCTGTTTTCCGGTGAACAGACAAGTGTCATGTCCGCAGACGGATATTTCGCCCGCACCTGCTTTATAACGGCAGACACAAGCACCATATCGCCGACACCTCCGGTTTTGACAAAACAAAAACTTTCAGGTTTTTCAGATTTTTTGCGTTTTTTAACAAAAATGGACAGGAGAATGAGAAAAAGAACACCGGCAGACCTGTCAAGAAACCTCGAAAATCTGCCGGTGCGTTTTATGAACATTAAATTATATAGCCGTCCGTTTTTTCAAGTACATCCAGATAAGCGTTAACGCCCTGCTCAAGAGCGGTGAAATGCACATCGCAACCTGTTGAACGCAGATTTGTCAGGTCAGCCTGAGTATATTTCTGATATTTACCTTTCAGAGCGTCCGGGAACGGTATCTCAGATATTTTTGCATCAGGATAGCGTTTTGCAAAGATATCCGCTATGTCTTTAAAGCTGCGGCAGTTGCCTGTTCCGCAGTTGTAAATACCTGAGACGTCGGGATTGTCCAGCAGATACATATTAACAGCCACCACATCGTCAATGTAGATGAAGTCGCGCAGAAACTCACCGCTGCCCTCGAAAACCTTTATCTCTTTGGTATCTCTGTACTGGTTAAAGAAATGTCTGATAACTGAAGCCATTCTGCCCTTATGGTTCTCCTGCGGACCGTATACGTTGAAATAACGCAGTCCCGCAACCTGAACCGGTACTTCGTTGGGATAACGTCTTAAATAGTTGTCGAACATGAATTTACTGAATGCGTAGACGTTAAGCGGATATTCGTTCTCGCGTTTTTCAGTAAAACCGCTGTCGCCGTTGCCGTAAACAGATGCAGAGGAAGCATAGATAAAACGGACATTATGTTCGATACATTTGTTGAAAAGTGCACATGTGTACTCATAGTTATTTTTCATCATATAGTGACCGTCGGTTTCCATGGTGTCCGAACATGCGCCCTGATGAAAAATAACATCAATTTCAGGAGCTATATCATCAATAACATCAATAAAATCCTCTTTATCCACAAAGTCATTGAAATACAGTCTGTTCATATTCAGATGCTTTTCACTTTTTTTAAGGTTGTCGCTGATTATTATATCCTTATAGCCGGCGTCGTTCAGTCCTTTAACAATGTTGCTCCCTATGAACCCCGCGCCGCCTGTTACAGCTATCATCATTTCTTATCTCCTTGCATCGCTTTAATTACTGCTGTTGTTGAATATCCATGCACAAAATCTATTAAAACCGTTTTTCTGGCAAACTCTCTTCCCACAACCTCGTCAATTTTATAGTCCGCGCCTTTGACAAGTACGTCCGGCGCAACCGCCTTAATGAGCTCGTAGGGAGTGTCTTCATTGAAAATAGTTATATAGCTGATACTTTCGAGCGCCGCCAGAACCTCTGCCCTGTCGGTTTCGTTGTTTATGGGTCGTTCAGGTCCCTTTATCCTGTGGATGGAATCGTCGCTGTTAAGCCCAAGAACGAGGATATCACCAAGCTCCGCCGCTTTTTTCAGATATGTTACATGCCCTTTATGGAGTATGTCGAAACAGCCGTTGGTGAATACCACCTTCCTGCCTGTCAGCTTCGCCTTTTCAAGCTCTTTCAAAAGTGCATTCAGCGGCATGAGTTTTGATTTGACATCGCGGGAATCGTTCAACTCGGATATCAGAACCGGAGCAGTACCTATCTTACCCACGACTATGCCCGCCGCTCTGTTGGCGACAGTGACCGCGTCTTTCAGGGAAAATCCCTTCGCAAGTCCAAGCGCCAGCGAAGCTACAACAGTGTCCCCTGCGCCGGAAACGTCAAAGACCTCCTGCGCCTCAGTCGGGAAGTGTATATAGTCGTTGCTGTCCACTACGGTTATTCCCTTTTCGCTTCTGGTTACAACCAGATATTTCAGCCGTACCCTGTCTATTATCTCACGCGCAGCGAGAACGATAGCTTCGTCCTCGTTCGGTACGTATCTGCCCACAGCCTCCGCAAGTTCCTTGACATTTGGGGTAACTGTTGTTGCGCCGGAATATTTGCGCCAGTCGCTCCCCTTGGGGTCAACAATAACAGGTATTCCCTGATGTTCCGCAAGCCTGATTATCTCTTCGCAAACATCCGGCGTGCAGAACCCTTTGCCATAGTCGGAGATTACCACTGCGCGGCATGATTTTATATGCTCTTTAACGCGTGCCGAAACTTCCCCCGCCTGCTCGCGCGTGATAGGAGTAATTTCTTCAAAATCCAGCCGCACTATCTGCTGTTTTTCGCCTATGACACGCAGTTTAGTGGTTGTCGGCGCATCCGTTACCAGCATATCACATTCTATCTTAATATTTTCCATCATTCCTTTAAGAATACGGGCGTCGGCATCATCACCCCAGACACCCATCATGACAGCTTCAGCACCGAGATGGGCAATGTTGTTAACGACATTGCCGGAGCCGCCGAGAGTCTGTGTTGTTCTTTTAACGTTTACAACGGGAACCGGCGCTTCTGGAGAGATGCGGGAAACGGAACCGAAATGGTACCTGTCCAGCATAAGGTCTCCTGCAACAAGCACCTTCGCCCCTGAAAAATCGTACAATGACATCTGTCACCTATTTCAGCTTTTTAAGCTCTGCTATTTTATGTTGTGCGTCGGCGTAATTTCCGTCAAATTTCTGAACCGCCGAAAACCAATAAATTCCGTCCTCTGCAAAACCCTTGCCGCCAGCGCCGTTCAAAGCGGATTCGTATCTCTGCATTCCGAGCTGATAAGCAAGTTCACTTCTTTTTCGCTGAACTTTTTCCGTCTGCGGGTCGATATTTCCGAGCGCTTCATATGCACGCGCAATGTCTCCCGAACCGACGTATTTCATCGCCTCGCGGTACTGCACCTCCGGTGCACGTTCAAGGATAAGCTCAGTGTCACGGTTTATCTTCTTTATAAGCTCTTTCGCCTCCGGTTTTGAAGGCGAAAGCCCCGGAATATCGGTAGCTATTTTATAAGCCTGTGACATTTTCAGTTTCGCATCGTCTGTCTTGCCCTCAAGCCCAAGGTTGACCCCCTCTTCGTAAAGGGTTTTAGCCTTTTCAAGCATATCCTCACCCTCAACTATGCGCCGCAGCTTAGGGCGAAGGGCTATCGCCTGCCTGTTCAGCCTGTTAAGGTTCATAGCCGCAACCACAAGGTCGTATGCCTCCTGATACCGCCCTTCGTTATACAGTTGCTCTGCCTCACGGGAGAGCTCGTAACTTTTTGACGTAAAGGTGTAGTAAGCTCCGTATCCCGCAACGGCAAGAACGGCAAGCAGAATCAGAAACCTTTTCATTATTTAGCTCCCGACAGCTTTGTTTTCAGATATACATCCTTAATCTTCGCCGCTGTGTCCGCGGCTTCCTTCTGTCTGCCAAGTCCGGCATAGCCTATGGCGGTGTAATACCTGTACATATCGTCCGTGCCGCCTCTGAACATGTTCAGAAGCCCTTTATAGTTGCGTTTCTGCACCATTATGTCAGCGATGTGGAATTTATTCTCGCATGTTGCGAATTTAGATTCCTTCTCACCGATATAGAGCGAATTTGCAAATATGTATTCACCGTAGCCGCAAAGTCCCGGAAATATCTTGGTCCCCAGTGAATCCGCAAAAGACGTCATAGCTTTAGAGTCCTTTTTACCAGCTATGCACGCGCCTTTGACCTTAACAAACTCAACGGTATATTCAGTTATGCACTTATTAACAAGGTTGCAGTCGAACTCTCTGCCCGCTTCGTTGTAAAGATCTATAGCACGGCAGACGGGTGCGCCCGTCATATCATATTTCCCGTTAAAAGCGGCGAATCTGTCCATATATCCCTGCTTGTCGCCGTTGACCCAGTATCTGTCCAGCTCAAGCCCAGCAAGGTCGCCGTCCATATATTCGGTCTTAACCCTGTCAAAACGGACATAATCCTTCTGTTTATAGAAATATACACCAAAATATCGCTTTGATGACGAAGAGAGTGTGGAAAGTTTCGTGGAATCGAATATTTTTGCCACTGTTTCCGGCTTATCGGCATATTTTGCCGTCAGTTTCATCCTTACTGACTCGCTTGTCGATTTATCAAGAGTAGTTTTAAGCAGACTCTCGCTGACCGGACATTTTGAATCCAGATATGCTTCCAGAATTTTATCGTCCGGGTTTGCGACGGCGAAAACGGACGCTTTCCCGCAGTCTGTAGCTGTCAGCAGGGTCATATTGTCGGCGGACATCTGTTCTTTGTCAAAACGAGCATCGTCCGCGTTGATGATATCTTTCAGGTACTTCTGCGCATCGGCGGCTTTTCCCTGTTTCATATATGTTTTATAAAGCAGATATTTTGAATAATTGCGTTTCGACGCATCCGTTCCGTCCTTCAAATAGGCTTCCAGAGCGGGTGCGGAGACGGAATACAACCCGTCGCCGAACGCGTTCAGGCCGAGAATGTAATCGTCGTCCCCTGCATATACGGAAAAAGCGCAAAAAATCAGCAGAAACGCCGTAAACCTGCTTATTTGAGACATTCAGCCATCACCTCTATGGGATGTTTTACCTCTTTCATGCTCATATGCTCCATCTGCATTGTGCAGGTGGGACAGTCTGTCACGCCTATTTCGGCCTTACTGGCTTTCAGCTTATCTGTCATGGGCGTGCCTATCTTCGTACTGAGGTCGTAGTTATCCGCCTTCATACCCCAGCTTCCCGCCATTCCGCAGCAGTTGCTGGCGAGGTCTTCAACAACAGCACCTTTCAGGCAGGAAAGCATCTTAACTGAGCTTCCGTTATCCGGCAGCGCGCGCATATGGCAGGATTTGTGGTATGCCATGTGCAGTTTCGATTCGCTGAACTCCAGCTTATCCATATTCATATTAACAAGCGTGCTGATATGTATCAGCTTGCTTTTGACTTTTTTCGTAAATTCGTCATCGCGCAGGAACCCCCATTCTTTATAGAGCGAAAGCCCGCAGGACGTACAGGTTGTGACCACGTAATCAACCTCGTCCAGCAGCTTTCCCCAGCTTTTGCGGTTCTGCTCAACCTTATCCTTAGCGCCGTCAACCAGTCCTTTGGAAAGGTGCGGGATACCGCAGCAGTGCTGTTCCGGCACGATAACCTCTATCCCCGCCGCCTCAAGCACCTTTATCATCGCCTCGCCAATCTGCGGGCGGACGTAGCTTGCGTAGCAGCCTGCGAAATATAGAACCTTATGTTCACTTTTGAGTTTCGAGCGGTCTTTCAGTCTGTCGTGCAGAGAGTTTTTTGCCAGCGGCATAAACTCCCTCTCGGCAGATATACCTGAAACTATCTCCATGATGTTTCTGGCTATCTTATGCTTCATCACGGGTTCCAGCATCCATGTTACCTTGCGCAGACCACGTCCCATATCTTCCAGCTTTGTGGGGATTCTGTCGGTTAGGGAAACGCCGAAACGCTCAGCATACTGGGATTTAGCCTCTATGCTCAATTTCGGGATGTTCACAGCCGAAGGACATTCGATGTGGCAGCTTCCGCAGTTTACACAGTGGTTTATAACCTCCTGAAGCGCCTCTTCGTAAAGCGCCCTGTCGTCCACAGCGCCGCTGATGAGTGCCCGCAGGATGTTTGCCTTTGCTTTCGGTGCTGAATATTCGTCGCGTGTTATTTTATAGACGGGGCACATCCTCGTTGCAGATGTTACAGTCGTACATTTTGAACAGCCGTGGCACTTTTCAGCCTCTTCAACAAATCCGTCCGCCCATGTAAGGTTCTTGCGCGGAATGTCCTCGCTCCGGTAGTCTTTGCCGTAGCGCAGGAATTTCATCATCTGGTTTTCATCGTGATGGGTCTTTATCTCAGGGTTCAGCATATGCCCGCTGTCGAAGATGTTCTTTGTCTCCATGAACACATCGTAAAGCGCACCGTACTGCTTTTTAATGTATTTGCTGCGCAGCCTGCCGTCGCCGTGTTCGCCGCTGATGGCTCCTCCAAGACGGTTCACCAGCGCGAAGACTTCGTCGTCCAGCACTCGCAGAAGTTCTATGTCGTGGGGGTCTTTCAGGTTCAGCAGGGGTCTGGTGTGCAGAAGCCCCTTTGCGATGTGTCCGTATATAACGAATTTCGCCTCGTGGCTCTCAAGGATACCGTACAGCCCCTCGAAATATTCCACGAGCCTGTCGGTGGGCACAGCCGCGTCTTCAATAAGCGCAAGTATTTTACGTTCACCCTTTATCTTATAGAGAATCGGAACCGCCGCCTTGCGCACCGCCCAGAATTTTTCCTTCTCTTCGGTCGTAGCAGCTGTGTGCATCAGAGGTGAAAGGTTCTGCTCTTCCAGAATCACTTTGGCGCGCTCCGCAAGCTCAGTGGTTTCCTCTTCGGAGAAGCCGTCGAACTCGAACATACACACGTTATCGTAACCGTCGGGTATCGCTTCGTTGAGCTTTTCATCAAACTCCTTTGCGAATTTAAGGAGTGATTTATCCATTATCTCAATCCCCGCCGGGTTAAGTGGCAAAATAGCCTGCGTTGCCTTCGCGGAATTGATTATGTTGTCAAAATAAGCCACCACAAGGCTGTCGTGGGTAGGTTTTTTCAGCAGTCTGAATTTCAGACGGGTGGTGATTACAAGGGTACCCTCAGAACCGCCGATGAGCTTGCCGAGGCTCAGTCTGCCGCTGTCCACAAGTTTTTTAAGGTTATATCCGGCAACATTGAAGCGAATTGCAGGGTATCCGCTCTCGATTTTCTCCTGATTGCCTTCATAAAGGTCGAATAGTTTTCTGAACGGCTCGTCGAGGCTGTCGTAGTCAGTTCCGGCTATCTGACTGAGAGTATAGACCTTTCCTTCTGTGGTGACAAACTCCGCATCCTCAATGTAGTCGGAGACGTTGCCGTATTTAACGGAGTGCGCACCGCTGGCGTTAGTTCCCAACATGCCGCCGAATGTGGCGTATTCACCGCTTGAAGGGTCCGGCGGAAAAAAGAGTCCTTTGCCCTTGAGCGCAACCTCAAGCTCGCCGAATCTGTATCCGGGTTCGCAGACGAAAGTTTTGGTCTCTTCGTCTATATCTATGAGAGTATTCATGAACTTTGCGAAATCAAGGATTATGCCGCGACCGATTGCAGAACCGCATAGCCCCGAACCCGCACCCCTTGAATGGACGGACAGCCCGTATTTATTGGCGAATTTTACAGCCTCAACAACGTCCGAAGTGTCTTTAGGATAGACTATGCAGGCTGGTTCCACACGGAAGATGGAGCCGTCGGTGGAGTGCAGATATCTCCGCACAGCGTCTGTATATACTTCGCCACGGATATTTTCCGTAAGCTCGTCGAATATGTTCTTTGTAAGCTGGGGCATTTTATCTCCTTCCCTGCCGCCTGTTATGGCATCGGGCGTACTATCTTACAGACTTTTATCTTTCATTTCAAATACTACATATAATATTTAGAGGATATTTTTACGCAAGTTTTTAACTCTTGAAACCGGAGGGCGTATGCTATATCCTTCCGCTTATGAAAAAGATAAAATTAGCCATTACAACGGGCGACCCGTCCGGAATAGGCGCGGAAATAGCCTGTAAATTTGCTGAAAGCATAGCACAGAACGATGAATACGAAGTTATTCTTGTGTCTTACGAATATATTATAAGACATACTTTTGAAACACTGCTGAATAAGCCCATGCCGCCGCTAACTATTGTTGAACCGGATGAAAAGCTGACGTTTGACATAGAATACGGCGTGATAAAGCCTGAATACGGAAAGGCTTCCATGCTTTTCGTTGAAAAAGCCGTGCGTATGGTGCAAAGCGGTGAGGCGGACGCAGTTGTCACCTGCCCAATTAATAAAGCCTCCATTAAAGAGGGCGGCTATAACTTCCCCGGACACACGGAATTTCTCGGATTTCTGACGAAATCCAGACACTTCTCAATGCTTATGGTGGGCGACAAGGTGCGCTGCGTTCTGGCGACAACACACGTTCCCATGGAGCAGCTTGTTGATAAACTTGACGAAAAAGCCATTATGAATGCAATACTTAACGCCAATGCCGCCGGACAGTTCTTCTGCGGGAAACGGCAGCCCAGAATCGCCGTATGCGGACTCAACCCCCATGCAGGAGACAACGGTGCACTTGGCGACGAGGAGATAACACTTATTTCCCCTGTCGTTGAAATTGCACAGGCGGAGGGAATAGACGTTGAAGGTCCTTTCCCGGCCGATTCCCTGTTCGTTAAGGCGGCGAAAGGCGAATACGATTTCGTGGTTGTAATGTACCACGATCAGGGGCTTATCCCGGTCAAGATGGAATCATTCGGCAACGCTGTAAACGTCACCCTGAACCTGCCCATAATCAGAACCTCCGTTGACCACGGAACAGCTTTTGACATAGCGGGTAAGGGCATAGCCTCCTGCACAAGCATAAAAAGAGCCTCAGAAGTGGCTGCGGAAATGGTGAAAAATGCTCGACTTGCTTGATATTTACAAGAACGAATACGGATATACAAAAAAGAAGTTCGGTCAGCACTTTCTGACCAGCAGACATACCATCGACGACATAGCGCAATCACTTGCGGATGCAGAGTGCAAAAACGTGGTGGAAATAGGTCCCGGATGCGGAGTGCTCACCATCGCAATGCTTGAAAAGGGCGTGCGGGTGACATCTGTGGAAATTGACGAAGACCTTGCAAAATTCCTTCCCAGGTACCTGTTCATCTACCCCAAATTCAGGCTGATACACTCGGATTTCATGCTGATAGAAGAATCGCAGCTTCCGGAAGGCAAAATAGCCTTCGCAGGCAACCTGCCTTATAATGTTTCGGTGGAAATACTGATGCACTGCGTAAAGTTCTTCCACCGCATAGAGAAAATGACCTTTATGTTTCAGAAGGAGGTTGCGGACAGAATCAACGCAAAGCCTAACTGCAAGGAATACTCCTCCCTGTCCGTAATATCCTCATATTTCTTCACCATGAAAAAGCTGAAAGAGATATCAGGAGGTCAGTTCTGGCCAAACACTAAAGTGCGCTCAACAGTTCTTGAGTTCTACCCCAGAGAGAGGCATTTTGATATCGATCGGGAAAAACGTTTTCTGGATATGGTGCGTAATTCATTTGTACTGAAACGCAAAACACTCAAAAATAACCTTATGAAGCATATAGAAAATATTGAAGAAGTTCTGGAAAAAGCCGGACTGGCACAGAACATCCGCGGAGAGCAGATGACCCTTGCAGATTTCATCCGCCTGTTTGAGACATACGATGCACAACACTAACTTTTCAGATATGACCTTTACGGTTTTTGACACAGAAACAACCGGAATGTCCCCTGTCAAGGGTGCAAGACTGGTGGAAATCGCCGCTGTAAAGGTTAAACCCGGACTGACAGTTGACCTTCAGGACACATTCAGTTCCCTCATAAATCCAAAAACCGATATCCCGTATCAGGCATATGCCATACATGGGATCAATACACGCATGGTAGCTGATAAACCTGAAGCGTATCAGGTGCTTCCACAGTTTCTTGAGTTCACTGGAGACAGCATTGCCGCAGCCCACAATGCAGGCTTTGACTGCGCCTTCGTTGCTCACCACCTTGAGGAGAAAGGGATTCCCTTCGGACTCAATTGTGTAATAGATACTGTAAAATTATCAAGGGCTGCTGAAAAAGGCTTAAAGAGCTATTCTCTCGACAATCTTATACATCATTTCGACATGAAAATTCCACTTCCCGATACCTACCGTCACCGCGCTCTGTTTGATGCTGCTCATACGGCACTGCTCCTCTGTATCTGCTTGAAGAAATTAGCCAACGAAAACATATGCACACCTGCGCAGCTATTCATGCGACATCGACAGACATTCCATATTTTCAGGTAAAAAAGAAAACATTTGCAAAAAAAAAGGAACAGTTTTATTATTCAACTTTCAGATACCGTATTCATTATGCTTAATTGACACACAAACACGGAGAAAATATGGGCATCAGAGATTTTTTACGCGATAAAGTCCAGAAAGTTAATACTCCCGACCAACAGCGCAAGGAGATTGACGAAAAACTCTGGCTGAAATGCAGCGGATGCGGGGAGATAAATTACCACAAAGAGGTAACCAAAGCTCTCCAGACTTGCCCCAAGTGCGGAAAGCACTTTCCTATCACCGTCAGGGAAAAAATCGACATCATAATAGACCCAGGCACGTTTCAGGAGATCGACGAAAACCTGAAATCACTTGATCCGCTCAAATTCAAAGATTCAAAGAAATACCCGGACAGAGTTAAAGCTGCTGTCAAAAAAACGGGCATGAACGACGCATTCGTTTCAGGCATAGCCCGTATAAACGACAGACCAGTGCACATCGGAGGCATAGAATTCGGCTTCCTCGGCGGAAGTATGGGCAGCGTTGTCGGCGAAAAGATAGTCAGGCTCGTCGAGAGTGCCATTGAAAAAAACACCCACGTCATTACTATAAGCTGCTCCGGCGGCGCAAGGATGCAGGAGAGCATACTGTCGCTTATGCAGATGGCTAAAACCTCTGCCGCACTGGTAAAACTGCGCCAGAAAGGGCTTGGGCACATCTCACTGCTCACTGACCCCACAACAGGCGGTGTAACTGCGAGCTATGCGATGCTCGGCGACATAAACATTGCCGAACCGGGCGCACTTATCTGTTTCGCAGGTCCCAGAGTTATCGAACAGACAATCCGCCAGACCCTTCCCGAAGGCTTCCAGCGCTCCGAGTTCCTTCTTGAACACGGGATGGTGGACATGGTTCTCCACAGACAGGACTGGAAATCAGGTATTTCCAAGGTTCTGGAATTCTTCGGCTGATGCCGCACACGCTATTCGAAATATTCTTTAAACAAAGGGGTGAGTTCAAAAATCTTGAGCTCACCCTTAACCGTATCCGAAACGCCGCACAGTATTTCGGCATATCAGACAATATTGCTAAAAACATCATACATATAGCAGGCACCAACGGTAAGGGCAGCACGTCTTATTTCATAGACCAGATACTGCGTTTCAGAGGTCACTCCACAGGCTTGTTCACATCACCTCATATATTAAATGTACGCGAGCGCATTAAACTGAACGGCGAAGACATCTCCCCTGATGATTTCAACCGTGTTTTTTCAATTGTCGAGCCGGTCGTAATATCCTTCTCTCTCTCCTACTTTGAAACACTTACACTCATAGCGTTATATTATTATAAGGAGAAAGGGATAGACACCGCGATCATGGAAACGGGACTTGGCGGACGTTTTGATTCGACAAATATAATCAACACAAAAATACCTGTTATAACAAGTATATCTATGGACCACACAGAGTATCTCGGAAACGATATCATAACCATAGCTAACGAAAAGCTGGCAATAATAAAGGATAATCCCCTGTTTTTTCTCGGCAGGAACACTGAAGAGGTGCGTAAACACGTTCATGCACAGTTTCCGGACAAAACCATTGTGGAGCCAGACTACCCTGACACTCTGTTCAGAGGATTTGAAGAACCTTACGCAGACAATCTGCGGCTTGCTGAATCTGTCTGTGACCTTATCTGCAAAGGTGAAGTGCCTGAAAACCTGAAACTGCCCATGTGCCGCATGGAAAGGTTCGGCAGGTTCGTTCTGGACGGTGCCCATAACGAAGACGGACTGAAAAAACTTGCGCATTCTTACCGCGGTAAAGATCCTGTGCTCATCTTTTCATGCACAAGGGACAGGGACGCACAGAAGCATATTAATATTATGCAGGCTGTTGCGGCGGATATCATCGCAACTGAGATCCCTGATAACGAAAGAAGCATTGATGTCAATGACTTAAATATGGATATACTAAAGCGTGCAAATGTGAGCGAAGCTGTCAAATTAGCCGTTGAACTTAACCGAAATACTGATATACTCGTATGCGGTTCCCTGTATCTTTGTGCAGCGGTAAGGGAAATACTGGTCAAGGACAGCAAGTGAAAGTTATTCTCTCCATTATGATTGTTTGCCTCTGCATGGCGTCATACGCTGCAGAAAATGTTACCATTGAAGCTGACAACGTCGATTCGTCCGATCAGAACTTTTATCATGCCACAGGCAACGTTAAAGTTTTTCAAGGCGAACGCACTCTTACAGCCGACGATCTCCTATACTATAAGGACAAAGGATATATGGAGGCGACAGGCAACGTGCGTATGACGGAAGCCGACGAAACGGTTGACTGTCAGCGTATGGAATATGACACCCAGACCGAGACAGGGAAGTTTTATCAGGCGGACGCGTTTGTTCAGCCTTATAACTGGTTCACCGCCGACGAAGTTCACAAAACAGGCAAAAACTCCTATAAATTATTCGACACAACATTTACAACCTGTTCCGGCGACGATCCGGCATGGTCACTATCAGCATCGTCTGCAAAGATAGACGTGGGCGGGTATTTCTCCGCTTTCAACGTTGCCGGATGGGCAAAGAGCGTTCCTGTTTTCTATTCTCCTTATATTATATATCCAATAAAAAGCGAAAGAGAGACGGGCTTTCTCGTCCCAAAGCTGGGCTACAGCTCCACTATGGGCGCTTTTATCCAGCCGAAATTCTTCTATAACATAGACGTGGACAAAGACACTACTGTTGCCGCAACCTTCTCTCAGAATGAAAACACCCTGTATGCCAATGAGTTTCGTATGAAACCCAGTACAGACAGCACAATATATAACTATTTCGAATATGTCGCGAAAGACAGAAAATCTCCATCGGAAGAAACACAGGTTTCAGGTCCGGACAGAGAATCGGGGCGTTTCTTTATATATAATAAGTCGAACATAGCCATAACAGACAGTCTCAGGCTGAAAATTGATCTGGAAGCGGTTTCTGATTACAGCTATCAGGACGACTACGAAGACTACTCCATCGCCCAGAACTACGACAACGAGGATGAAACCTACTACAACAGCGTACAGCTTCTTTACGACACAAAGTACAGCGACCTTACGCTGAAATACAACGATATAATGTCTTACACCATTACAAGCACCTATCTGAAAGAGCATACATATCTGCGTCCGTCGCTCTCCGCTGAAAAAGATATATCCTTCGCTCCGGTCAATGTCAGATACTATGCCGCCCACGATGAGGTACGCAACACCAAGTTCATATACAACTACTCAACGGATACAAATGAACACAAAAAACTGGATTATACGAGAGACCATGCCACACTGATGTTCTATAAACCTATTCCGGTTTACATAGGTACGTTCACTCCCTCTGTCAAAGGTTACTACACAAGATGGTACGATTTCGACAGCAACTATGAGCTGGAAATGCCTGAGACCGACAAACATTCCGGCATGGCATATCTGGATGTTGACAACGACTCCATCACAAGACAAATGTACACCATCGACTACTCCTTCGCATTTGCAGAAATTTTTAAAAATTACGGCGGTTTCCGCCACTCCATATACAACACCCTGAGATACGTCCAGACACCTGACGTTGACCAGACCAATTTGTTCGACTACATTGATCAGGATATAATTGAGGAAACCAGAAACTACTCGTATTCACTTAAAAACTACTTTAAAGCTCCCGACTGGATGCTGAAACTGGAAAACGTTCAGGGTTATGAGATGACCCGTCAGGATCACCGCTATGAGCCGCTTGTAACAAAAATTGAACTCTATACGACCAAAGGTTTTTACAGCTATTTTGAGCATGAATACAACTATTATGAAAAAGACGCCGACTTCCTTCTCACCCGTCTGAGCTTATCCGCCGGGAAATTCATAGTTTCCGGCAAATTTGCCTATGACAAAGAGACCAGCGACGACAAAAACACTACCATTCAGGGAACGATAACCTATACTACACCTAAATATGACCTTTCATACAGCAGAACCAGCTCCGGCTGGAACAATAAGCTGTCTTGGAAGGCGGAATCGTCAGTGGATGATTCCGTTAACCTGCTTTATAAGAGTGAATGCTGGGAAGCAGGCATTTCATACAAAAGAAAGACAGAGATAAAAGACGTTTCAGTCAGCAACGAAAGCGATGTCGAACACATAGTAATGCTCACTCTCGGACTCAGAGGACTGGGCAAATATACTTCATCCGTATACACAGCGACCACAACGGAGAACGGAGACAATGATGAATAAGTTTCTTATGACGGCGGCAGCCGTTCTGCTTTTCAGTATAAACGCATACGCTATGGTGGTTAATGGTTCATCCACAGTTACCGTTCATGGTGACAACATAAAACAGGCGGACTCCTCCGCAAAAACCGGTGCGCTTCTGAATGCGCTTTACAACTATTTCTCCAGACAGCAGGATGATCAACCCGGTTCGGAGATGCCCGAAATAACGTCTGAATACCTTAAATTTATAAGAAGCTACAAGATAGTTGACAGAAGATACAGCCACGGCACAATAACCTATTCGGTCATAGCAGACGTGGACAAACTAAGCCTTGCCGACGTTGCGTATATGATAAAATCCAGAACCGACAACGCAGTATATGTAATTGACGAATCACATGACAACTATGAAAATAACGCGGCAATAACCAACGCTCTGAAAAATAACGCTTTCAGTACAAAATATCAGATGGACTTCCTCTCCACAGTGGCGGACAGCGCCCTGCCCGACCTTGTTTACGAAGCGTTCCAGAATTCCAAAGCACAATATCTTTTCGATATAAAAGCTGAGACCGCAGCAAACGGTGGAAAATGCACGGCAACTGTCAGCATCCGCGTGGCAGGAAAAGCAAAAGAATTCAGCCCTGTGAAAACTTCAGGGGAAGGCTCAGGACAGTCCGAAACATCATGTGTTGCATCGGCACTTTACAACGCAATGGATCTTGCGCTCTATTCCGTTCGCGAGGGAGCGATTCCGGCACCGTCGCTTGATAGGGAACTGACCAAAATAACCCTTACGGCTGCGAACTACGCCAATTTTGCAACACCCAAAAATCTTATGGAAACGCTGAAAAGAAAAACATTCATAACCAACTACAGTATAAAAGGTTTTGCCGAAAAATCACTTGACATCGAAGCCGAAATTTATGTGTCGCCTGATATGCTCCTTAAAAAGCTGCAGGGGATACAGAAGCAGTACGGTTTTACGGCATCGAAACTGGAAGGCGGGAACATTCTCCTTGATTTTACGTCGCAGGAGTAATAATCTTTATCATGATAGACAGGATACTAGAAGATATCAAACCTAAAAGAAAGGTTCTGATACTTACTCACAACAACCCTGATCCTGACACCATAGCCGCGGCGACCGGTCTAAGGTACATTCTATCCGCCAAACTGAAAAAGCGATGTACAATAGGATTTTACGGCATTGTCGGCAGAGCAGAGAACCGTGAACTTCTTCGTCTCTGCAAAATCCAGATGCATAGCTCAGTAAAGCTGAATTTTGCCCGCTACGACTATCTCATAGTTGTGGACACACAGCCCAAAGCCGGAAATGTCTTTATACCAGACGGGTTTAATGCCGACGTTGTAATTGATCATCACAACTACCGCCATTCAACATCCGAAGTACGCCTGCACGATGTCAGGCAGGAAGCCGGCAGCACCAGCACAATTATCACAGAATATATGAAGCATCTGAACATCATTCCCGACACAGATACTGCAACAGCGCTTTATTACGGAATAAAGACCGATACGGTGGGGTCCGGGCGCACGAACACCTGCATAGACAAAGCCATGATGTCATATATATTTCCCTATATTTCACACAAGAAGCTCACAAAAATTGAAAACCCCGAAGTTCCCAGATACTATTTCAAAAACCTGAAAAAAGCTGTAGAATGTTCAGAGATCATTGATAATCTCATCTTCTGCGATCTGGGCGAGGTGCGCAATGCCGATCTGATAGCGGAAACAAGCGATTTTCTGCTGAGGATGCGGGATATAAAGTGGACTTTTGTCGTCGGAAGAATAGACAATAACGGTTTCTTCTCGCTGCGGTCAAAATCCACCAGAACAGCAGTCGGCAGAATGGCCATAAGCCTTGTTAAAGGGCTTGGCACAGGCGGCGGACATATGAAATCAGCCGGCGGGCAGCTTAACCTTACTGACAAAGAATACGCAGCAGTAATAAGCACCATAAAAGAACGGCTGCTCAAAAAGATTGGTATCAAAAACACTGAAATCAAAAAGATTTGACTTGCATAAAAAGACAAGTATACTCTTATTATAAGGAGGCAACCATGAAGTATATCTGCACAATCTGCGGCTGGATTTATGACCCTGCAGTGGGTGACCCTGACGGAGGTATCGACCCCGGTACAGCTTTCGAAGATATCCCCGAAGACTGGGTCTGCCCCGAATGCGGCGTAGGCAAAGACAGCTTTGAGGCTTATCAGGACTAAGGAACAAAGCCGCCGCAAAGCAAAAACGGCGGCTTTTTTTCAGTTATTTTTCTTGGAGGAAATATGCATGCTACTTTGCTTAAAAAAGACGTTTACTGGGTCGGTGTAAAAGACCCTGAGCTTGAGATTTTCGACATAGTTATCCCCACGGAACACGGAACGACATACAACAGCTACCTTGTTGTGGGCAAAGAGAAAACAGCTCTCATAGAAGCCTGCAAACTTAATTTTCAGAAGGAATATATCGCCCGTATAGAAGAGATCATGCCAATCAGCAGGATTGATTACGTCATTCTGAACCATAACGAACCGGACCACTCCGGCGCTCTGCCGACGCTGCTTGATCTCAACCCCGATATGGAGGTTATCTACTCCAAAACAGCGAAGACCTTCGTTGAAAATATTGTCAACCGTGACTTCAAAGGAAGAGCCGTCGGTGATGAGGATGTTATAGATCTCGGCGGGAAAACGCTCCGGTTCTTCCATACGCCTTTTCTGCACTGGCCCGACACCATGTTCACCTATCTGGTTGAGGACGAAATGCTCTTCCCCTGTGACTTTCTCGGCGCGCACTACTGCCCCAAGGAAGACATACTCCTGAACAGAGACATT
The DNA here is from genome assembly GCF_029267515.1 of Seleniivibrio woodruffii. Lineage (GTDB taxonomy): Bacteria > Chrysiogenota > Deferribacteres > Deferribacterales > Geovibrionaceae > Seleniivibrio > Seleniivibrio woodruffii_A. Next base: position 37,805 of record NZ_JAJUIS010000014.1, read on the forward strand.
GAGGAAAAGGAAGTGGCGAAAGAGGCGTTCCGCTTCTATTATTCCATGATAATGCGCCCCTATAAGGAGCATATAACCAAAGCTCTGCAAAAGATTAATGGGTTAAAAATAGACATGGTCTGCCCTTCACATGGTCCCATACTCGTTGAAGACATCGACTTTTACATGGATTTCTATGAAAAGTCGGCAGCCCGCTATTATAAAAACATGACGACCCGTCAGGTTACTCTTGTATACGCAACTGCCTACGGCAACACGAAAAAGCTGGCTGACCAGATACGAGCCGGAATCGAAGAGGTTGGCGTCCGTGTGGACATGTATGATTCCGCCACAACGGATATAATGACCCTCATCGACTCTATAGAGATATCCCACGGCGTGCTCATCGGCACCCCTACCCTTAATGCAAAAGCACCACATCCGGTACTTGAGCTGTTCTCATATTTCGTTGTTCTCAACGTTGTGAACAGGCTTGGCGGCTGTTTCGGTTCATATGGCTGGAGCGGCGAAGGGGTCAAGGTTTCAGAAGATATAATGAAGACCATGCGGATGAAAACACCTCTGCCCTCGTTCAAAGTTAAGATGACACCATCCGAACATGAATTGAGAGATGCTTATCAGTGGGGCAGGGATTTCGGTATGCAGGTTCTGGAAGCTCAGTAAAATATTCAATCACAAAATTAAAGAGGCAGCCATGAGGCTGCCTCTTTTTATATCCGAAAGAGTTATGCTCTTCTTCTGCGTATCAGGTATATTCCGCCAGCGGTGAACATGAGTATCAGAGCAATTGGCGAACCGTCTTTGGATGCGGAACATCCGCCTCCTCCACCGCCGCCTGAATCCACTGTATCTACGTCTGTGTCGGTATCACCGCTATCAGTGCTTCCGCCGTCATCAGTAGTACCGTTCATCTTTCCGTCTATCCATGACGTATACTGGGAAACTCTGGTATATATTCCGTAATAATTGGGCTGTGCACACTGATATCCGTTACTGACTATACCGATTACAATATAGTTTGATCCGTCCTGAACGAACAGAGGACCGCCGCTGTCTCCGGAACAGGAGTCCTTTCCGCCTTCGGCATAGCCCGCACAGAGCATGTTATCGGTCATACTGTATCCGGAAACCTCACTGCACGTTGTATTGGAAACAACAGGCAAATCCACCTCCATAAGGTCTGTGGGATAGGTATGCACGGTGTCAGGATAAGCTGTTGTACCCCAGCCGGCAACTGTTGCCAGTGTGCCCACCGAGAAAGCGGGATAGGTTGTTGAGGAGAGACCGTCTATAGTATCCTCAGAAAGAGACGTGCTCAGTTTTAAAAGAGCAATGTCGTTGTTGAAAGTCACGCTGTTATAGCTTTCATGGACGTATACAGCCGACACCCTGACCTTTGTGCCGCTGGTTGATGCCGTTGTGGAGAGAACGTTCGTTCCCGCCAGCACCCGCAGGTTGCTGATGGCAGTGGCAGTGGTGTAATCCTCCATGCAATGCGCCGCGGTCAGAACCCAGTCGGCGGCAATGAGCGTTCCCCCGCAAAACTGCTGATTAAGCTCTGTGGCGCCATTTGTCGTATCCAGAATCGCAACAACGAAAGGATATTCGCCGTCAGTCGCCTCTGTTCCGCCTATAATCTTTCCGGAAACATCTGTGGCGGAAGCAGGAAGAAAAGAAATGAACACAAATCCTGCAATTATCAAAATTTTTAATCTGGTAATCATAACCGACCTCGTGAACTGTTTTGTCGTGATATTATCATATTAATATGCTACTACAAAGTAATTAATACCTCAACGGTGTGACATGAAAACCATAATTTTCACAATTTTAATTTCTTGCGCCTCTTTTGCTTTTGCAATGGGCGACAGGAGCACCCTCTCATCTTTTGAAAAAGTGAACGGGTTCGCTCCTGTGAGTAAACCCGCATACGGAGTAAGGATATTCAACTCTGAAGATGAATACAGCGCGTTTCACAGAGCAAGAGCCGTTATGAATAAAAATACGCAGCCTTTCGACTACGCAAATTTCTCTCTTCTTGTTGCTTATTTCGGAAAAGAAGCGGGCGGTTCGTGCATAGAGGTATACCGCATTGACGAAACTGAAAAATCCATAGTGGTCTATGCGGAGCCTGTAAAATGCTCAAAAGAGTGGTATGCGCCATATGTGTACTATAAGATTAAAAAAACCGTTAAACCCGCAAAAATCATAGTTAAATAATGGTGTGCAAAAAATATAGCACGGATGAAACCATACTATTGACATTAAAGTGAAAGCCTGATATACATTTGATTCCTTTTCGGAATCACGAATATGGAGAGGTGTCCGAGTCAGGCTGAAGGAGCACGCCTGGAAAGTGTGTGTACGCTAACACGTACCGAGGGTTCGAATCCCTCCCTCTCCGTTTTTGATGCTTTAAAAATAAATATCAGGCTGGCCCGATGGGGTCTCTGCAATGAATTTCCCGCGAACCCCGCCAGGTTCGGAAGAAAGCAACGGTAGCGGGTTAATTTGTGTGCCGGAGTAACCCTGTCGGGTCTTAAATTTTAATTTTTCGGTCAAATATTGCCTCACGAGGTACTTCAATATGATCTCCAAGTTCAGACAACAGAAAAAGATGACAGTTTTTGCCCTTTGGTTTGTGATTGCGGCGTTTGTTGCAACCATTTTCTTCGCATGGGGTATAGGTGACAAGGTTGCCCAGAGCCACTATGCAATAAAGGTTAACGAGACTGTCATTTCTGACGCTGATTTCAGCCAGAAACTAGACGCAACAAGAGAAAATTTCCGCAGTCTCTTCGGAAATCAGGTTGACCAGATTATGAAGGACAACCTGTTGGAAAAGACTGTTATGAACGATCTCATCGGTCAGGCGCTCCTCATTGAAGAGGCAAAAAGACTGAACATCCCCGTTTCCGACGCGGAAGTACAGATGTACATCCAGAACATGCAGTCATTTCAGGTTGACGGCCAGTTCAACATCGAACAATACACTAACATTCTTGCAAGAAACAGAATGACTCCGGCAATCTTCGAACAGAAGGTTAAAGAGGACATCACTGCACAGAAAATGACTGAAATGATTAAAAACAGTGTGTCCGTAACAGACAAAGAAATTGAGATGGAATACAAGTTCCGCAACACTAATGCTGTTATCAACTATATTGAGTTTAACGCTGACGACTTCGCCGGAACTGTTAAAGTGGATGAAGCCGCTGTCAAAAAATTCTATGATGAAAACAAAGAAGCATACAGAGTCCCAGAAAAAGCAAATTTCATAGCTCTTGTGTTCGACCCGTCTCTTATGAAAAACATCGACATACCTGTGAGCGATAAAGAAATTGAAGACTATTTCATCAGAAACAAAGCGTCTCTGATACAGCCAGAAAGTGTTAAAGCATCACACATCCTTTTCAAGGTTGACGACTGGAACAACAAACAGGATGTTGACGCAAAAGAAAAACTTGCCAAAGAAGTGCTCGGCATGGCTAAATCCGGTGCAGACTTCGCAGAGCTTGCAAAAAAATACTCAGCAGATTCCAGCGGACAGAACGGCGGCGACCTCGGCTATTTCAAAAAAGGTCAGATGGTTCCCCAGTTCGAAGCTGCCGCTTTCAAACTTAAAAACGGCGAAATCTCAGATATCGTGAAAACCCAGTTCGGTTTCCACATCATCAAAACTGTTGACCACAAAATCGAAACCAGCCCCACTCTTGAGCAGGCAAAACCTCAGATAGCCGACCTTATTAAAAAAGAAAAAGGTCAGGCGGCTTTCAAAAGTTTCGTTTTCGACAAATATAAAGAGATTGTTGCTGAATCAAACATTACTGCATACAACAAGAAAAACGGTAATAAACTCCCCGTTGTAACTCTTAACGGCATCACCGAAACAGGCGTTGGAACCCCTCTTGAAGGTAAGCCTGATATGGTGAAAAAACTCATGAGCATGTCCAAAACCGAAGTCAGCCAGATAATGGATTTCGATGATAAAAAAGTAATCTTCGAAATGACAGACAAATTTCCCTCGTTCATCCCGCCTTTTGATAAAATCAAAGGACTGGTTGAGGGCGAATATAAAGGACAGGCAAATATCAAGGCTGCTGAAAAAGCTGCCGCTGAGGCTTCAAAACTTGCCTCCATTCAGGACGCGGCTGCAAAAACGGGTAAGACGTTTGTAACACCCAAAGCGTTTAACAGAAACGAACCTATTGAGAATCTGGGAATGAATAACGATCTTATGGACAGCATATTCAAAGCCAAACCTGGTTCATTCCTTCAAAAGCCATATACGGTGAGCGGCAAGGTTTTCCTTGTTCAGGTTGTAAGCCTTACACCTCCCGCAACCACTGTAACTCCTGAAATGAAGGACCAGTTGGTTTCAGCGCTGCTGGGCGTCAAACAGAACGAAGCTGTTAAAGACTATGTTGAATCACTTAAAAAGACAGCGAAAATTGAGGTCAGTCCTCAATACAAACAATTCTACGTTAAGTAACAAAAAGCCCGCGTGATGAACTGTATCCTTAAATTTGGACACTAATAAAAAGCCCCTTAGCGAATAGCTAAAGGGCTTTTTTTCGTATACACTAAATTTAAAGGAGAGAGTTCATGCGCGAACGTGAGTTTACCCCCGAAGAACGTCAATCGCTTGA
>NZ_JAJUIS010000020.1 GCF_029267515.1 Seleniivibrio woodruffii
AGAAATGTTTGGGATAGAGAATGATATGGGTAAAAAACAGCTATTTGCCGCAATATAAATCAGAAAAAGAGAATAAAAAGATAAAGAGACAAAAAACGCCGTACTTCTTTCGAAATACGGCGTTTGTCAGCAATCTGAGGGCGGTCAACCGACCGCCCTCTCTTTTAAAGTTTTGCGTGCGCCTCACGCAGCATTTTTTCCGTTGTTGCCCAGTCCACACACTTGTCAGTAACCGACACTCCGTATTTCAGGCATGACAGGTCTTCCGGTATGTTCTGGTTCCCTGCGAACAGGTTACTTTCTATCATAACCCCTTTGATGTCCGTCTGTTTGTCGTTAACTATCTGGGATATTATGCTGTCCAGCACCATGTGCTGTTTTTCGTGATCCTTGTATGAGTTGGCGTGGCTGCAGTCCACCATTATGGCCGGGGGCAGGTTATTTTTTTTCAGAAGCGCCACTGTCTCCTCAATATTTTCTTTGTAAAAGTTAGGCGAATCGTTGCCGCCGCGCAGCACTATGTGCACATCGGGGTTGCCCGCAGTCTGTACGATGGCGGTAACTCCGTCGTTGTTTATTCCGAGGAAGCTGTGAGGTCGACAGGAGGAGGACATTGCGTCGGTTGCTATTCTGAGGCAGCCGTCTGTGCCGTTTTTAAATCCGACGGGGAATGAAAGACCGCTCGCCATCTCTCTGTGGGTCTGTGATTCCGTTGTTCTGGCGCCTATGGCTCCCCAGCTTATCATGTCCGAAAGGTAGTGGGGGGTGATGGGATCCAGCATTTCGCAGGCTATGGGAAGTTCTTTCTCCGTAATCTGGCAGAGGAGTCCGCGGGCGATTCCCAGTCCTTTTGATATCATATGCGTGCCGTTGAGGTCGGGGTCGTTTATGAGTCCCTTCCATCCGACTGTTGTTCTGGGTTTTTCGAAATATACCCTCATTATGATGAACAGTTTGTCGGAAAGCTCATCTGAGAGCTTTTTCAGTTTGTCGGCATATTCCAGAGCCGCCTTGGTATCGTGTATGGAGCAGGGACCGACAACCACCATAAGTTTATCGTTTTTTCCGTGGAGTATGTCGCGGATGGTGTCTCTGGACTGTTTGACGAATGCTGCGCCCTTAACCGGAAGGGGGAAAACCTGTTTCAGGTTGTTCGGAGAGATAAGCGGGGTGAGGGCAAGGACGTTTATGTTATAAGTTTTAACCATTTCGACTCCTTAGTATACTTTTGTTAGCTTTCAAAACTTTTCTATAAAATAATGTAGCTTTATTTAGCGATTTAATCAAAAGGTTTTTGGACTTTTGACCTTATTTTTTTGTCAGAAGCTGCCTGTTTTCAATATATACAAAACCGGTGGAGTTTAAAGGAAAAAATTTATCGGGTCTGAAATGGGCGGCAAACCGCCCCTAAAAAGATTATCTGGTTTTGAATTTCTGTACTTCGGAATACATTTCGTCCGCAAGTGAGCTGAGTTCTGTCAGGTTTCCTGAAACGGAAAGAACGGATGCGCTGCTCTGTTCAACACCGGAACTGATGCTGTTGATATTCTCCGTAACGGATGCAATGGCGGAGTTCTGTTCGCGGACGGCGGTTTCGATGTTGCGTCCTGCGGTGTCGATGCTGCCCACTGCCTCAACTATCTGTTCAAAGACCATGTTTGTGTTAGTGATGGCGGAAACGCCGCTGTTAACGGTTTCCTCCGCAGCACGCATCTCCTGCGATGCTTCATGTGTTTCGTGCTGAAGTGAGGTTACTATTCCGCTTATCTCGGTTGTAGCCTTCTGGGTGCGTTCCGCCAGCTTGCGCACTTCGTCCGCAACAACGGCAAAGCCCCGTCCGGCTTCACCTGCTCTTGCAGCTTCAATTGCCGCATTGAGTGCCAGGAGGTTCGTCTGGTCTGCGATATCGTTAATAACGTTCAGAATATCTCCTATCTGCGCAGACGACGTGCTCAGTCCTCCTATGGTTTTTGCAAGAGAGGACACACTGATTTTTATTTTTCCGATGTTTTCGACAGCCTCTTTCAGGGCGCTCATTCCCTCTTTTGTCTTTCCGTCGGCGTGTCCTGTGCGTTCGATGGCGTCAGCCGCGCTGTTAAGGACTGTTTCAGAAGTGATACTCATCTCCTCCATTGCGGAGGCTATGTCGCTGATGCGTCCTGACTGGTCGGAGAAGTTCGCAGAGAGCTGCCCTGTTACGGCGGCAAGTTCAGAGGATTTCTGGTTTACACCGTGGGCTTTCTTCTTAATGTCGGCAACGATGTCGTGGACGTTTTCGATGAACTGGTTTATGTAAGCTGTCAGAAGGATTATTTCATCCCTGCTCCGCTCCGTATTCTTTGAAGCGGTGAGGGTGAGCTTTTTCGTCAGATCCGCGTCTCCGCTGACAAGATCCCGCACAAGATCCGTAACTTTTTTCAGTTTCTGCAGAACGACCTTGTTCAGCACGATGTATGTGAGAACCGCTGCGATGAGTGTTATCACAAGAGATGTTATTATAAGCGAATTGCGGAGGGTTATTGCCGCAGACATAGCCTCGTCCTTGTCCATGCGGACTACAATGCCGAGGTTGATGCCGAATATATTGAGGGCTGAAAAGGAGTTCAGAACGTCTCCTCCGCCGGGGTTATCGGTCACGGCATAGCCTGATTCGCCTTTAAGCGCTCTGTCTGCCGCTTCGTCCTGTATTTTCAGCACGCCTATGGTGGTTTTTATTTTTTTCACCAGCGGATCGTCTATCTTATCCAGAAATCTGCTGTTGTTGCGCAGGGTGTGGTCTGCGCCAAGCAGAAATGCCTGTCCGCTGTTTCCCAGACCCGACTGCTCATAGTGTCCGCCGAAGTTCATTACATCGTCAATTTTGTTAATAGGCATCTGAAAAATAAGAACGCCTATCTTCTCATCGCCGTTGTAGACAGGGGTGGAGATAAAAGAAGCGGGCAGATAATAACTCGGTTCATATGGTTTGAAGTCGTTAAGGTAAATTTTGCCTTTTTCCAGTTGCCTGCCCTTCTGATAAGCATCTCCAAGCCCTGTGGCGGCATAGGGTCCTGTGAGCAGGTTGGTTGCATAATCCTTCTCCTTGAAAACGGTATAAACGAGGTCGCCCTTCATATTTACGAGAAAAATGTCATAAAGAGAAAAAGACTTCAGCATGGAGTTGAAAGTATTATGATATGCAGTGTGCATCCTGACATATTCGCTGTCGAACCCCGCGGGCGTTGTCATATTGTTCTTTTCGCCTATCTTTTCGGTGTTCTTTTCAATGTAAATGTACTGGGCGATGAGTCCGTTGGGATTCATTTGGAGGTAGTCTTCAGTATGGCGGCGCGGAGGTGCGCCTGGGACGCCGTAATTTACCATGTTGAGATACTGGTTGTCATAGTGCCTTTTCAGTTGAGCCGCGGCAGTTTCAGCGGAAACAGGCGTCTCCTCCTGAAGTCTGTAATACCCTTCGCTGAGTTTTATCATAGCCTCAGCGGTCATTTCGCTTGAAGCGGTGGAAATCAGCAGCGAGCCGATACTGCTGAAATAATCATGAATATTATCTTTCTTTATCATACATATGCTGCCGAGATGGTCAAACTGCATATGCAGGACTGACTTATAAGAGCTATAGGCTGAAAGACAGGTAATTACGGCTCCGAGCATTACCAGACCCAGAATGGCGGCAGTGATTATTCTGAGCCTGATAGAAGTGTTTGAGAACATAGTTCACCCCAAAAAATAATGTGAATAATGTTCTGTTTAAGAAAAAATAATAATTACACCCACATTTAACTATACCACGGACAAATGATTTTAATTCTAACTTATTAAAAATAATTTAATCAGTCTATAACTTCGTGTATAATCCACCCATAAGAAGGGTTATCATGAACAGATTATTTTTAATTAAAAGGTCCGGAACCGTTATTTTAACCGTGGCTGTTATTGCCATACTTATCTACATACTGGCAGATAGTTACATCGATGCCAGATATGCCGCCGACCCAGTGAACAGGGAATTTTTTGAAAAGCTGACAGTGGCGCTGCTTTTTACCGTTTTCATATCCGGTATGTTTGCGATGATACGCGTCATGCGCCGGCTTGACACACAGGCAAAGGAGCGGGACGAGAAGTACAGAACGTACATCAACAATTCGCCCGATCCCATAATAGTCTGCGACAGAACGGGGCGTATAACCGAATCCAATTTCGCCATGGAAAGACTGTCCGGCTACAGCGGTGCGGAGCTTGCTTCCATGACCGTTCAGCAGATGTGGGCGGATGAAAGCGTTAAGCAGGGCTATGCCGCGCTGGCGAAAATGCTAACCACAGACAGTCTGGACGTCACTCTGAAATATCTTAAAAAGGACGGCGCGGATTACTATCTCTCCTGCCATGCGGTACGTGTGGGCGAGAGATTTCTCGTTATGTGCAGGGATATGACCTCGTATGTCATTATGGACAGCCATATCAGGCAGATACACGACGAACTGAAAGAGAAGGTTGAAGAGGAGCTTAAAAAACGCCACAGGCAGGAGCAGCTTATTGAAAACCAGAAGAAGATGGCGGACATGAGCAAACTTTTAAGCGCCATCGCGCACCAGTGGAGGCAGCCGCTCAACATCCTTTCCCTCTATAACATCGACCTGAACGATACCTACCGTGCAGGCGGTCTGGACGATAAATACATGGACAATTACAACGCTGTGGTGTCCTCCACCATTGAAAAGATGTCGGATATTATAGACGATTTCCGCCTTTTCTTCGTGCCCGAAAAGACAGATACGCAGTTCTGTGTGACCACGGAGATTCTGGACGTTCTCAGCATCCTGCAGGCACAGATGAATTATCTGGGCATAACGATTGAGCTCCGGTGTATATGCGACAGGCAGCATTATGTGTGCAGGAACGTCACCACATGCCCCGACTGTGCATACAGGTCGGCATACGCACGCGGCGAACAGGACAGATTCCGCCACGTTATCCTTAATATCATATACAACAGCATAGACGCCATAAGTGAAAAGTCTGCGGTACAGACCGGACATAAAGGCAGGATAGTCATATCCGTTGCATGCATCCACGACAAGGTGCGTATTGTGATTGCCGACAACGGAATCGGCATAGCGCCGGAGATAAAAGACAAGGTGTTCGAACCCTATTTCTCCACAAAAGCCGAGGGAAAGGGTGCGGGGATAGGGCTTTTCATGTCCGGAATGATAATTAAAGAGCAGATGAAAGGGGATATTGAGCTTGCGGGCACGGAAGAGGGCGCGGAGGCTGTGATAACTCTGCCTGCCGTACCGGTCAGCCCTCAATAACTTTGGCGATGTGCACAGTGTTCCCTTTGTCGCTGTAGTAAAGACCGTCCACAAGGTTGTCGGTGATGAATATCCCTCTGCCGTTGTATTTTTTTGTGTCGATTTTGAACAGGTTGCCGTCAAAACTGCTGAATTTGAATATCTCGGAGACGTTGAACCCGCTTCCGCTGTCGGTTATCTCCACCGTGAGAAGTTTCTGTCCGTCGGTTCCAGTGCGTGCGGTGCGGCATCGGATATGTATCGCCTTGCCGTAGTCCGGCGAACTTTCCTTTGTGCGTTCCGCTATGAACTCGTCGTAGACCCCGCCGCGTATCATGTCCTGTTTCTGGCGGAACGACAGTCCGAGACTTCCGTGTTCAAGGGCGTTCATAAGCATCTCTCCGGCTGCGAACTCAAACGTGGAAATCTCCACGGAGTCGACCCCCTGTGCCTCCATAAAGCTGTTGATGCGTTCGGCGGCGAGGCTCAGGTCGTTTGCACAGGAGTGCACGGAGAATGAGTCTTCTGCGATTATGTCTTCCGGTTCCGTGCTTATGAAAAAAAAGGTGATGTCGTCCTCGTTGTGGGTTATGTACTCGTTGACCATTTTGAGAAGGTGCTTTTTTGTCGCTGCTCTGCCGAAGCAGGCGGGCAGTCTGTCATAGAACAGTGAACCGTCGCCCGTGGCGGATTCTGACAGTCCGTCGGAATATATCAGCAGTTTATCAACTTCTTTCAGGCTGAAATCAGTGATCTCCTTAACCGCCATGAAGCGCATTATGGGCATGTTCGGCGTGCGCAGTTTCTGTATGGTGCCGTCCTTCATCTTCGCCAGTATGGGGGGCATACCGAAGCTGGAAACGGAGATGGTGTCGGTGTTGGTATCTATCATGGCAAAAACGGCGCACAGAGCCTCGTCCTCCATAAGTCTGTCGCGGATATAGTGGAGGAACGAACTGAGCATTTTTCCCATGTCGAAGTCGTTTTTAATTATGGAAAGCTCGACCGCGTGGTTGATGAACGAACTGGACTGCAGCGCTGTGACAGAGGCTGAAAGCCCTTTGCCCATAGCGTCGATAATGTAAAGGAAGTATCTGCCGTCCTTGATGTTCATGTTTCCGTAGATGTCGCCGCTCATTATGTCCAGCGGCTTGAAATAGGTCTCGAAAAAGAATCTGCTGCCTTTTGTGCCGGATATCTCGTCCTTTATGACCAGCATCTGCTTTTTGAACGCTGCCGCCTGCTGTGTGGAGTGATAGCGTTCCTGATACTGCAGAAGCTCAAGCTCTTTCTGTCTGTCTATTGCGCGCACTGATACCGGATAGAATATCAGTATGCTTCCGCTCTGCTCTCCGTCTTCGTGAATTTTTGTGAGTGTGCCGGAAAGCAGAAGGTCTCTTCCTTTGCCTGTGGTGTGTGGCTGTTCGTCGAAACGGGCGGCGTCGCCTATGTATGGATGCAGGGTGAAAACTTCGTCCAGAGTTCTGTGGTTAAGCTCCGTTCCGTCCATGTCGAGGATGGATTTTGCGGCTTCGTTCACAAAGTTGATCCGTCCGGCGGCGTCCATCACCATTATTCCGTGTTCGACACAGTTTGCAAGGTCGCGCAGCCTGTCCACAGCCCTGTGTATCAGCGAGGCGTATTTTGTGTCGCGCCCGTTGTTCTGCAGCTGTTTTATCCCCTCCGGCAGGGAATGTTTTGTGAAAAAAGTGTTTATGCCGATGTCTGCGAAACGGGAAAGGTTGCTGTCGGATGTGAGATAGACGGCGGTTTTCGGTGCATCGGGTGATTTAAGGATGCCGTATATCATTTTAAGACATTCGTCGTCGGTGCCTTCGCTGTCGAAGACGATGGCGTCCGGTTTGTCCTCCTCCAGCTTTTTAAGGAGGTTTTTTGCACCGAATACCTGCTCATATTCGGCAACCATCCGGCAGAAGGGGTCGGATATATCGCAAAAATTAAATTTTGAATTATATATTAATATCTTTTTCATGCTCTTCTATAATTTATACGCCGCCCGCAAAAAAATACAGGATTATTCCTATCACCCTTTTATAATGGCGGAAAATGTATTATGATTATAGCATGAAACTTGAAGAAGCATTTAACACCATCATATCTTTTATTCCCGGCGCAAGACCGGAGGAGGTACCCCTCATCGCTGCGGCGGGAAGGGTTCTGGCGGAGGATATCGTTGCACAGCACGACTATCCTGAGGCTGATATGTCGCGCATGGACGGATATGCCGTCGGCAAAGGCAGCGAAGGCACGTGTATCGTTGTTCAGGAACTTTCCGCAGCGGACAGCTATGACAAACCTCTGAAAAAAGGCGAGTGTATCCGTGTCGCCACGGGAGCGAAGGTTCCTTCGAACACGGATTTCGTCGTTCCGTTTGAAAACGCCCACAGAGACGGCGAAAACGTCACATACCAGCAGGGCGAGGAACGCAAAAGACACATTACACAGGCGGGCAGCGACATCAAAAAAGGTGACGTTCTGGCGCGCAAAGGGATGCGGGTCGACATACGGCTGATGGAGGTATTTGCCAGTATGCGCTTTGCCGCTCTGCCCTGTGCGAAAGCTCCCCTGATAGGCGTAATCTCCACCGGTTCCGAACTTGTTGAGGATTTCACTCAGAAAGGAACCGTGAACAGCAACTATTATCACATGGCGGGACTGCTGCGCATTTTCGACGTTAATATGAAATACTACGGCGTTATACCGGACGACGAGGGTCTGCTTTCAACGGTTATGAAACAGGCTGCCCTTGAGTGCGACATGGTCGTCACATTCGGCGGTACAGGCTATTCCAGATATGACCTGCTGAAGCTCACTGTGCTTGAGGCGGGCGGCGAGATACCCGTTGAGGGTCTGCGTGTCAGCCCCGGAAAGACCTTCCGTTTCGGACTGCTCGGCGGAAAACCGCTGTTCATGTTCCCCGGCTCACCCGCCGGAGCTATCGCGTGTTCCGAGGTGTTCCTCGTTCAGGCGATACGCAAATGGCACGGGCTTAAAACCGGAAGCATCAAAGGGGTCATAAACTTCCCCGTTAAAAAGAGAAAAGGTTTTGCGAAACTGGTCAGGACATGGCTCACCATCAACGACGAGGGCATGGCTGTTGCGTGTCAGAACGGCGTGGGCTTCCCATGTGTCGCGGTCATTGCCGAGGACGCGGAAGAGGTTCAGAGAGGTGATCTTGTGGATGTCTGGCTGGCGAGCAAAATGCTCTGATATTCCTTTAACGCGGCGGTCTCCGTTTCTGTCAGAAGCCGCAGCGCATCGTTAAAATCATTCGCGGACACGGTGAAAACGCCGTGTCCGTATACTGTTACACTGTCGTTGTCTTTCATGGCGGGCGGCAGGGTGTTCACCATCGCCCTTGGTCCGTTGCCCACCTCGCCCGGAACTATCGGCGAACTGCCTACATATCTTTTTTTCGTACATGCGTAGTGGCATTTTCCTCTGTTTTCGCATTTTTCAGCGCATATCATGGACATTATCACCGAAAAACGCGGGTGGGCGTGCAGAATGACCCGCTTATCAGTGATTTCGTATATTCTTCTGTGTGATGCAAGCTCGCTTGATGCCGTAAGCCCTGTGCAGGCGGATTCATCCGTGGGGCATACGTCTATTTCGCCGTCAAGCTCGTCCAGACTGCTGCCGGTTCTGCTGATGTAAATGTTTTTGCCTTTACAGACAGAGATATTCCCGAAAAAGGAGTCCACTAGCCCCAGTTCAACCGTCGCTCTGCCCGCCTGTGCCATGGCAGACAGTATCGATTCGTCAGAGCGCATGATATCCTTGGAGAGTTCGGGCAGATCAGAGCGATGAAAGTTTTCTATATATTTGTCGAATAATTTAAGAGCAGTCTCAGTGCAGCAGGGGTTGCGCAGGAGTGCAGCTTCGCCTGTGTCGCTGAAAAATTTCACAAAACCGCTGAACAGAACGGAACTTGCGAAGATGAACGCCTGTTCCGCACCGAAAGGCGCGGCTGTGATTATACCCTGCCTGCGGACAAAAACGGCCTTGCGGCGTTTGAGTGCCGATGGGACTTCCGCGAAATTATCAGTAACGGGAACAGTATGCAGAAACGTTCTGGTCTCCGAGTCGTTAGGTGCGAACTCGCCGTCTTTCGCCGCTTCCTCAAGAGCGGTCATAAAGGGTTCCGCAGGGCGGACAAACAGCAGACAGTATGCTTTCAGCTCCTGCGCCGCCAGCATAAGTTCCGTCGAAGCATCGCCGCCGTAAACCGATACCCTGTCCTCCGTGACGACGTATACCGCTTTGTCCGCAAGCCTCTGGTTCTTCAGCTTATTGATGTATTTATCATAAAGGCTCATATAAGCCCCCGCATCCGGTGGTATTTTTTCAGTTCACTGTCGAAGGCTTTCTGCTGTTCCGGTTTAAGAAGCCCGTCTGGCAGTCTGTCGGTTTCCATTCCGAAACCCAGCCTGCGAATGATGCTTATCTCGTTCATGAATATCTCGTTTCCGCAGTCTGCAAGGTGCGCTGCTGTGGTGCCAGACGCTTTAGCGTATTCCTCAAGGGATACGGCAAATAGAGCATATCTGCATACAGGCAGCGAGTCCGCCGCCGCTTTCGCGTTTTCATAGGCTATATTTATCACTGCCTTGCCCTCAACGGAATATCTATCCGTGGGGACGGGTTTTCTCAGTATTTCGTGGGTGAGTGCCATAGCGGTAGTCCAGTCCGCACCGTTTGGCGATGTCGCGTAGCCAAGTGCCGCACCCAGCGCGCCGTCAGGTGCTATGGCGGGCAGTTCGATACCTTTTACGGTGAATCTGTCCGCACCGTTGTAAAACTCTTCCGGTATGCTGTGCAGAAACTCCTCCGCATCCATCCCCGACTGCGCTATGCAGTGGCAGGCGGTTATTACGTCTATGCCCTGTTTCAGGCAAAAATTATATGTTTCTATTATTTTATCAAAAGGGATGCCGACGCTCATAAGCATGGCAAATCCGTCGTATTCGGGGATGCGCAGACCGTTCTTTCTTTTCCGGCAGGCGATGGTGCATGAACCGCATGATACGCTCTCGGTTTCGCCTATGGCGCAGGCGTTTGTGTGCGCGTCGGGTTTCGGGAGATTGAAAAAGACGTTTGGCAGGATGTTTCTTGCATGGGCGAGGTCGTAAAGCGCGGCTGTGCCGAATCTGCCTATGCCCGGTCTTCCGGTGAGCGACGGCGCGGCGTTTATCAGTCTCTCTATGTCCTCATATGCAGAAGTGTCCGGTTTTTGCGGTTCCGCTGCGGGTCTGATCCCTATGCTGATGAGGTTCATCCGGTGCATCATTGTTCCCGTGCCGCCCCTGTGGGTTGTGAAGAAGCCGTCGGACAGTATTGAGCACCAGTTTATTCCGCTGTGTGCGCCCGCTTCAACAACGGCGAAATCATCCGTCACTCTGCCGAAGCGCACACCGTTGTCTATTACGAGGCTTACAGGGTTTTCAGCTCTTCCGGTTATCATAAGTCCGTCGTAACCTTCGTTTTTCAGAGCTGCGGCGAACCGCCCGCCGAAATCCGAGCGGAAAATACCGCCTGTCTTGGGGTTGATATGCATTACTGCACAGCGCGCCGTGGTCTGGTATCCGCTGCCTGTAAGGGGTCCGTTGCAGAAAATTAAAGGATTGCTGTCAAGATGCGTTGAAAGAAGATGTCCGCATAGTCCGCGTCCGCCTATATATTTGTCATAGATACTATTTTCCGGCGACAGAATACTGAATGAGAGGTCGGTCAGATTAACGCAGAGGATTTTTCCGGCGTACATCAGAATATGGATTTAAGATTGTTCTCATACGGTCTTCTTACGATGCCCCTTTCCGTGATGAAACCCGATATCAGGTACGCGGGGGTAACGTCGAACGCGGGGTTGAGAACGTTTATGTCCACAGGCGCGGTGCGTTTTTCGCCGAAGAAACAGACCTCGTCGTGTCCGCGCTGTTCAATTTCAATGTCGTATCCGCAGGAGGTCTTTATGTCCAGTGTGGATGTAGGGCAGGCGACATAAAAGGGGATCCCGAAATGTTTCGCCATGATGGCTACCCCCAGTGTGCCTATCTTGTTCGCGGTGTCGCCGTTTGCGGCAACCCTGTCCGCACCGACTATCACAAGCTGAATCTTACCGGACGCCATGACGGAAGCCGCCATATCGTCGCAGATAAGGGTCACGTCCAGACCTGCCTTCTGAAGCTCCCATGCGGTGAGCCTTGATCCCTGACAAAGGGGACGGGTCTCGTCGGCGTAGACCTTAAAGCGTTTCCTCTGCTCCTGCGCCATGTACATGGGCGCGGTCGCCGTGCCGAGGCGGGAGGTGGCGAGTGAGCCGGCGTTGCAGTGGGTAAGGATGCCGAATCCGTCCTGAATAAGGTCTCTGCCGTGTTCGCCTATCATGCGGCAGGTTTTCAGGTCTTCCTGATGTATTCTGGATGCTTCGTCCAGAATTTCGGAATACATCTCTTCCGTGGATTTCTGAACACAGGCATAGAGTCTTTTCATTATTCGCTTTATAGCCCAGCTGAGGTTTACCGCCGTGGGTCTTGCAGAGTTAAGGTATTTCGCATCGTATCCGAGGTTCTGCATGAAGAGGTTCGGTTCCTCATTCAGATATTTCTGGGCGCAGATGCACAGTCCGTATGCTCCGGCGACGCCTATTGCGGGCGCTCCGCGCACCTGAAGTGTTTTTATTGCGACATATACCTCGTCGATGTTGCGAAGGGGTATCTCTACAAACGTTTCAGGAAGGAGTGTCTGGTCGATGACATAGAGGACGTCCTCCTGCCATCTAAGTGTATATGGAAGCGATTCAAAACTCATTATGCCCCTCAGCTTTCAGCAGCGCCCGTTTCATGTCGGGTCCGCTGGAAAATCCCCCGATCTTTCCGCCCGCCGCCAGAACGCGGTGGCATGGAACGATTATAAGGAACCTGTTCCTGGACATAGCCGTACCGACAGCCCTGAATGCGCCGGGGTGTCCGGCAAGAGCCGCCAGCTCGCCGTATGTTACTGTAAGCCCGAAAGGAATCAATGCCAGCGCGCGGTACACAGCCAGAGAAAAGGGCGTTGTCCACGAGAGGTCAAGGTCTTCCAGCGCTTCGATAAGCATCGGTTGTCCGGAACAGTCTTTCAGGTATTCTGCCATATAGGCGAACCTTTCCGCAAGAGGCATTTGTATGAGATTATCGGGACGTGAGGACGCTATCTCGTAAACCCTGTCTTTGTCAAAGGTTATAAACAGGTCGTAACCAGCAGAGCAGCGCACACTGTCCCAATATCGCATCCTATTCTCCGTTAAGGAAATATGTGTCCCAGTCCTTCAGAACGGGGTCATATCCGTTCATTCTAACCATATCACAAAATTCTTCAACTGTCCTCGTGTCCTCAACCTGAAACTGTTTTCCGTCGTGTTCTTTCGCATAGCCGCCGGGTTCGGTTTTCGACCCTGCGCTCATGTGGGTCACGCCGAGGCGCAGGAGTCTGTCGCGGAACTCTGCCGATTCGCGGGTGGATACGTTTATTCCCAGATCGTGCTGGAACAGCCTGTGGGCAAGGAGCATCTGAACGTAGCCGAGGTCGTCGACTATTTCGTATGCTTTGAAGTTTCCGGACGCCTTGCGTATGCGCGGAAAGGATATGGATATATGTGTTTTCCAGAAATTTTTCATAAGATAGTTTGCGTGGAGACCGAGGAAGAACTGGTCTGTCCTGAACTCCTCAAGTCCCATAAGGGCGCCGAGACCGATAGTGCGGAAACCTGCCTGCGCGCCGCGTTCGGGACCGCCGAGCCGCCATGCGAAATCGCGCTTTTTACCCGCCGGGTGAACGTCGGCGTATTTTTCACGGTTGTATGTCTCCTGAAACATAGTGAGACCGTCAACCCCGTGCTCGTACATAAGGCTGTAGTCCTCAACGGACATAGGGTATACCTCTATGCAGACCGAGCTGAATTTATCCTTCATCAGGTTCACGGCGTTTATAAGATAGTCCGTGCCTACCTTAACTGGTGATTCTCCTGTCACCAGAAGGATATGGCGGATACCCATGTTATGAATGATATCGGTTTCCAGTTTTATCTGGTCGTCGGTGAGGATAACGCGGGGTATCTCGTTGTGACGGTTGAACCCGCAGTATTTGCAGGAGTTCGCACATTCATTCGAAAGATACATCGGCGCGTATATCTTTATTGTTTTTCCGAATCTCTGCACAGTTATGCGGTATGCCTTCTGTGCCATCTCCTCAATATAGTTGACGGCGGCAGGGGAGAGCAGTGCCGCGAAGTCCTCTTCGTCTATCTTTTCTTTGCCGAGGGCGAACTCAACGTCGGCTGCCGTGCGGGAGAAGATGAAATCTTTTATATCGTTGAATTTATATTGGTCAAGTACCTGTTCGAAGCTCATTTTCAGTTCCTCAGAAATCCTGTGAGGGGGCTTGATGCCTCCGCTCTGTCCCTTGTGCCGGGCATACCTGCCGCGCGTGCCGTAACTGCCGCCTCAACGCCGAGTTTGAATGATTTTGCCATCATTACCGGGTCTTTCGCGGTGGCTATGGCTGTGTTCACCAGAACGCTGTCCGCGCCCATTTCAATTGCCAGCGCCGCGTGTGAAGGAGCACCGATTCCGGCGTCAACCACAACAGGCACCTTCGCCTGTTCGATGATTATGCGCAGGTTGTCGATGGTCTTTATGCCCTTGTTGCTGCCTATGGGCGCGCCGAGGGGCATAACGGTGACGGTGCCTATCTCTTCGAGACGTTTGCAGAGAACGGGATCTGCGTTGATGTAGGGGAGAACCTTGAAGCCCTCTTTAACGAGTATCTCCGCAGCCTTAAAGGTTTCAATCGGGTCGGGCAGAAGATAATAGGGGTCGGGTGTCACTTCCAGCTTAACCCAGGGTTCGCATCCTGCAGCTCTTGCGATACGGGCGAGGCGCACAGCCTCTTCCGCGTCCCTTGCGCCTGAGGTGTTGGGGAGCAGGAGATATTTCGAAGGGTCTATCTGTTTCAGGATATCATCCTGAGGATTGTTGATGTCCACGCGGCGAAGTGCGACCGTAACTATCTCTGCGCCGCTTGCTTCCAGTGCGTCAGCCATAACTTTTGCGTTGGGAAATTTGCCTGTGCCTACCATTAATCTGCTGCGGAACGTACGTCCGGCGATTACCAGTTCGTTTTTGAACATGACTATACTCCGATTGTTGGAAAAAGATTGTAAGACCCTTGCCAGTGGATCTTAAATTTGGGGTAGGCAGGAATATAATATCTTTTGGGGTGGAAAAGTCAATTTCTTTCTCCCCATAAAAAAAGCCGGAATTTTGCTCCGGCTTATTTCTTTAATTTCGACAGGACGCCCAATGCGGCGGTCATGCAGCAGATTACTTCTGAATCTGTTTCATTACCTCTTCCACAAAGTTTTCCTGCTTTTTTTCGATGCCTTCTCCCAGCTCAAAGCGGGTGTAGGAAACGATCTTGGCGCCGTTAGCCGCAACCAGTTTTTCGATTGTGGTGTCGGGATCCTTAACGAAAGGCTGGCTCACGAGGCATACTTCTTTAAGAAGTTTTGCAACCTGACCCTCAACTATTTTGGGGATCATGTTGTCGGGTTTGCCCTGCTCTTTCAGTTTTGCGGCGTAAATATCTCTCTCTTTGTTAACGAAATCAGCGTCAACGTAGCTTGAGTCAAGATATTTGGGGTTGCTTGCGGCGATGTGCAGGCAGATATCTTTTGCCAGCTCGGGGGTGCCGCCTTCAAGTTTTACCACAACGCCGATTTTACCGCCGCCGTGGATGTATGTTGCAACAGTGCCGCCGTCGAGACGTGCGAAACGTCTGATGCTCAGCTTTTCGCCTATTTTCGCTATCATGCTGTTAAGGTATGCTTCAACGGTTTCGCCGTTTTTAGCGGTAACAGCCATGAAAGCGTCCATGTCTGCGGGGTTGCTGTCTGCAACGAGTTCAGCCATTTCTGCTGCATAGTTTGTAAAGTTTTCGTTTTTAGCAACGAAGTCTGTTTCGGAGTTAACTTCAACGATAACGCCGACGCCGTTTTTAACGACTGCTGCAACAGTGCCTTCCGCTGCGATTCTGTCAGCTTTTTTAGCTGCCGCTGCGAGACCCTTTTTGCGGAGGTATTCAACAGCGCCTTCAAGTTCGCCGTTTGATTCGCCGAGGGCTTTTTTGCAGTCGAGCATTCCTGCTCCGGTTTTTTCGCGAAGTTCTTTAACCAGTGCGGCTGTTATTTCTGCCATTGATTACTCCTCTTCTTTGTCAACGGGCATATCGGCAAGAAGCTGTTCAACGGGGATATCCTCGCCGCCTTCCTCTTCCGCCTGACCGATGTTTTCTTCGTCAAGTATCTGTCTGCCTTCGATGATAGCGTCTGCTATGCGTCCTGCGATAAGCTGGCAAGCGCGGATAGCGTCGTCGTTACCGGGGATGGGCATGTCAACCTGATCGGGGTCGCAGTTTGTATCTACGATTGCGATTATCGGTATGTCAAGTTTGTGGGCTTCAGAGACTGCGTTCTGTTCCATCTTGATGTCGATGATGAACATAACATCCGGAATCCCCTGCATGTCTTTGATACCGCCGAGGTTTTTAGTAAGTTTTTCAAGCTCTTTTCTGAGTTTTGAAACTTCTTTTTTGGTATATTTGTTTACGAAGCCTGTTTCAAACATCTCTTCGAGTTCTTTCAGTCTTGCCACTCTTGTGCGGATGGTCTGAAAGTTTGTAAGGGTACCGCCGAGCCAGCGCTCGTTCATGTAATGGGCGTTGCATTTTTCAGCAGCCTGTTTGATAGCTTCCTGAGCCTGTTTCTTAGTACCTACGAAAAGGAAGGTGCTGCCCTGACGAGCTGCGTCTCTTGCGAATTCGTATGCAGTGTTGAAACACTGAACTGTCTTCTGGAGGTCAAGGATATAGATACCGTTTCTTGCGCCGAAGACATATTTGGACATTTTCGGGTTCCAGCGTTTTGTCTGGTGTCCGAAGTGAACGCCCGCCTCAAGCAGGCTTTTCATTGAAATATAGGACATTGATTTCTCCCGGAGGCTCATGCCTCGCAATTTGTTATTCTTGCGCCCCGTCAAACCGCCACCCGAAAGGATTTCAGGCACTTGGTGGTTTTGAACGCTATACGGGCGTGCAAAATGGGTGTTCTTTATATCAAGGGCGATACAAAAAATCAAGTTTTTTTTGATTTGTAAAAAAAGTCTGTACTGTTTATGATGAAAACTGAAAAAACAAGGGGGAAATTATGTTTCCGTATCTTTTCAAACTTGGTCCGCTTGAACTGAGGGTATACAGCCTGATGTATATTCTCGGACTTATAATCGGCATGTATATGGTGAAGCGAAAAGCCGAGAAGCTCAGTCTTAAACCCACAGACATGGAGAACGCGGTCATAATCAGTTTTCTGGCAGGAATCATAGGTGCCAGAATGTACTATGTTGCGTTCCGCTGGGACTATTACGCAGGCAATATTTTTGAGATGGTTGCCATATGGCACGGCGGGCTTGCAATACACGGCGGCATCATCGGCGCTGTGATAGCCCTTTATTTTTTCACAAGATACAAAAAGACGAGCCTGATGGGGCTGGCGGACAGTATGGTTCCGTGGCTGCTTTTCGGACAGGCGATAGGCAGAATAGGCAACCTTGCAAACGGAGAGGCGCACGGCGTGCCCACAATAGTCCCCCCGTCCATAATTTTCGGAGTGGAGAACAGATTCCGCGATTTCTGGTCTGCCGTCTGCTCGCAGACGGGGCTGAACCCCATGCCGGCGAGTATTTCAAAGCTGATGGATAAACTACCCGTTCAGGTGAGTTTTGAGGGCAAACTGTACGAACTGAAAGAATACGTGCCATGGGGCATGAGCTTCGGGAATTATAAGAAAACGCCCGCCTACAGCGACTTTGGCGCACTTCCGGTACATCCTACTTTCATATATGAAATGGTGCTGAATTTCGCCTGTTTCGTCGTGTTATATATATTATGGAGAAAGAATGACAACATAGGCACAGGAAAACTTGTTGGACTCTATCTTATCTTTTACGGCTTTATACGTGCGTTTGTGACGTTTTTCCGTGCGGACGATCTTATGGTTGGTTACCTGAGAGCACCGCATTTAATCAGCATAATAATGGTTGTTGCCGGAATAATGATTTTAAACAGAAATAAATTGTTAAAATCGGTTCAAAAAGCCCAATAATCATGAAAAATGCGCTATAGTGTGTTAGTATCTTATACAGCGTGAAAAGAGGTTTACTCAGGAGGAGACGTTATGCGTCGTTTAATGTTATCCGCAGGGCTTTTTATTCTGCCGTTTTTAAGCCCCGCAGCTCTGTATGCATATGACTATCCTGTCATAGGCGAATACAGCAGCGTATATCAGAAAGTTTTTGATGCCATAAAAGCGGGGAAGTGCAGGGATATGGAAACCGAATTAAAGGCGCTTTCCTCTGCCGAAGGCATTTCCGACAGTATCTACCGATCCATCTGCTTTTTTGAAAACAATCAGCAGAAAGAGGGTGTTCTCGGTCTTACACTGATGCTTGAAAATCAGGAATACGACGAGATAGTCTACGTCTGCAACACCCAGATAAGCAAAGGAAATAATAATCCGGAACTTCTGAAATACAGAGGTCTTGCATATTTCAATATCGGGGATATGAACGGCGCGCTTGCCGATATCACATCCTATACCGACCAGACAGGCGACACCACCATGAGATATACTCTGGTTGATATTTACATGTCCATGAGCGATTTTGATAAAGCTGAGGCGGAACTTGAAAAGACCTCTGTCAAAAACGACGGATACTATATCAGAAAAGGAAAGCTCGCCTACAGAACCGGAAACACACTTCTTGCCGTTCAGTCGCTCAGACAGGTTTCAACTGAAAATAACGACAGATATGAACAGGCACAGTCGCTCATTGCCGATATCTGCATGATGTCAGGAAGATTTGAATGTGCGCAGGAGGCTGTTGGCAACATTAAAAACCTTAATGCGGATTTCCTGCAGATAAAAAAGGATAAAATCGCACAGCTTAAAAAGCCTTTCAGCATATACCTTTCTGCCATTGAGGAATACGACGACAACGTTAAGTCTGAAAACGAGGATATAGGCGCTTCGGGCATATCAAGTTTCAGGACGGCTTTCGTTCTTGATGCGAAATACAACATGTATCCCATGTGGGCGGATAAGGCTGCAGTGGGGCTTATGAACTACAGGTCTTTCAACATGAAAGACGGGCTCAGTTCATACGACCTTGAGATGCACAAGGCATACGTTCAGCTCACCAAAAGTAACGACAGGTTTTCATATACTCCAAAGCTGACAGCGGGAATACTTACCCTCGGCAACGAAAAATATTATGAGAGCTTCGGTGCTGAGCTGGGCTCGAATATAAAATTCGACGGATTCAGCGTCAATGTACCCGTCAAGTTCGAAAAGCGAAGCTATGTATCATCCCCG
Source organism: Seleniivibrio woodruffii (assembly GCF_029267515.1). Classification (GTDB taxonomy): domain Bacteria; phylum Chrysiogenota; class Deferribacteres; order Deferribacterales; family Geovibrionaceae; genus Seleniivibrio; species Seleniivibrio woodruffii_A. The sequence goes on from NZ_JAJUIS010000020.1 coordinate 18,775, forward strand.
GATCCCAGAGCGGACAAAGACGGATATTACTACGGCGTTTCCGGTGAAATATCGAAAATGTTCGCGCAGAAATATAACATAACCTTCGGTGCCGGTTTCAATGTGGAAAATACTGACGGCGCTGACAAGGACAACAATGCGTACATGGTTTCCCTTGGATCTCTTGCCGCAGTAAGCCCGAAAATGACGCTCAGTTTCAGTCTCGACTATACTTATGCGGACTTCTATAACTCCGCCATCGACAAAATGGACGGTTCCGGACTTGCAAGAGTTCGCGAAGATAAAACATACAATGCCGGGATCAAATCTATATACAAACTGACCAATTCATTATTTTTGAGCGGAGGGGTGACGTATACCGATGTCGATTCGAACGTTCCGGAGTACAAGTATGACAAGACCGTATTCGACGTCAGCATCAGCTACGCGTATTAAAATGTGAAAAGGTGTACCATGAAAATAAAAAGAATTACAGCTTTGACAACAGCGGCACTGATGATCAGCTCACAGGTCTTTGCATCGTCCGTCGCGGGAACGGTTAAAACCGTTAAGGGCGGGGTTGATATCGTAAAGGCTCAGTCTGTCATGGGAAAGCTGGCAAAAGAGGGCGCCAGCCTCTCTTTTGACGATATCCTCAGAACCAAAAGAAAAGGATATGCAGAAGTCAGTTTTATTGACGGAAGCAACATTAAGATATTCGAAAAATCGCGTCTGCTTCTGCTTGGCGGAGAAAGAACCAAAGACGGTTATAACGCTGAGATACAGAAGGGAAAAGTTCTCTTTAAGATTGAGAAGATGCACGAGGTTGCAGGCGATTTCAGGATAAAGACCAGTAACGCCGTTATCGGTGTAAAAGGTACTGTTCCCGGCGTACAGGTTGACAGCGGAGGAACCACTGTTGAGGTTCTTTCAGGTACTGTGGAAATTGCTCCGCTGGTGCCGGTTGTCGGCGGTTCAGAATCCGGAGCAGGCACGGGTGGTGCAGCGGGGTCTTCCGGCGGAGCCGGATTTGGCGGTGGAACTGCTGTTGTCGGTACCCAGGGAGGGACCGGCGGCGTGCTGCTTACCGGCGGTGATTCAGGAGCCGGCACTGGATTCGGCGGGTTAAGCTCAGGCGGCGGATTCGGTGGCGGATTCGGCGGAGGTACGATAATAATAGGTTCCGGTCAGGGAGCTTTCATAGATAATAACGGAGGCATACAGACGTATGATCTTTCCGGCGGCTCAAGGCTCTTCGGTGATCTTGGCGGCGGGACTGCTGTCGGCGGCGGTTCGGGAACCTCAGGAAATGCAGGTGCGGCAGGTGGTTCTGCCGACGAGGGCGCATTGTTCAGCGGAGCAGGAAGCGATGAGGCAGATTCGGCCGGTGATGAAGGACAAAGCGACACTGCTGCACTTCTTCAGTCAGCTTTACAGAGTGGTTCCGGCGATACCGGAGCAGGTACGGATAGTGCGGCGGGCGATGTAACCGACTCTGCCGCAGAAGCAGCGGCGCAGGCGGCGGCACAGGCGGCAGCGGCACAGGCGGCGGCACAGGCAGCAGCACAGGCGGCGGCACAGGCGGCAGCACAGGCAGCAGCACAGGCAGCGGCACAGGCAGCAGCACAGGCAGCAGCGCAGGCGGCGGCACAGGCGGCAGCGCAGGCGGCGGCTGATGCTGTAAGAGCAGATCAGGAAGCTAAAGCGGCAGCAGCGGCAGCAGACGCTGCCGAGGCAGTACTTAAAACAAGTGAATACAGCAGCGAAGCACAGTCCGCATACGATTCAGCTCTGGCGGCAGCGGAGTCTGCGGCAACAGCGGCTCAGACAGCTCTTGCAAAACAGCAGGAAGCAGAAGTTGCCTCCGCAACGGCAGAGGCACAGGCACAGGCTGCAAGCGAAGCGGCAGCGGCAGCGAAAGACGCTGCTCAGGCTGCTTTGACAGCAGCACAGGCGGCAGCGGCAACAGCGGTTGCTCAGGTACAGAAAGCACAGGCAGCGGCACAGGCGGCGCTGGCAGCGGCACAGGCTGCACAGACAAAAGCGAACGCCGTAGCTCAATATACATCAAGTCAGGCGGCTATTGCGTCAGCGCAGGCAGCACAGGCAGCCGCAACACAGGCAGCGGCAAACGCGAGTGCAGTTCAGTCCATAGCCGATTCTGTGAACACTCCTGCCTCTCAGGCAGCGGCACAGGCGGCGGCGGCACAGGCAGCGGCAAATGCGGCAGCGGCAGCGGCGGCGGCGGCAGCAGCAGAGCTGCAGTCACAGACGACAGCCCTTGAAACGGCACAGGCCGCTCTTGAAGCAGTAAACGGCGCAACAACTCAGATACAGGCGCAGCATACTATACTATCAGATGCTAATACCTCTCTTTCAGCGCAGACTTCTTCCATGTCAGCGGCAGTGGGTATCGGGGCTGTTGCACAGACAGCGGCGGCATCTGCCCTTTCAATTCTTGAGACTTATGACCGCAACGGTTCCGCACAGGCTGGAGCCGATGCGCTCGCGGCAAAAGAGACCGTACAGAGTGCGGCAGTGGCAGCGGCAACGGCGGCTGTGGTAGCGCAGACAATCTATGCGTCTGTGGCAGGTATTGCAGATACGGCAGCGGCAGCATCAGATGCTGTTTCAGACGCTGTGACTGCAGCACAGACGGCGGCAGCGGCGGCAGCGGCAGCGGCTGAGTCCGAATCGGTTGCCCAAAGTCTTGCAGATTCCACATCGGCGGCTCTTGAGGCAACTCTTGCAGCGGCACAGGAGGCTATAGCGGCGGGTGAAGATGCGTCCGGTCTGATAGCAACCCTGCAGGCGCAGGCAGAGGCGGCACAGGCAGCGGCACAGGCAGCGGCGGAAGCGGCAGCGGCGGCGGCTGATATAAAAATTTACGGAAGCGTTAAGATAAACATTACATTCAAATAAAAGATAAGGCGGGTTTAAAAGCCCGCCTTTTTCATATCATCGTAAGGAAATCATTCCCCGTTTTAATCTTTTTACCTTTTGTCAGCAAGGGGGCGAACCTCGCTCCGGTGTACAGAGGTTTATCTGCGGCGGCGCAGAACTGCGCTATGTATGAGAAGAGAGAGGCTCCTTCGGCAATTACTATATCAGCCTTTTGCACATCTTTTATGTCGGCAATGGAAAATCCGTGTCTGCACACAAAATTATCCGTTTCAAGCTGTCTGTGAAAAAATGCCATACAGGGGATGGTCTTCTCCGTTTCAGATTTTGTCATCTGCTTTTCTGCAATATCCTTATAGTTTTCAACATCCTTTTCGTAAAGATATCCGGGGAGGCACACGGATGCGAACCTGGACGACTGCCATCTGCGGAAATTCAAAGTGAAGGGTACGTTGCCGTAAAAAGAGTCGGCGATAATATTCTGTATTTCTTTATGTTCAAAGAAGAAGATGTTGTTTTCATCAGTAAGTACGCGGTTTTCCACCAGTCGTTTGCCTGTTTCAAGCAAAGTTCCGCGTATTTCCATTATAAGTTTCGAAAGCGCGAGGTAGACCTTGTCGGTGTCATCAAGTGAGGTGTGACAGGCTGCCAGCAGAGCGGAGTATCTGCCTTTAGAAAGCATCAGGCGTTTCATTGAAGGCAGCTTTGCATACATTGCTTCTATGGGTTCCAATGGTATATCCAGCGGTTCAAGAACCACAGGCTTTACCGCAGGGTCGAGAACGGGCATTATTTCACCATTAAAACGGAGCAGCCCGCCAGCGCGTGTCTTATATATATGACGCATTGCGTCTTCGTAATCCAGTCCGGTGGATTTTATAAAGTCTGTAAACGTGTGCCACGTTCCTATGGCGGCTATTTCCCACGCCATAACGGAGAGTGCGGGTATTTCTAAAAATTCTTCGCTGAACAGAGAGCTTTCTGTCATATTCTCCGCTGTCCTTTCGATATCCTCAATTGTATTCTGAAGTTCTCCTTCTGCAAGTTTCAGAACGGAAATCTTAGGCACGTCAAATGACGGTTTTTTGATTGTCTTATATATTGAAGGGAGGTAGTTCAGATAGAAGAAATCCGCTTTGGAATAAAATGCCGAGAGAATTGTTTCAATGTTCGCACAATTCATAAATATCCGGCAGAAGAAAGGTTTAACTGAAGGCGAGAGAGTCTTTATGTCTGCGCTCATAAACAGTGGGCTGAACAAGTCCGGCATCGACTCGATTATGGAAAAAGCATAAGGACTTATGGTTTCGTTCAGCAGTGAGGCAAAAGGTGATTTTATAAAAAGATGCTTTTCGTTTATCCCGGACGATCTGCCGAGAGATTCCTCAACAGGTGTCAGTGGGGACTTTATCGCAGAGTCGCGGGCATCCGCCGGAAGCGCAATGTAATCCTCCGCTTCGGCGCTGCACACATAAAAGGTGCCGTCATTATTATATATATGTGTCATGGCGGGTCTGCGCAGACAGCGTTCCACATCGGAAAGCATCTGTGCCAGTTCGTTCAGCTTCCGGTCGTCGAAAGGACATTCGCCTTTAACATGGCGGATGTTTCCCTTGAACACACCTTTGACAATGACTGTTTCCCAGTTTTCAGCCGTAACGTTATAAAAGCCGAAGTTGCCCCTGTAAGAAGGCGCAACGGTGATGTCAGGCTGTTTTTCCGCGTCGGTTTTGATCCCCGCGTTTGATATCGATTGAAGCAGATCTTCCATGAGGGAATTATGAATGTAAATAGTCTAATGTCAATATTATTTGTTGAAACAGCATAATGTTGCGGTTAAAATATAGCGGGGTGCGAAATATGAATACTCTTATTATAAACGCCGCCGTAAAGGCAGATGGCAATTCCGCATTCATTGCGGACGCGCTTGCGAAAAAATATGAAGGCTGCAAAATCTTCGACCTTGCCGAACTCAGGTTTGAAACGGATTACGAGAACAAATACAGAGACGGCGGATCATTCCGTCCTGAAATGGTTGAGGAGGGGCTGCGTGACATCATGTCCGCGGTTGTGGACAGCGACCTTATAATTTTTATCTCACCAAACTATTTCGGATTCATAAGCGGGCTTGCGAAACTTTTTCTGGACAGGTTCCACGTTCTGCTTAATAAGAGCGGACGACCGACTTTTGAAGGCAGTAAGAAATTCTTCTTTGTTCTCACACAGGGCTCGCCCAACAGAAGCCATGGGCAGAGCACTCTGGACTGGATGAAGGGTTTCTGCAACATCTTCAGCTTCAAATTCTACGGTATAGTAGTTCCCTCGTGCAGCTATTCAAACACGGATGCGGCGCGCGTTAAAATGGAAGAGATCTCAATGTCACTGAGTATGTTTATATAAGGAGTGTGTAATGGCAGTCAGCTACAGAGAACTTGGACTTGTGAATACCAGAGATATGTTTGCAAAGGCAATGGGGGGTAAATACGCCGTCCCTGCCTATAACTTTAATAACCTTGAACAGCTTCAGGCTATCATCACTGCATGTGTCCAGACAAAATCCCCGGTTATCCTTCAGGTTTCCAAAGGCGCAAGAGATTATGCGAACGCAACAATGCTGCGCTATATGGCGATGGGCGCTGTGGCATACGCAAAGGAACTCGGATACGAAATACCGATAGCGCTGCACCTTGACCACGGCGATACTTTTGAAACATGCAAAAGCTGCGTGGACTACGGATTTTCCAGCGTAATGATTGATGGTTCCCATCATTCTTTTGAAGATAATATCGCACTCACTAAGCAGGTTGTCGAGTATGCCCACCGGTTCGACGTGACTGTTGAAGGCGAACTTGGCGTTCTTGCAGGTATAGAGGACGACGTTCAGTCCGAACACTCACATTATACGAACCCAGATCAGGTGGTTGAGTTCGTGGAAAAAACCGGCGTGGACTCACTCGCTATATCAATAGGTACATCCCACGGAGCATATAAGTTTAAAGTGAAGCCGGGTGAATCGGTTCCTCCCCTTCGCTTTGATATCCTTGAGGAGTGCGAGCAGAGAATACCCGGCTTCCCGATAGTTCTCCACGGCGCATCCAGCGTACTGCCGGAGTATGTGGAGATGATAAATATGTACGGCGGAAAGATGGACAACGCTGTGGGTATACCCGAAGAACAGCTTCGTAAGGCAGCCGCAAGCGCTGTGTGCAAGATAAACATCGATTCTGATGGCAGACTGGCATTTACGGCGAAAATACGCGAGTTTATGGCTCAGAATCCTTCCAAGTTTGACCCCAGAGAGTATCTGAAGCCCGCCAGAGCTGAACTTGTTAAGATGTATGCTGCCAAGAACGAGAACGTTCTCGGTTCGGCAGGACGCGCATAATTCAATAAATGATGAGACTGCTTCACTCATTTCGGAGGTCGCAAAGACTCGTGTTAGTCTCTGCAAGGGTTTAAAGCCTGAAGCGGTCTCTTTTATTATCAGTTATTTACAGTCTCGAAAAAAATAATCAAAAAAAAAGTTAAATAAGTGGTTGACTTATAGGGTCGGATTAGATATAACTTCCTTCCGCCTGAGAGTGACACCTGAACGGTGGTTGCCGCAGGAAGGGAAATTGTTGCTGGAAAACTTATTTTTTGGATTTCGTTTTGACTGCGAATCAACCGTTTTGAATAACGGATTAAAAGTTGTTAAAAAGAAATTAAAAAAAAGATAAAAAACCGGTTGACAAAGGTGAACGGATTTGATAGATTCACCAGCCCACAGAAAACCGAAAGGGATTCGAAAGGGCACAGAAAAGAGATGTTAGAAACTTTAAAAAAGAGATTGACAAAGGTGAGTAAGTTTGATAGATTCACCAGCCGCTTGAGAGAGCGGGTTGCTCGAAAGACCGGACGGAAGGAAAAAGGAAGTTTGAAAAAAACTTCTTGACTTTA
>NZ_JAJUIS010000024.1 GCF_029267515.1 Seleniivibrio woodruffii
GATAATAAATACTTTCACGATATCCTCCTATTTCAAAGTGGTCCTTATAATCTGCTTCGTTTCCTCTATGACCTCGGAATTGATAAGTTTGCCGTCGCCCTGTACGAAGTATGGGATTTTAAGCTCGTAGGTTATCCTGTAACCTGCCATATAGGGGTAGGCTTCCAGCTTGTACTGATAAGCGACGTAATCAGACTTGATAAGCACAGGGTCGTCGCCCGTGTTGTCGATGCACTGCTTATAAAGCTCAGGCTCAAGAGTGGGGAACATATAGGTTATGATGTATTTCAGGCTGTCTCTTTTCTCGCCATTGAATACGTTTACGTACTTGTTGGAGTTCCTGATGATGCTTGTCAGATTATCCAGCTTGCCGTTGTACTGGAATGAATCCTTGAGAGTATAGACAGCGCAGTAGCTGTCGTTCTCTTTGATGGCATCAAATGCGTTCTGGATGTCGTATTTGATGTTGGTAGATGTATCCATCGGTTTCGGCCCAAACAATGAAAAGCCTCTGCTCATCACTTCTGCGAACTTGGTAGGCAGTGTTAATGCCATCTTGTTGTTCTGGATGTAATAGGGCAGCTTTGCCTCTGTATAAGCCGTTCTGTTAGTTCCTATGGGTTTTATGCTGTGGTTGCCGAAGTATGCCAGAGAGATGAAATTGCCTTCAGGAGACTTCGTCCCGCGCACACCTGTCCAGCCCTCCACATGCTCGTTGTACATGAACTTATAGAACTTCTGCATCGAAGAATATGATGCAAGCCTCTGTCCAACCATATTGGCTATATCGTCCTGTGTAAATGCGACATCCCCGTATCCTTTGGCAGGAACAAGGATGTTCTTTGTGGCAAGTTCTGAAGAGAGGTCGTATTGAGTGACTGCATCTTCAGCATAAGAGAGAGCTGAGCAGATACATAGTACCATGACTAAAAGCAACCTTTTCATGTTCACCTCGTAATATAATACATAGAATGAATAGAAATATAGAGTAACAGGCAAATAAAGTCAATTATGATGTAGTATCATCTATGTTTATCGTTTTGGAAAAATAATATATTTCCGTATGGAAATAAACGAAGCCAAAATGACTGAATTCATGGAAATTCTAGCTGTAAATATCAAGAAGCTGCGCAAGGGTAAGGGCTACTCTCAGGAGAGGTTGGCTGAGCTTGCTGGGCTACATCCCACCTATGTGTCACATCTGGAAACCGGCAAAGCGAATCCCACCGTTGCAATACTTCTTAGTCTGTCCGAGAGATTGGGCGTGAACGTTGAAAGGCTGTTGATGCCTGAGACTGACTTTCTTGCTGATGAAACGTTGCAGAAGCTACAGAAGAGGCTTGAGACTGCCGACAGCGGGAAGAAGGCGGCGGTTACCGGAATACTTTCAGAACTCGATAAGCTGATATAAAAAAAGAGAAAGCCGAAGCCTTCTCTTATTTATTCTTTTGCTTATGTCTGCTATTCAACAGCAGTTGTGCGCCTATTCCAAGTACTCCTACAATCATGAGGAAAATAAAGATTGGTGATGTAATCAGTTCCATAATGTCCTCCTTATGTACTATACATCATAATTTATAAAATAAAATTGTCAATAATGCAAATTAGTGATTTATTCATCCGAGTCTGATATTTCAACTTCATCCGGCAATGGCCACCCCATGAGTTCGCATAACTTGCAGAAATTCCTCATAGTGATATTTGCATTACCTTCTTTAAGAAGTTTGAAAGCAGTTTCGTAATTGAGTAACTTGCCTAACGTGTTGGTGTTATACTTTTTTCTCAATTCTTCTAAGCAATCGTTTTTTAATCTAACGTCTATCATGACTAATTTATACATTTATTTTCGGGAAACCGCAACTTTTCTCTTGCGCTTTCGGATAATCGAAAGTATAGTTCTCTTATAGTCTTTCGGTTTACCGAAAGTATTTTTAGGAGGTTGTTATGTATCTTGAGCAGATTCTAGAAGAAATATCCATTACGAACAAGAAGCTTACAGCCAGAATGGCTGAACTGGAAAAGGTTATGAACGACAAGCTGATAGCGCCTGAAAAAGAGTTTGTAACCCTGAAGGAGCTTTCCGAGAGTGGCAAGTGGCCCTATACCCAGCAGGCTACAAGAAAGATGATTGAAAGGGGCAAGCTTGAAGAGCGTTATCATTTTAACAAAATCGATGGCAAATGGATTTTCAGTTGGCCGGCACTCAGGGAATATCTTGAAAATAAATTCTATTCAAAGAGGTGTGCGTGATGGGCTTTATTGGAACAAAAAACAAAAAACTATTCATTGATTTTGTATATGGGCAGGAAAGGCATCGGATTTATTTGAGGCTACAGGACACGCCCAAAAACAGGAAATTTGCAGAGATGACTCTTAATAGAATAAATACCGAGATTGAATTTGAAAGGCTCGGAGTTAAGCAAGCTGATCTTGCCGCTATATTTCCTGATAACGAAAAGTTTCAACCGAAGAAAACAGATAAAGACGTTGAGCAGGACAACACATATCTCATGACGGTTGCTGAGTTCTTTCCTATTTGGCTTGGCAGAAAAGTACACATTGTCAAAAACAGTAGGAGAACATGGCTTTCGTTTTTCAAAAATTATATCGACCCTATCATAGGTGACCGTCGTCTTTGTGATGTAACAGAAGATGATTTGCTTCGGATGGTTCAATACATGCGTGGAAAGTTGAAAAACTCGGTAATCAATAAGAAAATCTACAGCATAATGGGAATGTTTAAAGACCTCTATGAAGACGGAAAGCTTGAAAAGAATCCGTTCAAGAAAATCAAACTACTTCGGAATGAGCGAGTTGATATTTACCCATTCAACGAGGAAGAGCTGAAAGCCCTTTTTAATGGTTTCCGCGAGCGTTTCCCTCACTATTACAACTTCGTTGCATTTCTTGCTTTTTCAGGATGCCGACCCAATGAAGCTGTTGCTTTGAAATGGGAAAGGATTGATTGGGACAATCAGAAGATACTTATTAGAGAAGGATTCGTTCTTGGCGAAAAAACTGATCTGAAGACTGAATCAAGCGCACGAGATATAGACATGAACAAGCCGTTATATCAGCTTATCAAAGAACAAGAATTGATATCGAAGGGCAAAAGTGAGTATGTTTTTACAAACATGTTAAACAGAAGAATATGCTGGGAAAACTTCAGACAGAAATATCATGTTATTATGAAGTTGAAGGAACTGAAACACAGACCTGCATACCAACTCCGCCACACTTTTGCATCTTTAGCCATTAAGAATGGCGAGGATCCTTTTTGGGTTTCTAAAACTCTCGGACACTCAAATATTAAAACCACACTTTTGAAGTATGCAAGGTATGTGCCCAGTAAAACCAGACAAGACGGTTCAATTATCGGGAAGCTATTTGATGAACTCTAAGAGGGCTGGCAGTTATGAATAAATATTTGGGTGAGTTTACTGTAATTTATAAAATGCTAGTGAGCTCACAACGCAAAGATGCTTTTCTTGAAATGATGGTTTCAGGCAATAAAGGTCAGTTTATGGCTTATTGTTACAGAGATGCTGAAATATACTCAAAACTTCTGGAAGAATATTCAGATGTCAGTATCGATGGTCATTACAGAAAAAACAGAGGAAAAGCTGACATCGTTGTGTCTGAGATAAGAAAAGGCATGAATATCATGCTGAAAGAATATTCAGACAGGCTGACCGGGCTTCTTGCAAATGTAACAGATGAGTATTGTCAAACGCTTTTGAAGGCTATTTTAGATGATAAAAAACTCTATAGGCAGTTTATTTCGGCACCGGACTCTCTTGCGGGGCAGTATAGTTATGTTTGTGGTTTACTTGTTAAAACCGTTGAGATGATGGAATCTTCACTGAAACTGGCTAAAGAACATAATGATATTGATGACAATCTTGTGCTGACATCAATGTTTATCAAAGCAATGGGAAACGCTAAGTGTTATCGAGGTAATGGTTTCAGCTTTAAAATGACAAGAGACGGAAATCAATTCGGGAGCGTGGAGTTAGCGCAACGTATCCTATTGGACAAATCCCAAACCATTGACAGCTTCCCTGCCCTGTTATTTACCAATTTGAATAAAATAATAAGATACGAAAGTTATGGTGATATAAAGCCTGCAAGTAGTGAAGCACGATTGATTTACATGGTAGAAAAGGCGAGATAAATTATCTCGCAATTACTGAGAGATTCAGTAGAACAAATCTCGCCTATCTATTAAATAGATTTACTATAAACAACATACGACATAATAAATTTAACAATTGTCTTTTGTCCAAGCGCATACTGTTTCGCTATAAATCTTACATATTGTATTCCAACAAAGGACAATGTTTTCCCGAAAGGGAGAATTCATACCTAACAACACATCATTATCCCTTTCGGTAAAAACATTTGCTTTTTACTAATTCCTAGGCTATATTTTACCGAAGAGGATAATCATGCAAATACTCAACAGTAAAGACTTTGGAACAATTATCCGCAAAAAGCGCAAAGAATTAGGATTAACTCAAACACAGCTTGCACAGTTAAGCGGTGTGGGTCTGCGATTCATATCGGAACTTGAGAGAGGCAAGGAATCAGCCAGAATAGGCTATGCTATAAAAATTGCATCTAACCTTGGTATCGATATCTCCGCCGAAAGCAGAGGCTAAAAATGAAACATTTAAATGTCAGCATTCCCGGTAAAAATGGACTAAGACTCGTAGGTCAACTCTATGAAGATTACTCATTTGAATATGCTGACAATATACAAATATCATGTTCCATGCCGTTAGACGCAGCAACAGATAAAGAAACCGTCTACAATTTCTTTACCGGCCTCCTCCCCGAAGAAGAACAACTAAAGGTTATCGCACAATATCATCGGCTTTCGCCTAAAGATACATTCGGGCTACTGAGTAAACTCGGCGGCGACTGTGCAGGTGCTCTATATTTTTCAGAAAACGACAACAATTTCTTATCAGAAAGCTCATATAGACAACTGACTCTGGACGAGCTTGAAACCATTCTCAACGAACTGCCCAGAAAACCATTTGCATCCGACGTCAGAACCAGAATGTCGCTGGCTGGCGCACAACCGAAACTGCCTGTAATGTATGACGGCAAGGATTTCTACCTACCTGAGGACACAGCTGCCAGTACTCATATTATTAAACCGGTATACGATAACAAACTTGAATATCTGGAAGAGAACGAGCACACCTGTCTGACACTGGCAAAATCTATTGGCTTAAACACTGTTGATTCAGAAATCATTACTATTGGAGACAGAAAAGCTTTGCTGGTGAAAAGATATGACAGAAAACCGGACAACGGTAAAATTATCCGTCTTCATCAGGAAGATTTCACTCAATGCCTTGGTCTGCCAAGAGACAAAAAATATCATGGTGAATATAAGCAGATTGCCGACATCATAAAGAAACATTGTAAATCACCGGTGCTGGACATACTTTCAATAATAAAATGGACCCTGTTTAACTATTTGATAGGCAATGCAGACGCACACCTGAAAAATATATCACTGCTTTATGATGATATAGAGTCGGGCAACAAAGTAAGCCTCGCACCATTTTATGATATTGTCTGCACTGATATTTATGACTTCAGTGTTGAAATGGCAATCTCTATCGGAGAACAGGTTAACCCCGGTCACCTGACAAAAGAGGATTGGATAGAATACGCCAAAGACTTAGACGTAAACTTTCGTCTAATTCAAACAGTATTCAAAGATATAACCCAAAAAATTGACTTTAATGTGGTCAAAGACTCTGAAATCAAACGTCAAATTCAGGAAAAGTATAATCAGCGAAAAAAATGGATTGAAGAAACAATATAGTACGCAACATTATTTCATTTTATTCATTATTTTTCTCGCTTTAGATACTGAAAACTCAAATCCTCTATCAGCCATTGGGTAAACTGCTTTACAACTCTCACAATAAAACCCATTACCTATTGTATATTCACCGTAAATGTTAAGTGGTATTTTACAACTTGGACAATGAGGATTATTATTTTTGTCCCAAAAAATACCATACTTCAAAACCATATCTGTTTTTCTTAGTACATAAACCAAAACCAGCAGTATAAAAACCAAAAGCAGAAGCATCATTATAAAAACGAGTAAAGACTCTTTACTAAAATAATCGACAATCATAGGTTTCATTTTTATTATAAAATCAGGCATTAATTGTTTATATCCCAAAGGAAAAACAATACAATTCCAGAAACAATTCCTGTTATTATTTTCTCTTTGAGGCTATCTAATAGCTTGTTCATCATAAAAATCCTCATTATTATAAAAAAATTTGTTTATTCAAAAATTAAATTAACCTGTTTAAATCCACTTTTTCCCAATCCATTTCCAAAATAGTGTCATCTGGATATTGCAATAGAATACCAATCTCTTTATCGTATAAAAGCTCCAACACATTTTTATCCCAAAATTCACCTATGTTTATATCTTTAGTCTCTTTATTACATGAAATCTCAATAACACATTTTGATATAAGCATGTACATTTTTGTCAGTATCAATGAAAACCAGTCTAATTTTCTACTAGTTAAAAAAACAGAATTTACCTCTGAAACTCCTTGATGGACAATTTTACAGCGCGTCTCATTCATTTCTTTTATAGCACTAACCCATTTCTTGCTATTACCATCACTGCATGGATAAACAAAATTCAAAGTTTCATTATCTCTAATTTTTTTGGAGTCAGCTCCTCTCGGATAACCAACTAAACAGCATAATCTTCTTATGAATGCACTTTCATTATATTCATGCGCCAGCATCATACTTTCGATTGCAAGCCAGTTAAAGAGAAATCTCTGTGTAGAATTACCAGCTAAAGTAGCCTGCCTTCTCCACTCTGAAGACTGAAAAAATTTGAAAGCTACCTCAGGCAACTGGTCTCTACAACCACAAGAAATCATCCAAGCCCAAAAATCATTCTCAATTGGCTTAATAATAGCAGAGAAATCTTTTTTTTTGGATTCAATCGGAACAAGTCCTTTACTGGAACAAACAACTCCTACTGCAAGCCCATGATCTCTATCCCATTGCAAATATTTAAATATTGACCACCTATATCTTTGATTTATAAAATGTAATGCAATATCAAAGTACTCTAACGCACTCTTTAAAGATTCTGAACTACTGTCCATTAATGGAATAAACAACAAAACAGGGTCAAAATCAGTCACTAATTCATAAACATGATTTAGTCCAAAAGATTTACAAGAAATTTCTATAGCATCTTGTATTCTAACACTATTATTATTAAACTCAGATAATCGCAGTATATAGAAATCATCAGAATGGAATCCAATTCGCATGGATGGTGTTGTCAATACCCCCGTCAACACAATCAAACACCAATCTTCGTACTTTGTAAGGTCAATCACTCTGGACTCAACTATCGTAGCCACTTATAGCCTCATTCAAATAATACATGTTGATAAAATAGATAATTACATAAATTGTAGCAAATGTAGCATTAGCGAACTACTGAGAATTGTATTTAATACCAAAATATTAAATGGGTATCTGTTGGGTAATCAAAAAAATCATCACCATATAACTACAATAGCTTATAACTTAAATTCAGTGAACACCGCCTCCATTTTTACTGTCAAATCATTCGGGTGATGAATCAGATTGCAGATGCACTGATTTCTCAACCTAAGGAGAATGCCAAATGGTATACAGAAGTTGCAAAAGAATTGCACACCTCAAATAAGAAACAACATACGGCAGGAACTCCGAATCTAGCAAAATTACCTGAACTTTTTCACAGAAGTCAATCGTCAGACAGGCTTTGATAAAAATCATGTAATACTTGTATGTTAAAAATATTTCTGCTATTTCAAAAATAACTGACACAAACGGAAGGGGGAACAGCAGCATGAGCATTTTAAAAACGGCAACTTTCATAATCTGTCTTTTTATATCTCTGACCGTCAATGCTGAACAGCTCAAATTCGGTATCGCTTCCATAGTTTCACCGGAAGAATCGCTGAACCTTTACAGAGAACTGAACGACTATCTGGCAGACAAACTGAATAAAACAATAACCCCTGTCATAAAGAGAGATTACGATGAAATGAACCGTATGATAACAGAAAATGAGGTGGACTTCGCATCTGTCTGCACAGGTGCTTTGCCCTATCTCAACAATGCAAAAATACGTGTTCTCGCAGTTCCTGAGATGAACGGGGAACACTCATATCAGTCATTCATCATTGCTAATAAGGCATACGGAATCAATACGGTTAAAGACCTCCAGGGGAAAACATTCGCATTCACAGACCGCCTGTCCAACAGCGGCACTCTGTACCCGTCGTTCCTCACCATACGCACTTTTAAACAGGCTCCAGAAAAAGTGTTTAAAAAAGTCTATTACACCAAAAGTCATGACAAATCCATCTATCTGGTAAACAAAGGGGTGGTTCAGGCGGCGGCGGTTGACAGTCTTATCTTTGAAATAATCAGAAAAAAAGCCCCCCAGGCAGTCAGAAACATCAGAATTATCCACAGATCCCCGGAGATGATATCCCCTCCTTTCGTTGCAGCATCAGGCATGAACTCTGCAACATACGACTCTCTTAAATATCTGATGCTTAATATGCACAAAGACCCGAAAGGTGCTGAGATACTGAAAAAACTCCATGTTGACAGATTCGTGAACGCAAGCCTAAGCGATTATAAGGTAATATCCGATATGAAAGCTGAGATCGACCGTTTCTACTCAGGCAGTAAAAAATGAAAAAATTTATCCTTCTTAATGTATTAATTCTGACAACATCATTCTGCTTTGCCGCAGAATACCGGACAGTGCTGCTGATATCCATCGACGCACTGCATCCGGACGCTGTTTCAAAAGTGAACTCTCCCAATATAATGTCACTTGCCGATAATGGAGCTTACAGTCCTTTAGCAACAAGCACGAATCCGCCGAAAACCCTTATAGCACATACCGCAATGCTGACAGGTCTTAAACCGTCAGAAAACGGAAAAACAGACAATGTCTGGCAGACCGGTGAGCCGACAGTCAGCAAATCCACCCTGCTTTCAACTGCAAAAAACAAAGGCTATCAGACTTTCCTGATATACAGTAAACAAAAGCTGGGCTACCTTAAAAACTCTGCCACAGATACGGAGATATTTGCAAAGGATGAAGCCGTTGAAAAGACTGCGGAAGTCCTTGATACTTCTAAGAAGCAGTTCATCTTTCTTCACATAAGCGGACTTGATACGGAAGGTCCGATATCTGGCTGGATGTCAGCAGAATACATAGACGAGTTCCGGTTCATAGACGAACAGCTCGGAGCGCTATTCAAAAAGGCTATGGAAAGCCCGTCTGTACTTATAATAGTCACATCCGACCATGCCGGCCATGACAAAATACACGGTTCAGACCATCCCGAAGACTTAAAACGCCCTCTGGCTGTATATTCTTCTCTGAAAAAGATAAACGATATACCGGAATCAGCCCTTAAAATTGACGGTCTGAAAAAATATATTGAGTCTGAATTTTGAAAAAACTCATATTCAAGCTCATACCCAACAGCCTGAGCAAAAGAACCGCTCTGCTCATAAGTTCTCTTGCGTTTGCCACCGTATTAATCAATATGGTAGTCATTTTCTTTTTTGAGTATTCCTCGTCATTTTCCACTGCGGAAAAATATATCGATTCGCAGCATAAAATCATGTCGTCGGATCTTGCTGAATCCATCATAACGGATGACATCTATTCACTTTTTACGATGATAGAAACAGTTTCGCAGACTATCCCACATATCGACAATATAGCTGTTTTCGGTGCTGACGGAGAATATATGACCGATGCGCGGGTTCGACCCGAAAACCTGACATCGACCATAAGCCCCATCACCCTCACAAAACAGATAAGTGCAGGTGAAAACATCCTTGGAAAAATAACGTTTTACATAAACAGAGAATCAATTATCCGTCAGATAACGGGAAGGCTGGCAGAACTTTTTCTGATAAATATCGTTGTGGTAATTATGGGGGCATTAACTGGTGTCGCCATCGCCGCCCGCATGACAAAGCCGATAAACGACCTCTCGCGCCAGATTGCAAATCTGGACGTTCTGGAACTGCCGTATAAATTCAGCATATCAGAATATGCATCGGGGGAGACCAGAAACCTGCGGAATGTGATTGAAAAGCTCTCCTACAGGCTGAAAGATTCAATCGATCGCATCGGCGAACAGCAGAAAGAGATACATAGGGGCGAGCGTCTGGCATATCTGGGTACAATGTCGGCGGGTCTTGCCCATGAGCTTAAGAACCCGATAATGGCGATTAGCCTGATAATTGATAACGTTTCGGCGGAAGTGGAGGATAATTCTCAGTGGCAGGAGGATTTTGCAGTAATCCGCCGCGAGGCGGACAGGCTGGTTTTCAGGCTGAACGAGTTTCTGGACTATTCGAAGCCTGTAAACCTGCGCTACGACGAAATCAGGCTGTCGGCTCTTATAGAGTTTATCAAAGGGCAGACGTATCGCAAGGTGTTCAGGAGTCTGGACATTGTATTTGCGGCGGAGAGCGACCCGCAGATTGCCGCCGACAAGGACAAGGTCTCTCAGATTTTCACGATTCTGCTCAACAACTCCGCAGAGGCGGGCGCATCAAAAATACTCTGCTCATTCGGCGAAACAGAAGACAGCATAGATATCGAATATGAAGACGACGGTTGCGGTTTCAAAGAGGAGGACATCGCCAAGGTTATGCTCCCTTTCTACACCACTAAGCCCACGGGTTCGGGGCTGGGGCTTGCCATCTGCGCAACCATAGCCGACGCGATGGGTGCATCGGTTAAGATATCTGAAAAGCAGAGCAGGGGTGCGAAGTTTGTCATAAAGCTTCCGAAGAGGCCCTTGGTGTAAAGTTTTCTTACAATCATAGTACAGTTTCTGTACTGAAAATAGCGTAAAAATACCGTCCAAATTCTAATTCCACTTATTTATCAGTGAAGTCGAGATTGGCATGTCTATTGATATTATAGCGTATCAATTATCCGGAGGCATGTTAATGGAAAAAGATATTTTATTGACCATGCAGGAAGACCTCGCAAGAGCTCTTGCAAAACCGTCAAGAACCGTCAGATGGGCTATGCTCATCAGCACAAAGAAATGTGTCGGCTGTCACGCCTGCACGGTTGGCTGCATGTCTGAAAACGTTTTGCCGCCCAATGTCATCTATCGACCCGTATTCGAGATGACAAGCGGAAAATATCCTAAAGTTAAAATGGATTTCGTACCCCGTCCCTGCCAGCATTGCGACGCACCTCCCTGCGTTCCTGTCTGCCCCACAAACGGCAAGGCGACATACAAAAGCACCGAAAACGGACTGGTTATGCTCAATGCCGCAGAATGTATAAGCTGCGGACTCTGTGTCGAGGCATGTCCTTACAAAGCCAGAACCATGGACGGAAGCAACTACTACACTGAAAACATCAAAGTTCAGCCTTACGAACTGCGCACCTTCCCGGAATACGACGGAAAATGGCAGAGAACCGACGGCAAAGCGCCCATGAGCAACGTGCGCAAATGCTCCTTCTGTCTCCACAGACTGAAAGACGGCATGCTCCCCATGTGCGTGACAACCTGCATCGGTCGTGCGACCTATTTCGGTGATCTGAACGACTCCGAAAGCCTTATCTCAAAGATGATGATGGCAAGCACTACCGTGACCATACAGAGCATACCCGACGCGAAGCCTAAAACGGGTAAGGCTGTATTCGGTGCTTCCAAAACAAAACCCCGTGTATTCTACATACTTTAATCAGGACGAGGTGGAACAATGGAAAACAAAGAACTCATTGAAATAGAAAACGAAGAGAAAGGAACCACCAGAAGACAGTTCATTCAGGGCTGTTCGGCAATCCTCGGCGGAGCTATGCTGGCTTCGGGGATGGACATCGCATTTAAGACAAACACGGCACATGCCGCAGAAGCGGGCGGAAATTACGACTTCTCCAAAGCGGAGAACATGATATACACTGTCTGCCTTCAGTGTAACACAGGCTGCGGAATCAAGGTTAAGGTTCAGGACGGTTTCGGCGTTAAAATTGACGGAAACCCATATAGCCCGTTCAACATGGTTCCGAACCTTTCTATGGCGACAGGCTTAAAAGATGCCGCAAGAATCGACGCCCCCATCTGCCCTAAAGGTCAGGCGGGTGTTCAGATAGCTTACGACCCCTACCGTATCAAAAAAGTCCTTAAGCGCGCAGGCAAAAGGGGAGAAGGCAAATGGGTTGCTGTTCCCTTTGATCAGGCTGTGAGCGAAATCGTTAACGGCGGAAAGCTTTTCGCAGGCGTTGCAGGCGAAGAGAACAGAACTGTCGAGGGACTTAACGACCTTTGGGCTGTCAGAGACGAAGCGACTTCCAAGCGTCTCGAAACCGCAATCGAAAAGATTTTCAAAGAGAAGGACAAAAAGAAGGCGGTTGCCGATTTTAAAGCGGAAAACCCCGATCTTATTCAATATCTTATAGACCCCGAACACCCCGATATGGGAGCAAAGAACAATCAGGTTGTCTACATGTGGGGACGTAAGAAGGCGGGACGCGCGGAATTCTTCAAGCGCTTCTTCAACGACTATTACGGCACAACAAACACCCACGGACACACAACCGTTTGTCAGGGTTCGCTCTATTTTGCATGTAAAGCGCTCAGCGAGCAGTATAACTATAACAAGTTCACCGATGGACAGAAGTTCTATTTCCAGGGCGATGTAGCTAACTCGAAGTTCGTTCTTTTTGTCGGCGCAAACCTGTTCGATGCGAACTACGGACCCACCAACAGAACTGTTCGTATGACCGAAAGACTTGCAAACGGCGACCTTAAGATTGCAGTCGCAGACCCCAGATTCAGCAAGCTTGCATCTAAAGCGAAATACTATCTGCCCGTTAAACCCGGCACAGATGCCGCGCTCTTCCTTGGTATCATGAACTGGATGTTCACTAATAACAAGTTTGATGCAAAGTATCTGTCCTGCGCAAACAAGCCCGCCGCCGATGCTCTGACCGAGCCCACATGGAGCAATGCGCCCCTGCTGGTTAAAATCGACGATAAAGGCAACGCAACAAAATTCCTCAGAGCTTCCGAGCTTGGTCTTATAGAAAACGCCAAAGTTACAGACAAAGACGGCAAAGAGCATACTCTGGAATATCTCACCGCAATGGTGAACGGAAAGCCCGTGGTTGTGGATTATAACGGCGACGTTATAAAAGACGCCGTATACGGCGACCTGTTTGTTGACACTGTTCTCGACGACGGCAAAGGCGGCAAAATCAAGGTTAAATCATCACTTCAGCTTCTCAAGGAAGAGGCAGTTTCCAAAACTGTTGCCGAATGGGGCAAAATTTGCGGATGTTCCGCATCCTCCATCAGCGAAGTTGCGAAGGAACTCACAAGCTACGGCAAAATGGCTTGCGTAGACGTTCACAGAGGACCGGCACAGCACACCAACGGTTTCTATAACATCACAGCGGCGATGAACCTCAACATGCTTCTGGGCAACTACGACTGGAAAGGCGGAATGATAGTTGCATCCGCTTACAACATAACCGGCGAAAAAGAGGGGCAGCCGTTTAACTTTGGCAAGTCTGCCAAAGGCAAACTGAAATATTCCGGCGTCTCAAACATCCGTCACGGTGTTAAATATGAAGATTCAACACTGTTTGCAGGATATCCCGCAAAGAGAAACTGGTGGCCGCTTTCAAGTGACGTTTACGAGGAGATTATCCCCTCGATAGGTCACAAATATCCCTATCCTGTTAAGATACTGTTCAGCTACATGGGCGCATCGACCTATTCTCTGCCCGCAGGACATACCAACATCGATGTTCTGGCAGACGTGGACAAGCTCCCGCTGTATATCTGCTCGGATATACTCGTAGGTCCTAACTCCACATACGCGGACTATATCTTCCCTGACCTCACATACCTTGAGCGTTGGGAAATGCAGGGAAGCCACCCAAACATGCCTTCAAAGGTTCAGCCCCTACGTCAGCCCGCGATAGCGCCTATCCCCGATACCGTAACTGTTTACGGCGTTGAACAGCCCATAAGCTTTGAATCCACACTGCTTGCATTGGCAGAGAAGATGGGAATGAAAGGCTTCGGCGCAAACGGACTGGGCGAGGGAATGGATTTCAGATGTATGGACGACCTTTACATCCGCTTCGTTGCCAACGTCGCCACAGACGGCAAACCCGTTCCGGACGCTTCCGACGAAGAGATGAAATATTTCCTCGAATCCAGAAAGCACTTGCCCAAAACTGTTTTCGACCCCCAGAGATGGGAGAAGATTGCAGGAGCAAACTGGCGCAAAGTCGTTTATGTTCTCAACAGAGGCGGCAGATTCCAGGAGTATGGTGAGATTTACAAAGGTGACAAAGTTGCCAACCAATACAAAAAATCTCTCAACCTGTTTGAAGAGAAGACCGCGGGAACAAAGAACGCCTTCACAGGCAAACAGAACCCCGGCTATGCCAAGTTTCTGCCTATCGTCACCACAACAGGTCAGACTCCCAAAGAGGCTGGTCTGGACACAGCAGAATACAGCCTCAGCATGATAACAAACAGGGATGTTACCATGACCAAATCGAGAACCATAGCCAACTACTGGCTGCTTCAGGTTTATCCTGAAAACTCGATTATCATAAACCCCGCAGACGCCGCAAAGCTGAAGCTGAAAACGGGTGACAAGGTTAAGGTTTCATCCGCCACAAACAAAAAAGGCGAGTGGGATCTGAAAAACGGATGGAAAAAGCCGATGGAGGGCAAGGTCACCGTTACGGAAGCCATTATGCCCGGAGTAATAACCTTTACCGTTGGTCACGGTCAATGGGCAACAGGCTCACACGACATAACCGTTGACGGAAGAGTTATCAAAGGCGATCCCAGAAGAGCGACAGGCGTTCACGCTAACGCCGCAATGTGGGTTGACCCGCACCTCGGCAACACATGTATGCTTGACACAGTTGGGGGAAGCGTGTCGTTCTATGACACAAAAGTGAAACTGGTCAGAATATAAGTTCCAGACATGTGAAAGCCCCGCTCATGAACTGTATCCTTAAATTTGGACAGTAATAAAAAGCCCCTTAGCGAATAGCTAAAGGGCTTTTTTTCGTATACACTAAATTTAAAGGAGAGAGTTCATGCGCGAACGTGAGTTTACCCCCGAAGAACGTCAGTCACTTGAAAGTAACCCAAACGTTCTCAAAGTAGTCAACAGTAATATTATTTACACAGAAGAGTTTAAGCAGCAAGCTCTTCATCTGTACAAGGAAGGAATGTCAGCAGACAGCATATTCACGAAATCCGGTATAGATACGTCTATCTTCCCTAAAGATTATGCTAAATATGCCCTCAGACGCTGGCGTAATGCAGGCAAGAAACCAGTCAGCTCTGACCGTAAACAGAGAGGGCGTCACAAAAAGACCGGTAACATGAGTCCTGAAGAAAAAGATGCGAGAATAGCTTATCTTGAAGCGGAGAATGATTTTCTAAAAAAGCTGCGAGCCTTGGAGAGAGGCGAATAAGAGCCAATTCTAAGTATGAGCTTATATCCGAGGCTTTAAGCAAGAGCAATAAGTTATCTGTATCTCTTCTTTGCATTAGCGCAGAAGTCAGTCGTAGTGGTTATTATTACTGGAAAGAGCATTGTCATGAGCACATAGTTCGTGATTCCCTGTCTTTGGATTTGCTTAGAACAGTGCATAAGAGGTTTCACGGCAAGGCAGGCATCAGAACAATCAGGATGTATCTTGAGTTTAAATACGGAATAATTATGAATACTAAGAAGATATGTAGGCTCAAGAGGACTTACGGGATAACAACAAAGATACGTCGTAGGAATAAATATAACACATTTAACAAAGCCATTCATGAGGATGAGACATCTCCGAATCTTTTAGGAAGACAGTTCAGAGTTGAAACTCCAGACAGTGTTTACTCTACGGATATAACGTATCTTCCGTATCATGGCAGCAGAAGAGCATTTCTTTCAGCGACTAAAGATTTATGCAGCAGGGAGATAGTTCATTACAATATCGGCAGTAGCATAGTGATGAGTCTTGCTTCCTCAGGATTGGAAAGTAAGGTCAGCAGTTTGTCAGAATCTGTAAGGAGCAAATTGATAATGCATTCAGACCAAGGCAGTCATTATAAAGATAAGACATTCAGGGATATATTAAATAAATACGGAATCAGTCAGTCTATGTCCAGAAAAGGAAATTGCCTTGATAATGCCCCGATAGAGAGTTTCTTTGGTCATATGAAAGACGAGATAGACTTGAAAAAGTGTAAATCGTTTGATGAAGTAAAAGCAGTAGTTAGTGAGTATATCCGGTATTATAATGAAGAGAGACCACAGTGGACATTAAAAAAGATGACGCCGGCTGAATACCGACGTCATCTTAATTCTTAGCCCGTGGCTTTGTTTACTGTCCGAAAAATGGGGGACAGTTCAAACAGCGGGGCTTTTTTTATTTTCCGTGTTTCCAGATTTTAACACTTGAAATAAGCAGTATCAGACACATCAGAGGTATCAGAAATCCCGTGGACACAATTCCAAGAAGTTTGCCGCCTGCAAAAACTCCGGCAACAGAACCAGCCGCCATCACCAGCAGAAATCTTTTCTGCTGACTTATAACTGTGAAACTTTTATCTCTGCTGTATCTGGCAAACCCCATAAGCATTGTGGGGATGCTGACAGCCAGAGAAAGACTGCCTGCAGTTTTGATATCGGTCCCGAAAAGCAGTACTATTGCAGGGATCAAAAGCTCTCCGCCTGCAACACCCATCACAGCGGCAAAAATTCCAATCAGAAACCCGCAGACAGCTCCCGTTAAAACCAGATAGATGCCTGACAGAAAATTCAGACCGCTGAAACTATACTGATGACTGAAGAAAAGGACAAAGGCCACCATCACCAGAAGAACCGAAAGCACTCTGAACAGCGTTTCAGACCTCAGTCTGGTTGCCCA
>NZ_JAJUIS010000030.1 GCF_029267515.1 Seleniivibrio woodruffii
AAGATGATCATGAGGGACAAGATCATCAATATTCAGGTAAAGTTCCGTTTCAAATTGGTCTTCTGTTTCTTTAAGCATTATATACAATAACAAAAACCCCATGTATTTGCAATTACATGGGGTTTGTCAACAAGCTGAGGGGAGCGTCAGCTCCCCGTAAGTTGTTATGCGAATGAGCAGATGTAGTCTGAGGGAGTTGAAACGTACATTGTGAATGATGAATTTTCAGGCACTTCGAAAACGCCGCTGCCTTTAATAACGAGTTTTTCGGTTTTGCCGGGCAGCACGACCTCCATTTCTCCGCTGAGAATCTCCATAACCTCCGCGGCGGCGGTGTTGAATGTATATTCGCCGGGCTGGATGAAACCGAGGGTCTTTCTTGTGCCGTCTTCAAATATCACAGAGCGGCTCACGACCTTTCCGTCGAAAAATACGTTCGCTTTTTTTACCACTGAAACATTTTTAAATTCTGACATTTTTCAATCTCCGTAGGTTTTTTTGACGGCAGATTATACACTGCGGATATGAAAAAAGAAAGGGAGGCTTTTTCGCCTCCCTTCATAGGTTATCTATAAATTTTCACTCTCTCTTCGATGGGCGAGAATTGTTTTTCACCGGGGTCGGCAACAGGTTTACCGAAAGGCATCTGCGCCAGAAGTGACCAGCTTGCAGGCACTCCCCATTCTTTCTGAACGTCGCCCTCTATAAGCTGACCGTAGTGCTGGAGTGATGCGCCGAGACCCGCCTGCTCCAGCGCTGTCCATACGATGAACTGGAGCATACCGCCGGAATGGTTCGACCATACGGGAAAGTTGTCCGCATATGCTGCATATGCTTCCTGAAGTCCTTTGATAACGGTTTGGTCTTCAAAATAAAGAACTGTGCCGTAACCGGCTTTGAAAGAATCTATCTTTCCGTCAACCTGCGCTGCGGGTGCGACTCTGTGCAACTGGTTTCTCACTATTTCCCAAAGTTTGTCGTGTTCTTTTCCGAAAAGAACAAGAACCCTTGCGCTCTGGGAGTTGAAAGCGGACGGTGCGTGCAGAACCGCCTGTTTCACGATATCCTCAACCACGCTTTCTTCCACAACTTTTTCGTTTGATATTCCGTAATATGTTCTTCTTGCTTTAACACTGTTTAAAAAATCCTGATAGCTCATGATACTCCTCCGTTATATAATTAATGGTCTATACGGTCTGGCTCCTGCCAAGTTTTTTACATATTTCGCCGAGGGTATTTTTTTCGCTGCCGGTCAATGCCCTGAAACTTTTAACAATTGAACGTACATGATCCGGAAATATGGATGAGATAAGTTCTCTGCCGCTTTCCGTAAGGTTTACAGTAATATACCGTCTGTCGGTTTCACTGCGTACCCGCTCAACCAGTTTCCTTTTTTCAAGGTTGTCAAGCACCGTTGTTATATTTGCTGTGCTGGTAAGGTTTTTTTCAGCAAGCTCCCTCTGGCACATGCCGCCAAGGTGAAAAAGCGTTTCAAGCACGCCGAACTGGGTTTCGGTGAGCCTGTGCTTTGTCAGATGACCGTGGGCGGCGTCTGTAACGCTTTTGGCTGCGCGCATCAGTTTTATATATGTATTGAGCGCCTCAACCTCTTCCTCTGTTCCCTGATATTTTGTCATATCCGCCTCACTTCGTATTATATGATATCAAATTATTCGTATTCAAATATTTGTCAAGGGGTAAATAGGATTGAATTTGTATTAATTATTTTTAGTATATCTGAGAAAACTTTCCGTCATTGCGTCAGTTTTCATCCAGAGGTATGGGAAGTGCCCGTAGAATATGCTTAAAGATTGTTCCAATGCTTCTTCGGGTGATTGATTCTTTACGGTATAAAGATATAAAGCCACACCAAGTCCTGTTCTGTCGGATCCTCCGAGGCAGTGTATAAGCATGGGGCGTTCCGCTGTTTTTAAAATCTGTGCAAGTTCCTCCATTTTTTCCATCGGTGCCGGCATTGTGGAGGACAGGGCGACATCATAGTGAGCAAGACCAAGATCCTGCGACGCGGCAATTTCTTTTCTGTACCATTCTTTGTCGGGTCTTGCCCTGCGCAGGCTGATAACCGAGCGTATGCCGTATCTCTCCTTATACTTTTTCAGTATTTCAGGTGTGGGCTGTGCGCTTCGGTAAAGTGCATCTTTTTCAACGATATGAAAATTATGGTTGATATATTTCTGATAGATAAAGAATAAAAAGATTATAAGCAATAACGCTCCCGCCGTCGCGTATAGTTTTTTCAAATCAGCATACCTACCAAAAGTTGTAATAAAAATATCATAACCTCAAACAGTTAATTTTTCAAGACCGACAGTCTTTAGAAAATCCTGAACAAGAAAAAATATTAAAAAATATCTCTGATTGTACCATGGTACGATGTGTTCTTATCCGTATAGTGTATGCTTTGATATCTTATTATTATTCTGAGGTGTCTTATGGCAGCAGTTGGAAAAGTTGTTCAGGTTATCGGTCAGGCGGTTCTGCACGGGATAGACGGTTCGGTCAAATCAATTTATCCGGGCGATCTCATATCTATAGGCGACGTTATCGAAACGATGAGCGGTTCGAAGGTTATCCTTCAGCTTGCCAACGGAAGAGAGATAACCATTGGCGCAAACGAGCAGCTCGCCATCGACGATTCGCTCATAGCATCCTTTGACGATCTCGCCATGGATGCGGAGGATCTGCAGAACGCACTTGAAAACGGCGAACAGCTTTCCGATGAGGAAGAGGAAACCGCAGCAGGTGAAGAGACAGGACAGGGCATCGTTCTTAACGATATCCTTGAGGGCGACACATCCGAAGGATACGTTGGCAGCTATCTGCTCCCCTCCGGCAACATAACAGACTCAACTGACACTGACACCTACAGTTCATCGGGAAATAATAACAACGATACAACTGCAACCGAAGAGACAGGTTCACCAGTATATTCCATAGCAGAAGGCGAAACAGTGCCCCCCGGCTTTGTTCTTAACCCCGACGGCTCATACTACATTGACCCAACTTTGCCCGACTACGACTACCTCGGCGACGGCGAAAGCGTATCTTACGACATAGATATCGTAATTACGTATCCCAACGGAACAACAGAGAACGATACTCTTAACGTTGTTGTTGCCGGAACCAATGATGCTCCGGTTGCATATGCTGAAATCATCAGCGCTGTTGAGGACGGAACCGTTGTTACTGGTCAGCTCACAGCGACAGACCCCGACGTTAACGACACGCTCACTTTTGCAATAGATTCAGCCAGCGTCCCCGAAGGTTTTACGCTGAACGAGGACGGAACATATACATTCGACCCGTCTTCATATGACTATCTCGCAGAGGGCGAACAGACTGTTCTCACCATTGACTATACAGTTACCGATTCCGCAGGTGAGATAAGCTATGAATCCATAACAATAACCGTTACCGGCGTTAACGATGCCCCTGTGGTCAGCGATATCTCTTTCTCCGCAACCGAAGACACTTCGGTCACTATCTCTGCCGCGACTCTTCTTGCGCAGGCAACGGACATCGACGGCGACAATCTCTCCATCGCGGGGATAACCTCTGTCACAGGCGGCACCCTTGTGGACAACGGAAACGGCACATATACGTTTACACCCGATAAAGATTTTAACGGCGAAGCTACTTTTGAATTTTCAGTTACTGACGGCATCGAAACTGTATCAGCAACCGCAAAAATAGATGTTGCAGCAGTTAACGATGCTCCAGTTGCGGCGGATGCCATTGTTGAAACCACAGAGGACACTGTTCTGACCGGTACACTTCCTGTTGCTTCCGATATTGATGCAGACAGCGTTACATATGCGCTTGACGGGGATGCAGCTCACGGTGCTGTGGTTATTAATTCTGACGGAACATACACTTATACCCCGGCTGAAAACTATAACGGGGAAGACAGTTTTTCCTATACTGTGTCCGATGGTAAAGGCGGCACAAATACATATAATATATATGTGTCCGTGGCTCCGGCAAACGATGCCCCCACTGCTGCCGACACAACAATTGCCACCGATGAGGATACGGTCGTTACTGGCACACTGCCTGCGGCTGCCGACATCGACGGTGACGACGTGACTTACTCACTCGACACTGACGCTGCACACGGTACTGTAACGGTTAACGCAGACGGTACATATACTTACACTCCTGCCGACAACTACAACGGAGATGACAGCTTCAGCTATACAGTTTCCGACGGTAAAGGCGGTACGAACACTTACAACGTGGCTATCTCTGTCGGAGCTGTTAATGACGCGGCGGTTTTAGGTTCCGACGTTAAAGACCTTACAGAGGGCAATGATGTCCTTACGACCGGCGGCTTACTCAGCATAAGCGATGTTGACAGCGCAGTTGAGTTTGTAGCACAGACAGATACTCAAGGCACATACGGCAAGTTCAGCATCGGAACAGACGGTGCATGGACTTATGCAACCGATACAAATATGAACAGCCTTGCAGATGGCGAGACTGTAACGGAGACGTTTACAGTAAGGTCTGCCGACGGTACAGAAACAACTGTAACAGTAAACATCACAGGTACAAACGATGCGGCTACAGTAAGCTCTGACACAGTCAATCTTACTGAGTCAGACACAATCCTTACAACTGGCGGTGTTCTTTCAATAACTGACGTTGACAGCGCAGCCGAGTTTGTAGCACAGACAGATACTCAGGGAGCATACGGCAAGTTCAGCATCGGCACCGATGGAACATGGACTTATGCAACCGATACGAATATGAACAGCCTTGCAGATGGCGAGACTGTAACGGAGACGTTTACAGTAAGGTCTGCTGATGGAACAGAAACAACTGTCACAGTGAACATCACAGGTACTAACGATGCTGCTGTAGTAAGCTCCGATGTTAAAGACCTTACAGAGGGCAATGATGTCCTTACAACTGGCGGCTTACTCAGCATAAGCGATGTTGACAGTGCAGCCGAGTTTGTAGCACAGACAGATACTCAGGGCTCATACGGCAAGTTCAGCATCGGAACAGACGGTGCATGGACTTATGCAACCGATACAAATATGAACAGCCTTGCAGAGGGCGAGACTGTAACGGAAACGTTCACAGTAAGGTCTGCTGACGGAACAGAAACAACT
>NZ_JAJUIS010000012.1 GCF_029267515.1 Seleniivibrio woodruffii
CGGAGTGTGAGCGAGATACGGCTTTATGCCGGGCGAGCGTTGGAAAAAAATGACACGGACGTCATTTTTTTCGTAACTTATCTGTAACCTTTATTCATGCCATTCGTTATGTAAGTACAAACACCCTATAGTAACAAGGAGACACAAAATGAGAAAAGTTATTTCAGTTTTAACAGTGGCTATAATGGTTATGGCAGCAGGACAGGCTTTTGCAGGCAAAGGCAGCATGGGAGGACACGGAGGCGGTCACGGTCACGGCAGTTCGTCTTCTTCAGGCGGATCATCTTCAAGTGGTTCTTCTTCAGGTGGTTCTTCTTCAGGCGGTTCTTCCTCCGGCGGAACAGGTTCCTCATCCGGAGCAGGAGCATCCGGCGGTCACGGTTCACAGGCTGGCGGGCACGGCGACGGCACAGGTTCACACCCCGCAGACGGAACAGGAATGGGCAACAAATACAACTATGACGTGAACCACCCCGCAACTGACACTACGACTGACACTACGACTGACACTACTACAGATACAACAACTGAAACAGATCCCTCATTCTCAATGTAAGAAACATTTGGCGGGGGCTTAAGCCCCCGCTATAATAGAGACATATGAAACACAACACAGCACTGACGGCTTTTTTTGAGCAGAACAGGCAGAAACTTTTTGCCTATCTGATAAGACTTTCGGGAAACACTCACGAAGCTGAGGACGTTTTTCAGGATACCTTTATCAGATATGCGCAAACCTATCCTGATCAGCAAAATCCGGCATTGTTATACACTGTGGCAAAGAACATCTTTCTGGACGGACGGCGGAAAAACAGATTTTCCGATATGCCGGAAGGATATGAACCCGCAGACGAAAAAAGCCCTGAAAGCATACTTATATGCAGACAGGCGCAGGACAGACTTAAAACAGCCATGGACAAGCTGCCGCAGGACGAACGAAGCCTGCTCGCCATGGCAGGTGCGGAAGGGCTTAAATACGAAGAGATAGCACAGGCGGCGGGACTTTCCGTTGCCAATGTGAAAGTAAAGATACACAGAGCCAGACAAAGACTGAGGGCTTTACTGGAGGTTTCAGATGGATAACAGAGATATTCTTATCAGCCAGTACATTGACGACGAACTGAGTCTTGAGGAAAAAGCGGAGTTCGTCAAAGAGATAAACAGGGACGACTTTTTCTGCACAGAAACACTCTCAATGCTGGACACGGAGATGCTTATGGCGGGAATGACGCCTCAGGCACCGCCTGTTCCTGAGATAAAGGCGGAGCGCAGACAGATTTTCACCCCCGCTTCCGTGATGTCTTTTGCGGCACTGGCGGCATCTCTGATTGTCGCTTTAAAAGTGTTTATGTTTGCCCCTATGCCGGAACAGCATAAGGGAGAATACAGATTCGTCGTGCACATGCCTGATGCCGGACACGTCGCACTGGCGGGCAGTTTCTCCGACTGGCAGAGCATAGACATGAAACCTGTGGGCAACGGATACTGGCAGGTGAGCGTACCACTTGAAAAAGGTGAATATACATACACCTATATACTTGACGGAAAGATAAAAATAGCCGATCCTGCATCACCTGCAAAACAGGTGGACGACTTCGGCGGGGAAAACTCCGTAATAACCATCGGGAGCGATATCTGAGGATATTAACGGCACTGCTTCTGACTTTTCTTGCAGGCTGCGCGGCAGTGGAATTTAAAACGGAAAATTCTGTAATGAAAGGATATTTCCGTGTTAAAGACGCGAATAGCGTAGCTTTCTATTCGTCCTCGGACGGATTTACGAAAAACGAAGCGGTGAAACAGGGAAAAATATGGACGGTAACTATACCTGAAAGCAGGGAGTTTACCTATTACCTCGAAAAAGACGGCGAAATATACCTGCCCGAATGCGAGATGAAACAGCAGGACGATTTCGGCGGCACCGTCTGCGTGTACCAGGAGGACTGAGATGAGGTTTTTTGCATTGCTGATTTTGCTGCTGACAGCCGTTCCGGCTTTGGCTGATATATACGATAATCTTGGACGGACGGCTGAAAAGAACGGCGTGGAAAAGTCACTCGCTGCGAAACTCACAGAGCGTACCAGAACTGCGGGATACGTCAGCGAAGCCGTGAGCGCCATTGAAAACGCGCTGAACGCACAGATAGGCATGTCCGCAACACGGGTCAGCGAAAAGGTTCTGGAGGGAATTGCCAAAAGGGTTCAGCAGCAGGCGGTGGCAAACGCAGCCCTGAAAGTTAAGGCCAGATACGAAACGGCATACGCTGTTGCTAAACAGGCGGGGCTGAAAGGAAAACAGGCTGAAAACACTGCGGATATCGCAGCGGATGCGCTGGCTGCGGGGGCAAACGAAGCCTCCATGGCAAAAACGGCAAAAAGGCTTGCCTCCATGCAGCAGGACAGAGAAAAATACGCCGTGGCAGTGATGGCTTTCTACAGAGACATGCTGAGATACGGCGTCAAGGAAACAAGCGCGGCGGGCATTGCCGACGAATCGCTGAATAAACTATCCGCGGAAGAGATAACAGAATACAGACATCACTTTATGAAGAACGCAGGCACAAACGCTCAGAGCATGGCGGAAACCATGCACAGCCACATTGAACACGGTAACTCCGCATCGTCCATGGGGTCGTCGGGCGGACATGGCGGAAGTGAAGGTCACGGATCCGGCGGAAGCTCCGGAGGGGGTTCCGGAGGCGGGCACGGCGGCGGCGGGCATGGCGGCAGCGGCGGGCATGGCGGCAAATCCAAATAATACATAAGGGGTACGCAGAAGCGTGCCCTTTTTTGTTTCCATTCAAAATATCTATTGCGCTAATTCTATTATAGAATATACTGACTGACTACTCAGTCAGTGGGGTGCATTTTGACCAAAAGACAAAAGATTCTGCGCGAAGCGGCAAGACTCTTTGCGGAAAAGGGGTTCATCGAAACCAGTACGCAGGAGATAGCCGAGGCGGCTGAAACCGCAACAGGAACAATCTTTTACCATTTCGCCACCAAAGAGGGGATACTCAAGGAGATATACGTCAGCCTTATCAACGAGTACCTCGAAGCCATGGCGCAGACCGCAGGATCTGCCGGAACGGGACTTGGCGCAGTTGAAAAGATTCTGCGGATGCATTTTGCCTTCGCAAGGGACTATCGCTCGGAATTTACCGTGTGTCACAGGGACATGCCGGCTCAGATAGTATTCGACGACACCCGCCGCGACACAATGCGCAGAAACACCGACAGAAGCATAGCCATCATCAGGGATGCAATAGAAAGGGGCATAGCCGACGGCTCCGTCCGCCCCGACGCGGATCCTGTGAACGATGCGAAGCTGATTAAGGCGATGCTCCTTGGAACAGCCAGAATGACCCACCTTTCAGTGACAGAGTTTGACGACGCAGAGAAAACAACATGCGATTTCTGCATGTCTGCGCTCAAAAACAGAGGTATAGAATGATACGTTTTATTTTATTCATGCTATTTGCATTTCCGGCACTGTGCTTCGCCGGAACCCTCACCCTGCGGGATGCCATCGCCACAGGGCTTCAAAACAGCTACTCCGTCATGATCCAGAAGAGCGCCGCAGACGCGGTGCATGGCAACGTGACCGCTGAGGATGCGAAGTTCGATCCCGTTGCTGGCGCTTCCGTGTCAGCGGGCGGTTCTAATACGCCCACATCATACGCCCCCTATAACATGGACTATCTTAAACAGAGGAACCTCACTGCCGCCGCCGAGCTGGAAAAACTCCACAGAAGCGGTATGACCGGAAAATTCTCCCTTGAAACATCGAAACTCGGCACTAACGATCCTTACGAGGAGCTTGACCCTCAGTACAGAACAGTTTTTTTAATGAACATAACCCAGCCGCTCCTAAAAAACTACGGCAGGGATATCAACGCCACAGGGCTGAAAAACGCCGAGCTTTCATTCAAACAGGCACAGTTTGACCTCTACGCCAGAATGACAGAAACCGCCGCGCAGATTGAAACAGCTTACTACGCCCTCGTGCGTGCACAGGACGTTCTTACGCTGTCGAAAAAATCGGAAGAACTGGCGAAAAACCTTCTGGATTCAGACAGAAAACGCTTCAACGCAGGGATAATTCCCATAACCGAGGTGCAGGAGGCGGAAACGGCACTTGCAGGAAGACGCGAACAGACGGTCAACGCTCAGTCTGCTGTGAAAACGGCTGAGATAGCCCTCGAAAACCTCATCAACGCTCCTCTTAACGGTCAGACAGAGGATATCCGACCGACATTTATAAACCCCGACGAGGATGGATTCTATAAAACCGCCCTCACTGTCAGCCCCGAAATAGAGAAGCAGCGCACAGAGCTTGAAAAAAGGGACATCACCATAAAATATCTCAAAAATCAGGAACTTCCCGAACTGGATGCAACGGCTGCCCTTGGAGTCATAGGGCTTTCCGGCAACCCGACGGCTTCGAACCATTTTGACGGCACCTATCATGATTCGCTGTCCGATATGACAGAAGGGGACGGTTTCGAATGGCAGCTCGGACTGAGTGTGTCATA
Source organism: Seleniivibrio woodruffii (assembly GCF_029267515.1). Lineage (GTDB taxonomy): Bacteria > Chrysiogenota > Deferribacteres > Deferribacterales > Geovibrionaceae > Seleniivibrio > Seleniivibrio woodruffii_A. The sequence goes on from NZ_JAJUIS010000012.1 coordinate 4,536, forward strand.
CCCGCTGGGAGCAAGGGGTGCAAAAGCCCGCACAGCGTCAGCAGCCGCAGAGAAGATGCGCGCGGTATACACGCTGAAAAAGCTGGAGCAGGACACCAGAGCACAGATACGCACCGCCTCGACAGCTATGAAGAGCGGGCACGACAGATACGACATTGCACAGGATTTCGTACGGCTTGCCGACGTGACCCTTACGCAGGAGATGAAAAAACTCGGCGAAGGGCTTTCGGACACCTTCCGCGTCCTGAAATTTCAGGAAGACCTCACCGATGCCAGAATACGCGCCGTAAACGCCCTTTATGACTACAGAAAGGGCGAAGCCGAACTTTACAGATCAGCCGGAACGAGCCTTGACCGTTTCGGTTTCAAAACGGGGGAATAGATGAACGCCGAAGAATACTCTAAAAAACTCGAACAGCAGGCACAGAAACCTGCAAAAAAGAAAAAGACCATTCTCTATGCCGCGTTAACCGTAATCGCGGTACTGCTTCTGATACATTACACACCTAAACTCGTGTACGCGATGCACCACGAGACCACCGACAACGCCTTCGTAAAGGGCGATATGGTGCCCGTCTCACCTCAGATAAAAGGAAAAATATCAAAAGTTTACATCGAAGACAACATGCAGGTGAAAAAGGGGGACATCCTCTTTGAGATAGAGAGTGACGACTACTCCATAGCCCTTGCCAAAAGCCGCGAAGAACTTGCAGCGGCTCAGGCGCAGATAGCCGCCATAGACGCATCCGCGGCACAGGCGCAGGAGAACATCAATCAGGCTCAGGCACTCCGCAACAAGGCGCAGTCCGAAAGAAACTTCGCCGACAAGGAACAGCAGCGCTATGCCCGCCTGGTATCAGAAAACCTCGTGTCAAAGAACTCATACGACAGCGTTAATGCGAAAGCAGACGAAACTGCGGCTCAGTCTGCCGCGGCAGACGCATCCGTTAAGATAGCGCTGGCAAACCTCGCCACCATACAGGCGAACAGGAAAGCTGCGGAATTTAAAGCCGCATCCGCAATGCAGGCTGTGAAGGCGGCGGAGCTTGACCTTGAGCGCACCGTAATCCGCGCACCCCGCAGCGGACACATAGGACAGAACAACGTTAAGGTCGGCAGATTCGTCCAGCCCGGTCAGACAGTCATTTCACTTGTGGGTTCTGAAAAGCTCTGGATTGAGGCGAACTTCAAAGAAACACAGCTAAACCATATCCGCGTGGGTCAGAAGGTTGAGATAAAGGCTGACGCATATCCGGACATGAAGATCGAGGGGCATGTGGACAGCATCCAGCCCGGCACAGGTTCGGCATTCAGCCTGCTTCCGGCGGAGAACGCAACGGGCAACTTCGTTAAAGTCGTTCAGCGCGTTCCCGTCAAAATACTCATAGACGGTGACGCGGGACTCCTTGTCCCCGGTCTGTCCGTGGAACCCAGCGTAAAAATAAAATAATATGGCACAGTCAAACAACAGGCTAATGATAACCATAACGGTTATGACCGGAGCTATCATCAGCGCACTGGATACAAGCATAGTTAACGTCGCCCTGCCCTATATGCGCGGCAATCTGGGCGCATCCGTTGAGGAGATAGCGTGGGTTTCAACCTCCTATATCCTTGCCAACGTTATAATCATGCCCATAATAGGGCTTCTGAGCGCCAGATACGGGCGGAAAAATTTCTATCTGGTCAGCGTGGTGGTGTTCACCATTACGTCCATGCTGTGCGGTATCGCGTGGGATCTTAACTCCATGATATTTTTCAGGGTTTTACAGGGTCTCGGCGGCGGTGCACTTATCCCCGTTTCACAGGCGATACTGCGTGAGAACTATCCTCCGGAGAAACAGGGGCTTGCCATGGGCATATTCGGTCTCGGCGTGGTCATGGGTCCGGCTTTCGGTCCCACACTGGGCGGGTGGCTCACAGACCATTTCGCATGGCCGTGGATATTCTTCATAAACCTCCCTGTCGGTATAATAAACATAATGCTGACAATGAAATATGTCGAAGACCCTCCCTATCTCCAGCGTAAGAAAGAGAGATGGGACATGGCGGGACTTCTCTTCATGGTTGTCGGTCTCGGTTCGCTCCAGCTTATGCTTGAGGAGGGACAGACAAAGGACTGGTTCGCATCCGATTATATCAGGATTCTGTCTGTGACCGCCGTCGTCGGGATGGCGCTGTTCATATGGCGTGAGCTCACGGCGGAAAAACCCGCGGTGGATCTGCGGCTTCTGAAAGACAGAACCTTCTGTACGGGAACCTTCCTCGGCGGGGTGCTCGGCATAAGCCTTTTCGCGTCGCTGTTCCTTTTGCCGCTGTTTTTGCAGCAGCTTCTCGGATATCCCGCGTTCGACTCAGGGCTTGCCATGATGCCGCGAAGTGTTGCCATGGCGTTCTTTATGCCAATAGTAGGAAGGCTTTATACCATACTTGGTGCGCGGGTTCTTATAGCAGCGGGGCTTGCCATAAATGCGTTCAGTTTTTGGGAGCTTTCCACCCTTTCGCTGGACGTTGGCTACTGGGACATATTCTTTCCTCAGGTGTGGCAGGGGTTCGGGTTCGGCGCGATATTCGTTGCGCTGTCAACGGTGACCCTCTCCACAATAGATAAATCGAAAATGACCGATGCTTCGGGACTCTACAACGTCGTACGTCAGGTCTTCGGTTCGGTGGGCATCGCGCTCTCCGCAACTTTTCTCACCCGCTACGAGACAGTTTACCACAGCTTTCTTGTGGAAAAGATAACCGCAGTGAACGACGCGGCTCAGAACCTTCTTTCCGGGCTTGGCGGCATGTATTTCTCCGCGGGATATGATGCGGACAGGGCTTCAATGATGAGTATGCAGGCGGTTAACGGGCTTGTGACGAAACAGGGTGCCATGATGGCGTTCAACCACGTTTTTCTGCTGGTTGCGCTGCTGTTTCTCGTCAGCCTGCCGCTGGTGCTTCTGCTTAAAGACGAGAAGAAACCTTCCGCGTCCGGTCAGGTGCACGCGGATTAATGCTGCTTTAAAAACATCTCGTAAAGGGTGAGCAGTATTTCGAAAACTATCAATATGACTATATACCACTCAACACGCAGCGAATGGCTGTTATGCAGCAGCCCAAGCTGCGTTTCGGCGGTGGTGTTTATCAGCCTCAGCTTCTTTTCCAGCGCGTCGTTACGCTCTTTAATCTCGTATTCATCCTCAAGACGGGCATAGAATTTTTCAAGCTCGGGATGTTCCCAGAGCACTTCCGGTTTCTCGTGCACCTCAACCCGCCCTATCATGTTCTGCTGCGCCATAAGGGTTGCACCGATAGTCTTTTTCAGTGCTGCAGAATTTACCTTGCCATGTGAACCGGTCATAAGTTTCTCAGCAACAGGCTCGGTTTCGCTGAAAACCTCGGACATTACAGATTCGTATCTTTCCAGCATTACGCTCTTTGCCAGTATATCCGCCATCACCAGAACGTGCTCGCGGGTGAGCGACTGTATGCGCGCCTGCTCGATGCCGACCTCGTCGGTTCCTCCGCCTACCTCAATTGAGATATCTTCACTCTTCTGCACGGCATGTGGGTTATCCATAAACGGTTTAAGTTCGCTGAAAACATCCTGCCGTTCTCGGTCGTTCAGCCCGACGGTTGCCACGACCCCGAAACGGAACACCACAACCCACTGGTTTTCGCCCAGCCGGAACGAAAGCGGCAGGTGACTGGTGCGCTCGCCCAGCTCTATTCCTTTGGTCTTTATCTTTTCGCACAGGGAGGTTGCTATCATTGTAAGGCTCATACGCGCTTCCTTGTATATCGTATCTCTGATACAATATACTGCTTTTACAGGAAAAAATTATTAAATTTTTGTCAGGCTGTTTCCCGTGTTTTATTCAGCATCTTTTCAACGGTTATAAGCAGTTCCTTGAAATCCGCACTCTTCGCCAGCACCTGAACGTTGCTGAACTGTGCTACGACAGGTTCCAGTTCTTCGGGCAGACGCGCCGTATAAACGATGACGCGCACCTTTTCCAGATACCCTTCGCCGTTGAGACTCTGTAATATTTCAAGCCCGTTCATACCCGGCATACTGTAATCAAGGATTATTATATCAGGAACAAGTATTTTCAGACTGTGCCCCATTTCAAAGGCGTTCGCCGCCGTGTTCACCGTTATCTGGGGAAAACGCTGGAAGAGCCTTTTAAGGGAGTTGAGCATATTCGGTTCGTCGTCAACAATCAGAACCTTTATGCCGCTTGTTTTAAAAACGTCGGGCACAAACCTTCCTTCCGACATGAGATAGCTCTCTATACCTGCGGCGGATATATATGTAACCCCGTCCCTGTCCTCTGCGGTCAGAATACCAAGAGAGATAAGCTCTCTCAGCTTTGCCGCCTTGATTCCTGTAACAAGTTCAACATAAGACAGCTTAAACATTGCGCCTCCCTCATTTCCCTATGTTCCAGACATCGGTGATGATGTGCACAGTATTCCTGAGTTTTACTGCATTTAAAATGCCATAGCAGCACTGCTCAATAATTATATCGTCCACATCACCTCCGTTCTCAATAGCGCCAAGTATCCGCACCATTGCCGAATATACGGCTGATATAACCCGATTTTCATCCGAAACCATTTCCGGTCTGCCAACATAAAGCAGAATTTCCAGTATCTCGAACGGAATGTTGTAAAGATCAAGAAAACTGCATGTTATGGCGGAACTGTTGTTATTAACGTATCCCATCTCTTTTTCCGACTCTTCAAAACTGCATCCGCATCCTTCGGAAAACGCCGTGGTTCCGTAATATCTGTCCGGATGATAGCTTAACAGTATCACCTTGCCCACACAGGAGAGCACCCCCAGCGTATTGGAAATGTTTTTGTTGTATTTCTGCCCGCTGTGCACAAGGCAGTGCTCCACAGCCTTGTTCAGTATAAGCCCGTGGGAAAATATCCGCTCAAGCTCCTTCTCAATGCGCGGTCCTGCACCCAGCCCCTCGGTAAGTTTATACATCAGGACTATCTCTTTCACGGTGGTCAGACCTATCATGAGTATCGCCTGCTCAAGTGTGGCGCTGCCCTTTCCGCTGTAAAATACAGAGTTGCCTATCTGAAGTATCTTCGCCGTAAGGGATGCGTCTTTTTTAAAAATGGAAGCTATACGCTCTATGGACTCACCGCTGTTAACAGCGTCGTCCAGTTCATAATATATTTTCGGGATGCTGGGCAGCTTGTCTATGCTGCTGAAGATGTAGTTAAGTTCCTTATCTTTGACCTGTTTCATAGTCGATATTATGTGCAGAACCTTTCCGGCTATGTCATAGTCCGTCCACGGTTTCTTAAAATATGCCATAGACGTTCCCTTGCCGATGGCATAGGTCATGGCATCCGGTTCCGCATAACCGCTTATGACTGCGCGGAACATATCGGGGTACCTGTCCTTGACAGCTTCAAGCAGTTGAATTCCGTTCACATCCGGCATTCTGTAATCGCAGAGAAAAAAATCAACGCTGTTCTCCGCCAGAAGAGCCATTGCCTCATGCGCGCTGCCCGCTGTCAGCACGTTGACATCGTGACTGACAAAAAGCCTTCTGAGAGAAGAAAGAACGTTAGGTTCATCGTCAACGATAAGTATAGTCCCCTGCGTCTGCATATCACACCTCTCTGAAAAGCGGGAGCCTGAAGGTGAAAACAGTTTTACCCGGCTCGCTCTCCACATCAAAAGAACCTCTGTGCCTGTGTACGACAACGTCGTAGGAAATATTAAGCCCCAGTCCAGTGCCCTCACCAACAGGCTTTGTGGTGAAGAAGGGATCAAACACCCTCTGCATGTTTTCCTGCGGAATACCGGGACCGTCATCTGTAACGGAACAGACTGCCATCCCTTCCTCAGTCCACGTTTTAACGGTAATATGCCCTTCCGAGTCCCTCTTCTGACCTTTGATCGCCTGCACGGAATTAAGAAACAGGTTAAGAAGCACCTGATTCATCTCTCCGGGGTTAAACTCGAAATCCGGAAGATCACCTAGATTAAGCTCTATGGCGGCAACAAATTTCGCCTGTGACGAAACTATGGCTGCCGTTGTCTGTACACTTGAGTTGAGACTGGTCAGTTTAAAATTTCCGCCGTCCACCCGCGCAAAGGCAAGCAGATTGTTAACTATTTCCGAGACACGTTTGAAACCGTCGGCGGATTCCACGAATATATCTTTTGTATCATTAATGATATAATTGATTTTATATTTTGATTTCAGCTCTGCTATCTTCTGTTTCATCATTTCGTCGGCAGCGTTTTCCAACGCTTCAATATAGTTCCAGACAGAGATGCTGTATGTTCTGAGCGCTTCGAAGTTCCCTGCAACAAAGCCTATCGGGTTGTTAAGCTCATGGGCTATGCCGGAAGCAAGCTGACCAAGAGCTGCCAGCTTTTCCTGACGTATCATGACGGAACGGGAGGCATAGACGTTTTCGCAGCTTCTGCTCTCCGCATCACGAAGAAGCTCCTCCATGATACATATGCTCCGCCGTCCCTTTCTCAGCTCAGCATATGCAGCGGCGACAGATTGTGCGGCGTGCATATTTTCAGGATTGACGTACTGATTAATAAGCGATTCTGCATAGGACGTGAAATCTGCAGGAGATTCCGGTCCGGATTCAAGCATACTTATAAACTTAGCCATGTCAGACATTGCTTCGCTCCTGTCTGACAATTATAGCATATCCAGCGAATTAAGCCATATCAGTAAAAGGTTTTCTGAGATTCGGAATGTTCGTGGCATTTTCCGCAGCAGATATGTTCGATGCTCTGTTTGTCCTTGGGCTCGTCGTTATCTCCGCCACAGGAGCATTGCCTTACAAAAAGGTAGTACGTAATATAAATGACCGCTGATAAAACCAATGATATCAGTATAAGAGCATCAGCATCCATTTCTGCCTCCCTTTTCTCAAGATAGATAATGATTATCATTATCAACTATGTGTTTTAATGTCAAGTTTATTTTTTTAAGATATCTCCCGAAAGCGTCCTCTTGCTATACGGACAAAACAGGAATATGATTATTCCTCCGGAAGATGCGCCAGAACAATTTGTTCTTGTTTAAGGCGGATATATCAGGTAATTTGATGATAACAAAACCGTGCGGAAGAGCTGATGAGCTATACTGAGTTTTTCGAGTTCAAAGAACATCCATTCAGAATAACACCCGATGTTGAATACTTCTTCGCCAGTCCGAACCATATGGAAGCGCTTCAGTCGCTGAAATATTTTGTGGACTCAGACGAAGGGTTTCTGGTTATGACCGGAGAACCGGGCACTGGCAAAACCATTACTATGCGCAAGTTCATGAACGAACTGCCGGACACGGTTGAATACGCTTATGTGATGTTCCCCTCCCTCGAACCGGAGGAGATGTTCCGAGCCGTACTTGAGGATTTCGGCTTCCCCATAGGTGAAAACCAGACAAAGAACGCCCTCTTCGCCGGATTCCGCGACTTTCTTACGGAAAAGAAAAGACAGGGCAAAAAGCCGCTTCTCATAATCGACGAAGCACAGAACCTCCCCGCGCGAACACTTGAGGAACTGCGCATACTGTCAAATCTGGAAACGGAGAAAGAGAAGCTGATACGCTTTGTAATTGCCGGACAGCCGGAGCTTGACTCAAAGCTGAACTCACCTTCGCTGCGGCAGTTGCGCCAGAGAATAACCCTGCATGTAAGCCTCGACTATATGAATTTCGACGATATGTCCAAATATGTGGCGTTCAGACTTTCAAAGGGCGGATTCCACGGACAGTACCCCGAAAAGAAATTCTATAAGAAACTGTATTCATATACAGGCGGCAACCCGAGACTTGTAAACCTCGCCATGGAGCGATCACTCATGGCGGCTTACGTTGACCAGAATAAAGTGCTTTCTTGCAAACACCTTGATTCCGCCGCCGCAAGTCTTAAACTGGAAAGGAAAAAAGATAATATGAACTCAAAATTCTTCCTCTACACAGGTCTCGCGCTGATAGCCGCAATTTTTATTGCGGGCGCGCTCTTCTATTACGGCACTCTCTACGGAAAACGTCAGGCGGAGATGATGCACCCGTTGAAAGCTCCCGCGGCTGTTCCTGCCGCACCGGCTACTCCAGCGGATAAACCCGTACAGACTCCCCCAGCGGAACCGGAAAAACCTGCAGAGAAGGTTCCTCCCGTTCAAATACAGACACCGCCGGCGCCGGTCCAGCAACCGCTTGTACGCGAGATGCCGGAAACCGTTCCGACAGCCTCAAAAACGGGAATAGTCAAGGCGAATATACTCAATATGCGCGAAAAACCGGACATAACATCCGCCGTTCTTGCAAAACTGCCGCTCAACACAGAGGTGCAGATTCTGCTTGAACGCGACGGCTGGCTTAATATAAGCGTCACTGTGAGCGGAACTGAGATAACAGGATGGATATACGGACGCAACGTTGAGATCGGAAGCTGATTTTTTTATTGAAAAATTCACTAAGAATTATATTATTTCAAAAAAATAAACTCTTGAAGGTGCAATATGCCTATATACGAATATTCATGTGCAAAATGCGGTAAAGTCACAGAGAAGCTGGTGAGCTTCAGCAATGCGGACGATGCTGTTGAGTGTCCTGAATGTCACGGAGAAGCGAGAAGAATAATATCCTCCTCAGCTTTCCACCTGAAAGGCGGCGGCTGGGCTTCCCAAGGATACGGCAAACAGGCTTCTGCTCCGTCCTGCCCTGCTGCGGGCGGCGGATGCTGCGGATGCCCTTCTGCGAAATAATTAACTGTACTTAAAGATGAAAATAAGGAAAAAGCCGGATCTTTTCAGGGTCTGGCTTTTTTTGCGGCAGAGGTCAGAAAATCTCCGAGAACCTTATCGGCGCGCGAAATATGGCGGCTGAGCCAGCTTCCCATGAATCTCTGCACAAGAAGCGGAAAGGAATGATCCGCACCCTTAGCGGCGTATTCATCGGTTATCTTTGAAAGCTCCATGCGGAACTCGTCATGCTGAACCGCATGACCTTCGATATCGTGAAAGCGGTATTTTATCATGACCTTTTCTTCGGAAATAAGATGCTTTTCCGCATATTCGCCAAGAAAATCAAGGGCGAAAATAACATACTGTCTGCCTTCGCCGTTTTTCATCGCATCGGAAAGTTTATTCAGTTCAAAGATGAATTTCTTTGTACCGCTATCCATGAATGTAATGTTCGTACTGAACTCTTCTCCAAATACCGCCAATTTGAGCCTCGTGAAAATAATGATTATTCTACATCAAACGGGTTGCATTTCAATACAAAAAATGTAATTTCTTATATAAAGTACATTAAGGAAAAATGATGTCCACATTTGCAAAAAACAAGAAAGCATTCTTTGATTACGAAATACTTGAAACCTTCGAAACGGGTGTCGTTCTTGCAGGCACAGAAGTCAAATCTGTCAAAGCAGGAAAGATAAGTATTAAAGAGGCTTTCGTTAAAATACTTTCAAACGAGATATGGCTTGTGAACTCTCACGTTGCCGAATATGAACAGGCAAACAGATTCAACCATAACCCCACAAGAAGCCGCAAACTGCTCATGAAGCGCAGAGATATCGACAGGCTCATCGGCAGGATAAAAGAAGCGGGGCTTACACTCGTCCCCATATCGGTCTATCAGAAAAAGCGCCTGGTAAAAGTGGAAATAGCTCTTGCCAAAGGTAAAAAAACACACGACAAACGAAACACCATCCGCGAACGCGACCTTCAGAGAGAACTCGGCAGGGATATGAAACTGAAATAATTACAGTTACTATGTTAATTTTTAAAAACGGAAGCCGTTAAGCGGCTCTTTTTTAAGAGAAACACTGCGGAATGACCCAGAGCTATGCCTGCGATATCCGCAACAACGTCCTCCGCCGATGCAAAACGAAAAGGCAGAAAGCTCTGAACAGCCTCAATAAACACTCCATATGCTATGAGACCCGCCCAAAGAGTGAACACCCTGCGGTACGCCTTATACCCGGCAACAAACAATACGGCGAACGCAGCCGCATGGTTAATTTTATCACCCCAGTCCGTGTTCATCTGCGGCACGTCAAGGGGCGTGACTGCAAGCCACGATACCACCGCCAGAAGGCTGTAAAATAATATTCCGTATCTGTTCATTTTTACAGCATACAGCATAAACGACTATACAAAAAGCGCATTATCAAATAATATCAGTTTATGAATATAGAGAGGGTTTGAAATGAAGATTCTGCTCACCGGAACTGCCGGATTTATCGGTTTTTATACAGTTAAACAGCTCATCGCCGCCGGACATGAGGTCGTCGGACTGGACAGTATAAACGATTATTATCAGGTCAGTCTTAAATATGACAGGCTGGCGCAGGACGGTATACGCAGAGAGAACGTTCAGTACGGCAGACTCATACCTTCCGAAACGCTGCAAGGTTACAGCTTTGTTCAGATGAATCTTGAAGACAGGGAAAACCTGCACAGACTCATGGCAGAGCATAAATTCGACAAGGTATGCAATCTCGCCGCACAGGCGGGCGTGCGCTACAGCATCGAAAACCCCTACGCCTACATAGACTCAAACATTGTGGGTTTCATCAACATTCTGGAAGGATGCCGCAACTTCGGCGTTCAACATCTCATATACGCATCAAGCTCCTCGGTCTACGGAAAGAACACGGCGCAGCCCTTCTCCACGCACCACGGAGCTGACCATCCAGTAAGTCTCTATGCTGCAACCAAAAAAGCGAACGAGCTTATGGCACACACCTACAGCCACCTTTATAACCTGCCCACAACGGGACTGCGGTTCTTTACAGTCTACGGTCCGTGGGGCAGACCCGACATGGCGATGTATAAATTCGCGGAATTAATGCGATCCGGAAAACCGATCGATATCTATAACTTCGGAGATATGGAAAGGGACTTCACCTATATTGACGATATAGTTGAAGGCGTGTGCAAGGTTATCTATGCAGACCAAAAGCCGAATCCGTCATGGGACAGCGGCAATCCGTCGCCGGATTCGTCCGACGTGCCGTACAAAGTATACAACATCGGCAACAACAACCCCGCAAAACTTATGGATATGATTGAAATGCTTGAAAAAGCTCTGGGAATGACTGCGCATAAGAATATGATGCCCATGCAGCCCGGCGACGTTCACAAGACCTATGCTGACGTTGACGACCTCGTCCGCGACCACGGATACAGCCCGAAAACACCATTGAGCGAAGGCGTTGAACGCTTTGCTAAATGGTACAGGGAATACTACGGGCTTTAACCCCTGTCGTAATCATCCTCTGAGCGGATGATATCATCCTCTCCGGTGTACTCGCCAACCTGCGCTTCGATAACGATGAGCGGAATTTTCCCTTCGTTTGCAAGTCTGTGCAGTTCGCCCATCTTTATATATGTAGATTCATTCGGACGCACCATAGTGGTCTTGTCACCGACGGTAACGGTAGCCGTTCCGCTTACAACAATCCAGTGTTCGCTGCGGTGCATATGCCTTTGCAGGCTGAGTTTTTTGCCGGGTTTGACCTCAATACGTTTTATCTTATAGCCGAATGTGTTTTCAAGGACGGTATAGGTTCCCCAAGGGCGGTATGCCGTCATATGGATGTTTGCAAGCTCCGGCTTATCCCGTTTTATCTTCTGAACAACGTCCTTAACCTTCTGGCTGGATCCCTTTTTACAGATAAGAAGTGCGTCGTCCGTATCGACGACGATGGTGTCCTTCACGTCAATTGTGGCAACGTATTTATTTGATATGATGAGATTATTATTATCGTCATTTATCAGCTCCGCCGAGAGTGAGTCGAAGCTGCCAACGTCGCTCCATCCGAGATCGCTTATAACCACTTTGAGACAGTCGCATTTCTCTATCACGGAATAGTCTATGCTGTCCTCAGGGATCTTCAGCATATCCTCCAGACCGATGCGGATATACTGTGAGTTTGAGGCGTTTTCAAGAGCTGCCTTGCATCCGTCGTATATCTCCGGTGAATATTTCTGAAGCTCCTCCAGAAATCTGCCCGCCTTGAAACAGAACATTCCGCTGTTCCAGTAGTAATTTCCGTCTTCAAGATAGTCCTCCGCCGTTTTTGCGTCGGGCTTCTCCTTAAAACTTATGACATTCTCGCTGTGAGCTTCAATATAGCCATATCCAGTCTCAACATGTGTGGGTTTCACACCGAAAACAACAATATTCCCCTCTTCCGCGAGTACCGCAGCACGGGCGACAGCTTTCTCATACTCTTCGTGATTTCTGATAAGATGGTCGCTGGGGGATACCAAAACCATGTCGTCCTCTTTGAGGGTCAGACAGGCGAGAGCTATAGCGGGCGCAGTGTTTCTGCCCACAGGTTCAAGCATGTATCTGGCGTCCTTTATGGTTCTCTTGTTCAGTTCGGACGCATCCATCTGATCGTGCGCAAGGAAGAAGTGGTCAACGTTCGATATGATATAAAAATCATTGCAGAACGCACTGTTACGCTCAAGGACAAGCTGGAAAAGCGATTTATTATTAATAAGTTTAGCAAACTGTTTAGGCATGAGATTGCGGCTTAAAGGCCAGAGCCTCGTGCCGGAACCACCGCATATAACAAGATTTATCATTAACTTACCTCTGTCTTGTTATTAGAAACAGAACCCTGATTCGTTTCTTTTTATATCAGCATGAACCATCATGGTACAGAGAGCTTCAAGCGTTGTCGAAGACTGCCAGCCCAGTAGTTTTTTTGCTTTCTCAGGATTACCGATAAGCAGTTCAACCTCTGCGGGTCTGTAATATTTCGGGTCAACACGCACAACGGTTTTTCCGGTCGCTGTGTCTATCCCGACCTCATCGGCTCCGGTACCTTTGAACTCTATATCGCGCTCCACAACTGCAAACGCCATCTTTACGAAATCCCTGACAGTCACGGTACGGTTGGTGGCAAGAACGAAAGTTTCCGGTTTGTCCGCCTGAAGCATCCGCCACATACCGTCGACGTAGTCCTTTGCATAGCCCCAGTCCCGCTTCGCATCAAGATTTCCGAGGCTGACACATTCAGTCTTTCCGCTGATGATCTTTGCAACGGCGTCGGTTATTTTCCTTGTGACGAACTCAAGACCGCGCAGCGGGGATTCGTGATTGAACAGGATTCCACTGCTGCCGAAAATTCCGTACGCTTCGCGGTAGTTCACAGTCATCCAGTGTGCGTACAGCTTTGCGACCGCATAAGGGCTTCTGGGATAAAAAGGTGTGCTTTCTGACTGGGGTATCTCCTGAACCAGTCCGAACATCTCTGAAGAGGATGCCTGATAAAATTTTATTTCCGGATTAACGATGCGTACCGCCTCAAGGAGGTGTAAAACTCCGATACCGGTTATCTGCGAGGTTGTTACGGGCTGTTCGAAAGAAACGCCCACAAAACTCTGCGCGGCAAGATTATATATTTCGTCCGGCTTTTCCGCAGCAACCATACGGATGTTGTTCGGCTGGTCGGTCAGGTCGTATTCCACAAGTTTCAGCGACGGATGCCTGAGTATGCCAAGCTCCTCCAGCCGCCAGAAATTCACTGAAGATGTCCTTCTGTATGTGCCGCACACCTCGTAACCCTTGTTTATCAGAAGCTCCGCGAGATATGCCCCGTCCTGCCCGGTTATGCCGGTTATAACAGCCTTTTTCATATGTCCCCACAAATAATATAAAAACTACAGGTCTTTGATTGTACGTTAAATTCTGCGCCTTTTCAACAGCTCTTTAACACATCGCCTCCACAGAACAAAAGGGATTTTCTGTTGTCTTTTCATACAGAAGTATTAGTATATCTGTTGATGAAAGTACGCTTTCAAACCAATCGAAGGTGAAAAAATGAAAATGAATTTTATCGACCTGCAGGCTCAGTACAAGAAATACAAGGATGAGATCGATACCCAGATACATCAGGTTCTGGACACATCCGCTTACATTCTCGGCCCCAAAGTGGCGGAACTGGAAAAAAACCTCGCCGAATTCACAGGCGTTAAGCACGCCATCGCGTGTAGCAGCGGAACGGATGCACTCCTCCTTGCGCTCATGGCATACGATATCAAGGCGGGCGACGAGGTTATCACGTCTCCGTTCACGTTCATAGCCACAGCGGAAATGATCGCTTTCGTCGGCGCGACACCCGTTTTTGTGGATATCGATGAAAGAACCTACAACATTGACCCCGCTAAAATTGAAGCTGCCATCACCCCCAAAACAAAAGCCATCATGCCCGTGTCCATCTTCGGACAGACACCCGACATGGACGCCATAAACGCCATCGCAAAGAAACACAACATACCCGTTATCGAAGACGGCGCACAGAGCTTCGGTGCACTTTATAAAGGCAAACGCTCTTCCGGAATGTCCGAAATAGGCTGTACGTCTTTCTTCCCCGCAAAACCTCTCGGCTGCTACGGCGACGGCGGCGCAGTCTTCACCGATTGCGACAAACTGAACGAAAAAATGCGCATACTCCTCAACCACGGACAGACTGAACGCTATGTACACAGCCACGTCGGCATCAACGGCAGGCTGGATGCAATTCAGGCGGGCGTGCTGAACGTTAAGCTGAAATATTACAAAGAAGAGATAGAGGTCAGACAGGCTGTTGCAAAACGCTACGCAGACGGACTTAAAGACGTTGTCGTGCCCTTTGTGGACAAAGACTGCGTTTCCGTGTGGGCGCAATATTGCATCAGAGTCAAAGACCGCGACGCGATGATAAAAAAATGCGGCGACGCAGGCGTTCCCACTGCGGTTTACTACCCCATCCCGCTGCACCTGCAGAACGTATTCAAATACCTCGGATATAAAGAGGGAGACTTCCCAGTTACGGAAACCGTGTCCAAAGACATCATGGCACTGCCCATGTCTGCCTTCCTGAAAGAGGAAGAACAGAAATTCGTCATAGACACTGTAAATTCATAAAACAAAGGCGGGGTCTCAAGCCCCGCCTCTTTTATTTCAGCCTTTTATCTGTTTTCTTATCTCTTCTGCTATCTCAAGTGAAGCAAGTCCGGCATACACATCCGATGCCTGCGTCTTTTCGCCCCTGCAAAGCTTAACAAAGTCCGAAAGCTCAGCCTGCAAAGCGTCATAGAGCTTAACCTCAACCGCTTCGTCCTTCGCAGTCAGCACCGCGCCCGGCATATCCTGCCCGGCAGGTCTATGCACCTTCACCTCTTTATTCAGCAGGTTACAGTCGATGAACATGTCTTCACATGCCACGTTTATCTGACGGATACGTTTCTCCGTGATACGGCTGGAAGTGATATCTGACACTCTGCCGTTTTCATGGGTTGCAAGCGCTCTGGCATACTCGATTATACCGTTCTTTCTGTGCCCGTGGGCTGTAACCCTCGCTGCGTTGCCGTTCAGTCCCAGCGCAAGGTCAATGTCGTGTATCATAAGGTCGATGACAACGTCCACGTCTGTTATACGTCCGCTGGCAACCTTATTGGAGCGGTTGAACTCTGCGCATATCACGCTTTCGCTGTTCTGCATGACAGCTTTCAGCGTTGCCACGGCAGGATTGTATCTTTCGATGAAGCCAACCTGAATGTTAAGCCCCTTCTCCTCTGCCAGCCTGACAACCTCTTTTGCAGTTTCTGCGCTGTCTGTCAGTGGTTTTTCGACGAATATGTTTTTAACGCACGCGGCAGCACGTTTTATGTAGTCGAAATGGGTGAACGTCGGAGTGACTATTACCACACCGTCAACTGTTTTCATATCAGCATCAAGATCTTCTGAAACTTTTACGCCGTACTGCGCCGAGAGTTTCGCGCATGCATCTTTATCAACGTCGTATATGAATACCAGCTCGGCATCCTTTAAAAGCATAATGTTGCGCAGGTGGTTCTGCCCCATTCTGCCTATTCCCAGAAGCCCTATTTTGATTTTATTTGCGGACATTGTTTCCCCCGTATCAGTTTACATAATTGCTTATACTACCATTTTAGCCTCAAATCACCTCTTTTGTTCCTTTATGGACATTCGTAAACTAAAATAATACCATGTTCAACAAAACTTTATATGGTATTTATACCATATAGGAATTTTGTTACTACCATTTTTGAGAGCCAAGTGATATTATTAAATAAGTTACATGTGTGTATGACTTAGTAAAAAAATAAACAATCAGGGCAATTTAAATTATGTTATCAGACAGACAAAAAATTTCTTTTTTCCTCCCGTTACTTGATATTATTTTTTTCATATTAATAGCAATTTTCAATAGTTTTTTTACTTATAATACTTTTCATTTTATAATCGGATTATTTACTTTTATTTTTTTACTGAATATTCTGAATTTTTATAGTGACAACACCCGCGGAAGAACAAAATTTTTTCTATCATGCATGACATTTATACTGTTGTATGACACAATTATAATTCTGCTTCAATATTCTTTCTTTGACCAGTCCAACATCCAAAAATTCAGACTGCTACGGGTTGATGCCGCATTTATGGTCTACTTTTTCTTTAGATTACTTATTGTTAAAAGAATGCTCAAAAACACTGTACGATATATTTATGTCATTAAAAACGAACACAGCGCAGAGCTTGAAAACCTAATTATTGAAAAAACAAACCAACTCAAAAACTGGATTTATCAGGGAGCATCAGGTGCAAAACAAATTTGCGATACTCTGAAATCTCAAAATAGCGACAATAATATTGTGCTTATCAGCAAATTGTCTCACTATAACGAAGACGACCAGAAAATTATTCTTGAGCTAAAGATATATGGTTATTTGATTCACACATATGCCAATTTTAGCGAAATTTATCTGAATAGAATACCAGTGGAAAACATAAATGATGAATGGCTAATTCTTTCCAAAGGATTTGACAATATTTTTCAGAGTAATTACACAAGGATTAAACGTGTTTCCGACATAGTCCTTGCGGTTATCGGACTTGTGCTTTCATCCCCTTTGACTATTATGGCTGCTCTTGCCATTAAGCTGGACTCAAAAGGACCTATCATCTTTTCCCAGATACGTTCAGGTAAGAATGGAAAACCGTTTACCATCTATAAACTTCGCACCATGCGTCAGGATGCTGAAAAAGACGGTGCAAAATGGGCGGCAAAAGATGATAACAGGATTACTCCTGTGGGAGACTTTTTAAGAAAAACCAGAGTGGATGAAATCCCTCAGATGTACAATGTATTGCGCGGTGACATGAGTTTTATCGGTCCTAGACCGGAAAGACCTGAATTTGATGAAGAACTGGCAAAAGAGATACCGTATTATATGCTACGCTACCTGATAAAACCAGGTCTGACAGGCTGGGCGCAGGTGAACTATGGCTACGGTGCCAGCGTTGAAGATGCGAAGATGAAGTTAAAATACGACCTTTACTATATTAAAAATTACTCGTTTTATCTTGATATGGTTATTGTACTCAGAACGATATTAATAGTGCTTTTCAGAAAAGGGAGATAAGGGCTATTTAATTTGCTGTCTTAGTAGATTGATGACCTTTTCAGTATTGTACCCATCTGAAAAATAATGAGAAATATTTTTATCATATAGCTCAGAGGCAGGTTCTTCCAGCGCACTTGCAAAAGAACCGTAGTCGTCTGCTACTGTGGCAATTTTTTTAAAATACACAGGGATATCATGACCGGGAAGTTCATAGAGAACCAATTTACGTTTGAGATGCCCGACAAGAGCTATCATGGAAGAATAGTGACCAACAAAGATACCTGCGTTTGGTATATCATGTTTTGATAAAATAAAATTGTGATACTTATATAAGGTGTTGTCTGATCTCGGATGTAACTTAACATTGACAATTCTGTCACCAGCTGTTGCTGAAAGATTGCTGAGGAAAGATTCCATGACTCTCCTGTCGATCCGTCCATCCTCTACAAGTGTCTGTGCTATGTAGCAAACTGCATCTTTTTGAAACGGCTGAGCAAGGATAACAGGAACTCTGTTCAGCTCATGATATCCTATCGTGTGCTGTGATGCCAGAGGATACCCGAATATCTCATTATGATAATGTTTCCAGTATTCACCATATACCAGAACAAAATCAGTGTTGATTTGTTCATAAAAATCCACTGAACTTTTGTATATTTCACCCTTAACAAAGGTTGCAAAAAACTTACTAAATACATCAAAACCATTTTTATGGATAGCTGTTGCTATAACCTGCGAATAAAGAAAGTATTTAATAGTTTTAAATATCTTTTTAATAAGAAAGAAGCGCTCACGTTTTAAGAACGGTATATACATTCCATGCTGTATCATACCGGTTTTGATACCCAGTGTCTTCGCCACAGCCACGAAGGCAGTGTCGCTAAGCCTTTGGGCATTTACCATAAACAAATCAGGATTAATGGATTCCAGAAATTTTCTAACCGATGAATATGCTACAGCACTGTTTTTGATTATTTTACAATTCTTTTCTTTATAAAAATCGTACCCTTCCTGACTAAATTCATCATACAAGAGAATAACTCTGACAGTTTTGTCCTCTATCAGTCCGCATACTATATCGCCAATATATTTTTTTAAATTGAGCAGATTAATGTCGTAAAAAACTATAGTCATTTTCGCCTCGTTAATGACAATGCAATGAAACGAAATAAACGCTTACTAATTTTTAAGGCAATCAAAGCCATTGCTTTATTTTTAGCATTTTTTAATAATTTGATAATATTCACAATTGAAAAAATATTTTTGTCAATGTTTGAAATTAACTTCTCAATATCGTTATTATACTCATCTGAAAACCGAGCTATTTGCAAGGCTCCGGATAAAGCTACGTTCTGAAGATAATATATGTTATAAAGGTACATATATTCACTCAAGTTATTATTAAGCATATACGTCTTTATCATATCAGCGACTTTGAACCGATCCGAAAGTTTTGAGAAATTAAAACTGTTCATAGAAGAACCAGTATGCTGAACATAGTAGAATAAAGGCATGTTTACGAAACTGACTATATCTGCATTAAGTATTAATCTGTAAACGGTTGCAGAATCTTCATTAACTTTAATATCAACAGGAAATTCGACATTATGAAAAAGATCTTTTCTGAACAACTTATTCTGCGTCATAGATGATATATTTATACTCTGCATGATATCAGCAAATGCCTCCATCTTCCCAATGGGTCTATCATAAGCAATCGGATAATGCCTTATTACCTTGCCGTTATCATCTACTTTCTGTATCTCGCAAATTACTATATCTGCATTATCATGCAAGATTTTTTCTACCATCAGTTTTATAAAATCACTATGAAAATAGTCGTCACTATCTATAAATCCAATGTAATGCCCTTTGGCAACTTTGATACCAGCATTTCTGGCTGCCCCAGGACCGGCATTTTTTTGATTAATGATTGAAAATCTTGAATCATTTCCAACAAGTTCTTTTGCAATCTCGCAAGAATTATCAATTGAACCATCGTTTACCATAATAACTTCAAAATCTTTGTATGTTTGATTTTTTAAGCTATTAATTGATAAGTGGAGCAAATTGGCGGCATTATAAAAAGGAATAATTATAGATACTGACATCTGCATAATTAATTTATCCTTTTTTCATCGTAAGACAAAGACAATACATATAAAACAATAATAGTAAACATATATTTGTTATATCCAAGCGTCATTGCTTTAAATTCAAGGAATAATGTAAATATAAACAGTGTAAATAGAAAATATCTTGTGTGTTTTTCAAAACTATACGAATTTAAACCTTGTAATAAAAATTGATAGCCTATCATGCAAGCAGTCCAAAAAAATCCGCCAAATAAGATATTTCGTAGATAACCAACATCGGTATTTTTGTAATATAAACCAGTGTATTTATCGGTAAAAAAACCATCACCAAAAATATATGTCAGATCTGGAATATTTATCTGCCACATATTGATCAAAACATCTGTAGAGTTTGTTGATAACTCACCATGATTTTGATAATTAAAATAAAATTCAAATACAAATGGAAACACTTTTAAAACAAGTTGCTCTATAAAAGTGGGAAATAACACCCAAGCCATGGTCGTAATCAAAGTAGCTAAAATAATTGCTTTAAACAAATTACCTATCTTCTTTAGGAAGGTGTCTTTTGAAAATATGTAAAAAGCAATTGCAAGCAACAATCCAACAAAGGCTGAACGACCACTAAAAAATGCACCAAGTATTAATAAAAAAAGTTTTATGCAAAAACTAACCCCTATTACTTTTCCAATTAATTCATGTTTGAAAAAAAATAAAAATGCAAGACCATAGCCAACCGCTAGTCCCCAACCAGGAGAACCTGTTAAGGCCAAGCCTCGAACACCTCCACCATATCTTTCATACATATATTCAACAACTTCTGGCTTATAAAATATGTGGACAAAATCAGCAAAATCTGAAAATACAAACGCAAATATCTGGATAAAAGACTGCAATAAAAATATTTTGATTATTAGAATCTCGACATATTCGCTGGGCTTCACGCCAATTATTGATGCATGATAAAGCATTAAACATGCAAACGAAGATATACAAACAAGCTGAATACTCTGGGAAATAAAATCAACTGCATATGAAAAATCATAGGTTTGGTGCAAAATAGGAATCAGTAAGGAGGTTGAAAATAAAAAAATAATTGCGCTAACTATTCTCGTTAAATATCTATTTTTAATTATGCTAGAAAACTCATTTAATAAGACCCCTCTACTAAAAAATGCAAGAAAAACAACAAGAAAAGGAACAATTAATGAACTATTGAGGGGGGGATATATATAAAACCCATTTACAAGAAAAAATAACAGTAGGACATCAATTACTAGCATTATACCTCTTTTATACCCTTAACAACTTCCTCATAACCAGATAATTTACAATATGTACTAACAAATACCTTTCTAAATAATCTATAAATTCTAAAAACAACACCGAAACTAAAAATTTTCTTAAATAATGTAATTTTTTGTTGGTTTTTTCTATCTTGTTCTATATGGCTATTAGATAGATCCCTCGGATGCGAAAAGCATTCTATGTAGCATAAAAATATATCATTATCTCTGAAAAATTCGCTCCATTTATCTGCAAGAGTAAGTTTACTCTCATGATATTTAACTATTTCATAAGCACTCTTGCGTGTTACTGCGTAACAACATGTTCTAAATACATATTTATACGATAGAGGATGAATCTTATATACATGTTCATGAAACGCCTTCTTACCATATATATATTTATTAGTTTTTATGCCATCTTGCCCCCCACAAATCAAAACAGTATTTTCTGGAATAGATGGTAAAATATTGAGGACTGCATTTATATCGCAATCCCTACCAAGAACATCATCTTCAAATATTAATGCGTATTGTTGTTCTGTTTTCAAAAATGTTTCTAGTGTTTTAATATGACTAAGTGTACAACCGAATTCAGCAGGAGACATTATAGTTCGGTTACGTAAAAAATAGCCAAACGTATTAGTGTAATAGTCTTTTGCAGAAACCTTTCTGCCATCAACAGCATTAATCAGATTAAAAAGGTTATAGAAAGAAGGAAACATTGATTTCAATTTTTCTCTTCTATCACTATCCTGTTCTAAAGAAACTAAATAAATACCTATATCATTCTTTTCCATTTAGCTCTTCCTTTATTGTGTTTTATACTCTCAATATATGAATATAAAGAGATTAAAGTTTTATAATAGCCTTTAGTCTTCTCAGCATACACCTTGTGTCATAAGAATACAAATTAGTAATGACTAACAAGAAAAGTGATGAAAGAAAAATTATAGAAGATTTAGTAAAAAACGAAAACCAGCTTCCTCCACCATAATAGGCGCGACCCTCTCTCACTATAAAGAAAACTGCAATTATTGATAAAACATATTTCAAAACCATAATCCAATATGCTGAAAACCTAATCTCAAGAATTTTTGAAGCTAAATAAGGAATGAACCACGCATTGGAAGATAAGTGCCCTATTGTTGTTCCAAGAACAGCGCCAAAAACTCCATATTTTTTCATCAGAATCACAGAAAAAATCAGATTCAAAGACATTTCCATAAAAGACCCGGGAACGCGTTCTTTAAACATATTTCTGGCGCTGACAACCATTGTTGAAGGGTGCACAGTTATCAAGTATACAAGATTGATTAAAAACAAAATCACTATTGGTTTGTCAAGCACATATTCCTTGCCAACCCAAAGAGAAACGAAATAATCTATCTGAAAATAAACTGTGATACAAACTGCTCCAACCAAAATGAATCCTGCACTTATGACATCACGCCAGATTCTGCGGATACTCTCTAAATCAGATTTATAGAACATTTCTCCAAGACCATATTGTAAATGATTTATCGGTATCCAGAGGAAAGTACGCAAAACAATAAAAAAAGTGTTGTAAATTGCGTATGTTGACACAGCCGCAACTGAGATGAAATAAGAGATTAGAATATAATCTGTCTGAAAAACCGCGACAACCAGCAGTTTATCAATAAATACATATTTGACAGATTTAAGCTGTTTATAATTTGGATGTTCGCTTTTCAGCTTTAGCCAAGGGTAAAGTTTTTTAACTCTGCGATTGCTCAAGTAGTACGCAAAGAAATTAGCAACGAAGACTGAAAATGCTACACTTATAAGCGAAAAACCTAATTTGAGAAATATAATAGAAATAATAACACCAAAAGGGTTCAGAACAAGAAAAAACGCGGCAATATTATAATATTTCTGGTCAGCCCGTATCAGCATAGTAGGAGCCATCATACAAAGCGATATACCGATGCTACAAGAGTAAAATATAAAAGCAACCTGAACCTGAAACCTGTGTTCAACTGCAATATCAAAAAGATTACCAATAAAAAACGAAAAAATTGTAGCTGAAATACATACAAATATACCTATGTAATTATATATGCGGTGCGCCGCTGCGATTAAGTTTACAGAACCTTCAGTGTCGTTATTAGCAAGTGTACCGTACAGCGCCACAAGTAAGGATGCGCCTAAACCTGCTTCGGCAAGGTTGATATAGGTCATCAACTGACTAAGAAGCTGATTAGCTCCAAATAGTTCATCGCCAAGACAGTTCAAATATATTGGAATAGAAAAAAATGCTACCAGAATGGTCACAAGTTTGATAAATAGGTCAAAAATTATGTTTCGCTTGGCATTGGCAGTCTTTGTCATGTTACTTTAACATCTTGATTAGAGCATACGCGAGTTTTGAACTACACATAATTGCTTTTGAATACGCCATAAAACGCAAATACCTATGTTGAGGAAAAATGACATTGCGATAATAGTCTGCATAGTAATTCTGCTGCATCAAATATTCTCTAAAACGAAAATTACCTTTTATGATATTAATCAAAAGCCTCTTTATGGCATTCCTTTTTGCAGATTGAGCAGCAACATTATCGTCCTTTTCATAATATTTATAAAGCTGCCAATATATAACAGGCAGAGTTGCCCCGGTTGTAATTGCATTGATAGAACTATCGTTTAACAAATGTCTTCTGTAAGTCATCAGAACTTTATCATTTCCATACACTTTGAGATCATCATCCAAAGTGTATATATGCAGCCAATCATTACTCCCATGCGGATTTTCCATAAAAGGGTGGGTGACCATAATCTTACGTCTGGTACATTGAGAAATCGTTGGAAAAGACAAGCCTTCAAAACAAGCTTTTTTCTTGATTTTTCCGATGTCAGAAGACCCAAAAATTAATTTATACGGATGACGAACTTGTGTTTTTTCATAGAGAAATACAAAATCAGAAAAATAGATATCAATATCATATTGACTGACAGCTTTTTCAAATTCTTCTACAAAACCCTGATTCAGAATGTCATCATCACCCAAAATCATCACATATTCAGTTTCACTGTATAGGTAACATTTATTCCAGTTACCGAACATTCCAATATTCTTTTCGTTTCTATAATATTTTATGCGGTTATCGTTCAATCTTTCAATATAATCTCTAAATTTATTATGTGACGAGCCATTGTCAACAACAATGACAGAACAACGAACTGTCTGGTTTATTGCACTATTAACAGCTTCTTCAAAATAATCGTACCTTTCATAACATGGGATAGCTATGGTTAACTTATCAGAAAATCTTGTTTCCAAGGCATTCTCCTCCGCTCAATAGACTCTGATCACTCCAAAGGTAATCCCATTTACCGAACCTGCCAATCGTGCATATACCGACAGATTCAAGATAATCCAAAACTGTTTGCCTGTCCTTTTCCATACCGTGGTAAAAAACAACATTACCGTATTCGGCACACCTGAAGTCACTTACAACAATATCTTTTCTGTCGATAACACCCATTTTTTCAAGTTTGTTAACACAAATATTAATTAGTTCCGCACTGCTGAAGCTGAGCGGTCTGTTTTTTGAGTAATAAACCTCAAGCTGCAATGAACTGCACCCATACGGTACATTGTAAGGCGATTTCATACTCGGACTATAACATCTTGCAAAAGGAATATCTTCATCATAAACATAAAACCACAGGTGTTTCGGTATATCGGAACGTTTTAACCCTATAGAAACCAGTCCAACACTTGTCCAAACCAACCTGTTGCAGGCAGAAACCACCTGATCAGGCATATTTTTAATAAGTTTGGGATATTCAGGAAGCGGCAGGCTTGAGATAACATGCTCATACGTTAAATTTAAACCGTCTGAAAAAGATACAATTTTATTTGTAACGTCTATATTTACAACTTCTTTATTTAACTCAATTGAACAATCGTCAGCCATTTTTTTTATGAAAGACTTATATCCCCCCTTCACTGGATAACGCATCTCTTTTGCATAATATGTGTTTGGGGTGTCCTCGTCAAATGCACCCTTCAGCACTTCCTTTATATCCGGTCGGTACATTCTGTTTCCAACCCATGAGGTACTGAGTTCCTTTGCTTCATAGGTCCAATATTTTCTGGTATATCTTATAGGAAAATTTTCTGCGAAGTATTCTCCATATTGTGCTTTCAGCCAATCTTCATAGTTCTTGATCTCAGAATCAAATTTATTGCTTATAAAATCACTTATAATGTTAACTTTTTCATCTGAAGGCAGTGGTGCAAGGTTATTCTGAGCCGGATGTTTCAGCCAGACACCTTTATAGTAGTTGTATGCCAGAGGATTATGTGTAAAATATTCACAAGACTCAGAAAATAGCTTGCGAACATATTCATTTTCTGTAAAGGAAAGATGTATTGCCTTATCAAAACGGAACCCTGCAACTTCAAAATCCCCGCAAAGTCCGCCCCAATCACCATCTTTTTCGAATACAACTGCTTTTTGCCCGTTCAATCCAAGGTGATATGCAGCAGAAATTCCGGCAATACCGGCACCAAGAACAGCTATCATTTCGATAAAAATCCTTTTATCTTATCAACTATATAATAAACAGCTTCTTTTTTCATACCGGGGTAGACTCCCACCCAAAAACTGTCATTCATTATCTTGTCAGTATTTTTGAGTTCACCGACAACCCTGTAGTCAACGCCGTTTATAAGGCTGTCGAACATAGGATGCCTAAGCATATTCCCCGCAAAAAGATTACGTGTCTGTATATTGTTATTTTCAAGATACTCAACAAGTTCATTGCGGGTAAAGCCTACTCCGTCTTTTAACGTCATCATGAAGCCAAACCAGCTCGGATCTGAATCTTTCGCCGCTTTCGGCAAGATGAGCTGGTCTTCAACACCATGGAGTGCTTCTTTAAGAAGTTTAAAATTTTCTTTGCGCTTCTCTATGAAATGCGGAAATTTTTCAAGCTGAGCGAGGCCCACAGCCGCCTGCATATCAGATATTTTCAGATTGAATCCGAAATGACTGTAAACGTATTTATGATCATAACCCTTCGGCAGAGTTCCGAACTGCTGGGTGAATCTTGCCTTGCATGTGTTGTCAACACCGCTGTCGCACCAGCAGTCACGACCCCAGTCTCTCATTGACAATATGATCTTTTTAAGCAGAGGGTTATCTGTGTAGACAGCCCCGCCTTCGCCCATTGTCATATGGTGCGGAGGATAGAAACTGCTTGTACCGATATCACCCCATGTTCCGGTAAATTTGCCGTCATATTTTGAGCCGAGAGCATCGCAGTTATCTTCTATCAGCCACAGGTTATGCTTATCGCAAAATTCTTTAACTTTTTTGATATCGAACGGGTTACCGAGTGAATGAGCTATCATCACTGCTTTTGTTTTAGAGCTGACAGCCTTTTCAAGCATTGACGTATCTATGTTGTAAGTATCAAGTTCCATATCGACAAAAACAGGAACTGCACCGAACTGGACGATGGGAGCGGCAGTTGTGGGAAATCCCGCTGCAACAGTAATAACTTCGTCACCTCTTTTCACAGCTCTGTCCTTTAGCAGAGGCGAGGTCAAAGCAAAAAATGCGAGCAGGTTTGCCGAACTGCCTGAATTCACAAGAAAAGCCCATTTAACGTCCAGATACTGAGCGAACTTCTGTTCAAATTCTTTGGAAAACCTGCCGTATGTGAGCCAGAATTCAAGAGAGCTGTCAACAAGATTGACCATCTCCTGTTCGTCAAAAACACGCCCCGCGTAGTTAACGCGGCTCTTGCCTGACACAAAAGATTTTTCCTGCTCCTCTTTATGGACTAATCTATAGTATTCAGCTGTTTTTTCCAATATCTCGGCTCTTAATTTATCCTTTTCATTCATTTTAATTTCTCACTGACAAGTTTTTTTATTCCGTCTTCCAATGATGTCTTTGGTTTCCAGCCCAATTCAAGTAAAGGCTGGACATTTTCGTCAATATCCATAAACTCGCCCTCACGGTAAGGAACAACTCCAAAGTTCAAAACGGTGCGTATGTCTTTATGCTTCTTAACTTCCTCGTAAATCATATCTATAAATTTTTTTAACTCAACCTGTGTTCCAGTTCCAACATCAAACTCGTTAAAACTACTCATTTGCGCATATTTCTCAAGAACAATAATATAAGCATCAACTACATCGTCTATATAAATAAAATCTCTTTTTTGTTTTCCTTCAGTCAAATTAATGCATGAAACATTACCAATCATTTGCTCAATAACCCAACTGATAAATTTTTTATTATCATCGTCTATTCCATACATATGCTCAAGTTTCAAATTTATCACACGTATTTTATCAGACATACTCTTCAGCCATTCTGTAAACTGCTTTTTAGATAAAGAATATGTATTAAGATATTTATACAGCAAAGTATCCGTATTGAAAAAAGTATCCGTATTGAAACGAACTGCTGTCTCCAATAATCTGATAGAAAACATGAGATTAGTTTCCAGAATCTGACTTAAACTCTCATTA
This sequence comes from Seleniivibrio woodruffii, assembly GCF_029267515.1. Taxonomy (GTDB): domain Bacteria; phylum Chrysiogenota; class Deferribacteres; order Deferribacterales; family Geovibrionaceae; genus Seleniivibrio; species Seleniivibrio woodruffii_A. Next base: position 31,866 of record NZ_JAJUIS010000012.1, read on the forward strand.
TTTCTTCCGTAGGTCGTAGCAGTATGTATAACTATGTCTATTTTACATTCTTCAAATATCTTTTCTAACGGAACTATATCAACATCATACATTTTAATCTTATTTGCAATGCTCTCAAGCCTCCACAAATCTGATTTGCTTCTTTTCAAAACAACCACGTCATGATTGAGACTTATGAGCCTTTTGAGAATATGGCTGCCCAAAAAACCTGTTGCACCAGTGAGCAGAATACTCATTTAATCGCCCAAAGCATATTTTTACAAGCAGCATCAACAATATATTTATTTAATTGTCTGTAAGTAAGAATATCATTGTTTGTATAAAACTCCTTATACCATTCAACAGTTACTTTGAATGTATTGGTGAAATTCCACACATTTTTCCATTTCAGCATGTAAGCCGCTTTTGAACAGTCAAGTTTGAGGAATTTTGCTTCGTGAGGGTTATTGTCACTCTTCTCTATCTCGTAATCCAGTTTGTCCCATGATTCTTTAATTTTCTTTACAACTTCTCCCACTGTGATATTCCCTTCATCCGTGGGTCCGAAATTCCATCCCTCCGAAAACTCTTTTTTACCTTCAAGAAGCATTTGCCCTATATTAAGATAACCGCTTAACGGCTCAAGAACATGCTGCCAAGGTCTTGTAGCATAAGGGTTTCTTATTTTTACAGTTTCGCCGCGGCTGGCAGCTATCATGATATCTGTAATAAGTCTATCCTGTGCCCAGTCACCACCCCCGATAACATTACCCGCACGGCAGCTGGCAAGGAGTGTGTTGTGCTTGTTTCCATATTCAGCCAAATTAAAATATGAATTTCTATAAGAAGATGTAAGCAGTTCTGAACAACCTTTGCTTGAGCTGTAAGGATCATAACCACCCATAGGGTCGTTCTCTCTATAGCCCCAAATCCATTCTTTGTTCTCATAGCATTTGTCGCTTGTGACATTTATAATGGCTCTGACCGAATCTGTCTGCCGACATGCCTCAAATACATTCAGGGTTCCGATTACATTTGTCTCATAAGTTTCCACAGGATTTTCGTAAGAATATCGCACAAGAGGTTGGGCCGCTAAATGGAATACAATTTCAGGTCTGAAGTCCTGCATAACTTTATTAAGCCCGTCTCTGTTCCTTATATCACCATAAACTGAAGCAATATCCGGCTTTATTAACTCAAAGTGGCTGGGATTTGTATTCGGAGCAAGCGCGTAACCGCATACCTCGGCCCCCATAGATCTAAGCCACAAAGCCAACCAAGAACCCTTAAAACCGGTGTGCCCTGTCAGAAAAACTCTTTTTCCTTTATAAACCCCTTGAAAGAGGTTTTTGCTTACCAGGTTTTCCACGGTGCCGTTCCATTATCCCAGTGCTTTTGGAGTTCTATTTTGTCTCTGAGGGTATCCATGGGTTTCCAGTATCCAGTATGCTTATATGTAAACATTTCTCCCTCTTTTGCAAGATTTTGCAATGGAGTCTGTTCAAATATCGTAGAGTCTCCATCAGCTACATAATCGAAAACTCTTTGCTCACATACAAAGAATCCGGCATTAATCCACGCGCCGTCTCCTTTCGGTTTCTCAAGGAAACTATCAACCCTGTTGCCTTCTGTAATGTTTAAAGCTCCGAAGCGACCTTCAGGTTGAGATGATGTCATTGTGATGGTTTTCCCATGTTTTTTGTGAAACGCAACAAGTTTAGAAATATCAATATTACCGACACCGTCGCCGTATGTCAGCATAAACGGCTGTCCGTCTGTATATTCCTGAATTCGTTTAATACGACCGCCTGTCATGGTGTTAAGACCTGTATCAACAAGCGTAACTTTCCATGGTTCCGCATTGTGGGTGTGAATGTGTCTCTCGTTATTATTACTGAAATCAAATGTGACATCAGAATTATGTAAAAAATAATGAGCAAAATACTCTTTTATAGTATAGCCTTTATACCCAAGACATATTATGAATTCATTATAGCCGTACGCAGAATATATTTTCATTATATGCCAAAGTATCGGCTTACCACCTATTTCTACCATGGGTTTAGGTTTGAGATCTGTCTCTTCGCTAAGCCTTGTTCCGTACCCGCCGGCAAGAATGACAACTTTCATTTAACACCTTTGCTTCTTATCTTAAAACTATCAGATATTAATGCAACAATAACTGCCGTGAAAAAACTAAGGAACGCCACAACAATACAAATCAAAGCACGTTTAGGTTTAACTTTTCCCAATTCGTCTGCAACACCTGAATTAACAATGATATCAAACCCATAATACTCCTGAGCCTGCGAAAGTACCTTATTTTGTATCAGCCCGGCAACAACCTCTGCCAATTTGTTTCTAAGTGTGATATCCGAAATTTTCTCCATCTCACTCTTATATTTATCAATACGCTCCTGAACATTTTTCATTTCAACGGTCTTATATTGTGCACTAACCGCAATAAGCAAGGTATCTACAACTTTTTTAGCAAACAACCTGTCTTTATTTTGAAAAGAGAGCATGAATAATCCTGATTTTGCATCTTCCGTAAAATTTAAACTGTCATCAAACGACTTAACAATAAAGAATTTAGGGTTTTCTTTATATTTATCAGTGACTGACAGTTCATCAAAATCATCGACAATTTTTGATTCAAATTTATTTTTAATTACAAACGAATATATAAAATCATCATCCTGTAGGATTGCATTCATTGTATTATATGGCGAAACGTTACCGCTGCTGCCAAGATTGATCCCGGCAAGACTGGCAAGACCTCCAAGGTTAGATACCATGGAAGACATTTGACCTGTATTATTCTGTGATGGGCGTAAAATTGCTTTTGACTCATAGATATTGTCCATTCTGAGAACAACAAAAACAGTGATAGCGCACACGACAAAAACGAATCCGGCTATCCAGAATTTCCTTTTCCAGATTACCAGAAAAATTTCTCTGAGATCTATCTCATCGGAGTTATTCATAGTTTCTTTCATCTCTGCTGCCATACGGACTCATTCCCTGTGGTATTTAGCGGTACGGTATTTTCAGTGCCTAGGTTGTAGCCGGGCACCATATTATTCGGGTCAGAACCGTTAAACTGTTTGACCTGCGGTTCTTTTTTTTCGCCTCCCGTGCCAAAATCGTTAACTTTTGTATAAATAATACCCTGCTGGCAATTCTCAAAGAGCTCATCGAGATTGCAATATGTAATTTCAAGTTGTTTGACGATAATATCACGTTCCCTGTTATCGCCTGTAATATTTGCATAGTATTTGATACAGCTGTTTATGCGGTTTCCGGCAAAAACATCCATAATATAATTAATATTATTAACTGTTTTATATACATTCAAAATCGGAGGGCAAGTGTTGCCGTTAAGTTTGACGTATATATTATCATAAATCCCATATTTACTCTCTTTGGCGCTGTCAGAAAAATATAAAAGAACAGAATTAATCCCTGCCTTTCTTTCCTGAAGCCCCAAATCAACGCAGCTGTCATATGTGTCACATGTCACCGGTAGGCTCTGGTTAACATTGTCACCGGAGCTTTGCTGCTGGTACGGAGTGTTGCCGTATTGCGGTGCCGCGTAGCAAACAACAGATACACCCACAAGCATCAAAAAAACAAATATTTTCATACTTCCACCCTATATATTCGTAAGAACGCCGGCAGTCACGGCTATCTGCATCATAATCTGAGTAACATCTTTTATGTTTCTCATCCATGGTATCCTGTTATAGTTATCAGGTACCATTATCGTATCTCCTGGATTCAGAGAGGATTCCTTTTTAAAGTATGAAAACTCCCATCTGTCGTTCTGAGGCGACCAGCTTATGGCATCACCGCCGACCTTCTGCGCTGTGCCGTTCACCTTCATTATAAAGATATTCTTTTTATCAGCCTGAGAAAGCAGACCGCCGGTGAGCTTTATGTAATCCTCCCAATCCATTCTGGAGTTAAATACAAATGCTCCGGGGCTGAGCACCGAACCTGAAACGACCACTGTAGAAGGCGTATTCGGAATAATCAGCTCATCACCGTTTTCAAGCTCCATATCGTTTGCGCTGCCTTTAAGAAGTCTCGGATGGCTGAGTTTCAGAACAACACGTCCATCGGCCTTCAGCTTTCTCATGGAGCTTATAAACTGGTCTTTTGTCTTGAGCATGAGTTCTGAGGAGTCCACACTCGTAGTGGTGCTTGCAGTCATAGCTTCCACGTTTGCGTTTACGAGGATTTCACGTTCGAGGTTTGTGATCATCTTATCAAGCATTTTCTGCTTTTCAATCCTTACACGAACCCTGTTGAATACGGCTCCGTTCAGATATGCTTTATCCGTAAAACCGCCTGCGCGCTCAATGACGCTGGAGAGTTTTTCACCCTTCTTGATCGGGTACTTGCCGGGAAATTTAACTTCTCCGGTAAGGGTGACGTATTCCATTTTATTGTATTCGCTTATATCCCTTACGACAACCCTGTCACCTGGGATCAGGCTGGTCACATTTATTTTATCTTTGTCTATTGAAAGATACTTCTGTTCAACGCCGCCGTTTTTAATCTCTTTCCTGACAATTTCTATTGTGTCCGGGTATGCGCTGTCTTTAAGACCGCCTGCCATGATGATAAGCTGGGCAACCGTGAGATTTTCCGCGTGCTGATATGTACCGGGTTCCACAACGGCGCCCTCTATGTTCACATATCTGACCGTATCCCTGAGAATAAGTTTGACAACGATCTTATCCCCCTGTTCAAGCTGGTACGCCGCCTTGCCGTCCGAGAGATTTTTCAGATTTAGACTGAACATCTCGCTTCCGCCGTCCGTCCTGTTTTTTCTGTATATAAGAACCGAGTATTTTTCGTTTCTTTTTTCCGTACTCACCGCTTTATCGAGAAGTTCTTTAAGGGACATTCCCTTATGAAAGATGAACTCCCCTTCGTTAAGGATGTCCCCGCTGACCTCTATATAGTTAAAAACAGCGGACTCATAAATACCGTGTACGACTATAAAACCCTGCAGAGGAGCCTTTACAGACATGGCTCTGTTGACGTCTATGTATTGTGAGGAGTAGCTCCCTTTTTCATAATTCACTATTTCAATCGAATTTTTATCGGAATTGCTGGTGAACCCGCCCGCTTCGACAATCATGTCGTATACAGTGGCATTCTTCTTTGCGGGGTAGTCTCCGGGATTGATCACCTCGCCGGAAACGTCAATCTGGATATTGTCCATCACCTGATATTTGCCGACGACAACGATCTCGTCGTAAGGATGCAGGGTAAGATTTGCTTTTGAAGACTTATCTCTGAATATATCGTTCAGACTGAACGGGACGATGATCGTCTCGCTGGAAGCGGAATCGCGTCTGAGAACATATGAATAGTCCATTTCCGTATCCGGGAGCAGATAGCCTGAGTTTTTGATTATATCGGAAATTTTCATTCCCTGTTTAAATTCGTATTCACCGGGGTACATCGTATTGCCGCTGACTTTTATAGAGTTGATATTATCCTGATTGACGCTGTAAACGGTGATCTTATCCCCGTCTTCAATGCGGACAGCGGCATCCTTTCCTTTGCTGAGGTCGATGCTTCTGACGCTGTACTTCATATCTTTCTTGTTAACTCTTGTCAGGACTATGTTGCTGCTGAGAGCGTCTGACGAAAGACCGCCAGCGAGCCTGATAACGTCATTAACGTTGTGTTCGCTGCGGATGTCGTAGTATGCCTCAGTTTTGACAGCACCTTCAACAAGAACCCTTTTCGAGGTTCTCGGTACAAAAATAACGTCATTCGGCATCAGCTTCTGAATTTTCGGTTTATATGTGCCTTTATTGACCATATCGTAATAATCTATGGTGTCTATGGTTTTACCGTTTCTGATGAGCGAGACTTTCCTTATATCTGCAAAATCCTTGACTCCACCGGCGTTCACAATCGCCTGAGTAACGTTTCCGAACACGTTCATTATATAATATCCGGGTTTTGCAACGCTTCCGGATACAAGAACCTTAACGGTTTTGGTGTTGCTTATGACAAGACTTGCAGAAACGCCCTCCATACCCGCAGCCATCTTGCTGACGACGGCTTTTGCCTGCGCGTAGCTCTGTCCGCCGAGCGGTATGCGTCCCAGAGTCTCGGAATAAACTTCGCCAGACCTGTCGAGTATCAGATCCTCAGTTTTCGCTGTTCTTCCCCAAAACTGGAGACGCACGGAGTCGCCTGACCCCAGAACATAGTCGTCGGGGATATTTACATTCTGATCGGCAATGAACTGTCCCGCAGAAGATGATGATTGATCGACATCGGAGCTGTAAAACATATCATGACCGTAAATACTATATTCTTTCAGAGGCGCCTGCATTCCGATACGCATCTGTTCACTGTTCTGCTGAAAGGGCTGCTGAAACTGCTGCGGCTGCATCTGCTGCTGGTAAGGAGAAGTATTGGCAGGCATGTTCTGCTGCTGGGCAGGACGCTGCATCTGATTCTGCTGATTATAATTATTAAGATTCCTGTCCTGATTCTGGGTCTGTGTGTTATTAAGTCGGAATTTATCTTTCTGGGAATTGATTATCTGGTTAAACAATGCCTCATCTGCACTGCCGGCTGCAAATACATATGTCGCTGCAAGAACCGACATAAGCAGAATTATAATTTTCTTCATCATCCTCACCTTGATAAAAATCGTTATGCGAGTTTATCACAACAAGCGTTACAAGTAAAATTCATATTCACATAAAAAGTTTTCTGGTCCAGAATGTCTCTGTGAAACCAAACCGCCAGGCACCGTTTTCCCTGTACATCTTCAAAACAGCAGGATTTGATGAATTTTTATATTTGAGGATAATTTCGGCATAGTCTTTTTTCTGCTCACCGAGTGACCACTCAGAATCGTTCAGTGCAAAATCAGGGTCAAACCGTTCAAGGAATGAATCCCAATAGGTTCTGCACAGATACGAACATGTTCCGAAATCGCTTTGAATGGCAGAAAGCTCGACCTTTTCTCCGGTTTTCTTCATTTCCGAATAAACGTCGTCCACTATTGTTTTTTTGGACTTGTCACTGAGAGCGTTCCATACCTTGCCGTAGTCCCTGCTTTTCAGACTGATAAAAAAAGACTCGCAGCTCTCCAACGCTTCATAGTCAGAGGCAAAAGCAAAACAGGGCACAAAAACAAGCAGAAAAATTATTATTGAATTTCGCATGAAAAAAAGCGGGAGCCCCGAAAGACTCCCCAGACTGATGACAAAGACTTATAAACACGAGATTGCTTCGCTTTGCTCGCAAAGACGAAAGGAAAAAACCGTCTCTGCGAGGAGCTTAGCGACGAAGCAGTCTCATTGATTTAATAAAATCCGAGTTTGTCAACAACCTGGGGAGCCCCGAAAGACTCCCTTTTTTATTATCTTAGTGGTGAGCTGTTGTTGAGCTGGAATCGTCAGAAGAAGCTGCTACAGCCGCTCCGACAGCTGCTGCTGCCGCAACACCTGCTGCAATTGTTCCTGCTGTGATACCGCCTACTGCCGCTCCTGCGCCTGCCGCTCCGGCGCCTGCTGCTGCACCGGCTCCTGCGCCAGCGCCGGCAGAACCTGAACCTGCTGCTCCTGCACCTGCTGCGGCTTCAGCAGCGAATACTGCTGCGGGAAGGGCAACGATCATAACCAACGTAAGTAACTTTTTCATCCTGCACCTCTCATTTATTATTTGCATACCATAAATTTCCATCTATCCTTTAAAATTACCTATGGCTATAGCATTTGTCAATACTATTTTTTGTAGTTTCTATCTACATAATCGAACAAAGGTGTAAATTCGCTGACCTGAGCACCCACATCTCTTGTCCACGGAACGAACTTCTGAGAGTATACCGTACGGGAGTCCTTTCCTGAAAAGAGTCTCAAAGGTATTGTAAACATTATCCCTTTATCAGTATACCCCCTGTTGTATTTACTGTCAAAGCCTGACGTATCTGTTTTCGTAACCCATGCGGATATTTCGACGTCGTTTATCTTTTTGGTAATTTTCACTTTTGCACCGACATCACCGGCAAGAAATCTTCCTGCATCCACATCTACATACGTTTTAATTCTGTCAAAGTGCACTCTGGTTTTTACGAACGCGGTATGATATGCGCCCCTGTCTGCCAATCCGACCATGTCTTCGCTGTCTCTTTTCTTCACATAGCTGCCGCTTACACCCAAAAGAAATCTGTTGTTGAAAAACGGAACAGCGGCTTCTGCGTTTACACCGGAATACTGCATCTCAAGTATCCCCGCCTCAATATTCGCAAAGATATCAGTATTTCTGATTCTGTCTTTATAATCAAAAAGTGCCATATCAAGGATCATGGCGTTATCGGTATAATCGGCGACATCCGACCTGACGGCATCCTGCATGTTTTCGTTTATAGTGGAAATATTGTTAACGGGATAATAAGCCAGACCGCCAACCGCTGTTAAGTTGTCAGCAATGTCGTATCCTACCCAGCCTCTTACGCCCATAGCCCCTTTAAAGAATCCGGACGGGTCGTTGATATAGAAATTCAGGTTAGGCAGAATACCATATGTGCCGCGTGACGCTTCATACTTGGGAAGCCCTTTGAGCATGGGCATATCGCGGTAATCGGTTCTGACATACATATAGCTGTACATTTCGTCAAAGGTTATTTTATTTTCGCCGTAAAGGGCGATAAGCTCCGAATCCGTTCTGAAATTATATATCTGCACACCGTTCGAGGAGACTGTCACCACATAATTTTTTACGTTCGGTTTCACGGCGTAAAGAGAATCTACAAATGCTTTCAGAGCATCGTATTCAAAGAAATATCTGCTGTTCTGGAAGTCGATATATGCGGTATCGTTTTCTATGTATATATTGTAGTGGTCAAGCCCGCTGCCGTTGAGAGCCGCCCGTATCTTCACATAATCGTCGCCGCTCTCTTTTACGTCCGCTCCGTAATAGGGCTTAGCATTAAATATAGGTATAAGCGGATTTCCTATTCTGAACGGGGTCGTGACACCGAAACCGATCTGGTTCCCACGCTGATATGATGCCGTCAGATATAAATTATCGGCAACATGGTATCTTATACCTATACTGTGTTTGGAATCTGAATGAACCAGCCCATACTGCAATGCAGGATCATTCTTTTGTTTTTCATAATCCACCGGACTATACTCATACACTATTGCATACTTATCAGATGGTCTGAAATTTATGCTAAAAAACGGATTACCGTTATTGTAATATTCCTTAAGATTTACGAAATTAACCAGCATATCTTTTTTACTATATTCACTGAAAGGTTTATCTCCAAACCTTCCAAGTCCAACTCCAAAACTGAAATCAAACGGATATACCTGTTTCGACATTACCAAATATTGAGCACTAAAATGTTTAGTTCCATGCGGGTCATTAAGACCGACTGATATTTCAGGAAGGTATTTGCTTTCTTTTCTTATTCTTAGCTTTGCAGCAACGAACTTATCTTTAAAATCACCATAATTGCCCCAATAGTCTTCGTCAGTTTCCGACATATCCGCGCCTAATATCTCCGTAAATCTGCCGCTGAGCTCCAGCCTGTCATAAAGTGAAACTCCCACGCCGTAGTTTCTGTATGGCTTGGATTGGTTAAAAAATACTCTGAACGTATTTTCGTCCATAATGCGTGCCGTCGGGGTTTCGAAAATACCCGTCAGTCCGTTTTCAGATGACGAACTGAAATACCCTTCCGGCGATTCGGCAAATGCAGCCGATAGGGAACAGATCAGCAGCAGGCAAAATAATACTTTTTTCACTAAGCTCTTCCGCCGTAATTTTTATCCACCCAACGGAGGTATTCCCCGCTTTTAATGCTATCTGTCCATGCCTGATTGTTCAGGTACCAGTCGATTGTGAGGCTCAGCCCGGCATCAAACGTTACGGACTGTTTCCATCCGAGTTCATTTTTTATCTTATCGCACTTGATGGCATAGCGTCTGTCATGCCCGGGGCGGTCTTTAACGTATGTTATCAGTTTCTTATAATGGTCTTTGTCTTTTCCTGTCTTTTCAGCCGTAAGTTCGCACATGCGGTTGACAAGATCGATATTCGTCCATTCGTTCTCGCCGCCTATGTTATAGGTTTCGCCGAGCCTGCCGCCGCATACTATCGCCCATATGCCGCTGCAATGGTCAATAACATAAAGCCAGTCGCGTATGTTCATACCGTCGCCGTAAACAGGCAGCGGCTTGTCTTCCAGCATGTTAAGCAGCATTACCGGTATCAGCTTTTCGGGAAACTGATAAGGACCGTAATTATTTGTGCAGTTGGACATTGTGATGTCCATACCGTATGTGTGGAAATAGGCGTTCACAATGTGGTCGGAAGAAGCCTTTGAAGCGGAATAAGGGCTTCTGGGGTCATAGGGTGTGGTCTCGTAGAAATATCCTTCCGCACCGAGGGAACCGAAAACCTCATCGGTGCTGACATGATGGAAGAGCACGTCGTTTCTGCCGTTCCAGACCTGTCTGCACACCTCAAGAAGGTTGAAAGTACCCACGATATTGGTCTGTATGAACTCCGCAGGACCGTGTATCGACCTGTCGACGTGGGATTCGGCAGCGAAATGCACTATGCAGTCCACATCGTATTTTACAAGGCAGTTTTTCACTGCATCGAAATCACAGATATCTATCCTTTCAAAAACGTATCTGTCGCCCTGCGCAGCCTGAACGTCAGCAAGGCTTTCAGCGTTTCCGGCATATGTCAGCTTGTCGATGTTAATGACACGCCCTTTAAATCCGCCGCTCTGAAATATAAAACGTATAAAGTTGGAGCCTATAAATCCGGCTCCGCCCGTCACTGCGATATTCCTGAATTTTCTCACTTCTCACCGTAATTTTCAAAATAGTCAGACAGGTTATCTTCCCATCTGTTAAGTTTAAAACCGTCCAGCCCCTTGATCTTGTCTTTGTTGAACGCAGACATGGCTGGTCTCTTCGCAGGAGTGGGATACTGGTCGGTAGTGATCCTTCTGAGTTCCACGTTTTTGCGGATTATCCCCTTCTCTTTACCCATCCTGTAAATAGCGGCTGCGAAATCATACCATGAAATGACGCCTTCGTCACTACAGTGATATATCCCGTATTTATTTGAACCGGAATTCATAAGCCTGATAATGTTTTCAGCGAGACACTTTGTATAAGTGGGTGATCCTTTCTGGTCGTCAACAACTCCCAGCGAATCGCGTTCATTCATCAGCCTTATCATTGTGGAAACAAAATTTCCGCCGAATCTGCCGTAAAGCCAGCTTATTCTGAATATGAAATACCTATCGGCGATATCGATAAGAGCCTTCTCTCCGGCGAGCTTCGTTCTGCCATAAGCTGAAACCGGATTTGTGGCGTCAGTCTCTTTGTAGGGTTCCGACGCTTCTCCGTCGAACACATAATCAGTTGAAAAATGTATCAGAACGGCATCAGTCTGTTTAGCCGCCATTGCAAGATTGAAAACGCCGTCACAATTGATGAGCATTGCCCTGTTCTCTTCCGATTCGGCTTTATCAACGGCTGTATATGCGCTGCAATTGATTATATAAGTGAAGTTCTTTCCGGAAACAAATGATATAACAGCCTTTTTATCCGTCACATCTGTTTCGGAACCGGTACCGGTGTATGCAATGCCGGCTTTATCGAAAGCTGCGGCAAACTCTTTACCCAGCATACCGCGACAGCCGACAAGCCATATCATCCAAATACCTCTGCATCTTTCAGAAGGGGCTGTTTCATATCCTTTTCAGATACGATAACATCCTTAACGCCCCAGTCTATCGCCAGTTCGGGGTCGTTCCACGCAATCCCTCTGTCACACTGAGGTGCATACTCGCCTCCGTGAACCTTGTAAATTATCTCCGCAGTATCGCTCAGCACAAGGAAACCGTGTGCGAAACCGATCGGGATATAAAGCATTTTCCTGTTTTCGGCGGAAAGTCTCTCAGCCACCCATTTTCCGAATGTCGAGGAACTTTTTCTGATATCCACGGTTACGTCGAGTATCTCACCCTGGATACAGCGCACAAGTTTACCCTGCGCATGTGGATGTATCTGGTAATGCAGCCCGCGCAGAACGCCTTTTACAGACTTAGAATGGTTATCCTGTATAAATTCAGCATCGATACCGTTCTGAACGAAATCCGATTTCTTATAAGTTTCAAGGAAAAATCCGCGTTCATCCGGAAACACTTTGGGCACAACCAGCACGGGTCCATCTATCGGGTATCTCTTAAATTCGAAAGGCATCAGTTGACCATCCCGGGGTCTGTCATTTTTATCAGGTATTTACCGTACTCATTCTTTATCATGGGCTCAGCAAGTCTGATAACCTGTTCTCTGTCTATCCAGCCGCTGCGAAAGGCTATCTCTTCGATGCAGGCAATCTTAATGCCCTGCCTTTTTTCTATGATATGAATGAACTCAGAAGCCTCCAGAAGGCTCTCGTGTGTTCCCGTGTCAAGCCATGCAAAGCCTCTGCCCAAAAGCTCTATCCGCAGATTGCCCCTGTTAAGGTATTCATTGTTAACGGCAGTTATCTCAAGCTCGCCACGTGCGGAAGGTTTTGTGTCTTTAGATATCTGAATGACATCATTGTCGTAAAAATAAAGTCCTGTGACCGCATAGTTGGATTTGGGTTCTTCCGGCTTCTCTTCAATGCTGGTGACATTGCCGTTTTCATCAAAGGTTGCAACACCGTATCTTTCCGGGTCGTTGACATAGTACCCGAAAACAGATGCCCCGCCCTTAGTTTCGACATCATTAACGGCTTTTTTCAGCATCTGGGATAGTCCGCGCCCGTAAAAGAGGTTATCGCCCAGCACCATACAAACGTTGTCCTTCCCTATGAAGCTGTCGCCTATTATAAATGCCTCTGCCAGCCCGTTAGGTGCATCCTGAACCGCATAGCTTATGTTGAGTCCGAACTCTTTGCCATCGCCGAAAAGCGATTCGAAACGATGTATATCCAGAGGCGTACTTATTATCAATATGTCTCTTATCCCTGCCAGCATAAGTGTTGAAAGCGGATAATAGATCATAGGTTTATCGTAAATGGGTATAAGCTGTTTACAGATGGTTTTCGTTGCCGGAAACAGTCTTGTTCCGCTTCCGCCTGCGAGTATGATTCCCTTCATAGTTTTTTCTCCCATTCAAGAGCTGTTTTGCATATATATTCAAGGTCATCATGTTCCGGTTTCCAGTCCATCAGCTCCTTTATCTTCGAACTGTCGGATATCAGAAGGGCAGGATCCCCCTCTCTTCTGGGCGCCTCTTCAACAGTGAAATCCACACCGCTGACACGTTTCATTGTCTCTATCACCTCGCGGACGGAATAACCATAGCCATAACCGCAGTTAAATATCCCTTCTTTATTGTTCCCGAGATAATCAAGAGCCTTGATGTGCGCCGATGCCAGATCGTCCACATGTATGTAGTCTCTTACACAAGTGCCGTCGGCAGTGGGATAATCCGTTCCGAAGATGCTCATTTTTTTTCTTTTTCCCAAAGCAGTTTCAGCAGAAACCTTTATAAGATGAGTGGCGTTAAGTGTTGATTGTCCGATAAGCCCGTCCTCGTTGGCTCCGGCAACGTTGAAATAGCGGAGGATAACAAAACGGAACGCTTCATTTGCAAACGCTGCGTCCCTTATAACATATTCGCTGAAATTCTTACTTCTGCCATAGGGGTTTATAGGGCTTAAAGGCATATCTTCAGTCACTCCGGCATCACCCACAAGAATTGGTTCACCATAGACGGCGGCGGTGGAGCTGAAAATAAACTTATTTGTACCTGCGGCTATGCAGCACTGAACCAGATTTGCCGTGTTGGCTGTGTTATTGAGGTAATATTTGAGCGGTTCGTGCACCGATTCAGGAACAACCAATGAAGCTGCGAAGTGCACTACGGCATCAAATCTTCCATGGTTCATAAAGTCAGCGACCTTATCCCAGTGACAAAGATCCATTTCTGCAATATCAATATTGTTGAATTTTGATTGAAGTATTTTAATAGTATCAAGAAAACCGGTGGAAAAATTGTCAAGAATAGTTATACAATTATCAGTATCCTGCGCCAGTTGTTTAACAACGTGGCTGCCGATATATCCGGCACCGCCTGTGACAAGTATCTTGTTCATTTAATCATCCTTTATTTAATATTTTAATCATTTTATCGAGTATTCTTGATGCATACGACTTTCCGCGCAGCTCATCAGGGGAATGGTATTTACCGATAGCTTTAAGATTAAGCCCGTGGTTACCTATCTCATATGCAAGTATCCATGTGCCGAAATTTATATTAAAGCATTCGCTGAACCCGTATGACTGGGGAACCCCCAGCTTTGCGAACCAGAAGCTGTTCACCTGCATAAGACCGACATCTGTGCTCTTCCCTTTATTCTTTCCGAGGAGCTGCTCCGCATCGTAGTCAGATTTAGGGAAATACGGCTTCCCTTCAATATTTACGGCTAGCCTGTTCCCGCCGCTTTCCATATCTATGATAGCCTTGATGACTATCTCCGGCACACCGTATCTGGCAGACGCTCTGGCAAGACATTCCTCGTCGTATGCAAAAGCCCGACAAGACAGCAATAATGCAAAAAACAACCCTATTAACAAATGCCTACATGAACAGCTTATTATTCTTGCGAATGTCATATATAAATGCATAAGATTTTTATACACAATAGAGGCTTATTTGTGAAGTTTGATTATGATAATTTTCTGTAAATCTTCACATGGACATTCCGGCTCTTCTGCTGTCATTATAGCATAAGATGAACCTAAGGAGTTCTACATGAAAAAAACAGTTCTGACAATGGGGCATCCCCATCCTGAAAACTCTCTTTCGAATAAGCTCATAAGCGAGTTTATGAAAAGGGTGGATAACGTTTCCGTGCGCATACTTGCGGACAACCTTAAAAACGGCGAATTTGACGTTTCAGCAGAACAAAATGCGCTGACCGATGCGGATATCATTGTGTTGCAGTTCCCTTTCTATTGGTTCAGCACACCGTCAATACTACAGAAATGGTTTGAAGACGTTCTGCTTTACGGTTTCGCATACGGAACCGGAGGTGATAAGCTGAAAGGTAAAAAGCTAGTAATATCAATGACTGTGGGCGGCTCAAAACATGAATACATAACACCGGAACACGACCATATGGAAGTTCTGCTCCAGCCTGTCAGAGCACTCTGTGAGTTCACACAGATGGAGGCGGCGGAGGATATAATTTCATACGGAATGACTTATATCCCTGGTGTTTCCGGCGATAAAAACGAAGTTGAGAAACAGGCGCTTGCTCATGCGCAGGAACTGAAGGAAAGACTTGAGCTGATGTAATATTTCTTGCAAAATCTCAGCGGTTTACTATAGTATCTGATACAGAGCTCCCCTTTGCGGGAGCTTTCGTATCTTATCTCACGGGGGCGCACGGTTTCGACGGGGAAACGTAGGTCACGGGAGCATGCCGGGGGGGTTACCCCGTTAGTAAAGCCAAAGCATATAATTGCTAACGACGAATACGCACTCGCTGCCGCTTAAGGCACGATGTCCTCAGTTAAGACTCGCCCATGGTCTGACTGAGGGCACAAACAAC
>NZ_JAJUIS010000005.1 GCF_029267515.1 Seleniivibrio woodruffii
CGAAGAAATGTTTGGGATAGAGAATGATATGGGTAAAAAACAGCTATTTGCCGCAATATAAATCAGAAAAAGAGAATAAAAAGATAAAGAGACAAAAAACGCCGTACTTCTTTCGAAATACGGCGTTTGTCAGCAATCTGAGTGGGGCATCAGCCCCACTTTCAGTTACATATTAAACAGTTTCAGCCATTATCTTCGTTAACAATGAAGCGAATCTTGCGGTGTCCGCCGGCATGTTGCCTTCCAGTATAAGTGCCTGATTATAAAGGAGTTCGCTTATATCAGCCACTTTCCGGCTGTCTGCATTTTTTTCAAACTCCGCGTTCAGTTTTTCTATAAGTGCGTGGGCGGGGTTCAGTTCAAGAATTTTACTTCTTTTAGGTACAGGCTGTCCCATCTGTCTGAGCATTGCCTCAAGGTTCGGGTCGATGTCGGAATCGCCTGAAACAAGCACACAGGGTGAGTCTTTAAGTCTTGAGGAGAGCCTTACCTCGCTGACGCTGTCGCCGAGAACAGACTTAACCTTTTCGGTAAGTTTTGCAAAGTGCTCTTTCGCTTCTTTCTTCTCCTCTTCCTTGCCAAGGTCTATGTCCCCTTTCAGGATGGATTTGAATTTTTTGCCCTTATATTCCATCAGACCGGAAATTATTATGTCGTCCACCTCGTCCGTCATGAACAGCACTTCGAGTTCCTTCTCTTTCAGAGCCTCAAGATAGGGGGATTTTTCCAGTTCTGCCCGGCTTTTGCCTGTGATATAGTATATCTCCTGCTGTTCGGTTTTCATGCGTGCAAGATAATCGTCAAGACATGTTACTTTCCCGTTTTCCGTATCCGTTGACTCCATAACCATAAGAGACGCTATTTCCTCTTTACGTTTGAAATCAAAATGGACACCTTCTTTCAGCACTCTGCCGAACTCTTTAAAAAATGCCAGATATTTGTCCGGTTCAGAAGACTTCATTTTCGCTAAAGTTTCCAGAACCTTTTTGGTGATGTTGTTTTTAATGGTTTCAACCTGTCTGTTGTTTTGCAGTATCTCGCGGGAAACGTTCAGCGGCAGGTCGGAAGAATCCACAACACCTACGATAAAACGCAGCCAGTTGGGTATAAGCTCACCGCAGTGCTCCATTATCTGCACACGGCGCACATAGAGCGCGGGACCGGATTTAAAATCTGCATAAAGAATGTTCATGGGCGCTTTTGAAGGGATGAAAAGCAGCGCCGCAAACTCGGAAGTACCCTCCGCCCTGAAATGTATTGTTGCAGCCGGATCCTGATAGTCGTGGGAAACGTGGCGGTAGAACTGGTTATACTCATCCGCCTGAACCTCGCTTTTATCCTTCAGCCAGACAGCTTTCATGGAGTTAAGCGCCTCTTCAGTGACAACATCTTTGTCGTCTTCTTTCTTTGTTGTGTCCATCACAACCGGATAGCTTATATAATCAGAATATTTCCTGACGATCTCTTTTATCTCCCATTCGTCGGCATATTCTTTGCAGTCGTCTTTCAGATGCAGAACTATCTTTGTTCCGCGTTCGTTCTTTTCATATGGTTCAACAGTGAAAGAACCGTCGGCTGTGGATTCCCATTTTATACCGACGCTGGCATCTTCGCCCGCTTTTCTGGAATATACTGTGACTCTATCCGCCACCATGAACGAGGAATAAAAACCTACGCCGAACTGACCGATAAGCTCAGGGCTGTTCTCCTTTTTCTCAAGAAGCTGCATGAACTCTTTTGTACCGGAATGGGCAATGGTTCCGAGCGCTTTGACAGCTTCATCCTTTGTCATACCGATACCGTTGTCAATAACTGTGAGTGTGTTTTTGTCCTTGTCGGCAATGAGCTTTATCCTGTAATCAGCGTCGCCCTCTATAAGAGAATCGTTTGTCAGCGCATGAAAGCGAAGTTTGTCGATTGCATCGGACGCGTTTGAGATAAGCTCCCTGAGAAAAATCTCTTTGTGCGAGTAGAGCGAATGAATCATCAGCTCAAGAAGTTTATTCACCTCGGTTTTGAACTGCATTCTCTCCTGTGACATCTGGAAACCTCCTGATAATAATTTTTTACGCTTCTGAATATTATGTTTTTTATCAAAAAAATCAAGTTTGAGTTGAATAATTAAGAGAGATCGCCGCGTCGCTGTCGCTCCTCGCGAAGACAGTTGGCGGTCAGATGCAAGCAGAACAAGGAAAAACTTCCGAGCGGGCTGTGAGCATACAAGTAAGTATGTGAGCAGTTCCGAGGAAGGGGTGACACAGTTATGCGATGCATATCACCGCCAACCGTAAAAAACAAACGGGCACGGTGGTTAGTCGTGCCCGTGTTCCTCCAGTAATTAGGAGGGAGGAGGGTTATGTTTTACTGCCGGTTATTGCTATGTATCAATATATAACCTGCCATTCTTGTGTCAATGGTTTGTTTTATGTAAAAAATTAGTGTAGGATGTGTGTTTTACAGAGGAGAAGGATTCTGGACGGACTGACACTCACCAAAGCGGTGAACACTATAAAACAGAGATACGAAGGCGTACAGGTGACAAAAATCAACGTCACCGAGAACAGCGTCACCATCGGGCTGTTCGCGCCGGACAGAAAAAACCTGCACGTTCGCATCACTGGCGGCGCTCCCGCGCTGTTCACATCCGACACTCAGGAAGGCGTACCAGACCCGTTTCTGGACAGACTTTCCGGCGGAAAGATAGTCGAGATAGGCGGAAGACGCTACGACCGTCTTTTCTGGCTTTCCATAGCCAAGCGCAGACCAAGCGGCAAGATTGAGACCCATAAGCTGATATTCGAGCTTATAGGCAAGATGTCGAACGCCGCGCTGGTGAACGAAAACGGAAACATCATCTGGCTTTTTGCAAAGAACAACGCCGACCCCGACAGAAGTTTTTTTGTGGGCGACAGGTACCATGCGCCGAGGCTCAATAAGCGGGACACCCTTGAAAAGTATGCAGCAGGCAACTTTGCCGACCTGCTGGGGTTCTACCCTGTCACGGTGAAACACGCGGAAACCTACACGGCGAACGGATACAGCTTTGCGGAGACCGCCGCGCTTATAAACGAAAGCCTCACCGACGGCATCTTCCATGAGGATTCGCAGGGACGCGTAATCCCTTTTAAA
This sequence comes from Seleniivibrio woodruffii, assembly GCF_029267515.1. Taxonomy (GTDB): domain Bacteria; phylum Chrysiogenota; class Deferribacteres; order Deferribacterales; family Geovibrionaceae; genus Seleniivibrio; species Seleniivibrio woodruffii_A. The sequence goes on from NZ_JAJUIS010000005.1 coordinate 3,130, forward strand.
CCGTACGAAGACGGCGAAACCATCACCATAGACGACCTGAAAGACAGGATGTACAAGCCTGCTGTGAAAAAAGACGACGGCATCAGGATACGGCTCACCCGCTTTTTCGAGAAGCAGGCGGAAAAGTATATGGTGCTGAAAGACAAGCTGAAAGAAGAGTTTGCAGAGGCGGAAACTTTTCCTAAGGTTCGCACCAAGGCTGATTTGCTGAAAAGCAACCTGCATCTGCTGAAAGGCGGAAAAGGACGCGTCGAACTCACCAGCTACACCGAAAACGGCATAGAGACAGTGCCGTTTGACATACCGGAGCTTTTCGATCCTAACAAAGAGGTCAACAGACTGTACCGCCGCGCGGATAAGCTGGAACGCTCCGTGGCGCTCCTTACTTCACGCATGGGAGAAGTTGACAACATGATAGATTCCGCACTGGAACAGCTCTACTACATTGAGATATCGGCGAAGGAGGACGAACTGCGCGAGCTTGCCCTTGAGATGAAAAAATCCGAGCCGAAACAGAAAAAACAGATAAAGGAAAAGCAGTTCATACGCCTTGAGATAGGCGGCGGAACGGCATACATAGGGCGAAACTCCGTCAGCAACCACAGGCTTGTCTTCCAGTTCGCAAACCCCGAAGACATGTGGTTCCACGCTCAGAAGATACCCTCTTCCCACCTCATATTCCGCAAAAGCGGCGGCATAACGCAGGACGAGATCGGGCAGTGCGCCGCAATCGTAGCCGGAATGAGCAAAGCGAAGCAAAATCTGAAAGTTACCGTTGACTACACACAGAAAAAAAACGTAAAAAAGCCTAAGAACACACCGCCCGGCTTCGTCATATACCACAGGTTCAGGTCGGTGACGGTCACACCCGTTCATATTGACGAAAACAATGATTGATATATATTGCTAAACGGAGACACACATGGAAAGAATGGAAGCACTCAGGAAAAAAGCTATTTTTCAGGCGGCGCGCCGCGCGATACTGGAAAATGAGATGTTCCTTCGTGATTATGTCACAAATCACCTGCCCGAAAGCTACACAGAGGAAGACCTTGAAAACTTCATAGCCATGCTGGTGAGGATGTTTGACAACGATCTGTTCGACCTTGTGATGGGCGTTAAATCTGCGGAAGACCTTCAGCATCTTTATGACTACAGATTCATCAAAGATATACAGGACTTCGCCGAACAGCGCCGTACTGAAATTAAAAAAGCGAAGGGACTTATATAAAATGAACGAACGCTGGATGGCTGTTTTCGAAGATATGACATGGTACGACGCAAAACTCGACTGTGAAGGCGATGCCTGCGAACTGTACATCTATAACAAAAAACAGAAAATCAAAACAAAAAAGCTGAAAGAAAACGACTTCACAAAGGTTATCCGCCTTCAGGACAGAATGAGCGGCGACACCATCGACCTTGTGGATTTCAACGAAATGGACAGGTTCTTTGAACAGAATATGGTGATTTTTAAAAACAGACAGGGTCTGCACAAAGAAGTACGCAGATATATAGATTTCAGTCTTAAATAATGTCGAAAGTAGGATTCACAACAACAATTCCGGTTGAAATTGTTCTGGCGGCGGGGAAAACACCCGTTGACCTCAACAACGTGTTCATTACCGACGAAGACCCCGTTAAAATGGCGGAGGCGGCGGAGGATGAAGGTCTGCCCAGAAACCTCTGCGCGTGGATAAAAGGCATATACACCGCCGTTAAACAGGCGGAGATAGACGAGGTTGTCGCCGTTACTCAGGGCGATTGCAGCAACTCACACGCTCTGGCGGAGCTCTTTATCAGCGCCGGAATAAAAGTGCACTCGTTCAGCTATCCCTTTGAAAAAGAGAACAGATACGACCAGCTCAGGACAGAGATGGAGCGTTTCGCAAAATCTCTGGGAACCACACTGGATGCGGCTGTGGAATATACAAAAGTCACTGACCCTGTGCGCGAAAAACTGCGCAGACTGGACAGAATGACCACGGAAGGTCAGGTGACAGGCTTTGAAAACCACCTCTGGCTGGTAAGCTCCACCGATTTCAATACCTGCCTTCAAACATACGAAAAAGACCTCGACGACTTCCTTTCAATGACCGAAGGACGGTTTCTTGAGGAAGATGGTTTACGAATAGGCTTCATAGGCGTTCCGACTATATTTTCAGATATATACCAGTTCATAGAGTCAAAGGGTGCGCGGGTGGTCTATAACGAAATCCAACGGCAGTTCGCTATCCCGTCAGACGATCCGGACTACGTTCAGCGCTATGCAGACTACACCTACCCATATGACGTTTTCGGCAGGGTTGAAGACATACAGAAGGCTGTGGAAGAGCGGCAACTGGACGGTATAGTCCATTACGTTCAGTCATTCTGCTATCGCCAAATGCAGGATATCACCATCCGAAGGAACATCAAATGCCCAATCCTCACCATTGAGGGCGACGCACCGGGTGGCATAGACGCGCGCACGAAAATACGCATCGAATCGTTCCTTGAGATGCTTGAGGCGAGGAAAAAATGAAACTCGGCATAGACCTTGGCAGCAGATTCGTTAAAATTGCAGTGCAAAATGGCGAAACCGTCGAATTTCACCGTGAAGATACGGTGTTTTTCTATAAAAACCGCGTAAAACGGGATGAAAAAGGCGTAAAAATAGATCTTTCAGCATACGGAGCGGACGAAAATACCGTCATAACTGCAACCGGATACGGACGGAATATGCTGACGTTTGCGAACGCAAATGTGATATCCGAGATAAAAGCCCACTATCAGGGGGCATTGCAATCCACCGGCGAAAACGAGTTCATCCTCGTTGACGTTGGCGGGCAGGACAGCAAGGTAATCTATGTGCGGGACGGCTACATCGAAGATTTCGTCATGAACGATAAATGCGCAGCCAGCACAGGCAGATTCCTTGAAAACGCCTGCCGCATACTGGACATCACCCTTGAAGAGCTTTCCGGCATGACCGAAAACCCCGTTAAAATGAACTCCACCTGTGCGGTGTTCTCCGAAAGCGAGCTTGTGGGCAAAATAGCCGAGGGCATCCCCATGGAGCATATCGGCGCAGGGGTCAACGAGAGCATAGCCCGCCGACTGTTTCCGCTTATCCGCAAATACCGCCATAAGAAGCTGTATGCAGCGGGCGGTGTCGCAGAAAACAGAGGACTCATCCGCCTGCTTTCAGAGATGGCGGAGAGCGAGATTCAGGTCATCAAAAACCCGCAGTTCAACGGCTGTTTCGGGTGTTTATATTATTAATTGAGAGGTTTTAGATGTGTGACAAAACATCTGATACTAAAAATAGCCTTTATCAAGAACACTACAACAAGTGTTACACAAATATCAGAGAATCTGAAATGTTGATAGATAAAAATATTTTGTATTTATCATCAGGTGCTTTGGCAGTAACACTGGGAACGGTATCTCAATTGTCTGACAATTCGCATAAATACTTAATCATTTCTGCTTGGGTACTGTTTGTTTTAGCAATTTTGCTAACTTTTTTCTCTTTTTTCACAAGCATAGAAGCACATCAAAAATCAATAATTGATGCCGAAAATATATTAACTAAGGACAAAGAAACTGATACTGCAAAAACATATAATATAGCTACAAAAATTTTATCAATCTTAAGCTTTATGATTTTTGTTGCAGGTCTCATATGTACAGGGATATACTATACAATAAATCTCAAAGAGGGCACTCAAATGCCTAATACCAAAACTACTCAATTAACAGAAGGTTTTTCAGCGCCTAAAATTCAAGCAACCTCTATCGATAAAGGGCTATCTACTCCTAAAGTTCCATCAACATCAGGAACATCATCTGATAATAGTAATGGTGGTAAAAAGTAATACATTTTTAATTGGAAACCCTTTTTCTGTTATCTTGCATACCTTAATGTAAGTCTTAGTAACTCCAAATTAACAATAATGCAGCAACCGTAAAAACTCCTTTAACTTTAAAATTTAACACTTTATTTCCGATTCGTTTCCCGTATAATCCTATATGGAACTTATTCGCATAATTACGGCGGGGATAGCGTCCATGGCGATGGCGATGGGCATTGCGCGGTTCGCATACACCCCCATGATACAGATAATGACGGAAAGCGGCGTACTCACCGTTGCACAGGCGGGCGGTATCGCCTCGCTCAATTATCTGGGCTATCTCGCCGGCTCAATCTTCTTCATGGTTAAACCGATACGCAGCAAAAACGTATGGTTTGCCGCCATGTATTTCATAAACGCCACCACCCTCGGTCTTTTCGCACTCACTCAGGACATATACATATGGTCGGTTCTGCGCACGGTATCGGGCTTTGCCAGCGCCGGGATGTTCCTGCTCATGTCCGTTATTGTTTCAGAAGCCCTTGCAGCGAAAGGGCATTTACGCTTAGCCGGACTTATCTTCACAGGCATCGGCATCGGTATACTTATTTCCGGATTCACTGTGCTGGTGTTCGGCAATTTCATGGGATGGAAAGGGCTTTGGATAGTATTTTTCATCGGGATGCTGCTTACATCCCCCCTCTGTTTTTTTAAACAGGCAAATCCGCACGCAAATACTCAAACGGCTTCCGCACAGGAAGAGCCTATGCACCCGTTCATCTATTTCCTGTCCGCCGCATACTTCCTCATGGGCACGGCATACATAGTTTCCGGCACTTTTCTGGTACTTATCATCGGACGCGCCGGATTCAGCGGCTATTGGGCATGGATGATAACCGGACTGTGCGCCGTACCGGGCATAATATATTTCACCCTGAACGCCGGACGCACAGGATTTATTAAAAATCTCATTCCGGCATACGTCTTTCTGGGTCTGAGCTGCGCCCTGCCCGCACTTTACAGCTCTGCGCCAGCGCTGTTTCTCGCGGCGGGGATATACGGCGCAACCTTTCTCGGCATTGTGGCGCTCACTGTGGGATTTGCAAAAAAACTTGCAGGCTCCCACACCGCATACGCCATAGGGCTTGTAACGGTTGCATTCAGCATAGGACAGGTCATAGGTCCCGCTGCGGCTGGCTGGTCGGCGGAAAAGACGGGTAATTTCTCATATTCCCTGATGGCGGCATCCATACTCTGTGCCGCGGCGATTCTGATACTTCTGGCAGGATGCTTTATATATAGAAGGAGGTCAATATGCCGTATGTAAATATCAAGATAACAAAGGAAGGCGTTACGAAGGAGCAGAAGGACGAGCTTATCAAACGCGCCACACAAATGCTCGTGGACGTTCTGAACAAGAACCCCGAAACCACCGTGGTAGTCATTGACGAAGTTGATACGGACAACTGGGGAATCGGCGGAATAGCCGTTACGGAGCGGCGCAAGGCTGCGAAGTAAAAAGACCCCGCCTAAGCAAGCGGGGTCCGCACCGGAGAACTGCACCGTTTTTGTGTGTGTTTAATATAAGGCACAGTCTCAATTTATCCTGAACATTCGGGTAACGCTCATCTGGTCGTCCGCCTGCTTCTGCAGGTCGGCAACAGTCGCCGAGACCTGACTCAGCGCCGCCGAGCTTTGTTCCAGACCGGATGAGATTACCTGTGTATTGTCGTTTATGTTGTTAATTGCAGCAGTCTGTTCCTGCACCGCAGTGGTAATCATAAGGCTTGCGCTGCTGATTTCCTCGACAGCGCGCACTATCTTTTCGAAGATCTCATCCGTTGTGGCGAGTCTTTCCACGCCCTCGTTCACCCATGTTCCGGCAAGCTGCATGTCCTCGTTGGTCTTGTTGGTTTCAACCACAAAGGACGAAATAATCCGTTCAATTTCCGAAATGGACTGCTGTGTACGCTCCGCCAGTTTGCGTACTTCATCGGCAACAACGGCGAAACCTCTGCCGTGTTCCCCAGCTCTAGCCGCTTCTATTGCTGCGTTAAGCGCCAGCAGGTTCGTCTGGTCTGCGATATCGTTTATGACAAGCAGTATACTGCCTATCTCCTGCGATGATTTTGAAAGCCCTTCGACAGTGCTGCTCAGTGTGCTGACATTCTGCTGAATGTTGCTCATCACACTGTTCGCCATGACTATGCACTCCTTACCCTCGTCGGTAAGCTCTTTCGCCGCCTGAGATTTCTTTGTGACGTCGTTGATGGAAACAAGCACATGAGCGGATGTTGCGCTTATCTCCTCCACAGCGGATGCAACACCGCTGACCTGCCCCGTCTGCTCTGTAAAGGTGCTTGACAGCTCCTCTGTTGTGCTTGCAAGTTCAGTGCTGCCGGATGCCAGAGTGTTCGATGAGTTCACGATTCCCTCTATCACCTCATGGAGCTTCCCTTTCATATTTTCAAGGGAGCGGGCAAACTGCCCTATCTCGTCCTTCTGGTCTATATCCATCCTGACGGTAAAATCTCCATCTGAAAGCCTGTCTGCAAACCCAACAGCCTTTGCCATGGGCACAGTAACCGACTTCGTGATTATAATTCCGATGATTATTCCGCACACTATAGCTATAACAGAGAACACCCCCACAAACATCAGAGCAACTTTTATGGACGAATCCATGGCAGTGCGCTCCTGTGCGGAAACATCGCCGCATATCTTCTGGGCCGCCATGGCACTTTCCATCATGACCGTCTGATATTCAGCGCGCTTTCCAAGGCTTCCAGCGAGATTATGGAAATCAGCATCATAGCTTTTAAGCGATATTGTGAGTTTACCGATGTCCGTTGATGCGTCCTGCGACATGGGGTTTGCAGTTGCAGCGGTAAATGCCTTTTCATAGCTTTTCTGCTGCGAATCGAACAGATCCTGTTTCTGATACATTATATATCTGAACGCAAACAGACGCATCTGAAGCAGATGCTTTATTATATCGTCGGAACCTATCCTGTCGGCAATAGCAAAAACATTCTCAGCAGAGGCGTTCAGCCTTTCTCTCAGCCTGACTTCTTCTTTCGATTCATCAACATATCTGTTGAAATTATCTTTATATTGGTTAATACGCGCAGTAATCTCAGTTAACTTTTCCGCGTCATTTCCGGTTGCGTATTTCGCAAGGTCAATGCGGGCAATATTAACGGCGTCGTCCAGATTGTTAAGGACGGCGGAAATGTACTGTTCATCGTCAAACATTGTGAATTTTACCTGATTCAATCTTGCGTCATATATTAGCTTTTCAATATGTGTAAACATATCTCTCTTTTCAACCCGCTTGGAAACAGAGTACATTCTGCTGAAACTCAACAGACTTATAGCCGTTAGCAATGCCAGAACAAGCCCAAAGCCGACAAACAGCTTTCCTGAAAGTTTCATATTTTTCAACACATCTAACTCCTGAAAATACATACACAAAAGAACAATATAACACAGTGAATTTTAAGCTGTAACCGTAATACCCGTCATAATATTTTTTACACATAGCAAACACCATACCCCCAAGTGAAACTGCATTGCGTAAACTAAAACGTGATTTACTTTATCTCTGCAATATGATATAAGCGTTATGAAAGGATATAAATTAATTTTCTTACACCCTTATACATGGTCATTGAATTTATAGTGAACCTATTCACATGCTAGCCTCAAAAAAAGGACATACGTTGACCATAAACGTATAGACAATTAATTTGCATATTTAAGTTATTATCATAGGTTAAACCCTATGTCAAACCAAATATGACTCATTTTATCCTATTGGATATATCCCAGATAACGCTTATACATAGTGTCATGAGCAAACAAAATATACAAAACTCAACTCTTTTAATTTCAATCGGGGAGACCGTCAGAATGCTCAGAAAACAAAAAGGGTATTCACAGGAAAAACTTGCAGAAATGGCAGACCTGCACACGACCACCATCTCCGAAATTGAATGCGGAAAGAGCAACCTTACTATTATCAGTCTTGAGCGTATCGCACATGCGCTTGATTGTACTATTATTGCATTCTTCCCCAGTATTCAGGCGGAAGAGGACTCTGATTTTAACGAACAGATAAAAAGGCTGGTTTTAAACCATAGGCGTATGAAAGAAAGGGACAGACCCATCCACCAGAACGTTATTAAGGCGATAGCCGATGCATTCGACTGCCAGAAAGAGGCAAAAAAAAACCTGTCTTAAAGACAGGTTTTTCGAAAAGAGCGGGTAGCCGGACTCGAACCGGTGACCTCAACCTTGGCAAGGTCGCGCTCTACCAACTGAGCTATACCCGCGGGCGAGGTATTTTTATATTAGAATCTGCCCCGTGTGTCAACAACATTTTTAAGTTATTTGATAAGATTCTTAAATGTCGGCTTATAAAGGGAAAAGCCCGTCTTTGCCTTTCTCCTCATATCAACAACGGCAGAACCGTTTAGAACTCTGAAATACTGCGATTTCAGAGAATCACTTATCTTCATGAAGTCAAACCGCTCGGAACACGTTACACCTGATCCGGCGGGAACATTGCTGTAGTTTACCCTGAAATTATACGGGTCAATCTGTGTTACGGTCGTTGCATAAACATCCGTTTCAACAGTTTCAGCAACCATTTCTCCCTCGTCCAGAACAACCTGACCGCCATACTCAAAATAGAGGTCGTAATAGCTGTAATTACCGTCGTAAGCGTAATATGATGTGAACTCGGTGGTAAGAACGTCCGTGGACTTAACATCAACACCGTTAGTACAGGTCACGCTGGCATATACAATCTTATAAGTACCTTTAAGCGTGGCATCGTTGTCGAAATCGATTGCTGTCATGTTTGCATCCTGCTCAACAGCATCACCGGAACCACCGCCGGATCCGCAACCATAGAGAACAGCCATCAAACAAACTATCAGCAGTATCACATACTTTTTCATCTTGCACCCCCTGCATACCTTGTCCATATTATCTTCACATTTTTGGACAAATGTCAAATCAGTTTCAGATTGCAATCCGTTTATGGATTTATCTAAAGGAAATAAACATCCGTTCGATATGACCAATATGTCTTCATAATTTCTTCATATTGAGGCTTCATATGAAAATATCCGGTTCCGAAATATTCAATCATGTGAATCAGCCGGAAATCCAACTGACAAACAGCAGAAAGATATCTGCCAACCTGGTGCAGTCTGTGGGGCTTGAAACCGATATGATGCGCTCTGTCCGCCAGATGGTGGATAAGGTGGAGATAACCGCCATCCAGAAGATGAGGGCTGATTACAACACAGTAATTGTTGACGGCGGCGACGGGGACAATACGTTTAACGTATCAGATATAAAAAACTCATCGATTAAAAGCGGTAAAGGTGATGATACCTTCAATCTCTCCAACGTTCACAGTTCAGTCATTAACGGAGGGGACGGTGATAATGTTTTCAATGCATCCGACATACACAGTTCCAGCCTAAGAGGCGGAGACGGAAACGACACTTTTAACATTTCATCAGGACACAGCTCTGTTGTCAGAGGCGGAGATGGAGAAAATAATTTTTCTTCATCAAATACACAATCTTCTGTTTTTTTAGGCGGAAATGATAACGATACCTTTTCCCTTAAAAACCTGAGAAGTTCATCAGTAAATGGAGGAGAAGGCGATAACACATACACCGCATCCAATATGGAGTCTTCAGTTTTTATCGGTGGAAATGGCAGCGACACATTCGCATTATCAAAACTGGACAGTGTTGTCGTAAAAGGTGGAAACGGTGAGAACACTTACACCGGATCAAACTTTGAATACTCATCATTTAAAGGCGGAGAAGATGTCGATATTTATAATCTTTCAAAAGTATATGGGAGTGTTATAGACGGCGGTAACGGAAACAACACATACAATATTTCAAATACCAAAAGCACTGTATTTAAAGGCGGTAATGATGTTGATACATATACACTTTCAGATACAAGCTATTCAATTCTCAGAAGCGGTGACGGAAACGATATCATAAATGCCATAAATACAAATAGCTCCACTTTTGAAGTCGGCTCCGGGGACGACACCGTTCATCTCACAAATGTATCGGAGACTTCGGTTAAAGCAGATGAGGGAGACGATACGGTCATAATTGAAAATGCTGCAAACACAAGTATTTATGGAGGGGCTGGCAACGACTATCTGTCTTTGAGCGGATCTAATACGTCAATTGACGGCGGAGCAGGCGACGACACTATTATCGGTTCCGGCATGATCACAGGCGGCACAGGAAATGATTATATAACACTTGTATCAGCTTTAAGAAACGGTTCCGAAATACAAACATCAAACATGGTACGTTATGCAAAAGGCGATGGACACGACATATTGAATGCCGGAAGTCAGAACTTCGTCATGGATATGAGAAGTATGTCCAGGGATGATGTCGAAATCACAAATTCATTTAATGAAGAAACAGGAATGAACGAAACAATAATAAACATGAAAGACGGTAGCGGAAGTTTAACAGTAATATCTGACCCCAACAAGGATGCATTGAACGGTACTTCAACATTTCTCTTTTCGGAAAATATCAGAGCGACGGGAAACGGCACTCAAGATATTTTACTCACTAAACTCGCTATGTAATAAAAGAGGTCTATGGAAGCAAAAAATGATATGCTTTACGCAAACGCAGCCAAAGTAAGGAACGCACTTGAGGAACAGGGACTTATACCTGAAACACCGGATAAACCCGTTACCTTTATACCGGAATATATTCACTTCTCAGATGGTGTCGTTACGCTTGAGCGCTGAAAAGCTGACTTTAAAAAACTCCTTATTTACTGTATAGTGGATAAGGAGTTCATATTATGACTAACGATATCAGATGGATTCAACGTTTTTCAAACTTTAAAAAAGCTATGGAACAGCTCAGCGATGCTGTCGCCCTCTCCGAGCAGAGAGAACTCTCCCGACTTGAAAAACAAGGGATGATTCAGGCGTTTGAATTCACACATGAACTCGCATGGAAAACGATAAAAGATTTTCTCGTCAGCAGAGGGACAACATCTATTTTCGGCTCTAAAGATGCTACCAGAGAGGCGTTTAAACTTGAGCTTATCGAAGATGGTGAAGTCTGGATGAATATGATTAAAAGCCGCAACCTCACAGCACATACCTATGACGAAGCCACAGCAGACGAAATCGTCAAAGAAATTATATCCTCATACGCAGAAGCATTTGAAAAGATGCTGACGCGATTTTCCGAACTTGAAAAAGAAGAGAACGGACAATAATGCGTTTCGGACTGAAAGAAGAAACCATCAAAGCAATTAATGATGTTTTTGCGCAGTATCCGCAGATAAAAAAAGCTGTGGTGTTCGGTTCACGGGCAAAAGGTAACTACAGAGACGGTTCCGATATCGACATCTGCCTCTTCGGAGACATCGAACTGTCGCTTCTGCACCGCATAGAAGAATCATTGGACGAACTCTACCTGCCATATACCGTTGATTTGGTGGTCTACGACCGCATCCAGAATCAGGATTTGAAAGAGCATATTGATAGGGTCGGAGTCGGATTTTCATATTAAGTAGCACACTCCGCTAAAATCACGCATATTTATCCGTCATTTATCCATCATATCCGTCACCTATCCGTCAAAAATGACTAAATGAGCCTGTATATGGAGTTCTTTTTGTCTCCACTTCTAGTGATAAAGCCTTTATTCACAAGCTCTTCCAAGTCTCTTAGTGCTGTGCTGGGGGATACTTCATGTAATGAGCGATAAACAGAGTTGGTTAATTGCCCATTAGTTTTTAGATACAGCATAGCTGTGATTTGTCTTTGATTTAATCCTTTGTCTTTTAGTGACTGCTCGTTAAGTTGATCTTTGAATATAGTTATCTGAAAGCCGCCGAAAGCCTCAATAATTTCCGGTTCAGGCAAACCAGCTTCTTTACATGCATCAATGATTCTGGGGATCCCTGTTCCCCATGCTTCGATATAGCCAGCCTTAAGGCAAGCATCGGCTATCAGCCTGTTTCTTGGTCTGGAAGGGTGGCTCAGTTTGAGTGATTCTATAGTGAGTCCTTCAACAAGTTTGCCGTCATTCCAAATTTGTAATTTATCGTCATAAATACGAATTTGTGTCATGTTGCCCATGTAGTCTCTGTGTATCAAAGCGTTTAGAATTGCTTCACGAAGAGCAGGGAAGGGGAATTCAGGGGTTTCGATGCGGTGTACTCCTTCATAGGATATATTTTTTACAATGAATTTGGTCTCTATAATCTCAAACACTTTTTGTTGAAGAGTAATAATGTTACCTTCGATGATTTCATGGAATCTTGGGGATACTTCATTACCAACAAAACGCCCGATTTTGACATGGGAATGCGTATAAAAACTTTCAGGATTCTTGCCAAAAAGCATAATTGCGGCTCGCTTCAATTTGCCGTCTTTAAGCAGATTCAGTTGTGAAAAAAGCTCTTCAGTTGTGAGCTTGCCAGCATCGGGAATTCTTTTTGAACGTTCTGCATCTTTGAGATACAAAGCAACGCTTTCATTATCGATGTCATCGAATGTGGCGTTCTCTTCGATAACATCTCCCCATGTAATGCCTGATTTCTTAAGAAGGAATTCAGTCAAGGAATTGCCTGTAAGCTCTTTTGTGGTACTACCTGTTCTTTGGTAATACTGACCGCTAAGAGAGATCGCCATGTTGGACGGAGAAACCAGTATTTTTATATAATGCTTGTTATCAGATTCAAGCAATTCAACTTCCGCAAATATGCCGAGCTTGCTTTGAATCTTGTTTGGCAGGTCTTCCATCAGCTTTGCATAATTATCGACACCGATGATGTCGCCGTCGTCATTAATACCTATGAACATAGTGCCGCCTTGAGCATTGGCAAAACTACACAGTTGCTTCAGGTATTTATCATCCCAGCTGGCTTTATATTCGATGTTGATGTTTTCTGTCATAATGTACTTTTTATATCCAATGGCATAATTAATCAAACTAAAAAAATGACGCATATTTGATTTATGTGTATAATATTATAAGTTCGTGATAAGGATGATGGAGTAAAAGGAGCGACCATGTCAAAACATTATATAGGTAACAAAATTTCAGGTAAAGTAGGTTATGATAATAAGTTGTTTAAACCAAATAAGATGATATTTCCAAACACTAAAGCATTGGCATACTATAATTTCTATTCTCAAACAATCATGCTTAATTCCATAGAACAAAAAGATGTGATACTTCTAAATAATGCAGCAAATAATTATAATAAATTTGAAGCGGAAAAAAATATTTATACTCTTTACTATCATGAAGCATCACATTGGCTTGACCATACTTCAACTTATTGGGGAGTTAGACTTTTGGGAGAAATATATAGTATGAGTGAAAACCTTTTGAGAATACAAAAAGGACTTTTGAAAGAAAAAGAGTTTCATGATATAAAGAAATTTATAAACAAAATTGAGCTGATACATTTTCCTAAGTATTATTCAACAGTCCAGCAAAAAAGTATTAAAGATAATGTCTGGGGAATGAAAGAGACAGTTGGTCGGCTTTATGATGTGCATGGTCAAATATCAGAGCATCCTATTTTTTTTATAAATTTTAATAACACAGCTGGAAATATTGCAAGACAACCTTTTTCTCTTGCATCTATATTGGAGATGTCTGCAGTTGCTCAAGAAATCTCTTTTACAGAGTTAAAACTTAAATCTCTTTTGACTCCAGATGAACAACTTATTGAAGCAAAGCTATATAAAAAAGAGATAGAAAAAATATTATTATCACCAGAATTAACGACATATAGTGTGTCTGCACATTATACGGCCAATTATTTTAATTTAACGGATGCATTCGAAACTTATAAAATATGTGCTGTCTTAGGACGATTTGTATTAAATTTTCCTAATGACTTTTTTGATAAACTCAACGTTACCGATGTTGCACAAGTATATAGAGAACATTATAAAAAAGCATTTACATATAAGGATAGAGGGGCACTATTTAATTTTTTAGTGAGGGTTATAGCATCAAAAGCTGAAAAAAGAGTGACTTATAAAGATATTGTAGATTTAGTTTCAGATTACTTTCAACAATCAAATATAAGTCTGACTGAGATGTATGATGTTGTTCTTCATGAAATTAAGACAGTCTATAGTTCTCCTACAATGAAATATTATAATGGTCATATAGAGAACATAAGCATAAATAATTTTGAAATTCTTGGTTTATTTGGTAGTGCAGAATATCACTCGTTTGATGTGATCCTTCCTGATTGTATTCTTGGTGATGATTATATTTTATCGCCGTATGGACTCACAGATCCTTTCTTAGAAATTAGGCATTCAAAAATGTGTGACATTGAAATGATGATGAAAGAGTTTTCCGAAGCTTGCATAGTTTAATTGAATACTGGTTAGAAAAAAGGTTAGAAAAGTTGAAATAGAGATCTTCTAAGTCTTGTAACTTATTGATGTTTATGAAAGGCGACGCCCAGAATCGAACTGGGGTACGCGGATTTGCAGTCCGATGCCTAACCACTCGGCCACGTCGCCTTAAAAGGAAAAAAAAGACCGGTAAATCGAACCGGTCTCTTATGAAAAAGCGGGTAGCCGGACTCGAACCGGTGACCTCAACCTTGGCAAGGTCGCGCTCTACCAACTGAGCTATACCCGCGTGAGGTAGCTTTTATAACTTATCACAAACCTGTTGTCAACATCTTATTTCAAATTTTCTTTATTTTTGTCAGAACATAAAGCACGGTCAGACCTTATAAAAAACCGTACCCTCCTGAAAAGCGCCCTCCGGCTTAGGCGTCACCGTATACCGGAAACCCGCACGCACAAAGTCCTCCCTTATCTCCCTGCCGGAAGAGTAGGTAGCCGCCCTGCCAATGTCCGTGCAAAGCCGATAAACGTCTCTGAAAACAGCCTCCGTCCACATTTCAGGATTTTTCCGTTTGCCGAACGGGTCAAAGTAAACCACGTCAAATTTCAGCGGCATGTCGCGTATTATATTCCGCGCGTCGCCGATGGCGATATCAAGCCGCACATTCTCCGCCTGCCCATCACTGATAAGCCTTCTCAGAAGCTCATAGCCTCTGTACGGCCACATAAATCTGTTCTGTCTGATTGTATCAAAGAGCGATGATTGTCGCTCCACAGTGACGATATGGAGTCTGTGGCGGTGTTCAACGGACAGAAGGCGGTCAAGGGTAACGGCAAGGTTGCTGCCGCCTCCGAGGCAAATATCCAAAAGGCGCACGTCCTGCACCTGCAGAAGCTGCTCTATGCCGCTGGCGGTATAGAATTTGTGCAGGCTTTCGGTGAACGCGCCCACGCTTTTGGCTCTATACCCCTCGTTATAGTCCATACTATAGAGGGATATAGAGCCATCCGCTGTAATTAATGGTTTGTTCTTACTTTTTAACGGGATTAAATTCGGCATTATGGAAATAGATGTGCCAGTTGTCGGATATCCTGTCGGGATAGTCGTCTCTGTAGTGTCCACCTCTGCTGCCTTTGCGTTCGTCTGCAGCGGTCGCCATGAGCAGACCGACTGTCAGCATATTGCGTATCTCGGCTGTGGTTCTGTCTCTGGGTACATAGTTTTTGTATTTGGTAAGGTGCCCGCTCAGATATTCTTTCGCAATGGCAAGCCCTGCGGCATTGCGTGAAACGCTCACGCCATCCCACATACTCTCCTGAATCTCGCCAACCATGCCTTCGCCCTGCTCTTCGCTGACGGTTTCAAACTGAGGCATATCCACGGCTTTAACAACCCGGTCTTTGTTGTCAGCAGCGGCCGCGTCTGCGCTTCTTCCGCCGTATACCACGCCTTCGAGAAGGGAGTTGCTGGCGAGTCTGTTTGCGCCGTGAACGCCGTTGCAAGCCGCTTCGCCGCACGCATAAAGTCCTTTAAGACTGCTGCGTCCGAACTCGTCGGTGTATATTCCGCCCATATAATAGTGGGCGGCGGGGCTTACGGGTATGGGATTAACCGTGATGTCTATGTTATATTCCAGACATGTAGTGTAAATTTTCGGGAATCTGTTGCGCACAAAGTCTTTTTCAAGATGTGTCAGATCGAGGAAGACATGATCTGCATCTGTCTGCTTCATCTCGAAGAAAATAGCGCGGCTGACAACATCTCTTGGCGCAAGTTCGCCATCGGGGTGATACTTAGTTGCAAAGCGCTCCATATTTACGTTGCGCAGAATGCCGCCCTCGCCTCTCATAGCCTCGCTTAAAAGGAACGCAGGCGCGCCCTTAACGGAGAGTCCTGTGGGGTGGAACTGATAAAATTCCATATCGCGCATATCAGCACCCGCGCGGAAAGCCATGGCCATTCCGTCGCCTGTAACGACAGCGGGGTTTGTGGTGCGTCTGAAAAGTCTGCCCGCGCCGCCTGTGGCGACTATGACAGCCTTGGCGTAGTAGCATTTGAACTCGCCCGTTTTCTCGTCCAGAGCAAAAACACCGCATACGCTGTCAGGTGCATCTTTGATAAAATCAATGGCATAGGTATATTCAACTTTTTCTATATTGCTGAAATTTTTGGAATATTCTTTCAGAGTGCGCACAATCTCATGTCCGGTAGCGTCGCCTTTAGCGTGGATGATACGGTTGACGCTGTGCGCCGCCTCCCGTGAGAATTCCAGAACGCCTCCGTGCATGTCGAACTTCGCACCCCAAGAGATAAGCTGTTTGATATATTTGGGTCCTTCCTCAACCAGCGTCGAAACGGCTTTAAGATCGCAAAGCCCATCTCCTGCACGCAAAGTATCTTCAATGTGCAGAGTAATATCGTCGTCATCGGAAAGGGCGACTGCGACGCCGCCCTGTGCATACTCGGAGGAGCTTTCCCCCAGAAAACATTTTGTAACAACTGCAACGCTGCCGTATTCGGCAAGTTCAATCGCCGCACGGAGTCCGGCAACGCCGCTGCCAAGAACTATGTAATCGTAAAAGTAATTTTTCATTTAGAACCTGATGGCTGCTTTAAGCCCGTATTGGTTGACATCACCACCTCTTGCGGCTTCAATGTTAAGCACAATGAAGGGGAAGGGGCAGACCTGAAGACCGACCATACCTCTGACAGCATTAACGTTTTCGTCGTCAAGGTCAACGTTGTCGGAATCTTCGCTTGCCATTGTATAAACGTCCTCAACACCGGCATAGGGTGTCAGGATGAGAAAGCCCTTGCTGATGTATATTCCCACAAGACCGGACTGGAGGTCAACATCTTCCAGATCGAGAACTTTTGTATAGGCGGCTTTAACACTGACTGCGGGAGTCAGGACTGAACCCTCAAGGAGTGCGTACTTCGCTTCAAGGGTTACAGCAGTGAAGTCTATATTCGCGCCTTTCGTGATGCTCGCGCCAAGGTCAACTCCAAATGGCAGCCCCTTTTGGATATGTACTCTGTTCGCCCATATAGCGCTGTCGGGGTCGCCGTTGTCCCATGCGTTCTTCCATTTAGCGGAGTCTTCATCAATGTTTGTAAGCTGAGATTCGAGTGCAATGTCAAAGCCAAGACTACCGAGAGGTTCCGCAGGGCTGTTAGGCGTTGGTGTTGCAGCAAGGCTGATATCTTTCATAAGGTCGCTGAAATCATCCTGCGAAAGACCTGGCATCAGCTTAAAATCACCTGCAAATGCCGTCGCGCAGAGAAGTGTAAATACAATAACTAAAACCTTCTTCATTTAGTCCTCCTTTTCAGATCCGGCAGCCCGAAGTCCTTCTGAAAGTTCTCGCGGGTCCTGTTGAAATAGCCGAATTTCATATTTTTATGTTTCTTTTTTATCAGTTTCAGAAGATTTTTAAGTCCTAAAATCTCCTCTTTTTTGAATTTCATTCCGGCGAAAAGGAAATCCGGATCAATGTTCAGGTTGCGCAGTTGGATAAGGTCTATCCTGTACGCATCCAGAAAATCTATCAGTGTGTTCGCCTCGCTCTCCCTGTCGTTTATACCGGGCATAGTGAGGAAGTTCAGCGAGGTATACACGTTGTATCTGTTGGCAAGTTCAATGCTTTTCAGAACGTCGTCAAGTGTATAGCCCACAGGATTGTAATATGCGTCATATGTTGATTGTACCACTGAATTAAGGCTGACCCTAATACTATCTACACCAGCGTCGAAAATCATCTTCATTTTTTCAGGACTGGAGCAGTTCGAGTTGAAATTCACCGTGAGTTCCGGTGCCTGCGCCTTGATGATTTTTATAGCCTTTGCGATGGTGTCCGCAACGGTTATTGGGTCACCCTCACAACCCTGTCCGAAGCTGACGATTGGTTCCTCAGCCACCTCATAGTGGTTAAGAGCTACCTGAGCTATCTCCTCCGGTGTGGGTACGAATTTTATCCTGTCCTGCGGTGCGGTTATACGCTTGTCATCCTGCTTTGAAATACAGCCCATGCACCTGCTGTTGCAGGTGGGCGCTGTGGGCAGGGGGCATTCCCATCTGCCTATAAAGGCGTTCTTCGCCGCCGTGCAGTGGTATTCCAACGCGCAGGTGGAAAGCTGACCGTAAAGCCTGTTGTCCGGATACTTTTCAAGCATCCTGTCAACGGTGGGTTTGAAAGCGTCGGTATAGTCGAAGTTTGCGGGGTTCCATTTGCTGTCGTCGTCAACTTTTATGGCGGGAACAACGAACTTGTCGTTCAGCCAGCCAACGGCTGTGTATGCGTAAAGAGGGAGCACCTCTTCCGTGTTTTTTACATATGCGGGCAGAAACAGTCGGAGAAATCCGGGATCGAGGAACGCGCTCACCGCATAGCCGCCTGTGAAGGTCTCCATGCCCGCTGTCAGCGGGTTATATGCTACCGGATGGGTGTTCGGAACAAAATAAAGTCTTGAACATGGCGGCAGCTCAATAAGCTCCACCTCATAAGGAACGAAATTATAGTTCTCGCTCCTTACAGTCATTTTAAGATGCGGGTGATCATATATATTGCCCTGCCTGTCGGCAAAGAGAAGATTCGGAATAGCGTACATTGGCTGATGCTCCGTAGTTTTGAAAAATAATAGTTTTAGCGCGATGCAAAGTCAAGGTCATATAAACGGTTTTTTCATGGAGAAACACGCAAACTATAGGACGAATCTGATTTGATGTTGTTATTTTTCTTACTTTGTGCCTATAATTTATGGTTGAACATAGGGTGACACATAGTTCATTCCCCATAAACTTATAGAAAAATCAAATACATTCTAAGGAGACTTTTTATGACCGATATCATTGATGTTTTTGCCAGAGAAGTGCTTGATTCCAGAGGAAATCCCACTATCGAAGTTGACGTTGTAACAAGCGGCGGCGTTCTCGGACGTGCCATAGTTCCCTCCGGAGCATCAACAGGCGAATACGAAGCGGTGGAACTTCGCGACGGCGACAAAAGCAGATATATGGGCAAAGGCGTTCAAAAGGCGGTTCAGAACGTAAACGAGATAATCGCCCCCGAACTTGAAGGTATCGACGTTACCGAACAAAAGATGATCGACGAGATACTCATCGGGCTGGACGGAACAAAAAATAAAGGCAATCTCGGCGCAAACGCCATCCTCGGCGTATCGCTGGCATGTGCAAAGGCAGCAGCCGAATCTTGCGGTCTTCCCCTTTACAAATACATAGGCGGCACATTTGCAAACACCCTCCCCGCCCCCATGATGAACATCATCAACGGCGGCTCCCACGCAGACAACAACGTGGACATTCAGGAGTTCATGATAATGCCCCTCGGCGCTGAAAACTTTAAAGAAGCTCTGCGCATGGGTGCGGAAGTTTTCCATACTCTCAAGAAAGTTCTGAAAGACAAAGGTCTTAATACAGCAGTGGGCGACGAGGGCGGTTTCGCTCCCAACCTCGGTTCAAACGAAGAGGCTATCGAAGTTATCATCGACGCTATCAAAAAAGCCGGATACGAACCCGGAAAAGATATCTTCATCGCTCTGGACGCGGCTTCCAGCGAATTTTACAACAAAGAGAAAAAATGCTACGTTCTTGCTGCCGAGGCTAAACCCGAAAAAACGGCTGCGGAAATGGTTGCATATTATACATACCTTGTGGACAAATACCCCATCATCTCCATTGAAGACGGTCTTGACGAGAACGACTGGGACGGCTGGAAACTGCTGACAGAAGCTCTGGGCAAGAAAATTCAGCTTGTGGGCGACGACCTGTTCGTTACAAACACTGAAAAGCTGAAAATGGGCATCGAAAAAGGCATCGCAAACTCAATACTCGTCAAACTGAACCAGATAGGCACACTGACAGAGACTCTGGACGCTATCCAGACAGCGCGTGAGGCAGGATACACATGTGTTATCTCTCACCGTTCAGGCGAATCCGAAGACACAACAATTGCTGACCTCGCGGTTGCCGTTAACGCCGGACAAATCAAAACCGGCTCACTCTGCCGTACAGACAGAATCGCCAAATACAACCAGCTCCTCCGCATCGAAGAGGAACTGTTTGAGCAGGCTACGTTTAAGGGACTCAAGGGGTTCTATAACCTGAAAAAGTAGACTGTGAAAACAAGCCTGCACGATGCAGGCTCATGGAACGAAGTGAAATGTGAGGCTGGGCGGGCTTTGCCTGCCCAAGCCGTTGACGAAAATTTCTCAGGAAGGGAAATTTTCGCTGGTTATATGTGACAGGCTACGTTTAAGGGACTCAAAGGGTTCTATAACCTCAAGAAGTAGACTGCGAAAACAAGCCTGCACGATGCAGGCTCATGGAACGAAGTGAAATGTGAGGCTGGGCGGGCTTTGCCTGCCCAAGCCGTTGACGAAAATTTCTCAGGAAGGGAAATTTTCGCTGGTTATATGTGGCAGGCTACGTTTAAGGGACTCAAGGGGTTCTATAACCTGAAAAAGTAGACTGTGAAAACAAGCCTGCACGATGCAGGCTCAATGCAAAGTTTATAAACTATAACAAAGAGGCGGGGTTCAGCACCCGCCTTTTTCTTGTCTTGCATACCTGATAAAAATTATTATATAAATACTTAATCAATCTTATTACGGAGAATCATATGCAGTTAGAAAAAAAGATGGCAGACCTTATATGCGAATATTCCCTCAATCTGAAAGAGGATGACATATTTCTTATCCGCGCCGAAACGGTATCGGAGCCTCTGGTTAAAGCACTTATGGTGAAGGCGTTACAAATGGGCGCGCACCCTGTTCTGCGCATGGCGATTGCTGAGCAGCAGGCGGCATTTTACAGCCATGCCAACAACAAACAGCTTGAGTTCATAGCTCCAAGCATCATGGCAGACGCACACAATATCACCGCGCAGGTTTACATCGACAGCACAAGCAACACAAAACAGCTTACAAGAGCGGATAAATCGAAGATAGCACTTGCCAGCAAAACAATGCGCCAGGTACGCGACGTTCTCATGGAACGTGAGCAGAAAGGTGAATTCCGCTGGTCGCTCTGCCCCTACCCATCGCAGGCAATGGCGCAGGACGCTGAAATGTCGCTGGACGAATACACTGAGTTTGTCTACAACGCTTGCAAGCTGAACGAATCGGATCCAGTTGCGGCATGGCGCAAGGTGGACGAGTTCCAGAAAAAAGTTGTGGATATCCTCACAGGCACAAAAGAACTGCGCATCGTCGGCGAAAAGACCGACCTTACATATAACGTCGAGGGACGCAAATGGATAAACTGTAACGGTCACCACAACATGCCCGACGGTGAGGTTTTCACAAGCCCCGTTGAGGACGGCGTGAACGGTCAGATTTACTTTGACCTGCCCACATCATACATGGGTGTGGAAGCTGGCGGTATCCTGCTTAAAATTGAGAAGGGACGCATTGTTGAGGCATCCGCCGAGAAGGGCAATGACTTCCTGCAAAGCGTTCTGGAGACAGATGAAGGCTCAAGATTTATCGGTGAATGTGCTTTCGGTCTTAACGACAACATAGATAAACCCACGAAGAACATTCTGTTTGACGAAAAGATAGGACGCACAATCCACATGGCTGTGGGCGCAAGCTATCCCGAAGCAGGCGGAAAGAACAAATCCGGCATCCACTGGGATATGATAAAGTCCATGCAGGACGGAAAGGCATATGCAGACGGAAAGCTGATATACAGCGAAGGAAGATTTTTAGGTTTATAAGAGAGACTGCCGCGGGCTACGCCCTCTCAGGTACGAGAATGGTTTCAGGATGAAACCCGCTTGCGTAAGCGGAGTGAGGCTTCTGCCGAGCGGAGCGTTGGCGGAATTTCTCCAAGGACGGAAGAAGTTCCGTGGCGAATTGAGACTGCCGCGGGCTTTATTCGACAATTAATTAAAAGCGGACTCATTCAGCCTTCGGCTAGTGCCCCTCGCAGGGACGATGTATTAAAATTTGGCGGTTAGATGCGAGCAGAACAAGAAAGACCTTTTGAGCGGGCTGCGAGCATACTAAAGGTGTATGTGAGCAGTTCCGAAAAGGGTCTGACGCCGTAATGCGACGCATATAACCGCCAATAAAGTTATTTCGTTCCGAACAGCCTGTCGCCAGCGTCCCCAAGCCCGGGTACGATGTATCCGTTTTCATTGAGCCGCTCGTCAAGCCCTGCGGCAAACACCTTAACGTCAGGATACGCCTCACAGAACGCCTTAACACCTTCCGGTGCTGCTATCAGGCACATAAACTTGATGTTTTTAACACCCGCCTCTTTCAGCTTCGTAACGGCGGCAATAGCCGAACCGCCTGTGGCAAGCATCGGATCGATAAGTATAAAATCTCTGTCCTCGCTCTGGGGCGGTATTTTGAAATAGTAAGAAACAGGCTGGAGCGTTTCATGATCCCTGTAAAGACCGATATGCCCGACCCGTGCGGAAGGGATGAGCTTTAATATTCCGTCAACCATGCCGAGACCTGCGCGCAGGATAGGCACAAGAACAACCTTTTTGCCTGAAACTATCTTGGTTTTGGTTTTGCATATTGGAGTTTCGATTTCCACCTCTTCCAGAGGAAAATCCTTTGTTATCTCATACGCCATAAGCATGGCAACCTCATCCACAAGCTCCTTAAAGCCTTTTTTTGGGGTGGTCAGATCGCGTATGAAGGTAAGTTTATGCTCGATGAGCGGGTGGCTGATAACCTGAAAATTAGGGTAGTTCATTATTTATCCCTCGGAATTACAAGATTGAGCAGAATGCCCACGATACCGGAAAGACCGATGCCGCCAAGCGTCACGGAACCGAAAGTTATACTCATGTTTCCGATTCCGACAACAAGAACGACTGAAACTATGATAAGGTTGCGTGCTTTGGACATATCAAGGCGTTCACGGACTATTGTTCCGATACCTATTGCGGCAATCATGCCGAAAAGGAGTATCATGATACCGCCCATAACTGGAACAGGGATGGTTTTAAGCACTGCGCCCAGCTTGCCCACAAACGCAAGGATAATGGCCGTACATGCGGCGATGGTCATATAAACCACTCTGTATGCTTTCGTAAGAGCCACTGCGCCCGTAACTTCGGCATAAGTGGTATTGGGAGGACCGCCGCAAAGGCTGGCAAATGAGGTTGCAAGACCGTCGCCGATAAGGCTTCTGTGCAGTCCGGGTTCTTTTATGAAGTTTTTCCCTGCAACGTTAGAAATGGCGAGGATACCGCCAACGTGCTCAATAACCGGGGCTATAGCTACAGGCATAATATAAAGTATTGCCGCGATATCGAAAACGGGAAACGCGTATGTGCCGTGTTTAACAGCCTCAACCCACGGAATGGAAAACCATGCAGCGTCTTTTATGGGCTGAAAATTCACAACGCCGGCTGCAAGCGAAACAATGTAACCGACAATAACACCCATAAGTATTGGAATAAGACTGAGGAGTTTTTTTCCAAACATAACCGTTATGATTGCGGTTGCAAGGGATATCATTGCGATTATCATAGCTTTCCCGTCATAATTGCCTGAACCGTCGAAGCTCTTTGCCATGTTTACAGCAACCGGAGCAAGGTTAAGACCTATAACCATGATAACGGGACCTGTAACCACGGCGGGAATGTATCTGTCGATTATCTCAACCCCGCCCGCTTTAACTATGATTGCAAAAATGATATAAACAAGTCCTGCGCTTGCAAGACCGCCGAGTGTGGCGCCTATGCCGAACTGTTTGATACCGAACTGGATTGGAGCAATAAACGCGAAAGAACTTGCCAGAAAAACGGGAACCATCCGTTTTGTAACAACCTGATAAATCAGTGTTCCTGCGCCTGCCGTGAAAAGTGCAAGCGACGGATCCATACCTGTCAGCAGTGGTACAAGAACCAGCGCTCCGAAAGCGACGAACAGCATCTGCACACCGATAATAACGGTTTTCAGCTTGCTTTCTTCCATATAAAAACCCTCCGAAATATTAATTCAAACAATCAAGTTTAAAGGTTTTTCATATAGTTGTAAAGCCAAAACAGCACAGCACAAGATGCTGACAAATATAGTCTTTTTATGACCAAACTAATCCGTTGCCAATATTAACCGTTAATGCTATTATACCTCTTTTAAAACAAAACACAGGCATTATAAACATGGATATTTTATTTCTGAGCGACAACACAGCGCCCGCCGACCATAGAATTGTGCAGGCAGTGGCTGAAGCCGGTATTGGATATGCAAAATCATACGGCAGCGACAAATGGACAGACGAAGCGGACGAACTCTTTAAAAGAGAGTTCGGCGAACATACACTCTATTTCCCCGTGCTTACAGGCACAGGCGCAAACGTAATTTCTCTTGCGAGCGCTCTTTCGACATACCAGTCCATTCTCTGCGCGGAAACCGCACATATCGCCTGCGACGAATGCGGCGCAGTAGAGCGGTTCACCGGAAGCAAGCTGGTACCCATAAAAACACCGGACGGCAAGCTGACGCCGGAGATGCTGAAACCCTGTCTGGCACACATCGGTTTCGAACACCAGAGCCAGCCGAAGGTCGTTTCCATCAGCCAGACCACGGAAACCGGCGCAGCATACTCAACAGAAGAGCTCAAAGCATTATCTGATTTCACAAAGGAAAATAACCTTATACTACACATAGACGGTTCAAGAATCGCCAACGCAGCGGCAGGAATGTCACTTAGTCTTAATCAGGTCTGCGAAGGGGCGGATATCGTCAGCTTCGGCGGCACAAAGAACGGACTGATGATGGGAGAAGCAGTTCTTTTTCTGAACCCAAAACTCGCTGAAAGCGCAAAATACGTCAGGAAACAGTACGGACAGCTTTTTTCAAAAATGCGCTACGTCTCCGCGCAGTTCATCCCATACCTGCGTGAGAGCATATGGCTTGAAAACGCCCACCGTGCAAACACTGTTGCCGGCAGACTTGCAGAGGGCTTCACAGACAAAGGCATCACAATTAAATATCCGGTGGACGGAAATGCGGTTTTCGCACATCTTTCAGATGAACAGATAAAAAGACTGTCTGAAAAATACCTTTTTTATGTATGGGACAAAACGGAAAACCTTTGCAGGTTTGTCTGCCCATACACAGCGGACGAGTCCGACACAGAAAGGCTTCTGGCGCTTTTATAAGCAGAACAGGTCAGTTTTAAACATTTTCGCTTTATTTTTTAGCGGTTTTTTCTGTATAATTGAAGTTTAGAGCTACAATAAGGAGGCAGGAATGGCGGAAAAAGAAAAGGTTACCACCGTGGAAGTCAAGTGTCCACTCTGCGACCATACCCAGATAGTCTACATCCCTAAAGAGGAAATCCCCCTCTGCCCCATTCATAAAAAGAAAATGATAATTAAAGAAGTGCTTGAAGAAGGTAAATCTTGCTAAGGAGGCATATATGAAGAAATTCATCGTATCAGTGTTTTACGCTGCCGTGCTTATGCTGGCTCTGCTGGTTGCCGGTTGCGGTTCCGAAAAGAAAGACGCTGCAGCAACTGCCGCTCCCGCTGAAGGCGGCGCATCGTCAGGTATCTGGGAGCAGTCCACTCTCAACAAAATTCTGAAGAACAAAGTTCTCAGGGTCGGTCTTGAAGCAGGCTACATGCCCTTCGAACTGAAAAGCAAAAGCGGCGACATCGTAGGTTTCGACGTTGACATCGCAAAAATGATGGCTGAAGACATGGGCGTTAAGCTCGAACTTGTCAACACTGCATGGGACGGTATCATCCCCGCTCTGCTCACAGACAAATTCGACATCATTATGTCCGGTATGACAATCACACCCCAGAGAAACCTTCAGGTTAACTTCTGCGACCCCTACATCGTTGTAGGACAGACAATCTTCATCAGAAAAGACCTTGAAGGCAAAGTTAAGTCTTACAAAGACCTTGACGACCCCAAATACAACATTGCGACAAAACTCGGCGTAACTGCTGACTACGCTTCAAAAAAGTTTATGGGCAAAGCGAACATCAAACTTTATGAAACAGAGCAGGAAGGCGCCATGGAAGTTCTTAACGGCAAAGCAGACGCTTTCGTTTATGACCTTCCCTACAACGCTATTTTCTTCGCTCAGAACAAAGACAAACTCGTTTTCCTTGACCAGCCTTTCACATTCGAGCCTCTGGCTTGGGCTGTCCGCAAAGGCGACCCCGACTTTGTTAACTTCCTGAACAATTACCTTGCTCAGATCAAAGGCGATGGCAGATATCAGGCAGCTTACGACAAGTGGTTCGGCACCACAGACTGGCTGGCTGATATCCAGTAATTTAAACTCAGGAGTGCTTTCAAGTGACAGCGAAAACTAAAAACCTAATCTGGAACGGACTGCTTGCTGTTTTCCTATTCCTTGTCGGATTCGGAATTTACGGAGCATCCGTTAAAATCGATTATACTTGGCGTTGGGAGAGACTTCCTAAGTATATTTTCTATACGGAAACTCAGACCACTGCCGCACCTGTTGACGGAACTGTGACGATAGAAGGTTCGAAACTCAGCATCGTACCCTCCGGAAGGGGAGACGCGGCCAGCTTTGACAACCTTGAAGGAATCACCGTTAAAAACGGCGACACTGTCACGAAAGGAAGCACCATTGCTGAAACAAGTACAACGGAAGCAGGCCCGCTTGTGGTGGGCCTGTTTACCACTCTTTATATTTCGTTCTTTTCAATAATTTTTGCAATACTGCTCGGTATCCTTACAGGTCTTGCAAGGGTGTCCGGCAATCCGTTCTTTAAAAAACTTTCCGTCATATACATTGAACTCATCAGAGGCACCCCTCTTCTGGTGCAGATTTTTATCTTCTATTTCTTTATAGGAACAATCCTTAACCTTGACAGGGTTACGGCGGGAATAGCCGCTCTGTCGGTTTTCACGGGGGCATACATTGCTGAAATCGTCCGCGCGGGCATACAGTCCATCTCACGAGGACAGATGGAGGCGGCACGAAGCCTTGGTATGAGCTATACACAGGCAATGGCGCTGGTTATCCTGCCGCAGGCGTTCAAACGTACCCTCCCCCCCATGGCAGGTCAGTTTATATCTCTTATCAAAGATTCATCGCTGGTTTCCGTTATATCTATCACAGACCTTACGAAGGCAGGAAGAGAGGTTGTCGCCTCAACATTCAGCCCGTTCGAAGTCTGGTTCACGGTTGCTGCGCTCTATCTCATTCTGACATCCGGTCTGTCGTTCCTTGTCCAGCTTCTGGAAAAGAGAATGGCTGCGCAGGACAGGTAAGGAGGCTGTAACATGATTAAAGCGGAAAACGTAGTTAAAATATATCCCAACGGAGTGAAGGCGCTGAAAGGTGTTTCTCTGGACGTAGCAAAGAGCGAGGTTCTTGTTATCATCGGACCATCCGGTTCCGGCAAATCCACGATGCTTCGCACGCTGAACCTTCTGGAAGAGGTGCAGGAGGGTGAAATAGCCATCGACGGACAGTCGCTCACCCATCCGAAAACGAATATCAACCATCTGCGCGAAAACGTGGGCATGGTGTTTCAGGCGTTCAACCTGTTTCCCCACAAAACGGTTCTGCAGAATATCACCCTTGCCCCCATCAAGGTTAAAAAGCTGAAAAAGGAAGAAGCTGAAAACATAGCAACCGAACTTCTGAAAAAAGTCGGTCTATCCGACAAACGCGACTGCTATCCCAGCCAGCTTTCAGGCGGACAGCAGCAGAGGGTGGCAATTGCGCGCGCACTTGCAATGCGCCCAAAGGTAATGCTTTTCGATGAACCTACATCGGCACTTGACCCGGAGATGATAGGTGAGGTTCTGGACGTTATGAAGACCCTTGCAAAAGAGGGTATGACGATGGTGGTTGTTACTCACGAAATGGGCTTCGCCCGTGAAATGGCGGACAAGGTCATATTTATGGACGACGGTCTGAAGGTTGAGGAGGGAACGCCCTCCGAGGTGTTCAACAGCCCCAAGAGCGACAGGCTGAAACTGTTTTTAAGTCAGGTACTTTAAATAATAAAGGCGGTTCAAGCGAACCGCCTTTTTTGTTTGCAAAAGTTTACATTGATGAGATTGCCGCGTCACTTTGTTCCTCGCAATGACGGATGCAACTGTCACTGCGGGCGAATCGTGGTTCTCATTTTATTTATCTGTTATATCTTGAATACCCGTGTCCCGTCCATCTGATCATCCGCCTGCTTCTGCAGGTCGGCAACGGTATGGGAAACCTGCGTAATGGCTGCCGTGCTCTGCTCAAGTCCGCTGGAGATAACCTGCGCGTTATCGTTTATATTGGTTATAGCCTGCGACTGTTCGCTGACCGCAGTTGTTATCATAGCGCTTGAGTTCGAAATCTCATTTACGGAATCCACTATCTTTTCGAATATCTGATCGACAGCATTGAGCTTTTCGGCACCATTCTGTACCTTTTTGCCTGCCTCTATCATTTCAGTATTGGTTCTGGCGGTTTCCTTAATGAACTGGGAAATGATGTTGCGTATCTCCTCTGTGGACTGCTGGGTGCGTTCCGCCAGCTTGCGTACTTCGTCGGCAACAACTGCGAAACCGCGTCCGTGGTCGCCTGCTCTTGCTGCTTCAATAGCTGCATTCAGCGCCAGAAGGTTTGTCTGATCGGCAATATCGTTTATAACCAGCAGTATACTGCCGATGTCCTCGGATGATTTCGCAAGACCGGCAACTGTCGTGCTCAGCTCCGTAACGTTTCTGCGTATGTCGTCCATAACGACGTTGGCAGATTCGATATGTCTCTGTCCTTCCGCAGTAAGATTTTTCGCGGAAGCTGATTTATCTGAAACTTCATGTATAGACTGCATAACGAGGGCTGATGAGGTGCTTATCTCTTCAACGGCTGACGCAACTGAAGAAACCTGCTGCGACTGCTCGGAGAATGTACTTGCAAGCTCCTCTGTGGTACTTGCAAGCTCTGTGCTGCCGGATGCAAGTGAGCCTGCTGACATTATTATTCCTTCTATAATCTCTTTCAGTCTCAGCCTCATGTCTTCCAGAGCGGCTGCAAGATGTCCTATCTCATCTGTCTGCTTTATCTCAAGGGGTTTGGAGAAGTCGCCTTTTGAAAGGTTGCTGGCGAAATCCATTGCCTTACTCATGGGAACAACAAGTGAGCGTGTTATCAGTATTGATATCAGTATGCCCAAAGCAAGCGACACCATTGAGAATATAATTATAACAGCCACAGCAACTGTTATGCTGGAATCCATCGTTTCTTTTTCATGGTTAACAACAACGATTGTAAGATCCTGCGCACCACTTGCACTCTTCGCCAGTTCGTTTTGAAGATTGTTCTGTTCGCTGACAGCAACAGCCCACTTGTCGAAAGCCTGCTTATATTTTTCAATCAGCCCTGCCACAGCGGCAATATCTCCAGATGATGCCCGTGTCTTTACAAACTGTTTTGAGACTTCTTCTGTGCCGGAGTTTCTGCTGTTCATGAATCTGAGAACTTCAATACGCAGCAAAAGGAGATTTTTATATACGTTGTCGGCACCTGCAGCAGTCGCAGCATCCATAGCTTTCGAAGCCTCTTCGGTCATCTCATTCAGAAGCTGTTTCTTGGTTTTTTCCGCTTCAACAAATTTTTCAAAATTTGCTTTGTATTCACCGACAGCCTTCAGAATACTCTGAATATTCTGATCGTCCTTCATTTCAGGAAAATCAGTATAAGCGTCTTCAATCAGCTTATATGCAAGGCTCAGACTGTCTTCGGCTTTTCGAACATATGCTTCGTCGCCTGAGCTTGAATACATATATCTGGCAAGACGTGCCTCGTAAATTGCATTCTGCACGTTTGAAATTGTGTCCATTTTTCTGGACTGCGAAGCTATACCCGTTATTTTGGAATAGCTGATGACTCCCATCACAATAAGGAATAACAAGACGATTCCGAATCCGAATGTGAGCTTACGGGATAATTTGACGTTATTTAACATAACACACCTCAATAATAATGAGACCAATATTGTATATTTACGAATATGAGACTTTTTTTCTTTTCGTCAACGATAAAATTTATTTACTTAATTATACAGTATTAATCGGAACAATACTCAACAAATTTACTTAAAATTGTATTTGCAGCAGTAGTTTCACCGATTGAGCACAAAGTTGACTCTAAATTAATTATCTTGTCTTTCTGGGACAAAACATACTCTCTGCTGATAATGGTATCATACTCAGGATGGAACTGCACTCCCCACGCATTTTTGCCGAGTCGGTATGCGTGGTGCGGCTCGTAATCATTTTCAGCCAGAAGAACAGCACCCTCCGGAAGGGTAAGAACAGATTGAGTGTGGGAAACATGTACGCTGAACGTTTTCGGCATTGATTTGAATATCGGGTCTTTTTTCGCCTCGTCAGTAAGCGAGATGTCAACTGTTCCGATTTCGGGACCTTTGGGATGGTTGCCCACAACTCCGCCCATAGCGTGGGCAAGAAGCTGATGCCCGTAGCATACGCCGATGGTAGGCACTTCTTTTTCCACAGCGCCGCGCAGCCATTTTGCTGTGTTTTCGCTCCATTCATGACCATCAGTAACCATTTCGTGTGCGCCGGAGACAAGTATCCCGTCGAAATCATAATTATCAGGCAGAGGTTCTTTCTGAACATCAACAATCTTAACGTATTGACGCATTATCTCCATATACCTTATCATCCAGTCTTCAAAATCCCCGTAGTGTACGCAGAAGTCTTTCATAGTGCTGCCTGTTTTCAGTATCAGAAACATAGGCACCTCCTAAATAACTATTATTCCGTTTCATTATAGACGTTTTTGGTCAAAATAAAACAAAAAAGGTATGGAGATTCCTGGAGCAGAAAAAAGGGAAAGCAGTTCCGAGGAGTGGCTGACGCCGTAATGCGACACTGCAATTGACAGTTGGCGCTTAGATGCGAGCAGTACAAGGAAGGCTCTCCGAGAAGGCTGCGAGCATACATACGAAGTATGTGAGCAGACCCGAGGAGTGGCTGACGCCGTAATGCGACGCATATAAGCGCCAAAAAGAAAAGGCGGGGTAAAAACCCCGCCCCGCTTACTTAGCCATATTCCTTAAAACATAGGGCAATATGCCGCCATGCTTAAAGTATTCTATCTCTATCTCCGTATCCAGACGGCACATAGCGTCGAATTTAATCTGTTTGCCGTCGGGTTTCGTCGCTGTGACGCTCATGGTGCATCTTGGCGTAACCCTGTCAACACCTGTGATGTCGAAGGTTTCAGTTCCGTCCAGACCGAGTGTTTTCCAGCCGTCGCCGTTTGTAAACACCAGCGGCAGAACACCCATTCCAGCGAGGTTGCTTCTGTGGATACGCTCGAAACTCTCCGCAATAACGGCTTTCACCCCAAGAAGAACGGTACCCTTGGCAGCCCAGTCGCGTGATGAGCCGGAACCGTATTCTTTTCCGCCGAGGATTATTGTCGGAACGCCCTCCGCAATATATTTCATTGCGGCGTCATAGATATACATCTCTTCGCCGTCGGGCATATGCCGTGTGAGACCGCCCTCTTTCGGTTCCGCAAGTTTGTTCGCAATGCGCACGTTTGCCAGCGTTCCGCGCATCATGACCTCGTGGTTACCGCGTCGGGAACCGTATGAGTTGAAATCTGCTGGTTTAACGCCGTTCTCCTGCAGATATCTGCCTGCTGGGTAGTCAACCGGAATTGTTCCTGCGGGTGATATGTGGTCGGTTGTTATGGTGTCGCCAAGCATACAGAGGGGTTTCGCACCCTTGATGTCGCATGGTGCGACTGGTGTCAGGCTGAAATTTTCGAAGAACGGTGGTCTTCTGATGTATGTTGATTTTGAGTCCCAATCGTATATGCTGCCCTTGACAGAGGGAAGAGCACGCCAGTTCTCGTCGCCGTCCAGTATCTCGCTGTAGCGTCTTTTATACTGATCGTTGCTGACACACTTGCTGACCAGCGCCCACACTTCGTCGTTTGACGGGAAAACATCTTTCATATAAACGTCTTTACCGTCTTTTGACTTACCGATGGGATCTTTGTAAAGGTCAATGTCCATCGTGCCCGCAAGTGCATAAACTACAACGAGCATGGGCGACGCAAGATAGTTCTGACGAACGAGAGGGTGTATCCTCGCCTCAAAGTTTCTGTTGCCGGAAAGCACCGACGCAACGTTGAGCTTGTTCTCTTTTATAACTTTTTCAAGTTCGGGTTTCAGGGGTCCCGCGTTCCCGATACAGGTTGTGCAGCCGTATGCAGCAAGGTTAAAGCCTAGCTGATTGAAATACACATCAACACCAGCCTCGCGCAGATAGTCTGTAACAACCTGAGAACCGGGAGCAAGACTGGTCTTCACATAAGGCTTAACGGTGAGACCCAGCTCAACCGCTTTTTTAGCAACCAGTCCGGCACCAATCATTACATAGGGGTTTGATGTGTTTGTGCAGGAGGTGATGGCGGCTATGACCACATCGCTCTCTCTGAGAGTGAATTTTTTGCCGTCCATTTCAACATCAAATGTTCTGGGAGCCGCAACCTCGTTGGCAACAGTCGCCTTAACAGAGTCCAGCGGAACGTGCTGGTGGGGTTTTTTGGGACCTGCTATGCACTTTTTGACTGTGGAGAGGTCAAGTTCAAGCACCTGTGTATATTCAGGCTCCTGTGAATAGTCGTTGAACAGCAGGTTAGCTTTTGTATAGTTTTCAACAAAGTCCGCTACGTCGCTTCTGTTCGTATTGCGCAGATATCGCAGCGTTTCGTCGTCAACAGCAAAAAAGCCCATTGTGGAACCGAACTCAGGGGACATGTTGGATATAGTGGCTCTGTCGGGCAGAGTGAGTGATTTCAGTCCGGGTCCGAACACTTCCACGAATTTTTCAACAACCTTAGCCTTGCGCAGAAGCTCCGTGATGGAGAGCACCACGTCCGTACCTGTGATGCCTTCGGCTATTTTGCCTGTGAGTCGCAGACCGATAACCTCAGGAATAGGCATATAGTACGGCTGACCAAGCATAACCGCTTCCGCCTCAATACCGCCCACACCCCAGCCCAGAACTCCGATGGCGTTTATCATGGTGGTATGGGAGTCCGTACCCACGAGGGTATCGCAGAAGGCTGTTTTTTCGCCGTGTACGTCACCTTTCAGAACTACCTGACCGAGGTATTCAAGGTTAACCTGATGGCAGATACCGGATTTCGGGGGGACTATGCGCATGTTGTTAAAGCTCGCCTGAGCCCATTTAAGGAATGCGTAGCGTTCGCCGTTGCGTTCATATTCTTTTACAACGTTCTTATCCAGCGAATCAGGCGTCCCGTAATAGTCCACCTGAACTGAGTGGTCAACAATAAGGTCAACGGGCACAAGGGGATTAATGAAAGAAGCGTCTTTTCCCTTTTCAACAAGAGCATCACGCATCGCGGCAAGGTCAACAACGCCGGGAACGCCCGTGTAGTCCTGCATAATAACCCTTGCAGGGTGATATGGTATTTCATAAGGAACCGCATAGGACTTTTTCCACTTTCCAAGTTCCTTAACGGCGTCCTCCTTAACAATCCTTCCGTCGAAATTTCTCACAAGGTTTTCAAGCAACACTCTGATGGAAAAGGGCAGTTTCTGTATATCCGCAATTCCTGCGTCGCGCACTTTTTTCAGGTCGTAATAGGCGTAAATCTGACCGCCAAATTCAAAATGACTTCTGAATTGCTCTCTGTTCATCATTCGTCTCCTTGTTTTTTAATCAACCATGTATAATTTTACTCTTATTATTCTCAGACGCAAATAAATTAAATAAGTTTAAGGAAAAAAGGTATTAAATTGAAAGCACAGAAACTGCAAAGAACGCAAAAACTGAACATATCCATTGAAATGGCATGGGATTTTTTCTCATCCCCGATGAATCTGGCGGACATCACCCCGCCGTGGCTTGATTTCAGAGTAATGTCAGAAGTTCCGGACAGAATGTATGAAGGGATGATGGTACAGTATAAGGTTCACCCTTTCGCCGGACTGCCGGTTTGGTGGGTAACTGAAATAACCCATGTTAAAGAGCCGTTTTTCTTTGTGGACGAACAGCGGAAGGGACCTTATGCCCTCTGGCACCACGAGCACCATTTCAAAGAGACCGACGGAGGAGTGCTCATGACGGATACGGTACACTATATCCTGCCTTTCTCTGCTGCAGCACAGCCGCTTATGGGCCGGTACGTCGCGCGGAAGCTGGACGACATTTTCAATTACAGGGCGGAAACGCTTAAACATCTGTTTTTATAATTTATTTAATATTGCCTGACAATTTTATGACATATACCTACTATTTAGAGTGGTATGTTAAAAACAATGGAACTGCCCCTTGCATGGCAGAAAAGACTTATTCATCTTGAACATGCTTTTCAGCCCATAATAAACCCGCTGAGCGGGCGGCTTTTTGCCGTTGAGGCGCTTCTGCGAGGATGGGACAAAGCCGGATTCAGCAGTATCTTCGACCTTTTCGACGCGGCGTTTGAAGACGGAATACTTCTCCCGCTGGATCTTGAACTGAGGCGCAAGGCAGTCGAAAAATTCACCAAAATACCACACCACAAAAAGATAAAGCTCTTCTATAATTTCGACGTGCGCATCACTGACATGTGCGACTATCAGCCCGGAATGTCCGGACGCATAATGCAGGACATAGGACTTGACCCCGGCGTCTTCTGCTTCGAGATAAGCGAACGTCACAAGATGAACGACAAGAACATGAACTGCCTGCTGAACAGTGCAAAGACCTCCGGCTGCCGCATAGCCATAGACGATTTCGGTTCCGGATTCGCAAATTTTGAACTGTTCTATTTCAGTGAGCCGGACTACATAAAGCTGGACCGCTTCCTTGTCTCCGACATCCACAAGGATGTTCGCAAGCGTAAGTTCTGCACACATATAATAAACCTTGCACACTTTTTCGGAATCAGCATCATAGCCGAAGGCATAGAGACCGAGCGGGAGTTTCTCTCCTGCCGCGACATGGGCGTTGACCTGATACAGGGCTATTTCGTCGCCCGCCCCTCGCTGGAAACATCAGACATGCTGCCTGTTTTCGGGCACGTCGAATCGCTTTTTGCAAACAACAGACGGATGAACACTCAGGATGCGCACCTTGTCAGCAACGAAATGGTCTACATAGACCCCATAGACGTCAATGGTTCCGTTGAGGAGCTTCTGCAAAAGATAAGCGCAAAGCCCGACCTCAGCTTCGTACCGGTCGTTGACGCTAACAACATCCCGGTGGGGATAATCAGCGAAAACAACCTTAAACAATACCTTTACAAACCATACGGCAAAGAACTGCTCTTTAACCGCAGCCACACCCCCTCCATAAAAAAATTCATGAAGAAATGCCCAATAATAGAGATAACCATTCCGCTTGAGCAGATGCTTGAGATATATGTTGCTAACCCCGAATCTGAAGGCATAATCATCACAAAAGACCTTAAATATCATGGTTTTATGACAGCTCAATCACTGCTTAACACTCTTAACGAAAAGAATCTTGCCTTTGCGCGCGACATGAACCCTCTCACAAAACTGCCCGGCAACAGCCTTATCAACAACTATCTGAACAAAGCATACAAGGACGAGGACAGTTCCTACGTCTTCATATATTTTGACTTCGACAACTTCAAGCCGTTCAACGACCGCTTCGGATTCCGCCAGGGCGACCGCGCTATCATGATGTTCACGGAGATAATGCGCGAAAGGATAACCGAGGCAAACACATTCATAGGACACATAGGGGGCGACGATTTCTTCTGCGGTGTCTCGTTCAGCAGCAGCAACCCTGAAAGCGGTATAAACGTCATGGCGGTTATAAACAAAGTAATTTATGACTTTACAGACACAGCCGCTTCATTTTATGATCCCAACGAGGTTGAAGCAAAATGCTACAGCGCGAAGGACAGGGACGGCATCGAAAAACTCTTCCCGCTGCTCTCCGTCAGCGCCGCCATAATCAGGCTGCCCGAAGGAAAAAGGGACTACACATCCGACGACCTCAGCAACACCCTTGCGCTTTTGAAAAAAGAGGCGAAAAAATCAAAAACAAAAACAGCTTTCATTGATCTCGGTTCGGACACAAAGGCTGACACCCGCATCAATCTGCTGCTGAAACATGCGATAAATACTATTTAGTTGAACCCGACCCCTTGACATCCTGCGCCGTTCATCTTATAAAATCACACCAATCCGGTATCCTATCCGCCATGAGGTCAATATGTCAGAAGTAATCATCGTAGGACACAAAAACCCCGACAGCGACTCCGTCTGCTCTGCATACGCCTATGCACAGCTTAAAAACCGCATGAACGACGGCAACAGATATACTCCGGCCAGATGCGGCAACATAAACAAACAGACAAGGTTCATCTTCGAACGTTTCGGCGCAGACGTGCCGAAATTCATCAGCGACGTCTACCCGAAAGTTAAAGACGTTATGACCCACAAGGTCATAGCCATAGATGAAAACGACCCCATAAAGGGAGTTCTGCGCAATATCGAGGAACTCAAGATACGCATTACCCCTGTGACAACAGGCGGGGTAAAACTCTGCGGAGTGATAAGCATCCTCGAAATAGCGCATTTCTTCACTCCGGAAGATCCGTCAAAACGCCCTGAATACCTTTTCCGCGGTTCGAATTTTGAAAAATCAGTCAAAGGCTACACACACATCCGAGGCGAAAGAGAGGAGTTCACAGCAGGCTTTATGGTGGGAGCAATGCCATATGACCGCTTTGTGGAGCGCATGGAATCCGTTGACAAGGAACGTACCGTTCTGATAGTAGGCAAACGCCGCGACATAGTTGAATATGCAGTGGAAAACCAGCTCCCCGCAATCGTCCTCACAGGGATGCGCGGAGAACAGGACATAGATTTCGATTTTACTGACTTCAAAGGCTGGGTATACGTTTCAGAACTGGACACAGCGGAAACACTCCGCAACCTCCAGCTAAGTATACCGGCAAAGGCGTTCATGACCACCGACATACCTGAACTTTCCGCCGAAGATTACCTGGAAGCGGCCAGCACAACCCTCATGAGCGTTGACCACAAAGGTCTTCCTGTCACAAACGACGGAAGACTGACAGGCATACTCACCCGCTCCGATATCATCAAAAAAGCCCAGAAAGAGCTTATCCTTATGGATCACAACGAGCTTTCGCAGGCTGTTGACGGAGCAGAATCGGCACGCATAGTTGAAATCATAGACCACCACAGACTCGGTACGATAAAAACTAAAACCCCCATTCACTTTTTCGCAAAACCGGTGGGCAGCACCTGCACACTGGTCTATCAGCTCTTTAAAATCAACGGCGAAGCACCTGACAGGCTCACCGCTTCCATACTGCTTTCCGGTATACTTTCGGATACGGTTATCCTGAAATCACCAACTACAACACCGCAGGATGAACAGGCTGTCAGAGAGCTTGCGGAACTGGCGGAGCTTGAATACATGTCCTACGGAGTGGAGATGTTCTCATCCACCGACAGTCTGAAATCCAGAGAACCCAGAGATATCCTCGGAACGGATTTCAAAGTGTTCAACGAATACGAAATGTCCGTTGGAATAGGTCAGGTGGAGGTGGTAAACCTTGAAGAACTTGGCGACACTCAGGACGCTCTCTTCAAAGTTATCGACGAAGTTAAAAATGAAAAGGGGCTTAACTGGTGTATGCTCCTTGTTACGGACATAATAAAAGAGGAATCCGTGCTTCTGACCAGCGGTCACGAGGCGGCGGAAAAACTGCTCGCATACAAGCCCACGGCGGCAAAAAGATTTTTCCTGCCAGGCGTGCTTTCCAGAAAGAAACAGCTTCTGCCTGAGATACTCAGGGTTCTTGAAGAGCTCACCGCCTAAGATTTCTGATACGGCAGGCTTACGGTCATAACGGTGCCGACAGGCATTGATGCGGCCGTAAGTCTGCCGTTCATATGTTGTTCCACGATAACTTTCGACATATACAGACCGATACCGGATCCGCCTGTTTTCGTCGTAAAATAAGGGTCGAACATCTTTTCCGCAATGTCGCTGTTTATTCCGCATCCGTTGTCGGTTATATAGATATTCAGCGTATCGCCCGCCTCTTCCACCTTGATTGATATTCTGCCGTCGTTGGAGTTCTTTTCTATAATAGCATCAACCGCGTTGTTGATTATGTTAATGACAACCTGTTTAAACTCCGCCGGAACGCCTTTCAAGCGGATAAAATCGTTATTTTCGAGAGCCTGCTGAATGTTGGTCTCGTCCGCATGAAGAGTTCTTTCCGCTGCGAAACAACAGAAATTTATTGCCACATTGCTGTTCTTCATCCGAGCGCTTTGCAGTGAAATAACCTCAGCAAGCATCCTGAACATTGAAAAATTCTCTTCGTCCTGACCGGAACGGAAAAAGCTGCTGAGATCATCCATTGTCTTTGAAATGGTCTTTATGAGCGCCATGGAATCTTTTGTAAGATCCTTTATGTACGCCTCGTCCAGTTCGCCCGCGTTGTACGCATCCTCAAGGTCTTCGATATTTATACCCAGAGCAGAAAGGGGCTGCCTCCATTGATGAGCAATGGCGCTTATCATCTGTCCCATTGCGAGAAAGCGTGACTGTTCGAAAATTATCTGCTCATTCTTCTTCCGTTTGTCCGTTTCCTCAACAACTGCCTTCGCAAGCTCAAGGTTAACCGTTTCAAGCTCTTTCTGCTTGTCCATCAACTGTTTTTCAGCTTCCATCTTCTCCGTTATGTCGTGGAAGATGTGGACGATGCTGCCGGAGGGAAGCCTGTACAGATAGCTGTTGAACCAGCCGCGGATCATATCGTCTTCATAGAACATTTTGTCGGCTTTAAGGGGCTGTCCGGTCTGCTGCACCTGATTTATCGACTCAAGAAAGCCGTATTTCAGGGCGTTTTTGTAGATTGCTGTTATGGGTCTTGACACGAGATCGGTTCTCTCCCTTTTCAAAAGGGTACAGGCAGTGTTATTGACATCAGTGAAGATATATTTGCTGCCGAACTCTATCAGATCGTAAATTGCAACGCCGCTGGACATATTATTGAATAGTTCCCGGTATTTAAGCTCGCTCTCTTTAACAGAGGTGTCATTCTTGAACTTATGCAGTGCAAGCTCTATGGTGGTCTGCAGAGTGGATTCGTCTATGGGGGCATATATATAGCCGTAGTGATTGGTTTTCATGGTCTGATACAGCGTGCGGCTGTTTATCGCTTCGGTGTAATAGATAACAGGTACACCGAACTCCGCCTGAACCAGAGATGCTTTGGCGATTATATTCTTGTCCGCATTAACAGTCATATCGACAATGAGAATATCCGGCATGTATGATTTCACAGCGGCATTGAGATCGTCCGTTCTGAAATTAACTGTTTTAACGGCGTACATAAGCCCTTTCAGGGCGTTCTCAAGTGTTCCTGTGGAGCCGGATTTCGCCTCCACGATAATAACGTTCCTGCTTTTCATATCACCCCGGTTTAGCCTATAACAGCGCCAATAACAATAACAAAATGAGAATCCCCGGTTTACAGACCGTCTGTGTTGCGCACATTGAACAGTTTTATCAGGTTCAGATCCTCAAGCAGACTGTAAAGCCTGTTGTCATGCACCAGAAGCGACAGGTTTATGCCGTCTCTGTGGATTATCTTTGTAAAAAAGCCGATTATGGCTGACGTGATTGTCATGGAATCGGTTATCTCTATAATAAGCACCTTCTCGCCTGTGGCGATGAAGCTAAGCACAGCATTTTTAATATCGGTGTAGTTCTCGATGGTCTTGACCTCGCCGCTCAGCAGCATTGTGTTTTTGTTTGGAAAATCTATGTGCATACTCTGCCCCTGAAAAACTGAGAACCATTTTATTTTGATTTTTTCTCTTTGTTATTATAAACTGAAACTGACAGAAATTCATCAAAATAAAATTGTCAGCCCGACGGATATTTATGAACGAAATAAACATTATGAACGACCTTATGCGGGAACTGGTGGTTCTCTGCGTTGACGATGAACCCCTTGCTCTCGAATATCTCGGAGCAAAACTTGCGCGAAAGTTCAAATCCGTCTTAAAGGCTTCCGACGGTACAGAGGGACTTGAAATGTTCCTCGCATACCAGCCTGATCTTGTGATAACCGACAACAGAATGGGTTTCATGGACGGTATCGATATGATAAAAGAGATACGCAAGTCCAATCCGGACGTACCGATTATCCTCGTTACGGCTTATACGGAAAAAGACGCCCTTGTCGAAGCCATAAACAACAACGTAACCCAGTTTCTTTCCAAACCTATAGACACAAAAAAACTGAATCAGGCTATAGAAAAATCCATGCAGTCCTTCGTTAACCAGAGACTGCAGGAAAAGAACCTAAAACAGGAACTCGAACTTCTTAAATATCAGGAAAAATACCATTCCCAGCAAGAGCTTAACGCTTTTAAAAAAGAGCTGAGTCTGATACAGAACGATCTTTTCCTTGAAAAATTCGGACTGAAAAACACTTACGGCGACGAATACAGCGTTTATCTGAATATCTTTTACAAACCTCTGGACATCCTCAGCGGCGATATATATTCCATACGCAGACTGGACGACGGTTCGCTGTTCATTTTCCTTGCGGATTCCATGGGAAAGGGTCTCTCAGCATCGGTAACGTCGATTCTGACCTCCGCATATATGAACCACATCATAGACACGGAGCGGGAGGTCATCACAGGTCCGCTGAAGAACTCAGTACAGATATTCAACAACTATATCAGAGGTATACTTCTCGACGACGAGATACTTTCCATCACATTTCTGCGCATAAATTTTATTATGGAGACGATGGAGATAGCAAGTTTCAGCTCTCCACCTGTCTATGCGAAATACAGAGACGGCAAGGTTGAAACTATAAAATGCAACAACCCCCCGCTTACGAAATATATGACCGACTTCCGCACGGATGAATACAACATAAAGGACGTTCTGGGTATAATGGCCATCACCGACGGACTTTACGAGTGTAAAAGCCACGAGGGCGAAACCATGGTGGACAAAGTGACGGAAGGATACGAAGTGTGCGCCATGAAGACCGACTTCCACAAATACGTCGGCAGCTTCATGGAAACGCCGGAAGACGATATCTCCTGTATACATATTCTCAAGATAGACGAGAATATAGAGGATGCGCGGGAGTTCAGATTTCGTTCCTGTCTGAAAAACGTGGGAAAAGCTATCGAATGGGCGGAAGAGTGTTTCACAGAGATGCAGAGCGATTTTGAAACGATGAATATGCTCACTCTCGCATTTACCGAAATGGTCATGAACTCCTTTGAACACTCCGTTCTGGAACTGGACAACAGACAAAAATATATGATGATAAATCAGGGCGTTTACGACGACTTCATCGCCGCCGCCGATTCCGATAAAATGATAAAGACCACAATCGGCATCCAGAAACTCTGGAACAAAAAGGCAATCATGATACGCATTGAGGACGAGGGCACAGGCTTTAACCCGCATATTCTTAAAACATGGATGTACGACCGCGAAAAGAGCGACGGCAAAGGCATCAAGATATCACGCCGTATTACGGACGAGATATATTACGCCAAAGGCGGCAGAGAATCCATTATCATAAGAGTTCTCGACTGACATTCAAAAACAGACTGCTTCACCCAGTGAATGGGTTCGCAGAGACGGATATTTCTTTTTGCCTTCGCGAGAATGCGAGCTATGCAAGGAAGACGGCCAAGATGGCTGCGGACATACATATTAGTATGCGAGAAGTTTCGAGGGAGAACTGACGAAGCAGAGCGACGCATCTAAACGCCGGAATAAAGAGAATGGCCGCTTGCTCCGGCGGCCATCAACATAAGGGGACTGTGAGATTAAAACGTAAACCCTGCTGCTCAATTCAGGGCTTACGCCTGTAACTATAATATACCTGCCTAATAATAAAACAAGTCATTTCTTTGTTTCATTTTTATCGTGTTCCAATATCCGGCGGTCTCATGTATAAAGGATTCATGAAAAAAAATATACTATTTGATCTCGACGGCACCCTCACCGACCCTTCCGAGGGCATAACAAGCTGCATAGCCTATGCGCTTGAAAAACTGAAAGTCCCCTGCCCGCCTAAACAGCAGCTAATCAAATACATCGGTCCCCCTCTGTGGCAGAGTTTTGCGGAACTTCTGAACACATCAGACAAAGGCGAAGCACTGGCTGCGGTCGCCTTGTACCGTGAAAGATTCTCAACTGCTGGGCTGTTTGAAAACAAGCCGTATGAAGGAATAACCGAAGCGCTGGAGCGTATATCCTCATGCGGGTATGAGCTTTATGTCTGTACTTCGAAACCGGAAGTATTTGCTGCAAAAATTGTTGATCATTTCGGGCTGAGCGGCTTTTTCAGAAAGATATACGGAAGCGGTCTGGACGGAACCCACGTTGAGAAGAATGAACTGATAGCGCATCTTATCTCGGCGGAGGGGCTTGACTCTGCACATACGGTTATGATAGGCGACAGAATATACGACATATCCGGTGCCCGTGCGAACGGGATAAAGGGATATGGGGTATCTTACGGATTCGGTGAAAAGTCGGAGTTTGAAGGAGCTGAAACCGTTTTCGGATGCCCTTCAGAAATAGCAGACCATTTCACTGCACAAAACCGCTCTGCACCGGAACACGGACGGGAGTGAATCATCCGGAGCGGTGCAGAGAAGTTATATCAATGCCCTCAGGCGGGCAGTGAAATCAGTTTCAGACGGCTCTGGTGATCGTGAACTTGTCGTTTATAAAGGCGGCAAGGTCGGCAGCTATCATATTTATGTTGCCGACGTATGTCAGCGAATCCTCGCCGGAGAGGTAGAGTATCTCCTCTCTGGAAAGTCTTGTTTTTTCAAACTGGTTCACATAAGCCAGCTCTCTGTCTGTCCAGCGCTCAAATGTGGAAAGGCTCAGAAGAGTGAAGTGCTCCTTCTCAATGATGAATCTGGCAAGGACAACGAGCTTTTCTTTTTGCAGTCCCCTGTCAAAAACCCTGAAAATGTCTCCAACGCAGTACATTGCTTGACTGTGCATCATAACCTCATAGCCGGGTGTATCCCCGATATTCTTGTATAGCTTTACAATATGAATTATAAAGACTGTATCTATTTCTGCAAGCGAAAGTTTTTTCTAAATTAATAACCTCTTTATGAAATTGACCAATGCTTTCACTATGAATGTACATGAGCTTAAAACGGCTGAATGTTCAATATCTTCCGCAGGCGTATGAGAGAAAAGACGTTTTATTCAGAGAAAATCTGCATTAAAAAAAATTATAGACATGTGCTTTTTTAACTTTTGTCGAACAGATTATTTATTCCCGATAATGATATCCGTAATGGAAATGATCAATGTTCATATTATAAACACCCTCCGCTTATTTTTTGAACACCTATTTAATTATTATGAAACAATAACTTTTATTTTTAAGATTAAAACGCCCGTATATGTGCGCATACAGAAAATTGTTAGAAACATGACACTCCCCGCCTGTTTTGGCACAACGATTGCAAAACTACCAGAATGAGGAGGCGTACATGTGGGGAACGTCAGTAAATAAATTTAACAAATTATTATCATCGCTCGAAAAAATGATTTCAGGCAATCTCGATCTGAACACAAGATTTGAAGATTCTAAGAATGGTCAGTGCGCAGAAGCTGGCGGTCTTCTGAACAAGCTGTTCGAAAAGATACAATCGTCAGTGTTCGACATCTCTGCGGCATCCGTAAAACTTTCTAAAACTGCACCGGTGCTGGATTCAGCGGCGAAAACACTTAAAAGCGGCTCTGTTTCCCAGGCGGAACAGGTTATGCAGATAGCAGCGGCATCGAGGCAGCTCTCGGCAACTGTTGAAAGTGTCACCAACAGCACCGTGGAGGCAACGGAGTTTTCCGCAAGCATCATAAAGTCCGCCGATGCGGCCATGACAAAGAGCAAAAACTCATCAGACACCATGCAGGAAGTGAAAAAAAAGGTGGACGAGCTTCAGGCGCAGATGAAGTCCATGGAGGAATACTCCAAGAGCATCGGTTCGATCATGGAGATGATTAAAAAAATAGCAGACCAGACAAACCTGCTCTCCCTTAACGCCTCCATCGAAGCAGCAAGGGCGGGTGAAATGGGAAGAGGCTTCGCTGTGGTCGCCACAGAGGTGCGCAAGCTGGCGGAACAATCCATGGAAGCGACAAACGGTGTGGAAAAAATCCTTAACAGCATAAAATCCAGCATAACGACATCCGGCAGATCTGTGAACGAGGTGCTGAAATCCGTTGACGAAAGCGCGGAGATAAGCAGCGAAGCGGTGGTGCTGCTGGAAAGCGTCACCATGAGCATAGAGCAGCTTGACGAAAGACTTAAAGCCATAGCCCTTTCCGGCAAAGAACAGGAGGAAACCGTTCACAGTGTAGCGGATTCCATTGAGCATATCGCTGTTCAGGCGGACGAGCAGTCCGACCTTGCGGGCAGACTGGAGGAGATTGTTCACACCATAAATTCAGGCTGCGACGAACTGCTTCTTGGTGTTGGCAGATTCCGTCTCAAAGCTCACGAAAGATCAGCGCACACGGCAGAAACCGCCGCAAGGGAGCTTAAATCCATGGATTCCGGCTTTCTGGAATCGTTCCTTAACGGTTTCATATCCCGCAAC
Source organism: Seleniivibrio woodruffii (assembly GCF_029267515.1). Classification (GTDB taxonomy): domain Bacteria; phylum Chrysiogenota; class Deferribacteres; order Deferribacterales; family Geovibrionaceae; genus Seleniivibrio; species Seleniivibrio woodruffii_A. The sequence continues at coordinate 48,061 of NZ_JAJUIS010000005.1, forward strand.
AGTTTCATAGAGCTGGCATATGTTACCGACAGCCGCGGCAGACAGGTTTCTCCCAACGTGTGGAACAAATCCGTCAAACATGACAACGACCGCACAACCCTCGGCTCCGACTGGTCAACCCGCGACTGGTACAGGGTTCCGGCACGCACGGGGGAAACTTATACAAGCGACATATATCGCTCTTCGGCATCAGGCAGCTTCTGTTTCACAGTTTCCGTACCCGTTAAGGGGGATAACGGAGATTTAAAGGGTGTTTTTGCAGTGGATATTAACTTTTCCGCCATGATTGACATCTGAAATTAAATTTTTGACACATCTCAATTGAAACTGACGGAAAATAGTGCCATAACTTTGTTATAAACTATTTCCGAGGTTTTTATTCATGGATTTTTACAGAATGCTGTCGGAAGGTTACGATGAGATTTTCCCGTATTCAGCCGATGCGGGTTCACTGGTGAAGAGTTTTGCGCCGTCCGGAGGTTTTATTCTCGATGTGGGCAGCGCAACCGGACAATATGTCAAAAGATACACCAGAAGCGGCTATAAGGCATACGGACTGGAATATGTACCGGAACTGGTGCATTTCCGTGAGAATACCGCTGTGGGCGATATGACCGACCTGCCGTTTTCACCCGTTTTCGACGTTGTGTCGTGCATGGGTAACACCCTTGCCCACTGCCGCAACTACACACATGCGGAAAACATTGTCCGCGGGTTTTACGACGTTCTGAAACCACAGGGAACTGCTGTTGTGCAGATCCTTAACTATCACAGGATACTCACTGTCAAACCTGCATCACTCCCGGAAATACGCACTGAACATTATGTTTTCAGAAGGAATTACGAATATATTAAAAACCATATATCTTTCAAAGGTGTGCTGAAAGGCGGCAGACAGTCGAGAACATCGACTGTCACACTTTATCCGCTTACACCGCGTGAGCTTCTGGATGCCGGCATGGCGGCAGGGTTCCGTTTCATCGAATACATGGGAACATTCAAAGGCGCGGGATTTGACATGGCAGAAGATTTTATGCTGGTGGCGGTGCTTAAAAAATGAAAACTCCGGTTCTTTTCATAGGTCATGGTTCACCCATGAACATCATACAAAAGAATAAATTCACAATTAGCCTTGAAAAGCTGGGGCAGACCGTTCCCAAACCCAAGGCAATATGCGTTTTTTCAGCCCACTGGCAGACGCAGGGACTGAAAATCCACTGCGGGGACAGGGCAAAACAGATCTACGACTTTTTCGGATTTCCCGACGAGCTTTACAGGGTGAGCTATAACCCTGCCGGAGCACCAGCATATGCGAAAAAGGCGGCGGAGCTGACAGGCGAAAAATGCGACAGTTCATGGGGAAACGACCATGCGGCATGGAGCGTTCTTCACCACATGTACCCCGAAGCGGATATACCCGTTTTTTATATGAGCAGTGACATGACAGCGGATTACCGCACAATATTCGACACGGCGGCAAAGCTGAAGCCGCTGCGGGAGAGCGGTGTTCTGTTCATCGGCAGCGGAAACATCGTACACAACCTGCGCAACGCCGACTTTAACAACGAAAATGCCGAACCGAATTACCGAGGCGTGGAATTTGACAGCGCGATAAAGGGTGCAGTTATGGGCGCTAACGCCGACAGGATTTGCGACCCTATGAAGCTGGGTGAAAGCGCCAAATTTGCAATTCCAACCCGCGACCACTACATCCCCTTCGTGATGGCGTGCGGGCTGAGAGAGAAGAACGATACGGTCAGCTTTCCATGTGAAATATTCCAGAATGCAAGCGTATCCATGCGTTCGGTAATGTTCGCCTGATAATATCGTTTCTTGCAGTTGACAAATCTTTTCCAAGCCGTTTTAATTAAGGTAACAATATTTTATTTTCCGGTGAAACATGGATTTTAAAATCAGCCGAGAAGGAAAACTGTTTCTCCTGAAAGCAGCGAGAAACAGCATCAAGGACAAGCTCTACGGCTCCGTCACAGATAACGGCGACGCACCCGCCGATCTGGACTTTAAGAGCGGATGTTTCGTTACTCTGCATCTGCGAAAGCGCCTCAGAGGCTGCATTGGCAATTTCCGCAACGACATCGCCATTGCAGATAACGTGAAAGAAATGGCACGTCAGGCAGCATTCGCAGATCCGCGTTTCGGTCCCGTTTCAAGGGACGAATTTGCCATGTGCGAAATCGAAATTTCAGTTCTCTCTCCAATGATTCCCGCCACGGCGGAAGACATCACCGTCGGCAGGGACGGAATCTACATAATCAACGGTTACAGCAGAGGCGTCCTTCTGCCGCAGGTGGCAAAGGAACACTACTGGGACAGAGAAACATTTCTGGAGCAAACCTGCGTTAAGGCGGGACTGCCGCAGAATGCCTATAAAGACAAAGACACAACGATATTCAGGTTTGAAGCGCTGGTTTTCGGCGATGGCGACCTGTACCGTTCAGAGGAATGAACATGGAAAAAACTTTTGTCTGGAAAGTGGGCGGACCGGCCGGATTCGGCATAACCACCCTCGGACCCGTATTCGCAAAAATACTTAAAGACTGCGGATATTTTATTCACGGATATCTGGAATACCCCTCGCTTATCCGCGGCGGATACAACAGCTATCAGATGGTTTTCGGTAAAACACCAGTAACCGCGCCGAAAAAACGCATCGACCTTTACATCGCACTTGACGACGTATGTTTCGAAAGGGAGACCTTCGACGACGACACCGTAGTTATAGGCGATTTCGACAACCTGAAAAAAGCCGACGGCATAAAAGGCATTAAGGTCAACGTGCCGCTGAAAAAGATAGTCGAAGACCTCAGCGGCAAAGATATAATGCGTAACACAGCAGCGCTGGGCGCTTCCGTTGCGGCGCTCGGTCTGCCGGAAGAGGTTATGACATCCGTTGTTGCGGCAAGCTACCCCGGCAAGATATCAAAACCCAACGTTGACGCTGCGCAGGCAGGCTTTTCTCACTGTAAGCCTATGATAAAACTGGAAAAGACAGATAATGCCTCCTGCAAAAAGGCACCCGTAATGACTGGTAACGAAGCCGTTTCCATAGGCGCCATCCGCGCTGGAGTGTCCTTTTTCAGCACCTATCCAATGACCCCCGCATCATCTATTCTGCACTATCTTGCAAAAGAGGCGCGGGACTACCACGTTACGGTTAAACACGCAGAGGACGAAATCGCGGGCATCCTCATGGCTATCGGCGCGGCACACGCAGGCGCAAGAGCCATGACGGGAACGTCAGGCGGCGGTTTCGCACTGATGAACGAGGGCTTCGGTCTGGCGGCTATCACAGAGATACCGCTGGTTGTGGCGCTTTCACAGCGTCCGGGACCCGCAACCGGTATGCCCACATGGACGGAACAGGCAGACCTGCAATACGCACTCCATGCGTCACAGGGTGAGTTCCTGAGAGCCATCTACTCCCCCGCGGACCTCGACGAGGCATACAAATTCACAATTGACGCATTCAATCTCGCGGAAAAATATCAGATACCCGTCATCGTACTTCTGGACAAATTCCTCTCCGAATCGCACTTCATGGCGCACGACATGGACACGAACTACGGAAATATGGACAGAGGACTGATTTTCAAAGGAAATCCCGAAAAGCCATACGAGCATTTCAAACGATATGAAGAGACGGAGAACGGCGTGCCCACAAGGAGCATACCCGGAACACCCGGCGGTCTTTTCGTCGCCGGCAGCAACGAGCATGACAAGACAGGTTTCGTCACGGATGCCGCCGACAACAGGGTATATCAGACTGACAGACGCTTTAAAAAGCAGCCTTTCGTAGCGGTTGAAATGCCCCACCCGTATCTCATAGGCAAAGAGGATGCACCCCTGACCTTCGTCTGCTTCGGTTCCATGAAACAGGTTCTGCTTGAGGCGATGAAATATGACGACAGGTTTAACTTCATCTATTTCCCGGCAGTACATCCGCTGGAGTGGGAGAAAGTGGCAGAGCTTTTCAAAGGCAGAAACCTCGTGGCTTTCGAAAACAACAGAACAGCACAGCTTCGCGCACTTATCGCGGAGAATACCGGCATATACATTCAGAAGACTTTTCTGAAATACGACGGACGCCCTTTCTTCACCGAAGAAGTAATCGAATACGTCGGGGAGGCGCTCAAATGAAACCCGTTGAATATAACACCGGAAAAGTTCCTAACTGGTGCCCAGGATGCGGCAACTTCGCCATCTGGAACAGCATTAAGAAAGCGCTCTCAAACCTTGAGATAGAGCCGCATAAACTGGCTCTGGTCTCCGGAATCGGCTGTTCAGGCAAAATGGTAAACTACGTCCGAAGCTATGCGCTGCAAACGCTGCACGGCAGAACAATGCCCATCGCGACTGGTATCAAGCTGGCAAACCCTGATATGACCGTTCTGGTTAACGGCGGCGACGGCGACGGATACGGTATGGGCGTCGGGCATCTAATCCACGCCATCAGACGCAATATAAACGTCACATACATAGTGCACCACAACAAGGTATACGGACTGACCACAGGTCAGGCGGCTCCTACCTCCCCGGAAGGCACCATAACAAAATCCACCCCCTTCGGAGTAGTGGACGCAACCATAAACCCGCTGATTATGGCTATGGCTGCTGGCGCAACCTTCGTTGCAAGGGGCTATTCCGGCGAGTCCGAGCATCTTACAGACCTTATCATGCAGGGAATAAACCATCAGGGATTCGCTCTCATCGACGTTTTCCAACCCTGCGTTACGTTCGGCGGTCAGTACAAGTACGAATATTACGACGAGCGCGTTGTTAAGATGGACAAAATGCCCTCCCACGACGAAGCTGTGGCGCTGGCAGCCGATCAGGAAAAGCTGTCCATCGGCGTATATTCGCAGTATGAACGCGCACCCTATGAGGCGCGCCACCCTGAAATAAGCCGTACGGTGGAGATGAAGGATATTTCAAAACTTATAGATGCTTATATCTAAATAATAACTGGGCGGCACTCAGGTGCCGCTTTTTTATTCCCGGACACAACAGGTCGTTATTTAAAAACATATCAAATCACATATCCTTTCTCATCAAACATTTCCGTAAATTTTTTTTAACACGGCCCTGCCTCTGTTTTATAAAATCACATCAGATATTTAAATCCGGTTAATTATAAACTATATTTTTTGATAATAATATTCGGCTTGACAAAAGCCAGATAAAGTGGAATTATTTGTTAACGATAATTTTTATCGCAAAAACCAACTAATCTAAGAGGTGGAACATGAAAGTTATTTCCATGGGTAAATGGGCTGATTTACTCACTCTCGCTTCATTTTTCGCGCTCGTTCTGAGCTTCGGAACAGCGAACGCAGCGGATGCACTTATGAAAGAGGCACAAGGCACATTTAAACCTATTCCTGCCAAGGCTCCTGCTATAAAAGGCAACGCGGCAACCCCGGAAAAAGTTGAACTCGGTAAAATGCTTTTCTTTGATCCCAGACTTTCAAAAAGCGGCTTCATAAGCTGTAACTCCTGCCACAACGTTGGCATGGGCGGAGGGGACTACCAGCCTACATCAACCGGACACGGCTGGAAACAGGGTCCCAGAAACGCTCCCACAGTGCTTAACTCTGTTTTCAACGTTGCACAGTTCTGGGACGGACGTGCGAAAGACCTTGCAGAACAGGCTAAAGGTCCCGTTCAGGCCGGCGTTGAAATGAACAACACTCCCGCAAACGTTGTTAAAACTCTTAACAGTATGCCCGAATACGTTGCTCTTTTCAAAAAATCTTTCCCCGGCGAGAAGGATCCTGTAACTTTCGACAACATGGCTAAGGCTATAGAAGTTTTTGAAGCAACTCTTATCACACCCGATTCGAGATTTGACAAATATCTGAAAGGTGATGCAAAAGCTCTGACAAAAGTTGAAAAAGAAGGTCTGAAACTCTTCATGGACAACGGATGCGCAGGCTGCCACTCAGGTGTTAACATGGGCGGCGACGACTATTACACAATGGGCGTTGTTGAAAAACCTTCAGACAGCATCATGAAAGGTGACAAAGGAAGGGTTGCGGTTACTCACGCTGAGGCTGATGAATTTGCATTCAAATCACCCTCTCTGAGAAACATTGATCTGACAGCTCCCTATTTCCACTCCGGCGCGGTTTACAGCCTTCTGGAAGCTATCGAGGTTATGAACGTTTCCCAGCTTGGCTCTAAAATGTCTAAAGAAGACATGGCTAAAGTTGAAGCGTTCCTTAAATCCGCAACAGGCAAACAGCCCAAGGTTGTTTACCCGATACTTCCCGCTCCCACCGACGCAACGCTGAAACCCGCTCTCGACTGATAACAACAAGAAGTATCTTATGAAAAGGAGCAGGCAACCCTGCTCCTTTTTTTTGTAAAGCGCCTTTTTAGTGTTCAAATTACCATTTTCATCCTTTTTCAACTGTCAACAATATGATAAACTTATGTCAGTAATTATTCGCTTTCTCAGGGGGTTTTTTATGAACATCAGGACCAAGCTAATCGGCGTTGTTATCGCAGTAAATATCATTATCATTGCGATATATGTATTTTATGCTGCATCAATAAAAAAAGACGCTGTTTATCAGAAAATTGACTCAACGTTGATATCTGCGGCGTATTCTCTTTCACCATATCTCAGAGAATATCATGAACAGACAGCAAAACGTCAGCCCACGGAGGAAGAATATAAACAGCTTATTTTCACTCTCGGCAAACCGGCAGAGGAGATAGGCGTCAAATATCTTTACTCTGTTATTGAAAAGGATGGAAAATTCTATTTCACTTCGGATTCGGGAACACCGGAGGAATATGCCTCCGGCGACTACAGCCCCTATATGAGCGAATATACGGACGCAAGCCCCAAGATTTCCGAAGCTGTCAGCACCGGAAAGATACAGTTTGACGAATACACGGACGAATGGGGGACTTTCCGCTCGGTATTTCTGCCTCTCGGCACAATAGGAGGAAATCCGGCGGTAATCTGCGTTGACTACTCCATGGAAGCTCTGAAGACAGAGGTTAACTCCGCTATTTTCGGCGCACTGTGGCGCGGAGGCATCCTTTTCGTACTCTCCACCTGCATTTTCATCCTGCTGCTGAACCCCATCATAAAAAATGCGCAGAAGATAATAGACAGGCTGGAAAATATGTCCAGCGGCGGACTGGATCTCAGAACAAAGGTGGATGTGGCGTCTACGGACGAGTTCGGACGTATAGCCGATCATTTCAACCTTTTCATAGATACCACGCGTGCGGCACTTTCCGACATCCTGTCGCAGGTGGATATAATAACAAAATCCGGTGAAAGACTAAAAACCAGTGTCAGTGACATATCCGGTGGTATTTCATCGCAGGGAAACGAAGTCGAAATGCTTATGCTGTCGCTGAACGAACTTAACCAGAGCATAGGACAGATAGCGGAAAACGCTGTGGAAACCTCTCACAAATCCTCCGATACACTGAACATCACCAACGAAAGCAAAAAATCTGTTGATATCACCGTGCAGCAGATAGAAGAGATATCCAAAAGCGTTGAACAGAATAAACAGTTCATAGAAAACCTGAGAGCATCTGCGGAGGCGATAGGTTCCATAAGCAGTGTTATCAACGATATAGCCGACCAGACAAACCTATTGGCACTTAATGCAGCCATCGAGGCGGCAAGAGCGGGAGAACACGGGCGCGGGTTTGCCGTTGTTGCGGACGAAGTGCGCAAGCTGGCGGAAAAAACTCAAAGCTCCACCAAGGAGATCGACAGCATGATAGCCTCTCTGCGCGGCGAGATGCAGGGTATCGTTGAGAATTTCTCTGAAACAACAAAGAAATCTGCACAAGGGAAAGAGATAGCCTCTGTGATAGGCTACAGCATCAGCACCATAACAGAACATACCACAGTGACCTCAGACATGATAACTCAGATAGCTGCGGCGGCTGAACAGCAGTCAAGCTCTACCGGAGAGATAACGGACAAGGTAGCCAACATAAACAGCATATCCCACAAGAACACCGAAGACCTCGAAGAGATAAACCATTCCGCAGAAGAACTTAACAACGTTGTAACGGAACTTAAAAGAGCCGTTTCGGTTTTCAGAATTTAAAGGTACGGGATATATTGCAACTGCCTTTGACCAGCGGAGCAAAGACGGTTTTCTCCCCGTCTCTGCAAGCTCCAAAGGGGGAAGCAGTCCCGTTTTTCAATATGCGTCACTAATCATAAGAAATAATCTGATGAAAAAAAGACCCCGCTGCGCTCAGGCAAACGGGGTCTTTCCAATTTTATAAGTCTGTTATGCTTATTTAACTACAGTTTCTATTCTGCGGTTTTTAAGCATGTTTTCAGGAGTGTCGTTGGGAGCGATAGGCTGAGATTCGCCGTAGCCGACTGCTGTCAGTGTGGAAGAATCAACGCCGTATTTGTTTACAAGTTCGCTTACAATAGACTCAGCTCTTTTCTGAGAGAGTTTCTGATTGTATTTGTCTGAACCTGCGCTGTCGGTGTGACCCTGAATTTCAACTTTAACAGAGGGGTTAGCTTTCAGGAATGCTGCGAAATCGCTGATTTCCTGATCATATCCATCCGCGATAACTGCGCTGTTAGTTTTGAAGTTTACATTCAGAGTTGCAGCAATGAAGCATCCCTCAGCATTAACTTTGTAGCCTTTTTTGGTACCGGGGCATTTGTCGAGATAGTCGTAAACGCCGTCGCCGTCGGAATCAAGAGGGCAGCCCATAGAATCAACAGGAGCGCCTGCGGGTGTTCCGGGGCATTTGTCAGCGTCATCGATAACGCCGTCTTTGTCGCTGTCAGCGGGAGCAACTGCAACAGCCGCGGGAGCGGGTGCTTTTTCAACAACTGCGGGAGCAGGTGCCGGCTCTTCTTTAACAGGTGCCGGAGCGGGTGCAGCCTTAGCAACGGGTGCGGGTTTGCCGAAAGCAACTGTAAGGGCGACAGAGGGAACGATATCATTGCGTGTGTCTGTCATGAACATATCTTTAACGCGAAGGTCAAGACCGACTGTGTCGTTAAAGGGAACTTTCGCACCGACACCGCCGATAACGCCTGCGTGGTTGTCGTCATAGAACATACCGCCTACGCCAAGCAGAAGGTAAGGTCTTACAGCACCGTTAAGGTTGAAGTGGATAAGAGAGTTAAGGCTGAGTGTGGTCGCGCTGACCTCTCCGCCGTTGTCTTTGTCTGCATCAGCATACGCAAACTCCCCTTCGAGTGCGTATCTTTCGGAAAGAAACTTTCCGAATCTGAACGCAGGTTCCGCCGCATCGTCAAGATCGTGCTCGGAATCAAAGAAGTGATACCCCAGTGCAGGTGCAATGTACATTTCGCCTTTATCATAGGCAAACGCCGTCGTCATACATGATGCGGCAAGGACAGATATAAGAAATTTTTTCATTGTCCTGAATTCCTCCTATATGATTGATGAAAAAAATATTACCACATATAAGAAAATCTTCAAACAATCATTTACGGTAGGTAGGTGCTTTTTCACAATAATGAAAGCCCCGAAATGTCGGGGCTTAACTCAGATATCTTCTTTCGCTTTATACTCAATCACTTGGACATATTTATCAACGTCCTGTTTTGGAACACTGCCCTTATCCGGCAGAGCGGTTATTTCCAGCTTTTTATACATGTTCCATGTGTCAATTTCAAGAATATCGCCTGTTTTAAGCTGAGCAGAGGGCTTTGCGATGCGTCCGTTGAGCTTAACAAACCCCTCGTCCGCCATCTCGTTTGCCACAGAGCGGCGCTTTATAAGCATCATCACCTTGAGAAACTTATCAACCCGCATATTTCCTCTGTATGAAAATCTCGTCTTTTTTATCAGCGAGCCACTGTTCGAAAGCCTCTTTAGCTTTCTTATCTTTCATTGCTTTGATGATGTTCTCTTTTTTATCGCTTTCAACTTCGGATTTGTCTCTGTATCCCTCAACGTAAAAAACTCTGAAGCCGTCCACGTCCTCTATGGGTTTTGTGATTCCCTGTTTCATATCGCCGATAAGCCCGCGTATCTTGGGGTCAAGGAAACCGAGTTCAACCCAGCCCAGATAGCCGCCGTTTTCAGCCAGCTTGTCCTCTGAATATTTCATAGCTGTATCACGGAAGCTCTTGTGTTCTTCATAATCCTTCATAGCCTCGTCCAGCTTCTCCTTTGATGTGAATTTCATCATGCGAAGCTCGTACATATCGGACAGATCAAGAGTTTTTTCGTGTTCTGCAACATAGTTCTTAAAATCATCATCAGTAACGACAACTTTCGGACGGAAAACAGAGGACATCAGTCTTGTTGTAAGGATATCCACTTTGATTTTCCATTTATACTGCTCATATGTCTGGTGCTGAGCAGCGAGAAGTTCTTCCAGTTGCTCTTTGTTGACGTTGTTTCTGTGCATGATATCCTGAAGCGCGCCTTCAACCTCCGCATCGGAAACCCGAACGCCCTCTTCTGCGGCGGCAATTTCAACAACGTAGTTATCGATGAGATTTTCCAGATTATCGCGGTAGAAATCGTTGAGCTGCTGCTTTCTCTCGTCACCTTTAAACTTGGTGTAGATGAGTTTAAGACGCTGAGGGTTCAGCGATTCAACATCGTACTGTGTGATTGCCTTATCTCCGACAACTGCGAAGACGCGGTTTATGACCTCCGCGCTTGCGCTACTGTAAGCCAGAACCGAGAGAAGAGCCGTCAGCAAAAACAATTTCAGATTTTTCATATAAGCCATCGATATAGTCCTTTAATTTTTTTTCCTGTTTTATTCCGTAAAGCTCGTCTTTCAACTGAGCCTTATAATAGTCGAACGAATTTACCTTTCCTTTAATATCAACCAGGCGGAAGATATGGTATCCGAACTCGGATTTAAGAACGCCGCTGGTCTGCCCCGGTTTCAGTTTAAGCGCCTCGGAAAAGACATCCGGATAGGAAGAAACGTCAATATACCCAAGATCGCCGCCCTGTTCCGCTTCCGGTGCGATGGAATATTTCTGCGCAACCTCCGCAAAACTTATACCTTTATTCATCATAGTGAGGGCTTCGCGTGCTTTCTTCTCATCTGCGGTAACTATATGGAGTATATGAGCAAGCGCGACATCCGAAAGTTCACTTTTGCGTTTTTCATAGTATTCTTTCAGTTCCCTGTCGGAAACGGTTATATTGCCGGTTTCGTCGCTGAGCAGTTCCGTAACGATAACCCTCTGACGCAGCAGTTCCTCAATTTTGCCGAAATCAAGGTCATACTGTTTCTGCATCTCTGTTATGGTCTGTTCGCCCTGTTCTTTTTTAAAAGTATCAAGAAGCTCTTTGAATTTCTTTTCGTCAATCTTTACGCCCTCTTTCTTCGCCTGCTGCAAAAGAAGCCTGTGGCGTATGAAATCTTCTTTAAGAGAATCCAGCACAGCCTTATTGTCTCTGTTTTCAGGATCCATCATGGCGTTTGTATAGGATATGAAATCTTTGAAATCCCCTTTGGTAAAAACCTCTTTATTGATTGTTACGAAGGGTTTTGAAAGGTCTTCAGTGTCCTCTGTCTTTGTGTCCTGTTCCCGCGCATTCTCTTTCTCTTTCTTTCCGCATCCTGCGAAAATAATCAGCGAGGCAATTATAAGGATAATGAAAGGTAGTCTCTTCATAGCAACAGATTACTTAATAGCTAACCAATTTGCAATAGTCTTTATTCCCGTACCGGAGCTATGAGTGAGAGGAACACAGCGGCTGACGGAAGCGTTTTCTCTGCCTTTTCAAAAAGCAGCGACAGGGTAAATTCATCGTCAAATTTAAGCATACCGCCGCATTGTGAAGCGCTGTCCATAAGAACAGGAGGCGAAACAAGGCTGTTTTTCGTAAATTTCATTTTAATGCGGTTGGAATAGATAAATATTTTTTCGATATTCGCCCTTCCGGCAAGGTTTTTCAGAAGCATTATACGGGCAAAGTTTTTTGTCTGCTCGCCTGTCCCTCCGAACATCCCCTCCATCTCCTCAAGAAGTCCCGCCACCTCTTCCTCTGTGACGACATATGAAAACTTGCGGTAGTAATCAAGCCTGAGCCGCGTATCCTCAATGTAGTCGGCTGGAATATAATGCGGAACGGCTGTGATTATCTCGGTGTCCGTAAAGATATCCGTTATTCCTTTAAGTTCTTTCACAGCCTCATCTATCATGGCGATGAAAAGTTCATAGCCAACCTTCACCACAAAGCCGGACTGATCAGCCCCCAGCAGGTCGCCTGCACCACGGAGCTGCAGGTCATAGAAAGCAATCTTAACCCCGCTGCCGAGGTCTGAAAGCTGCTGGATGATTTTAAGACGCTTCTGGGCAACCTGTGAAAGACCGGAGAAGTTCGGCACCACAAGATAGCAGTAGCCGCGGCGCACGGAACGCCCGACCCTTCCTTTAAGCTGATAAATCTGCGCCAGCCCCAGATGGGCGGCATCGTTTATCACTATTGTATTAACGTTGGGGATGTCTATCCCGTTCTCGATAATAGCTGTGCAAACCAGAATATCCGTCTCTCCGGCATAAAAGTCCATCAGTATCTTTTCCAGCGTCTGCGCGTCCATCTGCCCGTGGGCAAACGTTACGCGGGCACCGGGAAGCATACTGCGCACGCCGGCAGTTACCTGTTCAATATCTTCAACCTTGTTATGCAGATAGAAAACCTGCCCTCCGCGCTCAAGCTCGCGCTGAATTGCGGTCTTAATCTCCTCGTCCTTCTTGACAACCTTAGTTATAACGGGCAGCCTGTCCACAGGCGGAGTATCTATAACGGAGATGTCACGTATTCCGGAAAGCGAAAGCTGTAATGTCCTGGGAATAGGCGTAGCGGAAAGATATAGAACATCCACATTGGTTTTCATGGCTTTAATCTTCTCCTTGTGGGAGACGCCGAACCGCTGTTCCTCATCGATGATGAGCAGACCGAGGTCGGAAAACTCAACCTCTTTGCCCAGCATTTTGTGGGTGCCGACAAGGATGTCCACCTGTCCTTTGGAAAGCCTTTCCAGAATGTCACGAACCTCTTTCGCAGTGCGGAAACGGCTTATGTATTCAACGTTTATAGGCATTTCGCCGAAACGCTTTTTAAATGTCAGATAGTGCTGACGGGCAAGAACCGTTGTCGGAACCAGCACCGCAACCTGTTTGCCGCCCGCCACAGCCTTACATGCGGCGCGCATGGCAACCTCAGTCTTTCCGAAACCGACGTCGCCGCAGACCAGTCTCTCCATTGGGAGTTGGTTCTCCATGTCGTTGTATACGTCGTGTATTGCGGTAAGCTGGTCGTCGGTCTCATCAAATTCGAACAACTGCTCAAACTCCTCCGTCATCTTCCCGTCATCATGAAAAGCAAAACCTTTTTCCAGTTTTCGCTTGGCATAAAGCTGGAGAAGGTCAAAGGCTATCTTCTTGGCGCGTGTGCGCGCCTGCGCTTTCAGCTTTTTCCACGTCTGTGTCTGGAGCGAGCTTATGCGGGGTCTGCCCCCTTCGGAGCCGATGTATTTCTGCAACTGCCCTATGGATGACAAAGGCACATACAGAAATTCACCGTTCTCGTATTCAAGCTGTAAGAAATCCCCCTCAACACCGCCGATGCTCTGATGCACCAGCCCCTTGTATATGCCGATACCGTAGTCTACGTGGACGACGTAATCGCCGCTTTCAAGGTCTGATATGGAGGTCGAATAAACCTCTTTCCTGCCACGTTTCGGTTTTTTGCGGGCAACGCCGAAAATGTCCTCGTCGCTGAACACTGCCAGCAGCCGTTTTTCGTCTATGAAACCGCCCCGAAGTTTCTCATTAAGGACATAAAGCCCGGCGTGGGTCACTTCGGCATGAACGGAAATTTTCTGTGCGCTGTAGCCGTAGTCCACGGAAAAATTCGTGAACAGTTCAAGCAGTCTGCCGCTCTCTATGGCACAGACAACCCTGTACCCTTTCTCCGTATGGTTCCTTATGGTGTCCATAGCCGCCGCCATGGACTGATATACGTTCCCTTTTTTTCCTCCGAGAAGCATTGCACTGCTCTTATAAGGCACTGTCACCGCGCCCTCGGTAACGATATCCGCCAGAACAAGCCGTTCGTGTTCGTCGTATTCCGGATAGATTATAGAGGGGTTTATAAAGTTATGTGTGAAAAATTCGCCTTCAGGTCTGCGTCTGTCCGCCAAAGAAAGCATATCTGTGAAGTGAGTTTTGTAATCCTCTGTAAAGAAAACGAAATTATAGCTGTTGCCTGCATATTCGAGAATATTGGACATCCGCCCGTAAATGGCCGGAGCTAACCAGTGACACCCGGCATATTTGCCGTAAAGCTCTGTTTTATCCAATATGTCTTTGTCGGTTATATGCTTTTTGATATCTTCCGCATCGAAAAGCGCCTCTGACGCAGGGAGCAGGGTCGCGTGCTTCATGGTCTTTACCGGTCGGCGGGTACTTTTGTCCACAACGGAGATGCGCTCCGCTTCATCACCGAAAAATTCTATCAGGCATGGATTTTCAAAATCAGCCGGAAAAACTTCAAGGATATCTCCTCGGAAGGCATACTCTCCCTGACCGTCAACAAGCTCCACATGAACGTAGCCGGCGTAGTTCAGAAGGTATTCAAGCTCCTGTCTGTCATAGTCCTGTCCCACATTGATATTTATAACTGCACTTTTAAATACTTCCGCAGGTGGCAGACCTTTCAGAAGGGCATACGGAGTCGTAACCACGATGCAGGGCGCATCGGAGTTAAGCAGTGTATTCAGTGTCGCGGCACGTGAGGATATTATCTCCGGAAGAACCCTCGCCTCTTCAAAAGGTTCCTGAGTGTATTCCGGAAATCCTATTACAGCGGAACGGGAAAAGAAATATCTGGTCTCCTGAAGGACTAACTCGTATTCCCTCCGGTTTGCCGCCACAAAGAAAGTAACCCGCCCCTCCGGTCTTTTGTTATAAAAGTACCAGACTGAGGAGCATCCCCAGAGACCGCAAAACTTCTGCATCAGGCAAATTTGCCGAACATCATCTCATCCACAAGCTGACAGATTATATGTGCCGCCGCTATGTGGATTTCCTGTATTCTTGCGGTGTTGTCCGTGGGCGACTGGAAAAGGATGTCGCAGAGACCTTTCATCTTTCCGCCGTCTCGTCCTGTGAAACCGATTATGCGGACTTTCATCCTGTCCGCCTCGCGCAGAGCTCTTACGACGTTTTCAGAGTTGCCGCTGGTGGATATACCCCAGAGGATGTCCTTTTCGCTGCCGAGCGCACTGACCTGTTTCAGAAATATATCGTTGAACTCGTAATCGTTCCCTATTGATGTGATGATGGAGGTGTCCGTTGTAAGGGCTATCGCCGGAAGTGGCGGGCGCTCCATCTTAAACCTGTTCACAAACTCCGCTGCAATATGCTGCGCATCCGCCGCAGAACCTCCGTTTCCGCAGATAAGCAGTTTCCCGCCGTTCTCGAAACACTGGGTTATTTCCGTTGCAATGGCTATCAGAACAGGGGTGCTCTCGGTGATAAACCTCGTCTGCACCTCTTTCATCTCTTCAAAAATCGACGCAATATATTTATCCATATGCCGTCCCTGTTAAAGCATTTACACAATTAATATATGCCTGACGAAAAGATAGCAATAGAAATCGTGTTTATCTTATTATAAGAGCGTCTTTTCCATATTTAACTTTTGCTATGAGATAGTACATGCCATGCGGGTCAAGTCCGCATCCGCCATCTTCAACAGGATCTGTGAGGTCATAGAACATCTCTTCCGCACGGGGACCGAACGGGCAAACGAAGATTATCTTTTTGCCTTCAGGAAGCTGAGGAACTATTTTTTCACACGCTCCGTCCTCTTCAAAAAGGGCAACGGGGATGTTGGGCATACCGTCGGTATGCTTCTTCTCATATTCCTGCGGGGTTCTGACATCTACGACAAGATAGTCCGCGGGCAGACCTTCATAAAACAAAGGTGCCGCGTTTTCAACGGTTACTTTTCCGCTTTCCGGCATAGGCAGGGGATTTGCGACCTTTCTTGATGTATTCGAAACGTAAAAATATGCTCCGCCGCCAATAACAAGAAGCCCGACAACAACGCAAACTACAATAAGTATTATTCTTTTCATGTCTCCTCCTCAGATTAATCCATATACTCTATTTCACATATAATCAATATAAACATCTAGGTTGCACCTGTTAAAATGCAGTAGTAAAATTAAGCAACCGGAGCAAAAATGACTCAAAATAAAGAAAAACTCAAAAGATATTACTTTCTGACAACATTCGCAGTGATAGCTTTTATAATCATGTCTATCGCCGTCGGATTTGTCATAGAAGAACATAACAATTTTGAGAAAACACTCCGGACAAACAAGCAAAACCTAATGGACAGTAAAAAACAGACGCTGAAAGGAATAGTGGACAGCGTTGCCCAACAGGTGCGGCTTACTATATCAGAATCGGAAAACGATCTTAAAGAACGCATAAATGAACGGCTCAACCTTGCGTATTCCGCCGCTGAGGCCACATATGAAGAATCCGGAACCGTAAAGGAAGCCATGAACGACGTCAAAGCGGCTCTTTCCGGCATGGTCTGGGGCAAAAATTATATATTTATCTTCGACATGAACGGTTATGTCATAAGCTCGCCGCTGCAGAAGCATCTGGAAGGCAGAAATATCCTTGAAAGTCCAAACAAAGCTCCTAAAAAAGCTATGACAGAAGCGCTTGCCAAACTTAAAAATGCCGATACCGCAGAGTTTACCACATCATGGATGAATACAGGCGGTGCCCAAACGTCGGTCAAACAGATAAAGCTGCGTAAATTCGCACCCCTCAACTGGGTCATAGGCTACGGGGAATACTGCGACGACTTCACTCTGGAGGTTCAGGGAAAGATCATAACCCAGCTTGAATCCATAAAACTTCCTGAAGACGGATATATCTTCATGTCCGACTACAACGGAACTTCTCTTACAAAACCCGCGCGCAACAAATTTATGCTGAATGTTCAGGACTCCAACGGGAAGTACATAGTTCAGGATATGATAAAACTGGCAAAGAACGGAGGCGGATTTTACGAATACGTCATGCCCCCCTTTCCCGGAATGAAACCTGAGAAAAAACTCAGCTATGTGACAGGCATAAACGGCTGGAACTGGTACATAGGCACCGGAATATACCTTACTGATTTTGAAAATGAATACGCAAAAAGGATGCAGGCCGAAAAACAGGATTCCGTGAAAGAGCTTGGGGTGGTTCTTCTGCTGCTCTCGGCAGTGCTTGCTCTGGCAGGGCTCATCACCTTCGTAATGTCCAACCGTATGGAAAAGCTCATCGACAGGCACAATCAGGAGATAAAAAGAAAGAACGAGGAACTCAGATCACTCAACATATCTCTGGAATCAAAAGTTGCCGAAAAGACGGCAGAGCTTACGGCTCTTAACGCTTCTTTGGAACTGCGGGTCAAAGACGAGGTAGAAAAAAACAGGGAACAGGAACACATCATGTTCCAGCAGGGAAGACTTGCAGCTATGGGAGAAATGCTTTCAAACATAGCCCACCAGTGGCGGCAGCCGCTCAACAATATAGGACTCTATATTCAGGATATTCAGGATGCTCAGGATGCCGGCGAACTTTCAAAAGAATATCTGGATAAATCCGTGCTGACCTGTCTCAATATAATCCAGCACATGTCCGCAACCATAGACAACTTCCGTGACTTTTTCAAGCCGGACAAGGAACGGGTGCTTTTCGACGTGAACGACTGCGTTAACCAGAGCCTTACACTTCTTCGCGCAGGCATAGAAAACAGCCGCATAGAGATCAGAACCGAGCTCGAATCCTGCGGCAAAGTGGCTGGCGTTCCCGGCGAATATTCTCAGGTACTGGTGAATATAATAACTAACGCAAAAGACGCTCTCATAGAGCACAACGTAAAAAACCCGTGCATAACAATCAGAAGCTGGAGCGAAAACCATATCGCCGCAGTATCCATTGAAAACAACGGGCTTGGTATACCGGACAATATCTCTGAAAAGATTTTCGAGCCGTATTTTACCACCAAAGAAGAGGGAAAAGGCACAGGGATAGGGCTTTACTTCTCAAAGATAATTATTGAGAAAAACATGGGCGGTAAAATCACGTTCAAAAACATACAAAACGGAGTTGTCTTCATCGTTTCACTTCCTGAAGCGGACGAGAACCCTTCCTATCTGTAATCCTCACGCACGGGATAGAATACGTCCAAAAGCTCACAGTCGGTTATCGCCCTGCCTTTATGGGAGACACCCGAAGGTATCATGGCAACATCGCTGTGGGTGAGCACCTTCACCTCGTCTCCGACAGTCAGTTCGAAAACACCGTTTATTAATTTTGTCATTTGCTCATGAGGGTGCGAATGTTCGGGAAGCTCGGAACCTGACTCGAAGCGCCATAACGACATCGTCATATTTTCAGAATGAACGAAACGGGCTTTCGCCCCTTTAAACATTTCTTTTTCAAGTTTTTCAGTATGAATAAAAGACATTTTAGCTCCTAATTTGCAATTTCATTAAAAATACACATATAGAAACAGCATTAAAACTACCATTTCTGGTAAATATTATACTAATTCCAAAAAAAACTAACAGATTTATTTACATCACAGATTATATAGGTTAATATTTTTTGTATTTTATTTTGTTCAGGAGTCATAATGAGTCAGATTAAAACTAACCATCTGATGCCAAAGGTTATATTCATTCTTTTACTACAGGGTTTCACAGCTCTCCTCATTTTCTGGTTTAACTACAGAAAAATTTCACAAGCGTTAAAGATGGAGCCTGAAACGGCAAAAGCTCTCCTTGAAAACTCATCGGGGTCGATACTGATAATCTCTCTGGGGCTTCTCGTATTCGGACTTCTGATAGCGATTGCAGTCGCAACACTATTCCACGGATCATACTCAGGCAGCGTGAGCAACATTTCCGATGTTCTCAGAAGTGTCAAAAACGGAGACCTGCGGATGCGGGTTGACGAAAAAGCCGCCAAGGCGATGCCGGAACTGGGGGATTCAATAAACTCCGCTGTGGAGGACTTTGAAACAACCATCGCAAGTTTCGGATTCGCATCAAACAACATCAAAAGCGCTTCAAAAAACCTCATCGAAATCTACACCAACGTCGGACACAGAATAAGCATAGTAAACGACAACGTAGTAAGCGTGAGCTCCGCGGCGGAAGAGCTATCCTCAACAGGCTACAATGTGCTTGAAAAATGCCGGACATCATTTGAAAGCATAAGCAAATGCAACGATGACGTGCTCAAAGGCAAAAAGATAGTAACACAGAGCAAAGAGAGCATGGAGGAGATAGCCGGAAGCATCAACTCCATAGTGGACGTCGTTTCAGGATTTCAGAAACAGTCGCAGGAGATAGGACAGATAGTAATCTCAATCAACGATATTGCCGAGCAGACGAACATGCTGGCGCTTAACGCCGCCATCGAAGCGGCAAGAGCAGGAGAACACGGCAAAGGTTTTGCGGTTGTTGCGGATGAAGTTCGCAAACTGGCTGGTAAGACATCCGAATCCACCAAAAAGATTGAGGATGTAATTAAAGAGCTCCAGATGCGCATCAAAACCGTTTCCGAATCGGTACACAGTTCCGTTGAGATGGTTGAAAAAGGTATCGAACTTTCCGGCGAATCAGTGGCATCCATTGACGCCATAGACAACAATATCAAACACGTTGCACAGCAGATCGAGGGTATCGTTCATTCGAAAGAAGAGGAATCCCTTGCGCTGGCTGATGTTACTAAGAGCACAACAGAGATAAGCTCTGAAACTTCGGAAATAGTCGCCACCGTTGAAGAATCGTTCAGCGCCGGTCAGAACCTTGTTGACCTTTCAGACGGACTCAGCAGTAAGGTTAAAAAATACAAATCTGACAAGATGAACGTATATATGCCATGGAGCCGCGACCTTGAGCTTGGCATAAAGGTCTTTGACGACCAGCACAAGAAGCTGATAGATATGATAAACCAGCTCTATGATGCCATAAGGGACAACAAGGTAAGGTCAACGATAGACCGGATACTTAACGACCTCGTTTCATACACCGTTTACCACTTCAACACGGAAGAGGAAGCGTTTAAAAGATACGGATACCCCGATTTTGCGAAACACAGGGAGATACACGAAAACCTTAAAAAGACCGTGGGCGAGGTCAAGGCAAAACTCGATTCCGGCAAAGAAGTTATCGGGTTTAACATCATATCGTTCCTTGAAAACTGGGTAAAAAACCACATTATGGTGGAAGACAAGAAATACGCACCGTTCCTCAAAAAGAACGGCATGGAATAAAACAGAAACCCGCTCAGCCGAGCGGGTTTTTTTATAAAAAGATAAGATTGCCGCGTCGCAAAGATCCTCGCGAAGACGAAAAGAAATTCCGTCTCTGCAAACCCGTTTAGGGGTGAAGCAGTCTCGTCTTTAATTAAGTCAGCAGCAATTTTAGGTATCGCCGTTTTAATGCAAGCAGTACAAGGAAGTTTTTCCGAAAGGGCTGCGAGCATACACGTAAGTATGTGAGCAGTTCCGAGAAAAAACTGACGACGTAATGCGATGCATAAAAGCGGCGATTAAGGTTTTATCATGGGGATGTATATACTAAAGGTCGTCCCCATGCCCATAGTAGACTGCACCTCAATCCTGCCCTTATGCTTCTCGGTTATCTCTTTGGCTATGACCAGCCCAAGCCCTGTTCCTCTGTTCTTTGTCGTAAAAAACGGAGTGAACAGCTTTGTAAGCGTCTCTTCCGGTATGCCAGACCCAGTGTCGCTTATGGATATCTTCATCATAGGCACTGCCTGTCCGCTGGCTTTGCACACATATTTTATAGTGGGGTCCAGCCCTATATGCAGGGCGACCTGACCGGATTTCTGTGCTTCACATGCGTTTTTCAGTATGTTGTTTACAGCCATGAACAGCTTTTTTTTATCCGCATAAACGGAGCTAAGGTTCGGTTCCACCTGAACGGACAGTTTTATGTCGGGAAAGAGGACGGACAGCGAGTTCAGCATCTCTTCGAGGAAGCTCTTGACCTCAAACTCTGCATATTCGAGAACCATACCTGAAAGGAGCCTGATGTTCTGGAGCATGTGCTTTATGCGCTGTGTTTCGTTAAGGATTATCCCCGCACATTTTTTGATATAGTCGTCGGAAGCCTTTGCGAGGATAAGCTGGGATGTGCCGTCAATGACGGTCAGGGGGTTCTTCATCTCGTGCTGGAAAGAGCTGATGTCAAAAAGCTCCTCCAGACTTGGGCGGAACTCATCCAGCCCGAAAACCAGTACCCTGAGCGGAGTTGAAGGCGTAATAACCTTGATTCCGAACTCTCTGTGCTGAAGCCTGATGCTTACATCGCCGGCGGCAATACGGTCTGCCAGCATCTTTTTAAAATTTTTGATACCCGCCTCATACGCGAGATGCAGAAGTTTTTCGGCGGCAGGGTTCATATCCGTAACCCTGCCGTCGCGCAGCTCGAAAAAGGCGATATTCAGGTCATTGACACTGCAATCGCTCATATATTCTTTACTCCGTTATGCTCATAGGGCGGTCATAGGGTTCGAATGTGAATTCGTCACTGTAACCGTCTGTAATCTGCTTTGTCTCCGCATCCACACGGAAGTATGAAACGTCTTTGGCAACGGGAAACATCTTCCTTCCGAATTTTGTGTAAACCTTTCCCGTGTACCGCACCCATTGAGGCAGGGCGGCGTTTGAGCCGGAAGCGCCTCTGGGAAGGGCTTTGAAGTCGTCGAAACCGACCCACGAACCGGAAACAAGGTCAGACATGAAACCGACGAACCATGTATCCTTGCTGTCGTTTGTGGTTCCTGTTTTGCCGCCCACAACGCGCGGTATGGCGAGTGCGCGGCGCCCAGTACCGTGATCAACAACGTTTATAAGCGTGTCGGTGATTATCTGTGCGGTGCTGTCCTTAATAACGGGGATGGAATCCGATGGTGCAAACTCTTTAACGAGTTTTCCGTCGGGATAAACTATTTTTGTAACAAAATAAGGCTTGTACCTCACACCCATGTTGGGAAATACACTGAACGCGTACACCATCTCCTGCAAGGTGACTGAACCTGAACCGATACTGACGGCAAGCTCTCTGGGCATCTCGCCTTCGAGACCGAATTTGCGTGCGAGGTCGATTATCTTGCCGATGCCGACCTGCTCCGCCAGTTTAATGGTGACAAGGTTGCGGGAATGGGTCAGCGCATCTTTAAGTGTTGTATTTCCGAAATATTCTCCTGACGAGTTTTTGGGTTTCCAAACCTCGCCTTCATCGTTTATCTGTTTTTCTATGGGGGCGTCAAGCACCTGCGACATCATGTCCATCCCGTTTTCAAGTGCCGCGGAATAGACGATGGGTTTCAGCAGCGAACCAGCCTGACGCTTCGCCTGATACGCCCTGTTGAACATGGAGCGTCTGTAGTCGAAACCGCCAACCATTGCGTATATGCCGCCGTCTGAGGGTGAAACGGAGAGGATTGCTCCCTCAAGGGGCGGATCCTGCACCAGTCTGTAGCGTCCGTTTTTCTTCTTAACATATATAATGTCATTATCATGAAATATATCAGAGAAATTATTCAGTCTGCCGCCTTTCCCTTCGGCGGGTCTTGCCCAGCGGCAATCTTCAATCCGGAGTTCGGACTCCTCGGAAAGCGTGGTTATGTATGCAACAGACTGAGTTACCTTTGTTACCAGCGCTTTTTCAAACTCAAGCTCCGCAAGATAGGTCTTATCCATTTTAAGCTGTTTGCTGAGATCACCGTTTTCCGTCAGAAATTTTGCGACGGGTCCGTAATATCCGGTCTGCTCGGAGAGTTCCAGCAGGTTATCCTTAACCGCCTCTTCCGCCTTCATCTGCATGTCAAGATCAAGGGTGGTGTAAATAGCCATACCGGAGTTGTCTATATCTTCAAGATTCTCCGAAGCGGAAAGATATTTTTTAACGTAATCCACAAAATAGCCTGCAAGGAGGTTTTTGGGCGGTACCTTATCAACTATGACCGGCATTTCTCTTGCTGCTTCCTTATACTGAGCCTCTGTGATGTAGCCAACTTCCGCCATGCGGTAAAGGACGTGGTTGCGGCGTTTTATGGATTTTTCAAGCCCGAGGTGCGGGGCATAGATGCCGGGGGCTTTCGGTATACCGGCTATCATAGCACATTCAGCAAGGGTCAGGTCGGCAACGTCCTTTCCGAAATAGTTCTGCGCCGCAGCCTGAACTCCGTATGCTCCCCTTCCGAAATAGACCTGATTAAGGTACATCAGAAGTATTTCCTTTTTAGAGAGCGCCTTATCGATTTTATAAGCAAGTATCTGCTCTTTAACCTTTCTTTTCAGTTTCTTTTCGGGTGTGAGATAGAGAATTTTTACGAGCTGCTGGGTCAGCGTACTTCCGCCCTCAACAACCCTTCCTGCACGGATATTAGTTACGAACGCGCGCATGATGCCCATCATATCAACGCCGCCGTGTTCATAAAAACGTGCATCCTCAACGGCTACAACAGCGTTTTGCAGGTTTTCGGGTATTTTGTCCAGAGTAACAGGGTATCTCCGTTCCTCGCCAAGCTCGGCTATCTGTTTGCCGTTGCGATCATAGATCATTGTCGGCATTTTATATTTGTAATTTTTCAGTTCCTCGGTGGAAGGAAGTTCGCGGCTCATCATAAAGAAATAAACCGCAAGGGCAATCGCACCGAGAAGGCAGACGGCAAGCACTGCCAGAACGGCAGCAAGAATAATCTGCCCAGCCGTGAGGCTTTTAAAGTCGAACTCTTTTAAATTGAATTTCATATAAGGGTGTCCTCTATTTCACGGAAAGCTCAAAAAGCATGTCGCGTATCTTCGCCGCCTTTTCAAATTCAAGATTTTTGGCGTGTTCCTGCATCTGCTTTTTCAGCTTTTCAATATCTTTTTCTTTATTCCCCGATAATGTTATACCTATATCCGTATCAATATCAACCGTTACATAATCCTTTTCATAAATAGATTCAAGAATGTTTGTTATCTCGTTCTTAACTGTCTGCGGAGTGATGCCGTTTTCCTCGTTGTACTTCTGCTGTTTCGCCCTTCTGCGGGCTGTTTCATCCATTGCGGACTGCATTGAGCGGGTGATTGTGTCCGCATAGAAGATGGCGCGTCCGTTAACGTTACGCGCGGCTCGTCCGACAGTCTGGATAAGAGCCTTGGAGGAGCGTAGAAATCCTTCCTTGTCCGCATCCAGAACGGCGACAAGAGAAACTTCGGGCAGGTCAAGACCCTCCCGCAGAAGGTTGATGCCCACCAGAACGTCAAATTCGCCCATTCTGAGCGACCGCAGTATTTTTATCCTTTCGATGGTATCGATGTCCGAGTGGAGATATTTCACCCGAACGCCCATACCGTCGTAATATTTCGTAAGCTCCTCCGCCATGCGCTTGGTAAGAGTGGTGACAAGCACCCGCCCGCCATCGGCAGTAACTTTCACCACCTCGGCATAAAGGTCGTCCACCTGGCTTCTGGAAGGTCGGACGTCTATGGGCGGATCAATAAGCCCTGTGGGGCGGATAATCTGTTCCGCAAGAAGCCCATGCGAATCTTCCATCTCATAAGCGTCCGGTGTTGCGGAAACATACATCACGCGGTGCACCCGTTCGCGGAACTCCTCAAATTTCAAAGGTCTGTTGTCAAGCGCAGCGGGCAGACGGAAGCCGTATTCCACCAGAGTGGTCTTGCGGCTGCGGTCGCCGTTGTACATGCCGCGTATCTGCGGAACTGTCATGTGTGATTCGTCTATGATGACAAGTGCGTCCTTTGGCAGATAGCTCAGAAGCGTGGGGGGCGCGTCGCCGGGCTTCCGGTTCTCGAAAAACCGTGAATAGTTTTCAATACCGCTGCAATAGCCCGTTTCCATTATCATTTCGATATCGAACATGGTGCGCTGTGTAAGGCGCTGGCTTTCAAGGATTTTATTTTCATTATCAAGCTGGGTGCAGCGCACTGCAAGCTCGCTTTTTATCTGCGCAATGGCATCGTCACGGCTGACGGCTGTGGTAACATAGTGGGTGTTGGGATAGATAGCAATCTTGGGACGGTTGCGGATGGTCTTGCCTGTCAGCGGGTCAAACTCGGATATCCTGTCCACCTCGTCACCGAAAAACTCTATTCGGTATGCAACGCTGTCCTCGTGGGCGGGAAACACTTCCAGCGTGTCGCCTTTCATGCGGTATGTTCCGCGGTGAAAGTCGTAATCATTTCGGTCGTACTGTATCTCAACCAGTTTTGAAAGCACGCTGTCAATCTCCACTGTGTCGTTAACCTCAAGCACAACCAGCATACCGGAATATGCCTCAGGCGAACCGAGACCGTAGATGCAGGAAACGGAAGCGACGATAACCACGTCGCGGCGTTCCAGAAGGCTTCTGGTGGCGCTGTGGCGCAGCTTATCGATGTCCTCGTTTATGGACGAATCCTTCTCTATGAACGTATCCGTCTGGGGTTTATAGGCTTCCGGCTGGTAATAGTCGTAGTAGCTGACGAAGTATTCCACAGCATTTTCCGGAAAGAATTTTTTAAATTCACCATAGAGCTGCGCCGCCAGGGTCTTGTTGTGGGCAATTATTAGGGTTGGCACGTCAAGCTGCTGAATAACGTTCGCCATGGTATAGGTTTTACCCGAACCGGTGACACCGAGAAGCACCTGCGCGTTGGCTCCGTCGTTGTAATTTGCAACCAACTGACGTACAGCCTCCGGCTGGTCGCCCGCCATTTCGTATTCTGAAACAAGTTTAAAGCTCATCTGTTTTTAAGTATCCTCGTGTTGCCGCGGTTTATGAAAAGCCCCGATTTATCAAGCTGTTCCATCAGAGGTATCAGCAGTTTGCGCGGCAGATCAAAGCACTCTTTCATGCGGTTTATATCAACCCCGCCGTTTTTTGCAGCCTCAGCCTCTGCTTTTTCCGTGAAGTTATTTATAAGCTCCATCGTCAGGTAAACGTTCTTGTCCACCCGCCTTGCAAGGCTTCTGTTGCACAGATAAAGCAGGCATTTCTGAACCTTTTCCTCACTCATGCCGGTTTTTCCGGCTATCAGCACAGGATTGGAAAGTCCCGCCTCCTGCTTCATAGCGGCAAGCACCATCATGGCATCGTCCTGAAACGGGTCTTTGAAGTTAAGTTTCAGCATATGCCCGTCGAAGATATAGCCCAGCTTCTGCCCGCTTTCAATTATGCGGTTGACAATGTCGTGCCGCACCTGTTCCGGCAGGGTGCAGTCGAGTTTAAGAGTGTTTATGGCGAGTGTTCCCCGTTCTTTCAGCCTGTCCAGCGACCCCTTGACGAACGAATCTATCATTCCGGCATCCATCAGGAAGCCGTAGTAGTTGACAATATTAAGCTGAGCCAGCTTTTCAGCAAGCTCGTTCCGGAAAAGACCTGAAAACTGTATTGGTTCGTTCATGTTAAAGCCGCAGGCGTATATTTTCATTATGGATCGTATAGCTGCATCGTAGTCATAGCGGCTCATATGCTCTATTATCTCACGGCTGGCTTTTCTGTCGGGATATGTCTGCTCAAGTCCAAGCACCCTGCCGCCAGCGACGCTTCTCTGCGGACTGGAGGAACGGATTACGAACGGTTCGTTAAAAAAGGCTGTTGCCGGTTTATCCAGCTTTATGAAACATATAGTTTCGTGCGACTCCTCAAGCACTTTTTCATCGTAAAATATGACGCGCCCTTCATAGGTCTCCGATCCGAGAATGACCGGATAGGTTTTGTTGTGGCGGATAAGACCGGAATCCGGGCAGCCGCCGAACGCCTTTATAACTGCGTATATACCGTTTGTATCCGTAATCTTGCTGTTTTCAGAGATGATGTCTCCGCGTTTTATATCCTCTGCGGAGAAATCCGGCAGATTGAGAGCCGTTCGCTGTCCTGCAACAGATTTTTCCGCGAACCGCTCGTGCACCTGAATCCCTTTGACGCGCGCCTTTCCTCCGGTTCTGAGGTTATAGACGATGTTCTCAACGGCTATTTTTCCGAAAAGCGACGTGCCCGTTACCACAGTGCCATGTCCCTTTATGTTGAAAACCCTGTCCACGCGCATAACATAGCATCTGTTCTGTGTTTTCGGCATAACGCGCACCGCACAGTCTGAAACAGCCTGTTTAAGCGCCTCTATGGACTGCGGGTCGTGTATCGAAGTGCGTACAACCGCCGTCAAAGCCACTCCTCCGCCTTCGAAAAGTTCCCTTACTGCGGCTTCCGTCCGCTCAATCTCTTCCTCTGTACATTTGTCAGTCATGGTCACAGCCGCAACGGCATATTTTACGCCGATGGTGTCTATAATGCTGAAATGCTCACGGGTCTGGGGCATTATGCCCTCGCGCCCGTCAATGCAGAAGAGAGCTGAATCGAACCCTACGGAACCTGATATCATGGTCTTCACGAGTTTTTCGTGTCCGGGAACGTCGATGAAGGACACCAGAGCCGTTTCAAGCTCCAGCCCGGCATAGCCAAGCTCAATGGTTATGCCTTTCTGTTTCTCCTGTACCAGCCTGTCCGGGTCTTTGCCCGTAAGTGCCTTTATGAGTGAGGATTTGCCGTGGTCAATGTGTCCGGCGGTTCCCATTATTATGTTCTTTTTCATTTTAAAGCACCCAGCGCATCTAAAATGATACCGAAATCTTTTTCGTCAAGGGTTCTCACGTCAAAATATACACGTTCACCCACACGGGCTATTATTGGAGTTTCCCAGCGGCGCAGATGCCTGTCCAGAGAGGACTCCGACATCCCTTTTATCTTGACGGCAACGCCGAAGGACTTCATTTCCGCAAGGGGACAGCTTCCGCCGCCCACTGTGGATTTTGTGGCGATTATCTCGCCGCCTGTGAGCGCAGCAAGTTTCGCCGCCCTAAGACCTATACTCTCTATACTCTCGGATATCATGCGCTGTGCCGGAATTTCATTATATATACCAGTCAGATATAGCCTAAAAACCGATTGCAGAACGGCGAGAGTCATTTTATCCACACGCAGCATACGCATGAGCTGATTTTTTTTGATTTTGTTTATCAGATGCTTCTTACCGACGATTATTCCCGCCTGACAGCCCCCCGTCATCTTATCTCCGCTGAACGACACGAGGTCGAAACCGGACGCAATGTCTTCCGGAATGGTTCTGTCACGGCATATCTCATCCGGCAGATGCTTTATGAACTGCCCGCTCCCCGCATCGTAATATGACACGCATCCCGCTTCACGGGCGGACTGTGCGACGTCCGCAAGAGAGGCTTCTTCAGAGAAGCCGACTATCTCGTAATTGCTCCTGTGTACCTTCATCATAACGGCGGTTTTCTGCGTAACTGCATTGTCATAGTCCGCCTTGCGGGTCTTGTTGGTTGTGCCCACTTCAACCATCTTCGCACCGCTCTGTTTCATAACGTCCGGCACGCGGAACGAACCGCCTATTTCCACCAGTTCGCCTCGGCTGACAACCGCCTCTTTACCTTTGGCAAATGTGTTCAGCACCAGAAACACGGCTGAAGCATTGTTGTTTACAACAACGGCATCCTCCGCACCGGTGAGCATACGCAGATATTCGGAAACGTGATGATACCTGTCTCCCCGTTTTCCGCTCTCTGTGTCATATTCCAGATTGGAGTAACCGCACACCAGCTCTTTCAGCTCGTCAGCGGCACATTCGGGCAGGGGCGAGCGCCCAAGATTCGTATGTATTGGGACTCCGGTGGCGTTTATGACGCGCCGCAGGCTTCCCTTTTCAATATCGCGGTATATCTTTTCCGTATGTTCGATAATGCCTTGGATATCAGGTTCCTTGCCCTTTTCAGCCTGAATGCGCGCATCCGCCACAGCACGCGTTGCCGCCTCTTTCAGAATCACACGGCCGAAACCGGCAAATCGCTCATCACTCAGTATCTTATCCATTTTCGGGAGTTTTTTCAGAAGGTTGATGCTGTCCATCAGATTATATTAAGCAAAAATGAAGAAATTATAAATAGGTATTTAAATTAAAACTCAGGGTGGGTATTATAGATAAAAATTTTAGACTGCCGCGTCGCTGCGCTCTACGCAGAGACAACAGCACGTCTTTGCGGAGAACAGAGTTTCATGGATGCAATTAATGCAAAACAGGCACAGACAGACCTAAAAGAACTTTTCGAGAGGGCGGAGCCTTCATTTCAGGAGCATAAGACCTCCGAATATATAAAATCCCGTCTGAACGGTATGGGGCTGACAGGTTACAAAACCGTCGGCACGGGGATTTTCGGCACCATAGACGCTGGCAGAGAGAAGACCGTTGCCCTGCGCTCGGATATGGACGCACTCCCGTTCAACGCCGAAAAGACAGAATACAGGCACCTTTGCGGACATCATGCGAACATGACCACACTGCTGGGCGTTCTGGATTACGCGTCCGCGAATAAAGATAAACTCAGATACAACATCCGCTATATTTTCCAACCCGCGGAAGAGGTTATCGGCGGAGCTGTCACCATGATAGAGGCTGGATGCCTTGAAGATGTCAGCGAGATATTCGCAACCCACACCGGACCCGATGCTGAACTCGGCTCCGTGGCGCTCATCGCAGGGGACTGCATGGCAGGCTCAAACCATTTTGAAATAAAGATAAATGGCAAATCTACCCACGCAGCGCATCCTAACCTCGGAACGGATACCGTGACCGCCGCATGTGAGTATGTGATGTCCTGTCAGACCATTATCTCCCGACTGAAAGACCCTGTGGAGACAGGGCTTATCTCTTTCGGCATGATAAACGGCGGCACGGCTTCAAACATTCTGCCGGAAACGGTGGAACTGCACGGCACTTTCCGCCACTTCGACCCTGCAGTAAAAGTATTGATAGAAAAAGCAATGCGCACACGCCTGAAAGCCATTGAGGAGTTTTACGGCGTAACCTGTGAAATGAACATCAGCGACGGCACGCCCCCTGTCAGGTGCGATAAGGGACTTGTGGACAGGCTCCGTCAGGTCTGCACAGAACAGAATATTCCCGTATCCGGTTTCGATACAAAGAGCATGGGCGGAGAGGATTTCGCGTTCTATCTTGAAAAAGTGCCCGGCGCTTTCGTATGGCAGGGCGTAGCCACAGGCGGATATCAGCCGCCTCTGCACAACAAAGAATATAGAGTGCCCGATGAGGCGGTTTATCCGTGCATAAAACTGCTCACGGCGTACATAACGGAATAATGAATTGATAAGCTCTAAAGCCGTCAACACATTAAAGCTGAAATGCGTCAGAGGGATAACCGATCAGGCGATATCAAGGATATATGCCGCCTGCGGAAGCCTTGAGGGTGCGTTCTCACTGGATTTCGGCTCGCTGACGGGACTGGGGATAAAAAAGGAGACGGCGGAGAACATCATTACCGCCGATATTGACGAAAAACTCCTTGAGCGTGAGTTTGAATCCGCCGACAAAAAGCAGGCGGACATCATCTGCATAGACGATGCCGAGTATCCGCCTCTTCTGCGGGAGACCGAGGGCGCACCAGCTCTTCTCTTCGTCCGCGGAAGACGCGAGGCGCTGTTAAAGCCGTCCATAGCCGTTGTCGGTTCCCGTAACGCCACCAGACAGGCTTGCGATTTTGCAAAGAAGCTGTCGCAGGATCTGGCAGAGGTCGGTTTCAACGTGGTCAGCGGGTTTGCACACGGCATAGACGTATACGCCCATGCCGGCGCAATAAACAAAGGTCTGACCACCGCCGTAATGGGCTGCGGGATAAACAATTTCTATCCGGAGGCGAACAAACGGTATGAGCCGACGGTGCTTAAAAGCGGCTGCATCGTTACGGAGTTTTTCTCCGACATGCCTGCACTGGCTGGTAATTTTCCCCAGAGAAATCGCATCATCAGCGGCATGTCCCACGGCGTTGTGGTTGTCGAGGCATCCGCACGCAGCGGCAGCCTGATAACCGCCCGCTATGCCGGTGAACAGGGGCGAGAGGTATACGCTGTTCCCGCCTTTCCAATGTCAAAAAATTGTGCGACAAACAAACTCATAAAGGACGGGGCACGGCTTACAGAGAGCTATTACGACATTCTGGATGAACTGCGCTACCGCATCGACGGTCTTAAAGAGGTTGACAAGCCCGAACCTGTTAGGCTACAGTTTGGTAACCCAGATGACGCGAGACTCTATTCGTTACTAGAGAATGGTATGCTGAACCCGGATGAACTCAGCACCCTTTCAGGGATGGATATCGGCAGTGTCACAATAAGCCTTGTGCAGATGGAGCTTGAGGGTTATGTTATCAGGGAAATCGACGGTAAGTACCGGGCTGCCGGAGGAAACTATGGACAAAATAGTCATAGCTCTTAATCTCGTGATTGACTTTCTGGAATCCAGCGACAAGATCAGTGAAAAAAGCATAAAAGATTATTTATTTAATACAGGGTTCGACGACCACGTTATCAGACAGGTGATGACCGTGCTGGATATCAGCAACTTTGACGGAAACATCTGGTTCCGCGTTTTTACGAAAAAAGAAAAGAACATGCTCAGTGCCGACGCCATAAGCTACCTTCAGAAACTCCATCTGACAGGTATCCTTGATCCGCTGGGACTGGAAGATGTAATAGAAAACGCCATGACCTCCGAGGCTTTCAAGGTGGACGTGGAAACTGTTAAAAATCTCGTGCTGTACTCCCTTATGGAGAGAAAATCCCTCTACGCTTCCGGTGTTGAGGACGAAGAGGAATACCTGCACTGATACGGGAATATAAATGCCGAAAAATCTAGTTATTGTGGAATCACCTGCGAAAGCAAGGACAATCGAAAAATACCTCGGAAAAGACTTTAAGGTTCTCGCCAGCGTCGGGCATGTAAAAGACCTGCCCGCAAAAGATCTCGGCGTGGACATCGAAAATGGTTTCGAACCGAAATACTCTGTCATCAAAGGCAAAAAGAAGGTCATAGACGACCTGAAGAAAGAAGCCAACGTTGCCGAAACAATCTATCTCGCGCCTGACCCCGACCGCGAAGGGGAAGCCATAGCATGGCACATAGCCGAAGAGCTTGGTAAAAAAAATGCGCAGAAGATACACCGCGTTCTCTTCAACGAAATCACTAAAAAGGGTATCGAAGAAGGTATCAAACACACGGGTCCTGTCAACGAAAACCGCGTGAATGCACAGCAGGCGCGCCGTATCCTTGACCGCCTCGTGGGATATCTCGTAAGCCCACTGCTCTGGAAACCCCTGAAATACGGTCTTTCCGCGGGACGCGTTCAATCCGTCGCCCTTCGCCTGCTCGTTGAGCGCGAAGAGGAGATAGAAAAGTTCAAACCCGAAGAATACTGGCTCATCGACGTTACCTTCGACAAGAAGGAACAGGGCAAGCTGAAAGCCAGACTGGAAAAGAAAGACGACAAAAAATATAAGGTCGAAAACGAAGAGGAAGCCAAAACGGTTCTTGCTGAACTGAAAGCAGGCGAATATATAGTCGCCGACGTTCTGAAAAAAGAGGTGCCGGAAAAGGCTCCCCTGCCCTTCATAACATCCAAGCTCCAGCAGGAAGCCAGCCGCAAGCTGAACTTCTCCGCTAAAAAAACAATGATGGTGGCTCAGAGACTTTACGAGGGTGTTGACCTCGGAAAAGAGGGTCCCGTGGGTCTCATCACCTATATGCGTACCGACTCAACAAGGATATCCCCCGAAGCTCAGGCAGAGGCGGCGGAATACGTTAAAAAGGAGTTCGGCGAAAAATTCCTCTCAAAAGGCACAAAAACGGCGGCGAAAAAGAAGAACGTTCAGGATGCCCACGAGGCTATCCGCCCCACGTCCGTTCTGCGTACGCCGGAAAGCGTCAAAAGCAAACTGGACAACGACCAGTACAGACTCTACAAACTCATATGGGACAGATTCGTTGCCAGCAACATGGCTGACGCTATCTATGACCAGAACACAATAAACATAAATAACGGCGCGTACGGGCTTAAATCTCAGGGCAAGGTTATCAAATTCCCCGGTTTCCGCACCCTTTACATCGAGGGAACGGACGAAACCGCAGAGAAGGATCAGGAGATAATCTTCGAAACAGCCGCAGGCGAAAAGCTGAAAGCCACAAAGCATGACAGCAAGCAGATGTTCACTCAGCCGCCGGCACGCTATTCCGAAGCAACCCTTGTTAAAACCCTTGAACAGGAAGGCATCGGGCGACCCAGCACATACGCATCCATCATTTCAACTCTCATTGACCGTGAGTATGCAGAAATGGTTGAAAAACGCTTCAAGCCCACAGAGCTTGGACGCGTTGTATGGAGCCTTCTCCTTGCAAACTTCGACAAGTTCTTCGCCACCAAATTCACAGCGAACATGGAAGAAGAACTTGATGGCGTTGAAGAGGGCAAAAACACATGGAAGGGCGTTCTGGAGAATTTCTTCAAAAAATTCAAACCGGAACTGACAAAGGCGGAGAAAAAATTCACCGTTGACCTGAAACTCGATCTGAAATGCCCCATATGTGGCAAGGAACTCATAATCAAACACGGGCGCAACGGCTCTTTCGCCGCATGTACGTCCTACCCTGACTGCAAATTCACCTCTAACTACGAAAGGCTTGAGGACGGAACATTCCGCCTCACAGAGAAACAGGGCGACGAACCCAGCGGCATCGAGTGTGAAAAATGCGGCAGAGAGATGGTGTTTAAATCCACCCGATTCGGAAAAGTTCTGGCATGTCCGGGATACCCTGAATGTAAGAACATAAAGAACTACGTCAAACTTGCCGACGGTTCCATAAAGATCCTCGCAACCGGTGAGGAAGCGGCTGTTCCGTGCCCCAAATGCGGAAACAAGCTAACCGTTAAAGCGGGACGTAACGGCATGTTCATCGGCTGTTCCAACTATCCCCAGTGCGATTTCACAGCGAACATGAAGGTTACTGAAACAGGGGAGATAATGCCCCATACCGACAAAGTTGACGAAAATGTGGTATGTGAAAAATGCGGCAAAAAGATGGCTCTGCGCAAAGGTCCCAGAGGCAGATTTTTTGCGTGCACAGGCTATCCTGAATGTAAAAATATCAAATCCACAAAGGTTCTTGAAGACGGAACCATCACTGTAAAATAATGCAAAAAGTTACGATAATCGGCGGCGGGCTTGCCGGATGCGAGTCCGCCTTTTTTCTTGCCGAAAGAGGCTTTCAGGTGGTCATGTATGAAATGAGACCATCCGCTATGACTCCTGCCCACGAGACAAAATTTCTCGGCGAACTTGTCTGTTCAAACTCCCTTAAAAGCACAGCGGAAGACACCTCCAGCGGACTTCTGAAAAGTGAAATGCGCCTTATAGGCAGCGTTGTTCTGCGCGCGGCGGATAAAACTTCCGTTCCGGCAGGAAACGCCCTCGCCGTTGACAGAGAAAACTTCGCGGCGGAGCTTGACAGCATCATACGCAACCATCCAAACATCACCGTCATAGAAAAAGAGATAACCGAAATACCCGCAGACCGCCCCTGCATCATCGCCACAGGTCCTTTGACCAGCGATGCTTTCGCGCAGCAGATTAAGTCGCGGTTCGGCGGCGGACTGTACTTTTTCGATGCCATAGCCCCCGTTATATCAAAAGACAGCATAGACATGAGCCGGGCGTTCTTCAAAAGCCGCTGGGAAAAAGGCGACAACGACTATCTGAACATCGGCATGAATAAAGAACAGTATGAGCATTTTTATAACGAACTCGTGGCTTCCGACAAAGTTGCATTTGAAGATTTCGAAAAGCTCAACGTTTACGAAGGCTGTATGCCCATTGAAGAGATGGCGGCGCGGGGCATAAAGACCCTGACGTTCGGACCATTCCGTCCCGTCGGGCTTCGCCACCCCGATACAAACGAAAAATACGCCGCTGTTCTCCAGATGCGCATGGAGAATAAAGAGGGTACAGCTTACAATCTCGTCGGCTGTCAGACAAAAATGAAAATAAGCGAACAGAAACGTGTCTTCGGGCTTATTCCGGGACTTGAGAACGCAGAATTTCTCCGATACGGCAGCATACACAGAAACACTTATATCCACGCACCGAAGGCGCTTGACCGCTGTTTCCGAGTTAAAGGTGACGAACAGCTTTACTTCGCGGGACAGATAACCGGTGTGGAAGGCTATATGGAATCGGCTGCAAGCGGGCTTCTCGCAGCATTCTCACTCGTAAATCCTGATTTTAAAGGATTTTCGGAGCTGACGGCTCTGGGTGCGCTCGCACGCCATGTCTCAGGAGAACTTGCAGAGAACAAAAAAGAATACGTTCCCAGTAACTTCCATTTCGGGATGGTACCCCAGTTCGAACACCGCATACGCGATAAAAAAGAGAAAAAAGCAGCATACGCAAAACGCGCAATTGATGCGCTTAAAGCAGATTTAGAAAAATTGTAAAATAGTCTGATTTCCGTTGACTGTCGGCTGTATTATGTCACAATTGTTAACGGAGTTTTATGTATAAATACTTCTATATTTTTCTTCTGGTGTTAACAGCCGCCCTGCCCGCTTTTGCAGATGTTATAACAGACGGCAGCAACGACAGCGACGACAGCACGGTGTACCTTTATACGGGCGATTCTTCTGTCAAAGACCCGAAAGCTCTCGACTCGTCAAAATTCACCCCCATGCCCGACCGCTTCTCACTCGGATATACGCGGGAGCCTCACTGGTTCAGGATTTCCGTTACATCCGAATCCGATAAGCCCATTCTGCGGTACATTCTGCTGGAAGACGGGTTTATGTTTGACAGAGTTGATTTTTTTCAGTTCAGCTCCGGAAAACTGATTAAAACGACCAGAGACGGCGTTTATGTCCCAGCCGATAAAAAAGAGGTGTTTTATCACGGAGCAGTAAGTGTTCTGAAAAACGAAGGCAAGGGCAGAACAGACATATATGTGCGCACGGAAACGAAAACTCCATGCGTCATAAACCTCCAGATACGCACCGATTCAGAATTTCAGCACAACGAAAAACTCAGGCTTTTCCTTCTTTCCCTGCTGACAGGAGCAATGCTTGCAATAGCCTTTTACAACCTTTTTATCTATCTGAGTCTCCGCTCGCGGGAATATGTCTATTACTTCATATATGTCATCAGCGCCGTTATCTTCATGCAGGCACAGACCGGATTTGTCATAGACATGTACGGCTTTTACGGCGACATGCGCACGAATCTTTTCATCAGCGTATATATGATGAGCGTATTTCTCCTGCTCTTCACTCAGCAGGTTCTTGAAACTAAAAAACACCTGCCTGTATTCCATAAGATATTCAATGCAATTATCTTTATAGATGTTTCGGGCATTGCCGCCGCCCTTGTTTTCGGGATGAAAGAGACCCTTTTTCTGCAAACCCCCTTCGTTCAGATAACGTCCGTGGCGATGGCTGTTCTCAGCATCGCCGCCATTATGAAGCGAATCCACTCCGCATGGTATTATTTCATTGCTGTGGGAATCTCTATTGTAACAATTTTCATATCGTCCATGCTGCTGCTCGGCAGGACAGAGTATACCCTGTTCACCCGCAACGCCTACTTTTTCGGCTGTGTTGCGGAGGCTATACTCCTTTCATGGCTGCTTTCATACCGCATAAACAGCCTTCGAAGTCAGACAATCCGCGCGCAGCAGGAACTTATCGA
This sequence comes from Seleniivibrio woodruffii, assembly GCF_029267515.1. Lineage (GTDB taxonomy): Bacteria > Chrysiogenota > Deferribacteres > Deferribacterales > Geovibrionaceae > Seleniivibrio > Seleniivibrio woodruffii_A. Next base: position 84,749 of record NZ_JAJUIS010000005.1, read on the forward strand.
TATGAAGGACAAGACAAACAGAGTGCTTGAGTCTCTGGTTTCCGAGCGCACAAAAGAGCTTGAAAAGAAGAATGAAGAGCTTGAGAATCTGGCTGTAATCGATGAGCTGACAGGACTTTACAACAGACGTGTTCTGCTTGCCACCTATGAGAAAAAACTGAAAAACTGCATAGAGGAGAAAAAACTTCTGGTGTTTATGATTCTGGATGTGGATTTCTTCAAGAAATACAACGACTTCTATGGTCATCACATGGGAGATGAAGTGCTTAGAAAGGTTGCGCAGGTGCTCACCCACAGTTTCAGACGAACTAACGACTCAGTTTTCCGCATAGGAGGCGAGGAGTTTGTCGTTCTTTTCATGGCTGATTCCGAGGATGAAGCCGGACAGACGGCGGAAAAACTCCGCGAGAATATAGAAAAAGCGGGAATTGAACACGTCCACGGCATTAACGGCAGAATAACCTGTTCCGTGGGAGTTTTCTGCGTTTCCTCCGAGGATACGCAGTTTTCATACGTTTACAGAATAGCTGACGAGCAGTTATACATAGCCAAAAACAGCGGCAGAAACCGCATATCCCTTTTTAAACCTTCCCAAGACAGTCTATGACCTCTTCCGCAAAATCCCAGCACTGCGCCTTGTTAAGCATTGTGCGCGGGTGCTTTCTGGTCGCCTGCTCCGACTCGCTCAGCGCAATCGAATGATAGAACTTCTCCAGCCTGTGCTTATCCGTTTCCGACAGCTTTTCAAATATCATCTCTCCGCCGAGAATCCTTCCCGCGACGCACCTCTGTCCCAGCATTGCCCCGTATCTTTCAAGCATTACGGTCCCGCCGTATGCGTTTCCCCTGCGGAAAAAAGTCTCAGTGCGCATGGCAACACCGAAAAGTGCGGTTTTGGTAAGCATAAGCGCATCTATATTAGAAGCTATGTACTGTTCCATCTCTGAAAGGAATTTGTGTGAATATATGCCGGAACCGAGCAGAACGGCATCGTAACCTCCGCATTCGGGATTTCCGGCAACGTTTTTACATTCGGCTGTATGCCCGCCGAGGATGAACCGTTCGTTTATCCACCCTGCAACCGTTTCCGTGGAACCGTATTTTGTCGCGTAAATAGTAAGAATTTTCATATTTCAACCCTGTTGCGTCCGTTCTGCTTCGCCCTGTACAAAGCCTCGTCCGCCCGTTTAACCATATTATCCGTTCCTGAATCGTCAACCTGCGCAACACCGAAACTGCAGGTGAGTCTGTCCACAGCGGGAAAAGAGAACATTTCAACCTTTTGTCTTAATTTCTCCGCAAGATTGTGCGCCCCGCTGATATCCGTTCCGCAGCAGATAACAAGGAACTCCTCGCCGCCCCAGCGCCCGAAGATGTCCGATTCCCTGATAGCCTGCTTAACAAGACGGGCGAGGGATTTCAGCACTTCGTCTCCTGCAAGGTGCCCGTAGGTGTCGTTCACCTTTTTAAAATAGTCAATGTCAAACATAATGACAGAGTAACTTTGTCCGTATCTCTTGAAACGTACAAATTCCGCACTCAAAACCTCGTCAAGCCTTATGCGGTTGTAAATTCCCGTAAGTTTATCTGTAACAGAGAGTATCTCTATACGTTTTTTATCCGTAACATCAGTTGATATTGAAAGAAAACCGGTGCGCACGCCGTTTTTGAATACCGGCTGTATCATGCTCTGAACCCAGACTATGTCGCCGCTCTTCGTAACTTTTTTTATCTCTCCGTTCCATATCCTGCCGGAAAGAATGGTCTCCATGACGATCGGCTGAACGTCTCTGAGAAACTCCTCATGGTTGATCATCATAGCCGGTTTCCCGATGAGTTCCTCTTCCGTATAACCGAAAAGACGGCAGAAAGCCGTACTGACAGAGGTCATATCCGCATTTTCGTCAGAACGTACAACCAGAACGTTCCCGTCAACTATAGATATATATTCCTGAAGCCTCTTTTCCGACTCAACCCTTTCTGTGATATCGTAAAATGCTATTATGCCCATATCGTCTATCACTGAATACAGAAAAACTATCTCTTTTGTCATACCGTTTTTGCAGGTAACAGTCGCCTGAATCGGATGAGCATTTTCACCCTTAATGATTTTTGCTGTATATTCCTTCCATCTGTCTCTGGAGTGGTTCCGGTACCCTTCATCAGGAAATGCCAGATTCCACCATGTTTTAACGGCATCCATGTCCCCAAGCTCATAACCGAATATCTCCGTGAACATTTTATTCACCAGAATAGGCTTGCTTCTGTCATCAATAAGGCATAATGGGATAGGCGACGCTTCAAAAAGCTGTCGGAGATGTTTTTCGCTGTCTTCCAGTCTGTCACGGTAAACCTTGATTTCCGAAACATCTCTGGTTGTCACCATGATAGTTGCGTTTGGGAGCATGGTCAGGTTCATCTGGACACTTACAAACGTGCCGTCCTTGCGGATGCAGCGTTTTTCAAACATATCGTAATAACCTTTTGCCATGAGCGTCTTCATCATCTCCATCGTGGCGGACAGGTCATCTTCATGTGTCAGCTCAAAACAGGATTTTGAAAGAAGCTCATCACGGGTGTAACCTGTCATAAGTTCATATGCACCATTAACGTCTATGAAATATGTCTCCATATCCAGTATGGCTATGCCGTCGCGAGACTGCCGGAACAGCATCTCGCGTTCCTGCTTCGCCTTAACCTGCTCCGTAACATCTTCAAGAAGCCCCTGCACGCCTCTGACAGTACCCTTCTTACAAAAAACAGGCACGCCGGTTAACTTTAAAAGCCTTTTGTCTTTTGCTGTTGCAAAGTAAATCAGAATATTCTTTCCAAAATGCGCGCATTGAACGAAGATGAAATCGTAAACGGAGGTTCTTTCGTCCTCCGCCACGGCATCTATAAAAGTTAAAGACGAAACATCCTTTTTACCGCCAAGTCCCAGAAAAGAAGCGGATTTATCTGACAGATAGAAGTTTTCCGTTTCCATACTCAGCTCGAAACTGCCGATACTGCCGACAGACTCCACTATTGAAAGAACGGCTGTTAACTTTTTGTTTGCAATCTCTCTGCGGTATTTAAGGAAGAGGACAAGAATGGCAAAAACAAGCAAGCCAGAGAAATAAAAAACAAGGTCACCGGATATCTGTCTGCTGTAAATAAAGAAATACGCAACTACCCCGCCAGATGCAAAAACGGCTAATAAAAGAAGAGTAAGAATATTGTCTCCGTGTTTTTTCATAAATACCCGCATTAGGTTATTCAATAAACATATCTATTTAAAAAATAGCATACATTTATAATTTTGCCATGGTAAAATTCTACTTTTTACGAATTATTTAATTAAAAGACGGGGATTAAAAAAAGCGGGTGCTTTGTACACCCGCTGTATTGACAGTTAACTTTTGAGAATGTCCGCTATTTTGCGGTAGATCGCTTCCGTGCCTTTGACTATCTCGTCAGGAAGCACAGGTCCGGGTGCTTTTTTGCCCCAGTCAAGTGTTTCAAGATAGTTTCTGACATACTGCTTGTCCATTCCCTGCTGGGGTTGTCCTGCGGCATAGTCCGCTTTGCTCCAGAATCTTGAAGAGTCAGGAGTAAGTATCTCGTCAATAAGTATTATTTCACCATTAAGCTCACCAAACTCAAATTTGGTATCGGCTATGATAATACCTTTTTCAAGGGCAAGGTCTCTTGCTGTTTCATATATTTTAACTGTGTAGTCCCTCAGTTTCTGAGCGGTTTCAGCACCAACCTTCTGTTTCATCTGCTCGAAAGAGATGTTTTCGTCGTGCTCGCCAAGCTCCGCTTTTGATGCGGGAGTGAAGAGGGTTTCGGGGAACCTTTCGGATTCTTTAAGTCCGGCAGGGAGTTTAATTCCGCATATTTCGCCGGTGGCAAGATAGTCTTTCCAGCCGGAACCTGTGATATAGCCTCTTGCGACGCATTCAACAGGATAGGGTTTACATTTGTGCACAAGCATTGTTCTGCCTTCAAGTATGTCGGCATACTGGCGGCATTCTTCGGGCATTTCGTTCACATCGGCTGTGATGAGGTGGTTTTTGATTATGTGTTTTGTCTTTTCAAACCAGAAGAGGGACAGTTCGGTGAGTATCTTGCCCTTGTTGGGGATGCCGTTGGGCATAATAACATCAAACGCCGAAATTCTGTCGGTGGTGACGATGAGCATCTTGTCGCCCATGTCGTAAATGTCTCTTACCTTGCCTCTTCCGAGGAGTTTAAGCCCTTTAAGCTCAGTGGAAAGAACCGTGTTCATTTATGTTACCTCTGTTTTCAGGAAATTTTCTTGACTCTGAAATATGCTTCTATGCCGCCTGTTATGTTATATGCCTCGAAACCAAGGTTTCTGAGGCTGCGCACGGCAAGATAGCCCCTGAATCCGACAGCACAATATACATAAACAGGACGGCTTCTGTCAATTTTATCCGTATTATTTCTCACATCGTTAACAAAAATATGCTGCGAACCTTCGATGGCGTAAGCCTTGTGTTCCGGCGCTGAGCGCACGTCGAGAAGCTGTAGTTTTTCGCCATTTTTTATTTTTTCATAGACAAATTCGGGGGTAACCGTGAAACCGGTATGCCGCAGAGTGTTCGATGCGACAAATCCGGCTATGTTCAGGTTGTCCTTTGCAGAAGCGAAGGGGGGTGCGTAGCAGAATTCAAGGTGTTCGAGGTCATATACCGTAAGTCCGGCATAGATGGCAACAGCCGCCTCGTCCGCCCTCTTCTCCGTGCCGCCGGCACCGCAGGCGGAAAGCCCCAGCAGTCTGCCGGTTTTTTTATCGTAAATGGTCATCATGAATATATACCCGTGTCCGGGGTAGTATGAGGAGGTGTTAACATCCTCTGTATAAACGTATTCGGCATCGAATCCGGCTGCGAGAGCCTGTTCGAATGTAAGACCGGTCTGTGCCGTGACGAAACCGTTAAAGCCCACAACTGAGGATCCTATCACACCTTTGAATATCATGTTCCCGCCGGCCATGTTGCATCCGGCAGCCCTGCCCTCACGGTTTGCGGGACCCGCAAGAGGCATCAGGACTTTCTTGCCTGTGATGAGGTTTGTCTTCTCAACAACATCGCCTGCGGCATAGATATCCCTTACGTTGGTCTCCATGCGCTCATTGGTGAGTATGCCGCCCCTCTCCCCGACAGCAACTCCTGCCGCCTCCGCAAGCTCCACAGACGGGCGAACCCCTGTGCAGAGAATGACCAGGTCGGTGTTGATTACTGTTCCGTCGGAAAGTTCAGCATGTATGCGGTCGCTCTGAGTCAGTTTCTTAACGTATTTCTTTATTATAACGTCGCAGCCGTCGGATATCATCTTTTCGCGAAGGTTCATGGCTATGATGCGCGGAAGATTGGGCATAATCTCGTCCAGTGCCTCCACAACAACGGGCTTGATCCCGCAGTGGAGCATAGCCTCAGCAGTTTCTATTCCTATGAAGCCGCCGCCTATGATGAGCGCGCTCTCAGGTTTTTTCGTCTCTATCCACTCTTTAACGCCGTCCGCATCGTCAACAGTGCGCATAGTGAAATAAGGCACGGTATCTATACCCTCTATTTTCGGAATGAAGGTCTTTGCGCCTGTGGCTATGAGCAGTTTGTCATAAGGGGTCTCAACCTGCCCTTTCTCTGTGGCAAAAAGCACCGTCTTTTTCACAGGGTCTATAGAAAGAGCCTCTGTGCGGGTCATTACGTTTGCGTTGAACCTGTCGCCGAACGTTTTTTTGGTATGCAGAAGTATGCTGTTTCTGGAGGCGATGGTGCCACCTGTGTAGTAAGGCAGACCGCAGTTTGCGAATGAAATATATTTTCCTTTTTCTGCCATTGTGATTGAGACGTCCTCGCTGGTGCGCCTCGCTTTTGCGGCCGCTGTCGCGCCTGCGGCGACCCCCCCGATGATAACTATCTTAGTGTTCATATCCAATAATCTCCGCTTTCAGTGTATTGTCGTTTCCGACACCTGTTATTAATACATCCAAAAGCTGATTCTGTTCAACCCCATTTGGGAATATGACCGTAAAAAAGTTGTCGGTAAGCCCTGTGTTGTCGTTTTGAGTGAGAACTTTCAGGCGTTTGCCCACCATGCGCTCTGCGGATGCGCGTTTCATCTCTTTCGCTATGTCGCGGAGTTCCTTCGCTCTGGCAGATTTTGTCTTTGCGTCCAGCTTGCCTTCCATAAGGCTTGCCTCTGTTCCGGAGCGGTCGGAGTAGCTGAAAACATGTATGTGGTCGATGCCAGCCATTCGCACAGTATTTACGGTTTCACGGAAATTTTCGTCAGTTTCCGAAGGGAAACCTACGATTATGTCCGCACCGATGGTGCAGTCCGGCACAAGTTTTTTCAGCATCCGAACCTTTTCAATATACTCATGGGCGGTATAGTGCCGTCTCATCTTTTTCAAAACATCTGTGGAACCGCTTTGAAGCGGAATGTGATAGTGGCGGCATATCCTGTCCTGATTCTCCGCCAGAAGAGAAACCATCCCGTCAGTAAGCTCGTTAAGCTCAATGGAGGTGAGTCTTATACGGAAACCGTCCATTTCATTAAGGAGGCGCTTAATAAGACTGCCGAGATTAACTCCCTCTTCAAGATCCAGCCCGTATTTGCCTACGTGGATACCTACGGGGACTATCTCTTTGTGTCCGCTTTCCACAAGATGCCGCACCTCATTCACGACTGAATCCATCCCGCGGCTGGAGGGTTTCCCGCGCAAAGAAGGGATTATGCAGTAGGCACAGAAGCTGTCACATCCGTCCTGAATTTTCACGAACGCACGGGTACGGGTTATCATTTTAGGATTTTCCGCCAGAACAAACTCATGCGGTTCCGAAATACTGCGCAGAAAATCTGAATTTTCAGAAATATACCGCAAAATGTCCATTTTTCCTGAGTTTGTGACCACTATATCAGCGCCTATATCCTTGAGTTTCTCTTTATCTTTCTCCGCTGCACAGCCTGTTGCGGCAATAACTACCGACGGATTGTCTTTTTTCAGTTTTTTTATAAGATTGCGGAATTTTTTCTCTGCGTTCTCTGTCACAGCGCAGCTGTTCAAGACCACCAGTTCCGCCTCATCGATATTGGTAACAGGAGTAAATCCGTGTTTTTCTGCATTATTCACAATATTTTCACTTTCCACTTGATTTACTTTGCATCCAAAGGTATAGATATATATATTCATTATTCAGGTGTATTCCCCTGTAGGTTTTAGATATAAAAAAGCACTTTCGGCAGGTTTGCGGAAGTGCTTTTTTCATTATGAGCAATATATCTGTTTTCATTCAAATGTATAGTGTTATATTGTAAAAAAACTTGCCCGGAGTTTTTTATGAAAAAATTTCTTCAGTTTGTTATTTTTTTATTATTCGTAGTTTTAATTGCGTTTCTTGTTTATATGTTTCGGGGTAATCTGTCGTTCAGTATCGCAAACGTCGGCTCAAAGAAAAACGCTTTCGAAGACTATACGGTTAGCACAAATTTCAGAAACGGCATCTTCCGCGTCGAAATCAACGATCTTGTAACCAGCACAGGTTCAGGCGGGAAACAGTATTACAGATACGACCTGTCATTTGAAACATATGACAAAAAGAGCGCAAAAGCCATCCAGAACAGAAAGGACGAAGTCGCCGTTATCATCAACTCTGTCATGACAGCACTTGCGCCGGAAGAGCTTGACACTGAAGCGGAACGGATGAGAGCGAAACAGCTCATCGCCGTTAAAATTGAGGAATATTACCCGGATATCAAAATTAAAGATTTGTATTTTACAAATTATGTATATAATTAAGATATTCATGCAAAGAATTATCTTTTAACACATTCTAAAATACACTATCAACGCAGGACTGTTACAAAGCCTTGGCGGTGTGTCTTTTTTTGCGTTTAAAGGTAAGGCAGAGAGAAGGTTATGTGTAATTCGCAGGCAATTAAAAAATACTATCAGGAAACGTGGGAAAATATAAAAAAGAACCGCTTTTCCTACTCCACATCATGGCAGCTAAGCCAGAGACTGACGGAACTTGCAGATGAGATAGTCATAAAGACCTGTCAGTCTGCCGGGGAGACGGACGGAATAGCCGTTCTTGCCCTCGGCGGATATGCCAGAGAACAGATGGCTCCGTTTTCCGACATCGACATCCTTATCCTCCACAAAGGGCGGATGAACAAGAACTATGAGCGGTTCATCAGCGAGTTCACAACTTTTATGTGGGACATCGGCGTCAACCCCGGTATCCAGGTTAAAGAGCTTAAAGAGGTCACAAAAGCGGCACTTGAAGACGAAGTTGTGCGCACCTCTTTCATAGACAACCGATTTCTTTTCGGCGCGCGGAAAGTTTACGAGGCGTTCCTCAAAATTATCAACGAAAAAGTCATGGAAAAGGGCAAACACGAGTTCCTTCTCATGAAAATAGACGGAGTACGCAACAGAAACAGCAAGTTCCGTGACTCCATCTTCCGCCTCCAGCCCAATATCAAAGAGGGCAACGGCGGGATGCGCGACATAAACACGATCTACTGGATATGCAAGATACTCTACAAGACAAAAAGCCTCCACGAAACTGTTAAGCACAACATCCTCACCCACGGCGAATATGAAAAACTCATCGAAAATGCCGAATTCCTTTTCCGTGTACGCAACGAACTGCACTATTACCACAATCGCAAATACGACGTTATGAGCCTTGAAGCACAGATGGAAATAGCAAAAAATCTCGGCTATACAGCCACGTCCAGCGTTCAGAGCGTAGAGATTTTCATGCGCGACTACTACATAATGGCGAAAACCACAGCGGAAATAACCCAGAAGGTGATCAACCGCACTCTGGCTGAACTTTCGCACAAGTGGTTCCAGAAGAAGGTGTTCTCGCTCCGCCTGTCCGACGGCTTCGTACAGTATGCGAATACCCTGACTGTTGAAAGCAAAAATATATTTGACGAGAACCCCAGAAAGCTCATATCCGTGTTCACATATGCGGCTAACAAGGGGCTGAAACTGGCTGATTCCACCATTGATCTTATAAAAGAGAAAACGTACCTCGTTGACGCCGAATTTACACAGAAATACGGCGCAGTTTTCCTTAAAGCCATCTCATCATTTCCGGATTCCAGCCGTATCGTATCAAACATGGCGAAATGCGGTGTTTTGCAGGCTATCATCCCCGAATTTGAATATATCATCTGCCGCGCGCAGTTCGACTATTACCATCACTATACAGTTGACGAGCACACCTATCTCGCACTCAGCTATCTGGACAAGCTCACAGGCAGCCTGCCGCCCCACCTTGAAAGGTATCAGGAGGCGTTCAACAGGCTTAAACGCAAAGACCTGCTGGCACTCTCTGTCCTTCTCCACGACATAGGCAAAGGACAGGGAAAAAACCACAGCATAGTCGGTTCCCAGATGGCGCGCTCGATATGCAAATTCCTCGGCATGGGGCTTGAGGACACGGACACTGTTTGCAGCATGGTGGAACATCACCTTCTTATGAGCCATATCGCCCAACGGAGAGATCTGCACAGCATTGACGTTATAAACCACTTCATAAGCTACGTTAACAACCAGCAGGAGTTGGACATCCTCTTCCTGCTCACCTATGCCGACATGAATGCGGTGGGCGGCGCAGCTTTCAACGAGTGGAAAAACAGCCTGCTTAAAGAACTGCACGAAAAGGCGGAACAGGCTCTGAACAACGAAGACCTCGTTCAGGAATACAACGCAGTGGTTAAACTGCGGCGGGAAAAACTGGAAGAGCGCTGCAAGCTCACGCCTGAAATATATGAGGCTTCAAAGACCCTTGACGACGAATTTATCTACGGCAACAAAGCAGGACAGATAATCAGCTATCTTTCCATGGCGCTGAAAATAAATGAGAAGAATCCCATCATCGTGGAAGTGGACACCAGAAAGGAACTTGACACCATGCAGATACTCGTCTGCACCTATGACCACGTCGGGCTTCTGCGCAAAATATGCGGCGCTCTGGCATCGCTGGGCTACAACATCAAATGGGCACAGATATACACCATGAACAACGACATAACCATCGACAACATCCTGGTGGACAACCCTTTTGCAGGGTCTAAAATACCTGACAACAAAAAGGAACTGCTTATAAACCGCATAATCGGCACCATCAACGGAGAAACGGATATTGAAAAGCTGATCGAGCGCTCTTCAAGCTCCATTCTGTCGCAGCCGAAACTCATGAGCAAAAAAGAGAAAATCACATTCGACAATGAAGTTTCTTCGCAGTACACTGTAATAGATATATACGCACAGGACAGACTGGGACTGCTTTACAGCATTCTGGGAGTGTTTAACCGCATGGGAATCAGCGTTGACAAGGCAAAAATATCAACCGACGTTGACCGTGTTGTGGACTCTTTCTATCTTACAGATACCGAAGGAAGAAAAATTACTGATTCCGCCATCCTCGAAGATATTAAAAAGGAGCTTTTAAAAGAAATTGAAAGCCGCAGTGTTTAAGAGGCTAAGCAATTTTAAGGAGCTGGACGCAGAGCTTGAAACCTGCTTCCGTATCACAGACGACCTTGACGAAGCCGACATAGTCGTTACGGATAATACGGAATTTATCAAAGAGAACAAGCTGAATATAATAATATCCGAAAACGTGCCGGAAAACCATGTAAGCATTAACCCAAACACCCCAACAGCTTATATGCTGGAAGACATTAAGCTGGTCATCAAAACGTATTCCATTTCGCCCCGTATCGACCGCATCAGTTTTCTTCAGGAACAGAACGCACTCCTTTCCGAAGCGAACAAAGGTCTTGTGGAGCTTTATAACCTGATAGACAATAAAAATCACCAGATAGAGTTTCTGAAAACCAAACTGGAAAATATAATTAATTCTGCCGGCGAAAGCATTGTCGAGCTGAATGAAGACCTGCTTATAACCTATGCGAATCAGAAATTCGCCGATACCACAGGTTACGACAGACAGGGCGCAGTTGGAAAGGATTTCATTTCACTGATACACGCGCAGGACACAGACAGCTTCAAAGATACTCTTAACCTCGTGGCAACAGAAAAGACCGCCAACCTCCAGATGCGGCTTAGAGCTGAAAACGGAGCATATATCACCGTTAACGCTTACGCCACGATGGTCACCAACTCTATCCCCCACTACGAGATAATCTTTGAAGATATCAGCAAAAAACTGCTTATTGAACAGCATATGAAGAAACTGGAAGAAAAAGCCATCGTTGCCGGATTTTCCAGACACCTTTCACACAATATACTGAACGCCCTCACCGTTGCAGCCGGGTTTCTGCGGAAGATACGCTCCGAGTCCGATGTTAACGAACAGCAGGCGCAGAAATGGAGCGTTGTTGAGCACAAGTGCAGACTGATAGAAGAAATCGTCACAGGCTACAACGACTATACGAACGCAATATCCATGCGTCTGGACGAAAATTTTGACGTGGCGGGCTTTCTTAGGTCAGTTATTGAAGAGGTGCGGGACAAGACCTTTTCAAAGAACTTCTCCGCATTCCTCTATAACTTCCTCGACCAGTACACAATGACAACAGAGTTTAAAGATAATAAAGAATTTTCTATGCAGGGCAGCCGTATGTTTCTCAAAATGGCGGTATGCTATATAATTAAGGATTCAATACGCTTCTTCGACGAATATGTGCCGCTCCGCTTCAAAATCACAACAGAAGAGCTTAAAGATAAACTCATCATAGAAATACGCCTGCACGACGTAGACGTTGATACGGCAATCATAAACACCATGCTCCAGCCTTGGAATCATCAGGTGCTTTCGCAGAGTTTTGACTACTGGGGAATCGTGATTTCAAACGTTATCGTGGAAAAACACGGCGGAGCCATGCACCTTCGCAAGGACTCCGCCGGTCTGAGTTTTATCATCGAATTCTGAAAAAGCGCGCCGTAATAACCTTTCTCTGCGAGGAGGCTTTAAAACGACGCGGTAATCTCATTAATCTTTACTGACAGCAGGAGCACGCAGCAGCACACTCTTCTGGTGCTTTTTGCGAACTTTCGTATTAAGCGCCTCAACAATGATTGAGAAGGTTATCGCAAAATACAGGTAGCCTTTGGGAATATGGAAATGAAGACCCTCGCCAACAAGGCTCATACCGATGAGCATCAGGAAGCTGAGAGCCAGCATCTTGAACGTTGGGTGCCCTTCGATGAAATCTGCTATGTATTTGCTGGTGAACATCATGACAGCAACGGATATTATTATCACCGCAACCATCATGGAAACGAATTTCACCATACCGACGGCAGTTATCACTGAATCTACGGAGAAAACAAGGTCTAGCATAAGAATTTGAATAACTATCCCCGTTATGTTTGCTGAGAGCTTAACCTCTTTCTCTTCATGTCCGCCGTCTTCGACGGAGTGGTGTATCTCCATCGTGCTTTTCGCCAGAAGGAACAGACCGCCCACGACAAGGATGATATCCTTCCATGATATCGCTTTTTCAAAAGCTGTGAACACGGGTTCAGTGAGTCCGATTACCCAAGAGATACCCATTACAAGCAGGATACGCATGACCATAGCAAGGGTAAGTCCCAGCTTGCGCACTTTTTCTCTTTTTTCTTCAGGGAGTTTGTTTGTCAGAACGCTGATAAAGATGATGTTGTCGATACCCAGAACGATTTCAAGCAGCAGAAGCACCGCAAAAGCAAACCATTGGGACGGATCGGCAAGCCATTCCATATATTTTTCACCTCAGTGTAATTTGCGCGGATTATATATTATCGCGCGTCAAAATGATAGCGGAACTAAGAAATTTTTTTACAGGAAAAGTTCAGAAAACAAGGTACAAAATTAATATATTAGCACTCTTCTTTATCTTCATATTCAGGGAGTGATATTTTTGGAAAGCCAGATGGTAATTCTTCTGCTATAGCTTGAACGCCTGTCACGATAGCAACTATTTCACGTATTCTATCGACAAAAGGTTTTGCATCACGTCCCAATTTACCTAACACAATACTCGCATCACCAACTAAGCCATAAAATCTATCTAAGTCAGACATTTTTTTGTGTAATTCGCTCTGAAGTCTTTCAAGTTTAACAAGCAATCTTCTTTTATGGTCTTCAGTTAACCCTCCTGATTCTCTAATAAAATCACGCAAATCGTTAATTTTTACTTGCAAATCAGATAATTGCTCGTCTGAAAACTCAAAAATGGCATCTTTACTAATAAAAGGATAGTTTGCAGATATCTGATCCAAGTGATATTGATTTTTTTCTTTTATGAATTTTTCATGGAATGCACTAAAGAGCTGGGTAAAAGCCTGCTTATTGGTACACTGGAAGTAATCCATATCTCTTTCTGAAATAAACCTAAATTTGGTATTCTGTAGTATAAATCTGATTACAGCTGCGCTTTCAGCACATTTATCTCTTCCAAAATCATTACTATTGGCATTTTTTAATGCTTGAAGAATTACTCTATCAATTGCCAAAATTGGACTTTTCTCATATATCTCCTGAAAATCATCACCAAACATAAACACCTCACCCAATAGACAAACTATCAAATTATTAACATTTATGCAACTGTCTATATCTATTCACACTATTTTGAATAATAAATTACGCACTCTGTTTTTTGAAATACAGCGAATATCCCAGTGCCGACAAAATTTCTTTGATGGTTTTCAGCTTCGGATTTCCCTTGCCTGAAAGAGTCTTATAAAGGGATTCTCTGGAAAGACCTGTTTCCTCTGCCAGTTTTGCAAAGCCTATACCTGCCTGTACAACCTGCCTTATAGCAAGAAGAAGCTCAGCCTCGTCGCCGGTTTCGACATAATCTTCCACTGCGATATCAAGATAAGCCGCACGGTTTTCAGGCGATGAAAGCCGTTCCTGAATTAAACTATCCAGTGTTCTATAAGTTCTCATTGTAATCTCTCCAAAACTCTTTTGCAGACTCAATATCTTTGCTCTGCGTCTTTTTGTTTCCACCGCATAAAAGAATAACTATTTTATTACCTTTTACACCGTAATACACTCTGTATCCGCCACCGTAAGTAAAACGAAGTTCGTTAACATAATCACCAACCGACCTACTATCTCCAAAATTGCCCAGTTTCAGCCTGTCAATTCTTTTAAGAACACGCATCTGGTCTTTAAAGTCTATACTTTCCAACCAGATACTAAACGGTTCTCTTCCGTTTTCGGTGTGATAGATTATGATTTCATATGTCATATATAAAAGTAGCCTTCAGGCTACTTTTTGTCAACATTTTCTATTTGGATAAGACTGCTTCGCCATATGCTCGCAGAGACAGAATAATAAGAAAATCCCTTCCAACATCCCTTTTATAAAGGGAGGAGCAGGATTTTGGTGCTTAGATGCAAGTTATACAAGGAAGGGCGAGAGAGAGGGCTGCGAGCATACATATAAGTATGTGAGCAGTGCCGAGCGAGAACTGACGAAGTAGAACGCCGCATATAAGCGCCAAAAGAAAAAAAAGGGGAGCCGAAGCTCCCCTTCTATTAAACCTGCTGATCCAGCAGCATTTTCCTGATGTTCATGATAGCTTCTGTGGGGTTCAGTTCTTTCGGACATGCCTCCACACAGTTGTAAATGGTGTGGCATCTCCACACGCCGTGCTTGTCGTTCAGGATAGGCAGACGCTCTTCCGCGCCCTCGTCTCTTGAGTCGACAATATATCTCCATGCGCGCAGTGCCGCGTTGGGTCCGAGATATTTTTTGTCTGCCCAGAAAGAGGGGCAAGAAGATGAGCAGCATCCGCAAAGGATACACTCATACAGTCCGTCCAGTTTCTTTCTGTCTTCCGGTGACTGATAGATTTCTTTATCAGGGTTCGGAGACTTTCTGATGAGGTAGGGTTTAACAGCTATGAACTTGTTGAAGAAATCATCGACATCGACAACAAGGTCTCTCATAACGTTCATACCGGGAAGGGGCTGAACAACTATGTGGTCTGCGCCCAGATCCTCAACTTTTGTCATACATGAAAGCATGTTAACGCCGTTAACGTTCAGACCGTCAGATCCGCAAACGCCTTCTCTGCAAGAGCGGCGGTATGTAAGGGTGGGGTCCTGCTCCCATTTTATCTGGTTAAGAGCGTCCAGCATAAGGTAGCCGGGTCTTCTCAGCTCAACCTTATATGTCTGGTAATAAGGCTCTTTATCCTTGTCAGGGTCGTATCTGAAAATTTCAAATGTTACTGTAGTCATATTTCCATCTCCCCTTAGTAAACTCTTGCCTTAGGCGGGAAAGTTTCAACAGTGAGAGGCTGAAGACGTACTTTTCTGTAGTCCACTCTCGGAGTTTTGCAGTCTTCTTCAAGATACACTTCTGTGTGTTTCAGGAAGTTGACATCGTCTCTGTCCGGATAGTCGTCACGGAAGTGACCGCCTCTTGACTCTTTTCTGAGGATAGCAGCCTGAGTACAAGCCTTGGCAACGAGGATCATGTTGTTAAGTTCAAGTGCCTCGATAAGGTCAAGGTTGTAAACGGAAGATTTATCGTTAACACGATAGTCGTCCATTTTGGCTTCCAGTTCAAGCAGAGTAGAGTAGCACTCTTTCATGAGTTTTTCAGTTCTGAAAACGCCCATTTTTGTCTGCATTGTTCTGGTCAGTTCGCCCCAGATTTCGCCGAAAGTGTATTTACCGTTTGCATTGGCATATTTCTGAAGATTAGCGAGACCTTCGGAGCCTGCATCGTCTTTAAGGGAAACGATGCTGTTTGCCATTGCATATTTTGCCGCCTGTTCGCCAGCCGTGCGTCCGAAGACAACGAGGTCGAGCAGAGAGTTTGTTCCGAGACGGTTTGCACCGTGAACGGAAGCCGAAGCGCACTCACCCGCAGCGAAGAATCCGGGAACGAATTCCTCTTTCTCCATGTTGCCTTTGATAACCTGAGACAGATATCCTGTGGGGATACCGCCGTTCTGGTAGTGGGCAGTGGGGTTAACGGGGATGGGCTCTTTCGTACAGTCAACACCAGCAAACACGAGAGCAAGCTCGTGGATACCGGGGAGTTTTTCCATAATGTTTGCCGCACCGATATGGTCGATTTTCAGCAGAGTGTGGTCTTTGAACTGACCGACGCCTCTTCCTTCAAGGACTTCTTTAGTCATTGAACGTGAAACGATGTCTCTGGGTGCAAGGTCTTTAATGGTGGGAGCATATCTTTCCATGAAGCGCTCTCCCTGAGCGTTAAGAAGGATACCGCCCTCACCGCGCACGCCCTCAGTAATAAGGTTTCCTGCGCCGTAGATACCTGTCGGGTGGAACTGGAAGAACTCGGCGTCACTCCATGAGAAGCCCTTGCGCATAGCAAGTGCCAGACCGTCACCGGTGTTGATGTGTGCGTTTGAGTTCGTCTGGAAGATACGGCAGTTACCGCCTGTCGCGAAAACAACTGCTTTCGCGTTGAAGATATGGAGTTCGCCGTTCTGTATGTCGAAGCAGAGAACGCCGTTTACTGCGCCGTCGTTTACAAGCAGTTCAAGCGCGTAAAACTCGCTGTAGAAGTGTGTTCCCTGTGCAACTGATTTTTCATAAAGCGTCTGCAGCATCGCGTGACCTGTACGGTCTGCGGCGTAGCAGGCTCTTTTAACAGCTCTTTTACCGAACTCGGCAGTGTGACCGCCGAAAGGACGCTGAGCTATTTTACCTTCGGGAGTTCTTGAAAAGGGCAGACCGATATGCTCAAGAGCGATGATCATTTCGGGAGCCTGTTTTGTCATGTACTCAGCGGCATCCTGATCGCAAAGGTAGTCTGAACCTTTAACCGTGTCATACATGTGCCAGTGCCAGTGGTCCTCTTCAAGGTTACCCAGAGCAGCGGAGATACCGCCCTGTGCCGAGATGGTGTGGCTTCTTGTGGGGTAAACTTCAGAGATAACGGCTGTTTTGCAGTACTGAGAAGCAACCTGAGCTGCGTTCAGACCTGCGCCGCCCGCACCGACAACCACAACGTCAAACTTATGATATTCTATTTTTACTGACATCCTTACAACTCCTCTTATATTTTAACGGCAAGAATCACAAGAGCGATTCCCAGCAGCCAGTAGATGCCGTAGATAACGCCGCGCCATCCTGCAGAAGCAACATAGTCGTCTGTGATCATTTTAAAGCCGTTAAAAGTATGGAATACGCCGAATGCAGCGATGGGACCTGTTACGATCTGCATCATGCCAGCCTCTCCGCCTTTCAGCATTGAGAAAAAGTGTGTAAACACAACGAGGATCAGGATTACTCCTGAAACTCTCTGCATTATCCATCCGATAGTTCCAGCGTCGCTGGTTCCGTTATACTTGTAATGTCTCATTGCTTTTCCCCCTTACGCTGCGAATATCGGAATTATTCCGATAACTGTGATTATAAGTGTGAGAAACACAACGGCCATAAAGTATTTCTTGAAAGATTCTCTTTCGGCTGCGGCTCCGAACTCCATAAGGACGATACGGACGCCATTAAAAGCGTGAAAAGAGAAGCTGGCAAGAAAGAGCGCTTTCACAACAGAAAGCTTTGTCACTTCCAGAAAGGGCGCCACTGTACCGGATACACCCAGAATGTGAAGTATCAGATAAAGTCCGATTATCACTCCTGTGCCACGGTGAAGAAGCCACGCCACCATTCCGGGGTGTTTGCGGTACCCTGTTTTCTTAGGGTAATTTTCAAGGTCTTTCCTCGGCATCTTACACTCCTGAAAAAAGTATTTAAGATACAAACACTGTTAAAATCTCAATTACAACAGTTATCATAATAGTGTTTCCATGTCAACCGGATTGTATACAATATACAGCAATAAAATGATAAACCACAGCGTAAACAGACTATTGCAGAGCGGGACGCAATATTTCATAAAAACATAAACTGTGTTATAAAATTATCAAATAGCCTGTCATAAGCCCGTCTTATTGACAAATTCGATATGCACAGAGGCTCAAAGTCTATTACAGCAACTGTTCATAACGGATTTACATGGAAAACGGCGGAGTTTTCCGCCGTCGGTATTATAAAGTCAAAGGTATGCCGAACCTTCTTGCAACTTCCTCTAAATCCACATTCATCCCCATTTCTTTGGCATCCTTAACAACATCCCACGAAGCCTCCGCCTGTGCCGCAAGCACAAACTCCGCCCCGCAAGCGCCTCCGAAATTCAGCTCCCACATCCAGTTTACCAGTGTTGCCGTGATTGTCTCCGCCGCCGCTCGCGCAATTTTTCTGCCTTTGCGTTCAAGAGTTGCCTGATGCTGCGCCGCAAGGGAATATGAACCCGTGGAACCTGTGTCGCTGGTGAGCACCTCGCCTGTTATCGCTTTGGAAATTTCAGTGTTGCACACCTGAACCAGCGAAGAGAAATCCGCCGAACTCCCTTTTGTTTCAAGCACCTGCACGCTGTCCACGTTTGCCAGTGCCACAGCCGCGTCGTTCTGGATATTGTACAGATTCTCCGCAAGCTCCCTTGCCCTTTCCCTCGACTCGTCGTCGTCCGAAGATTCAAACAGCGCCAGCACCGTGGGCACCCCGTATTTCTCCGCTACTGTAAGCCAATAGCGGAAGCCCGCCTTCTTAAACATCCATGGCCAGTAACATTTGGACAGAACGGGCGTTCCATAGGGATTTTCATCTTTAGGGCTGTTGCGGTGGACAATGAATTTATACTGCTCCTCAAGGGGCGCAGCCACGCTTCCATCCATAAGAGAAAGCTCTCCGTCGGGGGAAAAGGCGAACCTGTCAGCCCGTCTTCCCAGCGAGCGCACGGGCACCCAGTTTCCATCTTTCAACTCCCAGACTATCTCTGTTACGGAAAAGCCGTATTCCACGGCGGACAGAACATCCTGCAAAAGCCCCTGCACACCCAACCTGTTCAGACACCCTTTGATAAACGCCGCCTGCTCCGCCGATTTGCTGTCTGCGGGCTTAACGTCCCATTGCATTGAAAGCACGGTATCTTTGAGCTGTTCCAGTTTTGCATAGATATGCGCATCCTGAAGCATCTCGTCGAAAACGCTCATGCGCACTCCGCCCTTGCCGAAAAGAACGTCTGGATTGGGCATTATGTTTCCGAACCAGCTACCTGTTCCTGCCGTAAGTACGTTTGTAAGTCTTTTCATTTTTATCTCCTTAATACCTGTCTATTATCCTTCCAACGCCTCTGTTCAGACCGGAAAAAGCAGTCTTAGGCGTTGTTTTCTCCCTGCCTGATGAGAGCGCCTGCGTCATGGCATCCACCATATCGTCGTGCTTTCCTGAGGGAAAATACGCCGCCTCCTCTATCAACTGCTGAGAGAACGGGGCGTTCCGTTTCAGATATACGTTCCCCGCCTCAATAAGCGGGCAGACAGCGTTTGCCCGCGCCACCTTACCGCCCCGCGGGTTGACGGCTATCAGTCCGCCCACAGAACCTTTCAAAGCGGATATCACCGCCGGACCGTTCGCCTTGTCCTCAATATATTTCGCCGCCGCCTGGGGATATTGTTCCGAAAGAGCTCTCAAAGCCCTTAATGCCTGGGAAAAGTCCATGCGGTCGCGTATCTGGTCTATAAGGTAATAGTCCGCGCCTTTAACGCCCCACACCTGCCCCACCACAAAGTCCGCTCCCGCACTGTCTTTAAACGTCATATCCCACGACTGGAACAGCCTGAGACCTGTCGGCGGCTCATCATAAAACCGCCACCATTCCCGCCGGAATATAGCGCCGGACGCAGGAGCCGGACGCTGCTGATAGAGCGCGTTCCAGACACGGGAGCCGACGGCGCGCTCCATCCGTTTAAGAGCGTCTGTACCGTATTTGTCTGCCCAGAGCGGATCGCCTATGTTTCTGAACTGCTCGTTCTCTTCCGCTACGGCGGGGAAGCAGACCACCGTCCAGTCCTCTCCGCTCTGTTCCAAAAGCCTTCCGGCGAGGTCGTCCTCGTGCCATCGGGTGAGTATCACCAGTATCTTGCCGCCTTTTTCAATACGGGTGTACAGAGTGGACTGATACCACTCCCAAACCCTGTCGCGGTAGACTTCGGAATCCGCCTCCTCCTGATTTTTAAAGGGGTCGTCTATGATTAGCAGGTCGCCCCCCATCCCCGTTATGGAGCCGCCCACACCAGCGGAGACGTATGCCCCGCCCGCCGCCGTTTCCCATCTGTTTGCGGATTTCGCACCCTCTTTCAGCGCAAATCCGTTGAAAACCAGCCGGAAAACCCCGCTGTCGGCGATGTCGCGCACACGCCGCCCGAAGGTCTCCGCAAGGCGGGCGCTGTATGAAGTGGCTATCACTCTTTTCTGCGGGTTATGTCCGAGAAACCATGCAGGAAACCGCACCGAGGCGAGTTCCGATTTACCGTGGCGTGGCGGCATCAGCACCATA
Organism: Seleniivibrio woodruffii; assembly: GCF_029267515.1. GTDB lineage: Bacteria > Chrysiogenota > Deferribacteres > Deferribacterales > Geovibrionaceae > Seleniivibrio > Seleniivibrio woodruffii_A. Next base: position 105,134 of record NZ_JAJUIS010000005.1, read on the forward strand.
AGCCTGTCTATGCCGCCGTTCATAAGCTCCGTCAGCTTCTCCGCCAGCACTCTGTGGTGCCAGTTCGGGCGATAGCCCCTGCATGTGAGCACGGCGAAGGAGGCGAGGCTGTCCCCCGCCATCTTCAGCGCCGTCAGCTTGTCATGCGTTTTCAAGGACTGCACGGATATCCTCTTCCGACAGGTTTTCAAGCTCCGCCTGAAGCTCCGAAAGCGCCGGACGTTTCGAACTGTCAAACATTTCGTCCGTCGCCTTGCCAAGGCAGATATCGCGGTAGTTCTTAACCGTTTTGGAGTGCAGTTCCACATCCCGCAGACTGTCACACCCCGCCAGAAGGTCGTCCGCCTTTTTCAATCCCTCCATGGTGCTTGTGCAGATAGCCTGCAACATCTGTACGCGATGGGCTTTCAGTCTGCGCACCGTTCTGTCGGTCTCCGGTCGCTTCCAGTGCTTCTCCGCCGCATGTTTCCGCACGTCTTCAACCTCAGTTTCATAATGCAGGGCTATCTCGGAAAGGTCGTAAACGCCCTCCTCATAGTCCTGCTTCATCTGTCTCCACTTCTCCGCCGTAGGTCTTGCCATATACCTCTCCGTTTTCGTGGAATTATACGTCATAAGCCTTTTCTATATGTTTAAAGATGAAAACCTATGCGGGCTTGCATTGAAAAATCTATCTGATATAATCAGTTAGATTCAGATTACTTCACTCAGTCATCAAAGACGTCTCTGATGTAAGTAATACGAAGAAGCAGTCTCATTAAAGGGTTTTCATGATAAGAAAGGTAATAACGGACAACTATGAGAACGTTCATTTCAGCGATAAATACGACAGCGCAACCGTAGCGGTTCTTGTGCGGGAACTGGACGTGCGTGCATCCCATTTCACAAAACTGCCGATTGTGTCAGACGTCAGAGAATTTCTCACTGGAGAGCTTGTCACAGCATCAGTTTTCTCAACGGCGCTTATAGGCAGACCGGAACTTGAAGAATACGATGTCCGCGCTTTTATAAAAAACGAACCGAACAGACTGGACGAAAAACAGATAAGATTCGTAAACAACATAAAACGTGCATTCGAATACGTTGACCGCAACCACAAAACATTCGAAATGAATACGGAAGAACTGCGCAAGCTCCATATGATGTTCACTCTGGACACCGAAAATGCCCTGCCCGGCGTATTCCGCGACAGAAAACGTCAGGAGGGGAACAGGGACTACACCCCGCCGGCGGCATCCCTTAATCAGCTTACGGAAGATTTCTGCGTGTGGTTTGCATCCGAAGACATGAAAAAGCAGCATCCTGCGATACGGGCTTTCCTCGCCCATTACCATATCGGGATGCTCCAGCCGTTCACCAGCGGAAACGGCAGAACGGCGCGGGCTGTGGAGGCAATGCTTCTTAAACAGAGCGGGCACAGGTACCTGCACCATGCCCTTTCCCAGTATTACAGACGCAACAGAAAAGACTATATAAAAGCGTTCATACAGAACGAAAAGACGGGCGGATTCGATATGACTCCGTTCCTTGTCTTCTGTCTGGACGGCGCAGCGCGGGCATACAGACTGCTCACGGACATGGCTGTCAGCGGGCTGCGCGCAATCGGACTTAAAGACCACATCCGCGCTCTTCGCGCGCAGAAAAAAATAACCGATCGGCAGAAAGAACTGCTCGACATCCTTTTCGTATACGAGAAACCGTTCACCTTCGCGGATCTGCTCACCAATCCGATGTTCAGCGGGCTTTACAAAGGCTATACGGAAAACACAGCCAGAAACGATATCAAGAGACTGAAAGAACTGAATATTATAAACTCTGCTGACGGCAGGGAATTCACATTCAACCGTTTCGTGCTGGGCTGATTATGTATATCTGTTTTGATATAGGCGGAACAAACATTAAAACGGGGCTTTTCGGACATGATGGCGAGATGCTTGAAAAAATATCCGTAAAAACGCCCTCCGAATACGATGAGATACTTGACGTTCTGGTGCAGGCGGCTAAGAGCTTCAACGGCATATGTGCCTGTGCCGCGGCAGTACCCGGAACCTGTATGCCAAAGGACGGTCAGGTCATCTTCTGCCCGAATCTCACGGCACTTAACGGTCATAACATCAAACACGACCTTGAAAATGCACTGGACGTTCCGGTTTTCCTTGAAAACGATGGGAACATGGCGGCGCTTGGAGAGTATTTTTTCTTTGAACGCAACAACATAAAGAATATGATATTCCTTACTCTCGGAACGGGTGTCGGCGGCGGAGCTATCGTCAACGGACAGCTTCTGACATCTGACATCTCACTTTTCGAGGCGGGACACATAAACATCAATCCCGAAGGACCGAGATGCGGATGCGGAAAGCGCGGATGCCTTGAGACCTACGCAAACGTGGGCGGGCTTCTGCGCACATATGAGAACCTTTCTTCCGGCGGCATAAGACCTGAAGGAGCAAACAAAGTATATTCTCTTTATAAGTCAGGAGACAGAGTCGCGGCACTTAGTTTCAACGTTCTGGGCGGCTGTCTGGGAATCGGTATGGCTACGCTGGCTAATATCCTTGTTCCGGAAAAGATAAAAATAGGCGGCGGGCTTTCGGAGATGGCGGAAGCGTTTCTCCCCAATGCAATCAAGGTATTTTCAAAACACGTCTACCCTTCATACAGGGAGCGGGTCACAATCGAGCTTTCGGGCTTGCGAAACAACGCCGGTCTGTCCGGCTGCGCCGCAATCTGTATGCTCAACAGAAATCTTTGATGAAAAGATAGACCTTTTTGACGCTCTCTTCATCGGCTTTTTTGATGAAATCATGTATTTTACCCACAAGTACAGCCTTGTCAGCGATATGGTCTGTTTCCATAAGTTCATCACAGGAAACCCCCAGCGCTTCCGCTATCTCCAGAAGCACTGAAACAGAGATATTCACCTCTCCGCGTTCTATCTCGCCGACATACTTGGAGCTGATATTCGCTTTCACGGCAAGCCTTTCCTGTGACAGACCGCGCTTCTTTCTGAGTTCCCTTATTTTCAGTCCAAGTTTATCAAGCATGTCAGACATATTTCACCATAATATAATTATCGGTGTTTTTTCTATGGATAATACCTTCTTTAGGTGTTGACTTTGAATAAAATATGAACTATAGGTTTTATTATCAGGCTGTTTATAACCTATAGCATGTGATTGGTTCAAACTGTCCGGCTTATCTATACTACGGAGCAACTGGAGTATAAGGATGAAATATTTAATTATTATAGGGGTTTGCTCAGGCATGATAGTCTGGCTGTGCCTGCTGTTTGAAAGGATGAGTTTCAGGTACTTTATGTCTTATCTGATATCAATTATGACAATGTGAAAATCACAGGAACAGCGGTACAAAAACCGGAGCCAGAGCAGAAAGTATGACCCCGTGCACAAAGCCTACGATAGCGGCGCGTTTGCCTGCATATTTCTCTATTACAGGCAGAGTAACGTCCATCGTGGTTGCCCCGCCCGGCGCAACAGCGGCATAGGGTCCGAAATATTTCACAACGAACGGTACGCACAAAAGGGTTATTGTCTCTCTGAAAACGTTCGAAAGAAAAGCGATAGCTCCGAGGTCGCTGCCCTTCACCTGTGCAATCATAACAGCCGAAAACGAATACCAGCCGAAGCCGGAAGCGATGGCGAGCGCATCTTTCGGCGCAAGTACGGTTATGAAAGAAACGACGTAACCGCCGAAAAGCGTTCCCAGAATAGTCCCCACAGGCACAAGCACCGTAAATCTGTCCGCGGACATGAGGGTTTTCATGGACTGCTTGTTGTTCCCGATATCAAAACCGATGAGGAACAGCAGCAGGATAAGCGACCAGTCGGTGAGCGAACCGCTGAGATTTAATATATATTCAGGCAGATAGCCCAGATATGCCGCAGAAGCCCCCGCAAGGATGGCTATCATCATAATAACTATCATCTTTCCGCCTTTTTGAACAGCTTTGTAATGATAAGCACACCGATAATGCTGAAAATCACTACGGAAACGCTCATTATGCCTGAAATTATGCCGAAGTCGGCAATCTTAGACAGGATATCCCTGTCTTTTCCAAGGCTTACGCCCATGAAAAACAACAGAGCAAGAAGCGAAAAATTGAACAGAGTATTTTTAATTTTTGCCGCGAAGCCAGCAGCCAGCAGCATCCCCATCATCAGGCCCGCAGCCAAAGCCGCAACGTAAGCAAACATCGTCGTCCTCAATCTCCTGTGCGGCAAAAACCCGCTTTATCTCGTCCAGCGTAACTATGCTGAAAATATCTTCCCTGCCCGCCTTGTCTATTATGACGGCGCGCCCTGTTATAGTTGCGCCCGCCTGTTCCGCTATGGATTCTATGGCTTTCAGAGTATTCCCGCCTGCATAGAAATCATCGACAAAAAGCAGTCTGTCGCCCTTCTGCAAAACCTCTTCGGAAACGTGCAGTGTCGTCTCCTCCTGTTTTGTGAAGGAATAACTCTTTGCGGAGTAATGTCTTTCCATGGTCAGAGGAATCTTTTTCTTGGCATAAATCATATCGCAGCCTATGTACATTGCTGCTGCCATTGCCGGGATTATCCCGCTCGCCTCGACAGTGATGATCTTGTCAATGCTGGTTCCGGCATAATAGCGCGCGATATCCTGACCTATGTGTTTCACCAGATTGATATCTACGCAGTGGTTTAAAAACGTATCGACCTTAATAATGTTGTCTGTAACTTTTCCTTTGTTTCTCAAGGCTTTGATAAGAAGCCTTCTGGATTCTCTCGTCACTTTCTGTCCTCTCTGTCATATGGAGTGCCCAGTGCTTCTGGTTCCGGTGTGGAGCCTTTTTCAAGCCTCAGCGTGGCTATGACAAGTACCGCAATTGTAAATAAATAGGGAAGCATCATAAGCAGGTGCGGGGAAAGACTTGTTCCCATCGCCTGCATCCTGAGCTGAACGGCGTTTATACCGCCGAAAAGATAAGCCCCCGCCATTGCGCGGGTGCTGTTCCACTGGGCAAAGATAACCAGAGCAACGGCTATCCATCCTCTGCCCGCTGTCATGTTCTCCACCCAGAAAGGTGTGTATGCCAGCGAAAGATAGGCGCCGCCGAGCCCTGCAAGTCCCGAACCCACGAGAACGGCAGACATTCTGTACAGCCCGACGTTGATTCCCGACGTATCTGCCGCGCCGGGGTTTTCGCCCACAGAGCGCAGATACAGACCTGTTTTTGTTCTGTAAAAAAATATATGAATCGCTACAACCAGAAGTATCGAGAAATAAACGAGAACATCCTGATTAAAGAGCGCCTGACCGATGTAAGGTATCTTTGACAGCACGGGTATTTCAACCTTAGAAAACCCGGATATTGTAAGCCCCACAAAGGAACGCCCGAACAGCGACGTTATGCCTATTCCGAACATGGTGAGCGAAAGACCGCTCACTATCTGGTTCCCGCGCAGATACACGCATATGAAACCGTGTATGGCGCCCGCCGCCATAGCCGCGAAAAACGCCGTTATGACCCCCATAAAAAGGCTGTCTGTGGTATGCGCAGCAGCAAAGCCTGTCAGAGCGCCTACCAGCATAAGCCCCTCAACACCGAGGTTAATCACCCCCGAACGCTCCATAAGGATAGCGCCCAGAGTGGCAAAAAGCAGAGGCGTACCCGCCTTTATTGTTGCAAAGAGCAGTATCTCTATCATTTGCCGCTCCTTATAATGACGGGTCTGTTATGTATAAAAAAGTCTGAAGCAAGTATGAAAAACAGTATAAGCCCCTGAAACAGGTTAACAAAAGCAACCGGAAGCTGCATGAGTATCTGGAGGCTGTCGCCGCCCACAAGAATCACCGCCATTATCACGGAAACCACAAGAACGCCGATGGCGCTTCGTCCCGCAAGCCACGCAACGATTATAGCCGTGTATCCGTAGCCGTGGGAGATGCCCTCCTGAAGCCTGCCCTGAACGCCCGCAACCTCGCCGAAACCGGCAATGCCTGCCAGCGCACCGCTTAAAAACATCACGCCGATGATTTTTCTGTCTATGCTGATACCTGCGTATTTAGCGGCTTTAGGGTTGTTTCCGATGACCTTAATCTCATAACCCCAGACTGTCTTCTCCATGAAGATATACACAAAGGCAACCAGTGCAAGGGCAATTATGAACCCCGTGTGAAGTCTGGTGTTAAAGAACGTTGAAAGCACAAGATCCGGTGAAAAACGCGGTGTAAGCGGAAAATTGAACCCGTTTGGATCTTTCCAAGGTCCATAAACAAGATAAGACACCCACGCTATAGCGATGTAGTTCATAAGCAGGGTCACGATTATCTCGTTTACGTTCGCCTTGGCTTTAAGAAAGCCCGAAACTCCGGCCCAGAGTCCGCCTGTAACAGCGGCGGCGGCAAACATTGCCGCTATGCCTGTGAAACCTGTCAATCCGCTGTACAAAGCTACATATGACGCGCCCATGGCACCCATATAAAGCTGACCGTCCGCGCCGATGTTCCATATCTTCATGCGGAAGGCTATAGATACTCCCAGACCTGTCAGAATCAGCGGAGTTGATTTTACAAGTGTTTCGGAAACGCCGTAGAAGGAACCAAGCGACTCCTTTATCATTCCGGCGTATGCAGCTATGGGGTTTATACCTGCGAACAGCATTATCACTGCCGCGGTCACCAGAGCAAAAATCACGGACATGAACGGAGCAACGGCTGTAAAGAGTTTCGATGCGTCCTTGCGCTTTTCAAATCTTATCATTGCGCAGCCTCCCCGCTCATAAGAAGCCCGATCTCCTCGCGACTGGTATGTTCAGGATCAACTATACCTGTGATACGACCTCGGAACATCACAGCTATTCTGTCGGACAGCTTCAGCAGTTCGTCAAGGTCTTCCGATATTACAATTGTACTCATATCGTCCTTTCGAGCGTCCATGATGACCTTATGGACGTATTCCGCGGAACCCATGTCAAGCCCTCTGGTGGGATAAAGAGCAACCAGTACGCTTGGACGCATAGAGAGTTCCCGCGCGATGATAACTTTCTGTATGTTTCCGCCGGAAAGCAGTCTGATGGGCGTTCCTTTCGGTCCAGCCTTGATGGCAAAATCTGCAATCTGCTTCTCGGCGTTCTCTTTTATAGCTTTAAAATTCTGGAAGATGAACTTCCTGAACGGTTTTTCCTTGTAGCTTTTGAGTATCAGGTTCTCATCAACGGACATTTCAGGTGCTATACCCATGCTCTTTCTGTCTTCGGGAACATGGGCAATACCTGCAATGTACGCTTTGCGGCTGTCGGCGTTGGTGATATCCTTTCCGTCTGCATATATCTTTCCCGAAAGCGGCGGTTTAAGCCCTGTAAGAACCTCGGCAAGAGTCTTCTGACCGTTGCCGGCGACACCTGCGATGCCCAGTATCTCACCCTTTCTAAGTTCGAGGCTGAAATCTATCAGGTCGCTCATGTTCTTCTCTTTTTCAGCGAAAAGATGTTCAATGGAGAGCACCGTCTCCTTAAACTCCTTCCTTTCCTTCTCCCATACAGGTATCTCGTCGGTGCCGATCATAAGCCCCGCAAGGACGGTCTCATCGAACTCACCCCGAACAAGCTCCTTAACGGTGGTACCTTTTTTAAGCACCGTCACCCTGTCGGAAAGCTCCATGACCTCGCGCATCTTATGGCTGATGAAGATAACGGAGCGCCCCTCCTCTTTGAACTGTTTCAGAAATCCGAACAGTCTGTCGGATTCCTGCGGAGTAAGAACTGCCGTGGGTTCATCGAGGATAAGCACTTTGCAGTCGCGGATGAGCAGTTTGACAAGCTCAACCCACTGCTGCTGACCGATGGACAGCTTGCGGATTGGTTCGTCCAGTTCAATGTGCAGACCGAACCTGTCCAGTATCTCTTTTATACGTATGCGAAGTTTCTTTTTGTCCAGCCAGAAGGGAAGATCGGAAACGGCAAGTAGTATATTCTCAAATACAGTATTGTTGTAAACCAGCATAAAGTGCTGATGCACCATGCCGATACCCGCTTTTATGGAGTCTTTCGGCGACCTGAATACATACGGCTGACCGTTTATGCGCAGTGTTCCGCTGTCGGGGCTGTAAAGCCCGTTAAGTACGTTCATAAGGGTGGATTTTCCAGCTCCGTTTTCGCCAAGCAGAGTGTGTATCTCCCCCTGATAAATGTTAAGATTCACACCGTCCAGCGCCTTTACGCCGGGAAACGTTTTAACAACGGATTCTACCTTTAGTAATGCTTCCAATTTCTGTCCTTAAAAAACAAGTCCCCCCGTTTGTTTAAGCGGGGGGACTGTAAATTTATAAATATCTGCTGTTTATTTAGGGATAGTGCCCTGAACACCCTCAACGAGGAAGTTCATGCTGAGTTTTTCGTCGTCGGTGAGACTTTTGCCGGCTTCAACGACTACTTTGCCGGTATTGTCCTTTATGGGACCGGTGAATATCTCGTCCTTGCCGGAAGCAAGTTCAGCCTTTTTGGCGTTGACAAGTTCCTGAACGTCTGCTGGAACAAGTTTGCTCATAGGTGCAAGATCAACGAGGTTATGTTCAAGTCCGTACCAGATCTTGCCGGATTTCCATGTACCTTCGTGAACCTCTTTGGCTATCTCTTCATAGAGTGTGCCCCAGTTCCAAACGGGGGCGGTCAGCCATGCGCCGGGTATCTGTGAAGACATGTCGGAGTTGTAACCAATTGCAAAAGCACCTCTTTTTTCAGCAGCCTGAAGTGGTGCCGGAGTGTCCTGGTGCATTGTGATAACATCCGCTTTAACATCAAGCAGAGATTCCGCAGCATCGCGTTCCTTGCCGGGGTCAAACCATGTCTGCGTCCATACAACTTTTACAACCGCCTTGGGGTTAACGCTGCGCACGCCGAGTGTGAAAGCGTTGATACCTCTGATAACTTCGGGAATGGGGAAAGCCGCAACGTAGCCGATAACGTTGGTTTTTGTCATTTTACCTGCCACCATACCGGAAAGGTAGCGGGGCTGATAAATACGTCCGAAGTAAGTACCGACGTTTTCTGCCGTTTTATAGCCGGAACAGTGCATAAACACAACGTCGGGAAATTTTGAAGCCACTTCGATTGTGGGATCCATATATCCGAAGCTGGTTGTGAAAATCAGGTTATAACCTTTCTGAGCAAGGCTTGTGATGATCCTTGTGGATTCAGCGCCTTCCGGAACAGATTCGATGAAAGTCACATCTTTGACATAGGGAAGTTTCGCCATCATCTGTCTGCCAAGGTCGTGGGCAAATGTCCATCCGCCGTCGCCGACAGGACCGACATAAACGAATGCTGCCCTGATCTCTTTTCCTGCGGGAGCCGCAGTTGCAGCAGGAGCAGCCTCAGGAGCTTTCGTTTCCTCTTCCTTCTTTTTGGAACAGCCGGGAAGGATGAGAAACGAAGCGAGAACCGCCAATAATAACAGTTTTTTCATAAAACCACCTCTAAACGGTCTTAACCGTATTCATACATAATTCAGGCGATGCCGTCTGTCAATCAGTTTTGACCCCACGAATCGCCGCCTACGTCTATCACAAGCGAATACTCCAGCAGATTATTGTAAAGATATATCTGATTGTTGGAATATGTTACTTTATAAAGTTCGTAACCATCGGTATCGTAAACGGTTTTCGTTCTGCCGGACATAACGGTCTTTCCGAACATTTTGTTTTTGGACTTATAGGGATAGTCCCCTGCGAAATAGATAGCGAATATATCATTCTCAAGCTGCTTCATCTTATCTTCGTCAATGGGCAGGTTGCGGTATTTAACATGATACTGTCCGTTCTCATACTTTATCTCGGCATAGCCTCTGAAAAAGTCGGATTTCAGCTTTGCCGCGTAAAAGTCATCGTCAACGGCTGCCTCTGAATCCAGGGAAAGTGTCTGGTCTCCGCGGGTGACGCTGACTATCTGTTTTACGGAGGGTTTGTTCATGTAAAAGTCATAACCGCATCCGGTGAGTAAAAACGCCGTAAGCAAAGAAAACAGAATAAACTTCAAAATATGCCCCCTTGTGAAGCAAACACGGTAACAGATTTCGGACAAAAAATCAAAATATTATGACAAAAACCGTACAGTCATACTTTCGACCTCCGCCTCGGTCAGCGGTATGCGTTTCCCGTCCTTTTCCGCCGACCATCCGCCGTCAGTGTGGGTTATACGCACAACATCACCCGCTTCCAGTCCTTTGTCCGTTTCCACAGAAACTATTTCGACATCCTTATCCGAAAAACCGTAAACGGCTGTGAGACAGAACGAACCGTCGGAATACACAGGCGGAATCTTCGCGCCGTGCGGGTCGGTTTCGGGATATCCCATCTTCCCGTGGATATAGTCGATAGATTCAAGATCATTATAATGTTCAAGAATGTGAGCTTTTTTATGCAGCTCACTGTCGGGCACTCCCATATAGTGCAGATATGTCTCCCATACCCTATGCGCCTTTTTAAGCCGCATGGCTTCAGTTCTGCCCCTATCCGTCAGTTCATATATATCCGAACCAGATATAAGCCCTTCTTCCGTTAGAGACTTCATAGCGTTTCGCAGCATTTTTGGCTTTGTCTGAACGTATTTCGCAACGTCCCCTTCCGAAACGGGTTTAGCAGATTTGTACATGCTGGCGATAATATCCTCTATAACAGTCTGGGGAACCATGTTCCGTCTGCGCTGCCAGTCGGCGAGCAGTCCGTATCTGGGCGCGAATATCAGCACGGCAAGGAACTGCAAAGTGGCGAACAGCATCACCGCTCCGCCCCCTGCGGAGTTCAGCCAGACCGACAGATATAGCCCGCCCAGTATGCTTGTGAAGCCGAACAGAGCCGCCAGCGCCATCATCTTTTCAAGCCTGTCTGTGAGCAGGTAAGCAGTCGCCGCAGGAGTTATGAGAAGCCCCACGACGAGTATCACACCCACCATGCTTACTGCGGAAACAACGATGAGAGACACGCAGCCTGTGAAAACGTATTTGAACAGCAGAACCGGAATCCCTATGGACGCTGCCATAACAGGGTCGAAGCTGGTTATTTTAAAGTAGCGGAAAAACAGAATTATAACAGACAGCACAGCCGCAGCAACTATGGCGGAAACCACCATGTCGAAATCGGATATGCCCAGAATGTCGCCCATTATGAAGTGCATGAGATCTATGTGTATGTACTTTCCGAACACGGAAACGAGCACAACGCCCGCCGCGAACACGCCCGTGTACATTATACCTATCGAAGCATCCTCTTTAATGCGCGAAACCTTCGCCACGAAGCCTATCATAAAGACTGTGATGAAAGCCGAAATGAGCGAACCAACGAGCATTGCACCCGCCGCCGCCTCAACACCGAACACCAGCTTCATGAACAGATATCCGGCACCCACACCCGCTATCATGGCGTGGGAAAGGGCATCGCCGAGAAACGCCATTCTTTGCAGGATAACGAGGCAACCCGTAACGGCGCAAACAACGGCAACGATACTGCCGCCCGCAAGCGCTTTCAGGAAATATATTTTTGTGAGCGGGTCTATGAACAGCGTATATAGTGTATCCATGCCGTCACCCTTTCAGAAGGTCTGTGAAGACCTTCAGCCTGCCTTCGTAAACTTCGGAAAGAAGCTCCTGACGGAACACCAGACTTGGCGGTCCGGCGGCATAGAGCCTCTGCTTCACCAGAAGCAGCTTATCAAAATATTCGGAGGCGGTGGCAAGGTCGTGGTGCACCACAACAAGGGTTATGCCCGCCTTCTTCGCCTCGGCGAGAACGTCCAGTATGGCGCTCTCAGTGGCGGCATCAACGCCGGCAAAAGGTTCGTCCAGAAGAAGTATCTGTGCACCCTGCGCCAGCGCCCGCGCCATGAAAACGCGCTGCTGCTGACCGCCGGAAAGCTGTCCTATCTGACGCTTTTTAAAATCGCTCATGCGCACCATCTCAAGACATCTGTCAACTATTTCGGTATCCTTCTTTGAAGGATTGTACCACCATTTAAGATGTCCGTATCGCCCCATCATGGCGACGTCCGCCACCGTAACAGGGAAATCCCAGTCCACGGTACCCCGCTGGGGAACGTAGGCTATGGCTCCGCGGCACTGCTCAACAGGCTTGCCGAAGACAAGAACGTCCCCGATATCCCGTTTCACAAACCCCAGCATCGCCTTCATAAGTGTGGATTTTCCCGCACCGTTGGGACCTATGATGCCCACCAGTTCGCCCTTCTGAATCATGAAGCTCACATCCAGAAGCGCAGGCTTGGGACCGTAGCTCACCGTCAGGTTCCTGACCTGTATTGCGTAATCACTGCTGACCATTGTTCTTTCCTGTTTCAAACCGCAGTGCGGCGACAATTTCCTGCCCGTCGTCAAACCACTGCGTATCCTCGCTCAAAACGTTGCCGTCAGCCAGAACGCGTATACGAACGGCATTGGTTCCGCCGTCGGAAACTGGGCTTGCGTTAACGGTTATCTCGTGTGTGCCGTCCGCCGCACCAGCGGCTTTCAGCTCCAGCGGAACACCTTTTGTAACGCCGCTGTCGGTTTCATATATCTTTTTACCGTCCAGAAGGACGGTGAATCCCCTCTGCTTTTCGCCGATATCCAGAGCGAAGGGGTCTTTCGCAGTGGTGAAAGTTGTGGTTATATCTATTGTTACCTCCCGCTTTTCCCCTGCGAAGGTCTGAACATGTTCCGTACGCTCCGTGCCTCTGTATGCGAAGAAAAAAAAGACTATCCCCGCCGTAACTATCCAGACCGCTATGGTGAGTATGAACTTCATCTGAGCCCCCTCACTATTTTTATCACATTCTCGCGCATCATGCCTATGTATGTTTCCCCCGGCGTACCTTCATCCCCCATGGAGTCGGAATAGAGAGTACCGCCCACTCTAACGCCTGCATCCTTCGCGATCTCGCGTATCAGTTTGGGGTTTATGGTTGTTTCCACAAATATGGTCTTTACATTGTGCTGTCTGATGGAATTTACAGCCGCCTCCCGTCTCTGTGGTGTGACGCCGCCGCCAACTTCGCCACCTGTGGACCAGCCAACCGGAGCGGTGTTCACAAAGCCGTACTCATGTGCAAAATACCCGAATGCGTCGTGGTTTGTCACCAGTATGCGTTTTGATGGAGGTATCACCGACACCTCTTTGCGTATCCACGAATCAAGCGCACGCAGTTCTGCCAGATAAAGTTTTGCCCGCATTATGAAATTGTCTTTATGTTCAGGGGACAGCTTTATGAGCGCGCGGGTTATGTTATTGACGTATACAGCGGCATTTGCAGGGGTAAACCACGAATGGGGATCGTTTATCTTCTCGCCGCCCGTTTCAAGGGTAAGGGGTTTTACGCCGTCGGTGGCTGTGATTATTGGCTTTCTGGCATCCGCCGCAAGAGACTTCATCCAGTTCTTACCCTCAAGGTGAAAACCGTTCTCTATCAGCAGGTCGCTGGATTTCACCCTGTCCATGTCCGCCGGCACAGGGGTATAGGTGTGCGGATCCTGTCCGGGCGCAAGGATGGAAAACACCCGCACGTCGTCTCCGGCTACGTTCTTCGTTATATCGTATATCTGCGTAGTGGACACTGTTACGGTTTTAAGCGAGGCAGCAAAAACCGGAAAACAGAACATCAGTAGAAATAATGTTATTCTGATAAACATAGTCAACTCCGCAAAAAAAAGTATTGATATTTTTTCTCATGTTCGAATATTATAGCTACCATCCAAATATACAAGTTTTTTGCTTGTTTTTCGAGATTAATTAATTATTTGCGGAGAGTAGCAATGTACGACAGAATTTTAAGAGACAAAGAGCTGAAGGTCACTCCACAAAGGATATTCATCCTTGAGGAGATCAGAAAAATGGGTCACGCCGGCATCGAAGACCTGCACGACAGGGTTAAAGAGGTCTATTCCTCTGTGAGTCTTGCCACAATTTACAAGAACATCCACATTCTCGTTGAGGAGAACATTCTCAGAGAAGTGCCCGTTCACGGCAGAAAGCCCGTTTATGAAATAAACATCGGCGACCATGTGCATCTTTGCTGTTCAAAATGCGGGGAGATTTCCGACATCATGGACATTGACACTGCGCCCATGCTTCAGGAAGCGGAAAGACAGAGCGGTCACAAATATGAGCGCATCGCAGTCATGCTTCAGGGCGTCTGCAAGAAATGCAGTAACTGATAAAAAAACAAGGCACGCGAAAGCGTGCCTTTTCTTTAAACAGAAAGAGACATAAGGTCACTTAACACAAACCCTGTCCCGTCCGCCTTCCTTTGCACAATACATAGCTGTGTCCGCGCGCATAAGCATCGAATCGGCTGTGTCTTCGCCACTGAAAGTGGTCACCCCGATACTGACCGTATGCTCTTTCCCTGTTGCGAACATTGTGTTTTTAACTGCTATCCTGATGCGCTCCGCTATCACCTGAGCTGATTCGGAACCGGTTTCAGGGCATATCACCAGAAACTCCTCGCCGCCCCATCTGCCTATGTAGTCCGTCGTGCGTATGCTGCCGGACGCAGCCTTAACGAAATCTTTCAGAACTCTGTCACCCGTAAGGTGCCCGAACTCGTCGTTTATCCTTTTGAAATAGTCTATATCAAGCAGCATGATGGAAAGCTCTCTGCCGTATCTGCGCGCTCTGTCAAGCTCCTGTGCAAAAACAGCGTCAAGACGCGTTCGGTTGCATATCCCGGTGAGACTGTCTATCTGTGAAATACGCACCAGTTTGCGGTTAAGCCTGCGGATGCTTACTATCCAGAACCCTGCCAGAAGAGCGAAAACGGCAAATACTGCCGCTATCATCCCCACAAGCTCATAGTCCGTGCCCGTTTCCGCCTTAATATAAATGTGTCTGTTGACTATCTCCTGCCGCTCGGCATTGGTTATGCCGCCCACGCCGAAATCCAGTATCTCAGCCAGTGCGGGTTCGCTCTTTATCACGCCGATTCGGAGCTCGTTCGTATAATCGGGGAGCTGTCCCGATATTTTCAAGTTAAAAAGTCCTTCATCTTTAATGGTATATGCCGCCATAATGAGCGACCGCATGGTCATGTCCGCTTTTCTGTCGGAAACCATCTGAAAGGCTTCCCGTTCACTTTCGCAGGTAATGATACGCAGCTCAGGATAGTCTCTGCGGATAAGTTCCTCCATGGCGGTTCCGGCAGGAAAAACGATGGTTTCACCGGAAAGTTCGGCAGGATCGGGGATATATCTGTGTTCCTCGCGGGTTACGAAGACGTTGACATCGGTGAAGATCGGTCGTGTGAAATTAAGCCATGTGTCGCGTTCCGGCGTGCTGTTGAGAAAACTGAGCACTTCGCATCTGCCGCTCTGGGCAAACGCAAGACTTTCGTCCCAGTTTGCAGTGCGGACTATTTCAAGCGTGACGCCCGCTTTTTTCGCGGCAAGACGCAGAAGATCCGCAGCGATACCCACATGATCGCCCTTTTCGTTGAGCATTTCGAAAGGATACCAGTCGGGGTCAACGCAAACTTTTACCACCCCGTTTTTTTGTATATAGTCCTTCTGAGCTGCCGACAATCCGTCAGAATGTGCGAAAAACGGCAGAAGAACCGAAAAAAGAATCAGAAACCTGACCAAATCAGTACCCCGTGGAAAACATGTTTATAAATGGATTCTATTTCCACTGAGCGGATTTGTCAACCGTGTTTACCTTTAATGAACTCCATATCTTCGGAAATATCAGTTCCACGAACAGTAAGATAGTCGCCGACCATGACTCCGCTGGCTCCCGCCAGAAAAGTTTTCCGCGCACCCTCCGTTTTAAACACAGCGTTGCGACCTCCGCAGATACGCAGTACACGGTCGGGCAGAATAAATCTGTAAAGTGAGATTATGCGCATCGCCTCCTCTTCGGGAAGAACATCCGTACCCTCTTTGGGTGTTCCCGCCACGGGGTTTAGAAAGTTAATCGGCACGGACTGAACGCCCAGTTCCCGCAGAAGCACAGCAAGTTCATACCTGTCCTCCCAGCTCTCCCCTATGCCGAATATACCGCCGCAGCAAACCTCTATTCCGGCGCGCAGAGCCTCTTTAACGGCGTTAACGTCTTCGTCGTAGCTGTGCGTTGTGCAGATATTCGGAAAGAAACTGCGTGAAGTTTCAAGATTGTGGTGATATGAAGCAAGCCCAGCCTGTTTCAGCTCAACAAGACGCTCATACGAGAGGCAGCCGACGGAAACATCCGCCTGCAAACCCAGGGCGGAGACCACTGAAACAGCCTGCTTTATCTTCTCAAACTCTTCCGGAGTGGGTGAAAGACCGCTGGAAACTATGCTGAACCTCTCCACACCGAGTTCTTTGACGCGTTTTGCCGCGCGCTCAATCTCGGAAAGGTCTATGAAAGGGAATACCGGAGCCTGAGTGCCGTAATGTGCTGACTGTGCGCAGAAAATGCAGTCTTCGCTGCAATGTCCGCTTCTGGCGTTCACAATGGCGCAGGTCTTAACTGATGTGCCTGTGAATCTGTCCCGCAGTCTTACCGCGTAATCCGTAAGCTCTGAAAGCTCGGCATCTATGAGCGCGCAGGTATCCGTAAGGCATATCAGCTCCCCTGCGAGAGCTTTTTCGTATATTTTTTCAATCATTTCTTTTTACAGTACAGTTCGATTATATTCAGTATATCTTCGAGCACGTCCTCAACGTCCTCAACGCCAAGGGACAGACGCACAAGGCTGTCACTTATTCCCCTTGCGGCACGTTCCTCTGCGGGCATAGCCGCGTGTGACATCTTCGCCGGATAGGAGATGATGCTCTCCACACCGCCGAGACTCACGGCGAAAGCCGCATATTTGGCATTTTCCAGCAGTTTACGGGCAAGTTCCGGCGTTTCCAACTCAAAAGAGAGCACAGCGCCTGCGCCGTCCGCCTGTTTTCTGTTAATTTCATATCCCGGGTGGCTCTCAAGACCGGGGTAGTAAACCTTTTTGATCTTAGGATGTTCCGAAAGCGCCTTGGCTATTATACCCGCGGAACGCTGTCCAGCCTCCATCCGCACGCCAAGTGTTTTAAGTCCCCGTATCACAAGCCAGCAGTCGTTGGGAGGAAGCACCGAACCGACTGCGTTCTGTATATATTTAATACGTTTTGCAAGGTCTTTATCCGCCGTAACGGCGAACCCGCAGAGGACATCACTGTGTCCGTTAATAAATTTTGTGCCGCTGTGGACGACAATATCGCATCCAAGCTCGATGGGTCTTTGCAGATAGGGACTCATGAACGTGTTGTCCACAATGGTGATAAGCCCGTGTTTTTTCGCAAGCTGCGCCATTGCCTTCAGGTCGGTTATT
Organism: Seleniivibrio woodruffii; assembly: GCF_029267515.1. Classification (GTDB taxonomy): domain Bacteria; phylum Chrysiogenota; class Deferribacteres; order Deferribacterales; family Geovibrionaceae; genus Seleniivibrio; species Seleniivibrio woodruffii_A. The sequence goes on from NZ_JAJUIS010000005.1 coordinate 122,446, forward strand.
TTAAGAAGCGGGTTAGAAGGCGTTTCCAGATAGAGCGCCTTGGTATTCGGTTTGATAGCCGCTTCGAAAGTGTCAACAGACGTTGCGTCGGCAAAGGTCGCCTCTATTCCGAAACGGGACAGAAGCCCTGTAAGAACGCGCCATGTGCCGCCGTACACGTCTTCGCATACGACTATGTGGTCGCCGGGGGAAAATATCATCAGCACGGCTGAAATTGCCGCCATGCCGGATGCGAACGCGTATCCGTGGTTTCCGCTTTCAAGCTCCGCTATAATAGTTTCAAGCGCCTCTCTGGTGGGATTTCCGGAGCGGGAATAGTCATACCGTCCGAAGCTGTCGGCGGAAATCTGTGCAAAGGTGGAGGCGTGCACCAACGGAACGCTCAGCGCCCCCGTTGCCGGATCTATGCCGAATCCGTTATGCACCAGTCTTGTGTTCCTGCCCGCTTTTTTCTTAGCCATCTGTTCCTCCCTGAAGCGCCTGCGCGAGATCGTTTATAAGGTCTTCGGCGTTCTCCACGCCTACGGAAATTCTGAGCAGCCTGTCTGTCACACCCAGCCTTTCCCGGACTTCCGGTTCAATGTCCGCATGGGTCTGAACCGCAGGAAAAGTTATCAGCGATTCCACACCGCCGAGGCTCTCCGCAAACAGGAACACCCCGACCCGCTCAAGCACCAGAGGCACCAGTGCCGCATCAGCAACCTCGAATGACACCATGGCACCGAAACCCTTTGCCTGTTCTTTCAGTATATTATATCCGCAGTGATTTTTAAGCCCCGGATAATTTACCTTTATCACAAGTGGATGATGTTCAAGAAATTTCGCTATTTCCAGCGCGTTCTTCTCCTGCTGTTTAACGCGAAGGTGCAGGGTCTTCATCCCCCGCAGAACGAGCCATGCGTCGTTTGGCCCCAGCACTGAACCGACGGCATTCTGATAGAATGCCAGCTTTTCGCCCAGTTCCGCATCCTTCACCGCCAGCACCCCCGCCACAACGTCGTTGTGACCGCCAAGATATTTCGTTGCGCTGTGCAGAACTATATCCGCACCGAGATCCAGCGGGTTTTGCAGGCAGGGCGACAGAAATGTGTTGTCCACAACCGTAAGCACACCCTTTGCGGATGCGGCGGCTGAGATAGCTTTTATGTCGGCAACTTTCAACATGGGATTTGTGGGGTTTTCAACGAATATCATTTTAACGGCATTATCGTTAAGCGCGCCTTTTACGGATGCGATATCGGATGTGTCAACATATTGCGCCTTTATGCCGTAAACAGCGTAAACCTGCTGAAAAAGTCTGTAGGTACCACCGTAGAGGTCTTCCGTAACGACTATTTTATCATCAGGTTTCAGAAGCCTGAGAACGTTGTCGATTGCCGCCAGACCCGATGAAAACGCAAGTCCCCGCGCGCCGTTCTCCGCATCGGCAACAGCATCCTCAAGCGCCTGTCTGGTGGGGTTCTTTGAGCGTGAATAGTCATATCCGGTGCTCTGCCCCAGCGCAGGGTGCCTGTACGTTGCCGAATTATACACCGGAACCGTCACGGCTCCGGTGGAGGGATCGCGTCTGCTGCCCGACTGGGCAAGCCTCGTTTCGATATTCATATAAAAAACCTCTCCCCTGTTGATTTTACGCCGTAGGTTCGCTGAAAAGAACTGTTGAAAGGTATCTCTCTCCGGTGTCGGGCAGGATAACCACTATCAGCTTGCCTTTGTTTTCGGGTCTTTTTGAAATTTCGTATGCAGCATGGAATGCCGCGCCGGATGATATACCAACCAGAAGCCCGTCCTCTTTTGCCAGTTTGCGTGCGGCTGCCAGTGCTTCCTCGCTCTGCACCTGATAAATTTCAGATATCACGTTTCTGTCCAGCACACCGGGAACAAATCCGGCACCGATACCCTGAATTTTGTGGGGACCGGGGTTTCCGCCGGAAAGTACGGGTGATTCCACAGGTTCAACGGCGATAACCTGAAGCTCCGGTCTGCGCTCTTTAAGCACCTGACCGATACCTGTGATGGTTCCGCCTGTGCCCACGCCGCCCACAACTATGTCAACCTTACCGTCGGTATCTCTCCAAATCTCTTCCGCCGTGGTGGCTCTGTGGATTGCGGGGTTTGCAAGGTTGTTGAACTGCTGGGGAACGAACGAATTGGGTGTTTCCGCAGCAAGCTCCTCCGCCTTTTGCACTGCACCTTTCATACCGAGCGCGCCGGGGGTGAGAACTATCTCAGCGCCGTATGCTTTCAGCAGTGAACGGCGTTCGACGCTCATGGTTTCGGGCATTGTCAGGATAAGTCTGTAGCCGCGTGCGGCAGAAACCAGCGCCAGCGCGATACCCGTATTTCCGCTGGTGGGTTCAATGATAACCGTGTCCTTGGTGATAAGTCCTTTCTTCTCTGCGTCTTCAATCATCGCGAATCCGATACGGTCTTTAACGCTTCCGCCGGGGTTGAATGATTCCACCTTAGCAACAATCTCTGCTCCCGCACCCTCTGCTGCTCTGTTGATTTTAAGCAGCGGTGTGTTTCCTATAAGGTCTGTCAGTGTGTTTGCTATCCTTGCCATAATATCCTCTCCTCTATTTATCATATTACCTATCGATTTACTAGATTAATTGGATAATATTACCGCGAAGGGCGTATGTCAACAGGATATTTTAATGAAAAAGCCCCTTCTGCGGATGCAAAAGGGGCAAATTATTTATACTGTGCGCTTTTTAATTTCCCACTTTTTCCATGAGAAATATAGAGCAGGTATTATCACAAGGGTGAGTATAGTGGAAGTAACCATACCTCCTATCATTGGAGCGGCTATGCGCTTCATAACGTCCGCGCCGCTTCCAGTTGCCCACATGATAGGCACCAGACCAATGATAAGTGTTGCAACGGTCATGACCTTTGGACGCACCCTCTGCACCGCGCCGTAAACCACTGCGGCTTTAAGGTCTTCGTCGTTGTTCATCTGCCCGCGCGCAGTCCATTCGTCATACGCTTCGTCCAGATAAACTATCATAACAACCCCCGTCTCGGCGGCGACTCCGGCAAGGGCTATCAGCCCCACCCAGACCGCCACGGACATATTGTACCCCAGAAAATAGAGGTATAAAAATCCGCCCACCAGCGCGAACGGCACCGAAAGCATGACTATTGCCGTTTTTGTCACCGAACGGAAGTTCAGATACAGCAGCATGAATATCAGTCCAAGCGTAAGGGGTACCGCGAGTTTCAGCTTCTCCTTTACCCTCTGCATGGATTCGTATTCGCCGCTCCATCTCAGGGTGTAGCCCTGCGGCAGTTTTATCGTTTTGTCCGTCTGTTCCATGGCTCGTTTGACATAGCTTCCCACGTCAACGCCCTGTTTCAGATCGACATAAACGTATGAAACCAGCATTCCGTTCTCCTCTTTCAGCATGTCGGGACCGGACTTCAGGTATACGTCGGCAACATCGCCAAGCGGAATGTAGTTTGCCTGTCCGTTCATGCCGCCGACTGGCACCAGAACGTTCTTTATGGACTCAACGTCGTTGCGGAACGCCTTCTTATAGCGCACTGCGACGGGGTAACGCTCTCTGCCTTCGACTGTTTTTGTCACGGGCATACCGCCTATAGCTGATTCTATCACCATGTTCACGTCCTCAACGGTGATTCCGTATCTGGACATTCTGAACATATCCGGCTCTATGTAAAGATAGTAACCGCCGTCAGTCCGCTCGGAATAGACGCTTCGGGTACCGTCCACGTTCATAAGAGAGCTTTCAAGCTGTTGCCCTATCTTCTGGAGTTCGGCAGGGTCTGCACCGAAAACCTTTATTCCCACAGGTGTTTTGATACCCGTTGAGAGCATGTCGATACGCGCCTTAATGGGCATGGTCCACGAGTTGACCCATCCTGCGACCTTAACCTTGTCGTTCAGCTCGTCGGTGAGTTTTTCAAATGTCATGCCCTTTCGCCACTGGTCGTGGGGTTTCAGGGTTATGACAGTTTCCGCCATGGAAAGCCCGGCGGGGTCTGTTGCCGTGGTGGCGTTGCCCGCCTTTCCGAATACGGCATCAACCTCCGGAACGCTCTTTATCAGTCCGTTCTGCGCCTGCAGGCTTTTCGCCGCCTCAGATGCGGATATCCCCGGCAGAGTTGTGGGCATATAGAATATGGTACCCTCGTTCAGCACAGGCATGAACTCCGAACCGAGTTTTCTTACCACGGGATAGGTTGCGACCATGGAAATAACAGCCAGCGCCATCACAAGATACCTGTATTTAAGCGCGAACTGAACGAACGGGTTATACAGGAAAACCAGTGCCTTTGTTATGGGGTTGTCCTGTTCGTGGCGTATCTTTCCTTTTATGAATATCACCATCAGCGCCGGAACAAGCGTAACCGACAGGATGGATGCAAACATCATTGAAAAGGTCTTGGTGTAGGCAAGCGGCTTGAACAGCCTGCCCTCCTGCGCCTCCAGAGCGAAGACGGGAAGGAACGAAACCGTTATTATCAGCAGCGAGAAAAAGAGCGGCTTGCCCACCTTCTGCGCGGCGGCGATTATAACCTCTTTCCTGTCCGCGTCGGGATTATGTTCAAGCTGCTTGTGGGCGTTCTCCACCATAACTATTGCCGCGTCGACCATAGCTCCGATGGCGATTGCTATACCGCCCAGCGACATTATGTTGGACGTAATTCCCAGCCAGCGGAACATTATGAAAGACATCACTATTGCCACAGGCAGAGTGAGTATCGCCACCAGTGCCGAGCGGAAGTGGAACAGGAACACTATACACACAAGGCTGACGATGATAATTTCCTCTATCAGCTTGTCGCGCAGGGTCTTTATTGAATCGACAATCAGGGTTGAGCGGTCGTATACGGGGACTATCTCAACGCCTTCCGGCAGTGACGGTTTCAGTGCCTCTATCTTCTCTTTGACGTTGTTTATGACATTCAGGGCGTTTTCCCCGTAGCGCATGACCACCACGCCGCCCACAGCTTCACCTTCGCCGTTGAAATCCGCTATACCTCTGCGCATTGCGGGTCCTGTTTCAACGGACGCAACGTCGCTCACCAGCACAGGAACGCCCATTCCGTCGTTCTTTATTACTATGTTGCCGATATCGTCCGGATTTTTAATATAACCGATGCCCTTCACCATAAAATCCCGTCCGGAAAGCTCAACGGAGCGTCCGCCGGTGTCGCGGTTGCTGTCGCGCACCGCATCAACTATCCGGTTCAGGCTTATGCCGTACCCCCGCAGTTTGTCGGGGTCTATGTTTATCTGATACTCTTTCACCTGCCCGCCGACGGATGCTAACTCCGCAACACCCTTAACCTCTTCCAGAGCGTATTTCAGGTACCAGTCCTGATATGAACGCAGTTCGCTGAGGTCGTGTCTGCCGGATTTGTCCACCAGCGCATACTGGTATATCCAGCCCACACCCGTTGCATCGGGTCCCAGAGCAGGATTGACGTCCGGCGGCAGTTTCCCGCTTATCTTGCTTATGTTCTCCAGAACCCTGCTGCGCGCCCAGTAAATATCCGTTCCGTCGTCGAAGATCGCATAGACGTAGGAGAACCCGAAGAACGAGTATCCGCGCACCACCTTAACCTTTGGAGCGGCAAGGAGACTGCTTACTATAGGGTATGTTATCTGGTCTTCAACAAGGTCGGGGGAGCGCCCCGACCACTCTGTAAAGACTATGACCTGAACGTCGCTGAGATCGGGTATCGCATCCAGAGGGGTCTTTTTCGCAGACCACAACCCAGCACCCACCGCCGCCAGAATGAACAGTATCACCAGAAACTTGTTTCTGGCGGAAAAACCGATAAGTTTCTCAATCATCACTGCACCTTGGCAGGTTTAATACCTTTAAGCTGCGCCTCGGAATCTAACAGGAAGTTCGCGCCCCTTGCCACAACGTCGTTGGCTTTCAGACCCCTGCGTATCTCGTAGAAACCGTCGGCTTTCGCTCCGGTGACTATCACGCGGGGTTCAAATTTTCCTGCACCCTTTGAAACGAAAACTATCTTGCGCCTGCCGTCGTCCATAACCGCATCCTCTTCAACTTTAAGCACTTTCCCTGACTTAACGCTGAGTACCACGTCGCCGTACATGGCGGGTTTAAGCATGTTTTTGCGGTTATTCACCGGAAAACGGACTTTCAGAGTTCTGCTGCTGGGGGACATTTCCGGATAGATGTAGTCAGCCCGAATGTCAAACGCAGTATCCGGCTGGTTTGCCGGAGTGAATTTCGCTGTTGCGCCCTGACGGATGAATTTCATATCCTCTTCGTAAACGTCAGCTATCACCCACATACGGTCGGTCGATGCAAGCGTAAAGAGTGCCATACCAGGCTGAACCATCATTCCTGCGGAAACGTTTTTTGCAAGTACGTATCCGTTCGAGGGGCTGTATACGGAAACCGTGCGGCGGGGTTTTCCAGTGCGCTCAAGCTCGCGTATCTGCGCTTCGCTCATGTCCCAATATTTAAGCCTTGCCCGCGCACCTGCCGCAAGCTGGTTCGCATCGTTTGCAAACACGCCGCTGTATGCGTCCTGCTGCTGTCCTTTAAGTCCGTTGGCATGGCGCAGAAAAGAGAGATATTCCTCCTGTACTGCAACCATTTCAGGACTGTATACCTCGGCTATCTTCGCGCCTCTGCCCACGGTTTTTCCCGTATAGTCCAGATACAGCCGTTCAATCCAGCCGCCGAACTTCGTATTTACAGTGAAAGTGGACGTTTCGTCAGTGTTCACGATTCCAGGCAGCTTTATGGATTTTGTGCTGTCGCCGTATTTCACTTTTGTAAGGCGCACACCCATTTTCTGAAGAATGGCGGGCTTTATCTCAAGGAGCTTCTGCTCGTCAAAAGCGTCGAACTCGTCCGCAAAAGCGGACAGAGCCAGCGCAAACAGCGCAAAAAGCGTCAGTGCGTATATCTTAATCCCCGATGTTCGTTCCATAGAGCTTCCCTCCCGTAAGCACGTTGAGCCTGCTGAGACTCTTTTGTCTCTCGGAATATTTTTCGAGATATTTCATTCTGTATTCGACGGACGTGTTCACAGCGGCGATAACGTCCGCTGCGGAACCTCTGCCCTGCCTGTATGCGGCGAGCGCCGCGTCTCTCGTCTGGTCAGCTTTGGCTGAAATGCCTGACTGATAGATGTCCATGATGCGCTTTGAAGCGTCTGAGGATGCAGTAAGCTCCGTTATCATGCTTCTCAGCTCGTGGCGCATGTTGTAATAGGTCGCGTCCGCTTTGAGCTTCTGCGCTTTCGCCTCGTTTATGGCGGGAAGCTGGCGCGTTTTATAGTAAAGAGGGATGTTAAAACCTATGCTTGCGGAATATACGTCGGACATTGTGTATCCGGGTCTTGGTTCATAGCCGAGGCTGACCGTGAAGTCGGGATATTTTTCCAGTTCCTTCATTTTCAGGTTCGCCTCCATGGCACTGACCTCGTTCTTCATACTTTTGAGGGTGACGGAGCTTTCCACCGCCATCTGATAAAGGTTCTGCCCGTCGAGGTTAATCTCTTTTTCCGGCAGAAGGGCAAATTCACCGAAATCGTCGGAATCCATGCCCGTAACATGGGCGAGGGAGCTTTTCAGCATCCGCTCTTTTTCGTTCATCATCTCAAGCGCTTCAATCACCATATATTTTTCGCGCTGAACCATCAGAACGTCCTTTGAATCCATCATGCCGGAGCTGTATTTCGCCTGTGCGGAACTCTCCGTCATCTGTATCAGCTTCATCTTTGTGTTCAGCAGTTTTTTCGATTCCTGAACGGTATAAAGGTCGAGGTAGAGTGACATGACGGAATTTACAACCTCCAGCTTTTCTGCGCGTATGCTCTCGCGCAGAGCCTGAGTTTTATATTTCGCCTCAAGCTGTTTCGCGTCCAGCTTGCCGAAGAACGGGAACATCTGGCTCACCATAACGGTGTATCTGGACATCCCTTCCCTGCCGACTGTGTAGTTTGTGCCCTCGTTAACTATGCCGAGGGTGACCATGGGGTCGTTCAGGCTTCCGGCATAGCTTTCGGCTGACTCCGAAGCGCTCACTCCGTATTTCAATGATTCCAGCTTTATATTTTTTGAAAGGGCGGTTTCGGTAAGGCTGTTAATATCCGCCGTTTCAGCCTGTGCCACCCCTGCCATAAGAATGAAAATTGTTAACAGATATGCTTGTATCATCATGTTTTCCTCCGCGGAAAAAAAGGGGAGACAAAACCTCCCCCGCTATACGTAACTATCTTGCGTCGACGGAATAAGAGGTCTGCTGAACCTCTTTTGAACCGGGCAGAATAAATTTCACATCAACGTTCCACGGACCTGACATGCCAAGATCCAACACTGCGGAATAAACGCCGCCCTTACCTCCCGCTATCACCTTGTAGTCCATTGCAGGCATACCGGACATTGCGGGCATGGAGTAGTAAACGGCTACCTTAGCGCCCTCAACAGCTTTCGCGCCGTCTTTGATGGTGATATTCACCTTGTTCTTGCCTGTTGTGGCAGGATTTTTGTCGAAAACTGAAACAACAGTGTAGTTTCCTGTTTTCTTAGTGATGCTGAGGGGTGCCGCGAAAGCAAACGCCGCAACGCAAAGGATAAGGGACAGTGTCATAACGATCTTTTTCATTAGATCTCCTCCTGAAATGAATTCTCCCGGAACATTAACATTAAACATGCCAAGCTGTTACGGGATGCAGCAAAGACAGCAAAAAGATTTAAGTATTAAAGATTTAACAGAAAAGCAGGAATATAATAAAGGGGTTACAGGGAGTGCTTAGATGCTGACTATTCTCCATAGGGGAACGTGCCGATGTATAATTTTCGACACCGGTTTCAGAGCAGCAGCCAAAAAAATTAAAAAGAAGTGATTATGCGTCCGCGACCGAGCACCCTTTCACCGTCGAAAAGCACCACCGCCTGACCGGGAGCTATTGCTGAAACAGGTTCGGTAAAGTCCACCCTGCCCCTGCCATCGCCGAGATAAGTATATGAAGCGTCAACAGGTCTCTGTCTGTAGCGCACCTGTGCCTGACACCTGACGCTTTCGCCGACAGGATATTCGTAAACAGTGACCATCCCATCCGCCGTCAGACCGCTTTCAAAAAGTGCCGCACTGTCGTCTGTGACCGTCACTGTGTTTCCGCTGATAGCCTTAACCCAATAGGTCTTGTGGGTGTTCAGATTAAGCCCGCGCCGCTGACCCACGGTGAATCTGTGGATGCCCTCATGGGGCGCAATCTTTGCACCTTTGCCGTCCACCACATCCCCTTTCAGAGCAGTTCCGCCGAACCTGTGGCGCAGCATCTCCGAAAAACTGCCATATGCACCAACAAGGCACGCATCCTGACTGTCTGGGGTTTCCGCGCTTGGGATATCATGAATACGGGCGTACTCCCGCACCTGCGGCTTGGTCATTTCGCCAAGCGGAAACAGTACCCTTCTGAGCTGTTCGCGGGAGAGTCCCGCAAGAAAATATGACTGGTCTTTATTGGCATCCAGACCGCGCATAAGGCATGTCACGCCGTTTTCATCCGTAAAAGTGCGCGAATAGTGCCCCGTGGCGATAAAGTCCGCGTCCAGTTCGTCGGCAAACTTCATCAGCAGCCCGAACTTGACCTTTTCGTTGCAGTTCAGGCACGGGCTTGGAGTTCTGCCCTGTGAATATTCGTCCCACGCTGGTCTGAGTATCATCTCCTCAAAATCCTTAACGCAGTCATAGACGTAGTGGCGTATACCCAGCTTCGCGCAGGCGGCGGATGCTTTCAGTATGCCGTCAACTCCGCAGCAGGAGGGGCTTTCCTCCGTGTCGGAACATTCGCGCAGTTTCATGGTCACGCCTATCATTTCGTATCCCTGCTCTGCCAGCATATAAGTCACGGCGGAAGAATCCACCCCGCCGCTCATAGCGGCTATAACACGTTTATTTTGCAAGTCTTTTCCTCATACGACCGACGACATCACCTATTTTAGCCACAGCCTGAAATATCTCCTCTTCGGTGTTGTATCTGCTGAACGAAAAGCGCACGGAGGAGCGCGCCTCCGCAGAGGACATGCACATGGCTGTAAGAACGTGAGAAGCCTCTTTTTTGGCGGCACTGCAAGCGGCACCTGTTGAGGCGGCTATATTTTCAAGGTCGAGATTTATAACGATTGCCTGATTTTCAAGCCCTTTAAAACCTATATTTGACGTGTTAGGCACGCGAAGAGCATCTTTACCGTTGACGAAGGAATCCGGTACGGAAGCCAGAATCATCTCCTCGAACATGTCCCGCAGTCTGCTGTCGCAGAGGTACTGACCGGCAAGCTCGCAAGCCTTTCCCAGCCCTGCTATGGCAAGAATGTTCTCCGTTCCCGGACGCATGGCATGTTCCTGTGTTCCGCCGAGATGGACAGGGGATACCTTCACGCCGCCGCGGATGTACAGAGCGCCTATCCCTTTGGGTCCGTGGAACTTATGGGCGGAGATGCTGAGCATGTCCACACCCAGCTCGTCAACGTTCAGCGGGATCTTTCCGGCAGCCTGAACAGCGTCTGTATGCACGATAAGTCCCTGTTCCTTTGCAACGGCGGCAAGCTCCTTTATCGGCTGGATAACGCCTGTTTCGTTGTTAGCCGTCATTATGGTAAGAAGACCTTTATTTATGCTGCGAACGGCACCCATGGCGTCTTTTGCGTTTATGCGTCCATCGCCGTCCGGCAGAAGTTTTATTACGGTACGCCCGTTCTCCTCAAGCCTGCACACAGGCTTCAGAACCGCTGAATGTTCTATTGCGGTGGTAATAAACGCGCCTTCAGGCTCGGAAAGTGCATAGCCTGTGACGGCTATATTGTCCGCCTCCGTTCCGCTTCCGGTAAAAACAATCTCCTCCGGACGAGCACAGATGAAGTCTGCCACCCGTCTTCTTGCAGTCTCTATAACCTGTCTGGATCTCTGCCCCTCGATGTGGAGGCTGGAAGGGTTGCCGAATATGTCGAAACAGGACGCCATTTCGTCCTTAACCTCTTTTGCCAGAGGCGTTGTTGCGTTGTTGTCGAAATAGATCATAAGATCACCAATAAAAATATCAGAATTTTGATAGCATTTATAGATAATATAGACAGCCGCCACGCCTGTCAAGGTTCAGTGAACTATTTAAAACCGCATATGTCTTAACATCATAAAACATGAACGGGGGACAGAATGACATTTAAGGCTTCTTTTATTGCGGTTATGATGATGCTCTGCGCATGGGTGGCGCAGGCGGCACAGAAAGAACCGGAGATACCCTCCGTTGCCGGATGCTCCATTATCGCCGAGCGCTCCGGACGCACCGCACTCACCGAAATTGCATATCTTCACAGAAAACAGATAGATGCCAAAGACGCCTATTCCGCAGAATACAAATGCGCGGACGGAAGCCTGTATGTGTGGGCTTCCTTCTCAGAAAACAACCTGAAAGCACAGCAGCTTTACAAAGACATGGACGTTAAGATGCCCCAGAGCAAGGTTTTCAGCGACATGAAAAAGATGAAGGTGGACGGCATGAACATTACGAAGGTTCAGGGCATGGGTATGGACAACTATTACTTCATGAAGGACACAGGAAACTATTGGGTATCGGTTAAAGACGCCGACAGCATGAAGTATCTGAAAGCGTTTCTGAAATCAATTAAATAGTGTAGTTTATCAGACCTTTGGAATTCTGTATTGCTTCCTCGGTCATGGTCTGCATATCCTGAAGGGTTCTGCTGCGCAGAGACAGCGTAAACTCTTCTGTGAGACCCGTCATAATCAGCCGCACCCCGCACACGGAACTGTCGTCGCAGTATTCGCATTTCGAGCCTGTCTCTTCATAAACGCACGGCACAAGAGCCAGAGGACCTTCGAGCGCGGAAACCACACGCTCCATGGTTATGGACGAAGGCGGAAACGCAAGCTGATATCCGCCGCCCTTGCCTATCTTGCTGGTGAGCAGTCCTTCGTTTTTCAGCGTCAGAAGAATTGTTTCAAGGAATTTTTTAGGTATCTTCCCGTGTTCGGCAATCTCAGAGATAAGCAGATACTCGCTGGCACCCCTTGATGCCATAAACTGCAATGCTTTCAGCCCGTATACCGTCTTCATAGAGAACATTTCGCACATCCTGTTTTCATTCAACCAACAAGATATATGTATTATATAGAATATTCAACAAAAAAAGGTTAATCGAATAATACGTTATTTTCCATTGTAAATATTACAAAGTTCTCCCAGTCTGTTGCATTATTGCTGCGATATTGCACAAAGACGGAGTGTTGACGAGGCTGCTGGACGGGGTCTATCATGCAGAAAGAGGGGAAAAAATGATTAAAGTTGAAAAAGTCAATATATGGGGAAGAGTAACAAAATGCGCCCACCGCTGCCGCTACTGTTTGCAGGGGGAACAGTCGCAGCCGCTTCTGAACTGGGACACATATGTAAAAACAGTTGAAAGATACGTCAGGTGGGGAAATGAGAACGATATGCGCATCGGGTTTGAGCTTGCCGGCAACTTTGACCTTACCCTTGAACAGTATAAAAAATATCTTGAGCTGTCGTCTCTCTGTGGAAAATTCTCCGACAGCCTCCTTATGGGCGGAATGCGCATGAGAACAGAGGACGAAATGCGCATTTGGCTGGCAGAGCGGCAAGAGATGGGGCTTAAAAAAGTGATATTCTCCATGGGCGGCACAGAACAGCACCACGATGCCATGAACAGGCGGAAAGGGGATTTTCAGTATCTGCTTGGCGCACAGAGAGCCGCGTTCATCCTTGGACTCAGCGTCGAACAGCGGATATTCATCACAAAAGAGAACATGCAATCAATGGACGGACTCTGCCGTGTTCTGGACGATATCGGAGTACCGTTCCGGCGTAGTATCTATCCACTGCATTTCCGCGGAAACGCAATGGACATGGAAAATGTACGTCTGGATGAAAACGACGTAAAATGTATCCCCGAAAACGTAATGAGATATATGATGCCGGACATGCTCCTTTCAGAAAGGCAGTGGGCAAGTCAGCTTTGCGGTTCAACAGAGCAAAACCCTGAAAAGATAGGTTTTTTCCTCTATATGGATACCAAAAACACTGAAAAACTGCTTTCAGGCGACTGCAAAGAAATAATTGAAAGCGCGGGGAAAGAGGTTGCGGAAGAATATGCAAAAATGCCCACACTGGCGGAACTTTGCAGAAGATATGCTGATACGTCATGCCGAAAAATACACGAGGGAAAGAGCAAGGTATACGCGCTCTGGTTCGAAAGATACATCGCAGATACTGAAAACGGGGTTACTCCGCGGAAAGCGGCAGTCCTGCACAGCATTTTCCCTGCAAAGAAGTCCGTTATACATAAAATCTGAATCGTTCTGTTGTGGCGGCACTTATTATGTTATACTATGACATATATCAACCTCAGCAGAGTGATTTGTGAAAAACAGAATAGAAAACAGCGATCAATTCCGGAAACTTTATTTTGAAGCTCTGCAATCCAACCCTTATCTGCCTGTCTTATGGATAGATGCGGACAGCCTTATCTTTAAAATCAACAACGCAACCGAAATTTATCTTGGGTATACGGAAGAGGAGCTCGTCGGAAAACACATCAGCTTCATCGACGCGGCGAAAAGCGACAGGGAGGTTGACGAGATTTCCTGCTTTCTCCGCAAGAACATGGTCAACAGGTTCATAACTCAGCACAGAAAAAAGGACGGCTCCCTGGTTGATGTTGAGGTCATACACGGATATCACGTCATCGACGGCGTCGGCTTCTCCATTAACTACGTTTTCGACATCACCCAGAAGGTTCAGCTTGAAAAAGACCTCATGAAAGCCGTTGACGAAAAAACCGCCGCACTGTCAAAAAAGATAGATGAACTGGAACGCTCCAAAGAGTTGGCGCGCCACAACGAAGAGATGTTCATAAACGCTTTCCGCACCAGTCAGGACGCCATAAACCTTAACGACATAGAGACCGGAATATATATTCAGGTGAACGAAGGCTTTTCAAAGATAATGGGCTACAGCACCGAAGACGTGGTGGGAAAATCGTCCATAGAGCTTAATATCTGGAAAAATCCCGAAGACAGAAAACAGCTCATTGATGCCGTTAAAAAATACGGTTTCTGCCACAACCACGAGGCGGACTTTGTCCGCAGAGACGGTTCCATAGTACACGGTATAATGTCCGCCAGTATTCAGGAATACAGAGGCAGAAAGGTTCTGCTGAACGTTTCAAAGGACATAACACGCATAAAAAAGCTGGAAAACGAGCTGAAAGAGCTGAACAGCAGACTGAGAACCCGTGTCGAGGAAGAGGTCGCAGTAATCCGCAAGCAGCAGGAGATTATCTTTGAACAGAAGAAACTTGCGGACATGGGGATGATGATAAACGCCATAGCCCACCAGTGGCGGCAGCCGCTGAACATCATAGGGCTTATGACCCAGAATCTCGCCGACTGCTACCGCGACAAAACCCTTACAGCCGACGACGTGGACGAGTTTGAAGAGAAACAACTGGGCACACTGGACTATCTCTCATCCACCATCGACGATTTCCGCACCTTCTTCAAACCGGACGACAAAGAGAGCGAATTCGACGCTAGCAATGAGATAATCGCACTTCTCCGGCTGGTGGAAATTCAGATGCTGGCAAAGGGCATAAAGCCTTACGTTTCGTATGTCAGTCCAACAAAAAAGCTGGACAGCGTGAGCATCGGGGAGATACCGAGATCCGTCAACGCCGAAACCGTTGTGAAGGGGTACAGAGGCGAATTTAAACAGGTTATCACCAATCTGGTGTATAACTCGATCTATGCAATTGAGGAGCGGCTGAAAGAGGGCAAAAACCGCGAAGGCTTCATACATATCAGGATAAAAAGAGCAAAGAACCTCGTCACCATAAATATCGAAGACACAGGCGGAGGCATAGACGAAGAGATTAAACCGCATGTCTTCAACCCGTATTTCACCACGAAAACCGACGGAAAAGGCACAGGACTTGGGCTTTATCTGGCGAAACTCATAATCCACAACCATATGAACGGCACCATAACCGTAAGCAACACGCCTCTGGGCGCTGATTTCGAAATTATCCTTCCCGCCGTCGATTAAAAATCATTTTAAGCCCTGTTGACGCATTATAATTTACATACTAACCTAGTTATAGTAGCGATTATCACGGAGCCTGGCTGGAGCGGAACATGAAATTTTTCAGAAATATTTTACTTATTTTGTCAATACTTTCTCTGGCTGCCTGCGGCGGCGAAAAGAAACAGGAGACCCGCAAACCGCTGTCTGTAAGAGTTTCACCAGTAAAGCAAGTTGACGATACATACAAAATTAGCGCATCCGGTGTGATAACCTCACAGGATAACCCTTCAAAGGTATCGTTCATGGTGAGCGGACGGGTGATTAAGGCTATTCCCAGAGAGGGTGACTACGTTCGGGCTGGGCAGGTTCTGGCGGAGCTTGAGGCGGCAGATTACAAAAGCAGTCTGGACAAGGCGAACGCCGCCGCCGACATGGCACAGGCGGCATATATGAAAGCAAAATCCCCGGCACGCGCCGAGCAGCTTGCACAGGCGAAGATAGCATATGACAGAGCTGCTGACGAGTACAGCCGGATGAAAATGCTTTATGACAACAAGAGCCTAGCACCCAACGACTTTGAAAAGTTTCAGGCGGCATATGAATCGGCAAAGCAGCAGTATGATATGGCGAAAACAGGCGCACAGCCTGAGGACAAGGCACAGGCGAAAGCCGGATATGAACAGGCTATGGCATATGTCAGCATCGCACGGAAGGCGCTGAACGACACTGTGCTTAAAGCCCCTGTAAGCGGGTTTGTGACAAAGCGCCTCTGCGAAGCGGGGGAAACCATACAGGCGGGCTATCCCGTGTTTGAGATATCGCCTCTGGATCCTGTTGAAGTGAACGCAGGTATAGCTGAAACGGATATCCGTTTTGCATCCGTTGGTCAGGCGGCTCAGGTTTCAGTTCCTGCACTTGCCGATAAAAAATTCAGCGGAACAGTCCGCGTGATAAACGTTTCCGCGGATCCCGCCACCAGAACCTATATGACGAGAATCACAGTGCCCAACCCCGACAAAATACTGCGTCTGGGGATGGTGGCTGAGATCACGATAGATACGAAACAGCCGTTCAAAGCAATGACGGTGCCTCTTAACGCTGTCCTGCGCGACCCGCAGGGCGCAGCCATTGTCTACGTCTATTATCCTGACAAAAAGAAGGCGTATTCAAAGCAGGTGGAAACAGGCTCGGTATACGGACAGGAGGCTGTCATAAAATCAGGTCTTAAAGGTAACGAGCTTATTGTAATCGCCGGACAAAACAAACTTGCCGACGGGCTGGATGTCAGCCCTGTTAAATAGAGGTTTGTCATGAACCTCGTAAAATCATCGCTGAAATACCCATCAGTCGCGCTTTTCATGGCGTTTCTGCTGCTCTGCACCGGATTGTATGCGTTCTTTACCATGCCAAAGACCGAAGACCCGTCCATCACTATCCGCACCGGACTTGTAATAGCGTCATACCCCGGCGCAACCACCGAAGAGGTTGAAAAGCAGGTTACGAAGGTGCTTGAAAAGCACATCTTCAAATATCAGGAGGTCTACAAGGCTAAGACCTATTCCACCAGCCGCCCCGGCATTGTCATAATCAACGTGGAACTGGAGGACAGCGTTAAAAACGCAGACCTGTTCTGGGCGGAACTCCGCCACGAGATGAACGAAGCCGCTTTCACGGAGCTTCCGCGCGGGGTGCGCGGGGTTATGGTGGTGTCGGATTTCGGCGACACTGTGGCGATGCTCATTGCAGTCCACGGCGAAAACTACACATACGCACAGCTTAAAGACTATGCCGACAGGATTCAGGACGAGATGCGCACAGTGCGGGAAGTGGGCAAGCTGGCGCTTTACGGCGACAAAGAGGAACAGATACGCATCACTGGCGACCTGAAACGGATGGCGCAATTCTCAGTTACGCCCTCCGCCATGATTCAAACGGTGCAGGCGCACAACGTAACAGGCGCGGCAGGCACTCTGGACACTGACACAACATCCGTACCCGTTAAGACAAACGGCGAATACGCATCCCTTGACGACATACGCAATACGCTGATAAACGTGTCCCCGACAGGTCAGCCTCTTTATGTCAGAGACATAGCCGACGTTACGAGAACCTACGAAGATTCTGATTTTAAGGTGCGCTACGACGGGAAGCCCTGTGTGATAATCTCCGTTGAGATGCAGAAGGGCAACAACATCGTGAAGCTGGGCGAAAGCCTTTCGGGTGTGTTCGACAGGCTGAACAGAATCCTCCCCCCAGACATAAAGCTGGATCTCATAGCCGACCAGCCGCAGGTGGTTTCCGACAGGATGGAGTCCCTCACTCACGAATTTCTTCTGGCGATAGCCTCAGTAATAATCGTAACAATAATACTTCTCCCAATCAGAGTCGCCCTTATAGCGGCTCTTGCCATACCTGTAACACTGCTGACAACAATTGCGATGATGAACTTCTTCGACATAGCGCTCCATCAGGTGTCCATCGCGTCCCTTATCCTTGTGCTGGGCATAGTGGTTGACGACGCCATAGTGATAGCCGACAACTACGTCGATCTGCTAGACAGAAAGGTGACGGGGGAAGAGGTGGGCTGGCGCGCTGTCGGCGAGGTGCTGATTCCCGTTCTGACAGCCACCGTAACCATCATCTGCGCGTTCCTGCCGATGCTGATTCTGACAGGTTCCGTGGGCGAGTTCATACAGGCGTTGCCGCTCACCGTAACCATAGCTCTCACAACGTCTTTCATCGTGGCGACCATGCTCACCCCAATAATCTGCCGTTTCTTCATCAAAAAGGGACTGCACTCTGAAACCAAAGAGAAAAAATTCAGCCTTCTGGACTCCTTACAGTCCATGTACGGTCAGAACATGCGCTTTTTCATGCGCTATAAATCATTAGCCATAACCATCGGCATAGTCTCATTTGCCTGCGGGCTTTACCTCTACATGCACATCCCGCAGGAGTTCTTCCCGTCCGCGGAACGCAATCAGTTCACCATAGACGTGTGGATGCCGCAGGGCACCAAAACCGACAGCACCGACGAAGCCGTTGCCAGCATCGAAAATATCCTTAAAGACACGTCGGGCGTTAAGCATTACGCTTCGTTCATAGGGCAGAGCGCGCCGCGTTTCTACTATAACGTAAACCCCCAGCAGCCGGACACAGCTTATGCTCAGATAATCGTAAACACCGAATCGGTGGAAGCCACAAAGAAACTGGTTGGCAGTCTGAGCGGCGAGCTTGACAGGGAGATACCCGAAGCGCTCGTGCTGGTGAAGGAACTGCAGCAGGGACAGCAGATGGAGGCACCTATAGAGGTGCGTATCTCAGGCTATGACCTGCCGACACTCAAGAAAACCGCAGAGGACGTTTCTGAAATAATGCGCAAAGTTCCATACAGCAGAGACATATACACCAACTATTTCAACGATTCAGGTATGGCTGACGTGCAGGTGAACAACGAGCTTGCAAACCGCCTCGGTGTTACGAACTACGGCGTATCCGGTACTCTGGATGCCGCTCTGGACGGGCAGATAATCAGCATCTACCACGAGGGCGACAGAACCATCCCCATAATATTCAGGCTGCCGGAGGACAAACGCAAATCCTTCGGCGATATCAGCGATTCATACGTTGCGTCCTCCGTTACGGGCAAAGGGATAGCCGTTAAGGCGTTTGCCGACATCAGACCCGAATGGCAGACAAGCCGTCTTGTGCGGCGCAACGGCGTGCGCACCATAACAATCAACGCGTTCATCAGGAAGGGGCACTATGCCTCGGAGATGCTGAACGAAATCCGACCTGAAATAGAGCGGCTCAACCTGCCGGAAGGCTATAAAATAAGCTACGGCGGCGAAAACTCCAATCAGGAGGAGACCATGCCGCAGATGATAAAGGCGCTGGGCATAAGCCTTCTTGCAATATTCATCGTAATGCTGGTGCAGTTCCGCAATTTCAGCGAACCGCTTATAGTAATGTCGTCGATACCTCTCTCCATCCTTGGTGCAATGGCGGGGCTTTTCATAACGGGCAACCCGTTCGGCTTCACCGCCTTTATGGGTGTGATAAGCCTGAGCGGCATAGTGGTCAGAAACTCCATCATACTGGTGGACTACATAAAAGACCGGATTGCGGAGGGGCACCCCATCGAGCTTGCAGCTATGGAGGCGGGACAGCGCAGACTGCGCCCCATCTTCCTTACGACGATGGCGGCAGCGGTTGGAGTTATTCCCATGATACTCTCCGGATCGACCCTGTGGAGTCCCCTTGCAAGCGTTATGGCTGTGGGGCTGATATTCTCCATGTTCTTCACACTGCTTGTGGTGCCCGTGCTTTATGTCATTGTTATGACTAAGAAATCAAAAAATATCACGGCTGCCGTAATCGCCCTCTTCCTGCTGGCACCCGCCGCACACGCGGAAACTATAAATATGACACTGGAACAGGCGCTGGCAGCGGCAATGGAAAACAGCCGCGTGATAAAGATAGCCAAGGCTCGAATAGATGAGGCGGAGGGCAAGTTGACAGGCGCGCAGGCGGATTACTTTCCGCAGGTGAGGATATCCGGTTCGTACACAGACACGCTTCAGGACAATCTGGCGGTCATTCCAGCAGGCGACCTTGGTTCCGTGGCTGGTTTCTCACTTCCAGCATCTGACTATGACATAGACTCATCCGGCGGCACTGCAATGGCATATGGCATAATCGCACAGCCGCTCACCCAGCTTCTCAGGATAAAAGAGAACGTCGGCGCAGCGAACGCAGACAAAAAAATATCAGAAGCCGATATGAAAAAAGCCCGCAGCGAGATAGCTTATGCGGTGAAAAACCTCTATTACGGACTTCTTATAGCAGACGCACAGAAATCTGCGGCACAGGCAGGACAGAACGCCGCACAGCTCGCCCTGAAAGAGGCGCAGGATGGAGTGAATTCCGGCAGTGTCCTCGATGTTGCGGTCATTGAGGCACGGGCGGCGCTTCTGCAAAGCAGACAAAACCTGATGGCGGCGCAGAACAGTTATGAAAACTATAACGCAGACCTCAACACCCTGACAGGACAGCCAGCGGGCACCTTTATTGTTCCATCGGAAGTAACTCAGGAGTTCGCAGAGACAGCCAGCCGTAGGGAATACATGGACATGGCTGCGGCTTCCAACCCCGACGTGCTGGCGGCGAAAGAGACTCTGGCAAAAGCGCGCCACGGGCAGAAAGCCGCGGTTTACGAATACATACCCGACGTTACCCTGTTTGCGGCGGACATATATACAGACGGCGTTTCATACCTTAACGACAACATAACCGTGGTCGGGGTGAAAATGGACTGGAATATTCTTGACTGGGGTAAAAAGCGCGGGAACAAAATATCACGCGATTCTCAGGCGGCTCAGGCATCCCAGAATCTTCTGAGGGTGCGGGAACAGACGAAAGCTGACATCATAAAGGCATATAACAGGATACGGCAGACTGAGCAGATGACGGAAGTTGCGGGGGAAGCGTTGAAACTAAGCGAGGAGCAACTCAGGATAAACGCGGACAGATACGCCGCTGGAGTTATAAGCGAGGCGGCATACGCTAAGGCGCAGGCGTATGTTGAAAAGGCGCGGGCGGAAAGCATCGGTGCAGAGCTTAACTATCTGCTTGCAATAGACAATATCGACAAGCTCACTGCAAAATAACTCAGCCAGTGGTGCGCAGCAGCGAACATCCGCCGTCGTTTCTGAAACGCTCCCTTATGGCGCTTGGCGACGCTCCGAAGCGTTTTCTGAACATCCGGCTGAAATACAGCGGGTCGGTATATCCGGCACTGCCTGCTATCTCGCTTACGTTCGCATCGCTGGTGATAAGCATATCACGCGCCCTGTTCAGCCTGTATGTGTTCAGATAGTCACCCGGTCCCACTCCTGCAAATTTACTGAATATATAGAAAAGTCTGTTCTCATTGACACCGAACTGTTCAGCAAGCTCGCGCACTGACAGCGGGTCGGTGTAATGCTCGTGTATATACTGGGAAACACTGCCGAAAAGCTCCTTTGCGTCACAGTTCTGCCGTCCTCCGGCACAGACGAACATTTCCTCCAGCACACACCGGAAAAGCATCTCCGACCGGAACACCGACAATGTATCGGGATGGGTATACGCCCGCCACAGCCTCCAGAGTAGCTCCGTCAGCCGCGGGCTGTTGCCCGTTGAAATCTCAAAGTGCATGTCACCCATACGCATATTCTCAGGTTCAGACGTAACAGCTTCATAAAAAACGATTATATATTCCCACCTGCTTTTCCCCAGCACCAGCTTGTCAAGGGTCATGTTCGCCCCGCCGTGAACCACCGTACCTGGTGAGATTATGTACGGCGTGCCGTTAAAGGTGAACCGCGCCTTGCCAGCCAGCGGAAAAACGAACACCGGAAACGGTGCGCTCATCTGTGTGTGGGAACATCCCGCCCCTTTGGTGTGGTGATGCACACCCATAACCTTATACGAAACGGTTGAAAAATAGTTTATCAGGTTGCTCTGCTCAACGTGCATTGTCAGTCACCTTTTAAAAAAAGCGCCGCTTCCAGCGAAACGGAGAAAAGCGGACCGTGTGAAAGATATCCGTATTCGCTGTACTGCGTTTTCATTCCTGCCGCCGAAAGCGCCCTTGTCACTTTCAGTGCGGCATCCTCCGGCGCATATGAATAAAGCCGCTTTCTGAGCGCCACCCTTTCGCTGTCGCCCTGCGCAGGGGTATACCCATCCGCAGCGGCTCCTTTCAGCATCAGCAAAGTACCGTTAAGCCCTGTCAGTCCGGTTATTCTGTCATAAAAGGCTCCCCTCTCCCACCAGAGTGAAGGATCGGCGGAAACGTATCTGCTGAAAAGCTGCGGACGCGCAGACAGAGCAGAAAGAACGAACAGTCCTCCGTAGGAATGACCGAAAAGTACCCTTCTGTCCCTGTCAATGTGCGCCCTTTTCTCCGACAGGGGGAAAACCGTTCTCTCTATAAAATCGATGAATTGTTCCGCGCCGCCGCCTGTGCGGGCGGGGTCAAGCTCATCCTGAACAGGCCTGCCGTCCGCAGACGGTGTGAAATCAAAAGTTCTCGACGGCATATGGAAAAGCACGTCCTCGTCATACCCTATCGCCACTATCACGGGCGGGTCGTTTTCAGACAGCTTTTTAAGCTGCCCGTCTGTGATATGGTGAATCACAGCGTTCCCGTCAACAGCGTATACCGCGCGGTATCCCTTTTCGGAAGCCGCCGCCTTCGGCACTCCGGTTATTATCCTGTATCTTCTCCCGCCGTCCGCGGAAACAGCTTTGTCGTAATAAAACGTGTAATACTGGGAATCCCGTCCGTCTGTGTATTTCGCTTTCTCAAACATCGGTTCCGCCCAAACGGTACATGCCGCCAGAAGAACATACAGAAAAACAACGTATCTCATTAATACTCCTGAAAAAAACTGCCGCGTTCCTGCGCGGCAGTCTCACATTTATCATCAGAATCTGAGTGTCATATCCGCCGCAACGCGCAGACCTTCGTCAACCATCCAGTTGCCGTCCAGCCCGCCCGTACGGGTGCGGTCGTCCACTGCCACCTTTTTGTCGGTGATGTTGAGCACCGCCAGTTTGAAAGCAACGTATTTGTTAACGTCGTAAACACCGCCTATATCATAGGTAGCAGCGCCCGGACGGGTTCTTGAGTTCATCGCGCCGTTGCGGAACGCTGACCAGTACTGCTTGCTCACAACGTTTGCCCTTGTGTAGAGCGAAAGTGATTTAACCGGTTTCCAGTCGAGCTGTGCATTGAACATGTGCTCCGGCGTTTTGTCCAGCGGTTTTCCGTCCAGAGAACTGCCGTCGTATGCGGGTTCGCCGCCTTTACGCTCGGAATCGGTATAAGTGTAGTTAGCACCGAATTTCAACTTTTTTGTGAGCGGCATATTGAATGTGACCTCAACGCCTCTCATGTTCACTTCGTCTATGTTGTCATAAACGTAGATATATCTGCTGGGCACCAGCGGGTCAACCACGCCTGTGCTGAAGCTGGAGACCTTGTCTTTAAGGTCGTTGTTGTACACTGTGAAACCAAAGTTCATTCCGGTTGGCGCATCGTATCTGATACCCACTTCCTCTGTGACGCTTGTTTCGGGGTCAAGGTCGGAATTGCCGCAAAGGGTTCCCGCCTGCTGTGTTCCGCCTCCTGTGGTCATACAATATCCTTCGGTGGTCTGGCGCACTGTGGGAGCCTTAAAGCCCATTGCAACGCCGCCTCTCAGCGTCCATCTGTCGGTGAGTTTATATACAGTGTACACTCTGGGTGTCCAGTTGGAGCCGTATCTCTCGTCGTCGTCCATACGCACGCCTGCTGTGATAGCAAGTTTATCCGTAAGGAAATATTCGTCCTCAAGATACAGCGCATATGAATCTATGGATACGTCGTCGGTGTTCGTCGGATATCCTGAAATTGAATCCTGCTTGCCTATGCCCTCAATCTCCGCTTTCATAAGCTGCCCGCCTGTGCGCAGGGTGTGCTTTGTAAAGTTATATGACAGTCCCGCGTCCAGTGTTGAGTTGGTGAGTTCCGGAACAACGGCGCTCTTCGTGCCGTCTGTCCAGTTTTCAAGCTCCGCTATCTCCTGAGACAGCACGAGGCTTGTTGTCGCGCTGCCGTATTTACCGTCGTGGCTCACAGACCAGTGTTTTCTGGTGTGTTCAGACTTTGTGGATGCCGCCGTGTCCGCAAGGGATTTTCCGGCTGTGCGTTCATATGTCAGCGTGTCGTATCCGCCCTCAACGTTTATCTCGTTGCGGCTGTCGGGTGTTATGGTGAACTTCGCAGTGATATTTTCGTCCTCTTTCCCGTTGCTGCCGCTTGTGGCGGAACCGGGATAGTAAACGTCGTCCTCATTGCGGTCGTTCATCTCGCCGTAAAGCTGGAATCCCACCTTGTCTTTAACTATGGGACCTCCTATCCAGAACTGTCTGTTGAACGTAGTTCCGATGTCGCCGTCCTTTGGCTGTACAGTGCCGAGGGTGAGCGATCCACTCCATTTTTCAGGCACCTTTTTGGTGATGATGTTGATAACACCACCCATCGCCTCTGAACCGTATACAGCGGACATGGGACCTCTGACAACCTCTATGCGCTCAATGGCTTCCAGCGGCGGAATCATGTTCGACTGAACGCCGCCTGTGCCTCTGTTCATCGTTTCTCTGGTGTTCTGACGTTTGCCGTCAACCAGAATCAGCGTATATTCGCCCGGCATACCCCTTATAACGATATCGGTATCGTTGGGCGAGGAACCTGTGATGCTCACGCCCTCCACGTTTTTAAGCAGGTCTGTCACAGAGGATGCGGGAACTTTCGCGATATCCTCTTTCGTTATCACGCTGATGCTTGCCGGAGCATCAGCAATATACTGCTCGTAGCCTGTAGCCGTCACAACGACGGGCTTAACCTCCACAGCGTCCTCTGCGTGCGCCGCAAAAGTACCGAGCGCCATAGACACGGCGAAAATAAAACTCCCGCGTCTGAATAAATTCATTGGCTTCATCTTTCCTCCAAAACAATTCGGTATTGATAATCAGTATCAACTTGCGGCGAAGTATAGCAAAATGTTTTAAACAATGGAATGGAACTTTCCTTAAATTTACATGGATTATTCCTGAAATTTTGTATCAGGCGGAAGTTTTGCTCACTATGCTGCGGATGTCTTTCAGCATAAACATCATGGACTTTGCCCCGCCGTTGGCGAGATACCAGTAGTCAGCGGGAAGATAGGCTATCCTGCCGTTCCGGTAAGCGTTCGTGGTGCGGATGAGTTTATTTTCAACGTCTTTTTTCACTGCGGATTTCCCTGTTACAACGGAATCCCTGTCCACCACGAACAGAAAATCAGGGTTGAGCTTCGCGATGTATTCGCTGTTCACGCTTTTGCCGTGGGTGGAGACCAGAATATTGCCGTCCGCCTGTTTAAGTCCAAGCACGTCGTGCACTATGCCGAATCTGGAACCCTTGCCGTATGCGCTGAACTTGCCCGCGTTATAAAGTGTGATCAGCCCTCTGCCCTGCTCTTTCGATATGATGGAGCGCAGTCTGTCCGCCTCTGTTTCGAATTTTTCAACTATCTGCTTCGCCTGTGCATCTTTTCCCCATATCCTGCCGAGGAGCATCGTGTTTGTTTTAAATGAACCGACGTAGTTGTTGTTGTCGATGTTTATATTCACCGTGGGCGCTATGCGCGACAGTTTTTCGTGCATCCGCTGCTGTCTGGCGCTTATGATGATGAGGTCCGGGGACATTCTGTATATCTTCTCTATATCAAAATCCATCACACCGCCCACGTCCGCATATTTCTTATCTTTGAACTCGCCCAGATACGCGGGCAGATTGCCCTTTGGCACAGCAGCAACAACGGAGGCAAGCCCAAGCTCCTGCATGGTGTCCAGAGAGCTGTAGTCCATGACGACAACTTTTTTAGGGCTTACCGGAACCTGATTAGCCACCTTACCTTTAAAAAGCAGCGTGTAGTCCGCCGCAAAAACGGCCTGTGCAGCCAGCAGTAGAACTGCGGCAAAAAACAGCTTTTTCATATCTTTACCTCGTCTATGTATAATACAGGCAGATCCTGCTGCCGTTCATCTCCCGCACGTCAAATTCCATCCCGAAGATGTCTTTGAGTATTCCGCTCTCGATCATCTGCTCCACCTTGCCGAATCCGGCGAGTTTGCCGTCTTTCAGCGCCGCAATATAATCCGAATAACAGGAGGCGAAGTTTATATCATGGATAACCAGTACAACGGTTTTCCCAAGTTCGTCCGTCAGCCTGCGCAGGGTCTTCATTATCTGCACCGAGTGTTTCATATCCAGATTGTTCAGCGGCTCGTCCAGCAGAATACAGTCCGTATCCTGCGCAATTATCATTGCGATGAAAGCCCTCTGCCTCTGTCCGCCGCTGAGTGTGTCGATGTACTTATTCTCCGATTCCGTCAGATCCATATAGCCTATGGCGCGTGAAACGATATCCTCATCCTCCTGCGTAAGCCGTCCGCCGCTGTATGGAAACCTGCCGAAAGAGACAAGCTCCCGCACCGTGAGTCTTATGTTGATATGGCTGGACTGTTTCAGTATGGATACCCGCTTTGCAAGCTCACTGTCCTCAATGTCCGTTATTGGCATTCCGTCGAGGTATACCTTGCCGTCTGACTGTTTAATAAGCCGGCTCATTATTGACAAAAGAGTGCTTTTGCCTGCGCCGTTGCTGCCTATGAAAGAGGTTATCTTTCCTTTTGGAATATCGACGCTGACCCCTTCAACAACCGCCTTTTCGTCATAGAATTTAGATATATTCTCCGTTCTCATCATCGTTTGCTCTCCCTTGTGAGAAGATAGATAAAGTAGATACCTCCGGTGAAATTGATTATCACCGATATGGTTATATTAAAGTAGAACACGCGCTCAAGGATGAACTGCCCGCCCGCTATGGCAATGATTGAAAATAGGGAGGCGCACGCTATAACATACCCGTGCTTATAAGTTTTCATGGTTTCATACGCAAGGTTGCTTACAATTATGCCCAGAAAGGTCATCTGCCCAACAAGAGCCGTGGGTATCGCCACCAGCAGGGTTATGATTATCAGAGATTTTTTCACCAGAACGTCATAGGAGATACCGAGGTTGACGGCGTGCTCCCTGCCCAGAAGCATAACATCCAGCTTTCTCAGCATCGGCACGCAAAACAGCGCCACCAACGCGATTATTACAGCAGAAACACCTATGAGGTCGGCGCGGACGTTATTAAAGCTGGCAAACATGGTGTCCTGCACTATCGAGTATTCGTTTGGGTCTATGAGCATCTGCATAAAGACAGTGAGACTGCGGAACAGCGTCCACATGACGACACCCACCAGCATCAGAAAGAATACGTTCCCTTTGCGCACGAAAACCAGCCTGTAGAGAAAAAACGTAAACAGCATCAGACTTGCCGCAGATACGGTGAAGTTGAAGACCTCGTTCACCATCATGAACCCGCCGCCGCCGAATAAGAACAGCGCCACGGTTTGCAGAAAAAGATATACCGCATCGAATCCCATCACCGAAGGCGTGAGGATGCGGTTGAACGTTATCGTCTGGAAAATCACAGAGGAATAAGCCACCGCAACGCCTGTCAGCACCATAGCGGCTACCTTTGCGCCCCGTTCGGGCAGTATGAAAGAGAGGTCGCTTCCCGCATCGTAAAAGATGAACAGGAGCACACAGACAAGTGAAGCCGCAAAAAGCACGGCGAGTTTTACACTATCCCGCATTTACGCGCCTCCCCAGAATGAGATAAAGGAAAATCGCACCGCCGATTATCCCCACCATCACGCTTACGGATATCTCATAGGGCGCCATCAGTGTTCTGCCGAGAATATCGCACACAAGAAGGAACGCCGCACCGGAAAGCGCTGTCAGCGGAAGGGTTTTCCGCAGGTTATCGCCGTACAGGATGCTGATTATGTTCGGCACGATAAGCCCGACAAAGGGTATCATCCCCACCGTGAGCACTATCACCGCCGTCACGCATGAAACTATCACCAGCCCCAGCCGGAACATAGTATTGTAGTTCATGCCGAGATTAACTGCGAAGCTCTTTCCCATGCCCATCAGGGTGAACCTGTCCGCATAGATATAAGCCGCCGCCAGAAGCGGGATGCTGACGTACATTATTTCGTAGCGTCCCTGCATAACAGACGAGAAATCACCGTGGAGCCAGGATGCCATACTGTGCACCACATTGAACTGGAGACCGATAAAGGTGGTCACCGAATCCAGAATGTTGCCGAAAATTATCCCCAAAAGGGGCACGAACACCAGATTTTTAAATTTTATCCGCTCCGCCATGGTCATAAACACCGCCGAAGCAAGAAGAGTCACGCCAAGGGAAACGGAAAGCCGCTGATACGTCCCGCCATCCGGAAAGATGAGCATCGAGAGCATTATTCCAAGCGCCGCCGCATCCATTGTGCCCGCCGTTGTGAGGGAAACGAATCTGTTGTGGGACATCTGCTGCATTATCACCCCGCAGATACTCATGGACGCACCCGCGATTATAACCGCGGCGAGCCGCGGGATACGGCTTGCGACCATTACAAGGGACTGACGGTCTGACATTGTGAAGATATCCGAAACGGAAATTTCCGTGTACCCAATGAAAAGCGACCAGCACCCAAGAAGGATAACCACCGCCAGCAAAACAATAAATTTCATTTGATTAAATCACCGGATATTGATATTCAATTTCAGGCAATAGTTACCGTATTATCTTTTTTTGTCAAGCACTCATTGCATTTTTTATTTTAAGTTGACTCAGAGAAAAATATCTGATATCGAATATCGTTATCGCTTATTTTCGGAGATGAGATCATGAATATGCTCGGACATATGGTGGACTACGGAATCATCGGATTACTTGTTATACTAAGTATTGTCGCAATAGCCATCGCAATCGAAAGATACCGCTTTTATAAGAATACAGACGTAGAGTCGTACCAGACCTCTCAGGAGTTGGAGTCAGCTCTGACAGGGCGTCTGCATATTGTCGCAACCATAGGCAGCAACGCCCCTTATATCGGGCTTCTCGGAACTGTTCTTGGCATCATGCAGACCTTTTATTCCATGGGAACAGGCGGCACAACAAACGTGAACGACATCATGGCGGGTCTTGCGCTGGCGCTGAAAGCCACCGCGGCGGGACTTCTCGTGGCGATACCATCCATCGTGCTCTACAACATGCTCCACAGAAAGGTCAATGTGCTGATGCTTGCAAAAGAGGCTCAGAATGAAAGAAAAAAGTTTTGACACGATAAACGTCGTCCCTTTCATCGACATAATGCTGGTGCTGCTCACAATAGTGCTTGCAACGGCAACCTTCATAGCCAAAGGCTCAATCCCCGTCGAACTGCCGAAAGCGTCCCAGACGGAGAGCGCGAAACAGGGGATAACCATCGACGTTTCAAAAGACGGAAAATATTACTACGACGGCAAAAGCTATTCCATACAGGGGCTTTCTGAAACACTCTCCTCTCTCGATAAGGAAAGCCCCATAGTTCTCAGGGCAGACAGAAACTCTGTTATCCAGAACTTTGTGGACATCATGAATATGCTGAAACTTGCCGGATTTAAAAACGTAAACCTCGAAACAGAGAAGGAATAGGATATGAGAAAAGCAACTGTTCAGTCACTTGCGATTCACGGTCTATTACTCGGCGCACTGTTTTACGCATCAACTATCACAGGACTGGGTCCGAAACCCGAAACGCAGGTCATAGACCTCTCCGCATATTTCAAAGAGCTGGCACCGCCGCCATCCGTTGAACAGCCGCTGGCTCCCGCAACATCTCCCGAACCTGTTCAGCAGCAGAAAGCGGAAGCGCCTGCCCCCGTCCCTCCCAAACCAGTACAGAAACAGGTCACTGCTCAGAAACCTGTTGAAAATAAGATATTTGAATCGGTGAATTCAGCCGCTGTTGCGGAAATTGCCGCTCCGGCTGCGCCAGCACCCATTGCGGCAGAACCTGTGAAATCAGCGCCAGTTGCCGCAGCCGCTCCCGCGGTTCAGTCCGCGCCCCCGTCATCGTCTGCACCCGTTGCGTCGGCAAGACCGGAGTTTGACTATTCAGCTTACCAGTCAACCCTTAACTCACGGCTGGAAAAGAATAAATACTACCCCATGATGGCAAGACGAAGAGGCATGGAAGGAACTGTTAAGATGAAACTGGTGATAGCACCAAACGGCTCTCTGGTGGAATCACAAGTGGTAGCTTCCAGCGGATACGACATTCTCGACGGAGAAGCTCTGAAACTGGTGCGCTCAGTGTTCCCCATTAAGCACAATTCAGATAAACAGATTTCCGTTGTCGTTCCTGTAACATACAAACTTCAGGGCTGATAACTGCTCCCTTGACAAGAGTAATACTTTTATTTAAAATTTAATACTTGAGTCTGCAGCTAAATCGTTATATAAATAACAGCATAACGATTTCTCAGGGGGAGCTGAATATGGAATGGTTATCAAATCTTATCGATTACGGCGTTATCGGTCTTCTTATTGTTCTCTGTTTCGTTGCCGTTATGCTTGCCGTTGAGCGGGCACTCTTTTACAAAAAGACCGATCCCTCCGCATACAAATCCAGAAAAGAACTTGAACTCGCACTGTCAAAAAACCTGCCGTTCATAGGCACAGTAGCCAGCAACGCGCCCTATATCGGGCTTCTGGGGACTGTTCTGGGCATAATGCTCACATTTTACAAGGTCGGAGTGACAGGCAATATAGAGGCGGGAGAGATAATGGTCAGCCTTTCCCTCGCGCTTAAAGCCACGGCTGTGGGACTTGTGGTTGCCATCGTCGCCGTTGTGCTTTTCAACGCCCTCAACGGCAGCGCCAGAAAGATGCTCATAAGATGGGACATCCACAATGAAGGATAATTTCACCGATATAAATGTCATTCCTCTGGTGGATATAATGCTGGTGCTTCTCACTATAGTCCTTGTTACGGCTAACTTCATCGCAAGGGGGGTGATTCCGGTGAACCTGCCGAAAGCTGACGCAGAGAACCCGTCTATAAAAGAATCCATCACGGTTGATATGACAAAGGACGGAGCGCTGTTTCTTAAAGGCGAACCTGTCACCATTGAAGAGCTGAAAGCGGCTCTGGCAGGCGAAGATAAAAATACACCCATATTAATCAGCGCCGACAGGGACGCAACAGTCCAGCCGTTTGTCACAGCGGTGGAAGCCGTTAAGGACAGCGGATTTACAAAAGTAAGCATACAGACAGAACACTGAACATGAACTACTTCAAAGGATTTTTTGTTTCGTTCGTTCTGCACGCGCTGGTGATACTCGCCCTTTTCGCGGGCAGAGCCAATATGAAAGCGGTTGCCGACGAACCTGAAACTATAGACATATCGACGTATACGGTCGCAAAAGCAGAACCTGTTAAAACAGAAACACCCGCTTTGCCGGCACCTAAAAAAGAACCCGTAAAAAGTGCGCCTGTAAAACCCGTTGCCGCACCACCTGTTTCGGCACCGCCTATGGTTGCAAAAGAACCTGTAAAGGCGACAGAACCGAAAGTGGTAAGCGATTTCGGGCAGAAGGAATACGTCCCCGTCAGCGTGCCGGATGCTCAAAAACTGCCCGCATATTCAGGAGAGGGAACAGTGGGTGCCAAAGAGGAACCCGCACAGGGAACAGGCATAAAACAGGCGGGAGCACAGAACACATCAAATACCGACAGCGCAGCCGCCACAGCGGAATATATGCGGATAAATCTTTCAGGGATAAGAAAAAAGATATACGATAAGCTCAGTTATCCCTCATCCGCCAGAAGGATGGGGATGAGAGGAGCCGCCAGCATAAAGTTCAGGATACACGAAAACGGCACGGTGGACAACGCCACAGTGCACAAGTCCAGCGGTTTCGACGTGCTGGACGAGGCGGCAAAACAGGCCGTTCTTGATGCCGCCCCTCTTCCATCACCTTCCGAAACGGTAAACGTTGTCCTGTCGGTGAATTTCGCCCTGAGATAATCAGTATTTAGCCGACAGCGTTGCGGAATAGGTTCTGCCCGCCAGCGGATAATACTGCTTTATCTCATAATTCTCGTCGAAAATGTTATTTGCGCCGACAGACACTGAAAAGTTCTTATTGATATCGTATGTCGCTTTCAGGCTCAAAAGTGTATAACTGCTGAGTTTGTCTATGCCCTCAGCGTCGGCGTATCTTGAATCGATATATTCCACTCTGGGGGTAATGGTCAGATTTTTAACCGGAGCAACAGTAATATAGCCGCTGGTGGTTATTTCGGGATAGTAGTCTATCTCGTTTACCGTGATGTCAGCGCTTTTTCCTATCTCATATTTATTTATCGAGAACGCCGCACCGCCTGAAACGTATCTGTTAAAGAACGCTTCCGCCGCAAGCTCGTATCCGTAGAAGGTCACTTCATCTATGTTCAGCGAGAAATCCACGGTGGTGGTGGGATAGGTGGGATCCGGAATCTCTATGGTCGCTATCTTATCTTTAAGCACGCTGTAATAAACGGCAGTGTTAACGTTGTATTTTCCGAAATCACCTTTGTATCCGAACTCATAATGGTCAGCGACCTCAGGCTGAAGCTGCGGGTTCGGCAGCTCAGTTCCGAAGCGGGTTGAATATCTCTGTGACATATTGGGGAAGTGGTTCTTCCGCGCATATGTAAGGCGCAGTTCGTGATTGTCCGCAACCTCATAAAAGAATCCCAGCTGACCTTTAATGAGCCATTCGCTGTCTGTCTGAACAGTGTATTCATCCATTCCTATAAACTGCGCAAAATCGTTGGATTTGCTCCAGAAATTCTGCGGCTGAAGTGTATCGTAGCCGACGCCGCCGACTACAGTGAGTTTTTTCACAGGAACGTATGTATATTCAGCGCCAAACGAATAGGTGTCCTCTTTGATGGAGATATCTTTGATATCTTTAGTGTATCCGTCATGCTGTTCGCGCTTGAAGGTTGCGGCGAACTCTATTTTATTCTGCGGATTGAAAGTCCATCCGGCGGCTATGCGACCGCCGACTGCATATTCGTCATAGTCCGAAGCGGGTTTATGTACGCCCGCGTTGTATGCGGGAAGATTGTAGTATTCAAGGAGTCTGTTGTCGTATTTGTCATAATGAATAAGGGTTTCCAGCGTAAAACGTCCCGAACGGTATTCGCTCGCCAAAGAAAAACTTTTGCGTTCCCATTCAGGCCAGTCCCAGATGGAAGCACCTGCGATGGTAGTTTCAGGCGGAGAAACGCCCTTGTCCGCATCCTGATAGATGTAGGTTGCCCAGATGTCCAGATTTGAAGACGGGGTAACGCCCGCAACCAGCGTATATTTTGAATCTTTGGAATCGGAGAACAGTCTTTCGCCATCTTTCTGGGGGTTAACGGATGTCGGCTCAAAATCTTCGGAAAGCCTGAAATGGTCAACATCCCTGCGCTGAACCGTTCCCTTGATATAGAATTTTTCCTGTCTTGTGCCGAGGCTTGCGAGATAATAATTTGACGCACGCTTGAATATGCTGTCAAACTCCATGGTAGTATCCAGCCTCGCCTCAAACTCTTTAGCGGGTTTTGCGGTCTTCATCAGTATTGCGCCGCCGAGAGTGTTTGCACCGAGCAGCATGGAGCTGTATCCCTTCTGAATGGTTACGCTCTCAAGGTCGCCCGTAAGGATACGCGCCGCGTCCCCCTCGCCTCTGTACGGGTTGGCGATTATAACGCCGTCAACGAATATCGGCACGCTGTCAGCACCGAAACCTCTGACAGTAAAGGATGAATCGTTGCGCTGTCCGCCGCCGGAAAGTATCACGCCGGGGGTGTAGCGCACCGCCTCCCAAAGGTCATGGGCGTTGTCGCGCTCCATATCCTCCTGAGTTATAACACTGCCCTTGTCCGACTCTTTGCTCTCAACCTTGTTAATCTCAAGCATGTAGGTATCCGCAGCATACGCCGCGAAGGAAAACAGCAATAATGCCGGAATTACAAATCTCTTCATCTCCGCCCCCTGATAAACATTTGAAAACGGGAGACAACAATCTCCCTGTTTCAAATCACTATAAATATGAATCGGAAATCAGCCCTCCCGCCAAAAACAGGAGGGCTGAAGAAATGCTACTGAAGCATATATGATGTCTGGTCGTAGGGAGCAACCCAGTCGAGTGCACCTTTTTTCCATCCGGGAGTCTGAAGCGGAACGCCGCCGATAAGCGCCACGCGCCCGTCAAGATAGGGAGTGACCTTGGCCATCTCATAGATATAGTTGGAAACGGCTTCCCACAGATATTCTGTCTTATCTGTTCTGTTTGTGCCCTGAAGGAATACGAGATAACCCTCGTTTCCGTCAGCAAGATAAGAGGTTGTTGCTATTCTGTATGTAGCAGTAGGGTTGATATCCTGACCGTTGATTTTCAGAGTGCCGTCCTTAATCCATCCGTACTGGTACTGGCTGGAATCGGTTGAAGAGAGAGCTGTCGTGCCGTCCCATGTCGTATCGTCCCACGTTTTGTACTGAATGGTGTAGTTCACAGCATCTGAAACCATGGCAAAAGCACCTGTGTTCTTGCTGCCGCGTCCGGTGTGCACAACTGCCGCAGCCGTACGGAACAGGTCTATGACCTGACTGCCTGTCAGGGTTATGATTGTCAGCGTGTCTTCCAGAGATTCGGATGGTATCATGCGCAGCATTGAGCCTACGGTTATCTTGCCCTGCGCTATGGGACCTTCAATGTAGCCGCCGTTGAGGAATACGAAATCAACGTTCTCGTATTTGTCCGCAACGTACCATGCAGTACCGTCGCAGAACAGATTGCCCAGAGCTGTTTCTTTAAATCGGGTGAGACGGTCGCTTGATCTTCCGGTGGGGAAGAACGCGCTCGCGGGAACGTCCTCTGCGAAGATGTATTCTCCGGCAGCAGTGCCGAGTTCAAAGTCGATATCTGAAAAATCTATGGGGGCTGCCGCTGCTTTCGAAGCAGGGATTGCAGATCCGATAGAGGCGTATGCAGATTCGCCCTGACTGTTGACAGCTTTAACTGAAAAATAGTAAGTCGCGCCGTTCGTAAGCCCTGTCACCATCTGCGTAACAGTGCCGCTCTGCGCGTCAACAGCAACCTCAACAGCATCGCCCGCAGCCTTTGCGTTTCCGGCAGTGGTTGAATATTTCAGCATATAGCTTGAGGCATAAGGAACAGCCGTCCAGCTTACGGATACTGTTTTGCTGCCTGTAACCGCCGAAAAGCCTGTTGACGTTGCAACAGCAGGAACAGCAGTCGCCGCAGCGGGTGTTATGTCCGCCGTGTCATATCCGGAGGCTCCGGCGTTGTTTATCGCCTGAACCCAGACGCGGTATGCAGAACCGTTTGGAGTGTCTTTGATAAGGATTCTTGAGTCGGAGACCACAGCACCGTCAGCATCGGCATCCGGAGTTGCGGATGAGGAACCCTGTTTCCAGTAAACTTTATACTCTGCCGCATATGGCACGTCGTCCCACACCACTTCGAGCATATTTTCATAGCCTGAATCGGAGGATATCACAGGAGAAGCCGGAGCGGGAACCGGTATCCCTGCCATAGCGTCGCTCAGTTCTGCCTGACCTACGCCGGGATAGTATGCCCTGAGCCTGATATAGTAGGTATTGGTATTAACCAGCGGTGTACCGTCGGCAAGGGTTGAAACTGTACAGGAAACGAGATTTCCGGCAATAGTCGGGACTATGTCCGTTTTCTGTGTGTTATCGGCTGATGTGCCTATCCACACTTCATAGGTCGCGTCCACCTCAAGAACGGAAGGAAGTTTTGTCCATGCGATGTCCAGTTTTCCGCTTTTCGGTGTAATAACAAAGTTTTTGGGGCTTGAAAGCGGGATGCTTCCTGTGCCGCCGTCATCGCTGCTGCCTGAGCCGCCGCCGGAGCCGCAGCTGTAAAGCATAACAGAGAGAGCCATGACCGCAAGAAGGGTCCATACGTGTCTGAATAGGGATTTTCCCAGTTGAACTGATTTCATATTCTCACCCGTTATATAAGATTATACATAACGGTTATAGAAAAGATGTCCGGAAAATGCAATAGAAAATTTTGCTTATCTGATAAAACCTTACGCTCCAAATACGATCGGTTATTCGTTCGTTATTTATAAACGGTAAGAGAACGGGAAAAAGAACGGAAAAATTTCCCCTGCGTTTGAATTTGCAATGTGGCAAAACTATGAAATTATTCGGGAAAAATTGCGAACTGTCTTCCGCGTATTGAACAGACGGGCGTTTCATCCTGAAAAACGGTTGTTCTTTTGATATTTACTATTCCGTTTGATAAACTGAACGATAGGTTTCTTGTATAGCTTCCGCCTGTGTCGCTTTTCATTATGCAGTATCCGAGACTGCGCAGAAGAGATTCCGCCGCGTGCACATTTTTTACACCTATGCCGTTGGTTTCGCTTTCAACGCTGAACATGGCACTGCCGCCGAACAGTTTCACCTCTGTTTCGCGTTTTTCCGCACCACAGCCGGACATCTTTTTGTGCATATACAAAATAGCGCAGTCAACGTATTTCATGGCGTCCTCTCCGCGCTTTATGGCGCCCAGAGCAGTCGGCAGTACACAATGGCTTATCATTCCGGCTTTCAGTCTCGGAACGTACATCGTTATGCTGACGCATGATCCCAGAACGGTATTGACGACCGTGTGCCTGTCGCTGAAAAATATCTCACCCGGTTTAAGGTATACGCGTCCGAAACTGCAATACATTTTATATCCTTCTGAGAATAGTCGGTGCTGTCGGTCTGGCGGCTATATTCATGCCGTGCACCGATTCCGAATGTCCGAGGAAAACGTAGCCACCCTCCGCGGTGCATCTGCATATCCTGTTTATGATGCTCTCCTGAGTCGGCTGATCGAAATATATTATCACGTTGCGACAGAACGAAACGTCCATCTGAACAGGAAGCCTGTAAAAATCGTCCATAAGGTTCAGCCTGAAGAACGAGACCTTTTCACGCAGTTCAGGTCTTATACGGACTATGGTGTTGTCAGTCTTCGATCGCATCAGATATTTCTTTTTAAAATCCGCAGGTATCGCCGCCGCCTTATCTATCCTGTATATCCCGTTAACAGCCTTTTCCAGCACAGTGCAGTTTATGTCGCTGGCATAAATACGGAAATTTCCGTCTGTCCCGAAAAACTCCGCAAGCACCATGGCAAGCGTATAGGGTTCTTCCCCTGTCGAACAGGCGCTGCTCCACACGTTCAGACATCTTTTCGTTCCTGCGCCCTCGTCCGCAAAAGCCGGAAGCAGTTTTTCCGTCAGATAAGTAAAATGGTTAGGCTCACGAAAGAAATCGGTCTTGTTGGTGGTGATGGCGTCTATAAGCCTCAGTTTTTCATCGTCTCCGGCCGGATTGGAGTCGCTGAACACCATCGACAGATATTCTGTATATGAGCCTAATCCAAGCGTTTTCAACCGTTTGCGGAGCCTCCCCTCCACCATGTTCTTTTTGGTGATGGGGAGCTTTATCCCGCAGTTATCATGTATGAACACCTGTATTCTGGCAAACTCGTCGGGTGCAAGTTTCTGCCCGTAAATATCTGCGTCAGAATAAACAGTTGTATCCATATTTTCCTATTATCCCGCAGCGGTTTCTGCCGCTGCTCCGGTACACGCACCAATCTCCGTCATGGAGAATACCGCGTTCACATCCAGAATTATCACAAAACCGTTGTCTTTTTTCGCCATTCCGGCGATGAAATCCGTGTTCAGGTGCGTGCCTATTCTCGGCGCATCCTCTATGGTTTCGTGTTCGAACTCCACAACCTCCTGAACGGAATCGGCAAGGGCTCCGAGAACCGTCGATTCGTTATCTATCACCACCTCTACGATGATGATACAGGTGTTTACAGTTCTTTCTGTGTCCCCCAGACGGAATTTCTTTTTCAGATCCACCACCGGAACGACATTTCCCCGCAGGTTTATCACACCGACCATAAAGTCGGGGGTATGGGGAACTTTTGTGACGCTGGAAAAATCCAGCACCTCACGGACAGACATTATGTCCACCCCGTAAACCTCATCAGCCAGTTTAAAGGTTAGCACCTGACTTATGTCAGTGCCTCCTGTAACTTTTTCTTCCATTACGCACCGCCTCAGAAACTTTCAAAATCGGCATCAACGCGGTCTTTTTTGCCGTCTGTCATATCAAGTGAAATACCCTCTGTCTCTTTTCCGTTCTTTTTATGGGATGGGAAAACGGGCTTGTCGAAGTGGGGCACATGCGAAACCGATGTCTTTTTGACGGGTTTTGCCGGTGCGTGTCTGACAGCTCCGTCGGACTTCATTTTAAAGAACGAGACAGCCTGCTGAAGCGCCTCGGACTGGCTGGAAAGCTCTTCTGCCGTCGCCGCCATCTCCTCAGATGCGCCCGCGTTCTTCTGTATGACCTGATCAAGCTGCTGTATGGCAGTGTTTATCTGCTCGCCGCCAGTACGCATTTCATTGCTGCCTGCGGTTATCTCCTGAACCAGTTCGGATGTTTTCTGTATATCGGGAAGTATCTGCATCAGCAGAACGCCGGCTTTTTCGGCTATATCGACGCTGGAAGAGGACAGGTCGCTTATCTCCCGTGCCGCCTCCTGACTGCGCTCAGCCAGTTTACGCACTTCCGATGCCACAACGGCGAAACCTTTTCCGTGTTCGCCCGCTCTCGCCGCTTCAATAGCCGCGTTCAGAGCCAGAAGATTCGTCTGTCTGGCTATCTCCTCAATGATAGATATTTTGTCGGCTATATCTTTCATGGCTTTCACAGTCTTCTGCACAGCCTCGCCGCCTTCCTTTGCGTCGCCGGACGCTTTCAGAGCTATTTTTTCTGTTTGAAGGGCGTTGTCTGCGTTCTGGTTGATGTTGGAAGCCATCTCCTCCATGGAAGCGGACGCCTCTTCTGCGCTCGCCGCCTGTTCAGTTGCGCCCTGAGACATATCCTGTGCGGCGCTTGAAAGTTCGCGGCTGCCTATGGCGACGTTGTCCGCAGAGACACGCACTTCGGTGATGATGCTTTTAAGTTTGTCCACCATGTTTTTAAGAGCTTCCGCAAGCTGACCGACCTCGTCTTTCTGATCGATGTCCAGTTTCGCGTCAAGATTTCCCTCGGAAAGTTCTTTCGCAAAGGCGACTCCTTTCGAAACGGGACCGGTTATGCCTTTGGTAATTACTATTGCGGCTATGATACCCACAACCACTGCACCGATAATTATGATTATTATCATGCTAGTAACTGATTTAAACGCGGCAAGCATCTCTTCGGTGCTGGCTGCATTCTCGCTTTCAGCAAGTTTCTGAGCGATTGCACCTGATTCAACCATCCCTTTATCAACTTCACCCTGCCTGTTGATTGAATCAATTACGACATTCAGCTTTTCTTTATATGAATCCAAAGATGTTACAGCCTGCGGGACACCTGCCAGCATCCCCCTTACGATATCATAATCCTTGTCTATTTTGTCTAGCAGGGAAAGATCCCCTGTATAATAAACGTCTCTGATGAGAACTCTTATGTTCATAAATTCGCTCATTGTTTTGCCGTCAGCACCAGCCTCTTCAAGTTTTGCTTTTACGTTTGCACCATCCAAAGCCATCTGCTCAAAGGCTGCTTTTTTGGTGTTTGTTGCTTTAACATATTCATCAAAGCCCGATTTATAATCGTTTATTGCTTTTATCAGCTCATCAAGTGTTTTATCCTGCTCTTCCGAACCAATCACTTT
The DNA here is from genome assembly GCF_029267515.1 of Seleniivibrio woodruffii. Lineage (GTDB taxonomy): Bacteria > Chrysiogenota > Deferribacteres > Deferribacterales > Geovibrionaceae > Seleniivibrio > Seleniivibrio woodruffii_A. Next base: position 161,826 of record NZ_JAJUIS010000005.1, read on the forward strand.
TGCCTCTTCAGCTTTTTTTACAGCTTCCGCAAGAGATTCTATAGTTGCATCAATAGATTCCTGAGTCCCTCTTAGCCTGTAATCCCTAAGAGCCATTCTGGCATTCTTATAGTTGATGGTTACGGAAGATAATCCGTCGGAATACTTCGCACCGTTTAAAACAACATTAAGACCGTTATAGGAAACAAGCCCCACTATAATGGTAAGGGCGATGACAAGTCCGAAACCCATCATCAGCTTCACACCGATTTTAAGATTCTTGAACATAAAGCCTCCTTTTAACCTATATCATTGTAAATCTTCATAATATCTATGATCAGAGCCACCGAACCGTCGCCAAGGACGGACGCGCCGGAGATACAGTCGATATCCTTGAATGCTTTTCCCAGAGATTTGATCACCGTCTGGTGGTCGCCCACAACGCTGTCCACAACAAACCCCACGCGTCTGCCGTCAACGCTTATGATGACTATCTGCTGTATCTCCGGTTCCTCACCCCTGATATCGAAGAAACCGCGCAGGGGCACATAAGGCACCAGTTCATTACGAACCATGATGATTCTGCGCCCCGAACCGCTTCTGTTCTCCGAACGGTTAAATTCGATGCACTCGTTGACAATGGAGAGCGGCAGTATGAAGAACTGACCGCCGATGGTCACAAGGAGTCCGTCGATTATCGCCAGCGTCAGAGGGAGTTTCAGAACAATGGTCGTTCCGGTTCCCTCCGCACTGTTTATCTCAATCGTGCCCCGCAAAGCCTCAATATTTCTCCGCACAACGTCCATCCCAACTCCTCTTCCCGAAACGCTGGAAACAGAAGCCGCCGTGGAAAAACCGGAGGCAAATATCAAATCATATATATCTCTGTCGGAAAGTTCGGCGTTCTCGGAAACAAGCCCTTTCGCTTTTGCTTTTTCAAGCACCGCCTTCCTGTTTATTCCTCTTCCGTCGTCGGTTATCTCAATAAGCACGCTGTCGCCGGAATGGCTTGCCTGTAGGCTTATATGCCCCTTCGCCGGTTTTCCAGCCGCAATCCTGTCCTCCGGTTTTTCAATGCCGTGGTCTATGCTGTTGCGTATAAGGTGCACCAGAGGATCGCCCAGTTTTTCAATGACCGTTTTGTCTATCTCCGTCTCGCCTCCGAATGTGACAAGCTCAATTTCCTTGCCAAGCTCAGCCGAAAGATCGCGCACAAGTCTTTTAAATCTGTTGAAAGTGGAACCTATCTCAAGCATCCGTATGCTCATGGTGTTATCGCGCAGTTCCCAGACGAGGCGTTCCACCTCTTCAGCAACTTTCAGCATGTCCTGATCGTTCTTCCGTGAGGCAACCTGACTGAGCCTCGCCTGCACAGTTACAAGCTCGCCGACAAGATCAACAAGAGAATCCAGTCTCTCCGAAGGAACTCTTATGGATGAAGCGGTAACTTCCGCAGAAAGGGTCTTTTTTTCATTAACGTTCTTAACGTGAACCTGCTCCATAAGAGCGGCTTCCACAGCTCCTTCCGAAACAATCCCCTTCTCAACCATTAATTCGCCGAGGCGCTTCTTTTCGTTCAGAACTTCGCCGAGCTGTTCCTGAGTAAGGCATCCGCGCTCAAGCAGTATTTCGCCCAGCTTCTTTTCACGATCGTCGAAAGTTTCCGCCACAGGCTGTATGGTTATCTCCGCATCGTCCTCCACAAAAATAAAAACGTCGCGGATATCGTTCTCCGGTTTGTCCGTGGTCAGAATAATATCCCATGACAGATAGCAGCCCTCCGGCTGAATCTCGTTAAGCTCCGGAACGTCCGCAGTGTGTGCTACGACTGTTGCGGAACCCATCTCCGCAAGTTCTTTCAGAAGCAGAGAGGGGTTTGTGCCGTTCATCATAATGTTGTGTGAAGGTCTGAAAGTTATCCGGTATGTCCGCAATACTCCGTCTGCAGTTTTATACGGCTGTTTTTCAGTCTGCACCTGCTGTTTCTGTATGTTCGCCGCCCGCGTAAAAAACTCAGATATCTCAACCGCAACAGGCGAATCAGCCCGCATTTCCGGGTCACTCAGCATTTCCCGGATTATGTCGCAAGCCTTCAGAGAATAGTCCAGCATTGGCTTGGTGACGCATATTACATTGCTGCGCACCATATCGTATGCGGTCTCTATGCTGTGTACCAGCGCGGCAATATTATCGAATCCGAACATCGCGCCGGAGCCCTTTATGGTGTGCATGGCACGGAAAACACGGGCTATAAGCTCTGCGCTGTCCGGTGTGTTTTCCAGTTCCAGAAGCGATTCCTCCAGTTCCTGAAGCAACTCCGTAGCCTCGTTAACAAATACCTGCTGGTTTGAATCCAATGTCATAGATTAACCCAGAACCTTTTTGACAACGGTCACAAGCTGTTCCGGCTTAAAAGGTTTCACAATCCATCCGGTCGCTCCGGCAGATTTGCCCTCCTGCTTTTTAGAATCCTGTGACTCTGTTGTCAGCATTATGATAGGAACAAAACGAAACTCCGGTTTCTGCCTGAGCTCTTTTATAAGTGAAATACCGTCCATATTTGGCATATTGAGGTCGGTAACAACCATGTCGCATTTACTCACGGCTGTCTTTGCCAGGGCATCCTTCCCATCGCAAGCCTCAATAACGTTGTAACCCTCTTTGTTCAGTGTAAACTTAACCATCTGGCGGATACTTGCCGAATCATCGACGGATAGAATAGTTTTAGACATCAGACCTCTCCTTAACCAATGCACAGTTGTTGTATCTGTCTATCACACAGCCTTTAACTCTGGTGAATCCCGTAAAGCAGTCCATGCAAAGAAGCTCATTCTTTTTTCCGGTGACGTCAAACCGCTTGTCTTTAGAAAGCGCCGCTCTGTGGGCGGAGCAAAAAAGCTGCAAAAGCGTCAGATCGGCTCTTTCCACATCGCCAACCTTTATCTCAACCGAATCCGAACTCTGGAGAGCCTCCCTTAAAACAGAGTGAAGCTCTATCACATAACCGACTGTCAGATCGCCTGAAATTTCTATAACCGTTTTGTCTTCCTCTACTGAAGTTTCAATACTCACTTTTTCTCTCCCGCCTGATCAGAATAGTTCCACGTTGTCGTCTGCCAGAGAAGCAGCCTTCACTCCGGCATTTCCGGCTTTGCGCTCTGTCATGACCCTTCTTTCCGACTCCATGGTATAAAGCAGCTTCACATGCTCGCTGAGGCTCTTCAGCTCTTTGCTGAAATCCATTTTTGAAACATCGCGAAGCCCTGCTGAAATTCTTCCGAGGTCATTTTTCATGATGTCCATAGGGTCTATAACGTGCTCAAGCCTCTGCCTGTTTATGTCCTGATACTGCATGGAAACAACCATATCGTTGATATCCGAAGCAAGGTTGATGGAACTTTGCCTCAGCCCCGCCATGATGCCGTTCGCGTCAAGAATCGCTCTGTCTAGGATATTAAGCGCCGTATCAACCTCTTCATGGGATTTTGCGGATGTATCTTTTATGAAATTGACATCCTCAACGGATTTGTCGTGTATATCGTTTATCTGTCCGGCGATGTCGTCCACCGCGACCCGTATCTCATATGCGAATTTGTTTGATTTTTCCGACAGCTTGCGTATCTCGTCGGCAACAACGGCAAAACCTCTGCCGTGTTCCCCCGCCCTTGCCGCTTCTATTGCAGCATTCAACGCAAGAAGGTTTGTCTGGTCGGCGATATATTCCACGTTTGAAACTATCACCTTTATCCCCTGTATCTCGTCTATCACCGCCGAAAGACGGCTGTTGGTCTCTTTGGCGTATTCTCCTGTCTGTTCCAGTTCCCGTATTACCAAAACAAGCGCACGTCTGCTGGTATCCACAAAATTTCCGCCGTTTTTTGCAGACGTAAAGCTGTTCAGTGCTCGCCCAGCTTCGTCTGACTGCTCTGTCGCTTTGTCCGCTATGCTCCCGAAATTTGCTGAAATGATGTTGTTTGCCTCTTCACTGTCGGCGATGACCTTTTTCATCTGTTCCTGAAAAACCGTAAGAATTGACGAATAGTCGGCAACAATGGCGCTGACCGGAACGAGATCTCTGTTTATGCCATCAATCTGACCAAGAAGATTCTTCTCCCTGTCGGTTTTGACCCTTTCCAAAGCATCAGAGACAACTGCTCTTAACATGACAGCGGTCAGCACGAGTATCGGTATGCTTGCTATAAGACGGATGTGGATGGAATCAAGGCAAATTACCCCCGCCTGAATGAATATCAGGATGATAAGTAAAGAAAGTTTTTTTCTGTCAAACAAACTCATTAATAAAGCTCCGTTGGATATCTGAAAAACGGAGTTTGCGATTTCATCAATAAGCGGGCGTAAACCGGAACAACAGGGTATTATGAAAACAATATTATTAAAAAAACCGATAGATGCGCCGAAAACCTGTTTCCCCTCATAACATAAAAAAATCCGTTATGAACTTACCGACAAAAACCTCCATTTCATGTCCGGATTTTTTGCAATATCAATGCCAACTCAATACACATTATTTATGAGCCTGTCCGAGAAAGTGCGTAAAAAAAATTTGTAAAAAGATATTACAATAATTATCTAATCGTCAGACAATATTGAGTAAATATTTAAGTGTAAAAAATATTTACAGTTACACAGACGCATCCGTCAAAAATAATTCGTTGCCAATAATACAAATTTCAACTAATAAAGACTAATAACCAATAAAAATGTTCGGCTGTTTTTATTCAGACGACTGTAATTTTATGGAGCACACGGACTATGACAGTAAAAAGCACCTTTTATTCGCAATTATTATCCATAAAAAATAACACTCTATTTTCCAAATACTTACAAGATTCAAAAAAATCAGATGAAAACCCGCTGCCAACAGCAGAAAGAATATGCGGTTCATGTTCAATACCGGACATCGGCACATTATTTAAATCTGTAATATCTCTTTTCAATCTGAAACCGTATGTAAATCACGAAAATACCGAGCCGAGGCACAGGCTGTGACCTTTTTTCGGTTTTTCTCCGGACAGGGAAAACCCTGCGGAAACACTGCACACACGGAAGTATAGACAGATATTGAGATTTATTTTTCACACCTGAACAGATGCCTTCAGATTATTGGCATATGGTTTGGTAGTACACTGTATAGCTGTTAATAAACCTGTTGACTATTTTAACTTATTTTGACTGCTTACAGGCAAAATTAAGAGAAACTTAGTCTTATTAACGGGTTTATTTTTTAGTCTGAATACGCGGTTTTGCTGATTAACTAATTATGAGCTTCCGCATAAATACAATATGATAAAGGGGTATGAGGAAACGGTTTTTCCTCTGTCATTACTTTCAATGATCTCACAAGTTGTTATAATTGATGATGAAAAAGAACTGACAGACATATATGTCAGGTATCTGGGACACATTGGCGTCAACGACATCTCAGCCATAAACGACTCCAGAGAGTTTTTTAAAACGGCAGAAAGGCTTAATCCTGCCATAATCCTTCTCGATATGAATATGCCTTATCACAACGGCGAAGAAGTTCTTGATTTTATCATGCAAAAGATACCGGAAGCCTCGGTTGTTATGATGATAGAAAAGAACGAAACGGAATCGACGGTCAGATGTCTCCAAAAAGGAGCGGTCAGCTTTATAGTCAAACCTGTGGACAAGGACGCTCTTGCAAACGTTATTCTGCGTGCACTGGAAGCGAACAGAGGGTTCCACGGAAAGAGAGTGATAAACTTTTCCGAAAACCGCGAAGAGTACCCGTTTTTCAACGATATCGTAACAGGCAACTCCAAAATGCTTGAAATATTCCGGTATCTCAACTTCATTTCAGAAAGCAGCTTTCCCGTTCTTATTACAGGCGAAACGGGAACCGGAAAGGAGCTTTTTGCCGAGGCTGTCCATAAAGCAAGCGGGCGCAGAGGTCCTTATGTTGCGGTAAATATATCCGGTCTTGACGACAACATGTTCACCGATACCCTTTTCGGGCATGTGAAAGGAGCCTTCACAGGGGCGGACAAAGCCCGCAAAGGACTCGTTGCCGAAGCGGACAACGGAACCCTGTTTCTGGACGAGATAGGCGATCTGCACGAATCGGCACAGATAAAGCTGCTGCGGCTTTTGCAGGAAAAGGTGTATATGCCGCTGGGTTCCGACAGGAACACGCGGGCGAACGTACGCATTATCGCCGCCACCAGCGTAAACCTGAAAAATAATGTTAAGACAGGAAAATTCAGGAAGGATCTGCTGTTCAGAATATCTACCCACTGCATCACCATCCCGCCGCTGCGGGAAAGAAAGGACGACATAGAGATACTTGCGCTGAACTTTTATAACAAAGCGCTTCTGGAATCAGGCTGTCAGATGTCCGCTTCTCTGCCCCATGGCATAGGCGAAATTCTGAAAAACTACAGCTTTCCGGGCAACGTGCGTCAGCTTCAGGCGATAATGAACGACCTCGCCCTTATCACCAGAGGAAGGCATCTCAGCGGACGCGATATGATATCTTTCATGCGCAGGCACGACATAGGCGTAAGGATAGGCGCGAAGGAACATACTTTGGAACCGTTCTGCTATTCAGGAGAATTTCCGACCATAAAAAGAATGGAATCGCTCCTCGTAAGCTCCGCCATAAGTCACAGCAAAGGCAACATAACAGACGCAGCTAAGATTCTTGGCATCACGCGGCAGACTCTCCACAGACTTATCAAAAACCTAGACAAGCTGCAGACATAAAAAAAGGCAACCGCTTCTGCCGATTGCCCTCTTATCTTTACATAAATCTTTCTATCACGCCGTTCATCAGAGAAACTATCTTCTCCGTCTCCGCCTGAAGCTCCGAAAGCTCGCCGTCAACCGCTTCGCCTCTGGCTATCTTTCCCCGTATCCTCTCTGCCATGTCATGTAGACTGCGGTGGACGGTTTCAATCTCTCTGTAGTCAGGATCGCTGCCGAACATCTCATATCCGCGCCCTCTGTAAAAGTCAGTAAACGCGCAGTTCTCGTGACTGTCTATGATTATCGGACGCTTATACATTGCGCCGTGGTATATGTTCTTGGTCATAAGGACGTGGCTGACCTTCGCATGGATAACAGGCAGAACGGAGGAGCTGAGAGTAAACTTTTTAAGCTCTTTCTCCGATTCGTCCAGAAGCCCGACAACGGTGTCAACACCGCTGACCATTGATTCTATACTGCCTGAGTTCACGTCGCTCATCCTTGCCACCTCCTCAATGTTCGCCGCAATCTGGGTCATGGCGGCGGACTGCTGCTGAACGGAGGATGCGATATGGGTGATGTTCGCGCTGAGATCGTCCACAGAGCTTTGTATCGTGCCGAACATGCTGTTTGCGTCGTTAACCTTTTCAAGCTGTACACCGACTTTATTCGTAACAGTCTCGGCATTATCTACTGCGTTCTGCACTTTAAGCTGCATGGATTTGACCACAGAAGATATATTCGAAGCGGATTCGTTGGTCTTCTCCGCCAGTTTACGCACCTCGTCCGCAACAACTGCGAAACCGCGTCCGGCATCTCCTGCGCGCGCCGCCTCAATGGCTGCGTTAAGTGCCAGCAGGTTCGTCTGTTCCGTTATATCTGTGATTACCTTCACTATCTCGCCCACCTCACGGGACGACTCCAGAAGTTCTCCCATCTCACCAGCCAGAAGTTTAACGATACCGCCAACCTCATTGGATATGGCAGTGGTTTCCTGCATTACATCCAGCCCTTTTCTGGACATCTCAAGGGTCTGCTCCGCCTTTACGGACGAATCACTTATATTCTCTGCTGAATCCCGAACGGTTGTGCTTATCTCTTCGCTTGCCGCGGCAACCTCGCCGGCAAGCCTCATAGTCTCTGTATTCATCTGTTTAATCTGCATACTGGTGAGGGTCAGCGGTAACACCTGTTCCATCATATTTGAAATAGACCTGAAAGTATGAAGTATGTCCGTTCCTATGGTCTGCATGAATTTATTGTATCTGTCCGATATCTCGCCCATCTCGTCGTTGGTTTTAATGTCCGATTCCAGGCTAAGGTCAAGGTTCTCAGCCGCCTGAACTATAGTGTCCTGCAATCTTCCGACGTTGCGTATCACCAGTTTTGAAACAAGGAAATATATGATGTAAATCATCAGACAGCCGCTGATTATGACGAATATATCCGATATCAGCGACATACTCTGAACGTTATTCAGGGATTTGCGGCTGAGCTTCACGTAATAATATGAGTTTACAGACCCTTCCTGCCATTCAGTGTGGCAGCGCATACAGTATCCTATTGTTTTAACCGGAAACAGGTATACGTTATTGTCCCCTTCAGGGTGCATGTCCTCTTTATCTGTGAGTATGTACGCGTCAACTTTGGTGTTCACGCGCTTATCCTGCGATGAATAGGTGATTGTGCCGTCGGGCTTTATAAGGGAAAACTCCGTTACGTCCTCATATTTTCCTATCTCCTCGATAAGACTGTTAAAGGTCATCATGTTGCCCTTTTTCAGTGCGTCGAAGGTGGACATATATATCATGTCTTTAAGGTAATTCATGTACCGGTTGAGCGATTTCTCAACCATCCTGAGCTTTATGCTTTCAAAGATGATTGTACCGAATATGGTGAACGCTATGATGATCACCGTGGCGATAGCCATCTTGTGTTTGAGAGATAAACGGTATTTTCTGTCAATGTTCATCATTTTCTGCCACCCCCAAGCACGTTCTTTTTAAAGTCGTTCCACGGAAGATCTTCGATATTCCGCGATTCGTAATAGATATTCTCTTTGAAGGGCCATCCGTTGTGGGTACAGCCGACGCAGGGAGCGTTGCTTTCAACGCATACGCTCACGCCTCCGTTCCAGCGCCTTGTTGGGCAGTCGGACTTCGTTATGGTACCGCGGCACCCTTTTTTCAGCAGACACGAGTGTTTATCCGCATCAAAATCCTTCAGGTAGATATCCTGTGAAAAATACTGAAAGCGACCGCAGTTGTTATGAATGAGGTTGCCGAAATACTGCTGAGGTACGCCGTCTTTCATTGGCGGCATTTTTCCGCTGCCGAGGATATAGGCGACCGTACCCATGAGCCTGTCGGGGTGCGCCGGACAGCCGGGAATTTTTATCAGCGGCTTGCTGATACCCTGCTTACGCATATACTGCTCAATATCTATTGCTCCGGTCTCGTTCCTGCCGGAAGCAGGTATCCCGCCGGAAACCGCGCAGGTTCCGCAGGCAACAACAGCATAAGCCTTCTGAATGTGCTTTTTCAACGCTTCGTAGAGTGGTTCCTCTCCCAGCAGGCAGGCTTTTTTCATACGCTGCGGGATGCTTCCTTCAAGGACAAGGACGTGTCCGCCTGCGGATGTGACCTCCTCAAGCTGCTGAATGTACCCATGCCCCTGACTGAAAGACAGGTTAGGATGCACCTGCACTCTCACCAGCCGAGTAACAAAATCTATGAAATCGGTCTCGTTGCCGTATGTCATGGAGACGGAACAGCCTGTGCAGCTCTGCCCCTGAACAAACACTATCTGCGGGCGCTTCGAAGCGGCAATTCTCATGAACCCCTCGGCTATATCCGCCGCAAAAACCTCCGCGCCGATTACCGCCACCGATATATCTCTGCATCTTTTGATGAAATCTCTTCTTGTCAGCATGTTTCCACCTCAATGAACCGAACAGGCGGTGCAGGGATCGAAACTTCTTATGACCCTGCCGACCTCTATGGAACCGCTGTCGCCGCCGAAGCGCACCGGAGTTCCAAGAACCGCCTTCTCCGCCACACCATGCTTTCCTGCTGCCGTGGGACCGAAGTTCCATGTTGACGGAACTATCATTTTATATTCGGTCACTCTGCCGTCGTATGCCTTTATGTGGTGGATGAGCGCGCCGCGCGCCGCCAGCGAGAAGCCTATGCCCTCACCCGTCAGCTTCTTTTGCAGGTCAACGTGGGCGATAGTGGGCTTGCCCAGGACGAAATCCTCAGAACGCTCGAACAGATAGTTGCATATTTTGCGCGATTCGTAAGCCCGCGCCAGAAGCCTGCCCATCACTGACGAGCGGATGGAGTTCTGACCGAATCTCGCAAGAAGCTGTCTGAATCCTGAATCGTTGGACACCGCAGCCCGCGCCAGAGGTCCCGTTTCAAGGGGAAAACCGTTATAGCGCGGAGCCTTTATCCAACTGTAAGCACCCTTTGCCGATTCGTTGGGGCTGCCGTCCGGATTGTAATATGAGGAGTTCAGGAACTCCTTAACCATCTTATAGTCAAAGGCTCTCTTTTCGCCGCTGACGATTACGCCGGAGGTGAAGAGATATCCCTTTTTGCTTTTAAGTGAATCATGAGCATAAAAGGTGTCGTATGCCCCGCCTATTCTGAAATATTCAGGGTACCGCTCCGCAAGCTCCATCACGTCAGGGATGAAAGCCTCGTTAACAAACGCCGCAGTATCGCTGAGCACCCGGTAATATTTCATAAGTGTGTCGGTGGTTATCTCCGTTGTGATTCCGCCCGGCAGAAGCGCATGAATAAAGGGCACTTTTCCGCCGATGAGAGCCAGACCGGAAGCCGCTTCGGCGCGTATCTTCAGCGTCTGAAAATAGTGCAGGGCAAAGCGTCTCGCCGTGCCTTTGTCGCGCACATAATCTCCTGGGGTTTTGTTTATGACAAATTTGGTGCCGGAAGAACCTATCCAGTCGGATATGTTTCTCATCTCCGCGTCGTTGCCGGTGTACCCGGCGGCGGCTGTGTAGTCTATATAGTCGGGGGAACAGAGATTGTAGAAATGGAGAAGGTGGTCGGTGACGATGTGCAGCCCAAGTATCATGTCCCTGAGAACCTGACCGTTGTGGGGCGGCACAACTCTGTATATCTGCTCCAGAGCGGTTATGGAGGAGATACCGTGAACCTCGTGACATACCCCGCAAACACGCTGTGCAATGCGGGCGGAATCAACGGGATGGCGGTTTAAAAGTAGCCTTTCAAGCCCGCGGTACATATTTCCGGCGATGCGCACTTTTGAGACCCTGCCTCCATCAACAACAGTGCTGACACTCATGTGTCCTTCAATGCGGCTGACAGGGTCAACAGACAATAAGTTAGACATAGAAGTCCTCTGAAAGTTGGATTACCAATAAAAAACAAATAATATTATGTGTATTAAATCAAAATCAGCATACGTTCAAAAATACTTGTGTTAAGCAACTATTCTGTTTTTTAGTAATATATATTTCAACCATTTGTCAAGAATTTTATATTATATTTCCCTATTACAGACTGGGGGCATTAGGCATAAGAAGGTTGAAAAAGTGACAAATACAAAATAATTTAATGTTTATCCACAACCATTAATGGTAGGTATTTATAACATATGACTGAAATATACTAATAATTTACATGTTATAATTTGTCAGATTAAGGCAGACAGCGAAGACATAACGGAGTTTATTTATCTATAGTTTTATTCTATCGCACAAAGAAGGCAGCCGCATTAAATACGGCTGCCTGTTATAAATCAGAATCTGTAGTTCATATTAACGCCTATTGTGCGCGGATCGCCCGCTCTGGCGTACCACTCGCCGCTCATCTCAAACGCTCTTGTGGCATATGCCTCGTCAAAGATGTTTTTCGCCCAGAGATATACGTCGAACTTCTCGGTTTCATAGCCGATTCTTGCATTTGCAACCTGATAAGAGTTCTGGTGCATTGAGTTCTCAGCGTCATACTCTATCTTGCCCGCTGCGGTCATTTCCGCATTCACGAACCAGTTGTTCAGAAAGCGCAAAGTCGTTCCGACGTTGTAAGTGTTCTCCGGTACGTTTGGAACCTTGTTGCCGGAATAGTCCGCTGCCGACGTTTCGTAGTCTTCAAATTCCGCATTTACAAAACCAGCTCCGGCGTATATTTCCGCCCAGCCGACGGGAAGATATCTTACTTCCGCCTCAAAACCTTTGCTTCTCGCCTCCGCCGCGTTTTCAATCACAAAGTCGGGATATGAGGGTATCTCAACCTGCATGTCCGTCCAGTCGATGCGGAAAACTGATGCACTGAGCATCATCTTCCTGTTCAGCAGTTCCGCTTTAACCCCGGCTTCATAGTTCCATGTGAACTCAGAATCATACGCTCTGCCCACGTCCGAGTTCAGGTTGAACCCGCCGCTTCTGAAACCTCTCGACGCACTTACAAACGCTCTGAAATTATCCGTGAAGTTATACGTTACGGACGCTTTTGGCAGAACAGCATCAAACGATCTGTCGGTGGAACCGTCCGTGTCGGTGTAGCCGATCATGTTTCCGCCAGCCCATCGGTAGTCGAAGTCCTTCTGCGTGTTTTCATAGCGAAGACCTGCCGTCAGAACTAATTTACCAACGGTATAGTCAGCCTGACCGTAAACAGCGGCTCCGGTGGTGTCCGTGTCGCCGTACCTCATAGACAGAACGCTGTAGGCTATCATGTCGAATCCGACCTTTTGCTCCTCTTTCTCTTTATAGAAATACAGACCGGATGTAAATCTGATAGGAGATGCAGTGCCGCCTGACACATACCTGAATTCCTGACTGAACGAATCGGTCTTTTTATAGGTGGAAAGCTCCATCATATCATATGATGTGAAGTCGAGGTCGTTCAGAGAATCGTATTCCTCATTTCTGAAATTGGTTATGGATGTGAATTTGCCGCCGCCCTTTTCATAGTCGGCTTTCAGCGACAGTCCGTATGCGTCCCGCTCAACACTGCCCGGCTGGTTGACATCAACCTCGAAGTCGCCGTCCTTTACCTTGTCAAAAGTGCTGAACTCGGCATAATTGCTGTCGTACTTCTGCCCGTCCGCTTTCAGCGATATGTTCCATGAGCTGTTCGGGACAAGGGTGAAGGCGAGCTTGCCGTCAAAAGCGGTCGCCTTGTCAACGTCATCCGAGCCGTCGGCAACGTTCTCGAAATAACCGTCGGTGGAGGTGTATTTCAGTGCTGTGCGTACATACAGCCTATCCTTTATCAGCGCACCGTTGCCGCTGAAATTCGCATCGTATGTGTCATAGCTTCCGTATGAAGCGCCAAACGTTCCGCTCCATTCGTTTTCGGGCTGTTTTGTGATGATATTGATAACACCCGCTTCGGAGTTTCTGCCGTAAATGGTGCCCTGCGGACCCCGCAGCACCTCTATCCGTTCAACGTCAAGCAGGTTTATGTCGAAACCCGGATAGTAAACGTCGTCAACATAGAAACTGAGAACAGGGCTGCCTGTCATAAAAGACGTGATACCCCGAACCGAAGCCATGTTCTCATAGCCGAGGGGACCCATTTTTGTGAGATACATGTTCGGAGTGCGTTCAAAGATATCCTTAGTCTGGGATATACCCTTGTCAGCCGTGTCCTGATCCGTAAAAACCGTGATGCCCGCCGGAACCGACTGAACGTCCTGCGACATCTTGTTGGCGGTGACCTCAATGGGGTTTAAAACCACCTCTTCCGCCGCCGCAGAAACGGCGAACAGCAGCAGCGCCGCTAATAATAATCTGCTCATTAAAAACCTCCCTTTGTTCAATAGAGCAGGATACATTCACGAACCCTGCGGATTCTACCTGCAAAGGGAGCAGAAATAATGCTAAACGGAAGGAGTGGCGCACTGGCTTCCCAGTTTCAGCTTTATATCCATAAGAAATTTACCCGGTGTAACGCCATAATGCCTGCGGAAAACCGAAATAAAATGACTTACATTGGTATATCCGATTTCCCATGCAGCCTCGCTTACACTGACGGAGCCTGATTCCAGCATCTTTCTGGCTTTCAGCATCCTCTGTTCGGTCATATATCCGTTCACAGTGGTTCCGAATATCTCTTTAAAGCCGTTTTTCAATTTAAACTCGTTGATGCCGGCTTTTCTGGCTATCTGGCAATGGGAGAGCGGCTCGAAAAGATTGGAATCTATCATACCTTTGATGTCGTAGAACTTTTCAAGGTCGCCCGGCTGAACCCCGAAAGAACCTGCACCCCTTTTAAGGAGCAGGTCGGAAAAGATTGAGTAGAGCAGACCGTTCGCAAGGTTTGCTATGACCGGACTGCGCAGTGGCGGCACATGTCTGCATTCGGCGATACTCTTCGCCGCCGCTTCAACCGCTGCCGTCAGAGGCAGTCTCGCGAACCTGTTGCGGCTGTCGGTGATCAGTGAAAATATATCCGGCGCTTCCTGAATTTTAACCCCGTAAACTCTTTCCAGTATCGTTTCAAAAACGGAAGGTTCGAAAGACAGCTTAACCATTTCAACGGCGACGCTGGCGGGTTTGTGCACAAATCCCTTTTCGATGCCGGCAGACCCCGCCATGATGTACCCGTGCAGGGCGTGGTCGAATCCTGTACTGCCATCTCCGGTTTCATATCTGTATTCCAGTTCACCTTTCAGCCAGCACTCGAAGGTGACAAGCCCGCCGCGCACGTCGAAACTGATATCAACAGTGTTGTCGGCAGGGATGCGCAGGATATAAAGTATCACTCCCGGCTGGACATACACCGTTTCAATGTACTGACCGAGATTTTCGTGCATCAGTATCGGCTCAGGAATATCAGGCACATGTCTGAAACTCTGTCCCCGTATATCCATAACAACACTGCAAGATGAACATGACATAGAAGCCTCCGTGAATAGCCGATTATAGTACAAAGTGATTTTGATAGTCAATATCATTATTCTCTTGACACATATCATGCTATAGTATGATAATTGCATGTAAATTATTACCGTCTTGCGGGAGGTTGTGAAATGCAGGAGACTTTCCCCGTTATGGGCATTGTCACGGAAAAAGACGTTGCTGTTTTCAAACTGAGAAACAAAGCGGGCAGCTACGACACAATACCTGTCAGCGACCACGCTTTCAGGATGTTCGGACTTAGCAAATACGTCGAACAACTGCATATTCAGAGCGGTCTGTACGTTTATCTTATTGACATTCCGGCGGACGTAGAACTGGTTATGGAATACGTCGTTGACGAATGTCCCATAGGTTTCGGCATAACGCTGGAATCAGACCTTCACTCCGTTTTCTATAAAAACGGAAGTGAATTCGGAATGGATACAAAAAAATCCAATTCACTCATAATTTCCAAATCCAACAATACTTCCGGCAGAACCTCCAAAAAAAAGGGAAAGCCTACACAGGCGGTCAGCATCGCATTTGACCGCAACTTTGCAAAGGTGCACTTCAGAGACGAGATGCACCTTGTACGCCACGACATGAAGGATTATTTCGAGGACAATGACAGATTCTACGAAATAAGCACACCCGCTACACCAATGATGCTTGGCGCGGCAAGATCGATGTTGGGATGCACCATCTCCTCACCGAAAAGGGAGCTTTTCATCAAATCGAAAGTTTTTGAGCTTATCAATCACGTCTTCTCCGAATTTTTTCTGACCGGTTCCGACAGTTCCAGAAAATCGGTACTCCAGCCCGGCGAGGTTGGCAAGATACGCGACCTTTGCGGGTATATCGCGGAGCATCTCGACGAGCCGCCCACAATAAGTGAGCTTGCGAAACTTTCAGGCATAAACGATTTCAAACTCAAAGCAGGGTTCAAAGAAGTTTTCGGCGTTACGGTCTACGGTTTCATCCAAACAGAACGCATGGCAAAAGCGAAGATGATGCTTGAAACAGGGGAATATTCCGTCAGCGATATAGCGTGGACTGTCGGCTACACAAACGTCAGCCATTTCATAAAGGCATTCAAGAAGCACTTCAACGTAACGCCGGGTCAGATGCTGTTCCACGTTAAAAGCGACATAACCCGAAGCCGAATAAGATACTCCGTTTAGAGCAACTTTGCATCCGCATGGGAGCAGAGAAAACCTCCGTAAAAAAGTACCGTAATGGTGCCGAAAATTTAGGAGGTTAGAATTATGAGGCATTTCCGTATTATTTGTGCCATATCAATTTTGGCGCTGTTTTCAAGCGTTTGCTTTGCAGATGATTTAGAGCTTGAAACGATAACCGTTACGGCGGAAAAAAGAGCAGAAGACGCACAGAAGGTACCCGTTCCGATGAACGTAATGACCGAAACTTTTGTTCAGGATGCAGGACTGAGGAATATGTCGGACGTCGGAAGATATCTTCCGAACATCTCTCTCGACACCAACTGGGGTATAAACCAGACGTGGGTTGTTTCCAGAGGACTCACATCAAATGACTTTCTTGCCACAAGCCCGATGGTGCTTAATGTGGACGGACTGCCCAGCGACAGCAACTTCGGATATAACTTTACTTTCGAGGACGTTGAGCGGATTGAAGTTCTTCGAGGACCGCAGGGAACACTGTACGGCAAGAACGCCATGAGCGGCGCCATTAACGTCGTGACAAAAAAACCTGACAACAACCTCACCGGAAAAATAGGTTTCACCGCGGAGGAAAGAAACACCTACAAGGCTTCCTTCGCCGTGTCAGGTCCCATTCAGAAAGACAGATTTTACTTCGGACTGTCCGGCGGATATGCGAAAACCGATGGATATCTTGACGACAAAACACCAGGTGCAAAAGAACATGTGGACGAAACTGAAAAATATCACTATGCGCTGAAACTGCGCGCCACACCTACACAGAAAACGGACATCAGCCTGAAATACGCACATAACAACGCAACAGGCGGCAACCCTCCCGTGGTCTTCTCCGACAGCCACACATACGATATCTACAGTGGTTTTGCCGATTCCGAATATGCAGATACAAAATCCGTCACAGACATTCTGCTGCTCAACATGGATTTTGCTCTGGACAGCATGAAAATACAGTCAATCACATCCTATAAGAAAGTTGACAGTGACGAAACGGTTCTAATGGGCTATCAGCAGGGCGCCTATACCATGGGAAGACAGGATTTTGAAATGCCCACCTTCACACAGGAACTGAGATTCAGTTCGACCGACAAAAGCACAATCAAATGGCTGGGCGGTCTGTACTATGACAGAAACAAAATGGACGTGAACAACATGTCCAGTATATACGATTATACGGCAACTGTTTATAGCTATGACTGGCGTCCGGAGACCGACTCCGACACTAAGGCGGTTTTTGCGGAAGCAACCCTGCCTCTGTTCTCCGATGTTCTGGCGCTGACGCTCGGCGGAAGGTATGAAACAACTCACAGAGAAATGGACTACAGGCTTGTGATGTCACAGGACGGCGCGGTTCTTTCCGACGACAGATATTCTGCGGAAAAAGACTGGTCTTCTGCTCTCGGCAAGGTTTCTCTGACCTATTCCCCGTCGCAGAAACTGAACTTTTATGCGCTGGTGTCCCAGGGCTATACCCCCGGCGGATTTAACTATACCACGGCGGCAAAAGAGTTTGCGGATTTCAACGAAACTAAATCCATGAACTATGAAGTCGGTGTTAAGTCAAAACTTTTCAATAACAGAGTAATGCTCAACGCCAACGTTTTCCATACGGATTACGACGACCTGCAGGTGCTTGAGGCTGAATATATGTCAACTATATTCTCTGTGAAAAACGCCGGAAAGGCACACGTTACAGGTGTCGAAGCCGACTTTGCCGCACGTCTTGCAAAAGGGCTGGACATTTTCGCAACGGCAGGGCTTATGGAAGCAAAATACGATGACTTTTATGTAAGCGGAGTCGATTACGACGATAAATATATGATAGGCGCCCCTAAATTCACTGGTACGGCGGGCGTTACATACAGACATTCGTCAGGTCTTGTCGGTATATTCGACATAAAACATACTGGAAAAACCTATTTCACCAAGAGCAATACGGATAAAATAGAGGATTCGTATGAGATACTTAATGTAAAAGCGGGCTATGAGTCTGCTAAGGGATACGAAGTTTACCTTTATGTCAGAAACCTGACCGACAAGGAATATTTCACATGGATGCGCGACGGCGGCGCAAATATGTCATACAACTATATGGGCGAACCCAGAACGGTGGGAATGGAAGTAAACTACAGATTCTGAAAGTAAACCTTTACGAACAGAGCCTGCGGCGCAAACCGCAGGCTTTTTTTTCATTGATGGTTAATTCTCCGCAGTCAGCTCATCGAGGTACACAACTTCGCGGCTTTTCCATGAATACAGCGTAAGAAGAACGAACGCAGCCACAGCAGCGTAAAACGGCAATGAAGGGTCTATACCGTAAAAGAGCGTGCTGAGAAGTGGTCCGGCGATGATGCCTATACCCTGTGCTGCTGATACCGTTCCGGCAGCAGCGCCCTGCTCCGCCTTTGAAACTGCATTTGCGGCGAGTGCCTGAAACGCAGGAAATATCATCCCCAACCCCACAGTGGCAACACAAAAACCTATTATCAGGCTCACTTTCGTCACAGCGAGCATAGACACTGCAAGAAAACCTATAGAGGATATGACGGCTCCGGCTTTCAGCCAGTTCTTAGGGGTCATCCCGCGCACTTTTGAAACGACAATCTGAACGGCTATAAAAGCGAAACCTATACAGGAAAGCGCAAAGCCCGTAACTTTCGCGCTTGAGGTCATATCAAGCCCCAGTCTGTCTATAACATAGAACCCCAGACAGACCTGAGATGTAACGACGCTGTACATGGTGAGGAACGCCGCAGCCATGGGCAGACGCAGTCGTTTATCGGTAATTTTCAGCGGTTCTGCCTTTTCGATATGTTCCGGTCTGTCCCTTTTCAGAAGGAAATACACGACAAGAGCTGCCAGCGCTGGCATAAAAGCTGCGGCATAAAGCGGCACCGCAAGCCCGAAAACAGCCAGAGCCCCCCCCAGTGCGGGACCTATAATCATCCCGATGCCGTTGGACGCGCCGAGAACCGCCATCATGGAAGCCCTGTTCTCCGGTGAAGTGTTGTCGGCTATCAGTGCCGCCGAAACAGGAGGAATCGCCGAGTAAAAAGCGCCTATCAGACCGCGCGTGCCCACAAGCAGGAGCACAGAAACTATCACTGCGGGCGGATTCTTAACCGCAAAACTTATAAACAGGGAAAGGAGCAGATAAGAGACTGCGAAGCCTGATATACCCAACAGGAGAACGGGTTTTCTGCCTTTGAAGTCGCTTTTTCTGCCCCAGAACCTTGCTGTGAGTATCCAAAGCACTCCCGCAAGGGCAACGGAAACACCTGCGTGCCATTCCATGAGGTGAAGTTCGCGTACGATGGGTCCCACCACTGCGAGAAACGACATCATAGCTGCGACACAAAGTACGTTTATAAAAATCAGCGGTTTAACAACATTCTTCTGCATTTTGAACCTCCTTACGATTCAGCGGTTGAAAACTCAGGCACAGGAACACTCTTAACAGCTGGTCTGTAGAGCAACGCCGACGCAAAAGCTGCAATCAGCGATAATCCCGACAGTGAAACCAGAACCGTGCCGTAGCCATACCTGCCTGCACACGCAGTCGCGACAGAGCCGGAAAAGAAACTTATGAAAAGATATATGCTGTGCTGCATCGCAAAATCCGTGGCCGGTCTTTCGTTTGAAACATATTCCATCATGATCGTATAAAAAATCGCCGCTGCCGGTCCTGCGGCACCCATTATCATAAATACGCAAAATGCAGACAGAGCGGTATTTCCATGTAAAGTAACCGGTATGAAAAGAAGCAGAGCCACAAGCGCGTGCATAGCGGCAAACCCCACCAGAATAGTTTTTTTCCCGAATCTTTTCAGCAGGGAACCCGCCATGAAAGCCGACAATGCTCCGATTGCTGTCCCCATGAAATTCACAATAAAACCTATCACATCCAGCCTTATCCCGCTGTCCACAAGAACAGGAGTCATAAGAGCATGTACGGCTGTGTACCCCATAGGAAAAATTATCAGTATCACAAGCCAGTTCAACCTTTTCCCACTGCGCCAGAACTGTATAAAATATCTCCAGTAGCTGACTTCAGCAGTCTTGTGAGGGGGAAAATACGGTTCCTTGAAGAACAATATCTGCACAAACGACAAAAGCATCACTCCGGCAAGGATATACAGACAGCTTTGCCAGCCGACGCGTGAATATACTATAAGTCCTACACCGCTTCCAAGCATCCAGCCCAGCATTGTTCCGGCGGTCTTAACCGAATTTCCGATACTCCTTTCTTTTGTGCTTAAAAGTCTGTAGACCATTGCATCGGCAACAACATCCTGTGTTGACGAAAAGAAACCCATCAGCATACCCATAACTATTATCATTTTCATATCATCAATAACGTTAAGCATGGCTGTGGCAATGAAAACAACCGCCATAGCGATCTGGAACATCATAAGCCAGCCCTTGTATTTCCATCTTCTGACAGGTGAAAACCTGTCTATGACCGGAGCCCAGAGAAATTTCAGCAGCCAGAACACGCCAAGCAGATATATGGCGCTTATAGATTGAAGAGTTGCGCCGTTTTTCCGCATTATCGCAACCAGAGCCTCAAGAAAGAAGCTGAACCCCATATACTGCGTCAAATAAAGCGAACCTATGAGCAGAAGGCTTTTTAATGTTACTCTTTCGTCAGACATTCATCCCCTCCCCCGAAGCCAGATTCCAGTTTTTAGCTCTCTGCTGTGCATTCCACATACCGGCGTATCTTCCGCCTTTTTCCATAAGCTGTGCGTGTGTGCCCTGCTCAACTATCCCTCCGCCGTCAACCACAAAAATGGTGTCGGCAGCCTTGATTGTAGAAAGCCTGTGGGCAATGACTATGACCGTTCTGTTGCGCACGAGAACGTCCACCGCCTTCTGAACAGCCTCTTCGCTCTCGGTGTCCAGAGCTGCGGTGGGTTCGTCAAGGATGACCACAGGGGCGTTCTTCAGAATAGCGCGGGCAATGCTTATCCGCTGGCGTTCTCCGCCGGAAAGACTGCCGCCTATGTCGCCCACACGGGTATAATACCCTTCCGGCAGCCTGTTAATGAACTCATGACAGTATGCAGCATCCGCTGCACGCCTGACCTCTTCGTCGGAGGCTTCGGGTCTGCCCATGCGGATGTTGTTTATGATGGTGTCGTCAAACAGGTATATATCCTGAAAAACTACCGATATGTTTTTCATCAGGGCGGTCTGCTCCATATTGCGTATGTCTGCGCCGCCCAGCCTTACCGTACCCGTCTGCGGATCCGCATATCTCATCATCAGCTTGGTTATCGTGGTTTTACCCGAACCCGACGGACCTACAATGGCGACAAGCGAGCGGTAAGGTATTCTGAAGGAAACGTTATGAAGTGCGGTCTGTTCCTCTCCGTCGTATGTGAAGGTCACGCCGTCAAACTCTATATCGAAGCCGTGGGGGCTTTTTTGAGGCTGAGACACTTCCAGTTCCTTCGCACCCAGCACAGTGCGTATCCTTTCAAACGCCGACTGAACAGTATCGAAAACGGTGGTTACATTGATATAAAGAGCGATAGGTTCCGCGAAGCGCGCCAGAGCGATCAGAAGCCCCGCCAGAATATAGACGTGGAGACTTCCGTCGCGGACAAAGAACCCGCCGAGTATCAGCACAGCCAGCAGTCCAAGCTCCACCAGCGATGTTATAAGCATTGCAGGCACGGAACCTTTCATAAGTCCCTCTGACTGAACTCTTCTCAGTTTCTTCACCGACGTCTGAAGTCTCGCGGATTTCGCACCCGTCTGGTTAACGGCACGCAGCACGGTAAGCCCCTGCGTATATTCGATTATATCCGCTTCAACGTCGGAATGTGCCTGAACGGTCTCGTATTTTTCCTCGCGGTTTGCCCGTCTGCGCCATTTGTAAAGGGGGATACCGAGCGGCATTATGATTACCATGGCAAGCCCGAGCCGCCAGTCAACAACGAACGCGGCGATGATAACCAGTAACGGTACCAGAATTATCTGTATCAGAAGGGAGCCAACAACGCCGATGTGCATGACAGATTCGTCAACGTTCGCTGAAAAAACGGCGTTCAGGTCGCCTGTGCGGTATTTATACAGCTTTTCCAGCGACATGAAGCGCAGCTTCGCGCCGAGTTTGGTTCTGAGACTGTGCGTAACCTCGACAATAGTTCCCGAATAGTCAAAATTATGAGCAAACCAGCGGCACACAACCTCCACACCCATACAGAGTGTCATGAGTCCCAACCAGAACCACGCCTTTGAGACATCCGCATTTTCTGAGAACAGGTTATACATCAGAGGCAGGAAACAGACGAAGGAAAGCCCCTGTGCAATGAACGCTATGATGAAAAGCCGGACACTTCTGCGGTATGCCGGAGCCTGTGCGCCGCATATCTCCTGTGCCTCTTTATATGTTTCGTAAACTGTGAGAAATCTGTCATTGGTCTGCATTGTTCCCTCCGTTTCTGTGCAGATCCCATGCCTGCGCATTTTCATAACTGTGCCAGAGGCGCGCATATACGCCGCCGAGCTTAACGAGGTCGTCGTGCCGCCCTTTTTCAACAGCCTCTCCGCCGTCGAAAACAACTATCTGGTCTGCATCTTTTATGCTTGAAAGTCTGTGTGCAATGACTATGACCGTTTTGTTCTTCATAAGCATTGCCAGAGCCTTGATTATCTCCTCCTCGTTCTCAGGGTCGGCAAACGCCGTAGCCTCATCCAGAACGACTATGGGCGAATTGTGCAGAATCGCCCGCGCAATGGTGATGCGCTGTTTCTGTCCGCCGGAGAGACGCACGCCACGGTCTCCCGCCATGGTTTCGTAGCCCTGCGGGAGCGACATGATAAAATCGTGTATCTGCGCGGACTTAGCCGCATTTATGATATCCTCGTCCGTTGCGCTGACGTTCGCCATCCTTATGTTCTCTTTAAGCGTGTCGTTGAAAAGGAACGTGTCCTGAAATACGAACGAAACGGTTTTCATAAGCACTTCGGTTGACATCTCTCTGATATCCGCGCCGCCGACCTTTATACTGCCCTTTTCAACGTCCCAGAATCTCGGTATCAGCTTCGCCACCGTACTTTTTCCGGCACCTGAGGGTCCCACAAGTGCAGTAACCGTACCCGCCGGAACTTTGAAGCTCACATCTTTAAGGGCGTAAGACTCTCTGTTCTCATAGCGGAACGAAACGTTTTCAAACTCCACAGACGCATCCAGAGGTATTTTGGGAGTTTCAGGTTCCCCAAGGGCGGGAATGTTCAGTATATCCTGAATACGCAGAGCACTTGCCTGAGATTTTTTGACAAAGTTAGATATCCACATCAGCGGCATCATGGCATCGGACATACCAGTGCTAAGAAGAATCGACGCTATGAAGCTGAACATATCCAGCGAGCCTCTGCTCATAAACCATATACCGGCGGCTGAAACCGCAAGAATTGTCGGCAAGGGGCTTAAAATCATCATTCCCAGCTTTGCCGGAACCCCCGTAACCCCTATCCACCTTTTCAGCACTTTGCGGTAGTTTTCCAGCGCCTCGCTGAATCTGCGGAAAGAACTTGTTCCATCGTCGAATATCCGCACCACGGGCATAGCCTGAACGTATTCTATTACTGCGGCGTTAACGCTCTCCTGACTTTTGTCATACTGTTTTCGAAGTTCCACCGAATCCCGCATGACCATGAACAGAAGCGCGCCGCCTGCGACGAGAACCGACATGGAAACAAGAGCCAGCCGCCAGTCTATGATAAACATAACTATCATGGAAACAATCGGAGCCGTGGTGCTTCTGCCGATGAAGGGCGTAGTGTCCGCCACGAACGCATGGAGATTTTTAACGTCGTCCAGCATGACTTTTTTAAGAGCGCCGGAACCGCTGCTGATGATATATCCCAGCGGAACCCGTGAAAGATGGGCGGAAATCTCAGTTCTGAGTATCTCCTCAAGCCGGAACGCACCAAGATGTGATGTGCGGAAACCTATGCTTCTGGACATATAAGCAGTCACGGTTGTGGCCACCAAAAGTATCACGCCTGTCTGAACGGACATGAGCTGTCCGCCGAACGGTTTTTCGCCTGCCAGAGCCGCCACGCAGAAGGCTATCAGCACCAATGAGATTATTGAGACTGCGGAAGCGAACCCGCCAAGGAAAACAGCGAAACGGATTTCGCCCATAACGGGGGTCATAATAGCCCAAAGCCCCCGCTTAGGTTCGGTTTTTTCTGTGTTCATTATAGATATCCCTGTGATTAAAATAATTTTACACAGAGATTATTAGACCTATGGGCACCGCATTTCTACTCGGCGGCGGATAATAAATAGCCTGAAAGAGACTGTCTTTTCAGCCCCAGCGCTTTTTCGTCAGTTCCAGCCATGCACGCGCGGCAGGGGGCATATACGCGCCTCTGCGCCACATAAGCGACATCTCCCAGAAAATAGCGGGACTGTCCACAGGTATCAGCTTTGTTTTCGGGTGTTGGTGCTGCTCCGCAATCATCCGTGGCAGAAGAGCGATGCCTAGTTTCGCTGCCACAAGCCCTATGATGAACTCTATCTGGCTGGACTGCGCCGCCGCAACAGGCGTAAACCCGCGACTCTTGCAGGCATCCATTATCATAGGGTTCAGGGCAAAACCCTGCGCATACAGTATGAAAGGATACTCTTTTAAATCGCTGAAACTTACCCTTTCCCTCTCTGAAAGGGGATGATCCTCCGCAATCAGCAGATCCATAGGCTCGCTGCGAACCTGCTGCCACTCCAGTTCATTACCGTCCACAGGCAGAAGCGACGCCGCAAGGTCAAGCTCGCCCGCCAGAAGCATCTCTTCAAGCCGTTTACCGCCAAACTCCACCATTTGTATTTCTACGTTCGGATACTTCTGACGGAACACTGCGAATATGTCCGCAAAAAGCGTATTACTGCCCAAAAGCGGAAAGCCCATGCGCAGTGTGCCCCGCTCAAGCCCGCGCAGTTCTTCAAGTTCTGCAAAAATTTGCGTTCCCTGCTCCAGCATGGCGACACCCCGCCTGAAAACCAGCTCACCAGCCTGCGTAAGCCGCACGCCATGCCCTATCCTGTCCAGAAGAAGAACCCCAAGCTCATCCTCAAGCTGTTTTACAGCCTTGCTGACTGTTGACTGGGTTGCATAAACGGTCTTCGCCGCGTTCGAAAAACCGTCCTGACGCACAACCTCCACAAAAGCCCGTATATTCCTTAGCTCCATATTTATTCCTTTTACGACTTAATTATATTCTTATAATTCATTTTACGAATAATACTTGCAAGCCTATATTTCAAGGATAGAGAAAATCATGAGGTAAAAACATGCTGAGAACTGGTTCTGTGATATTCAGGAAGCACTGCCATACAAACGTTTTCACCCAGATAGGTCTTATAATGCTCTTCTGGCTGACAGGCGATGCGGCAGTGAAAGCTGTCGGTGTAAATATCCCCGGCAGTATAGCCGGATTGTTTCTGATAGTGGCGCTTCTGACTACGAAACAGATGAGCGTGCACAGCGTGAGGCTCGGCGCGCGCTGGTTTCTTGGCGAAATGCTCCTGTTCTTTGTGCCTGCTGTACTTGTTGTCCTCGACCATCCTGAGCTGTTCGGAATACTGGGGCTTAAAATCTTCGCGGTGATACTTCTGAGCACGGCGGTGGTTATGACGGCAACGGCTGTTTTTGTAGACGTTTGCTACAGATATATAGGCAGGAGGCAGTAAAAATGTATATCATCAATATCATACTCTGGTCTGCCCTGACCATAGGGCTTTATTATGCAGGAAAGCTGTTCGGCAGAAAATTCCCCGCATGGTGGTCTTCGCCATTGTTGACCGCTCCCATTCTGCTTATAACCATTGCCCTTGTTTTCCACGTTTCATATAAGGAATACATCAGCGGCACACGCTGGATGATAACCATGCTGGCACCTGCAACAGTTGCCTTTGCAATACCTATATATGAACAGAGGGCACTTATAAGAAAGCACTGGTTCCTCCTTGCAGGCGGAGTGATCGTCGGCAGTATCACTGCGATGGTCTCAAGCTGGTTTCTGGCGGAGCTTTTCGGACTGAATGATCAGTTGAGGCTCAGTCTGCTCCCCCGCTCCCTCAGTACGCCTTTTGCCCTGATAGTTTCAGGCGAAATAGGCGGAACGCAGGGGCTGACCGCCGTTTTTGTGATAATCACCGGACTGTTCGGCGCGACCCTGGGCGAAATCCTGCTGAAATCCCTACCGCTTCAGTCTGCCATAGCCAAGGGCAGCCTGTTCGGTATGGGCGCACACGCAGTCGGCACGGCAAAGGCACACAGCATCAGCAGCGAGATAGGAGCTGTTTCAGGGCTTATAATGGTGCTTGTGGGCGCTGTGAACGTACTTGCGGCACCATTGATAGAGGCGTTTCTCCTTAACTTCTGATTTTGTACATTTTCGTACACAAAAACACGGGAATGTACGGAAATGAAATAAATATTACAATAAAACACTTCGATGTCCGTCTGATTTGTAACAAACATTACAATTTTGTTATTTTTTCAACTCATTGCCACACAGCACAAAAGCGTTATTGCGGATGAAAACACTCCTGTTTTCAATGACATAAATGGCACGGATAGTGCTTTTAATAGCTGCGTAAGACATAAAGCCGAAGACAAATTACAAATCGGTAAAAAATCAAAGGAGACGGCAATGAGCAGAAAAATTGCATTCTACGGAAAAGGCGGGATCGGTAAATCCACAACTCAGCAGAACACAGCTGCGGCTATGGCACATTTCTACGGTAAAAAGGTTTTCATCCACGGATGCGACCCCAAAGCGGATTCCACAAGACTTATCCTCGGCGGTATGCCTCAGGACACACTTATGGATCTTCTGCGCGACATAGGCGAAGACAAAATCACTGTTGATAACGTTGTAAGATCAGGATTTCAAGGTATCCGCTGTGTTGAGTCCGGCGGTCCCGAACCCGGCGTTGGCTGTGCAGGCAGAGGCGTTATCACCGCTATTGACCTTATGGAAGAACTCGGCGCATACACCGACGACCTTGATTTCGTATACTTCGACGTTCTGGGTGACGTTGTGTGCGGCGGTTTCGCAATGCCCATCAGAGACGGCAAGGCCGAAGAGGTATATATCGTCTGCTCCGGCGAGATGATGGCTATCTACGCTGCGAACAACATTGCTAAAGGTCTTCTTAAATACGCAGAACAGTCAGGCGTTCGTCTCGGCGGCATCATATGCAACAGCCGTAAAGTTGACGGCGAGCTTGAGCTTATGCAGGAGTTCACAACAGCACTCGGCACACAGATGATCCACTTCGTACCCAGAGACAACATGGTTCAGAAAGCGGAATTCAACAAAAAATCAGTGGTTGAGTTCGACGCAGAGTGCAATCAGGCAAAAGAATACGCCGCACTCGCCAAAAAGATCATCGAAAACGAAATGTTCGTAATACCCACTCCGCTGCCCATGAACGAACTTGAGTTGATGGTGGCAAAATACGGTCTCATCGACTAAGGGAGGTTGAAAATGCCCTATCATACGTTTAAATGCAGCGAAATGCTGCCCGACAGAGAGAAGCACGCAGTTATAAAAGGACCGGGCGAAGACATAACTTCCGCCCTTCCGCTGGGCAACCTGAACACCGTTCCCGGCACCATCACAGAGAGAGGCTGCGCATACTGCGGCGCCAAACACGTTATCGGAACACCCATGAAGGACGTTATCCACATGAGCCACGGACCCATGGGCTGCACATACGACACATGGCAGACAAAAAGGTATATCAGCGACAACGACAACTTCCAGCTTAAATACACCTTTGCCACCGATATGAAAGAGAAACACGTTGTCTTCGGCGCGGAAAAGATGCTGAAACAGAACATCCACGAAGCCTTCGACGCCTTTCCCGAAATCAACCGGATGACGCTGTATCAGACATGCGCCTCCGCACTGATAGGCGACGACATGGACGCCATCGCGAAACAGATCATGAAAGAACGTCCCGGTGTTGACATCTTTGTCTGCAACGCCCCCGGTTTCGGCGGCACAAGCCAGACAGGCGGTCACCACAAAATCAACATCGCATGGATAAACAACAAGGTCGGCACGGTTGAACCGGAGATAAAGAGCAAATACACCATCAACTACGTCGGCGATTACAACATTCAGGGCGACTGCGAGATAATGACCGACTATTTCAACAGGATGGGCATACAGGTAATCTCAATGTTCACGGGAAACGGTTCATACGACGATCTGCGTGCGATGCACAGAGCCGACCTGAACGTTCTGGAGTGCGCACGCTCCGCTGAATATATCTGCAACGAACTGCGCACCCGCTACGGCACACCACGTCTTGATATTGACGGTTTCGGGTTTGACCTTCTCGCGGAATCGCTCATGAAGGTGGCAATGTTCTTCGGCGACGACTGCGTTGAAAAAGCAAAAGCCATCATAGATGAAGAGGTTGCCAGATGGAAACCTGAACTGGACTGGTACGCAAAACGCCTTAAAGGTAAAAAGATATGCCTCTGGCCCGGCGGTTCAAAACTTTGGCACTGGGCACACGTTATCGAAGAGGAAATGGGCGTTAAGGTCGTTTCAGTCTATTCAAAATTCGGACATCAGGGCGACTTTGAAAAAGGTATCGCAAGATGCTCCGAAGGCGCACTGGCAATCGATGACCCCAACGAGCTTGAAGCTCTTGAGGCTATGGAGATGCTGAAACCCGACTGCATCCTCACCGGAATGAGACCCGGCGAAGTTGCAAAAAAGATACGCATCCCCTATCTGAACATCCACGCCTATCACAACGGACCCTACAAAGGTTTCGAAGGCTGGGTGAGGCTCGCGCGCGACCTTTACAACGCCATCTATTCCCCTGTCATGAACCTTGCCGCCATAGACATAAGCAAGGACGACTTTGAAACTGGCAAAGGTTTCATGACCCGCACTATGCTTTCAGATCCCGGCGTGCCGAGAGAAGAACTGCACACCGAGAATATGTACACAGGCAAGATGGACATCGTTACGCATCTCAGAGGCAAAGAATATGACTTCCCTGCGCCCGAACCTAAAGCTGATGCGGCTGTTTGAGGAGAACGATATGGAAATGAAAGAGAGAATAGCCATTCTTGAAAACTATATAATGCAGAGATGCCTCTGGCAGTTCCACTCAAGAGCGTGGGACAGGGAAAACCAGAACAACGGCATTCTCGGCATTACAAAAACGATGCTTCTGGGCGAAGAGCCGGATCTCAGCACACCGGAGCT
Source organism: Seleniivibrio woodruffii (assembly GCF_029267515.1). Lineage (GTDB taxonomy): Bacteria > Chrysiogenota > Deferribacteres > Deferribacterales > Geovibrionaceae > Seleniivibrio > Seleniivibrio woodruffii_A. Next base: position 190,887 of record NZ_JAJUIS010000005.1, read on the forward strand.
GAAATGCTACTGGGTGGATGCAAAATGCCTTGTGGACGGTTTTAAAACCAAATTCCCCTGGGTAAATGAGATGAACAAAGAGGACATCGCAGTGATGATGGACGGTCTGAAAGAGCGCATCGACTATGTGACCATCCACGGCTCGCTGAACGAAGAACTTACGGTAAAACTGTACTGAATCGGTGAGATTGCTTCGCTGATTTCATCAGCTCGCAAAGACAGGTGTCATTGCGAGGAGTGCAACGACGCGGCAATCTCATCAGTAATTAGGAGCTAATTATGTCATGTGAAGTAAAAAGTAAAGAACGTGCCGGAATCATAAACCCTATGGTCACATGCCAGCCGGCAGGCGCGCAATACGCCAGCATAGGTATAGAGGACTGTACGGCAATCGTCCACGGCGGTCAGGGCTGCGTTATGTTCGTCCGTCTGCTGTTTTCACAGCACCTCAACGAAAACTTTGACATCGCATCCTCATCACTCCACGAAGACGCTGCGGTTCTCGGCGCGGTACACCGTGTCGAAGGCGCTGTTGACGTTCTTCTTGAGCGCTATCCCCATGTCAAGGTAGTGCCCATCATCACCACCTGCTCAACAGAGATCATTGGTGACGACGTTGAAGGCGTTGTCAGAAAACTGAAAAAAGGTCTTCTGGCAACAAAATACGCGGACAGAGAAGTTCATCTCATCCCCGTACATACGCCCAGCTTCAAGGGTTCCCAGACTTCCGGCTATGACGCTGCCGTGACAGCCTTTGTTAAGCATTTCGCAACAAAGACAGAAGAGTGCAACGGCAAGCTGAACCTCATCACAGGCTGGGTTGACCCCGGCGATGTGAAGGAGCTGAAACACCTGCTGAAGATGATGGATGTGGATGCCACCGTCCTTTTCGAGATAGAGAATTTCGACTCTCCCCTTATGCCCGACAAGAGCGCTGTCTCCCACGGCAATACAACAATTGAAGATATGCAGGGTACCGCAAACGCTATCGGCACCATAGCACTGAACAAATACGAAGGCGGAAAAGCGGCGGAATACCTACGCGATAAGTTTGAAATACCCACGATAATAGGTCCGACGCCTATCGGCATAAGAAACACGGACACATTCCTTAAAAACATTTCAAAGCTCACCGGAAAACCCATCCCCGAAGCGCTGGTGCGCGAACGCGGAAAAGCTGTGGATGCGCTTCAGGATCTCGCACACATGTTCTTCGCCGACAAAAAAGTGGCAATATACGGACATCCGGATCTTGCCATCGGTCTTGCGGAGTTCTGCCTCGACCTCTCCATGAAACCCGTTCTTCTGCTGATAGGCGACGAGAACCCGAATTATGCCAAGGATCCGCGCCTGCTCGCCATTAAAGAACACGCGGAATTTGACATGGAGGTAATCACAAACGCCGACCTCTGGGAGCTTGAGGACAGAATTAAAAACAGGGGGCTTGAGGTTGACCTCATTCTTGGTCACTCAAAAGGACGCTTCATCCCGATAGACAACAACATTCCGATGGTAAGAGTGGGCTTCCCCGTATACGACAGAGCCGGATATTACCGCCACCCCAAAGTGGGCTACAACGGCGCGGTATGGCTTGCGGAAGAGATGGCTAATGTACTTTTCACCGATATGGAGTATAAGAAAGACAGAGAGTGGATCCTCGCCATGTGGTAAGGTTTGCTTCGCGGCATCCCTTTTCACCTCGGATGCCGCTCTTTAAATATACTCAGGAGAAAGAACTATGCACCCCAACCACGGACCTATGAGAAGAAAACAGCGCCAGATAACCGACATGGCGGAGATTGCAGAAATACTTAAAAAAGGACAGGTGATGAACCTTGCCCTTGCCGACAATAACGTCCCGTTCACCGTTCCTGTTTTCTATGCCTACGACGGCGTGGCAATCTATTTCCACTCTGCCATGGCAGGCACGAAAATAGAGATGATGAAAAAAAACAGCCTCGTCTGTTTCAGCGTTTCAGTTGACACAGGCTTTGTTGAAAGCGACAAAGCGTGCGATTTCGAAGCGAAACACAGAACCGTCATAGGTCTGGGCAACGCTGTTTTTGTTGAGGACGAAGCGGAGAAGATAAAGGCGCTCGATATGATAGTCGCTCTCTTCACCGACAAGAAATTCGAATACCCGAAAAACAACCTTGCGGGAACAGCCGTAATCCGCATCGACATCGATTCCATAAAGGGTAAAAAACACGGCGTTTAATACGAGGTGTCTATGCGTCTTGCGGCATATGTGAACTCCGAAAATATCATTACGGGGTTAAAACAGGCAGGAAGCGTTAAGCTCTATGACAGGGATGAACAGGACTGGAACGAAATAGCTTATTTCGACATGGATGTGAACGGGGCGGAAGACCTTGAACATCTCCAGTCCATTATAAAAGGTACTGTGGCGCAGTTTGAAAACTGCTCCATCCTCATTGCAGAGGATATGACGGGCGTTATGAACGCCATCCTCGACAGCGTGGGTATAAAGACTTGGAAATCCGAAGGGAACGTATACGACGTTCTGGACTACGTCGCCGCGGAAGAGGAACGGGAGCTTCTTGAATCCATGGCGGTTGCGCCGGAACCGGTCTTACAGGGAAGCGAATGTGCGGGCAAATTCCACATAAATCTTGTGGAAACGCTTAAAACGTTCACCAAGCTGAACTCAAGGGAGATACTTCTGCCGTTCATGATGCGCGGAGGGTATAAAAGCCTTGAGATAATCTGTGAACACATTCCGCGCTGGCTGGAAAACGACGCAGAGAAACTGAACGTCACCATACACTCTAAAACCCTCAGTAAAAACGGGATAAGGGTGGTCGTGGTGCCGAAAGACGGCGGAGCGTCCGCCTGTTCATCATGCGCCCCTTCTGTTCCGCTCAGCTCATGCGGCGGCGGAAGCAGACGCAAAGGAGGCTGCTGTGGTTGATAACTATTCCAGAGACCATAGGCTCTATTTCGCCTATGGAGCTGATATGCTTGATAAATTCATAAAAACCAGATGCTTTGCACCGGAATTTGTTGCGGCGGCAAAGCTGACAGGTTTCAGACTCGCCTTCTTCGGCTATTCCCACATATGGGACGGCGCACAGGAAACTCTTGTGCCCGACGCAAAAGAGGAAGTATGGGGTGCGGTCTACAGAATGTCGTCATACGACGGACAGGAGATGGACGCATATCAGGATGTGAGACTTGACGGGGCTGGGCAGTATTTCCACTATCCGGTCGTTGTGACAGACGCCGCAGGAAACGAATATTACCCTCTTATGTACCGTAAGAATATACTCGGAGTGGAAATGCTCGCCTCCAAGCCCTATATGGACATCATGATTGCCGGAGCTGCTGAAAAAGGACTGCCGGAAAACTATATAGAAAGACTTAAAAGCAGAAACACCAGAATACCGAAATATGACGTTCCGCTGCCCACAATGCCCAGACGGGTTGAGTGTGCCGGATGCGACGACCTTCTTAAAAAGATAGTCTGAGAGATAGCGTCGTAGCTAAAGCTCCCCGCGAAGACAATTATTCGTCTCTGCGAGCGTAGCGTGGCAGTCTCATCAACGCATACGTTTAACGCGGTATTCACCTCCTATTATCATATATTCGTTTTCGCCCTTGAGGATGCTGCCCGGCAAAAGTCCGCTGTAGTAAAATATCTTTGAGGGCGGAACGAAAGTGCGCCACACTGTGCGCCCGAACTCCCATGCCCTTTCGGATTCGTCGGTGAAAGACACCAGATTATTAAGACGAACGATTTGCTCCCGTCCGCCGGACTCTTCCAATATTTCATATTCTTCCGCATCGTGGGTTCCCCTGAACAGCGTGAAGAGTTCCGGACGGGGGCGAAGTTTACGCAGTTCGTACTGGCAGTATTCATACAAAAGGTCGAGCTGGGAATCGATGGCGCTGGTGTGCACGCTGCCGTTCATAGCATCTGTCATATAGCTGAAATATTCTTCCGAAGAAACATCCTCTATGCAGGCTTTATGGTAAGTCGGGCTGATGCCCATACGTCTTTCAACCCAGTGTTTCAGCACCGCTCCCGCTATGGAGTTTGAATCTATCATCCATCCTTTCAAAAACCGCATATAGCTGTTGCGGATGCTCATCCGTGCCGCATCGGTGGTCTGTTCCTCCCAGTGGTGCAGGTGGAACCGCACCGACATATAGTCCATGAAAAACTGCGCACGCTCATCCCTGTTGCCGATGGTGTTCAGTTTTGCGAACAGAAAGCGGTTGTTCTCCTTTACACCCTGAATCTCTATGGTCTGAGGATTTTCGTTGAAATGCCTCGAAGCTATGACCCACGGCGGCAGGTTGCAGTAGTTGAAAGACCCGTATCTCAGCGGAAAGTCCTGTAGTCTATTTTATATTTCGCAAGCCGGAGTCCGAATATCCTGCGCGTAACCCCAAGTTCCTCCGCCGCTTCGGATATGTTGCCGCTGTGAGCTTTCAGGGCTTCCGCCAGCATTTCATACTCCACTGCGGCAAGTTTCGCCTCCAGACCGCCCTGAGAAGCCGTATCGGAAAGCACAGGTTTCTGGAGCGATGGCGGAAGGTTATACCCGTGAATGACTTCGTCCTCGGACAGTATCACAGCGCGCTCAATTGCATTCTCAAGCTCGCGCACATTGCCGGGCCAGTGATAGCTCATCAGCATATTGATGGCAGGCGTGGAGATGCGTTTGACCTTCTTTTTCTGTTCCTTCGAATAACAGGCTACAAAATGATCGGCAAGAATGATTATATCGCTGCCCCTGTCCCGCAGGGGCGGAATGATTATCGGAAAGATGTTCAGACGGTAGTACAGGTCCTCGCGGAAGGTGCCGTTTGTAACCATATCCGAAAGATTGCGGTTTGTGGCGGCTATGATGCGGATATCCACCTTTATCGGCTTGTTGCTGCCCACACGCTCGAAGGTCTTTTCCTGAAGCACACGAAGCAGTTTTGCCTGCATTGCGAGTGAAAGTTCGCCCACCTCGTCAAGAAATATCATGCCGCCGTCCGCCTCTTCGAAACGTCCTATGCGGGGAGCTACAGCACCCGTGAACGAACCCTTTTCGTGTCCGAAAAGTTCGCTCTCAATGATGTTTTCAGGCAGCGCCGCACAGTTGAATTTTATGAAAGGACCGTCCGCTATGGGACTGTTATAATGTATCGCTCCGGCAACAAGCTCTTTGCCCACGCCGCTTTCGCCAAGGATAAGCACTGTGGTCTTAGTGGAGGCTATTTTGCCTATATAATCGTAAACATCTGTCATAGCTTTTGAATTGCCGATAATATTCGATGGTCTGAACCGCTTTTTAAGAGCGTCGGAAAGGCGTTTGTTCTCCCTTTCCAGCATTGGTTTGTCAACGTTCTCCATGAGATAGAGGTCAACCACGGGGGCTATCACCCCTGCGAAGGTGGAGAGTATCTCAACATCCTGCTCAAGGAGTTTTTTGCTGTCGTAAATCCGTTCTGCGCTGATGGTTCCAAGCACCTTCTGCCCGCGTTTTATGGGTACACAGATAAATGACAGCTCCTGATCCAACCCGCATTTAAGCTCGCGGGTGCGATGGAGAAATTCCGGTTCGTCGCTTACACGGGTGAGGATTATCGGCTTGCCCGTCTCAGCAACCTTTCCCGTGACTCCTTCGCCCATATTGTAAACGCCTTTGGACTCCTCCGTTTCTGTCAGCCCGAAACTGTCGTGAAGAAAGATACGTCCCGTGCGCTGGTGGCACAGGCATATCATCCCGCAGACCATCTTCATTTCGCGTTTCATTATGCGGCGCATGATTATGAGTGTGTGTGAGAGGTCGGAACTCTCGGCTATGACCCTGCTCATCTGATAGAGCAGAGGAAGAACTTTCGCGCGGCACTCGTGGCTTTTGCACTTGTTCAGGGTGTCCACATGAGCCTTTATAATCTGACCTGTATTGTTTTCAAAAGCAGCCTGAGTGCTCTGTTTATTCCCGCATGGCATTGAGTTTTCCTTGTTCTGCTGTTTAGGGTTTTAATCAGGCGATGGGCGCAAATCTATGTATATGTTAATATCTTGCAGTATCTTTCGTGTGTCAACACTCATTTTGTTTATAAAAACGACGCAATATACTTCTAAATAATGGGTTATTCCTTATGTGGCTGATGATGCTGCAATGTTTTATTATAAAACCGAATATGCAATAATGAAAATAATAATGACAGGAAACAATGCCGTCTGAAATGCCTTTAATATGAACCTGTTTATACCGCCTGTGGTGGTGATAATCCTTATTCTGGTTGCTTCTGTCTGGACTGCCCGCTCACTGCTGAAACCGCTTTATAAACTGTCTGAAGCCGCAGAAACTCTTGGCAGGGAACGCACTTTGACTCCGATACCAGAAATGGTTATTCCGGAATATAAAAAAATAGCGGACGCTTTCGGCAAAATGCAGATACAACTGAGCCGCTTCGTTGACGAACGCACAAATATGCTCGCGGCAATCTCACACGACCTGCGCACACTGCTGACCAGAACACGCCTGCTCACTGAAAATATAAAAGAAGAACAGAATAAAAAACAAATACTCGCAAGCCTTTCCGATATGGAAACAATGATAAGGGAATATCTTCTCTTCGCCAGAGAGGACGCATCGCAGGAAGCATATGTGACACTTATCAGGATGCCGGAAATGATGTCGAATATTCCGGCGCGGAACACGCACAGCTTGTCTGTCAGCCGATGGCAATGAAAAGAGCGCTGACAAACGTCATCGAAAACGGATGCAGATACGGCGAAAGCGTGCGGGTACATCTTAGCGACAACGGCGATTTTATATCTGTTCTGGTGAAAGACAACGGGCTTGGTATCCCCCCCCCATCTGACAGAACAGGCGTTTCTCCCTTTCAGGCGCCTTGATACCTCCAGAAACAGAGATATCGGCGGGACAGGACTTGGGCTTGAGATAACCAAAGATATCATTCACGCCCACGGAGGCGAGATAAAACTGGAAAATGCTCCGGAAGGCGGACTTGAAGTAAAAATCACACTGCCCAAATCAAATTTGAAATAACGGATATACACTTTCTACCATCTCTCTATATTGCAGTTTATCCAGAGGTTTACCAGATTAACGGCACCGCGGAAACCCATGAACGGCGGTTCGAAAGGGTGCAGATGCCACGATCTGTCGGGATACGATATCTGCATGGAAAGGCTTCTTCCCGCCCATTCCAGTATCTCACCGCTGGACATGAAAAGCCCGTCCTTCAAACCTTCGACAGCAGGTATCCACTTCTCTTCAGAATAATAAGGCAGCTCATCTGTTCCCATATCGGGGCTGTCGCACCAGCATACGCCCTTATTAAATCCCATCTCACGGCATCCGAAAGACAGTATCCCCTCCACGATGTCCGCGTGTGCGCCGAGATGAAGGGTAACCTCTTCCATATGCGACCGCGACATATGTCTGAAGCGGGGCATAACCGGTTCCAGCATTGAGCGGGCAATTCCCCTTTCCTTTTCTACAAACGCCCTGTCGAAAGCGCTGCCAAGCACCCTTTCTATCTCCTCAAGCCATTCCGCAGTTCCGTCGATACCGTAAGGACGGTGCAGGATATACGGCGTACCGTACTTTCTCTGAAGGTATTTCGCCGCCGCCTCACCCTCCCGTCTGATAACAAGATTTACATGCGCCCCGCCCATCCGTTCTATATCCTCAATACAGGTGCCGGATGTCAGCACACACAGCGGCTTAATCCCGAAAGCGCCTTCAACTGCGCGTATGGTCTCCGCCGCGTCCGCCTGAAAACGGAACAGGTCTGCGCATGAACCTATTATGTTAAATGTCGGTTCCGGAGTTTTTCCAACTTCCGCCGGAATATTTTTCACCAGAGTCAGCAGGGCATTTTTAACCCCGTCGTGCTGATTGACATTAAATCCTCCGTGTCCGAAAGGTATCATCATGACTTCTGGGTGTTCCTGCTGAAGCTCGTCACAAAGGGCGCGCAGGTCGGTTCCTATGACCTCCGGCACTGCGGACGGCAGAAAAAATATCACTTTGGGACTGTCATTCTTTATGATGTTTGCTACGGTATGTTCAAGCCGTTCCGTACCTCCGAGTGCTATATCGGTTTCGTCTATATGGGTGGAATAAAGCCTGCAAAGGTCGTTTACGCCTCCGTGTTTCAGCGTCACGCCGCTGTAAAGCATATGCCCCATACAGCCGAACTCCACAAGGGCGGCATTTTTTATGGTTGAGAGTGTCCACAGAGTTCCCATTCTGCCGGACGGTATCGGTTTAAACCTGAGAAGACCCATCTTATTCCCCCGTAACTTCAAGTATTCTTTTAAGAATATTTACGGTGCGCCCGTATCCAGTCTGACCGTAAAAATCATACATATCCGGAACGTATTTCATATCTGTTTTAAGAAAATATCCCATGCAGATGTCAGGATTAAGTTCTTTAATGAGCTTTTCATCCTCTGCGATATTCGTTATCCGGCAGACGGGCGGATCGTATCCGGCATCTTTTATCTTACGGGTATGTGCGCTGTCGGCGGAGTAATACTCTTCAATGTGCAGAAGAAGCGGCACCATGCCGATTTCTGTCAGATAAGCCGCCAGAGGCACGGGCATGTCTATCCTCTGTGAAAATACGAAGCTCATGCCTTTAAGTCTTTCCTCCGCTTTCGCCTGAATATTTTCCGCCTGCCGTTTCTCTTCATCAAACCTGCCGTCTGGCTCATATCCTGCCGCGCGTGCAATATCGCCATACGCCCTGTCTATATCCGAAGGGGCATATTTATCGTGCAGAGCTATGAATGGAACGCCGAACTCCCTCTCCATACGCACCGCCAGAGGCTGAGCAAACGGTGACAAAACAACGTTAAGCGCAGCGTCGGGAGCCTGACGGAAATCGTCCAGCGACGCGCCGGGTGCAAGATATCTCAGTTTCAGTTCTTTTGATTCAAGGTATCCGGTAACGGCGGGTTCGGGTATATGCTCCTCAAAGGGGGATCTGCCGAGGACATTTATCCTCCTGCTGTCCGTTTCACACCTGTCCATAAGCGAAGCCATAGCCTCCATGGTTTTCCACGAACCGGGGGGATAGCTTACGTTCTTGAACTGACCGAGCATCACAAAAGTAACCTGCGCTTTCAGTTCAGGCTGTATCTCATGTATCAGTCCTTCCATATCCTCGCCGATAAGCTCCGGTATGCAGGTTCCGATTATCAGTATAGCTTCCGCTCCGGCTCTGTCCATTTTCCGCAGGGCATCCGCCACTCCTTCGCGGCATCCGAACACAACCTCATTGGAATCTATCACATAAAGCCAGTGCAGTTCCCCGTTTCTGCCTTCCGGCAGAGGGCTGAAAAGTCTGGAATGTGTGGCGCACTCAGGGGTTCCCACCAGGAGGGACGAAAGCCCCCGGATGTCCTCAACTATCACCGACGCTATCCTCATGGGGCAGTGGTTGCCCGGAAATACCGCAGGTGAAAGAAATTTTATACCGCTGCCGGATTTGACGGCTGAAAGCCTCTTCAAATGATCAAACATCGCCGCCGCCCTCCAGCAGAAGTTTTGCAAGCGTTCTGTAATGCTGTGCCATTTCAGAATCGGGGAAAGCCTCCACAACGGTCTTTCCGTCCGCCTCCGCCTGCTGGACAAGCTGATTTCTCGGCATACGGTAAAGCACGGGCGTGTCTATCTCCGCCGCCGCCCTGTCAACAAGTTCCTGTTCCCCTTCAAAATTCTTGGCGTTCAGAATCAGCCCGCGAAGGGAAGCGTAGCCCCGTTTCCCGAAGCTGCGCACGGCATGGGATATATTCGCGGCGGCGTAAAGAGACATCATCTCTCCTGACGTAACGATACATACGTCTTCCGCATAGCCGCCTCTGATGGGCATTGCGAAGCCTCCGCAGACCACGTCCCCAAGAACGTCATACATCACCACGTCCGGCTTATAAACGCCGAAAGCGTCCAATTCCTCCAGCTTTTCAAATGCGGTGATTATACCCCTTCCGGCACAGCCGACACCGGGTATGGGACCGCCAGATTCGACACAGAGAACCCCCGTAGTGCTCTTTACAACAAGGTCTTCAAGTTCAGGGTCGCCCTTTTTTCTGAGCACCTCAAGAACAGTGGGAATGTTCTGTCCTCCGGTCAGATTTCTTGAAGAATCCGCTTTGGGGTCACAGCCTACCTGAAGCACAGTCAGCCCCATGGACGCCATAGCCGCCGATATATTTGATACGGTGGTGGATTTTCCTATCCCCCCTTTGCCGTATACAGCTATCTTTTTCATGAATTATCTCCTTCGTCCCTTATCAGGTCATATGAAATGCAAGCCGGACGACCAGAACGCGGATCGGTAACTATCTCCGCATGAACGCGGAATGTCTTTCTCAGTACGTCCGCGGTCATAACCTCTTCCGGTGTGCCGTATCTGACTATATTTCCGCCGCGTATGGCTATCATGTGATCTGAAAAGCGCGCAGCAAGGTTCAGGTCATGCAGCACCATCGCAATGGTGCAGTTCTGTTCGCGGTTCAGCCTGTAAAGAAGTTCAAGCACCTCGAGCTGATATGACATATCAAGATAGGTGGTGGGTTCGTCCAGCAGGATAAGGTCGGTCTGCTGGGCAAGCGCCATCGCAATCCACACCCTCTGCCTCTGTCCGCCGGACATATTATCAACCGCCGTGGTCTCAAGGTCGCTGAGTTTCGTTACCTCAAGCGCCCATTCCACAATCTTTCTGTCCTCCGGTTTCATCGTGCCGAACCCCCGCTGGTGGGGATATCTGCCGTATGAAACCAGATCGCCCACCGTCAGCCCTGACGGAGCCTGCGGCGACTGGGGCAGTATAGCCATCCTAATGGCTATCTCTTTCGCAGACAGCCTGCTTATATCCTTTCCGTTCAGATACACCATGCCGTTTCTGGGCTTCATAATGCGTCCCAAGGTCTTGAGAACTGTGGATTTGCCGCAGCCGTTGGGACCTATAATGGAGGTGATCATCCCTTTGGGTATGTTCAGGTCAAGCCCGTCAACAACCAGCTTATCCTCATATGCGGCACTCAGATTTTCAGCAGTGATGCTGTTCATAAACAAAACTCCTTACTTTCTTGTCAGCAGCCATATGAAATACGGCGCACCTAAAACTGCGGTCACGATTCCGGTGGGTATCTCCGAAGGCTGAACGATAACCCTTGCAAAGGTATCCGCAGCCGAAACTGTCACCGCCCCCGTGAGAGCGCAGACAGGCAGAAGCACCGAGTGTTTGGGACCCACGAGTCTCCTTGCCATATGAGGCGCTATCAGCCCGGCAAAACTTATATTCCCGCTCACAGCGACGCATGATGCGGCAAGGGCAACCGCACAGAAAAGCAGTATCCGCTGCTCTTTTTCAACATCCACACCAAGACCGCAGGCAGCACAACTGTCCAGACTCAGTACGTCCAGCACCCTCGACCTGTAAACGACGAATGGAATAAGAACCATCTGCCACGGCAGAAGAGCCAGAACATATTTCCAGCCGGAACCCCATATGCTCCCCGCCTGCCACATAGCTACAAAGTCGAAACGGGTTTCATCAAGATTTATAACCAGAACAGTGGTAAGGGCGAATATACCTGCCTGAACGGCAATGCCCGTCAGTATAAGCCGGATCGGGGACGTCCCCTCGCCCTTTTTAAAAGCGAGCAGATATATCAGCACAGAAGTCATTCCCGCACCCGCAAGCGCGAGAACAGGAAGTGTGAATACAGCAAGAAACGTTGCCGTGCCGAAAAAAAGAACGTAAAGCAGAACGGCAAGCCCCGCGCCCGCGTTTATACCCAGAAGTCCGGGGTCTGCCAGCGGATTCTTGGTTACGTCCTGAATTATACAGCCCGAAAGTGCCAGCCCTGCGCCAGCCATTGCCGCCAGAATCACCCGCGGCAGCCGGAACTGATACAGTATGAGATTCTCCGCGTCCGTGCCTCCGCCGAAAAGTATCCTGAAGGTATCGGAAGGAATCAGCTTCGTATATCCTGTGTTCATGCTGACAACAAGAGCCGCAAGCAGCAGCAGGATACCCGCCGCCGCAACCAGAGTATTGCGCATGAATATCTTTCTTTTGTATATCTGATAAGCAGTCTGCATCAGGTCGCCCTCTTCTGTCTGCGCGACAGATACAGGAAAAAAGGAACGCCTATCAGTGCCGCAAAAGCACCGACAGGTGTTTCCGCGGGCGGATTAAGAGTTCTCGACGCAAAATCGGCAAGCACCATCATAACCGCTCCGAGAATTGCGGAGACAGGAATGATACGGCGGTAATCCGCACCCGTGATGAATTTTGCCAGATGAGGAAAAATCAGTCCCACAAATCCCACAGCGCCCACCACAGCAACGGATGCACCGGCAAGAACCGTTACGCAGACGAAAGACACCAGCCGGACGAATGAAACGTTCAGACCAAGCCCCTTCGCAACTTCCTCACCGAAGCTGAGAACTGTTATGGAACGTGAAAAAAGCATGGACGTTAAAAGCGCGGCAAGTATGCAGGGCGCAAGTACGGCGACCTGTCTCCAGCCTACGCCCGCCACGCCGCCCACCGTCCAGAACATTATGTCCTGCGCAACGTTGAAATACAGAGCGATGCCCTGACTGAGAGCTGCCAGAAGAGCTGTCACCGCCGCTCCTGCCAGCACAATCCTCATGTGTGTTGCTCCGCCTCTGCGCATGGAGGCAACGAAATTAACCAGAAACGCTCCGGCTGCTGCTCCCGCAAAGGATGCAAAGACTATATAAACGTATCCGGCAGCGGGGAAAAAAGCAAAACAGAGCGCAACGGCAAATCCGGCTCCTGCGTTAAGTCCAAGCAGTCCCGAATCGGCAAGGGGATTGCCTGTGGTTCCCTGCATTACGGCTCCGGCAACTGACAACGCCGCCCCCACAAGAGCGCTTGCCACAACCCGCGGCAGCCGCAGGTCTGCAACCACAAGGTGCCGCATATCCGTCGGGTCGAAATGTAAAAGTGCCGACCTGACCACGGAAAAAGGGATATCAGAACTTCCGCCGGAAACCGACAGAAACATCAGCGAAACGAGAACCGCTATCCCTGCCGAAAATATAAAAAACGATATAAAGAATTGCTTCAACGGGAATATACCTTCAGAATATTTTCCGCTGTGAGGCGCAGTGCCAGCGGTCCGAACGAATTGAGTGAGTCGTCGAAATAGAAGACTTTGCCGTTCTTGACGGCATTAAGTGAACGCCAGACGGACTGACCTTTCAGAAATTCCGCATACGCACCCGCCCGTGCCTCACTGTCCTGAAAAGCTATATAATCTGGATTCATCTGTGCGAGAGATTCAAGGGACACAGGTGTGTAATCGTCGGGATAGCCTTTTGGCTTCGATATGCCGAAAAGCTCGTAATATTCTTTATTTGCTCTGGAGACAAGGGTTTTGCCGTCGGTGCGGAACAGTGCAAAGGTTTTGTCCCTGTGGGCGGAAAGTCTCTCTCCGGCAGCTTTTATGATACTCTCAGTCTCAGCTATAAAACGTTCCGCAAATTCCTCTCTGCCAGCGACCTGTGCACACAGCCTTGTCTGGTGCTGCCACGGCGCGTAGAAATCTATCTGAACCACTGGCGCAATCTGCACCAGTCTGTCGTATACCCTGTCCGCATGTCCTTTGAACGTGACGATAACGTCGGGGTTCGCCGCAAGCACCGCCTCGGCATTTATCTCACGCGCGCTGCCGAGGTCCGTTATCTCGGCGGTGCCTCTGTAAGGCTTTAATGTCTCCGCCGTATTTATAACGTCCATCGCGTTGCCCGCAGACGCGCCCGTTGACGCAACGGGGGGCTTGCCAAGAGCGAAGAAATACTCAAGATACATGGCGTGAAGGATTACTATTCTCTTCGTGTCCGCTTTTAAAACTATGGACTTTCCCGTATCATCCACAACGGTTCTGGTCTGAACCTTCTCTTCCTTTTCAGCCTGATTCTTAGTACATCCCGCAAGCAGTATGACAAGCGGCAGAACCGCCCCAATAATAAATTTTTTCATCGTAACTCCGCAGTCATGATATCAGAGAGCACTTTTCATGGGAATTGACCCATCCTGAAACGCACATGGATTATTCCTGAACAGTTCACGCAATCCGCTGGGAGAAACGCCCGTGCGCTTTCTGAAAATCCTGCTGAAATAAAGCTGATCGGGATAGCCGACACTTTTTGCGACACCGCCTATGGCGCCGTCGGTGGTTATCAGAAGCTCTTTCGCCCTGTTCAGGCGGTATTCGGTGATATAATCAGCGGGTCCCATGCCGGAAAATTTGGTAAAAACGTAAAAGAGTCTGTTCTCGTTCACATCGTTCAGTTCCGCCAGCTTCCGCACGCTGAGAACGTCCATATAATGTTCGTGGATATAGGATGAAACACACTCGAAAAGCCCCAGAGAACCGTCGCTCTGGCGGTTGTTTGCACAGACGAAAACCTCTTCAAGCACACAGCGGAAAAGCATTTCCGTGCGGAATACCGAAATAGCTCCCGGCTGGTTATAGGTACGCCATAAACGCCAGAGAAGGTCTGTCAGCCGCGGGCTCTGACCTGTCACCAGTTCAAAATCCCTATTCGAAGGCGCGGGTTCCTTATGTTTTTTCCCTTCGGTTTCATAGAAAACGGAGATATACTCCCACTTTTCATTGCCGAGCACTCTCTTTTCAAGATACATATCCGGTCCGCCGTGTATGACGTTCCCCTGACGCACAATGTAGGGTGTGCCGTTGAATCTGAACTGAGCCTTTCCAGACAAGGGGAACAGAAATCCAGGTACGGGAGCGGTCATCTGACTATGCACCGTGTTCGGCTTTATAGTGTAATGGTGCACGCCCACGACCTTAAAAGACAACCCAGCGTAATATCTTATCAGTGAATTAAGCTCTATCTCCATTTTACCGTCCGCGGCATCCTCGTTATAAAAAAAGTCCCGGCGTCCCGACGCAGCGGACAAACCGCCGCGCCCGAGGACGCCAAACTTACCTACAGGGGATACCTTTTATTTTCAGCCTCTTACGGCTGTATTTTCTTTTATCAGAATCTGACGGTCATATCCGCCGCAACCCTGAGCCCCTCATCCACCATCCAGTTGCCGTCCAGACCTCCCGTACGGGTGCGGTTGTCGATGGCTACCTTTTTGTCGGTGATGTTCAGTACGGACATTTTAAATGTCACATATTTATTAAGGTCATAAGCGCCGCCTATGTCATATGTGGCTGTTCCGGGGCGTGTCCTGCTGCTCATCGCATAGTTTCTGAACCCAGACCAGTATTGCTTGCTGACGACGTTTGCACGGGCAAACAGGCTGAGAGGCTTAACTGGCTGCCAGTCCAGTTTTGCGTTGAACATGTGTTCCGGAGTCTTGTCCAGAGGCTTGCCGTCAAGAGAACTGCCGTCGAATGCGGGTTCACCGCCTTTGCGCTCGGAATCCGTATATGTGTAGTTTGAGGTCAGTTTGAGTTTCTTTGTGAGAGGTGCCGCGAAAGAAACCTCCGCACCTCTGATGGTCACCTCGTCAATGTTGTCGTATTCGTAGATATAGTTGTTGTATTGGTCTTTTTCACCTGTGGCATAGCTGGATACCTTGTCTTTGATGTCGTTGTTGAAAACTGTGAAGCCGAAACTTATCCCGCCCGATTTGTCGTATCTTATGCCTATCTCTTCCGTAAGGCTTGTTTCAGGATCCAGATCGGAACTGCCGCAAAGCACTCCGGGAGACAACGCTGTGCCGTTGCCTGTGGTCATGCAATAGCCGTCGGTTGTCTGGCGGAGGGTAGGCGCTTTGAATCCGGCAGCAACGCCGCCTCTGAGCGTCCAGTCTTTCGCCATTTTATAAACTGCGTAAAGTCTAGGCGTAAAATGGTCGCCGTATCTCTCGTCGTCGTCCATACGCAGACCCGCTGTCAGCGACAGGTTATCCGTTATAAAATACTCGTCCTCAAGGTACAGGGCATATGCGTCGTTATCCGCTTTGTCAGTGTTTACAGGATAGTTGGCAAGCGCCGCCTCTTCGCTGATACCTGTGAGTTCTGATTTTATGACCTGCCCGCCGAGGCGCAACGTATTGTTCGCAAAGTTGTACGCCATTCCGGCATCCAGTACGGTGTTTGTAAGCTCCTGTTTCGATGTGCTCTCAACTCCGCCTGTCCACTTTCTCTGCTCGGCAATCTCCTGGCTGAGGGCAAGGTTTGTAGTCGCTTTGCCGTATCTGCCGTCGTGTGTAACAGACCAGTGATCACGCGTATGCCTCGTTTCGAGGTCGGCGGCGTTATCGGCAAGGGTTTTGCCGGAGTTCTGTGTGTACGTCAGCTTTTCGTTGCCTGCCTCAATATTTATATCGTTGCTGCTGTTTGGGGTGATGGATATTTTTCCGGTTAGGTTCTGCTCCTCTTTCCCGTAGCTTCCGCTTGCATAGGAGTTGGCGTAATATATGTCGTCCTCCATTCTGCTAGCGAGATCGCCGTAGAGCTGTAACCCGACCTTATTTTTAACGACGGGACCGCCTACCCAGAACTGCCTGCTGACAGTCTGTCCGTATTCCCCGTCCTTATGCTGAATAGTTCCTAAGGTAAAAGAGCCGTGCCATTCGTCAGGCACTTTCTTTGTGATGATGTTGATAACGCCGCCCATAGCGTCCGAACCGTAGACAGAGGACATGGGACCTCTGACTATCTCTATCCTCTCAATGGCGTCAAGGGGCGGTATCATGTTCGCCTGAACACCCGATGTACCTCTGTTCATGGTTTCTCTGCTATTCTGACGTTTCCCGTCAACCATGATAAGGGTGTATTCGCCCGGCATCCCGCGCAGAACTATGTCCGTTTCGCTCGCCATCCATCCTGTGATGCTCACGCCTTCCACGGTTTTCAGCAGATCTGTGATGGTCGCCGCGGGCATTTTGGCTATCTCTTCCTTGGTTATGATACTGATACTTGCGGGTGCATCCGCAATGTACTGTTCAAAACCGGTCGCCGTAACAACAACAGGTTTTATCTCCTGTGCCTCTTCCTCCGCTTTAGCCGTAAGCGGAGAAAGAATCATTGAAACCGCAAGCACGAATCCTCCGGTTTTAAATAAACGCCTCTGCTTCATCTTTCCTCCAGTTTTTTCACCATTGCGCCGCATGTCGCATATCACGACCCGTTGCATGGTATTGAAAATCATTATCAACGTCGCAGAGTATACCAAAACGCTGCACAGATTGGAATAGCCCCATCCTGAATGAAATATAGACAGTTCCTGAATTATATTTTGCCTGCGATTTTTGAACGGATACCGGACATAAAAGATATTGAGTATTAATATCATTATGCTGCTATGGATTTGTTATCAACGAAATCAGCCGTTGTCAACTGTTTTCAGAAATTCAGAAGACGAGCATAAAAGAAAACAGCGCACCGGACTGACCGTTGCCCGATGCGCCGTACATAAACCAAAAGGAGGCTGGTTTATGGGTATAAGACAAAGCTCCGCCAAAATAATTCATGAAGTTCCTATGGAAATTAAACACAATAATTGTGATAAGTTTCAAATAGTTGCTGATTCTGAAAAATCCGGTTCTCCCTCCGGAATATCAGCTTTGGGTACGCGTCTGAAAAGATCTCAGCAGGATCTGCGCATTAAGCAGAAAGGCAGAAAAACACTCAGCTTATCAATTTTTATCAATACAGCCAGCTCAGTTTCAGAAATAGTATTTAATTTTTATCTCCGCTCTTTTATCCATGGGTTTTTCCCCGAATTCCGTGTTGTTTCCTCCCGAAAGCACATAAGCCTTCAGCTTCAGCTCCAGGTTTGTAAATCCTGTATATACCGCTTCAGGAGAAAATGAAAAACTGCCGTCGTCAAGATTCGCAGTCAGCACCACAGCCGGTGTGAAATACAGCACGTCAAAAGGTTCCCTGACAGAAGTTTTCAGATACAGGTAGTTCGTCATCGGGTTATTGCCGGCATAAGGGGACTTTGCCAGAGAAGATGGATTGGTACTGTTTTCCGCAGCTTCGTAAAAGATATCCATCTCATCTTCCGTATATCCGGTCGATTTATGGAAATACTCCAGAATATATGTGGCATCGTTCTCTGTGAGATACCTCAGCCCCAAAAGCCAGTTATCCATACAGACAGTCTCATTTCCTCCAAGAGTCATCCTCCTGATATTTTCAGTTCTGCCATATTCTCCGTGAATTTCCAGATTGGTTCGTATGTTCCTCGAAAAATCCACTCCGTATCTGCCGTCGGCTGACTCACCGCCAGTAAACATAAGGTCTATGTCGGTATCAAACAGCAGCATATAAAACTTTCCGGCATAATTCGCCCCGTCTTTCCTGCCAAGAGACCGGTTCATATCATCATTTACGTAATAGAGTGCCTGTATGTAAGAAATATTTTTCAACGCACCGGAATAACTTCGGGTAAATTCCGCAGAGGCAATCTGATAGCCCTCCTGCGCATCCTCAGGAGAATCTATATTTTTCGGTCTGTCAAGAAAACCGGCAGGATTATAAGCATAGCCCTTGCCCCATTTCATTGTCATTTTTCCGAGGCTGAACCTGAAATCATCCCCAAAATAGCCGATATACTGCTCCATAAATAAAAAGTCGGTCTCAGTCTCTTCGTCAGGAGACCGCAGATAAACAGTTGATGTTTTCACCGTGTATTTAAGACTTCCGGTTTCATAACCTCCGTTCAGCCTGAAATCTGTTTTATAATCATAACTTTCCGGTTTTTCCTGATATTTCAGATTATACATGGCAGAATCTTTGTCAAAGCTGTAGATGTTTGAAGAAAACTCAACACTTCCGTCGAAAGAATACGGTTTTTTCTCTATCTCACTTATATCAAAATCATATTCCCCACCGAAAAGAGCAGGTGCGAAGAAAAGGCAGAGCAGAAACACCCCGCCTTTCAGATATTTTTTCATTTATCTAAGCTCAGACATATTTGACATATACCCCATGGTAAAAACCTCATCCTTAAAATCGCGCTTTTTGATTTTAGCAAAAATCATCACAGACTTATAACCTTTGTAAAGCGGGGAATCGGTTTCTATGACCGACGGGCGGACTATGCCTCCGCCGAAATCTTTTATCTCTTTGAAATAGAGTGTCTTAATAAGCATTCCGCCCTGAGTCATACACTCTATTTTTTCCGGAAGTTTTTTCGCCTTATCCGCTGTGATTACGAGGCGATCATAAGCGACTGTTCCGGTTTTTGCTTTCAGTTTAAGGATATACTCATTCGCTGTCACCTCTGTTCCGGTCACATAATATTCCGCGGCATAATCAAGCTGTAGGATATCCGAGTTGTTAAAAACTCCGCCGACAACTGACTGAAGGCTGGTTATGCGTATTGGCTTGCCCACATTCGGAATATACAGCCACATATTTTCACCGAGTCTCAGGGTACTTCTCCCGTTTTCACTTGCCGGGGCAAGAAACAGCGAGGCAACCTTGTCCAGACCCTTTTTAACCGTGAACATTGTAAATTCTTTTTTTGCTCCGGAAGGCTCGATATTAATGAGCTTCCGGTAGGACTCATAGCTTTCCGGGCTGAGGTTTCTGTCTATCTCTTTAAGGAGAGCCGTTCCGTCCGCAGCGAAAACAGCAGCCGGGAGAAAAAGCAAAATAGCTATAAATCTGAACATACTTACCTACTTTTTCTTTATAAGTGATTTTGCGGCGTTGTCTGCCGTACCTTTAAACACGGCCGGGGAGACACCTTTTGACTTCAGAAACCCTTTGAATCTTTCACCGGGAAAGTTTTCAGCGGCAAAAACCTTTATGCCCTTTTCTTTAAGCATATTTATAGCCATAGGTCCTGCCCCCTCTTCGTCTTTATAAGGGTTTGCAACCGTTTCAAGATAGACTCCTTTCTCATCATAGATAATGAAGAACGGGGCTTTTCCGGGGGTGGCGCTCATTGCTGAAGAAGTCTTGTTTCCGTTGACAGCGGCAGCAAGATAAGGACTGCCTGCGGCAGAAACAACGGAAGCAAAAATAAGGGAAACAAAAACTAATAATATTTTTTTCATCACACACCTCTTTTATATATGTCTCAGTGCATTAACAGGCTCAGTACCGGATGCTTTGATAGCAGGCAGAAGCGTTGCAAGCAACGCGACTGATATTACTGTCAGAGATATGACGGCAAGCTGTTTGTAGTCTACTGACGCCGACAGGATGATCCCTTTCTGCATACCGAAATTAAACGTTATCTTTTTAAGATTTATAAGATATACCGCGGCGATGCTTATGGCTGCACCGAGCCCCGCTCCTATGATACCCATCATAAGACCTTCAGAGAGAAACAGCAAAAGTATCTTAGAAGGTCTCGTTCCGATTGCCGCCGCTGTACCTATCTCCCTTGTCCTCTCATAAACCGCCATCATCATTACATTAAGAACAGAAATAAGAACCACAGCAACAAGAAGTATCTTCACAAACAGGGTCATCATGTCTATCATTCTGGCAATATTATAAAAGGGCGACAGTTTTTCCCATGTGTGCACGTCGAACATCGGCAATCCCTTTTTATTCAGTTCCTTGGAAAGTCTTTCCGTTAGAGCCGCCTCAAACTCATGCAGTTTATCGAAATCTTTAATCCTGATAGCAATCTCACTTATCTCCGGTATGTCCATACGGAGTATCTCGGAAGCATCTTCAATATGGACATAACCGTCTCTGCCGCCGGGTCCTGTGGCACTCTCCACGATGCCGGAAACCTTGAGCTGTTTGCCGTTCACAGAGCCGTCTTTGTTGCTAGCCACCACAACGACAGTATCGCCGACCTTGACCTTCATAGAGTTTGCGAACAGTCTGGGAATTATGATTTCTCCCCTTTTAAGGTCTTTTGAACCCTCAAGTATCCTTGCCGGCAGAAGCGGAACAACCTTGTATTCCTTTTCCGGATCTATGCCGTTCAGCCTGATATTGGATGTTTCAGTGAATGTTGAGAACATCCCGCCGAACTTTATGCGCTCGCTGATAGCCTCCACACCGGAAATATCCTTCAGAGCGTTGTCAAACCTGTCCAGTCCCATAAGTTTTATGTTCATATTCTGCGGCAGGGTCTCCACAGCTCCCATATAGCCTTTTCTGTGAACCTGAACATGACCTGTCATAGAATCGGTTATCTGTGAAATCATCATGTTTTTAAAAGAACCGGAGATTGAAACGAAAACGGAAACAAAAACAACTCCTATAACTATAAGCGAAACAGTTAGAGCTGTTCTTCTGGAATAACGCATAAGATTGCGTGAAGCGATTTTTAATATTCCGAACATTACGCTTCCTCCTTAACAAGTTTTCCGTCTTCCAGCACAAAAACTTTTTCAGCCTCTTTAACAACCTTGGGGTCGTGAGTTGAAAAAACGAAGGTCGTGCCGAAATTATCGCGCATGGACTTCATCAGAGAAATTATTTTCATGGAAGTGTCATGATCAAGATTTGCAGTGGGTTCATCTGCAAGTATCAGAGACGGATTTGTAACCAGAGCTCTGGCAACGGCAACACGCTGTTTCTGACCGCCTGAAAGCTGTGACGGGCGCTTGTCCCTGTGCCCGGACATGCCGACAGCATCAAGCATAAGCTCCACCCTCTTTTTTCTCTCCGCCGCGTTAATGTTCTGTACCATCACCAGAGGATACTCGGTATTTTCATAAACACTGAGCACCGGCATCAGGTTGAAATCCTGAAAGATAAAACCTATGTTT
The DNA here is from genome assembly GCF_029267515.1 of Seleniivibrio woodruffii. Lineage (GTDB taxonomy): Bacteria > Chrysiogenota > Deferribacteres > Deferribacterales > Geovibrionaceae > Seleniivibrio > Seleniivibrio woodruffii_A. Next base: position 212,610 of record NZ_JAJUIS010000005.1, read on the forward strand.
TTGCCCCTGAAATCGGCTCTTGCTGAATATTTCAATTTGGATGTGTCTTCACCGCAGACTATTAAGGTGCCGGTTGTGGGCTTGTCCAGACACCCGATAAGATTAAGCAGGGTTGTCTTGCCGCTTCCGGATGGTCCGACAAAACTTATAAAGGATGATTTTTCAAGGCAAAAGCTGACGCCGCTGAGCGCATTTACCTCTGTGGAGCCAAGCAGATATGTTTTTGAAATATCCTGCGCAACAACTAATGACATAGCAACCTCCGCTTATTATAAATGCAAATATTATGCCAACCTGCAAAACCTTAACAAACAATAACTTTCAAAATTTATTATGTGAAAATTTTGCACACCTGATGCAGAAAGTTCGCAGTGAATCTCCACTGAACCGGTAGACACTTTTTTATATTATAGTTCTTTTCAAACTCAAACGGAGATAAATTCCATTGTTTCAAATTGAAATAAAAAAGGCAGTCAGTGTTTAAGCTGACTGCCTTTTAAATTGTTGATACTTTAAAGCGCGCCTGAAGAGATTCGAACTCCTAACCTTTTGATCCGTAGTCAAATGCTCTATCCAGTTGAGCTACAGGCGCAGGGAGGGAATATATATAGTATTTAAATAACTTTGTCAACAGCCTAATCAATAAACTGCGGCAAAATCTTTGATTTTAGTTTCGGCTTCTGCTTTAATTTTTTGTAACTGCTTCTCACTAAGCTGTATTCCTGTGCGATGCAGAGCGGCGGCAAGGCTGTCGTCAATTTTTTCCGAGCGCATATATTCAATCATGTTACAGGCTAGGTGCAGTATCTTTGTTTCATTCATAAACTGGTTCTCTTTTAGCGTTGACGAGAAAAGCAGCGGCATATAAAACTCTTCGGAAAACTTCCATTTCTTCATCAGTGTTCCGCCCACCAGAATGTTGTTTTGCTCCGCCATCTTTCTGTAGCTCCCGCCTTTTACATCCTCAGGATTTTCGCCGGAAAGATAATCGGATATTATCGCAAGGATAAATATCTCTCCTATCTTGGAAAGCAGCCCTACGGAATACATCTGCCCCTTGGAGCATACACGGAAGAACTCGGACATAACATAGCACAGCGCAGCTATTGTCTGCGAATCCCTGATTGCAGTTTCAATCTCTTCTGAGAAAAGAAGATTTTTGTTTGCCGCTATGGATTTATTGATGAAGTTGACCAGATACGCTTTAACATTGTTGATTCCGAGCCGCACGAGAGCTTTCTGAACATCGGCGATATTGCCGTATGTTCCGCTGAAATAGGCTGAATTTGCCATGCGGATTATGCCGGAATGAAGAGCCGGATCGAGCTTTGTCATGTCGTCAATCGCCTTGAAGGAGATATTGTCCTGATCAAGAACACCAAGTACGCGGATTGCACACTCGCCCTCAACAGGCAGTGTTATATTGCCGCGCGCCAACATGAATTTTATGTGTTCAAATATTTTTTCAGGAGAACGGGTTCCGCCTGTTTCTTTCAGATATGGCTTGCAAACGCTGGATTGCGACATTATCTCAGAAAAATCCATAGTCACGGTTTTATGACTTATGGCGATAACCCGGCTGTTAACCACCTGCTGTACAAGAGAATCGTCGACACACACAATAAAGGTGTGCATCCTGTGTTCGTCTATAAGGTCTTTCAGCCTGTTATATGTGATAAGATCATCTCTGTTTTCGATGATGATGAGTAATGACGATATTTTCTTATCGACAACAGAACGTTTTAATCCGACGTTGATAGAATTATAGGCCTCGTTTACAACGCCGAGCATGTCCATATACGAACTGTAAAAACTTACTATCCTCGGATTAGAACCAATCACTGAGCTTTTCATTATTCACACATACGCCGTTTTTTTAATCAGTTAGGGTATCACGCATGGGAAAAAGCTGCAATATTTTAATTTTATGAACATGTTCTGAAAAATGGACAATTGGTTAAGTATAAATTAATAGGTTGTTTACAAATAACCCATACTTACTCCCGAAAAAAGCGCTTGTATTATGCAAAATAGTACATATAATGTTTATCTATCACCGGAGATTATTTTAATGAATATTTTATATGTCGAAGACGAGAAGTTCACAAGGATGCTTGTTAAAAAACTTCTGGAAAAAGAGGAACTAAATGTTCACGAAGCAGCAAACGGCGTCTTAGGATTAAAGAAATTTCTCGAAATTAAACCAGACCTTATTATTACGGATCTTGCTATGCCCGAAATGGATGGTTTTGAGATGATATCGAAAATAAGGGAACACGATTCAAAAATCCCGATAATCATAACCACCGCATACAGGGAAGAGGCGGAAAAAGTATGCTCGCTCGTTAACGCCTGCATATACAAACCCATAATCCGCGAGGATTTAATAGCGGCGATCAACAACGTTGACAAATCTGCTTAAAAAATTTTTGTATTGACATACCGGTCTAATTGGAATATTAGACGCTGAACGGAGAAAATAATAAATGCTTAACAGACTGTTTTACGGATTCTTTTTTGGTTTCTTTTTTTATTGCTTTTTTAGCAATAGGAGTGTAGCCGTCTGAATCCGGTCTGGGCATTGATATAAGATTTTAAGACCGCGGCGGCTTCACAGGCTCCCGCGGTTTTTTTATGCCTGCGGGAGCGCTTAAAGTCGCTGAAATTTAAATACCGGAGGTATAAGATGATAGTAGTTATGAAGATCGGAGCGGCGCAGGAAAGCGTCGCAAGAGTTATCGAAACCGCAGAGGAAATAGGGTTCAACGCCCATGTTATCGAGGGCAAGGAACGCGTTGTGATTGGTCTGGTCGGCGTGGACGGGCAGAGGGACAAAATGACCGTCATCGGCGAAATGCTGGGAGTGGACAAGGTTATCCCCATCAGCAAGCCGTATAAGCTCTCCAGCCGTGAAGTTAAGGACGAGCCCACCATCGTTGATTGCTGCGGTGTTCTTTTCGGAGGCGAAAACATCCCAGTTATAGCCGGACCATGCTCGGTTGAATCTGAAGAACAGACAATCAAAACAGCAGAATTTGTTAAAGCAGCAGGTGCATCCATGCTCCGAGGCGGCGCTTTCAAACCCCGCACATCCCCCTACGCTTTCCAGGGTCTCGCAGAAGAAGGATTGAAGATTCTGGCGAAAGCCCGTGAGGTTACGGGACTTCCCGTTGTTACAGAGGTAACAAACCCCAAATACGTAGATATGGTATACAAATACGCAGATATGTTCCAGGTGGGAGCAAGAAATATACAAAACTTCGCCCTTCTGACAGAGCTTGGCAAAACAGACAAGCCCGTGCTTCTGAAGCGCGGCATGTCCACAACCATTGAGGAGTTCCTCACAGCCAGCGAATATATCCTCTGCGAGGGCAACAAGAACGTTATCCTTTGCGAAAGAGGACTCAGAACCTTCGAAACAGCCACTAGAAACACGCTGGATATCAGCGCAGTGCCCGTTATAAAGGCGAAAAGCCATCTGCCGATCATGATAGACCCCAGCCACGCAGCCGGTCATTGGCAATATGTCGGACCGCTGAGCAAAGCGGCTGTTGCAATAGGCGCGGACGGACTTATTATTGAGGTGCACCCCAACCCTGAAAAAGCGTGGTCGGACGGCGCGCAGTCGCTCACACCGACGCAGTTTCTTGAGCTGATGGGCAGTCTGCGTTCAATAGCTCTTGCTGTTGGCAGAACAATATAATGCGCTGATAGAAGCGGGGAAAATTTTATTGAAAAAATGCAAAATAGATGTTGACATCGAAGGTGTTTTTCGATATTTTTAGACCTCGCTTTTGAGAGCGTACCGCCCAGGTAGCTCAGTCGGTAGAGCAGTGGACTGAAAATCCACGTGTCGATGGTTCGATTCCGTCCCTGGGCATTCAACATAAAAGGCAGTCTTCGGACTGCCTTTTTCATTTAATAATCTGGCTAGATGGAATCGAAGCCTGTGAACGCCGATCTAATATGTGTGATGAGCCGACAGGATGTCGGCGGAAATAATAGGCAGGTCTTTTTGGAGTCTGCACGATGCAGGCGAACAAATCTGAAATGAATCACTCCGCAATTCCGCAGCCCATATTATATGAAACCGATTCGTCATATGTGCGTTCCGCTCTCTTCTTACAGTCGTCAACAATTTGCTGAATCTCAGGTTTATACCTGTCGATAACCTTTATCATCTCCGGGTCGATATTATCTGCGGCATAGTTATCTATTATATCGAACGCAACGTCGATGCTGAGTCTTGCCCGATATGGTCTGTCCTCCATAAGTGCTGATATCATATCGGAAAATGCGATTATCTTTGTGCCGGCGTCAATATCTTCGCCGCTGATAGAAAATGGATATCCGTTTCCGTTAAGCCTTTCGTGGTGATACTGCGCCCATTTAACAACGTCCCTGAACCATTCGGAAGAGTTAAGCTCGCTGAGTATCTGCCCCGAATAATAGCAGTGAAGTTTGACCATGTTATATTCCTCGTCGGTGAGAGGACCCATCTTTTCGATATATTGCGTATCTATGCCAATTTTACCGATATCGTGAAAATATCCGGCGATGGTCAGTTTAAGACAGACGTCTTCGTCCATGCCGAGAATCCTGCCTATGAAACCCGCGAGCTTCCCCACGGTATACGAATGTCCTGCCGTGAACCTGCTGCGGAAATCTATTATATGGGAAATAGTCAGCGCAAACTGCTCAATCTGCTCCCTGGTCAGCTCAATGGAGCTTATGAAATCTATCCTTGAAAACAACTGTTCCATACTGAGACTGTTTATTTCTATCCAGAAGATATCCGGTTTTGATGCCTCTTCAAACGCGTCGCACACGTCGGGATGAAAAACCGTGCCTCTCTTTTCAAGGATTTGTGACGTAACCTTTTCCTTCTGGTTGAGAATAAAATGGTCTGGAGAAAGACAGATGTCCACCCTGTCGGCAAGATGGATAATGTAGCTCTGAAATTTTATATCTTCAGCATATCTGCCCCTGTCTTCATACCGGATGTGGTGATGGCGTATTATTTTTGCGATATCTGAAAACATATCAAATCCCGACAGCATCCTGTAGCCCATGAGACAGTGCGGGGCAGGGTTTTCGACATCCTCTTTAATAAGCGAATCCCGCTCCTGAACAGAAAGAGCACCTATATCGTGCAGAGCCGCAGCAACGACAAGCTCAACCATATCGCCGTAGTTAAGCCCCAGTTTTTTACCGATGTGATATGCGATAACAGAGGTTCTTCTCTGGTGTGCTTTCAGAAGATAATTGAAACTGTCGATAGCCTTGATAAGCGGAAAAGCAAGTTCTTTAAGAGATATCTTTTCCATAAGCGTCCTCGGAATAACAGAATATTTTGTGTGTAGTTTATATTATCACATATACGTCAACATAACCAACGAAACGCAAATTACAGAATTACTCTTCCGCAGGGAACCCCTCCGGAGCCTTCTCCTGAAGCTGCGAAATCCATTCAGCAATCAGATAATATTCTATCCGGCTGAATATCTTGATGATAAATTCCCTTGCCAGCGCCTTTTCCTCTTCGCTTCCGCCGAAATCCTCCAGAGTGTCCAGATATGCCCATACATAATACTTATACAGCCCAAGGAACATTTTGAGGCTGACACCTCTTTCAAAGTGTTTTCTTGCCTCTGCAATGCCGAAAGCTGACGCTGCGTCGGTGGCGCCTGTTTCGCGGCAGAATATTTCCGGAGTAACGGAATAATTTTCGATATAATCTTTAATAACGTCGTTCAGCCCGTTTATGGACGCGCGCCATGCCTCTCTGTGGGTGGATGTGTAGAGTGAGAACTTCAGCTCTATCGAATAGGTAAGTATCCTGTTTATCAGCTCGTTCGTGTGCTGATACAGGAACACAACAAGACTGTCTGAAAATTCCGGACTTAAATGTCTGTTAACCATAATACACCGTTCATTTGGATATGAACATATTATAACATCATCTCATAAATTTTCCCTATTATTTGCCTTTTATAGAAACATTTCTTTAAAATTCTGTTATCTCAGGAAAATATCTGCGTGTGAAATCCTGAAATTATTCTGCGGATTTGAAAGCCTTTTTAAGCAACGGGGTTATTCCGTATATCTGTCCAGCATGACAGTGCCGGCGGCAATACATACCAGAGTGAGTCCCGAAAGCAGGACGAAAGATGAAGCCGTGGCGGAATTAAGTTCACCGACCCTTATGAGTTTGTTGGCATGACTGAGCGGCATAATCCATACTACTTTCTGGAGCCAGTGCGGAAGAAAATCCACCGGATAAAACGTACCGGAAAAGAAAGCCATGGGCATGATTATAAAGTTGGTAAGAACAGCGTGGTTCTCCATATCGTCTATAATGACCCCTATAATGACCCCTGCGGCTGAAAAGAAAGCGGTGTTAAGAACAAGAGCAAACAGTCCCATGGTAGTGAAAGGGAATACATGAAAAACAAAAAGTCCCGCCAGAAGTATCATGGAAGACGCAAACAGGCCGCGGATAATGCCCGAAAGCACCAGTCCGCCCATTACGGATGATGCGGAAACGGGTGAAGTAAGCACCGTCTGAAACTCGCCGGAATGGAGCCTGCCCATTCCAACGGACACGGAGACCATATTAAAGGAATTGGTCATGGAACTCATACAGACTATACCCTGAATTAGAAACGCTCCGTAATCCGGTATCTGTACTCTTGAACCGAAACCAAGCCCAAACGCCAGAAGATACAGAATAGGCGTGGAAACGCTGTAAAAAACGTATCCAAGCCTCATCAGTTTATATTTAAAAAGCAGCATCTCGCGGTAAAGCACCGCATAGGAACCCATTAAAGCCTCAGTCATACCGCCCTGCCTATACTGCTGACGAGCACGTCGTCCAGCTTCGTCTGCCGCACTCTGTGACCTGTCAGGCTCTCTTTTGCAATGTATTCGTCCGCCTCTCCGCTGTCTCTGAAAAGCAGCGTCCTGCTGTTTATGTCAACCGCGAACGCACCCGCGCAGTCTATCAGGCTCTGAGGTGTATCCATACTGACAATACGCCCGCGCTCCATGATGGCAACCCGTCCGCAGAGGTATTCAGCCTCATCGGTGTAGTGGGTGGTGAGCAGTATGGAGCGTCCGTCCGACTGCATCTGCCGTATCATCTCCCACATCTCCCGCCGGACGGCAGGGTCAAGCCCTATGGTTGGTTCGTCCATGAATATCAGTTCCGCGCCGGAAATCATCGCCCGCGCCGCCATAACGCGTCTCTTCTGCCCGCCGGACAGAGTACCGACCTTTGCGTTGCGCTTTTCCGTCATACCCAGCTTTTCAATGGTGTCGTCTATAAGTTTTCTGCTGTTTCTGATCCCGCGCAAAAGTGCGTAGATATAAAGGACTTCAAAGACCGAAAGTTCGTATCCGAGATTCATATCCTGCGACACCACGGCGATACGCCTTCTGGTCTCCCGTCTGTATTTCTGTATGTCCTTTCCGTTCAGGAGAATACGACCCGAATCAGGTCTTGCCAGAGTGGAGAGCATCTTTATTGTGGTGGTTTTGCCTGCGCCGTTCTCGCCCAGAAGTCCGAATATTTCGCCCCTGCCTATGTTGAAACTCACGTCGTCCACAGCGACAACCTTTCCGTAGGTTTTGCGAACGTTCATCACTTCCAGTAGCATCAGGCGACACCCATATACATGGCGGCCCTGCTGCCGTCCATATCCACTATGCGGCTTTTCACACGGAAGATATCAAAAATGTTCTCTTCGGTAAGAACTTCCTCAGCACATCCATCCAGAAGAACCTGTCCGTCCTTCATGGCGATAAGTCTGCCTGAAAACTTCGAAGCGAGATTGAGATCGTGCATAACCATCACCACGGTGAGCCCGCAGGACGTATTCAGCTTTTCCAGAAGTTCCAGCACCTCGAACTGGTGGTGGATATCCAGATATGTCGTGGGTTCGTCCAGAAGAAGTATCTGCGGGCGCTGTGCAAGCGCCATGGCAATCCATGCCCGCTGACGTTCACCGCCCGAAAGCTGTCCGAGGCGCAAAAACCGCTTATCCTGAAGCCCCGTTGCGTGCATAGCCCATTCGACTGTCTCTCTGTCCTCTTTTGTAAACGATGAGAGCGCTTTTTTGTGGGGGTTCCTTCCGTATGCCACAAGGCAGTGGACGGGAATATCCCCAGGCGCACTGGGCGACTGAGGCAGGATACCCACGCTGCGGGCAATTGCACTGTCAGTCATTGACGAAATAGATCTTCCGTCCAGATAAACACAGCCAGCCGAAGGTTTCAGCAGTCTGCCCATACATTTCAGCAGGGTTGACTTGCCGGATCCGTTGGGACCTATGACAGAGGCGATGCGCCCCTTTTCAAAGGAAAGTGTTATATTTTTCAGAACCTCTTTCCTGCCGTATCCGGCGGAGAGGTTTTCACATGCAAAGAAATTCATGACCTGCTGCTCCTGCTGAGAAGATAGAGGAAGAACGGCGCCCCCACAAAAGCCATTACCACACCAACAGGGAGTTCATATGGTGCGAAGACCACCCTCGCCGCCGTATCCGCAAATATAACTATGATTCCGCCGAATACCGCGCTGAAAGGTATCAGGAAGCGGTTGTCGGAACCTATAATAAGCCTTGTTATGTGAGGAACGATAAGCCCCACGAACCCCAGAAGCCCCGCCACGCTGACCGCGGACGCTGCAAGCAGAGCCGCAAGCATTGTCAGCATAAACTTGACACGCTCAACAGAAAGCCCCAATCCGCGGGCAACGTCATCCCCCAGCATAAGGATATTGAGATACCGTGCCCCTATTCCGGCACCGAACAAACCCAGAAGGGTGTAGGGCAGTATCATCTTGACGTGTATCCAGCTTTTCCCGCTGAGAGAACCAGCCATCCAGTTTACGGTGCCCTGCACCCTGTCGCTGTAAAGCACTGTGAGGCTGGACATAAAGGCACCGAGAAAAGCGGCGAGAGCCACCCCCGCCAATATAAGCCGGAGGGGGTGCGCACCGCCGTCATAAGCCAGAAAGTAAATTACAAGAGAGGTGACAAAAGCCCCTATGAACGCCGCAGGAGGAACCAAATGCGTAAACGAGGGCAGAAGTATCATCACCGCCATAGCGAAAAGTCCGGCACCCGCCGTAACGCCGACTATGCCGGGATCGGCGAGGGGATTTTTAAGAACGGCCTGAAGAATGGCGCCGGAAAGCGCGAGATTGACACCCACAAAAGCGCCGGTGATTATCCTCGGCAGGCGGATGTTCATCAGCACATGGTACATGCCGTCCGTCTGAACGCCTGTGAAAATCCGCGCCATATCGCCTACGGATATGTCAACCGTTCCCGTTATGACGCTGACGACAAAACCCGCCGCCAGCAGCATCAGACCGGCGGCTCCGGTCATGAGCCGCCTTTTAGCGTCGCTGTCTGTGATCTCTCTCACTTGAACTGCTCCGGATACATTATCTTAGCAAGCCCCAGAACCGCATCTCCGGTGCGGACGGTGGGGTTGTTTCCGTATGTTTCAAAGGGCAGGCTGATAACTTTCCCGTTTTTAACGGCTGTAAGACCGCTCCATGCGGGATGTTTCGTAAGGCTGGAATCGTTTTTCGCCTGTGTTTTATTGTCGTGATTTATCAGAAAGATATAATCGGGATTCTGAACTGCGATGTTTTCAAGGCTCACAGGCGCAAAACCTCTGGACATTGCCGAACCCGCCATTGGTCCTTTTCTGTCGGATTTAGCTCCTGCGGCTATGTTGTCGCCGCCAGCCATCTCAAGCATCATGCCCGCATAGCTGTCCGGCAGCGCCATGTTATAGCTTTCAGGTGAGCCGTAGAGCACCAGCGCGCGCACCTTTTTAATGCCTTTCAGTCTGTCCTGAACTGTTTTCAGCTTATTGTCGATGTCAGCCACCGATTCCGCTGCCTTCGCCTTGTTACCTGTGATGGTGCCGAATATCTGCACGGTCTCTTTCACCTGCGGCAAAGTCACAGGCGAGAACAGCGCAACCTTTATTCCTGCGCCGTTCAGCGACGAGCGCAGGGCGACGTGGAACGGGAAATTCATGCCTATCACGAGATCAGGGTTCATGGCGACGATACGCTCAATGTCGGGGTTTTCCACCCTGCCTACGTTGGGCACGCCTTTCAGACGGTTTTCGATATAAACCGGGGTGGTATTGCTCGCAGCATATGCCGCAGGAATACCGCCTGCCGCAAAGAACATCTCAAGGTTCGAGCTGTTCAGCACAACGACCTTCTGCGGCTGCTTTTCCAGAGTAACCGTCTGACCTGAGGAATCCTTAAAACTTATCTGTGCGAAAGCGGAACCGCACAATAGAACAAGAAGTATTACCAGTATATTTTTCATTGCATCATCCTCTTTTTAAGGGCATGGAACTTTGCAACCTGATCCTGTTTCAGCTCGTATTTTTCGTCCCTGCCGACGTGTATCTTAAAAGCTGCGTTTCCGTCTTTGTCGTAAACCTGAACCGACAGACTCTCCCTGCCCATGAAGGGGCGGCTGACGAAATGGATGCTGTCGAACTTGTGCGCCATTAGGTGCCCGCCGATAGAGGATGTGTCGGAGTGAAGGTTGAACATGCCGTGGCTGTATGAACCTTTGGGCAGTCCGCCTGATACCTCGCATATCACGCTGCCGTTGGATACTATCATAAGTATCTCGCCCCACTCGCTTATGTCGTCCATTATCTCATTAAAACGTGAGACGCTCACCTCGAACGACTGCTCGTCCAGAGCGCGCACAACATCCCTTTCCGGCACGTTCAAAGCGCGCGCCGCCATAACTGTGGCAACGCCCTTTTTCTCGTCAAGATACTGCTTTATGGTTTCCGTCATGTTCCATCTCCTTAATTCTGTGCGGCGACCTTTGCCGCCGTCGGTGTGTATCCGCTGTTGAAATACAGTTCCGTAACGTCTATGAGCGACTGAGCCATGTTCACATACCAGAACTGTCCCTGCGGGGTCAGCTTTACAGTGGTTCCAACACGCTCAACAAGTTTCCTCTTTTCCCATGAGCCTATAAGCGGTTCGAAAACTTCCGTCAGCCTGAATCCCGCCTCGCGGTCAAGCATATCGCCGCGGAGGTACCCGCAGTCTATCTGACTGGAAATCATATTGTGCAGACGCTGACGCTCGTGATTCCTGCTCATGCCCATGACGGGCTTGCGCCCCGCCTTCACCATACCCAGATAGGGTTCCAGCGCCATATGGGTGAAATACCCGTGCTGCTGTGTACGACCGCCCGCTCCCGCACCGAAAGCGTGCATCATATGCCCCTGCTTCGTCATGCGGTTATATAGGCTTCTGTCGCGGGTATCCCGCACCCAGTGCGCCATGGAAGGCTGCATATAGCCGAGCCGCTGCATCACTGCGTGCGCCTTTATAAAATAAACCGCCTGCTGTGCCGTTGTGGGCGGGGGCGGAAGTTTTTCCTCTTTTATCTTCTCCATAAGTTTGCCGTCGTCGAACACGTTGAGCTGATACAGCGCCATGCCGTCAACGCCGATCCTGTCCGCAGTGAGGATATCGTCTATGAAGTCCGATTCGCTCTGATATGGCAGACCGAACATCAGATCGATGGACACCGCCGCCTCGTTCAGACTTTTCAGCTTCTCTATCATCCTGATAACCGTCTCGCCATCGTCAACCCTGCCGATGGCACGGCGCGCCTTTGTATCGAAAGACTGAACGCCCAGAGAAAAACGGTTGACACCCGCATTCAGACAGGCGTCAATCTTCTCGTCGGTTAGCTGATAGGTTCTAGTTTCAAAAGTAAATTCGCAGTCGTTGGCAAGGGGGAGATTCTCCTTTATTGTTTGCAGCATAAGGGAAATCTGCTCCGCACTAAGTGCGCCCGGCGTACCGCCTCCGATATATACCGCGTTTATGCTGCCAGATGAAAACAGCGGCAGATGCGCACAGCTCTTTATCTCCTGTGCAAGCGCATTGCTGAAAGCCTCCATCATGTCGGCTTTCGCAAGGTTTTTGAAAAAACCGCAGTATAGGCATCTGGTCTGGCAGAACGGAACGTTCACATATACCAGCTTGTTCGCATCCGAAGCCTGCGAGCAGGCTCCCATCCACGCCTTTGCCGCCTCTTCGGGAGTCAGCGTCTGCCCTTTGCTGCCCGCATGTACAGTTCGCTTTTTGTCATAAGCAGAGGCAAAAACCTGTGAATCCTCGTTGCCGAATATCAGTCTGCGTTTCTCTTCGTCCAGTTCCTCTGTCCAGCTCATGCCGTCACCTTTGCCCTGTTCAGTTTTTCCATCAGTCCGCAGGCGAAATCCCAGCACTCAGACTTGTTCATCAGAGTTCTGGGTTTTTTGCGCTCCGCAGCTTCGGTATCCGAAAGACCTATCATCTTATAAAACTGCTCAATGCCCTTTCTGTCCTTTTCGTTCATGGCGGAGAACACCATCTGACCGTGGAGCATTTCGCAGCCTATAACTCTGTCGCCAAGCTGCTGTGCGTATTTTTCAAGCATCAGTATTCCGCCGTGGCTTCTGCCTTTGTACATTATGGGTTCCGTTTTCATCGCCACGCCGAAAAGCGCTGTTTTTATGTTTTTCAGACTTTCAGAATGTTTCTCTATGTATTCCTCAAGCTCCTTCAAAAAGCCGTGGTTGTAAATACCGGAGCCGAGGAGTACGAGATCGTACCCCTCAGCCCCTTCAGCATCCGAAACATTCTCAAGTCTGACCGTAAAGCCTTCCGCCTCAAACCTTTCGGCTATCCAGCCGGAAATTTCCCGCGATGAACCGTAACGCGTCGCGTATACTATCTTTACAGTCATGTCGTTTCCTTAAAACTCTATTCCGGCTTTCAGAACATAGTGTCTGCCGGGTTCAACCAGCGCCTCTGTGGCACCTGCAAGGTAATAGTCCTCGTCGTTCAGGTTGAGAGCCTCCGCAGAGAGGAGGAACCTGCGTCCGCTGTCGAAAGTGTAAACACCGGAAACGGACAGGTTGTATGTGCTGTAGCCTGAATCTTCGGTAATATCACCGGCGGAATCCTCTGTTTCAGCGGTCTCCGCATATCTGACATACAGATCTGCGTTCAGACTGAGGTTCTTGCCGATGGTTTTGTCGTATTCAACACCGTATTTGGCATATTTTTCGGGGCTGCCTACTTTTGTTGTGCTGTATGTACCGTAGTCGAAATCGCGCTTTATGAGCGTAGCTTCAACATAAGGGCGGAAATCCGCAATGGTGTATCCGATTGTCATTTCAAGACCTTTAGTCGTAGCTTCGTTTACGTTCGTATAGAGATTGGCGAAACCGCTTGTGGTTGTGGGATCCGCGACCTTCACTGTGGTTATGTAATCCTTCGCTTTGCTGTAAAACAGTGCAAGATCTGCATCCAGACCGCTTCCGGCGTATCTTACACCCACCTCGTAGTTGGTGCTTGTTTCAGAATCAAGGTCTTTGTTGGATTTCGTGGGTGTGCTGCTGCCGTGGGTTGTGCCCATGTAAAGCTGCTGGAGGTTTGGTGTTCTGTAACCTGTCGCAACCTGCGCGCGGAACACTGTGTTTTTGATACCGTTATACATCAGTGAGATGCTTCCAACTGTGCTGTCGGTGTCGGAACTGCCGGGGGTCTGTCCAGCCTTAGTGGTGCTCTCAAGCTCGGTTTCCGTTTTGGTATAGCGCAGACCGCCTGTCAGCACGAAGTTCTGAGCGATAACCTGTTCATCCTGTGCGAAAAATGACCATGAAGACTGGTTCGCATCACTTGTGGAATCAACCGGAGTTGTCGCCATAAAGTTAAGGATGTTCTCTTTCGCCTCAAGGTCGTCCTTCATATATTCAACTCCCGCTATAAGCAGGTTTGAGTCCGTAAAGCTGAAGTTTGCCTGAGCGTTGAAGCCAACGGAATCCAGATCGTTCTTTGTGGTGGAAAGATAGGTCGCCGTCGTGGGTCCCATCTTCATGTACATGTTGTTGATGAACTTCTTATAGGTATTCTGAGTGTATGCGTCTACACGCAGGCGGCTGAGCAAAGAACCTTCGTTGTTCATCTCGAAATACGCCTGAGTTTTGTCCCTGTCCCAGTCGGGCAGATCCATCTCCATTTTCATATCACCTGCAGACAGGTCTGCATCCTCATACCCTGTCTTAACCTCGTTGTCCGAACGATACTGAGTATGCTCAACACCAATGTCATATTTCTTATTTTTGAAACCTACCAAGGCTCTGTAGTTGGTACTTTCGAATTTTGTATTGTCAACCTTGTCCCCATCGGAATCCCTGCGGTCGCCCTGATCAACAGAGGTAGCCTCCATCCTGTAATAGAAACCTTTGTGACCGCCGTAAAGCGAAAGAGTGTTGCTGGTTCCCTCAGTGCCTGTGTCGTACATGGTGGTAAACGAACCCTGAATGGCTCTCGTACCGCCCTTTTTAGTAATAACGTTGATAACGCCTCCGATAGCCTCTGAACCGTAGAGCACTGATGCGGGACCTTTTATCACTTCAACGCGCTCAATGGAGTTTATGTCCACCAGAAGCGGTGCGCCGTCCATTGATTTCTGTTCGGAAATCTTAACGCCGTCGATCATAATCAGTGTTCTCGCCGCACTCTCACCCCTAAGGCTGAGACGGAATATACCGGCCGAACCTGTGGATGAAAGCTGAACACCGGGAATGTCCCTTAAAAGGTCGGCAAGGGTAACTGCCCCCGATTTTGAAATATCCTCATCGGTTACAACCGAAAGAGTCATGGGAACTTCCGCGGCTTTCTTCTCTGTTCTTGTCGCCGTAACGAGAACCTCATTCTGCTTCAGTTGCGTTGTTTCAGCCGCCATCGCATATGCCGAAACAAAGAGAGCGCAAAGAAACATTAACAGTTTCCTACCTGTCATACGAAATATCTCCTGTTGGTTTTTTGGAATTCTAAGATTCTCTGAATTATTTACGGTCAGCCCCTGAAACGGAGCCGTTTATCGCCTTTTGAAATGCGTCACTTTTTTGAGGTCTGTGCCGCTATGACCTGTATGTACCCGCATTTGGGACACTTTACCTCTACCGCGCGGACAAGCCCTTTCATAAGCAGCCTACCGCACCTCCGGCATCGTATCTCCTCTTTGAAGAGCGGGATAGCCTCGTTGGTGTTCATTGTCATTCTGTAAGCCTGTAATTTATTGGTATCACTATCGTAAACTGTTCACCCGAACCTTTTTCGAACGGAAAAACAGATCGGATGAGCCGCATAGCTTCGTCATCCAGCAACCCGAATCCGCTGGACTGCTGCACCGACGAGGACACAAGCGAACCGTCCGCGCCTATGACAGCCTTGATTTGCACAACGCCTTCCATACCCTTCCTGCGTGCCATGTATGGGTATTTTTTATTGTTTTCCAGCTTTCCGCCGAGTCTGTTCTGATAGCCTGAATAGTCGAACGCTGGCTTCTGTTTCACAGGTTCCGCGGGTCGCTGCACAGGTATATCAATCGCTTTCGGAGCTGTCTGCACAGGTTTTACTGTTTCCGGCGCAACATTTTCCTGAACAACTGGCACCGTCTTAACAGATTCAGCAAAAGGGGCAGGCTTTGCAGGGGCCTCTTTCACAACGGCTTTTTCCTCCGGCTTCTGCTGTTTAACAGGTTGAGGCGGCAAAGGCAGTGGCTCCGAAGCCTCATGCGGATGAACCGCCGGTTCGGAAACAGCGGGAGCGTGCTTCAGCAGAACACGCATTATCTCCTCTTTTCTGTCTGTCCTGTCTTCAATACTGAAAGTGCTCAGCCAGACGTGCAGTCCAACGGAAAGAAAAACACAAAGAGCGTATGCTCTCACCGGATTGTATTTTATACCATCATCATACCGAATTTCCATAATGATACTGATTATCATTATCTAATTTGAGTGTCAACACAAAAACACAACAAAGACTAATTTTGTCCTGAAACATCATCTGCGAGGAACGCAACTGATTCCGCACCGGATTCCTTCGCAATATCCATCACTTTCACAATACGCCCGAAATCCACACTTTTATCCGCCGAAACGTTCACAATCTTTTCGTCGGCAGTGGCAAGTTTTCTGCCCAGCATCATTCGAAGATGGATGTCGTCCACAGGATAATCGTTCAGATACACGCTGCCGTCTGATTTAACCGCGATTGTCAGCTCATCCTGCTTAACCTGCTGCGCTGTGGTGCTTTCCGGCAGATCCGTCTTTACGGCAGGAATACTGAAAACCGATGTAAGGAGAAAAAAGATAAGCAGCAGAAAGACCATATCTATCATGGGTGTCATATCCGGCGAGCTGTCTTTTTTGTGGAATATATCAAAATCAATCATGCAGTTTCTCCAGAACCCGCACCATTTCCTCTCCGCGCACTTTGAGGTTTACGGCTTTCGTGTGCAGACTCTTTTCAAAAAAGTGATATATGACAAGCGCCGGAATACCTACGAACAATCCGGCTATGGTTGTTATCAGAGCCTCCCATATGCCGCCCGCAAGCAGAGCGGGATCAACAGCGCCCTTATACGCGGCAACCGTGCGAAACGCCGCAGCCATGCCGAGAACAGTTCCGAAAAGCCCCATCATAGGGGCAATACGCCCAATAAGTTCCATCACATGCAGATGTTTCGCATATCTTTGAAGCTCCTGCACACCGCGGTTGGTGATGATATGCTCCATGTCGTGCCTGCTCACCTCCGCATGGCTCAGCGCCTCGGCAAAGACCCGCTCGGTTTCGCCTCTTGAACCCTCAAGACACAGCTTTGCCTCCGCTGTTTTGCCCTCTGAAACGTATTTCAGCGCCGCCAGATATGTCTCCCTGTGTCCTCTGTTCGACAGAAAAAACCAGAGGCGTTCCAGAAAGACAGTTAACAGAACAACGGAGCAAAGAGCGAGTGGATACATCATCAGCCCGCCCTTCTGAATGAAATAGGCAAGATCCATCTCTCCTCCAGATTTAGATAATGAGTTTCAATATCAACTCATTCATGCCATGTCAAGTGGTTTAATGTATAGCTGTCGATAAGATGCTGGGAAAACGGGGGAAATATGGTAGAGATTAAACGGATAATACGAACATTCAATAAATTTACAATGCTTATACCCGAAACAAGTTCGGGCAATCCTGTCATACAATATACAAAAAAAGGCACCAGCCAGATGGCTGATGCCTTTTTTAAATCGGGATGACAGGATTTGAACCTGCGACCACCTGTTCCCAAGACAGGTACGCTACCAAGCTGCGCTACATCCCGAACATTTAAAGAGATATATCTATAGTAGACTGAACTGCAAATGTCAAGCACCATACCAACAATAAATCTGTTAATATATTGACTTTTTAATTTATTGAGAATATCCATATTTTTTGCATGTGGGGATGACAAATGTTCAAAGGAATCATTGTCGCGGTTCTTTCTGCGGCTTGCTATGCTACGCTGGTTATTTTCGGTAAAATAGGTATGTCGATGGGAATGACGTCCGTGCGGATGCTTGCCCTGCGCTTTCTCTTCGCCACCCTGATTCTGTTTCTCTATTTTGCCGTTACAGACAGAAATGTGCTGAAGCCGAACAAAAAACTTGTCCTGAAATCCGCTTTTCTCGGACTGGTGTTCTATCTTGGGCAAAGTCTTATGTTCTTCAGGGCAATAGAATATATCCCCGCTTCCACAGCATCCCTGATACTGTATTTCTATCCGCTGGCAGTTCTGCTGCTCTCAGTGACATTTCTGAAGGATAAATTCAGATTCTCATCGTTTATATCAGTTCTGCTGATATTGGGCGGCTGTTGTCTGGTATTCTATGACGCCTTTCAGCGTAGTTTCGATATCAGAGGAATAATCTTTGCCGGTATATCAATGGTGCTTTTCTCCACATATCTGGTTGTCGCGCAGCGTGTCCTGAAAAATGAAAACTCCACTGCGGCAACGTTTTACGTCACACTGTTCACTGCCATGGGATACACCGCTCTGAACGGAGGCACAGGCATAGAAGGCTTGACCGCTCAGCAGTTCGCGCTCTGTGCAGCTTTGGGGCTTATTCCGTCTGCAATGGCAATGGGTTTTCTCTATTCCGCATTGAAAAAAATAGGTGCTGCATATACTTCGATATTCAGTTCAATAGAACCTGTTATAACACTCATCCTTGCAGGAGTTTTTCTCGGTGAGATCATCGTGCCGTTTCAGATATTCGGCGTGATTCTTCTGATAGCAGGAATAGTTGTCCCGAACCTGAACCTGTACAGGAAGTATTGAGGCTGGTGCGCTTGCAGAGACATAAAGTCTTTTTTACCCTGTCACGGGAGCAGTTCATCCAGCTTTTCTTTCCAGTCGTCCGTGTCAGATATGACTATTGTGTTGTAGCCTTTGGCTTTTATGTATGATGTGATGCGGGCGAGGCTGTTTTTGTCTCTCGCCTGAACGACGACAAAGTCGCCCTCCAGCTTCGCAGGTTCGCCTATGGCTCCGCGCACCTGTTCAAGCAGCGCTACGAGGCGCTTGACTCCTTCCTGAAAAACGTATTTATCTCTGGATACCTCTTTCGCATCTTCAAACGACAGACCGCTCATATCTCTGGCAGTGAAGACTATCATACCCAGTTTCTGCATATAGATGCTGGTGGAGCCGAACTCCTCGCTGATGAGTTTTCCGGCGTATTCCAGCACCTTATCCTTTGCGCTGTGGTCGCCGTATTTCAGTCGTTCAGCCATCTTCACAAGATTGTCGGCTATGTCGTAAGTTCTTCCCATTTCACCCGCCGCAGAAAATATACCGGTTTTTTCCGTTGTTTTTGGCAACGTACATGGCACGGTCGGCCATCGCCATGAGTTTAACATGGTCTTTGCTGTCGTCGGGATATATGCTTATCCCCATGCTTGCGCCTATATGAAAGACAGTTTTGTCTATAACAAGTTCTTCGTTGATTGAATCCAGTATCCTTCCGGCTATGCCTTCGATCTCCTTTTTGTCATGAACCGCTTCCAGCAGAACGACAAATTCGTCTCCGCCGATGCGCGCCGCCGTGTCGGATTTTCTTATCGCCTCGTTCAGCCTGTGGGCTATCTTTTTAAGGGCGATGTCGCCAGCCGCGTGCCCCAGCGTATCGTTAACGGGTTTGAAGCCGTCGAGGTCTATGTATATAACCGCCAGTTTCTTTTTATCCCGTTTCCGGCGTTCCACAGCCTGATTAATCCTGTCGCTGAGAAGGTCGCGGTTCGGAAGCCCCGTGAGAGTATCGTGCAGTGCCAGATAGCGGATGTATTCTTCCTGGATCTTCTTCTGTGTTATGTCGCGTATAACGACCTGAACCGCAGTACGTCCGTCCATGCTGAAAGGTATTGCCGCAAACTCAACATGGGCTACGCGTCCGTCTCTGCGGAGCATTTTCGCCTCCGCAACGGGCATGGTGGTCTCGTCCTTATACAGTTTCCGCAGTCTCTCCGCAATCATGCCCCTGTCCTCTTCCGGGAAGAAGCTCAGCACCTCGCAGCCGAGAATATCCTCTGCCGCACCGCCGAATATCCTTGCTCCGGCAGGGTTTATATATTTTATAACCCCGTCGCGGTGGATAACGATACCGTCCGGCGAATACTCAACAAGCTGCCTGTACCTTTTTTCGGAGTTAACAAGTTCGTGTTCAATGCGCTTTTTATCCGTTATGTCCTTGATTGTGGCAAGAACCGCCCATTTCCTGCCGTATTTTATACGGGTAAGGAATACTTCAGCGTCAAGGATAACATCGTCGGAAGGCTTCTTGATCTGCCATGTAAATATCTGGTCTCTGCCATCAACAGCATCGGAGAAGAACTTAATCCCCGCCTGAAAGTTGATGTCGTCAGCGGAAAAATCGAAAAAGCTGCCGATGTTCTCCATCTGATTCTCCTCAACACCCAGAAGAGAAAGGAGTTTCGCGTTATAACTGAGAACGTTTCCTTTTGTATCGTGCAGCAGAACGGCATCCTGTATCCCGTGCAGAACGGCACACAAAAAGCCCGGATCCTCATCCGCAGATATAAGCCGATGTGTTCCGGCGGTTTTCCCTTTCCTGTCAGACTTTAATGTTGTCATAGCGCATCAACCTCAAAAAGACAGACAAATCATGGAATAAAAGTCATCTCAGGACTTTCATTCGGCTGATTATACAGATATAATCTGTCAATGCTCAACATATATATCGGCAATAATCTTGAAAATCTGATAAACGTTATGGCTGAAAAGCTGTACGACCCTGCACATCCGCTTAAAAAACCGGTCATCTGCGTTCAGACCTCCGGTATGCAGCGCTGGATAGGTCTGCAGCTTGCAAAGCAGGCGGGGGTCAGTGCAAACCTTGATTATCTGTTTCCCGCCGCGCTGATAAAGAGGCTTGCGGAGCGGCATTTCGGCAGTGAAAACCTGTGGACGGACAGACAGCAGCTAACATGGAACATCTACCGCACACTGGCGCAGGTCACGGACAACGGTTTGAATTCCGAACTCGTCAACTACATAAATAACGACCCGCACAGAATAAAAACTTTCCGTCTGGCGCAGAAGATATCCGATATCTTCGACCAGTACCAATTGTACAGACCAGCCATGGTAAAGGACTGGCTGACGCAGGGCGCACACGAGCGAACAAAGAACATCGAAAGCTGGCAGCCTTGGCTGTTCGCGGAGGCATTTCCGAACAAAGAAAGATGTAAGACGTTCGTACTCAACAGATATATGAAAGACTGCTCCGCAGGACGGGTGAACTTCAAAAACGTTGACACTGCGCATCTTTTCGGAATCAGTGTTATTCCGCGTTTTTTCATGGAAGTGCTTTATGCGGTGAGCGAGGGCGCGGACGTAAATCTTTATCTGCTCTGCCCTACCGAGCAGTATTTCGGCGATTCCATGTCCGACAGAGAGATAAGCCGCGCGGAGAAACGCACCGGCAAAACCCGCGAAGAGCTTAAAATGTTTCAGAACCACCCTCTTCTGGACAACCTCGGCACCATGGGCAGGGACTTTTTCGAATTTCTCACTGCTAACGACAACGCAAACATCAAATACGAATACTTTGACGAACCCTTCTCCGAAACCCTTCTGGGCGGTATTCAGGCGGAGATATACGACTTTACGGAGCGAAAAGGCATTCAGCCGGACGATTCCATAAGCATAAATTCATGCCACAACCCCCTGCGGGAAGCCCAGACGCTCTACGATTTTCTGCTGGATGCCATGGCAAAAGACGGCAGTATAACCCCTGCCGACGTGCTTGTCATGACGCCGGACATACAGCGGTATGCGCCATACATCCGCGCTGTGTTCGACAACCCGTACAGTCCGCAGGCGGCGATACCCTACACCATCGCCGACATCCCTGCAAAGGCGGAAAGCAGCACTGCGAACGTATTTTCAGAGCTTATCTCCGCCGTAACTGGCGAGTTCAGCCTTGCCGCGGTGGTAAAGCTAATAGAAAGTCCCGTTATATCCGGCAGGTTCGGAATAACAGGTGTTCAGGACATTGCGGACGTTCTGGAACGCAACGGCGCGTACTGGGGAATTGACGCGGAGTCTATGAAAGCCGGCGGAGTCACCGCCGACACGCCCTTCACATGGGACAGAGCCATGCGCAGACTTGCGCTGGGGCTTGCCGAGGGCGGCAGACAGGTAATATACGCGGAAGCGGCGGGAACTGACGTGCCCTTCTCAATGGCGAAACAGCTCGGCGGACTGATGCGGTTTGTGGAGCTTTGCGCCCACTATTCAAAACTGATGGACACAGAGCGCACCGCGGAGGAGTGGTGCGGGATTCTGGCGGAGTTTGCAGACAGATTTCTGAGCACCGAACCGGAATACGCCGACGAAAACGTCGCCATTGCCAAGATGATAGCGGATATTCGCGAGGAAACCTCCGTCTGCCCAATAAAGATGCCCTTCCGCCCGGTATACGAAACTCTTTCCGGCAAACTGGACGAAGTGCGGACAGCCAAGGGATTCATCACGGGCAAGACAACCTTCTGCGCCATGATGCCAATGCGGAGCATCCCGTTCCGCATCATCTGCATACTCGGACTGGACGACGGCGCCTTTCCGCGTCTGAAGACCGAGCCGGAGTTCGACCTTATCTCCGCTAAGCCCGAAAAAGGGGACAGAACACAGAGAGAGAGCGACAAATACCTGTTTCTGGAAACACTTATCAGCGCCAAAGACAGGCTTTTCATAAGCTATACGGGCAGAAGCGAAACCGACAACAGGAAGCTGGTTCCGTCCATAGCGGTAACGGAGCTTTTAAGGCACCTTGATAATCGGTTCGGCATGAAAAACGCCGTGACCGAACACCCTTTGCATAGCTTCAGCAGAAAATATTTTGAGAACAACGACAGACTTTTTACATACAGTGCAGAGAGATACGCCGCTGCATCGGTTTTTGGCACAAAATACGGCGAACGGAATTTCTGCGGCGGGGAAATTCCGGCGGAACTGCCGTCTGAGGTATCCCTTGCGGATTTCGAACGATTTTTCATAAATCCGCCACGCTATTTCCTTGAAAAGACACTCGGCATAGACCTGTCCGAAAATTTTGCGGCTCTGCCGGAAACTGAACGGCTGGTGCTCGACCACTTACAGGCTTACAAAATAAGGTCAGAAGTCGCACGCAGCACTGTAAACGGAGATTCCCCAAACATACTGCTGGCATATGCTCATGCCACAGCGCAGATCCCTTCCGGCGGTATAGGCGAAGGATATACGCGGAAAATAATGCGGGAAGCACAGCAGATTTCCGATGCGGTACTGGCTCACGGAGCACCGCACAGCATCACTGACAGCATTGTCATCGGTGGCCTGAAGATTAATTTCAGGATAGATGACATCGCGGCAGACGGTATGATTTATACGAAACACGGCGGGCTGAAGCCAAAAGACCTTCTGCGGGCGCGGATACGCCAGCTCGTTCTGCTCAACTGCGGATATTCTTACAATGCAATAATGATTAACGTTGACGGTGACAGAACGGTGCTTTCAGCGGACTGCCGCAAAGAGGCGCTCGCAGAGTATGCAGAAATCTTCCTGAACGGACTGAAATATCCTTTCTGTTTCCATCCCGACGACGGTTACAGGGCGTTCAAAGGCGAGTTTAAAAACAGATATCCTGCAGTCAAAGAGAGTCTTGAAACAGCGGCGGCACGGCAGGAGTATGCGCTCTGTTTCGGACGGGACGGCTACGGCGAGCTGCTGGCGCAGAACGGTATAAAAATATTCGGACTGCCGGAAAAAGATTATGAAGATAAATAATATAGATATCCTCAACTGCCCTCTCAGCGGTTCGAATCTGATAGAGGCGAACGCAGGAACAGGAAAGACATACACCATAACGGCTCTCACGGTGCGGCTTCTCATAGAAACGCCCATGACAGTTGAGCAGATACTCGTGGTCACGTTCACAAAGGCTGCTGTCGCCGATCTCAAAACTAAAATATACGAAAGACTTATAGAAATGCGTGCTGCCCTTGACGGCAAAGAGCCGAAAACGGAGTTTGTGCGCGGCTACCTGAAAAAAGAACTGCCGGAAAACGCAAAACAGAAGATTGACGCAGCTATCCGCGATTTCGATATGAACGGGATAAGCACCATCCACGGCTTCTGCCAGAAGATGCTCACAGAGAACTCTTTCGGCGGAAACATCGCCTTCGGAACAAAGCTGGCGGGTGACGCTTCCGCTCTTCTGAAACGTCCGGTTCAGGACTACTGGCGCAAACGCATGTACGGCATGAGGCCGGAGTTCGCCGAACTTATGACAGGCGAAACCCCGGACACCATGATCTCCTTTGTTAAGAATATGATGGACAATCCATCCATGCGGATCATCAACCGCCCGCAGGTATCCGAAGAGGATTTCGAAACCGTTCAGGCGAAAATATCCGCAGCGTTCGCAGGCGTAAAAGAGATACTTGCAGGATGCGATATCCCGCAGATGATACAGGATATTTACGGCAACCTGAACGGCAGAACATACGGCAAAGGCTCTGCGGAGAGCGCGTTCGACACCCTTGCAAATCTGAAAACGCCTGAACCGCCCGCATTGCACAAACTGCACCTGCTCACGACACAGAAGATACAGAGCAGCCCCAACAAAAACAAGACAGCCCCCGACCACCCGCTTTACGATGCAGTTGACGAGTGGCTGGGACTCTGTGACTCGCTGAAATCCATGAAAGCGGATTTCAGAACCATGATAAAATGCGGATTCTACGACCACTGCGTCAGCACTCTGGACGAATATAACCAGCTCGCAGACAGCCAGTCATACACCGACCTGATAGTCAGGATGCGCGAAGCGGTCATGAGCGGAACGTCCATGAAGGAAACCCTCAGAAAACGGTATCATGCTGCCATGATAGACGAATTTCAGGACACCGACCCGTTTCAGTATGATATTTTTCACGAGACTTTCTCAACTACAGGCAGACCGCTCTTCATGATAGGCGACCCGAAACAGGCAATATACGCCTTTCGCGGCGCAGATGTGTTTACATATCTGAAAGCCGCGCAGGACAGGGAACAGCAATACACTCTTACGACCAACCACCGCTCCGACAGCGGTCTTGTGGAGGCTGTGAACCTCTTTTTTGCCTCTGAAAAACCCTTCTGCATCGACAGAATCGGCTATAACCCCTCCGCGGGTAAACAGACCCTTTCACTGATCGAAAGCGGCGTACGCAGGAGCCCCCTGACCTTCTGGTATGACGACTGCGAGGAAAAACCAGATGCTGCGCAAATCGCCGAAAAATGCGCGTTTGAGATAGCCAGGCTCTTAAATGCCAAGGCACAGCTTGCGGACAATGACGGCAAACGAACCGTCATACCATCGGATTTCGCCGTACTGACGCTTAAAAACGAGCAGGCACTGAAAGTCCGAGATGCACTCATAAAATACCGGATCCCATGTGTCGTAACAGGAGCCGAAAACGTCTTTTACACCGCGCAGGCAAGCCAGATGAAGCATTTTGTGGCTGCACTGGTGCGCCCGTATTCTGAGAAAGCGGTTCGTACTGCTCTTGCATCCGACATTTTCGGTCTGACAGCCGGAGAGCTTTTCACCCTGTCAGAAAGACTGGAAGGCATATTCGAGGACTTCGCGGAATTCTCCGATATCATGAAAACAAAAGGCATTGCGCCGGTGTTTTTCAGAGCGGCTGAGAAATACGAAATGTTCTCCCGCCTTGCAGAAAGACGCGGCGGCGAACGGATAATCACCAATTTCATCCATCTCACAGAACTCTTACAGCAGTATGAGGCGGAGCACAGGGCGTCCCCGACCCAGCTTCTTTTATGGCTGACGGAAAAAACAGGCGGAGCTGCGGGACGCGAAGATGAATATCTGCAAAAGATGGACAGCGACGACAACGCAGTGAACATCACAACTATCCACAAGAGTAAGGGTCTGGAATACAATATTGTTTTTACACCCTTTCTCATGTATGGCAAGAGACGTGACGGAAAATCGTTCCCGAAATATCACAACGAAAACAGCGACCTTGTTATAGATATGGCGCCGGATTCCGATGCGTCAAAGACGGCGGACACGGAGGCACTCTCCGAATCTCTCCGTCTGGCATATGTGGCACTTACCCGCGCCAAAGCAGTATGCTACACAGCATACGCCCCTGTGGATATGCACCATTCATCCTCAATAGGGTACATTATCAACGGCGCGGTGGGTAAGGATGTGAAATACGATATCGCCGCAATCCACAGATTTGCGGGCGGATGCGAACACATCGCTATTTTGCCAATGCCGCAGGCAGTCCTGCAGCATTATACTCCTGAAAAGCATAAAACCGATATACATAACCGTGTTTTCAGCGGGAAAATAAGCGAAAGCTGGCAGATGAACAGCTTTTCAAGGCTGGTTCATAAAGCATCCCACGACAGAGACACTGACCAGTTTGCACCGCAAACAGATGAAAAAAATCAAGGATACAGCATTTTCAGCTTTCCGAAAGGAGCGAAGGCGGGTAACTGCCTCCACGAGTGTATGGAAGATATCCCGCTTGAAAAAAGCGACATGGAAACAATAGAAAGCTCTGTGCGGGACAGACTTAAACAATACTTTTTCGATGAAAAATTCATTCCGGCGGTAACGGAAAACATACACAGCATCCTTACACGGGAACTTACTGACGGAATAACTCTTTCCGGTATACCAGACTGCGACTTCGTACACGAAATGGAGTTCAATCTGTCAACCCGTCAGTTCAGCGCGGGAGAAATTGCGGACATATTCGCATGGGATGGCGAAACAGAGTTCGCTAAGGCTGCGGCAACGCTGGATTTCACGGCTGTAAAGGGCTATCTGACCGGTTTTGCCGACCTTATCTTCATCCGCGACGGAAAATTCTATGTTCTGGACTGGAAATCAAACTTTCTGGGCGCGCGTGCGGAGGACTATTCACAGAGCAGGATGCTGGACGAAATGCTGAACAGCCACTATTACTTACAGCTTTACATCTATACACTCGCCCTCCACGTCCATCTTACGCGGTATATGCCGGACTACGACTTCGACAGGCATATCGGGGGCGGTATATATATTTTCATGCGGGGTGTAGAGAAAACAGGTGAAAACGGCATCTTTTTCCATAAACCCAAGAGGAAAATCATAGAAAAAATGGCGGAAACGGCGGTTAAACAATGAATACGGCTGATTTATTATACGAAAACAGACAGTTAAGAGACATTGACATTCAGTTTTCAAAACAGATGTGCGCAATATTCGGCTGTCAGGACGCTTATCTTTTTTTTGCCGTACTCTTCTATGCCGTCTCAACCGAACACACCTGTCTGAAAATCGACAGAATTGATATTTTGCCTTTTTACAAAGACTTTAAAGACGAACTTGATGAAGCCTTTTCATCAGAGAATATCGAAAAAATCGCTGTTTCCGGCGCAGTTGCCGAGGACGAAACCGCACCTGTAATCCACAGTGGAGGCAGGCTTTATCTTGCCGCTTTTTACCGCAGCGAAAAACTTGTTGGGGATTTCATCCGCAAAAGCGCAGTCCTGTCCGTCACAGACGGCGTAAAACTCAAAAGACTGCTGGTTCGTGAGTTCGGCGAAGGCACAAACATGCAGAAAGCGGCGGCTCTCTGTGCATGTCTGTCCGGTTTCTGCGTTATTACTGGCGGTCCGGGGACAGGTAAGACAACCACCGTGCGCAAAGTCTTAAATATACTGAACGAACTTTCTGACAAAGCACTGAATATAGCTGTCACAGCACCAACGGGCAAAGCGGCGAACAGATTGAACGAAACGCTCGCGGATTTGGACGGATTGAAAGCGGTAACTCTCCACAGACTTCTGGGAATAACCGGAAGCCGTGACAGAAGCCGTTTCAGTCAAGAATATCCCATGCCTTATGACGTCGTTATCGTTGATGAGGCATCCATGGTTGATCTGAAAATGATGAGTGAGCTTGTAAACTCGCTCAAACAGGGTGCACGGCTGATACTTCTGGGCGACAAAGATCAGCTATCATCCGTTATGCCGGGTTCGGTTCTGGGCGACATCTGTACTGCCGGCAATACAGAAGCGTTTACTCCTGCCAGAGCAGCTCTTATAAAAGAATACGCGGACACTGACGTTGTCACGGACGGAAAGGCTATTTCCGATATCACGGCAGCGCTCACCGAAAGTCACAGGTTCGACGACTCAGAGGGCATAGGCAGACTTGCGAAGGCTTGCAGAAAAGGTGACGGTGACGAGGCCGCAGACATTATTATGAACGACGCCACAGGCAGGATAGCTTTTATACCTGCGGACGGTGACGTGATGGCTTTTTTCAGAAGATATGTCATAGACCTGCATAAAATCATCACAGCAGAAACCGAACCTCAGAATATGCTGACAGCGGCGGCTCGCTCGATAATCCTCTGTCCGAATGTTATGGGTCGGTTCGGCACGCAGGCGATAAACAGCTTCGCACTCTCCGCACTCTCACGCGAAGGTCTGCGCAGCAGCACGGAAAAATATTTCCACGGTCAACCCGTGATGATAACGGAAAACGACTATTCCATGAATCTTTTCAATGGAGAAACAGGGCTTGTTGTCAAACGGGACGGTATGAAGGCATATTTTGCGGGCAGGGAAAAACCTGTTGGCGTCATGCGTATGCCTGCGTGGACAAATGTTTACGCAATGACAGTGCATAAGAGTCAGGGGTCGGAGTTCGACCATGTGATTCTGGTTCTGCCTGAATCGGACTCACCCATCGCAACGCGGGAACTGTTCTACACAGCCGTTACGAGGGCAAAGGAAAAACTGACTGTCATTTCGACAGAAGCTGCAATAAGAAGCTATCTAAACAGACGCACTGAGCGTTTCTCAGGTCTGGAAGATTATCTGAAAAGTTGACGGTTTCTGTTCAGAAGTGAGCTGTTCCGAAGAAAATATGACGCAGTTATGCGACGTATATAAATACCAAACAAAAAAAAGGGCGGATAAACCGCCCCCATATATCAATCTTCCGCTTTTTTGCGTACAGAAAGTACAGGACACGGCGCCTTGCGCACGACTTTTTCCGCTGTGGAGCCGAAAAGAACGTGTTCGAAGCCTGTGCGCCCGTGTGTACCGATAACGATAAGGTCGGTGCCGGATTCCTGTGCGACACGCACAATCTCTTCGTCCGCAATGCCTTTCGCCATCGTATATTTGTATCGGACACCTTCAAGAACCTTAGCATTTGCGATGAACTCCTGAAGTTTCGCTGTCGCTCCGTCCTCCATATCCTTTGCGAGGTTCTGCACTGTTATCTGCGGCAGGTAAAATGACACAAGCTGGCTTTCGTCCAGCATAACGTGCAGAAGTTCCAGTTCGGCATCGAACAGCTTCGCCATCTCAGCCGCGTAATTCAGCGCATATGCCGACGGATCGGAAAAGTCTGTAGGATATAGGATCTTGTTGATATTTATTGTCATATAGACCTCCGTTACAATTGTTTTTTCTTTAAGACCTTCGCGCAAAGCTCCAGAAGCTGGGATATGTCATACGGCTTATAAAGCACGTCCACAGCGCCCATCTGAAAAGCGTTCAGCATGTTGTCTATCCTGTTGAATCCTGTCAGGACTATGACGGGGATCTCTCTGCCGCTTGTTCCCAGTGAATACAGAAACTGTATCCCATCTGAAACAGGCATAACAAGGTCGGTTATGATTATGTCGTATTCCTTCTCCTTAACCATTTCCCGTGCAAAAAGTCCGTTCTCCGCAGTATCAACCTCATAACCCTCCGCCTCGAACAGTTCTCTCAGGGCGAAAAGTTCCAATTCATTGTCATCCACCAGTAAAACTTTGTGTTTCATAATCAAGCCTGAAAAAGAGTATTGAAGTTCTTTTCCAATTGTACCGCAAATTCGTACAAATTCACGCTTTTTATTATGGAAATTTCAAGAGCGTTGTAGACTGTGTTCGCAGGTTCGTTTGTTTTGCCCCTGAAAGGCATGGGAGAAAGGTACGGAGAATCAGTCTCCACAAGGAGTCTGTCCAGCGGGACATACTCGAGAGTTGCCCTCAGATCATCTGATTTAGAATATGTCACAGGTCCCGCGTATGAAATGTAAAATCCGTTGTCCAGCGCCCAGCGCAAAAGGTCAACGTCTCCGCTGAAACAGTGGATTATGCCGTTTCTGTCCCGCCCGCGCACTTCATCGTTCAGTATGCGCACGCAGTCCTCTGCGGAATCGCGGTTATGTATTACCACAGGTTTTTTATATTCTTTCGCAAGCTGTAAAAAATGCCGGAAGACATTCTGCTGAACGTCGCGCGGGGAGAGATCATAGAAATAATCAAGACCAATCTCGCCGATGGCTATACATTTCGGATGCGTAAATATTTCTTGAAAACTTTTAGTTGCATCAACAATATCAATCTTTTCAGAATCGTGAGGGTGCACACCTGCGGCGAACAGGACGCGGTCGTGGGTTTCGGCGGCTTTCTGCGCAAGGAGACTGTCCTCAAGCCCGCAGCCGATGGTTACGATGCGGCGGACGCAGTTTTCGTCCGCGCGGCTGATAACCCCTTCCATATCTCCGGAAAGGGGTTCCATATGTATATGTGCATGGGAGTCCGTGAAGAACGCCCCAGCTTCGCCCGCGGCTTTCAGCTCCGCGAGAAACTGATAGTGCAGCGGACTGCCTTTTTTATTTATCATAGCAAACTCTGTGGCTGAGTGACTACTTGATTACAGTTCCCGCCTCTATGTTGTCGGGAAGCTCCACAACGACATGTTTGTCGCCCACTGTGGCGGCAAGTATCATCGCTTCGGAAACGATGCCCATGAGCTTTGCGGGTTTCAGGTTGGCAACAACGGCAACCGTTTTGCCCTTCATATCGTCCGCGCTGTAGCTTTTCGCTATGCCGGAAACAACCTGACGCACTTCACCGCCGCCAAGGTCAATTTTAAGTTTGAGCAGCTTGTCGGATTTTTCAACCTTTTCCGCGTCAACAACCTTAGCAGCTTTCAGTACCATTTTAGAAAAATATGCAAAATCGATCGCCTCAACGACCTCTTCCTTCTTCTCTGCTGGTTTTTCCGCAGGTTTCAGCGATTCCAGCATCTCCTTTTCGTCGATTCTTGGAAAAAGCTGTTCAGCTTCGCCGAGTTTCTGTCCGCTTTCCAGCTTCCTGATGGCTTTCAGCGATTTTTCATCAGCCTTTTCAATATCCAGACCGGTGTTGAGCTGTTTGCGTATCTTCACAGCGGTGTCCGGTATGAAAGGATACAGCAGGAGCGACACCAGACGGATACCGTCCAGAACTGTGTAAAGCACTGAGCCGAGTGCGTCTTTCTTCGCCTCGTCCTTTGCCAGCGCCCATGGGGCGTTGTCGTCGATATATTTGTTAAGTCCGCTCACCAGTTCCCAAAGAGAGGCAAGCGCCTTATTGAATGCCAGATTGTTCAGATGTCCGTCAACCTCGTCAAAAACTCTGCTGACAAGCGTTTCAAGCGCCTCGTCATACGCACCTTTTTCTGTGTATGCGGGAACGATTCCGTCAAAATAACGGTTTACCATGCCCATAGTACGGTTGAGCAGGTTGCCGAGATCGTTTGCAAGGTCGCCGTTTATGCGGTGTATAAGCCCCTTGAAGGAGAAATCGCCGTCCAGTCCGAAAGGAACTTCACGCAGGAGGAAATAACGGATTGCATCCACGCCGAATTTCTCAACCAGCCAGTTAGGGTCGATGGCGTTGCCCATGGATTTGGACATTTTCTGTCCTTCAACAGTCCACCAGCCGTGCGCGAACACGCTTTTGGGAAGCTCTATCCCCGCGCTTAAAAGCATGGTGGGCCAGTATACCGTGTGGAAACGCAGGATATCTTTGCCCACAACGTGGAAATCCGCAGGCCAGTATTTTTTGAAGTTGCTGTCATCATCCACGCCGTAGCCAAGAGCCGCGATATAGTTTGTCAGCGCATCCAGCCAAACATAGATAACGTGTTCTTCATCTTCCGGCACGGGGATTCCCCATTTAAAGGAGACGCGTGAAACAGAAAGGTCGCGCAGACCCTCTTTTATAAACGAGATTATCTCGTTACGTCTCGATTCGGGACGTATAAAGTCTTTATTCTCTTCGATGTGTTTCAGCAGTGTATCGCCATATTTGCTCATTTTGAAGAAATAGCTAGGCTCTTTCAGCTTGCTTGTTTCCCGTCCGCAGGAGGGGCAGCAGTTGCCGTCCAGAAGCTGAGTCTCAGTGAGGTAGGTTTCGCAAGGGGTGCAGTACCAGCCCTCGTAGTGGTCAACGTATATATCGCCTTTGTCCCGCATCGTGCGGAAAATCTTGCGCACTGCGGCTTTATGTTTTTCGTCTGTGGTTCGGATGAAATCAGTGTTGGATATGTTCAGAACGTTCCAGAGTCCCTGATACCGCTGAACAACCTCGTCCGCCAGAGCTTTGGGCGTGATGCCCCTTTTCTGCGCTGCCTGCTCAATCTTCTGCCCGTGTTCGTCCGTTCCTGTGAGGAAAAAAACGTCGTAGCCGCAGAGTCTTTTATACCTGCTCACCGTGTCGCACGCAACTGTAGTGTACGCGTGTCCTATGTGT
Organism: Seleniivibrio woodruffii; assembly: GCF_029267515.1. Classification (GTDB taxonomy): domain Bacteria; phylum Chrysiogenota; class Deferribacteres; order Deferribacterales; family Geovibrionaceae; genus Seleniivibrio; species Seleniivibrio woodruffii_A. Next base: position 244,648 of record NZ_JAJUIS010000005.1, read on the forward strand.
GGAACGTCGTTAACATAGTAAATGGGCGTGGTAATGTAAAATGTTCTGCCGCTCATATGTCTCCTCCGGAATGGTCGTCAAGCAGGTCTTTAAGGCGGACCATGTCGTCGCCGTCCATCATCTCCTGCTGTTTGCGGCAGCAAGAAACGATGTCGCCGTCGTATGCGTCTTTTTCGTACATCAGACAGCACATGAGCCTTCCGCATACCCCTGAAATTTTTGTGGGGTTAAGGATAAGGTTCTGGTCTTTCGCCATTTTTATGGATATGTTGTCAAATTTTCTGAGGAATGTGGAACAGCAGAACTCCTTTCCGCAAAGACCGAAGCCGCCTATCATTTTGGTTGCATCGCGAACGCCCACCTGGCGCATCTCAATACGGGTGCGGAATACTCTGGCTAGGTCGCGCACAAGCTGGCGGAAGTCTATTCTTCCGTCGGCTGTGAAAAAGAACGTGAGCTTGCTTCTGTCCAGAGTATATTCGGCTTTAAGCAGCTTCATATCAAGATTGTGCTGAACCACCAGTTCTTTGCAAGCCTTAAAAGCAGCAGGTTCGTCCGCCGTATTCGTCTTTTTCTGTTCGAAATCCGCCATGGTTGCCTTGCGGATAACGTTTTTCATCTCTGCCTTGTCGTCAACTTCTATATCGCGGGCGGAATGGATTACGTTTGCCATATCCTCGCCCTTTTCTGTTTCAACTATAACTTTTTCTCCGAATCGTGCCTCAACCCCGCAGGAGAGGAAATCATATATCTTGCCCGCGGGCTTGAAAGCCACGCCGATGGCATTAACTTTTTTCACTAAGTACCTCAACAGTTTTTATGTACAGGTCAAACCTGAATATGTCTAAACTGACATTATACTCAAGCCTTTTCAAAATATCCAGCAAATAGTTGGAAAAAGCGAGCATAGTTTCGCTTCCTGTTTTCTTATACCTTTCAAGAAGATATCCGTACAGCGAAGCGCAGTATGCGCGCACCTTGTCCTTGTCGTCCAGCGATTCTATCTCGTAATACAGCTCAACGGGGTTCAGCGTACTGTTGAACTCCGGCTGTTTTTCCATGCTTTCAAGCAGATAAAGGGCATATCCGGCAGAGCCGGAACTGATCGACACCGCCCTGTCTGTCTCTTCTTCGCTCTTCATCGAGTGTTTCCGCACGACGGCTTTCACATCATCGTCCGAAAGCACACCGAAACCTATGTTGATACATCTTGACCTTATGGTGTGCAGCACCTGTGTATATCTCGATGTTATAAGGAAAAAATGGGTATCTTCCGGCGGCTCCTCAAGGGTTTTCAGAAGCGCATTTGCCGCCTCAGCCCCGAAGGTGTCCGCGCTGTCGATTATATAGACCTTTTTTGATGCCGAAAGTGGCGTCATGAAGGCGTTTGATGAAATTTCCCTCGCTCTGTCAATCTTTAAGGGTGATTCTTCAATGATGTGTATGTCAGGATGTGCACCGCCGTCGGCAAGGGTACAGTGGCGGCATTTGCAGTCCTCCATAAAAGAACCGTTCACACAGAGGACAGCCTTTGCAAGTTCTTTGGCGAACAGTTTTTTTCCGATTCCGTCCCGTCCGCTTAATATGTAGGCATGATGCAGTCTGTTCTCTCTCAGAACCCTGCCGAAAATCTCCTTTTCTCTGTCATGCCCTATTATGTTCATACAAAATTATCCAGTATGGCAATAACATCCGCAAGCACAGCCTCGGGAGGCTGCATCCCGTTTACAGTCCAGACGTTTTCATGGGTATCCGCATACCACACGAACCCTTCGTGCACCTTTTCGTAAAATTCCGTGCCAAGCGATTCGAATTTGCCCTCGTCCTGCATCATACCGTCCCTTTTCAGCCTTGCTATCGCTCTTTCAAGTGCCGTTTTAGGGTCGATATCAATGATGAACGTGATGTCGGGCATCCGTTTCACACTGTGCCGGCTCAGAAAATCCAGAAACGGCTTATCCAGCCCGCGCCCGAAAATCTGATACGCGTAGGTTGAGGAGAGGAATCTGTCGCTTATGACATCCCTGCCCGCCTCAAGGTTCGGCAGAACCAGTTTCGTCTGATGCTCAAGCCTGTCTGCGCAGTAAAGCATAAGCTCCGTTTCCGGCTCAAGCTGGAACTTCTGGTTCACAAGGAGCTGACGAAGCAGCATCCCCACCTCGGTTCCGCCCGGCTCGCGGGTGAGTTTCACCCGCCTGCCAAGCCTCATAAATTCTTTATAAATGCCCTGTGACAGAGTGGTCTTTCCGCATCCGTCTATGCCGTCCAGAGCTATATATATCGGGTAATCTTTCACTGAGCGCAGTCCGCCTGTGACCCCTGCAGTTTTTCGATGCAGTGAGGTATCGCGTCAACGACAACCTCAAGGTTTTCCACCGCCCCTCTGGGGCTGCCGGGTACATTGATTATAAGTGTGTTCCCGCGAACACCTGCAACAGCACGGCTGATGAGCGCGCGGTTGGTCTTTTTAAAGCTCTCCATGCGCATAGCCTCTTCGAAACCGGGCAGACGCCTTTCAATCACGTTCAGCGTCGCGTCGGGCGCTATGTCGCGGGGTGAAACACCTGTTGAGCCGTTTGTCACAACAAGGTCGAATTTCTGAAGGTCACACATGTATTTAAGAGCCTCTTCCAGCCCTTTTTGTTCGTCCGCCATAAGCTCAGTTCTGGTGAAGCAGACATCCAGCTTATCTTCCAGCAGTTTTACAACCGCAGGTCCGGTTTCATCGGTGCGCTCGCCTTTGCTCCCTTTGTCGCTGAGAGTGATAACGCATACCGTGAGCCCCTTTTTACGGGTGACAGTCACGTCGTCGCCGACAGCCACTTTTCCATCGTTGCGTACAACGCCGAATATACCCTCGCGGGGCATAACACAGTCGCCTGCGGCATAGTATACCGCGCACCTGTGGTGACAGAGCTTTCCGAGCTGGCTGATTGTCAGCTCAACGCCGCCCACTGTCACAGTGTCTCCCACTGCGAGGCTAAGAAGATCCGCGCCCTCTGTGGTTATATTCTCCGCAAAGTCGCCGCTGTCAACGTTCAGCCCTTTGTCTTTCATCTTCTGTATGCTTTCGACGGCAAGCAGACTCACCTGCCTGTGCCATTTCCCCGCATGTGCATCGTCCTTTATGCCAAAATCCGTCACCAGCTCAACGCTGTCTACAGGCGTCTTTTTAACGCCCTTCTCTTTGCTTACGTTCAGGCTCTGAACTTTTGCCATGATAAACCCCCTTATATAGGCAAAATCATATGTCTTATTTGTTTTGTATTGCAAAAATATAAGAAATGGAGGAAATTGTCAACTAAGGCGGACAATAACGCCCGCATATAGGGAGGTTTTTCATGAAAGAAAAAGTTTTTAACGTATCAGGAATGAAGTGCAAACATTGCGTCATGACCGTAACAGAAGCTGTTACAGAGGTTGAAGGCGTCGAGTCTTGCGACGTAAACCTGGAAAAAGGTACAGTAACTGTTAAATTTAACGATTCTACGGATGAATCCTCCATATCTTCCGCTATAAAAGAAGAAGGATTCGGGGTTGCATGAGGTTTTTCGGAAACAATACGCTCGCCATCGGCGAAACCCCTCTGGTAAAGCTGAACAAGATAAAAGGCTCCGAAAAGAACAACATTCTTGTTAAGGTTGAGGGGCGCAATCCTGCCTATTCCGTTAAGTGCAGAGTGGGCGCTTTTATTTTTAACGAAGCCATAAAAAACGGCGAAATCAAACCGGGGATGTCCGTTCTGGAAGCAACCAGCGGAAACACAGGCATCGGGCTTGCGTTTGCAGGGGCTGCCCTCGGCTATGAAGTCGTTATAGTGATGCCTGACAACATGAGCCTTGAAAGGCGCATGATGATGAAGGCGTTCGGAGCAAGACTAATCCTTACAGACGGCGCAAAAGGCATGGCGGGAGCTGTTGCAGAAGCCGACAGGATGCTTGCCGAGAATCCCGAAAAATACTATCTTGCCAATCAGTTCCGTAATCCATACAACCCTCTGGTGCATGAGAGAACCACAGGTCCCGAAATTCTCCGGGACACCGACGGATGTGTCGATATGGTTGTTTCATCCATCGGAACTGGCGGCACAATTTCCGGAATCGGCAGATTTCTGAAAGAGCGCGCCGGAAAGAACGTAATAATGGTGGGCGCGGAACCTTCCAAAAGCCCCGTAATCAGCCAGACGCTTAAAGGCGAAAAGCTGAAACCCGCCCCCCACGGCATACAGGGCATTGGTGCAGGGTTTATACCCGAAACACTTGACCTTAAAATCCTTGACCGCATGGAAACCGTTGACGACGCTGTTGCACTTGATTATTCAAGGATGATGGCAAAGGACGAAGGGATAATCTGCGGGATATCTTCGGGAGCCGCTGTAGCCGCCGCTATAAACGCCGCGGATGCTATGGGTCTTGAAGGAAAGAATATAGTAGTGATACTGCCTGATTCAGGCGAAAGATACCTGAGTTCAGGACTGTTCAATTAAATATTTTCTAAAATGCAAACTTATTAGCTGCATTGCTAATTTGCTCGGCGTAAGCTTCTATGTGCTTATTCTTATAAATTTGCATATATGATGGATGATAAGTCGAAATGAACAATCTATTCTGATGAATGCGGCATTTTATAAATGCCGCTTCGTCTAGCACTTTTTTTCCCAAATCCAATTTATTAAGAACAAACTTACTCACTTGTGAACCCAATAAAACCACAACTTTTGGGTCAAGGATTGTTATTTCATTATTTAATTTTGGATAACAATTTTCCATTTCTTCTGCACTTGGGTAACGCATTTTTCCTAAATCATCAACAGGAGAACATTTAACCAAATTTGTCTTATATGGAATTAGATCATTTAACTTTTCAACTATTTTATCGATGATGCGACCGGAATTTGTTTCACTACTCAAAGGGGAATGAATTTTATTTTTTTCAATTTTTCCAGATAATCCAACGAACATCAAATAGGCACTACTATGGCAGGCTTCCGTCGCCATAGTCAGCGAACATTTAGAACAGCATTTCATGTCACATCCTTGTGGTTTAATGCTAATACTTTTTCTATATAATTATTAATATCATCATCTTCCGCGTTAGAGTAATTTCCATTCCAAAAATTAAATTGGCTTCTACCTATTCTATCAGAAAGATTTGCATCAAACTTATTCTCTAATCTATAATCGCTTTTTCCAGCAAAAAGATTATTAAATAATTCTGTCCCATAATACAATCTAAATTTGAACGCACTAATAGAAAAACCACAACCGAGATTCTTGGCAAGATTATTTAAGAGTATACAAAGCTTATATGTCTCTTCCATTTCTTCAATTGTTTCATCAGGAAAACCAAAAATAAAATATGCTTTAACTTGTATTCCAGTCTCAAACAATAAAGTTAGTTTCTCTATAATTCGTTGTTTACTTTTATGTTTGTTTATCATTTTCAAAACTCTATCAGACCCTGATTCGATACCCATTTCCAATTCAAAGCAACCACATTGTTTCAAATTTTTAAGGATTTCTTCATTCACATTCATTAATGCATTTACATGAACCATAGCCCTCCATTTAAGCTTAAACTTATCAAAGATATCGATTGCCTCATGAAATGATGTTTTATTTCGTAAAAATAAATCGTCTAGCACTCTTATGCAGTTGACATCTGAACCATACTTTTTAACGATATCGTTGATTTCAGATATAATACTTTCTTGACTTCTTGACCTAATCTTTAAAGAATAAGGATTTTGTTTTCTAGATGCTGTACAAAATGCGCAGGCATGTACACATCCTCTTGATGAAACAAGAAACGCCTCGTTGATTCCTTTTTTATTATGTTTTAGAGGTTCTTCAGGTAAAAACTTTCTATCGATATGACTTTCTGAAATATCCTTAACAAAGTACTGACTATCTTTATCTACAATAATGTGAAATCTATTCTCACTAATTTTTATTCCAAGTTTTAGAAGATTCTGACATCCTAAAATTTCTGGAACAATCTTTTCACCATCTCCGGAAATAGTTATGACAATATTAGAGGTTTGAACTTCATGTATAAATTTATATAATGAAGCAATTCCAGGACCACCAACTATCACAGTAATATTTGGATTTATAGATTCAATAATCTTGCAAACCAACTCATAATTAATACTGAATACATTCATGCCAACATATTTAGGTGATTTGCTGTTTATATAGTCTACCGTTGTATCACAGTCAAATTTTATCGCATTATATATTTCACATTTATTGCCTTTCGCTTCCAGACTTGATGCAATATAAGCTAGACCTAGAGAAGGGATTACATTATCGTCATCATCTTCTGATTGATTTTGAAAAATGGGTGAATTAATAAGTAATATATCCACACGACACCTTCCGATTTTAGTCATAATATCTATATAAGATAATATCACTAATTAAGAACAAAAGTGCATATTTGCAGGATATATAACCTAAAATGAAAAAAGCCCGCTTTGAACTGTATCCTTAAATTTGGACACTAATAAAAAGCCCCTTAGCGAATAGCTAAAGGGCTTTTTTTCGTATACACTAAATTTAAAGGAGAGAGTTCATGCGCGAACGTGAGTTTACCCCCGAAGAA
>NZ_JAJUIS010000001.1 GCF_029267515.1 Seleniivibrio woodruffii
AAGATGATCATGAGGGACAAGATCATCAATATTCAGGTAAAGTTCCGTTTCAAATTGGTCTTCTGTTTCTTTAAGCATTATATACAATAACAAAAACCCCATGTATTTGCAATTACATGGGGTTTGTCAACAAGCTGAGGGCGGTCGGTTGACCGCCCTTTTTATTTTATTATACGAGTCCCAGAGAAATCATCGCATCCGCTACCTTGCGGAAAGAAGCGATGTTGGCTCCCATTATATAGTTACCGGGCTGTCCGAACTCTTCAGACTGCTCGTAACATGCCTTGTGTATTCCCACCATGATATCGTGCAGACGTTTTTCGGTATGCTCGAAGCTCCACGAATCACGGCTGGCGTTCTGCTGCATCTCAAGTGCGGATGTCGCAACACCGCCTGCATTCGCAGCCTTTCCGGGTCCGAAGAGGACTCCGCCGCTGAGAAACACTTTTGTGCCTTCGGGTGTTGTGGGCATGTTAGCGCCCTCGCCCACAGCGATACATCCGTTTTTAACAAGCATCTCCGCGTCCTTGGCATCCAGTTCGTTCTGTGTTGCGGACGGCATGGCAACCTGACAGGGAACTTCCCAGATGTTTCCGCCGTCGATGTATGATGCGCCTTTGTGATATTCGCAGTAGTCCTTGATCCTGCGGCGCTCAACCTCTTTAAGCTGTTTTACAAGGTTGAGGTCTATTCCGCGTTTGTCGAAAATATATCCGTTTGAATCGGACATAGCCACAACCTTACCGCCGAGTTGGTTTATCTTTTCAACTGTATAGATGGCAACGTTGCCTGAACCTGAAACAACGCAGGTTTTACCTTCGAAGCTCTGTTTCTTCATTTTGAGCATTTCGTTTACAAAATAGACGGCACCATATCCTGTCGCCTCAGTGCGCACAAGCGAACCGCCCCATGAAAGCCCTTTTCCGGTCAGCACACCCGCTTCGTAGCGGTTGGTTATCCTTTTATACTGTCCGAACATATAGCCTATCTCGCGTCCGCCCACGCCGATGTCCCCTGCGGGAACGTCTGTGTATTCGCCGAGGTGTCTGTAAAGTTCAGTCATGAAGCTCTGGCAGAATCTCATTATCTCAGAGTCGGTTCTGCCTTTGGGGTTAAAATCGGAACCGCCCTTGCCGCCGCCTATGGGCATACCTGTGAGGGCGTTTTTGAATATCTGTTCAAATCCGAGGAATTTTATGATGCCGAGATAAACGGACTCATGAAAGCGCAGACCGCCCTTATAGGGTCCGAGAGCAGAGTTGAACTCGACTCTGAAACCTCTGTTGATATGGATGTTTCCCTTGTCGTCTGTCCACGGAACGCGGAAGATTATCTGGCGTTCGGGTTCGCAGATACGCTCGATGATTTTGTGGTCGGCATATTTAGGATATTTCTGGATAACCTGACCAAGACTGTCCAGAACCTCGCAGACAGCCTGATGAAACTCCGTCTCGCCGGGGTTTCTGTCCACAACCTGCTGATAAATCTTTTCAATTTTTGGTGACGGACCTTTCATAGGCATCTCCTTTTATATATGTAGTAATTGTAATAAAACTTACAATTACTACATACTGCAAAAAATGCCTTTTGAATACAGGAAATTTGCTCTGAAAACCTTATTTAATTATTTTTTTGTCCCATGGTGCCTGAACTTCAAGATCGCGCACCGGAATCTCACCTTTTCCGCCACGCTCGGAAACGCATGTTCCGGTTTCAAGATAGTTCATCGCCGCCGCAAGATATTTCTCGTTTCTGTCGCCGAAAGTACCAAGGCTGGTGAGATCCTCAATCTTAACACAGTCCGGCTCCATCCCGTCGTAATAATCACCTGTCCCCAGGGCGTTCCGGTTTTCAAACGTCACCGCGGCAAGGTATTTGTCGCAATAGGGAATATAGTTGTTGCCCACAGGCTTTCCGTAGGTGGTGTCGCCTATGATATAGACGTCTCTGAAAGGCAGGAGACCGTTTATCATAAGCTCGCTTGCGGAGGCTGTGTTACCTGTCACCAGAAAAACTATCTTTGCCGGGTCAAGGTCATATTTTGTTCTGGTAAAATTATATGTCTTGTTCGCGTCCTGATGCATACTGTTGTAAGCCATCTGCAGAAGCACGTCACCGCTGAGGCTGTTGCCCCCTATGACACTTGAGATATACTGTGCGGCGCTTACAAGTCCGCCGCCGTTATAGCGCAGATCCACCACCAGTTCATCCACGCCTGCGTTCTGAAATGCGGTGAACGCCTCGTTTGTATCGGATATATTCTCATTGAAAGAGTTATACATGATATATCCGACCTTTTTGCCGCTCGAATTATTTGTCAGGACAGAATAACCGAGCACGGAATCGGCATAATAATCCGCCATAACCAGTGTGGCGGTGTGTTGAATATGTGCCGCATCTTCAAAAACAACCTCTACCTGAGTTCCCACAGTGGCATTGCCGTACACTGCGTCATACGCCGCATCGTCGTTGATTATCTGATATCCTGTGTACCCGTTCATGGTTACTATTCTGTCGCCTCGCTTGATTCCGGCTTTATCCGCAGGCGAATCAGGATAAACAGCTCTCACATAAAGGTCTGTCGAATCAGTTATTCCGTTGAACCCAAGCCCGACACCGGAACCTGCGTAGTAGTCCTCAAGCTCCTGCTGGTTATATATGGTGCTGAATCTGTCTTTGGAGGATTTCATGGCATTCATCAGATCGTACTGTGACGAAAAAGCCGTATAATCCAGAACAGGCGTCTCATCCGCCCAGAAATATACGTCGCGCATGGCGTTATATACGAATTCCGTCTGTGCCGCCTCGCTGCATTCTGTCGGGTAATAATCTATGTGCAGTTCATCGTCGGATGAACCGCCGCCGTAACCTCCGCCGCACGAAAACAGCAGAAACGACAGACATACCGCTGCTGCCAGCCTTAATTTCGACATAAACAACCTCCCTTCAGTTGCTGAGATATCTTGCAATAAGTATAACATTAACCGCCTGCTGACGGTTGGTAACACAGAGCTTCACAAAAATGTTCTTCATATGAAATTTGACGGTATTTTCGCTTATACCGAGAATCTTCGCGATCTCCCAGTTGGTCTTGCCCTTCATAAGCCATTCGGCTATGGCAGTCTCCTTTTTTGTAAGACTGTTGAAAAGCACCAGCATATCAAGTCTTTTCCGAGTCGTCATGAGATGTGTCACGACCAGGCGGCACATCATCTCCGTTCTGTCATCCGGTTTGCGTTTTTTATCGGCAAAAGAGATCAGAAATGCAAAATCCCTGTTCTCTGAATCGTCATAGACAGAACAGCCGTATTCCAGCCCGTAATGCTTTCTCCTGTCAATAACATTCTGCTCCTGAAGCGGCACTTTTTCATCATAAGCGTCCCACCGGATGAAAGACAGACGGGCACCGTTTTTCAGCCTGCGTTCCATCTCACTGCGGACAGGATCGCACTCAAGGAAATCCTGTTCGTCGTATTCCTGCATCCATTTCACAGGATTTGACAGGTTTACCATATTAATTTTGTATCCGCTGTCGTAAGTCGATATGGAATAGCAGTAAAGAACGTATCTGAAACCGATATATGATGCGAAATCCATTATCAGTTCATGGAAACTCTCTACATCGTTCACCTTGTGACACCTGTTAATTGTGAAGAGGCATTTCACAAGGTCGCCTTTGTCGAGTTTTTTAAATTCGCTGATTTCTGCGGGCATGAAGAGTCTCCGGTTTTTATCTTTCCGTATCTTAACACAAAAAAAACCGGATGAAACCCGTTTGGGTAAAAGAACCTTAACTGTGCCGACGGCAGTGGATGATAACGTCTGCGGCGATATCTTTAAGCGGAAGCACGCTGTCAACACCGCCCATTTCTATAGCGACCTTTGGCATACCGAAAACCACGCTGGTCTTTTCGTCCTGCGCAATATTATATGCTCCCGCCTCTTTCAGCTCCCGCATCCCTTTGGCGCCGTCGTCGCCCATTCCGGTCAGTATAACGCCCACAGCGTTCTTGCCGACATAGCGCGCACCGCTGCGGAAAAGAACATCAACGGACGGTCTGTGCCTGCTGACGAGGGGTCCGTCCTTTATCTCGACATAATATCGGGCACCGCTCCGCTTTATCATCATGTGTTTGTTCCCCGGCGCAAGAAGAACCCTGCCCGGCAGAACCGTGTCTCCGTTGTCCGCCTGTTTAACGGAAACCGCGCATATGGAGTCCAGTCTGTTTGCAAATGATTTCGTGAAATTCTCCGGCATGTGCTGAACAATGACTATTCCGGGGCAGTCCGGCGCAAACCCCTGCAAAAGACCGGCAAGCGCCTCTGTTCCGCCTGTGGACGCACCTATCAGAATCACCTTTTCCGTGGTCTTTATCATTGAGTGGTCTTTAGGCACTGATAGCATCACGTCAGCGCTCAGTTTCGGCTGAACGTCGAACCTCTTCGGGCTTATCCTGCCAACCTGCACATTCGCCGCCGCCTTCACCGTATCGGTAATGAGTATGCGTGATTCCTCTATGAATGCCTTCGTTCCCATTCTGGGTTTGCAGATTATCTCCACCGCTCCGTATTCCATAGCCTTCAGCCCCGTTTCGGAATTGCTTTCGGCAAGGCTGGAGCACATCACAACGGGTATCGGGTGCTGACTCATTATCTTTTTCAGAAAAGAGAGACCGTCCATTCTGGGCATCTCGATGTCAAGGATGATCACATCGGGCACAAAAGTCTGAAGTTTTGCGGCAGCGGCAAACGGGTCTGAACAGCAGACAACCTCGCCGATATGCGGGTCTCCGGTCAGTATCTCCTGCATCGCCTGCCTCACAACTGCCGAATCGTCCACCACCATAACGTTTATTTTATCCATCAAAGTACCTGCAATTTAGATATTTTCCTGACGTACACTATTCCTGTCTCCGTAGAGAAATACAGCTTTCTGGTGAACTGCCCGCCTGTATCCTGCGCCACTATCTTAAATCTCATCTTTTCCAGCAGAGACACAGCAGCGGCAATATTTTTCTGTCCGACACTGAAAGATGCGTTCGTGACTGAGAACATGTCCGAACCGCCGAACACCTTCACCTCTACCTCTTCCGGATATATCCCCCTCTCTTTAAGGATATCCGCCATATGCAGCAGGGAACTGTCGGTATACTTGAAATTTGCAATGCCCCCCGGATGCACGTCGGGTCCGGGGAGCATACTGTGGGAGATTATTCCAAGCATCTGGCACCTTGCGAACATGGTTACAGACACGCAGGAACCAAGCACCGTGTTGATCATAACAGGAGTGTCAAAATAAAACAAATCACCCGGCAACAGATATTTACAGGAAGCATCGTCAATCATTTTCAGTCTCTTATATATATGGTCGGGGCGTAGCTTTTAACAGGAAGCCGCAGCCCGTGGATGGACTCTGAATGTCCCATGAAGAGGAAACCGCCTGGGTTCATGTGCGAACATATCCGGTTCAGCATCTCTTCCTGAGTCTTTATGTCAAAGTATATTAACACGTTTCTGCAGAATACGATATCTACCGATTCCGGCAGCATGTAGTGGGAGGATTTCAGGTTCAGCCGTGCAAATTTTACCTTGCTGCGTATCTCCGGACGGAATCTGACGAGTCTGTCGTCAGGATTTTTTGAGCGCAGAAGATATTTCTTTTTCAGCTCATAAGGGATGTCCCTTGCTCTGTCCTCTGTGTATATCGCCCGTTTTGCCGTACTCAGCACGCTGGTGTTTATGTCGGTGGCAAATATGCTGAATTTACCGTTAACACCGAAATATTCCGCCAGCACCATAGCGATTGTATAGGGCTCCTCTCCTGTGGAGCTTGCGCAGCTCCACACACGCAGAGGTCTGTGATGTCCCAGCCCTCCTTTTTCTGAAAGCATGGGCAGAATCTTCGAGCTCATCATCTCGAAATGGTTGTTTTCTCTGAAAAAATCCGTCTTATTGGTAGTTATGACGTCTATAAGGTACGTCTGTTCGATGCTGTCTCTTCCGCCGTCAAAAACAAAATCCACATATTCGGAGTAGCCATCCATTCCCAGCGCCTTTATGCGCTTTCTGAGCCTGCCCTCCACCATGCTTTTCTTATTCTCCGAAAGTTTTATTCCGCACGAACTCTCTATGAACGTTTTAAGCCTGTTAAAATCCTTCTCTTCCAGTTTCTTAGAAAAAATATTCGATGTCATAAAACCACCCCTGCATGGAAACGAAAACCGCCCCGCCTGCAGAAGGCAGGGCGGAAATTAAAATCAGAACGTAGGTTTTTCCTTCTCGGCGGACTTCTGCCCGGTAAGTCCGGCGACGTCCTCAGTTGCGAAGACTTCGTCAATATTCAGGATAATGACGAATCCGTCGCCCTTTTTCGCCATTCCTTTTATGAATGCGGTGTTAAGCTGCGTGCCCATCTTGGGGGCGCTTTCGATGTTCGCACCCTCAAAATCCACAACCTCCTGCACCGAATCAGCAAGTGCACCGAGAATGGTTGTTTCATCCTCTATGCTCACCTCGACAATAATCACGCATGTGTTAACCGTTTTAACGGTTTTTCCCATACCGAATTTACATCTTAAATCCAGTACAGGAACGACGTTTCCTCTGAGGTTTATTACGCCGACCATATAGTCCGGTGTCTGGGGAACTTTCGTCACGTTGGTGTAGTCCATCACCTCGCGAACGGACATAATGTCCACTCCGTATACCTCATCTGCCAGAATGAATGTCAGCACCTGACAGTTTTCATATGTAACAGCAGTATTTTCAGCCATGTTCCGCTCCTTAATAGCTCTCGAAATCGCTGTCGTATTTGTCGCCTTTGGCGGAATCCTCAGTCATATCGAGTACTATTCCCTCGTTTTGCGCTGGCTTGCCGCTGCCCTTTTTAAATCTGGAAACAACTGTAGGAGCCGTACCGGCTTTCGGAGCCTGTTTAGGCTGCATGTGTGAAGCCGAAGGCAGTGACCTGACAGAGGTCTGTCTTCTGCCGCCGTTGGTATTCATTTTAAAGAACGACATTGTCTGTTGAAGAGACAGCGCCTGACCGGAAAGCTCTTCCGATGTGGCTGCCATCTCTTCCGCAACGCCTGCGTTTCGCTGGATCACCTGATCAAGCTGCTGGATTGCAGTGTTTATCTGGTCGGAACCGGTGCGCATCTCGCTGCTTGCCGCTGTTATCTCCTGAACAAGTTCAGCCGTTTTCTGGATGTCGGGGAGTATCTGCGCAAGGAGAACTCCGGCGCGCTCCGCTATGCTCACGCTGCTGGATGAAAGCTCGCTTATCTCGCCTGCGGCTTCCTGACTGCGCTCTGCAAGTTTGCGCACTTCGGACGCAACAACAGCGAAACCTTTTCCGTGTTCCCCGGCTCTCGCCGCCTCAATTGCAGCGTTAAGCGCCAGAAGGTTGGTCTGTCTCGCTATCTCTTCTATAATGGATATTTTGCCTGCTATCTCTTTCATGGCTTTTACGGTTGATTCCACAGCCTCGCCGCCGTCTTTCGCATCAGCAGATGCTTTAAGAGCTATCTTCTCTGTCTGAAGGGCGTTGTCCGCGTTCTGGTTTATATTTGAAGCCATCTCCTCCATGGATGATGAAGCCTCTTCCGCACTTGCCGCCTGTTCCGTTGCACCCTGTGACATATCCTGCGCTGCGGAGCTGAGTTCGTTGCTGCCAGCCGCAACGTTGTCGGACGCACTTTTAACATCCGCAACTATGGTTCTGAGCTGATCAACCATGTTTTTCAGATCGCCGTAAAGACCTGTGAGCGCCTGCCCCTTCTGCACTTCAAAAGTCACGTCCAGATCGCCCTGCGCGATGCGCTTGGTTATCTCCGCCATATCTCTGGGTTCGCCGCCAAGGGGCGCTTTGACAAGTTTTGTAATGATAAGGGCGAAGACTATACCCACACCCAGACCGATAACCGCAACTATGGAAACGAGCACGATGGTTCTGGTGTTGCTGCTCTGTATGTCAGCGCCGAGTGCGTTCTGTCTTTCAACTGCAAGCGCCGTCACAGCGTCTGTATCTTTTATCACCTGCGCGCCCACAACTGCGAGCACTTCATTTTCCAGCCTGACCTTTTCAAAGCTGTAGTCTGAAACTTTGTTGAAGTTTTCTCTGTATTTATCAAGCATAGTGGACAGGTTGTTATATTCAGACCGGAGTGCGGCGCTTTTTATGCTTCTGTCCATTGATTTCATAAGAGACGGTATATTTGTCTCAAAATAGGTTCTGATATCCTGCTCAACCTCTTTCGTTGCGCCGTTTATGAAACCGAGCGCACGGTATCTGCCGAGCATGATGTTCTCCTGTATCCTTCCTGCATAATAAGCCGTTTCGGCATCTCCTGACTGATACGCGGCGGTCATCATTTCCGTGAGCAGGTGGCGCATATCGCTGCCGAGCTGCACCATGTTGTTGACACTCACCTGTCTTGCGTTTGTCGCCTGCTCAATTTTTGAAAAACCGTCTTTATATTTACCGAAATTCTCGTCTATGCTTGAAATAAGTTCAGCAGGTCCGGATTCGGTTATCTCCTCTTTGCTCTGTTTAAGGTATTCGTCAACGTTTGCGGAATATTTGTAAAAACCGTCAGCCGATTCCTTTTTTCCGCCGACAATGAAATCCTTGACGTTCATGCGCACCATGAACATATTCGATTGTAAACTGCTCACCAGATTGGAGCTTCTGGCGACGTGCCTGTATTCGCTGAAGCCGCTGGCCGCGGTGCTTATTCCGATAAACGAAACAAGTGCGACGATGAACAAAATGAACATAACGATTGCAAAACCAAGTCCTATCTGTGTGCCGACTTTAAGATTCTTAAACATCGTAACCTCCAATAAACCTTTATTATCCAACACTATTATAAATTTTCATGACGTCGATTATCAGAGCGATGGATCCGTCGCCAAGGACAGACGCTCCGGAAATACATTCAACCTTTTTAAATGATTTACCCAGCGACTTTATCACTGTCTGGTGGTCGCCGATGACGCTGTCCACAACAAAACCTATCCTGTTGTTTTCGATATCAAGGATAACGATCTGCTGAATCTCAGGTTCCTCCTCCGGGATGAAGAAAATGCTCCTGAGTTTAAGATACGGGATAAGGTCATCGCGCACTTTCAATATACATCTGCCCGATTCCGTTCTGTGCAGAGACTCCTTAAACTCGATACATTCGTTGACCATCGACAGAGGGATTATGAAAAACTGCTCGCCGATGCGAACCAGAAGCCCGTCTATAATAGCCAGTGTCAGCGGCAGTTTCAGGGTTATCTCCGTTCCTTTGCCGATGGAGCTGTCTATCTCGATGGTGCCTCTGAGCGCCTCGATGTTCCGTTTAACAACGTCCATGCCGACGCCTCTGCCGGAAATGTTTGAAACCGCAGCAGCTGTGGAAAATCCGGGAAGAAAGATAAGCTCGAACGCCTCCTTTGAGGAGAGTTCAGCGTTTTCGGATATCAATCCTTTTTCAGCCGCCTTTTTCATGAGAACTTTTTTGTCCAGTCCCTTGCCGTCGTCCGTAATACGGATAAGAACCGAATCGCCTGAATGTTCCGCCGAAAGGGTAATCTTCCCTCTGGGGCTTTTTCCTGCGGCAATTCTGTCTGCGGGAAGTTCTATACCGTGGTCAACAGAGTTGCGGACAAGGTGAACCAGCGGGTCGCCCAGCTTTTCAATGACTGTTTTGTCAAGCTCGGTCTCCTCGCCTTTTGTGACAAGCTCTATATCCTTGCCCAGATCCTTCGCAAGGTCCCTGACAAGTCTTTTGTATTTGCTGAACGTGGTGCCTATCTGGAGCATCCTGATGCTCATTGTGTTGTCGCGAAGCTCCCAGACAAGACGTTCCACATCCTCCGCTATCTTTGAAAGCCCTGAATCGCCCATGGATGCCGCCGTCTGGTTAAGTCTTGCCTGAACCGTCACCAGTTCGCCCACAAGGTCAACCAGCGAATCCAGCTTTTCAGACGGCACCCGCAGAGAGGTGTTGTTCTCTGCCGCCGCTTTTTTCGCTTTCAGATTTTTTATGTATTTCTGTTCCTCAAGAGCGGAAACAACGGCGTCCTGTTCAACCAGACCCTTCTCAATGAGCATTTCGCCTATCATTTTCTTCTCTTTTATTATTGCGGCGAGGTCTTCAGCAGAAACTTCGCCCTTTTCAACGAGAATTTCGCCCAGTTTTCTGTAATTTTCCTCATCCAGACCGCTTTCATAGATAACGTCGATTTTAAGAACGCTTTCATCCTCGACAAACATAAAAACGTCCCTGATATCGTTCTCGGTTTTGGAAGTGGTGAGTATCACGTCCCAGAAGGTATAACAGCACTCCGGGTCGAGCTCTTCGATTTCGGGTATTCTGGTTATATGGGTGATTATCTCGCTCTCTCCCATCGCTTGAAGCTCCTCAAGGAGCATCGCGGGGTTTGTCCCTGTCAGAAAGATATTCTCCGAAGGCTCGAACCTGATGCGGTATGTTCTCTCCGGTCCCTGTTCAGGCTCATCCTGATGCTCCGGGACGGTGTTCTGCGCATCGCCCGTGTCTTTACGGCAGCCCCTGAAAAAGGTGATTATTTCAAGCGCTTCACCGCTTTCGGCTCTTACGCTGCTGTCGTCGAGCATCTGCTTTATCACGTCGCACGATTTGAACGAGTAATCCAGCATGGGCTTTGAAACGCGCAGTTCGCCGTTTCGCACCATGTCGTATGCCGTCTCTATATCGTGGACAAAATGAGCGATATTCTCGAAGCCGAACATTGCGCCGGAACCCTTTATGGTGTGCATGGCACGGAATATCCTTGCTATCAGCTCGGTGTTTTCAGAATCGTCCTCAAGCTCCAGCAGGGAAGCCTCCAGCTCCTGCAAAAGCTCCTGCGCCTCCTGAATGAACGCCTCGCTGTGTATGTCCGCTGACATCGCCTTTTACC
The DNA here is from genome assembly GCF_029267515.1 of Seleniivibrio woodruffii. Classification (GTDB taxonomy): domain Bacteria; phylum Chrysiogenota; class Deferribacteres; order Deferribacterales; family Geovibrionaceae; genus Seleniivibrio; species Seleniivibrio woodruffii_A. The sequence goes on from NZ_JAJUIS010000001.1 coordinate 10,933, forward strand.
CCAGTACCTTTTTAACAACGGTAACGAGCTGTTCCGGTTTAAACGGCTTAACTATCCATCCGGTTGCGCCCGCCGCTTTGCCCTCCGCCTTTTTGGAATCCTGAGACTCTGTGGTCAGCATTATGATGGGCACAAACTTATACTGGGGCTTCGCCCGCAGTTCCTTAATAAGCGTTATGCCGTCCATGTTGGGCATGTTAAGGTCGGTGACGACCATGTTTGCCGCGCCCGACTGAAGTTTGCTGAGGGCGTCCTTTCCGTCGCACGCCTCGATGACCTCGTACCCCTCTTTAACAAGCGTAAATCTGACCATTTGTCTTATGCTTGCGGAATCGTCCACAGTCAAAATAGTCTTTGCCATCTTACTCACCCTCCTGTATCAGAAAACATGTCCCGAAAAGCCCTTTCGCGCATTTTTTTCCGGGAGCTATGCCGGACCAGCCTGCTTTCCCGATGATCCCGCAATCATCGAGTTTCACACAAAAACTCTTTCCTTTCGCCGTATAGGCTCTGTGGGCGGTACAAAGAACCTGCAGAAATGTGCAGTCAATCGCGTCCACATTGCCGATATGTACAGTAAGTTCCTCCGGTGCTTTGAGTCCCTCACATACTCTCTCGTAAAGCGGTCTGACGTTGGATATTGTCAGTTCGCCGCTGAGGTGAAGTATCGTTTTTCCGTCCGCCTGCTTCTCCATTCGCATTTCAATCATAATAAACCTCGCTAAAACAACTCCACGTTGTCATCGCTATGTAAATTCCCGGTTCTGCCGGGTTTCTTTGATGAGTGAACCTCCCGTTCCGATTCCATTGTGTAAAGTTCTTTGATGTAGTGCTCTATATTGCTGACATCAACCCGTAATTCGTCTCCCCTGAAAGTGTTCAGCGCGGAACGGATGCTCTCCATATCCGCCCTTATCATATCCAGAGGCTCTATAACGTGTTCTATCCGCTGTCGGTTTATATCCTGATACTGCATGGCGACTACCATTCCGCCTATCTCGTTTGCAAGCTCCGCCGAAGTATAGGTAAGCTGTTCAACTATCCGGCTTGAATTGCTCATCGACTGATCAAGCACCTTCAGCGTCTTTGTTATCTCCGAATCGGATCTGTCGTGTATTTCTTTGATATTTCTGACATTTTCAACGGTTTTCTCGCGGATGTCTCCGACCTTGCCGGAAACCTCGTCTATGATATTGCGTATCTCCAGAGAGAACTGGTTTGATTTTTCCGCAAGTTTGCGCACTTCGTCGGCAACAACGGCAAAACCCCGCCCGGCGTCCCCCGCCCTCGCCGCTTCTATGGCGGCGTTCAGAGCGAGCAGGTTTGTCTGATCGGCGATGTATTCAACGTTCTCCACAGTGTCCCTTATATTCCCGATATCCTCTATAACTACCGCCAGTTCTTTGTTTGTTTCATCTATATATCTGTAGATGACCGATATTTCGCTCAGAACCTTGGACAGGATAGCCTTGCTGTTATCGATGAAATTCTCGTCCCTGCTTCCTGTACCGGTAAGGCTGTCGATAGCTTTTGAGGCACTGCTGGATTGTTCCTCCGCCATGGAGACTATCATATTGAATTTGCCCGCAATGTCGTTGTGTGCGGATTCGCTGTCGCTGTTTGCCCGCAGAAGCTGGTTTTTAAGAACGGTTATAAGCTCCGCCCTTATATCCAGAGCTTTTGTAAGAGGCACGAACGAACCTTTCAGCTTTGCCGCGCAGTCCTCATGATTAGCATGTTCCTGCTTCCTCGCCTCTTCCGCTTCGGCTTTTGCACCGGAAAGGAACAGAACAAGAATAATGATGCCGCACACTGCGCAAATGCCGGCACGAAAAATTGTGCCGTCCGCAAAACAGACAACCGTCTGTACAACCACAAGCAGCGCCGCCGCAGCTTTAAATATTCTGCTGTTCATGTCTTCCTCCGCTCTCGTTCAAAGTCCCGAGCATTTCGCTCAATTTTCTGAAAAACTCTTTGGAAGAGAACGGTTTCTGCAAGACAGCAATATTTTTCAGCCTTGAGCAGAAAAACTCGATGTCGAAATCGAGCATACTCGTTATGACCAGCACAGGCGTTTCGATCTTCTCCTCAACGAGGTATTCGATAACGTCTATCCCCGAAACCTTGGGCATGATAAGGTCGAGCAATATCAGGCTGTACGGGTTTTCCTCAAGGATGCTGCTGATGATACACTGCATCCCCTCGTCACCGTCGCCCGCCTCAACCACGTCATATCCGCGCCTTGTCATCACTATGCGCACCGCAGTTCTAAAGAGCGCTTCATCTTCAATCAAAAGTATTCTTTTACCTTTCATGGAGCTATCAAAAGCAATAGGTATGCCACATTATCCTTGCTTATTTACCAATAATTTATTATGGTCAGCGCAAGACGATAATTGTCAACCTAACTATCGTTTTTTGACGGTTTGTAACATTCTTATTATTTGCGGTTAATAAACTTTTTTAAAAAAGAGAAAATTTGGTTGACATTTACATGTGTGTCACTAAAATTAAGTATATAATTTATATGATTAATTTCTTACGAAATCCCAGTCCGGTGCTTAAAAATGAAGATTCTGATGATTGCCAGGAGCGAACATACGCTCACCTACGACTTTGTACAAAAGATATATTCAGACGGCTATTATATAATTAAAATAGTTCACACTCCAGCCGACGCAGTCCTCTCCATGCGGCAGATTGCACCAGACGTAGTTATTCTGGATATTGACTTTCTCATGGAAACCGGAGAATCGCTTATACTCGAACAGGTTTACAGCTATAACAATATTCCCGTGATTTACGTCACGGACGAATCCGTTAAACAGATTCTCGACAAGACACTCGACCAGCAGTCCTTCGGCTACGTCTCCTATAACTGCACAAAAGAGGAGCTGAGCGCCGCTCTGGACAGAGCCTACAGCAAGATAAACCTTGTGGAAAAGACAGCCGCCCAGTCAAATATGATGAATATTCTCATGGAAAGCAGTTCCATGGGAATCATTTTTCTCGACAGGACAGGACGAATCGTTAAACACAACAACCTTTTTTTTGACATATTTAAAGCCGAGCCGAACCTTGACAGCATAGAGAAAATCTCCGGCGGCAGCATAAATAACAAAATGATCGGGGAACTCCTTGCAGGAGAGAAACACGATATCGTTAAACTGAATTTAAAGGGTGTAAAGAAATTTCTCCATGTCTCCGCTGAAAAATGCAAATGGTACAACAACGAACTCGTAATGATGTTTATATCCGATATGACAAACCTTTATAAAGCCCAACACTCTCTTGAGGAATCGGAAATGCGCTTTGCAAAGGTCTTCAGCGAAAGATCCGACCCCGGAGTCATTGTAAAGTGCTCCACATGCGAAATTTATGCGGCAAACAGGGCTTTTGCGGAAAAATATAAGGTGGATATGAAAAACTGTACCGGAAGCACTCTGGTGACATACATAGGCACCGAAGTTTCAAACATCCTGAAACTGCGCGCCCACGGCAAAGACAGCTTCAGCCTCAGCAGGATACAGCAGCAGAGCTTCGCAGGAGACACCTTCATCGTCAACTTTAAAGGCAAAAAAATCTCGTTCGACAATACTGACTACTTCTTTATGGAGATAAGAGATGTCACGGAACAGGTCAAGGCGGAAGAAGCCAAAAAAATGTTCCAGCAGCACCTCATGCACGCGAACAAACTCACCGCTCTGGGCACGCTGGTTTCCTGCATGGCGCATGAGATAAATAATCCGAATAACTTTATAATGTTCAACACGTCGCTTGTTTCAGACTATATTGATATCCTCACGGGAAGAAAAGAGGACGACGGCGAAGAACCCATGAGCGCAGAAGAAATTCAGACCGACCTGAGAGAACTGGTGGACGGGATTGCGAAAGGTGCGGAAAGGATAAAACTCATTGTGGACGACCTGAAAAGTTATGCCCGCACAGGACGGGTGAGCATCTTTCAGAAAATATGCCTGAAAGAGGCGGCGGAAACCTCCGTAAGGCTGCTCAGCCACAAGATACGCAAAGCCACAAAGCGCTTTAAAGCCACTTTTCCGGACGACAGTTTCTTTATCTACGGAAATCAGCAGAAACTTGAACAGGTCTTCATGAATATCCTTATGAATTCCATCGAAGCGATAAAATCAACTGACTGTCTGCTCGAAGTCAAATGTTATAATGATGCCAACTATCAGATAATAGAGATAATAGACGAAGGAGTCGGTATTGCCGAAGAAAACCTTGGCAAACTGCTGGATCCGTTCTTTTCAACAAAATTTCAGAACGGAGGAACCGGATTGGGGCTTTATATTGCCAACAGCATTATAAAAGAACATCGCGGATTCCTGAACATACGTTCGCGGGTTTCAATCGGCACAACTGTAACTATAAAATTCCCGAAGTATGCCCATGCCTGAGAAATGCCCCATCGTCATAGTTGACGACGAAAAAGAGATGCTCCAGTATTATGAACTGTTCTTTAAACTGAATAAAATAAAGAACTATAAGCTCTTCTCTTCCTCCGCAAAATTTATAAGCGAACTGACAACCTTCGAACCGTCAGTAGCATTTCTGGACATCAGGATGCCGGATTATGACGGTGAAGAGGTGCTTAAAGAGATACGGAAAAAATATCAGGATACTGCCGTGTTCATAATCTCCGCCACGCAGGACATAGATACCGCCGTGCGCTGCATACAAAGCGGAGCACAGGACTATATCGTCAAACCAATAGACAAGAACAGGTTCCTCGCCAGTATTGCCACAGGCAGCGATATATTCAGAATAAAAAAAGAGCTGAATAAAACCAGAGAGGAACTGGAGAAACTCAGCTTAAAAAACAACCTGTGCAAATCAAAGATAATCACGCAGTCTCCTGCTATGGAAGATGTTATTCGGTACGTCCTCTCCATTGCGGAAAGCGATTTTCCGGTACTTATAACCGGAGAAACGGGTACAGGAAAAGAACTTGTTGCAGAAACCCTTTATAATTTCAGCAAAAATCAGGAAGGCTTCATACCTGTCAACATATCGGCATACGACGAGAACATGTTCAACGATGCGGTATTCGGACACGTCAAAGGAGCCTTTACCGGAGCGAATAAGGACAGAACCGGACTTCTTGGCAGCGCAGGCAAAGGAATTGTTTTTCTGGACGAAATAGGCGATCTGCCGGAATCGGCGCAGATAAAACTGCTTCGGGTATTGCAGAACAGAGAATACACTCCTTTGGGTTCCGATACGCCTCTTAAAACGGAAGCCAGAATTATCGCCGCTACAAACGCGAATCTGAGGAAAAAAGTGGAGACCGGAGCGTTCCGCGAAGACCTCTTTTACAGGCTTTCGGCACACGTCATAGAGATTCCGCCGCTGAGAGAAAGAAAGAACGATATAGATCTGCTTTTCAATTATTTTTACCGGTCCCTGCTGGAAAAAATGGGCTGTGAAGGTCCCGACGTACCCCACCACCTGATGAATTCTCTGAAACATCATCGGTTTCCCGGAAACGTGCGTGAACTTCAGGCGCTGGTGCAGGACTACGTTTTTATGTTTCGCGACAGAGAGACAAATAAACAGAGCATCAACAGATTTCTGAACAGACACAATATCATGCCTGTTGCCGACAGGTCAAAATACGACAATTCTTTCAGCTACGACGGCTACTTCCCGTCGCTCAAAGAGATGGAAACGCTTCTTATTGATCAGGCAATAGCAAGGGTTAAGGGCAACCAGAGCAAAGCCGCCGCCATGCTGGGCATCACCAGACAGGCTCTCAACAAACGCCTTATACAGAAAAAAGGGAAATAGGCAAATAACTTTTAATATGAAAAACAGGGGCGGTTGATTCGCCGCCCCATATTTATCAGAATCTTATTGTAATATCCGCATTTATGCTCTGATCAGTCGATTCCCCCGCAAAATTACCCTTATACGCCACACCCACTGATGTTCTGTCTGAAACACTGCCGTCCAGACCAAGTTCAAAAACAACAGTATCGCGCGCAACTGGTGTACCCTCCGCTGTAAAAGCATCCGCTCCGGCAAGGGCAACACTTGTTTCAGGCGTTCTGTCTCCGAAAGTGTGTTTAAGCCCCACGGAGCCGTTGGGTTTCAGTTTAACACTGCCAGCCGGAACCTGTGTTTCCAAACGAAGACCCGCCGTAGCAAAAACGGTATCCATATCAGACGAATCTCCGCTGAGAGCGGAACTGCCGCCGTTTTCGCTGAAACCGTCAGCATCAAGATTAACATATGCCGCGTTGAGGAACGGAGTGACTTTGCTCTTGCCATCTTTGATATCGTAGCTTATCTCGCCGAAGAACTGATAGCTGCCGGCATCATAATCAGAATCCTGATATTCACTGAAACTGCCGAAATTTACTGTTCTGTCAGTATCTATGCTATGCCATCCGTATGCAGCACCGAAGGTGAGTGAAATATCGCTTATCAGCTTTTCTCCATAAAAACCAAGATAGTAGCTTTTCACTGAACCGGAGGAAGAGAGCGAATCAACGTCATAGTCTGTGTTGCTCGCACCGAATACAATACCGGCACTCAGAGTACCTGTTATCTCTCTCTCAGCACCGATCATCAGACCGCCGACCGTGCGGCTGAGTGTTGAAGTTCCGTCGTTGCCGTCCCAGTCCGCATCTGCACCAAATACATTGAACCAGAACATATAGTTTTGCGTCTGTATAGGGGAGCGCGACAAGACCGCATCCCTTACAAATCGGCTGTCCTCGAGCAACATTGTCTGAGCGGAAGCGTAAACTTCACCTGAAAGCATTGAAAAAGCATCACTGACTCCGGACTCGCTCAGTGGCAGAACAGCCTTGTAAAGAGGGCTGTCTATGCCGAGCGACTCCACAGCTTTTGCAACACCTGTCTGGTTAACTGTTTTTGCATAACTCACAAAATCCATATTATTGCGCATAAGCTCCATATATACGCTGTCTGTTTCGTATTTCAGATAGACGTCGAGAAACGCAAAACCGTCAGTCACAGTATCAAACGTTCCGCTCACACCGCCCTCGGCACTGATTATCGTATATTTTGTGTAAGGATTGTAATCGGAACCATCACTTGTTCCGTTTTCAGGAATAATGTTGATTGTGGATCCGCTGTTTATAGTCACACTTCCTGTAGCATTCACTTTGTCGTTTGTTCCATCGGGATCTATCTCTACTTCAAAAGTAGAACCTGACGAAAATGTCACATCTGTTACGTTCATTGTTCCTATGGAATTGCCCGGGGCAAGCACGCCTCCGGAATCTACAACTATAGCTCCGTAATTACCTGAACCGCTGAGCGTACCGCCGAAAACATCGACGTTTTTCACCGAACCGTTGATTGAAAGAGAACCTTCGTATACGCTCCAGTTGACGTTCTCTGAATTTCCGGTTATCTCCCAGACCCCGTCTCCGGTCTTTTCCACTGTTTCAATACTCTGATATTTTCCGGTATCGCTTATCAGTTCAGTGTCCAGAGTCCCTGTTCCAGAACCTGTCAGTTCAAGAGTATCCGTGCCTGTGCCTCCGGTCACAGTGCCGATGATGACAGAGTTTCCCTCTATCACAAGCCTGTTCTCTCCATTGCCGAAAGCTATCGCAACATTATCCTCACTGCCCGCATCTATTGTTCCTGAGTTCACGACAGTGGAGTCACCGTCGCCGGTTTCAACTGCACTGCCGGAAGCGACACACTCTACGGAAAAGACGATAACGATACCCTTTATGGTGGAGATGGAAATGACGTACTCATAGGTGGAGCCGGAAATGACTATCTCGATGGACAGGGCGGCGATGATATCCTTACAGGTGGCAACGAAGCAAACACCTATGTACTAAATACCGGAAATGATACCGCCAACGGTGGCACGGCCAATGATCAGTATTTTGCATTGGTTTCAAGCGGAAACGATGTAATTACGGATACTGGCGGCACGGCAGACTATCTTTTCATAAGAGGCCTGGACGCATCAAAAGCCGGGTATATGGTTTTTGCAAATGACAACACCACAAACACCATGTTTATTTCTTTCGGTGGTTCAAGCTATAATAACAACCCAGGCTATGTTGAGTTTAACTATACTCAGGTAGACAGAGTGTTTTGGTATAACGAATCAAACCCTGCATCAAGCCTTGAAATTAAAGTTGCAAATATGAATTATCTCATAGATGCAGTTGAAGGGCTTGTAGGTTTATCTGGAGAAAATGCTCTCAGCAACGCATCATATCAATACAACATGGCGTACAATACAGTTCAGAACCAATCATTTGTTTATAGCTCTGTTTCTTTGGGCTAAACAAATATCAGATCCAAGGATAAGGCTTGAAAAAGCCTTATCCTTATTTTCTTCATAATTTATGTTAAGCAATTTCACAATTGGACGATAAGGATATCAGGTTAATTTTACGTATGTTCTTTATCGAGGTGTGGCATGATAATCTCAGGCGTGAACAACAGCCAGAATTACAGCTTCTTTAATGTAAACCAGTCCGGCAATCAAAAAACGCCTGAAGCATTAACTACCGACAAATATGTCCCCACAACATCAAGCACGTCAGCCACATACAACATGTTCGGCAATATCCAGAAGAGCATATTCGATTCATTTACAAACGAAAACAGCTTCATGAGCGCTATTCGCACTGTATTCGATAATGTTGAAAATCAGGCTTTATCCTCCGAAACACTCACTCAGGCTGCAAAAATATCAGACGAGTTCAAGAAAAAAGGAGAATGGCTGAGTATTAGCCCTGATGGCAAGCACGTATCAATACGTGATGCAGAAAACGTTTACTATGAAGGTAAGGAACAGAGCATATCAGTTTCTAATAGCGACAATGTTGTTTTGAATGCGACGAAAGGCAAAAAAGAGATTAACATATTTGGCAGTAAAAACGTTGTCTCAAACACAGGAGAGGGCAGCGACCGCCTTTTTGCAAATAATTCAAGCAATGTCATTATCAATAGCGGCGGAGGCAACGACGGTATCGGAGTTATCAGGTCTAAAAATGTCCTTATTAATTCAGGTAATGGAGATGACCGTGTTTTTTCATCGGGATCAAGCGGAGTTGCTATAAAAAGTGGTAAAGGTAACGACATCATCACAGTAGGTAATTCCAATAGCATTATTATCGATAGCGGTGACGGAAATGATAAAACCACCTTATACTCATCAGATTCAGTAAATATAAACAATGGAGATGGGAACGATACGACATCTGCCATTTCGTCTGAAAACTTAATAATAGACGGCGGTAAAGGTGACGACATCATCAATGTTCAACATTCCAGTAATGTTATTGTAGATGGCGGAGACGGAGATGATGTCATAACTGTTGAGCACTCCAGCAATGTCATCGTAGATGGCGGAGCAGGAAACGATACTATAACAGCTTCAGGTATAATATCAGGCGGTACAGGTGACGACTATATCAAACTTCACCACTCAATTTTCCTTAAAGATGAAAAGATTCAGGACGTTATTAAATACAGTAAAGGCGACGGAAACGACATCGTTGAAGGCGTGACAGAAGACACCATTATCGAACTCAACGGCATATCAGAAGATGAATACGATATAACTGAATCAAGAAACGAAAACGGTACGAAAGTAAAAACTCTGACCATGAAAGATGGTAGCGGAAGCATGACCCTGATTTACAACGGTTCAACATATTCAAATCATGTCAAAAAACAGGATAATGCAGAACAGTACAGCAATATGCCAGAATACACCCGTTTAAACAATGTCAGTGTCGGGCAAGCAGACTAAATTAATAACACTGTGTTGCATTAATGATAATCTCAGAATTGGTCAACGCCAGAACTACACAGTTTTTAATATTTAAATTTCAGATCCAGTGATTAGGATATTGAAGACGAGAACAAATCACCAGACACAGACGATATCTTATTTTTCTGGTTGTACTGTTGTATTTTTTAAGATGAGCTACGCTCTATTCTGCGAAAACATACGAAGTATATAATAGTGGCTAACAGCGTTAATTTTTTAATTAAATCTCGTTAATCAGATTATTAAAGTTTGTTAATCATATTTTCAAGGCAACATTTCAATTTTCTTGCGACTCTAAACAACAATAATTAACACCTGTTAATTCTGTTTTTGTTTAAACGAGTAAAAATCGGTAAAATACTGTTGACATTACATAATAGAACTACAATAATATTCCCGAGCATGTTTTTATGCTCAGTTCGTCACCGACACTGAGTATCTCTCTATGTTCAATATATAACTCCGCTCCGGCGGGGAATCGCCTAACAGCGAACAAAGCACCCCAGTTTCGGTGGTGTTCTTTAATGCGAATCATTTTGTATTGTCAGCGTACAACCATGATTTGCGCAAACAAAAAATATCAGACAATATCACCACGCAAAATTATAATACACATCAAACATATAGATAATTTTATTCTGTCCCTTTTTCTAGCCTTGTTCCAATACACAATTTCTAATCAAATTCATACAACACGATAATTAATCAATTTCTCAGAGATGTCACAACCCTCTAATTATCTGATATGTTGGAGATTATGATGTCTAATCAAAATGCAATCGTTGAACACCACTGTACTGTGTGCCGATATAAATCTGAAGAGTATGAGTGCCCATACAAAAAATATGATGAAATTTGTCTGAAACTCAGTGACGCAGCAACCCAAATTGGGAAAGCCCCTCAAACCCTCTACAACTGGAAATGCGACGGCAAAATTCAGACGATTAAATCAGGAGGGACTCTGCTATTCAGGAAATGCCAACTGATGTGTTTTCTGGCATTGCGTTCGCAGTAAATCAGGCAATGAATCCCGTGCTCACATAGTGCTGACATGAAAAATTTCTGAGAAAATCGATTAAAAATGGACAACAAAAAAGGCCTTCGTTATGAAGGCCTTCTTAAACTCCCCGAACTGGACTTGAACCAGTAACCTATTGATTAACAGTCAATTGCTCTGCCGATTGAGCTATCGGGGATTGTCGAGGGGGAGAATATATCAATATCCTGCCCCTTTGTCAACTACTTATCAGAAGATTTTTTCAAATTATTTTTCCAGAGAAAACTCCATGGCGTCAAACCAGAATCCGTCCTGCTGCATGAAGTCCAGTTCCGCCTGAATTATGTCGTGGTGTTTCTGTTCAACATCGGAAAGTTTAAGGAAAAATGCTTTCAGTTCAGTGTCATGTGCCTTTTCGGCTTCGTTTTTATAGAAATCACGGGCTTTCTCTTCGTGAGCAAGAGCAATTTTAAGCGCCGATTCATCGCCGACGGATGATTTTTCGGTTTTTGTTCTGGAGGCATCGGAAACCTTTGGCATAAACTTGGAAATTCTTGCTGGTGGAACGTTCACAGGAGTGAGAACCTCTCCGGCGAGCGCTTTTTCCATAAACTTCTCAATCATCTCCATATGGTCTATCTCGTCCAGAGCAAGCTGAATGAACATATTCTTTCCGCTGACAACACTTGTGTCCTTCGCGAATTTCAGGTAGTTTCTCATACCTTCTTTTTCCGCCTCATAGGCTGTTTTCAACGCTTTCTGCATAGACTGGCTCATAATTACCTCCGCTTTTTTTCTGGCTCTGTATAATATTACAACATTTGCCTTCCAAAAATAAAGTCAAGTAAGTATAATATGGTACTTTTGCCTTTTTTAACGGAGGTATAATCATCATGAATCCATTAGCCAAAGAGCTTAATGAACAAATTGCAAAAGACAGCCCCATCGTTCTTGAGATGCTTTCCGACCTCGGAAAAAACCTTTTCATGCCCAAAGGCATCATCACACAATCCGCCGAGGCAAAGGAAAAAGCGCACAAATTCAACGTAACGATCGGTATTGCAACGGACAAAACAGGACCTATGTATCTGGACAGCGTCTACAAGTCTTTCAACGACATGAAGCCGTCCGATCTTTTCACATATGCCCCTTCATCCGGTAAACCTGAGCTGAGAAAAAGATGGGCGGAGAAAATCCTTAAAGACAGCCCCTCCCTCGCAGGGAAACAGATGAGCAGTCCCGTCGTTACAAATGCCCTGACCCATGGTCTGAAACTTATGGGCGATATGTTCCTTGAAAAAGGCGACACTCTCGTTCTGCCCGACAAATTCTGGGGTAACTACCGCCTTACTTTCGTCACCATCGGCGGCGCAGAGATTGCTACTTTCGCAACATTCAACGACAAAGGCGGCTTCAACGTTGAGGCACTCCTTGAAAAATGCAAAGAAACCGCACGCATAAAAGGCAAAGTGGTTGTTATCCTCAACTTCCCCAACAACCCTTCAGGCTACGCGCCCACAGTGACTGAGGCGCACGCAATCGCCGACGGACTTACAGCTATCGCTGAATCAGGCTCAAAGGTTGTCGTTATCACTGACGACGCATACTTCGGTCTGTTCTATGAAGACGACATCTACCCCGAATCAGTGTTCAGCCTCCTTGTGGGTCGCAGCAAAAACCTGCTCCCCATCAAACTGGACGGCGCAACAAAAGAACACTTCGTATGGGGCTTCCGTGTAGGCTTCGTAACATTCGGTGCAACAGCGGGCGGCGACCAATCAGGTATGATGGCGGCTCTTGAGAAGAAGCTGACAGGTCTCATCAGAGGCACGATATCAAACTGTCCGCACCCCTCGCAGTCTATCGTTCTGAAAGCTCTGAACGACCCCGCTTTCGATGCGCAGCGCGCAGAGAAACTGAAAATAATGAAGGGACGTGCTCTCAGCTTCAAAAAGGTACTTAAAGAAAATGACTACTCCGATGAGTTCACACCTTATCCTTTCAACTCAGGCTACTTTATGTGTCTGAAACTGAAAAACGTGGACGCAGAGGAACTGCGCGTTTATCTGCTGAACCAGTACGGAATAGGCACAATCTCCGCAAGCAGCACAGACCTTCGTCTTGCGTTCTCTTGCCTTGATGAAGGCGACACTCCCGAACTGTTCAAATATATTTATCAGGCTTGCAAAGAGCTTCATAAATAATTTTCATCTGACAACATTAAAGGCACGCTGACTTTATGATCTGGCGTGCCTTTTTTTATTTAAGATGGTTAAGACTTCAGGATGAAGTCCGTGGAAAGAGCAAATACGTCATCAGGCGGATTTGCGAACGGAACGCGAGCAAAATACGGGCTTTGCCCATATGGAGCGACATCGAAAATTTCCATACGGATGGGAAATTTTTGGAGGACAGGATGGACATTAAACGTCTGACTGAATACGCAAAAGCCGCAGGCTGAGCAGCCAAGACGGGTCCGGGGGATCTGGCAGAAGTACTTTCAGGTTTAAAACTTTATCGCCCTGAAAACCTCCTTGTGGGGTTCGAAACGGGTGACGATGCCGCTGTGTTCGACCTCGGAAACGGAACCTATCTGGTGCAGACAGTTGACTTTATCACGCCCGTTGTGGACGATCCGTATCTTTTCGGGCGGATTTCCGCAAATAATTCAATAAGTGACGTTTACGCTATGGGCGGGCGTCCTGTAACGGCTTTAAGTGTTTTCATGCTGAACTGCGCAATGGAAAAAACAATGATTCAGGCTATGATGCAGGGCGCAGCGGACGAATGTGCGAAGGCTGGCGCGGCACTTTGCGGCGGACACACAATAGCGGATAATGAAATAAAACTGGGCTTCTCTGTCACAGGGGTGATAGAGGACAAGCGCTTTTACAGAAATTACGGACTGAGGACGGGAGACGTTCTCATTTACACAAAAAAACTTGGCATAGGTCTTGTGACGACGGCATTAAAGGCAGGCATGGCATCGGCGGAGCATATAAAATCCGTCACTGACACCATGCTGCTTTCAAACGGCAGCGCCTCAAAACTTCTGCGCAGTTTCGACGTTTCGGCCTGTACGGACGTGACTGGCTTCGGCATTGCCGGACACGGATATGAGATGGCAAACGGTTCCGGTAAAACCATCACGTTTGATAGTAAGCGTTTTACATCTCAGGACGGTGCAAAGGAATATGCTTCGCAGTTCATCATTCCGGCAGGAGCATACGGAACAATGGATTTCGTTAAGGATATCTGCGGTTTTCAGGCAACACCGGACAACTCTCATATGCTTTATTTTGACCCGCAGACATCAGGCGGGCTCCTGATAGGCGTTTCTGAAAAGGATGCCGACAGAATGGTGCAGGCGTTGCAGGCAGAGGGCTATCCCGATGCCGCAGTAGTCGGCACATCGTCTGACAAAACCGATAAATCCGTGATATTTGTTTGACCTGAAGAGATAAAACTGATATATACCGCAGACGCCGGAAACATAACCAGCCAACACGATTATTTTACATACACGCCTGGGTGGCGGAATTGGTAGACGCAAGGGATTTAAAATCCCTCGATCTTTACGATTGTACGGGTTCGATTCCCGTCCCAGGCATAAACAGAAAAAGCATCCCGCTGCGGATGCTTTTTTTTATTTAAAACAGTCCTTCAAGGGCGCCGCCTTTCGCTGCCATCGCCTCGACCTTTTTAATCACATCCGCATCCATCTCCATGGCTTCGGGGTGATAAGCCTTCACCCGCGCATCTATTACCAGCGAGCCAGTGCATCCAAAATGTTTCACATGCTCAAACGCACCGATGCCGTAAACATCGTTGGCGGGGTTTGACCTCGTGAACGCTATCCAGAGGAAATTTGCCATATCAGCCGAAGTAAATTCGCTGTCATCCGCCAGAACGATGAGCGGAAAACCGTTTATAGGGTTGTCAGCGTCGAAAGACCCGCAGAAACGCAGCAGTGCAGCGTCATATTCGCCTCTCGGTGCCGTATGCTTTGGTGCACGCACTGCAAGCACACCCTCCATTACAACCCGCGGCATATCAAAACCGTCCGGCAGATTGATATTCTCCGGCAGTTTTGCCGCAAGCATCCGTTTTTTATCCCCACAGACGGCAACAGTGACCTTAGAACCCCTGTTAAGCCCGTGCCCTGTATAGTCCAGCGTATCTATTGTAACGGACGTCTGGAAGTGCATATCCCTGCGCCAGTCAACGCGCTCCAGCACATGTCTGAAAAAAGCCTCAGGATTATGTATATCAAGTTCCGGGTCGTCTGAAAAATTTGTTATAAAAAGGTATTTCGCAAGGGAGAGCTGCCCCTGCCCCAGAATGGCGTTCGCCTGAGTCAGTATCTCTTTCGGTTCATCCTGCTTCTGATACGGAGTATAGCGCTCGGAACCGATGGCAAACAGCAGCGGATGCACTCCAGCAGCGTCAACCGCATGGACGGCTTTCACCCCCGGCAGAACGTCGGGGATAAGCTCACCCGTGAGTTCATGTATAAAGTTGCCGAAGCTGGTGTCCTCCTGCGGCGGTCTGCCCACAGTGGTGAACGGAAATATTGCCCCGTCGCGGTGGAAAACTCCAGTAACCTTCATCACGGGGAAGTCGTGTTTAAGGCTGTAATAGCCAACGTGGTCGCCGAATGGTCCTTCGGGTTTAAGTGTGCCGTCGATATATCCGCAGATAACGAAATCAGCCTCCGCATATACCGGTGCGCCGTTTTCCGGTCTGTAAAACGGCATACGATGCCCGCCCAGCGCTCCGGCAAAAGATATTTCCGGCATCCCTTCCGGCAGCGGCATAACGGCGGCTATCGTCATTGAAGGCGCGCCGCCTATGAAAACGTTTACGTTCAGCCGTTCGCCCTTCGCCAGTGCCTGTGTATGATGTATCCCCAGCCCTCTGTGGAGTTGATAGTGCAGTCCCGCCTCATCCGTCTGATAGTCGTTGCCGGAAATCTGCACGCGGTACATACCGAGATTGCTGTTTCTGTAGCCCGTCTTTTCAGGCGATTCGGAATACACTTGAGGCAATGTTATGAACGCCCCCCCGTCCTTCTGCCAGCCCACAAGTTGCGGAAGCTCTTTAAGATCAATGCGGTTTTTCATGACAGGTGCATCGTGCACGGTTTTGGGCAGAATATTCATTGCCGCCATAGGGAGTTTCAGCAGTTTCGAAGGGTTTCTGAGCAGCAATGCGGGGTCTGTCTTCGCCTTCACCATAGCTTCGATGGCTGCCAGCGTATCGCGGAAGATGAACTTTGTCCGCTCCATGGTGCCGAAGATGTTGCCTGCCATGGGGAATCTGCATCCTTTAACGTTAGTAAAAAGCAAAGCGGGACCGCCCGCCCCGTAAACTTTTCTCTGGATAACTCCCATTTCAAGATAAGGGTCAATCTCAGCGTCTATTCTTTTGAGCTGTCCATGCTTTTCGAGGTCGGTCAGACAGTGTTTAAGTGTTTTATATCCCATAGTTCACCTGTGGAATAAGGATATAATTTTACAATCTATCAGGCAAGTGAATTAAAGAAATATGCGGATAGTCCGCATGTTACGGAAAAGACGAGGCTGAGGGGCGTATAGACCAGAATATCGTATTCTGCAAATCCTGTATTTCTCACCTTGCGGAAAAGTCCGACATATCGGAAATCTCCCACTAAACGCACGAAAAACACCACACAGAAGAACATCAGAATTATCCTGAAAATATAGAGCAGGCGTATATCGTGAATATAAAAAGGTGACGTAGCCGCCATGGACACTATGATAAGCACTATGCCCACAATGGCCGTACCTGCGCGGGTGGGTTTAAAGAGTTTTCTGCCGTCAGGTTTCTCCGGCAGCGCCCTTTCAATGAACATTGTACCGCCAAGGCTCCAGTACAGATGCACCAGCGCAACGACGAACATCAGAAAAGATCCGAAAATGATGAACAGTTTCATATGTATCTTTATAGCAGGCGGGGCTCTGCCCCGCCACTAAAATCTATTTCGCTATGGTCTGTTTCGCAACATTTTCCGCGATTTTCCGGAATGCCAGAGCCGTGGGGGTGTCTTTCACCTCAAGAACATACGGCTTGCCGCTGTCGCCCTGAACAACGACCATGGGGTCTATCGGCACTTTGCCTAGGAAATTCACGTCCATTTCGCTTGCAGCTTTTTCACCGCCGCCGGATTTGAACAGATCGACAGTCTCGCCGCAATGGGGGCATACCATACCGCTCATGTTTTCCACAATGCCGAGGATCGGTATGTTCAGCTTGCGTGCAAAGGTAACTGACTTTCTGGAATCCAGAAGCGCAACCTCCTGCGGGGTTGTAACGATCACAGCGCCGTCAACGCCGCCGATGATATGTGCAACACTGAGTGGTTCGTCGCCTGTGCCGGGGGGCAGGTCGATAATAATAAAATCAAGCTCGCCCCAGTCCACGTCGGAAACAAACTGCTCTATCATGCCGTGCTTAACAGGTGCCCGCCAGATGATGGCGTCATCGTCGTTTTCCAGCAGGAACGCAACGGACATAACTTTCAGTCCGTCCGCCGCTTCGAAAGGAACAAGTCCGTTCTCACCGGAAACAACACCCTTCTGGGTCATTCCGAACATCTTCGGCACGTTTGGTCCGTGAATATCCGCATCCAGTATGCCAACGCTGTAGCCCAGCGCGTGCAGAGCGGATGCGAGGCTTACGCTCACCGTGGATTTACCCACGCCGCCCTTGCCGCTCATAACCATGATCTTGTATTTGATTTTGCTCAGTCTTTCGTCAAGTCTTTTCTTGGCGTGCTGTTTCTTCTCGTCCGTGTTGCATCCCGCCGCAGAAGAGCAGGAAGAACAGGAACTCTCTGAATTGCAATCACTCATGTATGACCTCCGTTTGTGTGCATCAATCCGAAATATATAAAGTTCTGTACGCAATTTCCACTTGTTTTTGGAATTTCCTGATATAAATCAATTTATTTTTAATTGCGGGAATCAGTGTGTGGGTATAAAATATACGAAGCAAGAGGAAATATGAACGAAGAATATATCAAAGATGTTGAACTTCTGAAAAATCTTTCCATTATGCACGTTGAAGACGACACCAGCGTGCGTGAAAGTCTGATGCGCTTTCTTAAAAGGAGGTTCGACACCATATTCACAGCGAAAGACGGGCATGAAGGGTTTGAAACATACAAAGCCCATCGTCCCGATATCGTCATAACCGACATCCAGATGCCCGTTATGGACGGGATAGAAATGGCGAAAAAAATTCTTGAGCTGAATCCGGATGCTGTAATAGTCATAACCACCGCGTTCAATGAAAAACCGTACATAGACAAGGCTTCAGAAATAGGTATCTTTGAGTATCTGAAAAAACCCGTCGTTAAAGAAGACCTCACGCTGACACTTCGCAAATGCGCGGAACGCATTCAGAAATAATCACTTCATCATCCAGAAATGATCAACAGGACCGTGACCTGAACCGACATTAAGTTCGTCCGCGTGCTCAATCGCCTTTTGTATATAGCATTTTGCGGATTTGACAGCATCGTACACTGAAAGCCCCTTCGCAAGTCCTGCCGCAATGGCGCTTGCCATGGTGCATCCCGTTCCGTGAGTATTTTTCGTGTTTATCCTTGGTGTTGTAAAAGTATGGAACTCCTCTCCGGCGTAAAGCAGGTCGCTGGCTTCCTCGCTGCCCATGTGCCCGCCTTTCAGAAGCACGTTGCGAACACCCATATCCGCAATTTCAAGACAGACCTCTTTCATATCCGCTCCGCTGACGATCTTTTTGCCCGTTATAAACTCTGCTTCGGGGATATTAGGGGTCAGAATCAGCGCCTGCGGAAACAGCAGACTCTTCATATTCTCCACCGCCTCCTGACGCAGGAGGGGCGAACCGCCCTTGGCAATCATAACCGGATCGACCACAAGATTGTCCACATGGTACTGAGCCAGTTTATAGGCGACCAAAGCGACTGTTTCGGGATTGGAAAGCATTCCGGTTTTAACGGCATCCGGCAAAAGATCTGCGAATATGGAATCTATCTGCATCTCAATGTATTCGATAGGGATATCGACGTATCCCTGAACGCCCAGAGTGTTCTGCGCGGTAACAGCCGTTATAACGCTCATGGCAAACACGCCGTTTGCACTCATGGACTTTATATCCGCCTGAATACCCGCCCCGCCGCCGGAATCGGAACCTGCAATTGTCAGTGCCTTTTTCATGAATCACCAGTCCGCTTTTTATAGAATCCGTTCTTCTTTTCTTTGTGTTCGTATGCCTTGGATTTTATCTCATATCTTCCTTTGCCGATGAGATCGTCTATCTCTTTATAAAACTCGAAATCAGGCTTTATCCTGAAATCCTCGCCCGCGTTGATAAAAACGCCGAAAGTTTTCGGGCGCTCCAGATAGAATGAAACCGGAACATCGCCTTTATGTGTTCTGATGATGGTTTTCAGCTTGCTTATTATCTCCGTGGTCATCCCCAGGCTGGTCAGTTTGACAGTAACCCGCTCGGTGAGCTTCTCCACAGCCTCCGGAACGTCCATAATGGCATCCGCAAGGATGGTGGTCTCCTCATCCTTATGATTGACGTTGCCAGCCACTATGACTATCTTATCCGCCACAAGATGCCTTATGCTCTCTTCATAAACCCTCGGAAACACAACTACGTCAAGCTCGCCGTCCATGTCTTCAAGAGTTACGAAAGCCATCTTGTCACCTTTTTTGGTAAAGATATTCTTTATGGCTTTAACAAGCCCTCCGACGACGTACTGTCCCGACGCTTCAGGGGTTCTAAGCTCTGCCAGCGGAACAGCGAAGGTCTTGAGTATATTATGGTAAACGGCGAGAGGGTGATTTGATATATAGAAATCCAGAACCTCCTTCTCCATTTTCAGAAGCTCGTTCTCCGGCATCTCTGTCACATCGGGGAAATAATCGCTTTCTCCTCCGGTCTCCGATTCATCCTCAAGGAAGGCTTCCAGAGAGATTATCCCCTGCTGCTCCATCTTCTGTTTGCGCTGTCCCTCTTCCAGAGCCTTTTCCAGCACCTGCAGATTCTGTCTGCGGTTTTTACCCGTGCTGTCGAATGCTCCAGCCTTAACAAGGGATTCCAGCACTTTCTTATTGCTCAGGCGCAGGTCTACCCGCGCACAGTAATCGTATATATTTTTAAATTCGCCGCCCTCTTCACGCACTTTCAGTGCCGCTTCAATGGCGTTCATGCCGACGTTTTTGATAGCCCCCAGTCCGAAACGGATGGTGTTGCCGTCGATGACGAACGATGCACCGGATTTGTTGATATCCGGCGGATGTACCTCAATACCCATACTTTTGCACTCTTCCGTAAAGGTGACTATCTTCTCGCCCTTGTCTATCTCACACGAAAGTATCGCCGCCATGTATTCCACAGGATAGTTCGCTTTCAGATAAGCAGTCTGATAAGAAACCAGTGCATATGCTGCAGAGTGCGACTTGTTAAAGCCGTATCCGGCGAATTTAGCCAGCTTGTCGAACAGATCTTCCGCCATAACCATGTCGAAGCCCATTTTTTTTGCGCCGGGAATTGTTTTCCCATCGCCATGAAGGAAGAACTCCTTCTGCTTCTCCATCTCCGAAGCCTTCTTTTTTCCCATGGCGCGGCGCAGGTTGTCCGCCGAACCAAGCGAATAGCCTCCGACAATCTGGGCTATCTGCATGACCTGTTCCTGATAGATAACGACTCCGCGGGTTTCTTTTAATATCTCGGTAAGCTCAGGGAAGATGTAGTCTATCTCCTCTTCGCCCCATTTTCGTTTTACGAACGAATCAAGCATCCCCGATTCCATGGGACCCGGACGGTAGAGAGCAACAAGGGCTATGATGTCCTCAAACTCCTCCGGTTTCAGCTTTTTCAGAAGGTTTTTCATGCCGGAGCTTTCCAGCTGGAAAACGCCAGTGGTGTCGCCGCGGCAGAGCAGATCGTATACCTTTTTATCGTCCAGCGGAATTCTGGATATGTCCAGATCCTCGCCTCTGTTCTCTTTAATGCGCTTGAGCGCTTCGTCTATGATTGTGAGGTTATTAAGACCGAGAAAGTCGAACTTAACCAGCCCCACAGCTTCCAGAGTATCCTTTTCAAACTGGGTGATAACCTCGTCGTTCTGTCCTTTGCAGAGCGGAACATACTCGTTCAGGGGTTTGTCGGAGATAACGACGCCGGCGGCGTGCATACCCGTGTTGCGGACTAGCCCCTCCAGTTTGACGGCATGGTGAAGAATATCCTCGCCGTGCTCGACCTCTTTGAAATTATCGTTCAGGCTGGGGTCTTTTTCCAGAGCCTTGCGCAACGTCATTCCCGGATCGGAAGGCAGCGCCTTTGCCAGCTTGTCCACGTCTTTCAACGGCACCTCAAGCACGCGCCCAACGTCGCGGATTGTGCTTCTGCCGAGCAGCTTGCCGAATGTTATTATCTGCGAAACCCTGTCGTCGCCGTATTTACGGCGGACGTACTTTATCACCTCTTCACGCCCTCTTACGCAGAAATCGATATCAAAGTCGGGCATGGACGCTCTTTCGGGGTTAAGGAAACGCTCGAAAAGCAGATTGAACCTGATAGGGTCGATATCCGTGATACCCAGTGAATATGCAACAAGAGAACCCGCACCCGAACCTCTTCCTGGTCCAACCGGAACACCGATGGTGTGGGCATGGTTGATGAAGTCCCAAACTATGAGGAAATAGCCGTCGAAGTGCTTGCTGATAATGACTTCAAGCTCGTCTTTCAGCCTTTTATGATACATCTCGTGCTTTTCGGAAGGAATTTTAGCGAGTTTTTTTACCAGACCGTTGCGGGCAAGGTGGGTCAGATAGTCCGCAATCGTGTTGAAACCCTCCGGTACCTCATATTCAGGAAGGTGGAGGTGTCCGAACTCTATGGACGTGTTGCAGCGCTCTGCGATCGCCATTGTGTTTGTCAGAGCGGAAGGCACCTCGCCGAATGCTTCCCACATCTCTTCGGGGCTTTTCACCCAGAGCTGGTCGGAGTGGATTTCAAACCTGTTGGGACTGTTCAGAGTGGACTGTGTCTGGATGCAGATTAGTACCTGATGGCTCAGGTGGTCTCCCTTGTTAAGGTAGTGGCAGTCGTTGGTCGCCACCAGCGGAATGCCCGTTTCCTGCGACATCTTGATTATCTGGCGGTTCACCATGAGCTGTTCCTCGATACCGTTCTCCTGTATCTCAAGGAAAAAATCGTCCTTACCGAGGATATCCCTGTACTCCATTGCGGCAGCGAGCGCCTCGTCATATCTGTCGCGCATGAGCTTTCGGGGTATCTCTCCCGCCAGACATGCGGAAAGACCAATCAGCCCTTCAGAATATTGTGCAAGAATCTCTTTATCTATACGCGGTTTATAGTGAAAGCCCTCAAATTGTGCAAGGGAAACCAGCTTTTGCAGGTTTGAAAGTCCCTTGTTGTTTTTTGCCTGTAAAACAAGGTGATAGTTCCTGTCCTGCCCTTTTTCATATGACGTGTTGGAACGTTTATCCGGAGCAACGTATACCTCGCAGCCGAGGATTGGTTTGATGTCGTTGGCAAGCGCCTGTTTATAGAAATCCACTATTCCGTGCATGGTTCCGTGGTCGGAAATGCCGACAATGGGTGTCGTTCCGTTGCTCTTTATCTTCTTCATAAGGTCGCCCACGATTATGGCACCGTCCAGCAGTGAATACTGGGTGTGCAGGTGGAGGTGGACAAACTCTTTATTCTGGGACATTGATACCTCTGAATCAAATTTTATGAATAAAATATTGTATCAAATCAGTGCTGGGATGTGAACAGTAAATTGTGCTAAAATATACGATGCTGAAAAAGATAATCCTGTTATGGCAACAATTTAAGTTTAAAACAGAGAGTTTCTTCATTCTTTCGGTGCTTTCCGCAGTGATATTCTATCCTTCGGAAAAGGCGATGCTGATTTCTGCATTTCTTCTGCCCGCAGTGTTCATAGGGCGCAAAACAGGAATTATCATAGGGCTTTTCACCGCTGTTTCAGCATATTTTCTGGCGGGGCATCTCCTGATCACCGAAATAAAGAAACCTGAAGGTGATAATTGGCTTTATAAAACCACATGGGGTTCCCTGCTGGCTCCTGCAGGTTTACAGCCCGGAGACGTACTTTCAGGCGAGTTCCGCAAAAAAACATACTCGTTTCTGAAAGAGGGACGCTTTTCAGCGGGATACTATATCGCCGAACACATAGACAAAAAGACCTCTGTAACATTCATCAAGTCAATTCTGCTCAAACGTGAAGAGCTGTCGGACAGCCTCTATTACTCCACAGGAGGCAGGCTGACCCTGACACAGGCGCTCACCCTTGGCGACAGACGGTACATTCCGCAGACCATGAACGACCTTTTCCTTGTCACAGGACTTGGGCACCTGCTCTCCGTTTCCGGTATGCACGTTGCGGTGCTGGCGGGGATGCTCTATTTTCTGTTCGGGTTTCTGCCCTCGAAACTGCGTCTCATTCCTATGATACTCTCAATGCTGCTGCTCATGCCGCTCACCGGATTCACCGTTACAGTGTGCCGTGCGGCTCTGTTCGGATTCTTCATAATGACTGCAAAACTGCTGGATTACCGCACGGACACGGGCAAACTTCTCCTGTTCGCCGCTGGCATGTTCGTTCTCCTAACACCTTCGCTTCTTGGGGATATTTCGTTCATACTTTCGTTCTCCGCAGTTCTTGGGCTGGTATATCTGCCCGATATCCGTAATAACCTTCTGGCATCAGTCGCCGTCGGACTTGCGGCATCTGCATTCATTATGCCCGCCGCTGCCGCCGTATTCGGTATGTTCAACGTGTCGTCCGTGATATCAACCATAGTTCTGTCACCTGTTGTGGCTTTGCAAATGGCTGTCTTCGGGCTGTACTGCTTCTTCCCCGAACATTCTCTGGCTCCTCTGCTGTTCCTTGAAGATGTGCACATGCTGGTGGTGAAATTTTTCTCTGACCATTCAGATTTCTTCTATCAGGTGTATAAACCGGACAAATATGTGATTGCGTTTATGATTCTTTTCCTGCTTTACACCCTTGTGAAACGCAGAGTACTCGCTGCGGCAGTGCTCCTTATGCTTCCCTATCTTCCTGCGGAAAATGCGCCCCGCGCTGTTGAAACCACAGTTTCAAAATCTGAAAAGGCGGTGGAAACTCAAAAGAACGTCCGTAAAGGCGCTTACTTCATGGGTTATAAACGTTCCAAAGCGTTTCTGATACTCGATGGCAAGGTACATATCTTTTACAAAGGCACATATGGCGATTTCAAGTATAAATTCGTGCCTTTTCTCACCGATATGGGTATTTCGAAAGCGGACACGGGCACTATAATTATCTACAACGGGGAGAATTATCTGATAAAAATTGCCAATGAAAGCGCGAACTACGGCGGCGTATGCGTTAACGAGACACGGGCAGACTGTAAAGCGGTTTTTCACACCAGAAGCAATACTTACGATTGCGATGATGACAAACGGTTACATATTCTATATAATAACGACAGAGATTGCAGAAATATGATTCTGCTGAAAAAATCCGGAGACGTAGTTTTAAATGAAGATACATATCAACGGCAATGAATTTTTTCTGGCTGATGGCGCCCTTTCAGGGGACGGAGCGGATTTAGTTAAACCAGACGCGGATATAATAATCCATAACGGCTTCATAGCAGGCAGAGAGAGCGTTCTGCACGACGGCGACACCCTCTCGCTTATAAAGCGCGGTGAGGTGCCGACGGAAGAGGAGATGAAAACACTCATCTATTCACGCCACACCCCGCACGTTGCCGACAAAATGGCAAAATGCCGTATAGCAGTATGCGGACTGGGCGGGCTAGGGTCGAACATAGCGCTGAACCTCGCACGGATGGGCGTGGGCAGTCTGCTGCTGATAGATTTTGATGTCGTAGAACCTTCAAACCTGAACCGACAGCAGTATTACATTGACCAGTTGGGGATGAAAAAGACAGAGGCGACTCTCGCGAACCTGAAACGCGTTAACCCATATATCGAATATGACGCGCGCGATTTATACATCACAAAAGAAAATGTTCCTGGTCTTTTCGACGGGTGCGACGTGATTATCGAAGCGTTCGACAGCCCCGCAAACAAGGCGATGCTGATACCTGCGGCGGCAAACTGTTATCCCGATGCCTATGTCATAGGCGCCTCCGGTGTCGCAGGGCTTGGCAGCTATAAAGAATTTCGTGTGGTAAAAGCCGGAAAAAACGTGCATATTGTAGGAGATTTTACGTCCGAAGCGGCTGTGGGTAGAGGTCTGATGGCAACACGGGTTGTCATTGCGGCGGGTATTCAGGCGAACCTTGCAGTGCGACTGATTCTGGGCGAAACGGAGGCATGATTATGAAGATAACACTTAACGGCGACGCTGTTGAGCTTGAAAAAGCATATACTATCAGCGAGCTGATAACAAAATACGACATGAAAAAAGAGACTGTTGTTGTTGAGCTGAACGGCGACCTGCCGGACAAGGCGACATACGACGACACATTCACCAGAGAGGGCGACAAGATAGAACTTATCAGATTTGTCGGCGGCGGCTGATATGCAAACAAATAGTTGACTTTTCACACCCATTTCCAAAGGTAATGAATGATGCCGTTGGCATGAATATCCCTTTCAAAAGAGTCCATTGAAAAAACATATCAAACGGCTAAGCTACTTATTTACATTGCTTATACTATTTTTATTTATCAAACGATTGTCGCTTTGAAGCGAAGGACGAGAAGATAAAAACACAGACTGCCGCGCCGATGGACATCGGCTCGCAGAGACGGGCAAAAGCCCATTTTCTTACCGTTTAAAGACATTTGAGTGGTTGCCAATTCTCATTAACTTTATTTCTTCATCTTTGCATTCATAAATCAGAACAATATCATTGAGTAAATGACAGTCTCTGCATCCAAGAAATTCACCTATGAGAGAATGATCTTTGAATTTATGCGGAAGTTCCTCCCCATTTTGAAGAAAAGCGATAACCTCGCGTAAATCGGTTTCAACAATTACATTGTTTTTAAAGGCTTTATAATCTCTTTTAAATCTGCCTGAGACAATTACAGCCTTCAACTATTCAAATCCTTAAACATGTCGTCTACAGAAGAATATCTTGTAATCCCTTTGCCCTCTCTCGCCTCTCTTATGGCTTCTGCTGTTTCGGCATTAGGTATCTTAACCTCAAAAGGCAATCCATGATTTAATGCAATTTGTTTATAATAAATCAAGACCGCCTCGCTTGGAGTCATACCGATAGTATCGAGAATTTCATTTACCTCATGTTTCAAATCCTCAGGCATCCGAACCTGCACAGTACTGCTTTTTACCATTTCATCCTCCGTAATTACAATGTAACTACACTTGTTTGAAATTTCAATACTAAAATTCAAATGTAAATCCACCCCAACCCTCATTTTCAGCTAGCTCGGCACAGAAACATTCGCATAAAATAAGGCGAATGTTTTGACAAAGGAGGGCGACAACACAGGTTGCTTCGCAACGCTCGCAATGACGACAACAAAAAAGCCCCACAGGATGTGCAGGGCTTTGGAAGGTCTATTCTCTTGTTGATGCTTAAATCCAAGCAACTGACGCCGTAATGCGAAGCATATAGGCGGCAATACTATTTAACTGCGTTTTCCCAGTCTTTAAGGAACTTCTCTATCCCAAGGTCTGTCAGCGGATGTTTCATCATCTGCATAACAACGGAATAAGGGATAGTGGCGATATCCGCGCCCACTTCCTGAAGCTGGAGCATATGCGCTGTGCTTCTGATGCTTGCGGCGATAACCTCTGTTTCAAATCCGTAGGTCTCAACAAGCTGCTGGCACTGGCTCACAACGTCGATACCGTCGTGACCTATGTCATCCAGACGACCCGCAAAGGGGCTTATGTACGCTGCACCCGCTTTGCAAGCCAGAAGAGCCTGATTTGCCGAGAATATCAGCGTAACGTTAACCGATATGCCTTCGCCCGAAAGGATACTTGTAGCTTTCAGACCGTCCTTTGTGAAAGGAACTTTTACAACGATATATTCGCTGATGTCCGCAAGCTCCCTGCCTTCGCGCACCATGCCTTCCCAGTCCAGCGCAATAACTTCTGCGCTGACAGGTCCGCACACTATGTCGCATATCTCTGCCACTGTCTTTTTAAAGTCTTTTTTCTCTTTCGCGATAAGAGAGGGGTTTGTGGTAACGCCGTCAAGGATGCCGAGATCCTTAACCTCTCTTATCTCGTCAACGTTTGCAGTATCAAGAAACAGTTTCATCGTTTTCTCCGGTTTTCTGGGCAATGAACTTGTCCATGGAATCTTTAGAGTCGAAGTAGTACACCTTGTCGTACAGCTTCACCTTGAACTCTGTGTCCTTGCTGACATAGGTTCCGGTGATGGGATCCACCGCCGTTTCAAGTGGTTTCGCCGCCTCCTCCCTGACCTTTTTCAGGTCTTCCGGCTTACGGAAAAGTTTGAATGCTACAAACGCAATGAGAATGAATAGAAGTAATTTAACCATAGTTAATCTTCCTGTGTTCCCTCTGCATCCTCTTTAGGAGCTTCCGGGGTTGAATTATTGTTGTCACGGTTGTCATTTCTGGGACGGAAAGGACGTCTGCCGCCATCTCTGGGTGCTCCGCCTTTGCGTTCGGGTACGATGAGTATCTCTTTAAGATGCCCCTCGCCTTTGCTCACCGTGCTGATTCCTTTTATCTGTTTGAGCGCAATGTGTATTTCCTTGCGCACCATAGTCACCATGGGAGCCATTTTTATTGGCTTTCCGGTTCTGCGTACCGTTTTTGCCAGTTTGATAGCCTTGTCTTTAAGCTGTTCAACCACTCTGTCGCGGTAGTCTTCAACGTCAACGATGAACGTTCCCTCATTGTCGTCCCAGCCCACCATGCGGTTAAGGAGAAACTGCATAGCATCAAGCATCTGAGCATTTTTGCCTATAAGCAGTTTCGAATCAGGAGAGATAATATTGTAAATAACGTCGGGATGCCTGAACTTGGTTTCGATTGTAATCTCGTGAAAACCCGCCCTCTCCAGAAGTTCGGACAGAACAAGTCTGCCCTTGCGTTTGAAGAACTCCACGTCGTTAAATTTTATTTTGACCAGTGCGTTTTTTCCGCCGAAGCCTAAAAAACCCTTGCTGCCCGCCTCAAGTGTTTCATATGTTATGAAATCCTTGGGTATATTGTTTTCCGAAAGGAAATTCGCAACAGCTTCCTCTGCGGTTTTCCCTTCTATTTCAAAATATTTCATAAAGATTCAGTCTCCGTTTTAAGCAGCCTTTTTGTTGATGTAGTACTGCTGTGCTATTGAAAGCACGTTGTTTGTAAGCCAGTATACCACCAGACCCGCCGGAAATGTAAGGAACATGAAGGTAAAAATAAGCGGCATCAGCATAAAAACTTTCTGCTGAATGGGATCCTGCACACTGCTGGGTGTCATTTTCTGCTGTAGAAACATTGTTGCGCCCATTATGATGGGTGTTATGTAGTATGGGTCTTTCATGGAAAGGTCAACTATCCAGCCGAAAAAGGGCGCGCCCTGAAGCTCGATGGCGAGCAGCAGGGTTTTATAAAGAGCGAAGAATATCGGTATCTGGAGTATCATGGGGAGGCATCCGCCAAGCGGGCTGACGCCTTCTTTTTTGTAGAGTTCCATCATAGCCTGATTTAGCTTCTCTTTGTCCGCACTGAATTTCTCTTTCAGTTCGTTCATCTTGGGAGCCAGTGAACCCATTTTTTTCATACTGACCATACTTTTGTGAGTAAGCGGCAAAGTGAGCACTTTAACGACTATGGTGAGCAGTATGATAGCTATACCGTAGTTGTGGACGTATCCGAAAATAAGATTCAGGAAATAGAGCATGGGGATTGCAATGAAAGCGAATATGCCGAAGTCGATGCTTTTTTCAAGTTTAAGGTGGTAGGCTTTAAGCAGTTCGTATTCCTTCGGACCGACGTAGATGTTGAAATCCACAACCTGTCTTGATGCGGGGTTAACCTGAACCGAGGTGTCGCCGTAGATATCAGCCGTTTTGTTTCTGGGGACAATCTCGCCTTTTGTGAACGAGTTTGTTATAGCCGCCAGATAATATTTCGATGTGTAACCTATCCAGACGGGTTTGTCATAGGAGACGGTTTCGTCCAGTTTCTCTGCTTTTTCGGTTCTCAGCTTCTTGCCGTCGAACATAAGCGGTCCGCCGAAGGTATATTTGTCTTCGCGCAGAGCCTGATTGATACCGCCTGTCATACCCATGCGGATGGGGACTTCGAGTGTTTTTCCGCCGATGTTGCTGACAGTAACCCTGCCGCTGACAAGATAGCTTGATTTGCTGATAACATATGTTTTGTCCACAACCATTTCGCCCTGAGAACCGGAAAAAGTCACGGTGATGTTTTCAGCATCCTCTTTTTTAGAGGGTTTATAGCTGTTTACAAGGGGAACGGTTATGAATAGGGAGTCGTCTGTTTTGCTGTCGAAAATGATGTCCTGAAGAGGTTTGCCTTCATAGGCAAGCACCTGAGCGCTTTTGATGTTACCTGTGTTCTGGTTGAAGGTGAATTTTGCGATTGGCGTCTGAACATCAAATGTAACAACTTTTTCCTTAACTTTCGGAGTGTTGTCCACAGTGAGCTTGACAGAAGGCTCCTGTGTTTTTGCTTTTTCGGTCTGCTCTGTTTTCTGCACAGGGGGAGCTTTTGGTGCGAAGAAGGTCTGGAAACCGATCAGTACCAGAGCGCTGAGACCGAAAGCCAGAATTAAATTCTTATTCATTATGAATTATCCTCCGAGGGTCTTCCTGTTTTTACTTAACGGGGTCGTATCCGCCCTTTGAAAGGGGCGAACAGCGTAAGATACGCCACACTGCCATGAGCGTACCCTTGACAAGCCCTTTTTTACGCAGCGCCTCCACTGCATAGTCCGAGCAGGAGGGGTAGAACCTGCATCTGTTGCCGAGCAGGGGGGAGATGAAAAGTTTATATAGTCGTATCAGAAATATTATCGGTCTTCTTAAATCCAATATCTGCCGCAAGGCTGATAACTTCATCTCTCAGTTCACCGTATTCTGCGCTGGCACATGCCGGCAATGCACGCAGCACTATGTCTTGACAGCAGGGAAATATCTGTCGGTTTTTGCGGAAAATCTCTCTCAGTCGGCGTTTGATCAGGTTTCGGACCACCGCCCGCTTGTCAACTTTCTTGCTGACGGTGATACCGACCCTTGTGCGGTCTTCCTTATTATATAGATAGTGGATACAGACGAATCTGCCCTGTTTCTTTTTTCCCTGTCTGAAGACCCTTTCAAAATCCCGCGCTGCCCTTATGCGATCCTGTCCAGGAAAGCGTTCGGACATTAAACGGCGAGACGTTTGCGGCCTTTCGCCCTTCTTCTGGCGATGACTGCTCTTCCGCCTTTGGTTTTCATTCTTGCCCTGAATCCCTGTGCGCGTTTGCGTTTCAGGTTGCTGGGCTTTCTCATAGTGAGCTGTGCCATTTTAAAAACTCTCCTTTCTATTTTTAAAGACTAAGGTATTAGCATACTTTTAAACGTAAGCCTGTGATTATATCTGCCGAAGCCTTGTTTGTCAACCGCATATAAAATAAAAAATGAAGCATATCCGGCGGCAAAGGCGCAGACACCGCAAATTTTCATTATATTTTTTCTTGACACAATATTGCATGGCATGTATAACTGATTTCCCTGTTTAGACAGGATTCGTGGAGGTATGTGAAAAATGTTCGCAATTATAAAGAGCGGCGGCAAACAATATACTGTCAAACCCGGCGACCTGCTGAAGGTTGACAGCATCAACGCTGAAGTAGACTCTGACATCCAGATAAGCGATGTCCTCGCAGTCAGCGAAAACGGACAGCTCAACATCGGTAAACCCTTCGTTGCCAAAGCTGTTGTTACTGCGAAAGTTGTAGATCAGGTTAAGGATGATAAAGTCCTCGTTTTCAAAAGAAGAAGACGTAAAGATTACAAATCAAGATTCGGTCACAGATCTCACCTGACCGTACTTAAAATCTCCGACATCAAAGTCGGCTAAGGAGGCGTAAGATGGCTCACAAGAAAGCTGGCGGATCGACCAGAAACGGAAGGGACTCCAATTCCAAACGCCTCGGCGTTAAAAAATATGACGGTGAAGTGGTTATCGCAGGAAACATCATCGTCAGACAGCGCGGCACCAAGTTTAAACCCGGCATCGGCGTTGGCATAGGCAAAGACGACACACTCTTCGCTCTGACTGACGGCTTCGTCAAGTTTCAGGACAGAGGCAGCAAGGGTAAATTCGTTAACATTCTCTCCGAAAGAGCATAACAACAAAGCCCGCTGACAACAGCGGGCTTTTTTCTTGAGTTTTCAGCGCAAATCCTATAGTTTCAACACATCAGAGGTCTTTTCATGAAATTTATCGATACATGCGAGATTATGGCAATTGCAGGCAATGGCGGCAACGGCTGCATGAGCTTCCGCAGAGAGGCTTTCGTTCCCAGAGGCGGACCGGACGGCGGTAACGGCGGCGACGGAGGAAACGTCATCCTTCAGGCTGACAACTCGAAGCATACCCTTATGGATATCCGCCAGCAGTACCACTACAAAGCTGAACGCGGTGTGCACGGCAAAGGCAAAGGTATGCACGGGCGGAGGGG
The DNA here is from genome assembly GCF_029267515.1 of Seleniivibrio woodruffii. Taxonomy (GTDB): domain Bacteria; phylum Chrysiogenota; class Deferribacteres; order Deferribacterales; family Geovibrionaceae; genus Seleniivibrio; species Seleniivibrio woodruffii_A. Next base: position 42,451 of record NZ_JAJUIS010000001.1, read on the forward strand.
CGTTGACCAGATAATAAAGGTGCCCGCAGGAACCATCGTTAAAAACGCTGAAACCGGTGAAATTCTTGCAGACCTCACAGAAAACGGTCAGCAGGTTGTTGTTGCCAAAGGCGGAAAAGGCGGACGCGGAAACGCAAACTTTATGTCGCCCACACACAGAGCACCTACCCGCCACGAACCCGGCTTTGAAGGCGAGAGCGTTAAACTCGCGCTGGAGCTTAAACTTATCGCCGACGTGGGCATAATAGGCTTTCCCAACGCCGGAAAATCAACTTTTATATCAACGGTATCAGCTGCTAAACCTAAAGTTGCGGACTATCCGTTCACAACACTGACTCCACATCTGGGCGTTGTGAAAGGACACTACGGCAACTCGTTTGTGCTCGCGGACATGCCCGGACTCATCGAAGGCGCTGCAGACGGCATCGGGCTTGGCATACAGTTTCTCAAACACATCGAGCGCACAAAAGTGCTGCTTCATCTTATAGACGCTTCCGCCGACGAATCCATGGTTGAAAGATACAAAATTCTGCGCAATGAGCTTGAAAAATATGAAGGCGACATTGCGGAAAAGATTGAGGTTATCGGCTCATCTAAAATGGACTCCCCCAATGAAGAGAACCTTGCAGAGTTTGAAGCGTTCCTTCAGACTGAACTGCCGGGCACTGTATATTTCCGTTTCTCCTCAATGGCGCAGGAAGGCACCAAAGAGCTTACCGACCACCTTGAAAAAATAATCCGCGAAATGGAGCAGGAGAGTGAAGAGACTTTCTGAGATTCTTTCGGCAACAGTCAGCAGGGAGATGCGGGACTACGCCCGCGTTGCCCGCGCGTGGGAAACTTCCTGCGGCGAGGTCATCGCCCGCATGACGACTGTGCAGAAACTGAAAGCCGGCGTACTGGAGATCGCAGTGCACGATTCAAACTGGGTCACGGAGCTTAACTTCCTTAAAGGTGAGTTTCTCCAACGTCTCCGAGAAAAGGGAATCCAGACAGACAGTATTCGCTTCTTTTATAAACAGAAACCCGCGCCGGAAGCATACATACATATCCCGAAGAAAGAGATGTCCCCAAGGGAGAAACAGTATGCGGACGCTCTTGCAGACGGTATTGAGAAAGAGGAGCTGCGCGAGGCGTTCAGACGCGCAATGTATTCTTATTTCACAGTGTATTCTCTTGACGATAAACATAATTATTGATTTTATACGTAATTCACCTATTCTCTTAAACAGGAGGAACAATGATAAGAAAAATTCATACTTTTCCGGATGACGTTTTAAGAAAAAAGGCTCAGCCTGTTGAAAATATAGATGTTGAGATTTCAGAACTGCTTAACGATATGACAGAGACGATGTATAATCAGAAAGGAGTGGGACTCGCTGCTCCGCAGGTCGGTGTAAGCCTTAGAGTTGTGGTTATAGATACAACTTCCGGCGAACAGCCGGACACGCTTCTGCACCTTATAAACCCTGAGATAACTTCTGCGGAAGGCGATCAGACAGGTGAAGAAGGATGCCTCAGCATCCCCGGTGAATACGAACCTGTACGCAGATACAGCAAGGTAACTGTCAAGGCGCTCAACCCTGCCGGAGAGGAGATAGAGTTCGATGCCGAGGGTTTTCTGGCAAGGGCTGTCCAGCACGAGCTTGACCACCTTGAGGGAGTGCTCTTCATAGACAGAATACCGCCTTACAAGCGCGACATAGTAAAAAAGCATATTAAACGGCGCATAGCAGACGGTGACTATGGAACTGTTGAGGATGTGAAAAGTTAACTTCCTTTTATTTGTTACAATGCTATAATTTTGTATCATTAAAGGAGTACCGTCATGGTTGAGGCTGTTGCACTGGCTATTGTAAAAACACTTGCGACCTATCTTTTCAAAACCTACGTCCTTATGACAAATAACGTAAAAATAGACGGAGCGCCATACTGGTATATGAAGAATGTCAGCTCCTCCGTCTGCGTTTACGACTTCAAACAGGGCGGGCTTGAATCTGTTGACGCTGTTAAGGATTCAACAGCGGCAAAGATGCGCGCTGAACTTTCCAAAATAATCGAAACAGTTATCTATTCCGAGTTCTCTAACCTTAAAGACCCGAAAGAGAAACAGTTTGTCTACATGTTCAAGAACGACCCGGAAGCGGATATTTTCGTAAATCAGAACATTCAGTTTCCCAATCTGGAATATAACAAAAAACAGCGCACAGCTTTTGCACAAGGCTGTATAGAAAAGGACATAATACTTGACTACCAGACAAAAAGAGCTGAAAAGATCAAGTATGAACTGACACACAAGCGCGCCGGTGATGCTTTTGATGAGCTGGACAAAGGCGACATTTCCGTACAGTAGGTAATTATGAGATATTTTTTATTGTGCCTCACAGCACTTTTTGCTGTTTCATGCGGCGGTGCAGATAAATCGCCCGTTGCCATTGCAAAGGTTACATCTAACGACATGATCCTGCAGGAATATATGTGGCGCTTCGTCTTCCAGACTCCTGCGGAACAGTTGAAAATAATTTTCTCATCAGAGCCGTTTCAACCTCTGCCATCTGATATAGCTGTCTATGAAACCGACCTTAACGAAGACGGCAAACCGGATTTCATAGCCTCCATAATCCATTTCAGGTATTACGAAAACGGTACTTATCCCCTCTATATCATGATGCGGGATAATTACGGCGGATATACTCCAACGAAGCTGTCACAGCGCACAGCCAACTTTGACGTGAAGGTTCTGCCGGAAAAATCCAACGGGATGCAAAATATAATGGTTGACGGCAAGCCTCTTCTTTTCGACGGAAAAACTTATATATCAGGATTCTAACATGAAAAAACTGTTTGTTCTTGCTCTGATACTCGTTTCGGCTACAGCCTTTGCCCGTGTTAAGGTTAAAGATCCTATGGTGATAACTGACTCTGTTACGGTTACATCTTCAGCCAAACCTGACATAATGGAATCGGGAATGACAGTACAGTATAAATCCATAGACTACGCTGAGGTTTCCGCAGCAATGGAGAAGATATCCGGAGCGGTAAAGAAATCTAATGATATCTGCACCTTCGCAGGATACAGAATATCCCCTGAATATCAGTATACAGACGGTAAGCAGATACCCGACGGCTATATGGGGTTTCTTGATTTTGACTGTAAGTTCAACTCCGCACCGGTTTACGAAGCGGTAGTAAATAACGTTTTCACCATAGCAGAGGCAGACAGCGCCTACATGCTTACGTCAAAGCAGATCCGCTGGTCGGTCTCACGCAAGGTGCTTGACGCTCTGCGCTCACAGATGAAGATAGATGCCATAAGAACTGTGCTCAGAACAGCAAGGGAGTATTCCAGAGTCTCAGGGCTTCGCTGCACCGCCAAGGACATAAATCTTGAATATAACGACTTTGTACCTGCCGCAAGAGAATACAGCGCTGTAAGAGCCAGCAAAGCCGCCGTACAGGTCAGCGAGCCGGACAAGACAGATCAGACGGTTTCCCTGTCGGTCAAATACAACTACGTATGCAGATAGTTTTAAGCGCCTGTTCCGTCGGCAAGGTTTGAAAGAACTATCTCTCCGGTTTTTACCACACAGCCCCTGCCTATACGAACGTTTGAGGCTATCACTGCGCCTGCTCCAATGGTTGTTTCACTGCCGACAGTGACTCCGGTCGCAAGTACGGCACCCGCGCCAACGTTCACGCCGTATTCAAGTATACAGTCGCTTTCAATCACCGCACGCGTACCGATTATGCACGCCTTTCCGCATACTGCCGAGTGATTTATCATAGTTCCTGCAAGGATAACACTGCCCTCGCCTATTGATGCGTTATCCGATATCCATGCCGCAGGATGCACAATGGGCAGAACCTTTGCCTTTATCATTTTAAGTTCGTTGAAAAGAAGTGTTCTTATTCTGTTGTCAGTGATAGCAAGGATAACCCTGTCATCCGTTACTATCTCCTCTTCGCTGATAACCTTTATATGGTTAAAGCCTGCGCATCTTGTGTCGGAAACCGCAAGCCCGTCAATCTGTATCCCGTTAAGTACAGCCGCGTCATACACAGCCTTTGCATATACGCCCGCGCCTATAATATATGTTGCCATAAAACACCCTGTATTGTTTTGGGGATACTATAACAAAAAAGCCCGCTTTGAAAGCGGGCTTTTCATATTATGGAAGATTATTTTAATTTTCCAGATTTACGATGTCGTCGTAGATATACTGGATATCCTTTTTATGGCAGGCAACGTCGTAGGCAAGGCGCATAAACGCTTCACCAGCTTCAGTCCCTTTGAATTTCTCTGCCATGGACTCGTAATACTTCATACTGGCGTCTTCGTGACGGATGGCGATGAGCAGCAGTTCCTGAACGTTCAGAGTGTTTGTAACAACCTCCGGGTGCCCTGTTCTGCCAATGCCCAGATCTCTCAGCTTGCAGCTTGAGTCACGCCCAAGATTTTCAAGGCAGTCACACTTTATCGCCTCTTCTATGACGCTTTTGAACTTCTTTTTCGTCTCAATGAGTTCCTTGATTATCTCTTTGGAACTAAGCTCCGCAACGATATCCAGAAGTTTTTCATAAAAGTTCAGCGTAAGCTGCTCTTTCCTTGCCGCCTCGTTCAGTGCCTCAATAACCGTAGCTTCCATCTTAACTCCTTACACCAGCAGGTGTCTTACGAAGTTGATGAACGCTGTGGGGAAGAATCCCACGAACAGAACCATTACAACTCCGATAAAGCTGGTGATGAATGCGGAACGTCCGACAGTTGCCTCAACTTCATACTCAGGCTCGTTGAAGTACATGTAGATTGTGACTCTCATGTAGTAGTAGCAAGCAAGAGCTGAGTTAAGAGCACCGATAACAGCCAGCCAGATCATGTCGGCTTTCATAGCAGCCATGAAAATCTGGAACTTACCGATGAAGCCCGCAAGGGGAGGAATTCCCGCCAGAGAGAACATGAATATCAGCATACCGAGGGCATACAGAGGGTTCTTTTTGGCAAGTCCAGCGAAGCTCTCCAGACGCTCGTCCTCGACCATACCTTTGTTTTTCAGAATACCGAGCAGCGTGAACGCGCCGATGTTCATGAACACATAGATAAGAGAGTAAAGGGCGATTGCTCTGTAGCCTTCGGGATTCATGGCAACCAGACCGATCATCATATAACCTGCGTGGGAGATTGCGGAATAAGCCAGCATTCTCTTAACGTTTGTCTGAGCAAGCGCCACAAGGTTACCGTATGTCATTGTAAGAACCGCGAGGATTGAGAAAAGGGGGACCCAAAGTCCTGCCGCGGGTTCAAGAGCTATGTAAACGAATCTGATAAGCGCCGCAAAAGCCGCTGCTTTGGGTGCTACGGTCATGAAGCCCGCAGCGGGTGTGGGTGCGCCCTGATAAACATCGGGTGCCCACATGTGGAAGGGAACAGCGGAAATTTTGAACGCAAAACCGGTAAGCATAAGGATGAGACCTATCTTAACGGTCATATTGTCGGCAACCAGTCCGCTTTTCAGCACTTCAGATATCTGAAGATAGTTAAGCGTGCCGGTAGCACCGTAAACATATGTCATACCGAACAGGAGCATTGCGGAAGAGAAAGCACCGATGATGAAGTATTTAACTCCCGCCTCGGATGAACGCATCTCATTCTTGTTGAATCCTGCAAGTACATACATTGCGATTGCCATGGTCTCAAGACCGACATAGAAAATCGTAAGGTCGAACGCGGAAACCATGAACATCATACCAAGTATGCTGAAGAACATGATTGTATAAAATTCGCCTTTCAGAATCCCTTTGTCTTTAAGGTACTCAACAGAGCCGAGTGTGGTCAGTGTGTACGCAAGAGCGAAGATCACAAAGAACACATATGAGAAGTTATCCCACATAAGCATGTTGTTGAAACCAAGGTACTTGCCGCCCACCTGAGGGTTGGTCAGAAGAGCGGTTATAAGCAGGAAGGCTATACCGAAGTAGCCGACCATGGACTTCTTCTCTTTTTTGGTCATAACGTCGAGCACGACCAGAATCAGACCGAAGATGGTCATCAGCACTTCGGGAAAAATTGATTGCAGGTTCATCATAAAGTTCTGCATTTCACGCCCCCTACTGCATTGCCACTGCAACGGTGTTCATATGCTCAACAAGTTTTGCGACACTTGCGTGCATATAAGACTGGAATGTCTCAGGGTACATACCGACCCAGAACACTATTATAAGCAGCGGGAATATGTAGATTACTTCTCTCAGGTTCATATCGGCGAGGTTTTCCCATCTCTTGTTAAGGCTCTGATAAAGAACCCTCTGGAACATCCACAGCATGTACACGGCGGAGAAAATCACGCCGATTGCAGCAAGAATAGCCCAGTCGGAGAACGCTTCAAACGCGCCCACAAGAACAAGGAATTCACCGATGAAGGCTCCCATTGAGGGAAGACCTATAGAAGCCATTGTAAAGATAAGGAAAATTGTAGCGTATACGGGAACGCTGGCAGCGATACCGCCGTAGTCCGCTATCTCCCTTGTATGGGTTCTTTCATAAATCAGACCTATCAGAAGGAACAGCGCGCCGGTGATGATACCGTGGTTGAACATCTGAAGGATACCGCCTTCGATACCCGCCTGATTAAGAGCATAGATACCAAGGGTTACAAAACCCATGTGTGAAACCGATGAGTAAGCTACCAGTTTCTTGATGTCTTTCTGAACCATCGCAACAAGCGCACCGTAGATGATAGCAATTACGGAAAGAACCGCAACAGCAGGCATCAGCTTGATTGCCGCGTAAGGAGTCATAGGCAGACAGAAACGGAGCATACCGTATGTACCCATTTTCAGCAGTACGCCCGCCAGAATAACTGAACCGGCTGTAGGTGCCTCAACGTGTGCATCGGGAAGCCATGTATGCACGGGGAACATCGGGACTTTGATTGCAAAGCCGAGGAAGAACACCGCGAATACTATCATCTGGAATCCCTTGCCGTACATTCCGTACTGCTCGGTGATTTTCAGGATGTCGAATGTGTAGTTGCCTGTGATCTGACCGTGTGTGTAGTACAGTGCGATGATTGCAAGCATCATCAGAACTGAACCGGCAAGTGTGTATATGAAGAACTTCACCGCAGCGTAAACTCTGCGCTTTCCGCCCCATACACCGATTATCAGATACATGGGTATCAGCATCGCTTCCCAGAAGATATAGAACAGGAAGAAGTCGAGCGCAAGGAAAGTACCTATCATACCTGTTTCAAGAACAAGCATCGCTATGTAGAACTCTTTCTGTCTCTTCTGGATGTATGTGAATGAACCCAGAATTGCTATCATTGTAAGCAGTGTTGTCAGGAAAATCATAAGTATGGATATACCGTCGACGCCCAGGAAATACTGTACGCCGATGGACTTTATCCACCATGCTTTTTCAACAAACTGCATACCTGCTTCGTTTTTGTCGAAGTTTGCCATAAGCGGAATCGAGATGATAAACTCGATAACGCTGGCTATAAATGCTGCCCACATGGAGCTTTTGCCCTTCCTGAAGAAAATCAGGATGAACAGTGCTGCCGCAAGCGGGAAGAAAATCAGTAAGCTGAGTATGTGTTGCATGATATTTCCGTCCCCCTTACACAGTGTAGAACAGTGCCACCAGCGCTATCACACCGACAACCATTGTCAATATGTAAGTCTGGATGCGTCCTGTCTGCACATATCTTATTACTCCGCCGAACCACATCGGAACACGTCCGAATGCGTTTACGATGAAGTCTATGACGTTAACGTCTATAGCTCTCCAGAGTACAACGTTGGAAAGCATTACTATGGGATGAACGAACAGGAAATCGTACAGCTCGTCGAAGTACCACTTGTTAAGCAGGAACTTGTGAACGGGTTTGAACGTTTTCACTGTCTTCTCCGGAAGTACCGGATAGAACTTCACATAGAACAGGTATGCAACTGTAATACCCGCAACCGCGATAACGATTGAAAGTATCATAAGCGCCTGTGCGGTCGCGTGGCTCATGTGATGCTCGTGAGCATGTGCAGGAGTCAGAACCGGTCCGAGGAACTTATGGATGTAACCTGCCTCAAGGGGATAGCCGAATACCATACCGACAAGCACTGAAAGGATGGCGAGGAACACAAGGGGACCTGCCATTGTCCAGGGTGACTCGTGTGCATGGTCGTGCAGGTGATGGTCTCTGGGTTCACCTTCAAACACAAGGAAGTAGCTTCTGAACATGTAGAAAGCTGTCATACCCGCAACAGCAGTTGCGATTCCCCATGATATTGTGTGACCGCCTGCAAAAGTGAATGCAAGGATCTCATCTTTTGACCAGAAACCTGCCAGCGGAGGAATACCTGCGATTGCGATACAACCGATGAGGTATGTCCAGCGCGTAACCGGCATTTTCTTTTTAAGACCGCCCATAACCCTTACGTCGAGGTTGTCGTGCATAGCGTGCATAACAGAACCGGAGCAAAGGAAGAGCAGACCTTTGAACATCGCGTGTGTGAAAAGGTGGAAAATCGCTGAAACATATGCGCCTACACCGGTTGCCATGATCATGTAACCGAGCTGAGACACTGTTGAGTAAGCGAGTATTCTTTTAAGGTCGTACTGTGTAAGACCGATGGATGCGCCGAGGAATGCTGTCATTGTACCTGCGAAGATGACAAAGCTGCTTGTCATGTGCGCTTCGGCAAAAAGAGCGTTACAGCGTGCAACCATATATACCCCTGCGGTAACCATTGTTGCCGCGTGGATAAGTGCTGAAACGGGAGTAGGACCTTCCATCGCATCGGGCAGCCATGTGTGCAGCGGGAACTGAGCAGATTTACCCATCGCGCCGCAGAACAGTCCGAAGGTCATAAGGTCGATAAGGGAGAACTCCATACCGAATACGGTATAGGTCACCTCTTTGATATGGTGGATAGCCTCAGCGTTGAAAGCGTCGGAGTAGTTAAGGCTTCTGAATGTGAAGATAACCAGAAGGAGTCCCACATAGAAACCGAAGTCGCCGATTCTGTTCATTACGAAGGCTTTCTTACAAGCGTCAGCAGCGCTCTTCTTGAAGAACCAGAAACCGATAAGCAGGTATGAAGACAGACCCACAAGTTCCCAGCCCACAAAGAGCATCATGAAGTTGTTTCCAAGCACCAGCACAAGCATTGAAAGGGTGAATACTGAAAGATATGTGAAAAATCTCCAGTAGCCTTTGTCACCGTGCATGTATCCCATGGAGTAGATGTGCACCATCAGAGATATTGTTGTAACAACTATAAGCATTATGGACGACAGCGGGTCTACAAGTATCCCGAAGGGAACTTCGAGTTTGCCCGCAATTACCCAGGTGTAGAGTGTTCCGTCTACCGTTAAACCTTGTGTGGATACAAGGTAGAACAGTATAAGAGCGCAGACGAAGGACACACCAACACCCGCTATGGCAACCGCCGGTGCCGCATTCTTGATATAACGTCTTCCGAAAAGTCCGTTAATCAGAAAGGCAACCAACGGTCCAAGTAGTGTTAATACTGCAAAGATCATAACCTACCTCTATCCTCTCATAGTATTAATTTCATCAGCGTTGATGGTCTGTTTGTTTCTGAACAGTGAAATGAACAGAGCCAGACCGACAGCGGCTTCCGCAGCGGCAACAGCCATGACGAAGACGATGAAAATCTGTCCTGTCATCTGCTGAAGATAGCTTGAAAAGGCTGCGAGGTTGATGTTAACCGCGTTAAGCATAAGCTCCAGCGACATAAACATAACGATGAGGTTTCTGCGTATCAGAACACCCGCAACGCCGATGCTGAAGATTATTGCGCTAAGGACAAGATAATGTGCCAAAGTCAGCATCCTTAACCCCCTTAATCCTTTTTCGCTATTACTATCGCGCCTATCATGGCAACCAACAGAAGGATTGAAGCCACTTCAAAGGGTACGATATATTGTGTAAACATGACCGCTCCGAAGGCTTTCACGTTTGAAAGACCTTCCGGAAGGTTCATTCCGCTCATCTGAGCCGATTTGATAACGCCTGTTCCCATGAGAGTCATGACGAACTGCAGGAAAAGAACCAGAGCAACCACAGAGCCGAGGATAACCTTTGCAGGCACCTTGATAAACCCTGTTGATTTCGGGTTGAGCAGCATCACAACAAACATATAAAGAACCAGAATCGCTCCCGCGTATACCATAACCTGAATGGCAGCGATATATTCAGCATCAAGCTGAATAAATATGCCGGCCACCGCAAAAAAGGTCAGAAGCATCCAAAGTGCGGAGTGGACAGGGTTCTCTCTGGTCACCATGAAAAGGGAGGCGACCACGGCAGTGATGCCCAGCACCCAAAATCCTACATTCATGAAGATTTCGTTCATTGCTGTACTCCTTCCACAAGTTTCTTTTTAAGATGCTTGTTTTTCCAGTTGCCTTCCAAATTGTCCTTGTAGTTCATGGAAAGGGTTTTCATGTTTATAACATAGCCGCTTCTGTCGGAAGCAACCGTGTTCCACTCCCAGCCCATGTGGATGGCGTCAACGGGGCAGACCTCTTCGCAGTATCCGCAGTAGATACATCTGGAAAGATCAAGCTCATATTTTCTTATAAGCCTTTCGCCGTTAGGTCCGCAGTCTGTTTCAATGTGTATGCACTCGGAAGGGCACACTTTCTGGCACAGGTAGCAGCCGACGCATTTTGTGCGTCCGTCGGCGTGTGTCTTAATATACTGTATACCTCTGAAACGATCCTGAATGGGTGTCGCCTCGAAGGGGTATCTGTATGTCACGGGTTTCTTGAACATGTGGCTCAGAGTTATTCCGAGACCCTGAAGAATCTCCGTGAAAAAGATTGTTTCAAATACGTTCTTCATGATTCACCTCTAGTTCCTGATCGCATACACAACGATGCTGGTGATCAGCAGGTTGGCGAGTGCGATCGGAATGAGTACTTTCCAGCCGAGATTCATGAGCTGGTCGAATCTTAATCTGGGGAGAGTTGCTCTCAGCCACAGGAAGAAGAACATGAATGCCAGCATCTTGATGAGGAACCATACCAGCGGGGGAAGAAGCGGTCCGGTGTAGCCTCCGAGGAACAGAATCGCACACATGCTGGATACGACGTACATGTTTGCATATTCGCCAAGGAAGAACATTGCGAATCTCATACCTGAGTATTCAACGTGGAAACCGGCAACCAGTTCTGTTTCCGCCTCCGGAAGGTCAAAGGGCGCTCTGTTTGTCTCGGCAACCGCAGAAATAGAATAGATGACAAAAGCCACGAACTGCGGAATGAAGAACCAGAGACCTCTTTGTGCCTCAGTAATCTCTTTAAGGTTCAGTGAACCTGCCAGAAGAACAGGACCGAGTATTGACAAACCCATTGCTGTTTCATAGCTGATTATCTGCGCGGATGAACGCAGAGAACCGAGAGTTGCATACTTTGAGTTCGATGCCCAGCCTGACATAATGATACCGTATACGCCGACTGATGACAGTGCCAGAACATAAAGCACTCCCACGTTAATGTCTGCTACGACAATGTTGGGCGCAAAAGGTATAACCGCAAAGGCTGCGATTCCGGGAACCATGCCGAGAAAAGGAGCTACATAAAAGACTGGTTTGTCAACCATATCCGGAGTCATATCCTCTTTCGACATCAGTTTCAGACCGTCAGCCAGGGGTTGCAGAAGTCCCATGGGACCTGTGTGCACGGGACCAAGCCTCACCTGCATGTGACCGATAACCTTACGTTCGGCATAGGTCATGTAGGCAACGCCGGTAAGCACGCATACAACGATAATCAGTATCTTGATTAGTGTAAATACAATCGCGAGTACCATTCCCTACCTCTTATCTATAACTTTCATTACTTTACAATATCAGCCCTGAGGCTCTTTCCGTTACAGAAGATGCCGGCTGTTGCAACAAAGTCCTCCGGCAGCGCTATGCAGCCTTTGGATACTTTCTTTTCTATTTCGACAAGAAACTCACCTTCAAATCCCTCGCCTTTAACTTTCACCCTGTCCTTAGACTTGATGCCAAGTTCTTTCGCGTCTTCAACGCCGATTTCAAGCATCGGTTCGCCGTAGACCTTCGCGAGGTCGGGAGACCATCTTGTGAAAGAGCCTGAGTGGAGTCTGAGGCTGGCGGGATAAAGGAAGAATCTGCCTTTACCTTTCGCCTTGCCGTCTGTTGCAGCGACTTCACCCGCAAAGACATAAGGGTAGGAAACCACGCCGCCGTCCCAGTTGATACCTGAGTAAAGCGGAACTTCCTTCTCTATCATGCCTCTTACGGCATTTGCATCGGCGGGAAGCTGTGCTCCGAGTCCTTTCGCAATGGCGGAAACGACACAGGCGTCAGTGTTGACACCTTTATCAACCGCTTTTTCGATGGACTGGACGCGTCCCTCAAGGTTTGTGAATGAACCGCTCTTCTCTGCGAAGGTTGCAACGGGAATGTAAACGTTAGACATTGCCGCAGTTTCGCTCATGAAGGGGTCTGTAACCAGCAGAAGCTCAAGCCCTGCCGCCTTGGAAGCCGATTTTGTCCAAACGGATCTCGCAGACAGGTTTTCACCCAGAACCACAACGGCTTTGAACTTGCCGGACTCAAGTCCTTTTGCAAATTCTGTCGCGCATTTGGCTCCGAAGCCCATGTCAACGATACCCACTGAGTTGTTTTTGGATTTCGCGGGAACAACTTTAACTTTCGCACAGGCTTTTTTGATGTCCTGAGCAATTTTAACGTCCGCTTTGTTATAGGGATCAAACACAACCACGGGTCTTTCGGCTTTTGTAAGTTTTGCAGCCCATTCGGAATATTCGTTGGAAGCTCCGGCAACCGCAGCAGCGTAGCTTTCCATAGAGGCTCTAACCTCATCGGGATTGCCTGTCACGAATTTTTTGGCAACTCTTTTAAGAGCTGTGTATCCGGGGTAGAACACTGCAAGGGGAGCTGAGCCCATTCTTGCCGCATGTCTTACAGCCAGACCGAGAATCGGGTTTGATTCAGTCACGTCTATGTTAAGAACAGTAACGCAGTCGCTGTTCTCAACTTCCTCAAGTGTCGCTTCGGGATAAACCTCTTCAGACTCTGTGGAGAACAGGTTTGATGTTCCCAGAACGTCTTTTGCGAGTTTGCCCGCAAGGAAAGCCTCTTCGTTGGTCAGTCTGGGGGAGACAACAACGGCTATTGCGTCAGCGCCTGCCGTATCTTTGACCTTTCTGAGTTTTTCCACAGCAACTTCAACCGCTTCGTTAAACGACACCTTTTTGGATTCTCCGCCCGCTTTAACAACAGCTTCAGACTGACGCTTGATGCTGTTGATAAATTCGAAGCCGAAACGTCCTTTAGCGCACATATAACCATGGTTGATGCCCTCTGCGGGGCTTTCTTTCATACGGAAGACCTCGTTGCCTTCGTAGTCGATGTCAACTGTACAGCCGCAGGAGCAGAGTCCGCAGACTGATTTGACACGCTCAAGGTTCCACGGTCTGTTTTTGAACAGGTAGATTCTGTTGTTAAGTGAACCCACGGGGCATACGCTGATGCACTGTCCGCAGTATTCACAGTTCCACGGCTGTTCAAAGGATGTACCTATTATCGTATCAGTACCTCTGTTCAGGAAGCTGATAGCCTGAATGTTGACAACTTCGTCGCAGATACGCACGCAGCGTCCGCAGAGAACGCATCTGTCGATGTCCCTTTCGATAAAGGGGTTTGTATGGTCAACGGGTGTGTCGTTGGGTTTCGCGTCGAAACGAACCTTCGTCACTCCCACTTCATAGGTAAGGTCCTGCAGAGTACACTCACCGCCCTTGTCGCAGACGGGACAGTCCAGAGGGTGATTGATAAGAAGCAGCTCGATGGCTGTCTTGCGCACTCTGGAAAGTTTCTCCGAACGGGTGATGATTTCCATTTTGTCCGTTACGGGTGTTGTACAGGCGGCCTGAAGTTTGGGGTTGTTCACCTGCTCCACAAGGCAGACCCTGCAAGCACCGAAAGGATTAAGACGAGAGTCATGGCAAAGTGTCGGGATAGTGACACCCGCCTCCTTAGCGGCGTCGAGGATGAGCGTATTAGGAGCTACCTGTACCTCTTTTCCGTCAATTTTTACAGTAACCATACTGAGTCTCTCCTCTGCCTTAATCTATTGCATTGAAAGGACAGTTGACGATGCACTCACGACATTTGACGCATTTTTCTCTGTCGATGTATGCAACTGTTCCTTTTTCCCACGTGATAGCGTCCACGGGGCATGCTTTTTTGCAGATACCGCATTTTTTGCATCTGTCGTCAACAACAACGAACTCGATGAGTTCCGCACACTCTCTTGCGGGGCATTTTTTGTCCCTGATGTGCGCCTCGTACTCGTGTCTGAAATATTTAACAGTCGTAAGTACGGGGTTGGGTGCTGTCTGACCCAGACCGCAGAGTGACGCAGTCTTGATGTCGTTACCAAGTTCCAGAAGAAGCTCAATGTCCTCTTCCCTTCCCTGTCCGGTGGTAATCCTGTTAAGGATGTCCAGCATCGTTTTTGTTCCGATACGGCAGGGGATACACTTACCGCATGACTCTCTCTGTGTGAACGTAAGGAAGAACTGTGCAACGTTCACCATACAGTTGGTTTCGTCCATAACGACGACACCGCCTGAACCCATCATCGCACCTGCGGCGATGAGCGAGTCATAGTCTATCGGTGTTTCAAGGTGATCGGGTGTGAGACATCCGCCTGACGGACCTCCCAGCTGAACCGCCTTGAACTTTCTCTTTTTAGGGATACCGCCGCCGACGTCGAAAATAAGCTCGCGAACGGTGATACCCATGGGAACTTCAACAAGTCCTGTCGATTTAACCTTGCCTGAAAGGGCGAAGATTTTAGTTCCTTTGGATTTCTCAGTTCCGATGCCTGCATACCATTCTCCGCCTTTCAGTATGATGGAGGGCAGGTTTGCAAGTGTTTCAACGTTGTTAACGTTTGAAGGTTTTTCCCAGAGACCCTTAACAGCGGGGAACGGAGGTCTGGGACGGGGCATACCTCTTTCGCCTTCGATGGAAGCGATAAGAGCTGTTTCCTCGCCGCAGACGAAAGCGCCCGCACCCTCTTTCAGCTTCAGTTTGAAGTGGAAGTTTGTGCCCAGCACTTTGTCGCCCAGTATTCCTGCTGCTTCAGCGTCTTTAATAGCCTTGATAACCCTTACGATTGCAAGGGGATACTCCGCACGGCAGTAGATGTAGCCTTCGTCGCAGCCTATTGCATAGCCCGCGATAAGCATACCCTCGATAACCGCGTGGGGGTTGCCTTCGATGATGGAGCGATCCATGAACGCACCGGGGTCACCCTCGTCCGCGTTGCAGATGAGGTATTTGTGGTCGCCGGGGCTGTTGCGGCAGAATGTCCATTTAAGACCTGTGGGGAAACCGCCGCCCCCCCTGCCTCTGAGTCCGGCTTTCTTGACTTCGTCAATTACCTGCTCAGGGGTCATGGTAAGCGCTTTTTTGATCGCTTCGTATCCGCCGAGTTTGATGTAGTCCTCGAGGCTTTCGGGATCTACACGTCCGCAGTCGGCGAGAACGTAACGTTTCTGTTTATCATAAAACTGAAAATAGTCGGCCTTTGCCGCCCACTTCTCAACAATGTTTCCTCCGACGATGTGTTCCTCAACAATAGTGGGAACCATTTCGGCTGAAACGTGTTCGTAAGTGATCGGGTCTTTGCCGGGGATATAAACGTCTATAAGCACGTCACGGGCGCAGAGTCCTCTGCATCCGGTCTGTTTCGCAGCACAGTTGCGTTCCTTCGATTCGGCGTTTTTGAGACCTCTTTTGGTAAACTCTGCATCCAGAGCATCCATGACCTCTTGTCCGCCGGAAGCAACACCCGCAGTACCCATACAGACGTGTACTTCAACGTGGTCTGTTGTATAACTCATATCCTACCCCTGAAGCTGTGCATATTCCCTGAAGATTTTTCTTGCATCTTCAGGTTTCAGGTTGCCGTATGTTTTGTTGTTGATCATGATAACGGGAGCCATTCCACATGCACCGATGCACGATACTTCCTCAAGAGTGAACTTGAGGTCTGCGCTTGTCTCGCCGTTTCTGATACCGAACTCTTCATTAACAATTTCAGAAATACGTCCCGAACCCTGCACGTGGCAGGCTGTCCCTCTGCAAACCCTGATTATATACTTGCCTCTGGGCTGTGTATAAAACTGTGCATAGAAGGTAATCACGCCGTAAATCTGATGTGCAGACATGTTTAAGTTGTCCGCAATCCTCTCAACAATTTCGCTGAAAAGATAGCCGTATGCGTCCTGAACCTGCTGAAGAACGGGAATGGTCGCACCTTTCCAGTCTTTGTACTTTTCGCAGATTTCGTCGCAAGCGGTAAAATCTATCTCTTTGCCTGCTGATTCTGTCTCTTTTACTTCTGTTGCCATTTCTGTCACCCCTTACCTGTCGATTTCGCCGAGAACCACGTCGTTGGTTCCGACAATCGCAACAAGATCGGCCAGCATATGTCCTTGAGCCATCTTGTTCAGTGCGCCGAGGTTAACATAGGAGGGGGCTCTTATCTTCATTCTGTAGGGTCTCTCCTCTCCTTCGGAAACAAGATAGAAACCGAGCTCGCCTTTGGGAGCCTCGATACCCTGATATGTTTCGCCTTTGGGAGCTTTGAAACCTTTGGAAACGATGTAAAATCTTCTGATAAGTGCTTCCATACGCTCGTAAACGTCTTCATGCGCGGGCAGAGCAACTCTGGGGTCGTCAGTCATAACTTCGCCTGTTGCGGGGATCTGCTCAAGAGCCTGCTGAAGAATTTTATTTGCTTCGCGCATCTCTTTCATTCTGACTTTGTAACGTGCGTATGTGTCGCCTGCCTCTTCAACCGGGATTTCCCATTTGAATCTGTCATAGATACCGTACGGCTCATCGCGGCGCAGGTCGAAATCGATACCCGAACCTCTCATAAGAGGACCGGAAGTACCGTATGCCTGGACGTCTTCATCGGAAAGATGACCGATGCCGATGGTTCTCATTTTCCAGATTCTGTTGTTTGTAAGCAGGTTTTCATAAAGATCGACACAGCTGTCGAACTTGTCTGTGAAAGATTTCAGTCTTACGAAGAAATCTTCGGGCATATCAGCGCGGATACCGCCGATACGGATCCATGAGCTTGTCATACGCTGACCTGTGCCCACTTCAAACATATCAAGTATTTCCTCGCGCTCACGGAAAGCGTAGAGGAAAACGGTCATGGCGCCTATGTCAAGGGCGTGAGTCGCAACCCACACAAGGTGAGAGGCCACTCTTGCCATCTCTGCGAGTATAACGCGGAGATATTCAGCCCTTTCGGGAATTTTAACGTCGAAAAACTTCTCTACTGCAAGGCAGTAGGCAAGGTTATTTGAAAGAGGTGAAAGGTAGTCCAGTCTGTCTGTGAGCGGGATAACCTGGTGGTATGTCCTGTTCTCGGCAAGTTTCTCTGTGCCTCTGTGGAGGAAGCCCACATCGGGTTCCACATTGACGATGGTCTCGCCGTCGATGTCTACCACAAGTCTCAGAACCCCGTGTGTTGAGGGGTGCTGGGGTCCCATGTTGACGGTAATTACTTCTGAAATGTTATTGTTAATCATATCAGTTCCTACCTTGAAAACTTCAGGCCGAGACCTTGCTCATCTGCATTGTTGAACCATGATCTCTCTTTAAGCGGGAAGTCTTTTCTAAGGGGGTGTCCCTCGAAAAATTCGGGCAGCAGAACCCTTTTCAGGTTCGGGTGACCTTCAAAGACTATGCCCATAAGGTCATACTGTTCCCTTTCCATCAGGTTTGCGCCCGCCCAGATGTCGGTTATGGTGGGGAACTTATTGTCCTCACCCGCAACCTTGACAAAAACGCGCATTTTGTTCTGAATTGAAAAAAGATTAATTGTCAGTTCGAACTTTTCGCGTTTTTTGGGCCAGTGTACGGCAACAACGTCCACGATGTACTTGAAGGAAGCCTCGTCCCTTAAAGCAGTTAAAACCGCTTTATAAGCGGCCGCGTCCTTCACTTTTATGAAGTTGCACTTAAACTCCGTATAGCAGTTCAGCTTTTCGGGGAAAAGCGCTTCCAGTTTGGCTGTAAGCTGTTCAAATGTCATCTTTTCCTCCTCACTTTCTCACGACTTTTTCAGTCATGATCTTCTTCTGCAGAGCTGTAATGGCATCAAAGAACGCTTCAGGTCTGGGGGGGCAGCCGGGAACATAGAAGTCAACCGGAATAACCTCGTCAACACCTTGTACTGTAGAATAGGTGTTATAGATTCCGCCGCTTGTTGCGCAGCTTCCGATTGCAATGACCCATTTGGGTTCAGGCATCTGGAGGTAGACCTTTCTGACAACGGGTGCCATTTTTCTTGTAACAGTTCCGGCAACCAGCATCAGGTCGGACTGACGGGGTGTGGCGCGGAAGATGATCCCCATTCTGTCGAGGTCATACTTCGCGGCACCGCAGGCCATCATTTCGATCGCGCAGCAGGCGAGACCGAACGTCACAGGCCAGATTGAGCCTTTTCGGCAATAGTTGATCACACTGTCAACTGTGGTTGTGAGCACGTTGTCGGGTAATTTTCTGTCAATTAAGCCCATTCTAACGCTCCTTTCTGCCATGCGTAAAAGTAGCCGAAAACAAGAATTACGATAAACAGAATCATCTCGATGAGACCGAAAAGCCCGATCATGTCGAAGCTGACGGCCCATGGGTACAGAAACACTGTCTCCACATCAAAAATAACGAACAGCATAGCGATTATGTAGAACCTCAGGTTCAGACGCTTTCTGTTTTCATCCAGCGAGGGCATACCGCACTCATATACGCTGAATTTGACCTTTTCATATTTCGCGGGACGGACAATGGCGCCGACGAACATTACAACAACGCCGAGGCCTCCGGCCACGATAAGGAAAAGCACTATAGGCAAATATCCACTCATACCTCACCTCTGTATTTTGTATACAGTATGCAGTATCTATCATGAAGCTGTAAAGGTGTCAACAAGAAACATCGTTTTAGGACTAAAAGAATCCCCGCGCGGGACGGGGGTTTGCGCGTCTGCGCCATTGTAGCGGGAGTTCAGAATAATACTATAAATTAAGTCTTTTTACAAGCTCTTCCATATCTGCGGGAACTGGCGATTGAAAAGACTTCTGGGTGTTATCGAAAGGATCTATAAAGGACAGATGCCACGAATGCAGAGCCTGCCTTCCAATGGGCATCGCAGCGGAAATCCTGTTTCCGTATACGGCGTCCCCTGCCAGAGGAAACCCCAGATGCGCCATGTGCACACGTATCTGATGTGTTCTTCCGGTGTATATTTTTACCTCTGCCAGAAACGCCCCCCTTAACCGTTTTAGAACAGTGATTTCACTTTTAGCGTATTTGCCTGTTTCGTCTACAGCCATCTTTTTACGGTCTTTTCTGCTTCTTGCAATGGGGAATTCTGCGATAAATTTTTCAGTTTTCGGGTTGCCCGCGCAAACGGCTAAGTATTTTTTATCCACTGTTCTATCCGCAAACATCTTTGACAGTTTCTCTCTCGCCTCTCTGTTTTTTGCAACGATAAGCAGTCCGGAAGTGTCCTTGTCCAGACGGTGCACTATACCGGGACGCACATCATTATCGTCCTTTATATCAAACATATGCAGCAGACCGTTTACTATCGTGTCGGTTCCTGTGCCGTGCGCGGGGTGCACAGTGACTCCGGCCGGTTTATCGATAACCGCATAATTTTCACATTCATATACAATTTTCAGATCCATCTCAACGGGAGTGAGATCAGGCACTTTTTCCGGCGGTATAACGACTATTATATTATCTCCTGCCTTAACCTTATATTTCTTTTCGCGCAGGGAGCCGTTCACCGTGACGTCTCCCTGCTCTATGAGTTTTTCCGCATGGGAACGCGAGATATCCGTGTTTGAAGATATGTATGTGTCCAGCCTGACGGAGCTTTCCGAAGCTGTCAGGGCTATTGTTCTTTTATTTTCCATTTTCCTTAAATGAGACTGCTTCGGGCAAGTGCCCCCGCAGAGACGGCAGTCGTCTTCGCGAGGAGCGCAGGCGACGCAGCGATCTGCTTTCCTTGTATTCAAACTATTTCTTGACTTATATTACCTGAACGGATATAAGTTTCAACCACCTTTGTTGCGCATACTATAAGTGCGTGACTATTTAATCCACGAAGGAGGACACATGAACACTTACGAAACCGTATTCATCGTCCGCCCCGATCTCCAGCAGGACGAGATCGAAAAAGAGCTTGAGTTCTTTAAAGGGAACATCGAGCAGAACGGCGGCAAAATCATCAAAGTTGAGCCATGGGGCAGAGTTACAATGGCATACGCCATCGAAAACTACGCTGAAGGCTACTACTTCCTTATCCAGTTTGAAGCTGACATCAACTATCCCGACGAACTTACAAAACGTTTCCGCTACAACGAAAACGTACTCAGATTCGTCATCGTGGCGATCGATGATAAAAAGTTCAAACTCAACCCCAGAAAAGACACAGGCGCAAAGCGCTATGTGAAAAAGCCCGGCGCGAGAAAACCCCGTGAAGGCGAAGAGGGTGAGGAATTCGCTCAGACTGAGACAGAAGAGAGCGAAGAATCAGCAGCAACAACAGAAGACTCAGCGGCTGAATAAGCCAGCAGGAGAATACTATGGGTTTCCTTAATAAAGTCATGCTTCTCGGCAATGTTACACGCAACCCCGAAGTTCGGTTCATCCCTGGGCGTGACCTGCCTGTCGCCAAATTCGGTCTGGCAGTCACAAGGAAAACAAAAGACAGAGAAGAGACCTGTTTCATCGATATCGTTACATTCGGCAAAACCGCCGAAATGTGCGGCGAATACGTCACAAAAGGTATGCCGCTGCTTATCGAGGGCAGGCTCAACTACAGCACATGGGAAGCCGACGGACAAAAACGTTCGAAGCACGAGGTGGTTGCAGAGAATATTCAGTTTGTCTCCAGAAGAGAGAAAGGTGAATATTCCGGTTCAAATGCTTTCGAAGAACCCATGCCCGGCTCCATGGACGAAGACGATATCCCATTTTAAGGAGGAAAAGAAATGGCTGTTGTAAGACGCAAATTTCAGCGCAGAAAAGTATGCAAATTCTGCACAGAAGCTATAGATATAGACTACAAAGATGTTAAACTGCTTCGCCAGTATGTCACAGAAAGAGGCAAAATAATGCCCCGCAGACTTACAGGCACATGTGCAAAACACCAGAGAGCACTCTCAACCGCTGTTAAGACTGCAAGAGTAATCGCTCTGCTGCCTTTCAGCCTCAACAGATAATAAGGAAAGGGGAGGTCAAAAGCCTCCCCGTTTTTTCATGACACAGGCAATTTTATACCCTATAGCTTCAGTTCTTTTTTACGCACTCCTTGCATACTATCCCCAGTACGCGATAGTCGGCGCTATTTTCAGCCCTCTTCTGCTGCTGGTATATCTGGGCGCGGAAAAAAGAAACAGATACTCCGACCTTATGCTCGGTTCCGTAATAGCGCTCACCGCCGGCATAAGCATTATAACCACAGGTCTTTATGTCATTTCTGTCGCTTTTACGGCAATCTTCATCTACAGATTTTTACAAAAGGGACACAGAGACATATGGTTTCCGGTAACCGTTGCGCCGCTGTTGGTTTTCATAGTCATGGCGGCGGTGATATACGGTATACCCGATTACCGCAATACCCTGACAGACGTTGCGGAACAGGGAATAAAGACATTCATAGAGGCTGTCAGAACCTCTAAGAACCCCATGGCGGACGACCCGTATTTCCTGAATATTGAAAAACACAGCAGGCTCGCCGCACAGTCGGTGGTGCTTATCTTCCCTGCGGTAAACTACATAATGACCGCTTTCTGCACACACATAGCCTTCAGCCTTTATACCAAGCTGAAACGCATTGAGATTAAAAAATTCAGACTGCCCGACAACCTTGTTTGGGCGCTTATCCTCGGCTTCGCCCTTGTGTTTGTGAAACAGACTATGGCAAAGCACGCCGGACTGAACATAATTCTGATAATGATGACCCTGTACGCTTTTCAGGGTTTCGATATAGTTTCCTACTGGATGACGAGGTTAAAATTCATTCCCGTTATCAAGGCGATAATTTTCATCTTTATCTTTTCCGAACCCCCGTTTATAATCTTCATAGCCCTGCTGGGACTGTTCAGCGTATGGTTCAACCTGTACGGCAGGCAGGAGAATGACCGGGAGCAGACGCCATCAGACTGACAAAGCTGAATGCCACCAAGGTATCCATCGGTACTGCGGTTTTTCTTTCTGTTTTCAAAGCGGCAGTTGGAATATGGTCGGGTTCGCTGGCCGTGCTTTCATCCGCTTTCGACTCCATGCTGGATGTGATATCCTCCACAGTGAATTTTTATGCCATCAGGGTATCAATGACACCGCCGGACAAGAACCACCCATACGGTCATGCGAAATTCGAACCTCTGGCGGCACAGATTCAGTCATTTATAATATTATTTTCAGGAGCTTACATCCTTTACAAGGCATACGCAAATTTTCATTCCGAGGTACAGATAAAGGCGGTTGGCGTTAACATTGCCGTTATGACGGTGAGTATCGCCATCACAGGCGCGCTGGTATATTTTCTTAAATATGCCGCTAATAAGCTAAAGTCTTCAGTGCTTTATGCCGACAGCCTCCATTACCGCACAGATCTTCTCAGCGGTACCGGAGTCCTTATCGCGCTGGTTGCAATTAAATTTACGGGTCTGCATGTAATAGACTCTATTGTCAGTGCCGTCATTGCAGTGTATATTATCGTTTCCGCTCTCCGGCTGAACTTTCAGGTGACAAGGGAACTCTTAGATGAAACCCTGCCGGAAGAGGATATGAAAACCGTTCAGGAGATTCTGGACAGGCATAAATGTGAAATAGTTGATGTGCACAAGCTGCGCACCAGAAGTGCCGGCAACCAGAAGTTTATCGATATGCACCTTGTGCTTTACCACGGGCTGAGCCTTCAGGACGGAAACGACATCCGCACTGATATTGAAAAGCGTATCAGAAAAGGCATCCATGGTGCCGACGTGAACATATATATAGAACCCTGCGACCCGGAGCACTGCGACACATGCTGTGTCTGCGGCGAACAGGAACAGGATAAAAATAAGAACTCAGGGAGTAACTAAATGAGCTTATTCATGGAAAACTTAATTTCCGACAGACTCGGCGGTAAGATGTTCGGCAAAGACACCACCATCTACAAGTTCGAGAAGATCAAACGCGCAAAAAGAGCCGCCATGAAAGACAACCCCGGTGTCGAGCTTATCGACATGGGCGTTGGCGAACCGGACGCAATGGCGCACGACGAAGTTGTCAAAGTTCTTCAGCTTGAGGCGACAAAAAAGGAGAACAGATTCTATTCCGACAACGGTATAGACGAGTTCAAACAGTCCGCAGCAAACTATATGAAAAAGCGTTTCGGCGTTGACCTTGACTTTGCGACTCAGGTTAACCACTGCATCGGTTCAAAACCCGCGCTCGCGCTTATTCCCATCGCGCTTATCAACCCCGGAGACGTCGCACTTATGACAGTTCCCGGTTATCCGGTTTCAGGCACGACAACAAAATATCTCGGCGGCGAGGTATATAACCTCCCACTGCTCCACGAAAATAACTTCCTCCCCATACTTGAGGATATCCCCGCGGACATCCTTAAAAGAGCAAAATTCCTTTACCTTAACTACCCCAACAACCCTACGGGAGCCATCGCCACTAAGGAATTTTATGAAAAAGTGGTCAAATTCGCAAAAGCGAACGACATAGCTGTCATCTCCGATGCGGCTTATATAGAGCTGACATACGGCGAAGAACCCCTCTCATTCCTCAGCATCGACGGTGCTATGGAAGTCGGCATAGAAATCCACTCACTCTCCAAGTCATACAACATGACAGGCTGGAGGCTGGGCTTCGTATGCGGAAACGAACACCTTGTAAAAGCGTTTGCAACTGTTAAGGACAACAATGACTCAGGTCAGTTTATCCCGATACAGAAAGCGGGCTGCTACTGCCTCGACAACCCGAAACTCATCGAACACACTAAGGCAAAATACGCAAGAAGACTGAACATGCTGGCAAAAGTGCTCCGCACTCACGGCTTCACCGTTAACGAGCCTAAAGGTTCTTTCTACCTCTATTTCGGCATCCCCAAAGCGACAGTTTCCGGACGCAAGTTCGAGAACGCGGAACAGTTCTGTGACTTCCTCATCAGAGAGAAACTCATCTCCTCCGTTCCGTGGGACGATGCAGGCAACTTCCTGCGTTTCTCAGTAACCTTCGACGCACCTACTGTGGAAGCCGAAGAGCGCATAGCAAAGGTCATCGACGAAAGACTCGCGACAGAAAAATACATATTCTGATAATAATTTCAGGTAACACACTGATAAAGCCCTGTTTTCACAGGGCTTTATTTCATATTTCCATCACAATTATCTTAACCATCACTGACTTTGGCATAATATAATTTTCATATGTTCATGGTATCTGTTTAAATCATTATTATGGAGAGAAACCATGAAAAAAACTTTTAGAGCGATTTTTGCGGCTCTGCTTCTGTCTGTTCTTGCTTTTGCAATGACCGGATGCAACGGCGATTCCGCCTCTGACACGGAATCGAAGATCAAAATTGTACACATCAACGACACACACTCCTATCTGGACGGTCAGTCCGTCAGCCTTGAGTTTGAAGGTGTTGCCGCTTTCACAGCCACTGCGGGGAGCATGGCAAAAGTTGCAACAGTTATAAACCAGCTTAAAACCGCAGACCCCTACGCGCTGACACTTCATGCCGGCGACGCAGTGCAGGGTACGGTATATTACAACCTGTTCAAAGGGCAGGCGGACGCCGACGTTCTCAACAACATCGGTTTCGATGCCATGGCGGTCGGTAATCACGAGTTTGACGACGGCGACAGCTTCCTGTCCGGTTTCATAGACAAACTCGGCTTCCCGGTGCTCAGCGCCAACGTTGTTCCCGCAGAGGGAAATACGCTTTACGGCAAGATAAAACCATATATTATCAAGTCAGTAAACGGGACAAAGGTAGGCATCATAGGTCTCACTGTAGCAAAGAAAACAAAAGAATCCTCCAACCCCAGCGACGAGATAACTTTCAATGATGAAACGGAGAGCGTTCAGAAATACGTTAACGCGCTGAAAGATCAGGGTGTAAAAAAGATAATAGTGCTCAGCCACTACGGTTATGAAAACGACATAGCCCTTGCCGGCAAGGTCACTGACATCGACGTTATCGTCGGCGGCGACACCCATACCCTGCTTGGAGACTTCGCATACGCGGGGCTTGAAAGCTCCGGCGAGTACCCAACAAGAAAAGTTAACAAAGACGGCGACCCTGTGTGCATAGTTCAGGCATGGGAGCACAGCAAGGTTGTGGGAGAGCTTGACGTGACTTTTAAAGGTGACAGGATCGTCTCATGCTCCGGTACGCCTCACCTTCTGCTTGATGAAACGTCACTGGCAAGAAAAACCACAGCCAAAGACGCTCTGCCTTCAAACGAGAAAGAAGCCATAATGGCGGCAATAGCAGCGCATGGCAACAACATCAGCTTCCCCGCAAACGAGACCACTACGGCGGCTATAATGCAGGGATACACCGAACAGGTGACAGTCATGAAACAGACTGTCATCGGCACCGCTGCCACAGACATCCAGCACAACAGAGTACCAGCACACGCATACAGCGGCGTAACACTTTCCCTCGGTTCGGACATTGCACCCATAGTTGCAAAATCTTTCTATGACCTCAGCAACAGAGCCGATGTGTGCATCCAGAACGCAGGCGGTGTAAGGATCAGCGTACCGGCGGGCAACATCACCATGGATACCGCATACACTCTGCTGCCATTCGACAACACCCTTTATGAGATAGAGATGTACGGTTCAGAAATAAAACAGGTGCTTGAAGACGCAATAGAGGGAATCGCACAGGGCGGCTCAGACGGCGGCTTCCCGTATGCTTATGCACTGAGGTATGATGTTGACGCGACAAAGGCTTTCGGAAGCCGTGTAAGCAATCTTGAAGTGAAAAACAGAACCACAGGCACATGGTCTGCTATAGACAACGCTAAGATGTATGTAGTAGTCACAAACTCATACACAGGCATGGGCAAAGACGGATATACAACCTTCGGAACCGTGCAGGAAGAGAGGGGAATGGGGGTTAACACCTACCTTCAGTACACCCTGTCTTTCATACGCTATGTCGAGGCACTGACTGCCGCAAATATGAGCGTGGAAAAACTGCCCGCTTCCGACCATCCCATAAAAAGCTACATATCCACACCTGCCGAAGACGACAAACTTTAACAGCCCAAAAGACCCCGCCCGCAAAGCGGGGTCTTTTTTCACTTGATTCCCGCATAAAAAAAGCTAAACTCATTTATGAAAAAGTTTATTATTATCCATGCCTTAGTTCTTTTAACATTATCAGCTCACGCCGAAACGGTCAAAATTATCCACATAAACGATTCCCACTCCCACCTTGAAAGCACGGTGACAAATAACGGGCCCACAGGCGGAATGGCGAAAGCGGCGGCAGTAATTAAAACGCTCAAAAGCGAAAATCCGGATGCGTTTCTGCTCCACGGCGGTGACGCAGTGCAGGGCACCATATACTACAATCTGTTCAAAGGACGGGCGGATGCCGACGTTCTGAACCCGCTCGGTTTTGATGCCATGGTCATGGGAAACCACGAATTTGACGACGGAAATGCGCATCTTGCGGATTTTATTAATATGCTCCGGTTTCCGGCTTTAAGCTCAAACGTCATACCGCCCGAAGGCAGCGCGCTTGAAGGGAAATTCAGACCATACATAATTAAGAACGGTATCGGCATCATAGGCGTAACCGCAGCCAGAAAGACCCTCCATTCTTCCAGCCCCGACGCAGGAACGGTTTTCAGCGAAGAGGCGGAGAGTGTCCAGAAATATATAAACGAGTTGGAAGCTCTCGGTATAAAAAAGATAATCGTGCTTAGCCATTTCGGATATGAAAATGATATTGAGATGGCAAGAAAGCTCACCGGAGTTGATATCATTGTCGGCGGGGATTCACACACCCTTCTGGGCAATTTCGGCGGGGCGGCAGGCGCATACCCGACAGTTGCCGAAAACGGAAGCGGCGAAAAGGTCTGCATCGTTCAGGCATGGGAACACGGAAAGATAGTCGGACTGCTCCTTGCTGATTTCGACGGGGACAGGATAGCATTCTGCGGCGGAAAACCTTATCTGACCACTGGTGCCGACGACATTGAGACCGCGAAGATAATCGCGGGCTACACATCTCAGTTGTCAGAGCTTAAAAACAAAGTTATAGGTGAGGCTGCGGAAGAGCTTATCCACAGACGCAAACCAGGCGGAACAGGTGCTGATTCAGGCTCGGACGTGGTGCCCATTGTGGCGCAGGCGTTCTATGAAGCCAGCAGAAGGGCTGATTTCAGCATACAGAACGCTGGCGGTGTCCGTAGCGACATCAGAAAAGGGGGCATTACAGTCAACGACGTATATACAATGCTTCCATTCTCCAACACCATCTATGAGATAGAACTATTCGGCACTGAAATAAAAACCCTTCTGGAAGACCAGATGCAGTCCCTTATAAACAAAGGACCCAGAGGCGGGTTCCCCTATTCATATGCCCTGAAATATTCAATCAACGCTAAAAACGCATATGGTGAAAGGGTATCAGACATTGAGATAAAAGACAAAACCACAGGCAGGTGGATGCCGGTTCAGCCGGACAAACTCTATGTCGCAGCCACAAACTCATTTCTTGCCAAAGGCAAGGACGGATATATGTTATTTCCCCGTATAATAGCTGAACGCGGCGCGGGCACCGACACCGGACTCGGCTATGCGGAAACCTTCATAGAATTTATTGAGCGCCACAGAACCCTGAAAAAACTGCCTGAAAGCGAATATCCCATCAAAAGTTACGTCGCTCCCTGATATCTGACCGATTCGGCACAGTTTCTGAACCGGAGCGTACTTTTCACCGCCTTCATGCGTGCTATTATGCTTTAAAAGGAGGCGCAAATGAAACATATCACCATTATATTAATGGCTTTGTTCACATTTTCCGCTTATGCGGCGGATTTCAGCATCAGCGTACCATCTGCGAAAAATCGTGTGTTTGAACAGGAGCAGGTACTCAACGGATTCGGATGCACCGGAGGCAACGTTTCACCTGAGATAGCATGGAAAAACCCGCCGAAAGGCACAAAGAGCTTTGCCCTGACCGTGTACGACCCCGATGCACCAACAGGCTCCGGCTGGTGGCACTGGGTGATAACCGACATCCCCTCAGACGTTCGCAAAATTGAAAAGGGCAAAGTGCCCGTCGGTGCCGTTCAATCCGCAACGGATTACGGGCAACCCGGTTACGGCGGTCCCTGTCCGCCTCAAGGCACAAACCACAGATACGTCTTCACCGTGACCGCGCTCAAAACCGAAAAACTTGGCATAACCCCCTCCGCATCGGGAGCACTCGCCGGATTTATGATAAACATGAACGCCATAGGCAAAGCGAGCACCATAGTCCGTTACGGCAGATAAATTTCAGGGTGCGGGAAATCTGCACCCGTATTATACTTTTTTGAATAGGTGATTAATGAGCAGAGAGATTCGTTCCAGACAGGGCATAGGCGCAGTGGGCACGATAGTTCAGGCGTGCGAGGAAACACTTTACAACCTCGCCATAGCCGACCCATGCGTGATAATGGTTGAGCTTGGCACAAAAAAGATGACAGCCCGCGAAAGCGGTTTTGAAATCCGTTCGTCACAGGCGCTCGCCATCTGGAACACCGTATACATAGACGTGACCAACCTTAAAGCGGATGCCGGGTTTTATCAGGCAGCATGGATAGCGTGGGACAGGGAAATAATCTCTAAGTACGTCCTCCTTCAGGCAGCGAAGAAAAACGACAGCAGAAGGGATGTGGTGCATATCCCGAAAACGGACAGGATGCTGAAAGAGGCATTCGCAAGGGCTTCGGAGGGAATATCAGACGAAACAGTTCCTGCTGATATTGCCGCCCACCGGATGCTTGAGCTTCTGATGGTTCTGGACGCGAATGGTTCATTCTCCCCGCCCGGCGCGGATGTCCCACTTTCATGGAGGCTGCGCAAAATGCTCAACAGCGACCCGTCCCGAAAGTGGCGCATAGCCGACATGACAAGAGCTGTGGGAATGAGCGAATCGACCATTAGACGCAGACTCGCTGAAGAAAACATAAACGTCGGGGAGCTTATCACCGACGTGCGGATGTCATATGCTCTCGCGCTTCTGCAATCCACCGACATGACCGTTACACGCATCGCATCCGAAGCAGGATACGACTGCGTTTCACGCTTTACGGCGCGTTTCCGCAGCCGTTTCGGGTTCACCCCGTCGTCAGTCAGA
Organism: Seleniivibrio woodruffii; assembly: GCF_029267515.1. Taxonomy (GTDB): domain Bacteria; phylum Chrysiogenota; class Deferribacteres; order Deferribacterales; family Geovibrionaceae; genus Seleniivibrio; species Seleniivibrio woodruffii_A. Next base: position 71,954 of record NZ_JAJUIS010000001.1, read on the forward strand.
GGGCAGAGATGATATGTTCATTATCCGCTCGTCTGCGGCAGTGAGGTTCCTGCGCATACTCTCGCGGATATAATCCATTCCGTTGTAAAAACATTTCAGCATAACTGACAGCAGAAACATCCCCTTTGGGGTAATAACCGCGTTTTTGCCGCTCCCTTTGACAGCCCCCAGCAGTCTGAGAGCATTATATTCTATAAACGGTTTATGAGCAGGATTACCCTGTAAACCGAACATTTCAACCATCATGCGGTAGCGGTTGATTGCGGACGGAGCGAAGGTTACGCTCTTTGTGGCAGAGGTCTGTCCGGCAGAAATCCTGTCAGCGTAGGTTTTGAGAGAGAAAGAGTTCGCATACAGAGTACCGTCCAGAAAGCTGAACGCACCGGAACCAAGCCCGACGTATTCCTGATGTTCCACGACGTATTCGTCAATATTCGTACCTGCCTTGTGTGCGTATGCCCATGAAGTACGCTGGATATACGGGTCACCCATCATCTGCGTTATGAGCTTATAGTGCCCCGCCTCGCTCTCATACCCTGCTCTGCCAAGTCTTTTGCCGAATTTATGTCCGGCAAAGGGAGCATACATAAGCGGATAAAAAGTGACCTGCTGGGGATTCAGTTTAAGAACCGTAAAGATGTCCTCGCCCAGTTCCTGTGCGGTCTGTTCCGGAAAATTATACATCATGTCAACGTTAACCACCGGGAACAGTTTCAGAATCTCCTCAACCTTGCGGTACTGTTCCTCGCCGCTGCCGAATTTCAGCTTGCGCCCGATACGCTCCAGATATTTGTCGTTAAAGGTCTGTATGCCCACGGAAAGTCTGTCCACACGCCCGACTGTGTATTCAAGATTTTCAGGATCTATATGGTTCGGGTCTGTCTCAATGGACACGTCCTTCACATCGAAAAGTTCTTTTGCAAGATCTATGGTTTTCGCCAGTTCCTGCGGGATGACGGTTGTCGTTCCGCCGCCGAAACATACGGAATCAAATCTATAGCCCAGCGCCGCCGTCATACGCATCTCTTCGCGGAGAAAACGGAAATAGTTTGCCGCTGTTTCCTGATGAAATTTGAATCTGTGGAACGAGCAATAGGGACAGAGGGTAATACAGAACGGGATGTGGACATAAAGCATGTAGGATCTGCCCGCTATAGGTTCCGGCAGAGAGGTTATCTCAGTTCCATCGTTGAACCGCAGATAATATTTCACCGCCTGCTTCATAACTGAGCGTACAAGTTTTGCCGACCAGTCCCATTCAATAGAGTCTTCGCCGGATGAAGAATCAAAATGCGATACGCCTTTGGAAAATGATGTCTCTCTGGGAAATCCGCTCAAGAGTGTACCCTCAATAAATTGTTTTTAATCGCTTGTTTTATACTAATGTCTGTCTATGAATAAATAAAGAGAAATCGTTCACGAGCTAACAAAAAGACCCCGCCGTTAAGCGGGGTCCCAAGTATTTGTCAGTAGTTGAACATCTTAACGCCGACAGGCACAAGAGCCGCTCCGGTGTATTCCCTGATATCGGTGATGTCCGGCGAAACAGACGGAGTGAAGGAAGAAAAAGTTGTCCTCGCCGACATAGAATTTGTTTCCGCTGCTGTTGCCCCGGCACCGGAAACGTTTTCATCTATCACAACCCCGCTCATTTCAAGGTCGGAGGTCATGGCTGCTATCCTGTTGCCAGCGATTGCCGGACCATAACCTGAGGCTGCGATGACGTTTGTTCCGTTGAAAGCCGGAAGCCTCACCGCCCCTGTCTGTAAAAGGTCGCTGTTCAGTTTAAACATCATAAAGTCGCCCTGTTGTGCGAAAACATCGTAACTAAGATATTTTTTCATACCCAGCAGAACGTATACGCTGCCGTCGGTATCCACCGCAAGGGAACTGTCATAGTCGAAGCCCATGGGCGTATCGAACTCAGGCACAGCGTTTATCTGCACAAAGGAACAGCTTCCTATGGAATAACCGGCACCCGTGACAGAACCATTCAGCTTCATTACACGCACGGCGTACCAGCCCTGCGAGCTGTCATACAGCTTGTACTTAAAGTATATATTACCGCCGCTGTCTGTCTGTATATCCTCAAGGGGCAGGATATCCACGTTGCTGTCCGTTCTGAAAAATCCTTTGTCAAAGTTCATGTCATAGTCATAAACAATGGCTCCGTAATAGAAAGTTGAGCCGCTTGATGTTCCCACAAGTGCTATTCTGTTTGCCGAAGGGATGTTGACTATACCGTATGGCGTCATAGGCATCTGGTTGTTCAAATCATCCAGAAAAACAAGCTGCTTACTGGAGACAGCCGCACCCGATACCGCGCTTAGTTTCGCCAGCGACCAGCTCCCGTTGCTGAAATCTTTCAGTGTCAGAACAAGATAGTCCGTTCCGCTCTGGTTAATAACAACACCGCCGACTGTCTCCGTGGGCGAACCAGAGTTCAGAGTGTATTTCTTGAACCACTCTATGGCGCTCAGATCGTTTTTAACCTTCATAACGGTGACAAAAGAGCTTCCCGCAGTGTAATCCGCTATCAGATATATGTTTCCTGAGGAATCCTTTATAATCTTGCTGAACGATGGTATGGCTCCGTCGGAAAAGTTTGTGAAGGTCAGTTTTTTCGTGACCGGAGCGGAGTCTTCGGTCAGTCTGGTGACTATCGGAGTTCCTGGCAGACTGCCGTATGTTATTTTACCGGCGCCGGAATAATAAGCGAGCGTGTACAGGCTGTCGCCGTTCACAAGCCCCGAAAGAGTTTCGACATAGGTGCCGTATTCGTTGTTGTCCACTCCGAAAGCATATTCTAAGAATGAGTAGAATCCGCCATCGGCAAAGCCTTTAAACGATCCCTCCTCGGCTTCGGAATATACCATGCCGTCGTTATCCAGTGACATAAGATAATCAAAAGTGTAGTAAACGGTATAGTCGCGCATGTTGCTGTCTGTTGCTGTAAGCGCCACCACAAAATAGTTCCCCGAATAGTCCATCAGATCCATCGCATCGTCATATCTGAAGGAGGGGTACTCTTTTGAAAGTTTCGATTCTATATGATATCCGGTAATTCCGTTATTTGCATCGATAGCAATCCGCAGACCGGACGGAGTGTAACCTGCGGGTCCGCTTACATTGAACTCAAAATAGGGTCCGTTGACATCCTCTCTGATTCTCATAGTGAGGGAAGGAAACATATCCGCGTACTGTTCTGTGCTGAGATTGCCCCCACGCACGGTGTACGACTCTTCCGTGGAATTGCCGTACTCAACGTTAACAGTTTCATACATGTCCATCGGCGATCCGTTATAAGGCACTATGTTGTATGACGGCTGGCTGAAATAATACGGCAGACTGCCGTATTCCAGAGCCATCTTATTGTTAGCGGTTGTTAAACCGTACCATGTAGTAGCTGCCATGCTCAGACTGAATGCCGCGGAGGATACCCCCTGTGCAGTTACTGTGAAATTATTAAAACCTGCGGAACCGTTTATATTATAGTTCACATTCAGACCCGACAGGACATAAGGCACAGTCTGCCCCGGGTACTGGTACATCCTGACAGATGTGTTGCGAAGCTCAAGGTCGTGACTGAGCCCGTTCCCCTTTATCTTCCATTCGCCGTTCTCGTTTGCAAAGCCCACTGTGGAATATTCGAAAGAGCCATCGGAATATGAGAGCTTAATGTCAAAAAGTCCGCCCTCCTGAGAATCTTTCTTCTCCCTTTCACTGACATCGGTGAGCACAACTCCCGAAAGCACCACGTCGTTATTGAAAAGAAATCCGGCAGTCTGGGTCATAACATGGTTGATAAATTCGTCTCTGCCCATGCCATCCATAACACCGAAATCATCAGCGACATATTTCTCTATATCGTCGTATGAGGCACCTCCGGCATATGCCGTTTCAAGCATATGCAGTGCCGCAAGCTCCATGGAAGCCACGCCTCCGAACGTGCAGGCAAGCTCCGCCTCCGTTGCGCTGTTGGGAACTATCTCAATGTCGGTGCTGCCTGTACAGACAACTTCGTCGTTTTCGCCGTTCGCCGAGATGATAAAGCTATAGGTATTTCCTGCTATCAGGTCTCCGATCTCAACAGAGGTACCGTTTTTTGCGGCTTCAGTTGCGTCCACCTCTTCTGTGCCGCCACCCGCCGTGCTGTACGAAATGCTGACAGCGGTTACCAGCGTGTTGCCAACCATAAAGCCGGAATCGCCGTTTCTTCCGCTCTTACCGGAATTTTCAAAATCCATTTTCAAAAGAACCGAATTCTTAGATTTTGATGTTGTTGTGCCCCCACCGCAGGATACCAGAATAAAAGATAAAATCACTGCGGCAAGATATTGAATCATTCTCATGGTTCACTCCTTGCTCACACAGTATATACATATGATTTTTACAAAATCAACGTTATGTCGAACAATAAAACTTATAAACAGATGTCTGTCTTTTTACCTCAATCAGTCGGCAACAAGATTGTAAAGGTTCGCAACCACCGCAGAAAGCACAGCATCAGTTGCCGGATGAGCAGTGACTATCGGAGCCGCCTCCGAGGTGTAAAATGACGACGGACTGTAAAATGACGTGTCAAGAGATACGCTCCCCTGAGCCATCGTCACTTTTGATCCCGCTGACGTGAGCGACCTTCCGCCCACGGTCATATCCGGCATGACATCTATTACGGTTTTCCCCATAAGAACGACCGAACCGTTGGCGCCTTCAATCATGACCTGTATATATGAGACACTTGGAAGGACAACTGCCGATTCCATAGTGAAATCGTCGTCCAGCTTTAACAGCACATTGGACACCTTGTATGTGTTCATCACACTTTTGTATTCGCTGATTCTGTAAAGAACGTATGCCTTATCCTGAGAAACAGCAACACTGCCGCTTACTGAAGGTTCATCCGGAAACGACGCCGCATCAAAAGATAAGTTCTGAACCGACACTGAGGTTATGGAATACGTCTGTGCTCCTGTATCCGCCGCCGCGTTGAATCTGAAAAGTTTTTCCACACCAGAAAAGCTGCTTTCCACATATATGTTTCCGCTGCTGTCGGACGCAATAGAATTTATCTGAGGAAATGCAGTCAGGGGTTCAGTAAACGCCGAAGAATGGAAAGTAAAATCTGAATTGAGCGTTATCAGGCATATCCTGTTACGGTAACTGCCACTCTCAGGCTCCTGCAGATTTCCGACCAGTACAAATTTTCCTACTTGCGGAATGTAAAGGATACGCGGTGCGAAAAGCATATTGGAGGAACCGGAATCCGGAAGATACAGATTTCTGGACTCCGCAACGCTGCCTGAGGCTGTGTTTAACCGCATTATGGTGTTGATATACTCATCGCTTCTGAGAACCAGTATAAGCTCGTCCGTTCCGGCATTGTTAACTATGACAGCCCCGCCGAGCATGGATCTTGGATAGATGAATTCCAGATGATAATCTTTCATCCAATGCACCTGATCCATATCGGAACTGAGCTTCAAAACCGTGATTATGCCCGGATTTTCCGGAGTTATTCCGTCAAGACTCGATATAATATATGCGGAGCCGTCCGTTCCTTTCAGAAACATGCTGATATTCTGCATTTCCACATACGACTCGTAACCTGAATATGTAAGCGAGGAGGCATACAGATTTTCTCCCTGACGCATCATATTTATATTAAAAAAATTATTACTGCCATCAGCGGAGTGTCTCCCGAAGCTGTACACTGTGTTCACGCTGAAGAGCGACTGACCGGATACCGCACCGGCAGTCGTATAGATAGATGTATTGAATTTATTTGTGTCAAACCCCAACAGAATCTCAGGATATGCTATAAAACCGCCGTTTCCAATACCTTTGAAGGTTCCTTCGAACGGAATATACCCGTTCAAACCGCACTCCGCCTGATCTTCGAGATCATCAAAAGTGTAGTAGGAGGTGAACTCCCTCATGTCCCCGTCTACAGCGGTGACCCCTATGATGAATGATGTCGGGTTGTTGGCGAGAATATCGTTAAGCCCCGATATTGTAAAAGACGGAGCCGCAAGCGACAGCTTCGATTCCGTGTGATAGCTTCCCCCGTCCCACGACGCGTCTATGGTCATTTTGACGCCGCTCACGGCGAAAACCGAAGGAAGCGCTATATTAAAATTATAGTTTTCGCTTCCGGACGCCTCCATCCATACGAAGGGGAAATTATAAACTGTCTGTTCGATTTCAAGCCCGCCGCCGCGGACAGTATACTGCTCTTCAGTGCTGTCGGAATATTCAGCAGTCAGCACTGTGTCCACGCCCATACCCGACCCCTGTACAGGTACGATTTCGTAAGCCATCTTCCATGAAGGCAAAAGGATGCTCATATTGTTCATTTCGGAATACAGGTTTGGCGATGTCAGACCGAAACTGCCGCCGGAGAATTTTGTGAATCCTGTATCGGCTATGCCATTTCCGGACAGAGTGAAATCCGTTACAGTGTCGGACTCCGAAACTGCGCTCATTCTGACATCCACGCCGGTAATCATCAGCCCGTCCATCTCCTGCATAGAAGAGTTGTATCTGGCTGCGGCGTGTCTTATCTCCATGTCGTGCGCCAGCCCGTTCCCTTTTATTTTCCATTCACCGTCCTCTTCTGCAAATCCCGCCGAGACATATTCATATGACCCGTCCGAATAGATTATCTTTATATCGTAAACATTATCTTCAATATCGGAAGTCTTTCCTGTCAATCCTGTTTCAGAAATAACCACATTAACGGGTTTTATATTGTCGTCAAAAAGGTATTCGTCAGCATCATCGGTCAGAGAAGTTATGAACTGCTCCCTGTTCATACCGTTCATAACGCCGAAATCCGATGCAACATAATCTGAAAGTTTTTCGTATGAGGCGTTTTCCTGAAAGGAGGTCTTTATAAGGTTGAGCACGGCAAGCTCAAGGGACTGCACCCCGCTGAACCGACATTCAAGCTCCGCTTCGGTTGTGTCGTTCGGCACTATCTCCACTTCCGTACTTCCTGAGCAGACAATGGTTTCGTCCTCACCCTCCGCCGAAATATTGAAAGTATAGGTTTCGCCTGCCAGAAGATCCGGAATTATTACCTCGGAAGAATCCCTTGCGGCGGACGTTACGTCCAGTTCCTGATATTCAGAGCCTTCCGTTCCGTATGATATCTTTACACCTGAAATGTACTCACTGCCGACCATAAAACCGCCATCGCTGTCTCTTCCCTTGCTGCTGCTTTCGAAATCCATTTTGATAGACACCGAGTTTTTCGATTTGGAAACGGTTGTCCCGCCTCCGCAAGAGACCGACAATAAGGAAATAAGAATAAGGATGAAATACAGCGGCATTTTCATGGCATAACCTCGTATGAAATTATATCCACAAAAGAACTGCAAAATCAACCTACGCTAACGGGGGGTATCAGGAATAGAGTTCGCGCTCGATGGTTGTGATGATAAGCTGAACCTCGCGGCTCTCTTTATACTTATCTGCGACTGAGTTAACCGCGTGGAGCACAGTGGAGTGGTCTCTTCCGCCGAACATCGAGCCGACCTCCTGCAATGAGAGATTCAGCTTCTCCCGCAGAAGATACATCGCCACCTGACGGGGCATGGAGATACTTTTTGTGCGCTTTTTGGACTTCATATCAGTGAGTTTAACGTTGAAATAAGAACAGACCGCATCGATAATGTTTTCAGACGTCACCACCCTGTCCTTTTTCACAAGGAATTTTTCCAGCGCCTGACGGGCGAGGTCTATGGTCACTTTGCGCTTATGGAAGCTGGAAAACGCGCTGAGGCGCACCAGAGCGCCGATAAGCTCACGGATATTCTCAGTAACGAGGTTTTCCGCCATAAAGAACGCTACCTCCTGAGGCATGGGAAGCCCCATGAACTCCGCACGTTTGATGAGAATTGCGGTCTTCTCCTCAACGCTGGGAGGCTGGATGTCTGCTATCAGTCCCCAGGAGAAACGGCTCTTGAGCCTGTCCTCCATTTCGGGTATCTCTGCGGGTGTCTTATCGCTGGTGATGATTATCTGTTTCTGGTTGTCATAAAGCGCGTTGAAGGTGTTGAAAAACTCCTCTGTGCTGCGCTGTTTGCCGGAAAGGAACTGAACGTCGTCGAAAAGGATAAGGTCTATATTGCGGTATTTATTCTGAAACTCATCCATCTTTTTCATTCGGATGGCGTTTATCATTTCGTTTGTAAAAGTCTCACTGGTGCAGTAAAGCACTTTCATCTTAGGGAATTTTTCAAGGATACGGTTCCCGACAGCCTGCATCATGTGGGTTTTTCCGAGACCAACCCCGCCGTATATGAAAAGCGGATTATACTGCATGAACTGCCCTTCGGAAACAGCCTGACATGCGCTGTAAGCAAACTCGTTGGAGCTTCCGGCGACAAAGTTTTCAAAGATATATTCCCTGTTGAGGTTGTTACCGTTTTTCGGCTGCTGAACAACGGTTCCGGACGGAACGCTGTTGCTCTCCGTCTGCGTCTGACGTTTTTCCGCACCCACAGTGATTGAAACGTCCGCCTCAACGGCGAGATTCTCTTTAAAAACCTTCTTTATCTGAGGAAGATACCTGTCTTCCGCCCATTTTTTATAAAATTTGTTCGGTGCAGACAGTGTTATAAGGTCGCCGCGCAGCTCCGCCACAGACATAGGCTCCAGCCACACCTTGACCTCCTGCTCGGATATTTCCTTACGCAGGTATTTCAGCACCTCTTCCCAGATTCCGCTTTCGTCCATACTTACCCTGAAAAAAAATTGAATGAAAAAATATTATATCAGAACCGCGCTAAAATGTATACTCTTACCGAAGTGAATTTGTCAGTTCAGAATATAGACGGTCTTTGGTCCTTCAAAAATCTTCGCAGCTCTCTTCACATCATCTTTTGTAATATGCCTGAGAACGTCGATGTAATTTTCGAAATAAGAGCTGGAAAGTCCTACGTTTTCGAAGAAACAGGCATACCACGCCTGTTTGGAGTTGGTCTGGGATTCAGAGAGTATCTTGCCCAGCATATAGTTTTTCACCGCCTCAAGCTCTTCGTCCGTGAGGGTTTCGGTGAATGTTCTGTTGATCCTGTCTATTGAGTCTATTGCATCCGGCACGTTCTCTCCGTTAAGCCCTATGAAGGACATAAATCTGGATTTGCACAGCTTTGAAGCATACGCGGAACCCACTGAATAGGCATAGCCTTTGTCTTTGCGCAGTTCGTTGAAATATCTGCTGCTCATGCCGCCGCCAAGGATGTCTGTAACTACTTTCAGTGCCGGATAGTCCTTGTCCGCCGCATCCGGTGCCGTGTATCCTATATAAAGTTTCGCCTGTTCGGCGTTCTTATCCTTCTCTTCGATGCGCGAGTCCTTCCCGATGCCGCTTCCCTCGCACGATGGTACGTATGCCTTTCCGGCAGGAAGTGCCGCGAAGATGGCGCGGATGCGTCCCATCTGATCCTCAGTGAAATTGCCCGCCACCGCCAGAGTGATGTTCCTGCCTGTCAGCATCTCTTTTGCATAGCTCTTCATATCCCCTTCGGTGAGGGATTCCACACTTTCAAGCGAACCTTCCGCAGGCAGTCCGTAAGGGTGCGCACCGTAGGTAGCCTTTGAAAAATTTTTAAACGCTTTTGACGAAGGGTTGTCCTCGGTGGATATTATAGCCTCTTTCAGCAGATTCTTTTCCCGTTTGAAAACCTCTGCGTCAACGGCAGGGTTCGTAAGCATCAACGAATAAAAACCTATCAGTTTATCGAATTTGTCCGACGGTATAGAGAACGAAACTTCCATAAAATCGGAGCTGACGGATGCGGATATGCCTCCGCCGTAAAACTCAACCTGTTTCAGAAGCTCGCTGCTCTTAACCCACGAAGCGGTGAACAGCTCACCTATGCCGTTGTTTTTTTCGGTCTCCCGTATGGTTCCGCCTTTAACAAAAAACACGATGGACATTGTGTTCGTATAGGGGCGGTTTATTTCAATAACTTTAACACCGTTTTCCATAACAGGTTTTCCTCCGGCAAAAACATACAGCGAACTGAATACTGTAAGCAGACAAATCAGAAAGAATTTCATATCACAAAAACCTTGCGTCCTTCAACCTTCAGCCTGTCCCCGCAGAACAGCGCAACGGCCTCAGGATATATTCTGTGTTCCTCTTTAAGAATACGCTCGGAAAGCGAATGGTCGTCGTCGTCCTGCATAACAGGCACCACAGCCTGAAGAATTATGCTACCGTGATCCATCTCCTCATCAACGAAATGTACTGTGCAGCCGGCGAATTTCACGCCGTATTCGAACGCCTGCTTCTGAGCATCAAGCCCTTTGAAAGAGGGCAGAAGGGACGGATGTATATTAAGTATCCTGTTGCGGAACTCGCTTACGAAATAGGGAGAGATTATGCGCATGAAACCCGCCAGACAGACCAGTTCGACACCGTTCTCTCTGAGTATGCGGACAAGTTCCCTGTCATAAGCCTCGCGCCCGTCGAACTCTTTGGGGTTGACGAACACAGTGTTCAATCCCTGTTCCCGCGCGAACTCAAGCCCTTTTGCGTCCGCCTTGTTGCTTATGACCACGGCTATCTCGCCGTTTATTCCGCCTTCGTCTATTTTCTTTTTGATTGATATAAAGTTACTGCCGCGACCGGACAGAAGCACCGCTATTTTTTTCAATTCACACCCTCAATTTCCACTTCTCCGGTGGATGTTACAGAACCTATGACAACCGCATCGTCCAGAAGTTTTATAATTTTGTCCGCCTCTTCCTTTTCAACGGCGATAATAAAACCCACGCCCATGTTGAAAACCCTGTAAAGCTCTTTGGGCGCCACACCGGATTTGTCGAGGATAAATCTATATATTTCAGGCAGTTTGAAACTCTTAGGATCAATTTTGCACCCCGTTCCTTCGGGAAGAACTCTTGGTATGTTGTCGTAGAAGCCGCCCCCCGTGATGTGCACCATGCCTTTGATATCGATGCCTTCGGCGAGGAGTTTCATGATATGGGGAACGTATATCTTTGTGGGGACGAGGAGTGCATTTTTAAGTTTCGTGTCGCCGTAGACCACGTCGTCCGGCTTCATGCCCAGACTGTCGAAGAACAGCTTGCGCGCCAGAGAGAAACCATTGCTGTGCAGGCCGCTGGATGATATACCCACCAGCACGTCGCCCGCTTTGATACGTTCGCCAGTAATTGCTTTCGGTTTGTCCAGTATGCCCACGGCAAAGCCTGCAAGGTCAAAATCCTCTCCTGCGTACATGCCCGGCATCTCAGCAGTTTCACCGCCGACCAGAGGACAGTCGGAGATGCGGCAGCCCTCGGCTATGCCTTTAACCACTTCCGCCATCTTCTCCGCAGAGAGTTTTCCTGTCGCCATATAGTCCAGAAAGAACAGAGGTTTAGCACCTGTTACAATGATATCGTTAACACACATCGCCACAAGGTCAACGCCCACAGTGTCCAGAATATTCGTATCTATCGCAACTTTCAGTTTCGTGCCGACACCGTCCGTGCCTGAAACCAGAACGGGATGCTCCATCCCCTTCATGGCAGACACGTCAAAAAATCCGGCGAACCCGCCGATGCTTCCCAGCACGTTTTTATTGTATGTGGATTCCACGGTCTTTTTTATAACCGATACAAAACGGTTCCCTTCGTCGATGTCCACTCCGCTTGATTTGTAATCCAGAGACACAATCTCCCCCTATTTTCCTTTTACAAGTCTTTCTATCTCTTTTCTGATGGCGCGTTCCACAAGAACGGGAAGCTCCTCCTCCAGAATACGGGTTATCTTATCCGTCAGAACCTCTTTAATGGCAAACTTCAGCGTATCTTCGTCGATGGCTTCGTATACCGCCTCAACAAGTTTCTCCTCGCTGATGCGCACAAGTGGTTCAGGGTCTATATCCTTAACGTCAGGCGTCTTTCTTTCCTCCGGCTCATGCGGGACATAATCTTCCGGTTCCGGCAGAACGTCCTCCTCCGGTTCATCCGTTAAAGATTCCGCCATCTGCTCTTCCATAACGTCGCTGAGCGAAAGATCAGCCTGAATATCGGTCAGCACCGTTTCAACGGTTTCATCCAGCGCCTCTTCCGCGTTGTTAAGGGTTTCGTCGGCATGGGTCACGTCCTCTGCAACATGCTCCCCGTTTATATCATCAAGTATATTGTCAAGCTCGTCCCCTTCCGCTTCCCCAAGCTCACTGAACAGGTTATTCTGTTCATCCTCACTAAGTTCATCTTCCTGCTCAAGTGTAACTTTCACAGGTTTTTCGGCTTCCGCCTCTCTGTTTTGAAGCTGTTCCTCGTCAACCTCTACCAGCCCGTCAAATGAATCATCCGCAGCAGCGACAGGCTGTTCCGGCTCAGGTTCGGTCACTGGTTCATGTTCGGGAATTGCAGCGGCAAGCTCCGCGGCAAGGCGCGCTTCGTCTTTCCTGCGCTCCTCTTCAGCCATAAGCTGTTCTTCGTCAATCTCTATCAAACCGTCGAAAGCTCCGACGGAAGGTGACGCAGCGTCTGTAAAGTCCGCAAAAGCGTCCTCCGCAACGGAGGGGATATTTATCTCTGTGACAGGATGTGCCTGTACAGGTTCTGCTTTCAAAAAGTTCTCCGGAGCAACGGCAGGATCCTCTTCTGTCACAGGCTCATACACGGCAGCGGGTTCATCTGCGACGATAATCTCCTGTACCGAGGGTTCCTCCTGAACGGATTCCTCTTCGGAAAAATCTTCGGGCAGGCTGACATCCTCAACAGCGGCGGGAAGTTCATCCGGCTCCGGTTTCTCCTCCGTGAGCATCATCTCCATCTCCTGCGGAACATCGGTCATTGCCGCAGCAAGTTCTTCGTCAGTAGGAGTCTCCGAAGGATCGATGGTTTCTTTATGCACAGCGCCGCTGAGACCGTTCACTATTTTTTCATCAAGTGTCTTGGCATCGAAAGGTTTGTAGATGAAATCGTCTGCACCCAGAATCATGCAGAGATTGCTGTCGAACTGGTCAAAAGCGCCTGCCAGAAGGATTATGACAACTTTTCCGGCAGCGTTTCTTATGGTCTGTATCATTTCCTGAGACTGAACGTCTCCGAGTTTATTGTCCAGAAGTATAAGGTCGGGTTTTTCTGTTTTTATGTGGCTAAGCGCCTCTTCTTTAGTGAATACTTTGACGACGTCGTATTTTTCTTTGTCAATGCACAGGTCTATTACCCTGTGGATGGTGACGCTGTCGTCTATAAGCATTATCCGTTTTTTCATAAAACACCCCTGACCTGTTGATTCACAATTCACCGCTTCAGAAAACCTGACAAATCATATTACCATCATAATGCTGATTAATCAACGGATTAAGGCTTATCTGCACTCCATCTCCGGCTTGCCGAAGCGCTCCACAATCCTTCTGTTCACACATTCGGGAACAAACTGGGCAACGTCGCCCGCGTGCATAGCAACTTCGCGTATTGTACTGGAGCTTAAAAAGATGTGTTTTTCGGTGGGCATAAGAAAGACGCTTTCACAATCGGGATCCATGTTTCTGTTCATCAGCGCAAGCTGGAATTCGAACTCGAAATCGCTCACCGCCCGCAGTCCCCGCACAACGACGTTAGCCTTGTTCTTTTTCAGGAAATTCACCAGCAGACAGGTGAAAGGTACAACATTAACGCCCTGCATCTTTGCTGTCGCCTCTTTCGCCATCTCAACCCTTTCGTCAAGAGTGAACGCGGTTCCCTTCTTGCTGTTTTCGGACACTGCGAGGATAACGTTTCCGAACAGCTTAACCGCCCGCTCCACAATATCCATATGTCCGTTTGTCATAGGGTCGAATGTTCCGGGATAGACTGCAATCATTTGTCACCGCCGCCGGCTTTTATGAAGAATATCTTCGTGTCGCCGTATTTTTTTTCATTTTCTATAAAAAAGTCTGTATTTGCAATATCAAATGGTGAGCGAAAGCTCTCTTCGAAAACTATGGTTCCGTCAACAGCCAGCAGTTCGCCGGACGAAATGATATTAAGCAGTTTTTCAGGCGGATATTCCCCATATGGCGGATCAATAAAAATTATATCGAACTTACCTGTCAGCACTGGCAGTATCTTCGTAACGTCGCCCTTTATGGTCTCTGTAAAATCTTCCATATCTTTCAGATTCTTTTTTACAAATGTCACATCAGTATCAACAAACACGGCTTTGCCCGCACCACGGCTTATCGCCTCTATACCGTATGAACCTGTGCCGCAAAAAAGATCCAGCACATTTGCGCCGTCAACAGCGTCGAAAAGCACGGAAAAAACCGCATTGCGCACCTTATCCGTTGTCGGACGCACCGACAAGTCTTTGGGCGTGAAAAGCTGCCTGCCTTTGTATATACCGCTTATAACTCTCAACTTCCGTTATCCTCTTGCATACCGTTCTTAGATCCGGCTTTACACCGTCCTTCATCTCTAACCTGCCTTCGCAGGCACTTCTGTTATATCCATTATAACCGTATGCAGTGTTTATATATTTTTTATCCAGAACAGGATTATGCCCCAAACCCAGATAGATGGCAACGGCTATTGTTTTCACAATATCCCCTGTGGCGGGGTGATATTCTCCTGCTGCTATCTGCTCTTTCATACTTTCCGCGTCCTGAAGACCGATGCGTATGACCTCTATGCCTGCCGCCTCAAAAAGGATGAACGCATAGGCGCATCTTGCCAGAGTCTCCGTCAGCGGCAAAGGAATATGGTCGCCTGAAAGCCACAGGGAATAAAGCTCCGTATCTTTAAGCACCACACACGGATAAATGCGTACATAGTCTGGTTTCACATCAAGCAAAGCATTAACTGTGGCATCGAAGCTGTGAAAATTTTCGCCGTACATGCCGGTCATAATCTGTGCCGACAGCTTCCCCACATGTTTTTTCACGGTTTTCATGGCTTCAATGGTTTCCTCTGCACCGCACGGACGCTTATTCAGCCGAAGCACCTCGCCGTCGAGGCTCTGCACGCCTATCTCGACAGTATCAACGCCGTTTTCCGCCGCCTCTGCCATGTTCTCATGGGTAACGCAGTCGGGGCTGGTGGAAAACCGCAGTTTTCTGAAACCATACCTGTGCGCCAGAGAATAAAGTTTCAGGCGCAGAGCTCCCGGCAGACATGTAAAACTGCCGCCGTAATAGGCAAGCTCGTCCCAGTTAGACGATATGCCCAAATAATCTTTTATCTGTCGTTCAGCCGATGAAACTATTTCCGTGGAGGTATGACCTGTGATTGAGTTCTGACTGCAATAGACGCATCTTTGTCTGCATCCTGCGAATGGAATGAATACGGGCAGTATCCTATTTTTCATTACCCAGTTTCTTTAGCGCCTTCGCTGCGGCCGCCTTTTCAGCGCTTTTTTTCGTCTTGCCGGAGCCTTCTTCCGTAACAAGTCCCTCAACGTGCACCCGCACCCGGAATATCTTGTCGTGTTCGGGTCCTGATTCCTCAAGAACTATATATTCCGGCAAAGTGCCGAACTGCCGCTGTGTTATTTTCTGGAGTTCGCTTTTCGAATCAATGAAGGTGCTGTTGGAGATATCTTCGTCGATCTTTGAACCGAAATGGTCAATAATTATCTTCCGCGCCTCGTCATAGCCGCCGTCCAGATAGATAGCTGCCACAACGGATTCAAATATGTCGCAGAGGAGTGATTCCTTATATTTGCCGCCGGACGCTTTTTCACCTTTGCCAAGGAGGATATGTTCCCCAAGTTCCATCTCTGTGGCAACTTTGCTGAGGAAGCCTTCGCTGACGAAAAAGCCCCGAAGTTTTGAAAGAAGTCCCTCGTCATAGTCTTTGTATCTGTCCAGCAGATACTCCGTGACTATAAGCTGAAGAACTGCATCGCCCAAAAATTCGAGCCGTTCATAGTTTTTGTTGTTCTTCTTCTCATGGGCGTAGGATCTGTGGGTCAGAGCTTCCAACACCACAGATCTGTCGCCAAAGCTGTAACCTAGCTTATGTTCGAGAGTCTCGATATCCGAACTCAGCTTTTTATTCATACTTCTTAAATATCAGTGTCCCGTTTGTTCCGCCGAAACCGAAAGAGTTGCTGAGCGCGTATTTGAAATCGCATTTCTCAGGCTTGTTGGGAACGTAGTAAAGGTCGCAGTCGGGGTCGGGGGTGGTATAGTTTATTGTGGGGGGCAGTATGCCCTTTTCAAGCGCCATCGCACAGTAAATAGCCTCAACGGAACCTGCCGCACCGAGAAGGTGACCGGTCATGGATTTTGTTGAGCTGATTTTAAGCTGCTTTGCATAGTCGCCGAAAACTTTTTTAATGGCAAGTGTTTCAATCTTATCGTTGAAAGGCGTTGATGTTCCGTGTGCATTGACATAGCCGATGTCTTCAGGTTTAAGACCTGCATCCGCAAGCGCCGCCTGCATACATCTCATAGCGCCGTCGCCTGTTTCGTCCGGTGCCGTCATGTGATATGCGTCCGCTGAAGCTCCGTAGCCCGCAAATTCAGCGTAAATTTTCGCACCTCTGGCAACTGCGTGCTCGTATGATTCAAGGAGCATGATCCCGCATCCCTCGCCCATAACAAACCCGTCGCGGTCGGCATCGAAGGGACGTGAAGCCTTTTCAGGATCGTCATTTCTGCGTGAAAGAGCCTTCATATTCGCAAAACCGCCGATGGAAAGTGATGTGACGGCACTCTCTGTGCCTCCCGCAAGCATAACATCGGCATACCCGTGCTGAATGAGCCTTGCAGCTTCACCTACAGAGTGCGTTCCGGTTGTACATGCAGTGACGAGACTGTAGTTTGGTCCTTTGAAACCGAACTCAATTGAAACCGCACCGCTCGCCATATTTATAATTGAGGTGGGGATGAAGAAGGGTGAAATCTTTTTAACGCCCTTTGCGTCGAAATCCCTTGTGGTGTCTTCAATGGCTTTGAAACCGCCGATACCCGAACCGATGTGTGTTCCGCATCTGCTGAGGTCGGCCTTTTCCAAATCGAAGTTCGCCATTTTTACAGCTATGGCGGAAGCGGCTATGGAAAAAATAACGAACTGTTCGTGTCTTTTGACAGCTTTCGGGTCTCTTACATATTCAGCGGCATCGAAATCGTCAACTATACCGGCAAACTTAACAGGCAGTTCCTCTGTGTTCAGTCTTTCCGCAGGAATATATTTGATTCCGCTCTTGCCGTTCATAAGAGCTTCCCAGTTCTTTTCGTTTCCGCAGCCGAGGGGAGTTATAAGCCCGTAGCCTGTTACAACTACTCTTCTCTTCACAAGATCCTCCATTTAGAAAAGGTCGGGGGGACAACCTGAACGGAAATCCCCCCTCGTTTCGAATTATGATAAAAATTAAGCTTTTGCTTTTTCGATGTGAGAAATGGCATCGCCGACAGTTTTGATCTTTTCAGCTTCCTCGTCCGGAATCTCAAGGTCAAACTCTTCCTCGAAAGCCATGATAAGCTCAACTGTGTCAAGAGAGTCTGCGTCAAGGTCGTCTATGAAAGATGCGTCCTCAGTAACTGCGTCTGCATCAACATTAAGCTGCTCAACTATGATCTCTTTTACTTTTGCTGCGATATCTGACATTTTCTGTCCTCCTATAATCTCTTTAAAGAATTATCTTCTTCTCGTCACATTGCATGTGTTATTTACTAAAAATTGCGGCAGAAATCCACTGTTTTTAATAAAATCTTTATACATAAACCTCTTACGAGGCTTTATCACATATACATTCCGCCGTTGACGTGGATTGTCTGACCTGTGATATAGTCGGATGCGGATGAAGCAAGAAACATTACTGCGTTTGCAACGTCCTCAGCCTCGCCCAGTTCGCCGAGTGATATCTTGGCGAGCATCGCGTCCACAACCTCTTTGGGCAGAACATCCGTCATAGCGGTGCGGATGAAACCGGGGGCAACTGCGTTAACTCTGATGCCGCGGCTTGCAAGTTCCTGTGCGGAAGTCTTTGTGAGACCAACCAGACCCGCCTTGCTTGCGGAATAGTTCGCCTGTCCTGCGTTTCCTGAAAAACCGACAACGGAAGCGATGTTGACAATTTTTCCGTATCTCTTCTTCATCATGCCTTTAAGAGCAGCTTTGGTGCAGATGAACGCACCTTTAAGGTTAACGTCCAGAACCTTTTCCCACTGCTCAACCTTCATACGCATGATGAGTCCGTCCTGTGTTATCCCTGCATTGTTCACAAGGATATCAACAGTGCCGAGCTTCTCCTCGATCTCTTTCATCATAGCCTCAACGCTGTCCTCTCTGGACACGTCGGCAGCAACAGCCGCGGCAACGCCGCCCTTGTCTGTTATCTCTTTAACGACAGCTTCGGCATCAGCTTTGATGTTCGCGATATCTATATAGTTCACCGCAACTTTGGCGCCCTCTGCTGCCATTTTAAGAGCGATGATACGGCCAATGCCGCTGGAAGCGCCTGTAACCAGCGCCACTTTTCCTTCAAGTGTCATGTTTACTCCGGTAAATCCGCAACCTTTGAAACGTTTTCAACGGTCACGTTTTTGTCTATTTTTTTGATGAGTCCGGCAAGAACCTGTCCTGCGCCCACCTCTATGAATCTGTCCACCCCTGAGTTTACCATATTTTTTATCAGGGTTGTCCATAAAACTGCACCGTCAACCTGTCTGCACAGCGCATCGTAAACGTCGGCGGCAGAGGTTTCCTCTTTTGCATCAACGTTATTGAATACAGGAGTGCTGAGGTCTTTAATGACTATGTTATTTTTGAGGTAATCCGCCATTTTCTCTCTGGCAGGTTTCATAAGCGAACAGTGGAAGGGTGCGGAAACGGGGAGCAGAAGTGCTCTTTTTGCCCCTTTCGCCTTAATCTTCTCGGAAAATTCCTCAACAGCCTCTTTGTGTCCGGCGACAACTATCTGTCCGGGGCAGTTGAAATTTGCGGGTTCAACGACCTTCACGCCGGAAACCTCTCTGCATGTTTCAACAACAGCCTCGTCGTCGATGCCCATGACAGCCGCCATGGCGCCAACACCGACAGGAACCGCATCCTGCATAAACTTTCCGCGGTTATGCACGGCAAGAACGCCCTCTTCAAATGTGAAACCGCCTGCGGCAACCACTGCTGAATATTCACCGAGGGAGTGTCCTGCGAAACAGTCCGCCTTCACTCTGTTTTTAAGCACTTCCCAGATACCGACGCTCATGGTGAGCAGCGCGGGCTGGGTGTTGTATGTGGTTTTAAGCTCCTCTTCGGAGCCTTCGAACATTATTTTTGTCAGGCTGTAGCCCAGAGCCGAATCAGCCTTGTCGAAAATCGCTTTAACTTCCGGCATGGTGTCGTAAAAATCTTTTCCCATGCCGACAAATTGTGACCCCTGTCCGGGGAAAACAACCGCTGTCTTGCCCATCGTATATGTCTCCTTTTGTCTCCCCCTTTATAAAAGGGGGACTAAGGGGGATTTAAATTAAGAAAATCCACCCCGACCCTCCTTTGTCAAAGAAGGGAGGGAAAAATCAGAACGTAAACGCCATGCTTCCCCATGTAAGTCCGCCGCCGAAAGCCGCGGAAACAACGTTGTGCCCGCGCTGTATGCGTCCGTCGCGCACAGCCTGATCAAGGGCGGTGGGAATCGTGGCAGCCGAAGTATTACCGTAGTTTGTAAGGTTAATTATTACCTTCTCTTTGTCAAGTCCCAGTCTTTTTGCAGCTGCGTCTATAATGCGCAGGTTCGCCTGATGGGGAATCATCCAGTCTATCTGGTCGGATGAAAATCCGGCAGCGTCTGCCGCTTCCTGTGCTGCGTCCGCCATGGCGCGCACAGCTATTTTAAACACGTCGTTGCCCTTCATCTGTATCATGTGGTCAACTGCGGGTTCGTTTATCATCTTTTTAAGGTATTGAGAGCCCAGATTATCCTGCTTCAGCAACTCACCGTATTCCCCGTCGGCATAATTGAATATGCTTTTGATGCCGGGCGCTGTATCCGCTGAAACAACAGCCGCACCCGCTCCGTCGCCGAAGAGGATGCAGGTTGATCTGTCACGCCAGTCAACACATGCGGTAAGGTGTTCCGCACCGATAACAAGTATATTCTTCGCGCTGCCGGAACGTATCATTCCGTCGGCAACACGCACACCGTAAAGGAAGCCTGAACATGCCGCGGCAATGTCAAAAGCCATGCAAGTCTTTGCGCCCAGCTTATATTGAACACGGCAAGCCGTTGATGGCATTATAGTATCCGGCGAAAGCGTAGCAACTATAATAGCGTCCAGCTGGTTTGACTGAAGCCCTGCCATCTCAAGTGCCTTTTTGCCTGCCTCAGCCGCCATATCGCTGCACGATTCGTCCTCCGCAACGTGTCTCTGTTTGATTCCCGTGCGGGTCACTATCCATTCATCTGAAGTGTCAAGAAATTTTGCGATATCGTCATTGGTCATTATTTTAGGAGGGAAATAGGAACCTGTTCCTGTGAATCTTGAATATATACTCATGCGCCACCTGAAAGTTCAGCAAAAATTAATTAGTTACCAAGTCGAACTTTTCGGGAACATTGTTCCAGAAACGAACATTTTTGTCAACTTGTAATACCCGCATCAGCTCTGGGAACGGCTTTCTCTATCTGGTCATTGAGTTTTTGCTTCGCAAGTTCATGCGCCATTTTGATACTGTATTTCACAGCGGTGGAATTTGAACTGCCATGACCGATGATGCATACGCCGTTGACACCCAGAAGAGGTGCGCCGCCGTATGACGAATGGTCGGCTTTCTTTTTGATTCTTTTCAGCGCAGGTATCATGAAAAGCGCGCCTATTTTTGAAAGTGTGGAAGAGCGTATCTCATCCTTTAGCATTTTGGAAATATACCAGCCCGCTGATTCGGAAACCTTGAGCGCAACATTTCCTGCAAAGCCGTCAACAACGATAACGTCGGACGTGCCCCTGAAAAGATCCTTTCCCTCAACGTTGCCGTAGAAGTTGATAACGCCTCTGTTCCCCAGTTCGGAAAGCTGCTTGAACACGGTCTTTGTGGTTTCGTTACCTTTAACGTCCTCTTCGCCGACAGACATAAGACCCACAGAGGGTTTCTCTTTGCTCATGACGATAGACGCGTAAGCGCTCGCCATGATAGCGAACTGAATGTAATTCTCAACCTTACAGTCAACGTTCGCACCCACGTCGCACATAACCGTGTGCCCCTTGACAGTGGGCATAACGGCAGCTATGGCGGGACGGTCTATTCCCGGCAGGGTTTTCAGTATCATCTTGGCGACAGCCATTACAGCGCCCGTGTTTCCGGCACTGTAAAATGCGGCTCCGCTCCCGTCTTTGACAAGACGCAGACCTTCATGGATAGAGGAGTTCCTCTTTGCCCTGATAATCTGTGAAGGGAGGTCGTCCATTGTGACAACCTGTTCGGCGTGAACAATTTCGATATTTTTCGAGGCTTTCGGACCGCAGGCATCAAGCTCTGCTTTCACCTGTTTTTCATCCCCTACGAGGATAAGCTCAGTCCCGAACTCCTGAACAGCTATAACGGCACCCTTGACAATCTCATGCGGGGCGTAGTCTCCCCCCATGGCATCAACGACGACTTTCATGTTATATCTCTTCTTTCGCCACTACCTGTTTCTTGTTGTAATACCCGCAAGAAGGGCACACTCTGTGGTTAAGTTTCAGCTCACCGCAGTTTGAGCACTTGCTGTAAGCCAGTGTTGCTGCATGATGGTGGCTTCTTCTGTTGCCCTTTTTCATTCTGGAAGTTTTACCCTTAGGTACACCCATTTCAATACTCCTGTATCAGAGTAGCTGCATCCTGTGCGCAGCCTCAGTTATTTTTTAATTTATCCAGTCCCGACCACCTGGGGTCGCCAGTCTCTTTGCATTTACACTTGCCGAGATTAAGGTTCTCTCCGCACATGGGGCAGAGTCCTTTGCAGTCGTCGCCGCAAAGCATCCGAACGGGGAGATGGAAAACGACCTCCTGCCGCACTATCTCGTGCAGATCAATCTCGTCGTCCTCAACCCAGCAGACGCCCATATCGTCGTCAGTCAGCTCGGCTTCCTCTTTGACATCCTCAAGACTCTGGCTCATAAGCTGTATACCCGCCGTCTGCCTTCCGAACCCTTTTGTGGGTTCAAGACATCTGGCGCAGGGAGCCTCAAAGCTGTAGCTGAACTCAACGTCCAGAAACAGTCCTGAGTCGGTGGGGATGAAATCCGCGGAGAAGCTCTCCACGTTAACCTTCATATCTTCTTCTGTGAAGGCGAAGTCTCCTTCGAAATGTCCGCCTTCCGCAAGAAGTTCTTCAAAAGACAGCTTCACGATATCAACTCCTGACACTCTGACCGTTTAAGGGTCAAAGAGCAACAATACTAGTCATACAAATCCCGAAAGTCAAGTTTTTTTATGACAACCTTTATTTACGGATGCCGGAATGTCCGAAACGTTCAGTAAGCACCGCAGTTACTTCCTCGAAAGCCACTCCTCGCATTTCAAGAGCTACTATCATATGATATAAATAGTCCGCAGCTTCTCCGGCAACGTCTCTGTCGGTTTCGACAAGGATAGCTTTTATGAGTTCCGCGTTCTCTTCGCCCAGTTTTTTTATTATCTTGTTCGTACCGCCCTGTAAAAGTTTGCAGGTGTACGATGCATCCGAAGGGTTCGCTTTGCGCTCCCTTACAACATCAACCAGTTTTCCGATTATTGATACGTCCATTTATTCCTCTGGAAAAAGACTGCGTCGTCACGCTGTTCCTCGCAGTGACCGTTTTCTGTCATTGCGAGCGCCAGCGCGGCAATCTCATTCTTAATTTATTCAGTTATCCTTACGGGAACGTTGCGTTCCGCCAAAAACTTCTTCACTTCACCGACGGAATATTCCCGAAAGTGAAAGATGCTCGCCGCAAGAGCCGCATCAGCTTTCCCTTCCGTCAGTCCGTCGTATATATGCTGCGGGTTTCCCACGCCGCCGCTGGCTATGACGGGGATACCCACCGCCTCTGCCACCGCACGGTTAAGCCCGTTGTCGTATCCGTCCTTTGTCCCGTCGCAGTCCATGCTGGTGAGCAGTATCTCGCCGGAACCGAAACTCTCCATCTTCGCCGCCCACTCCAGAACGTCTATCCCCGTTGCGTTGCGTCCGCCGTGGGTGTAAACCTCCCAACCTGCGCCATCCTTCCTGCGCTTCGCATCTATCGCCACTACGATGCACTGGGAACCGAACCGGAGCGCTGCCTCCTGAACAAATTCTGGACGGTGCACTGCCGCAGTATTTATAGAAACCTTGTCCGCACCTGAGTTCAGCAGATTTCTGATATCCTTTATCTCGCGCACGCCGCCGCCCACCGTTACAGGCATAAATACCCGCTCCGCTGTGCGCGCGACAACGTCAAGAATTATGCCTCTGTTGTCAGAACTGGCTGTAATATCAAGAAATGTCAGTTCATCTGCACCCTGTGCGTCATATATTTCAGCAACCTCAACAGGGTCGCCGGCGTCTCTTAAATTAACGAAATTCGTACCCTTAACAACCCGTCCGTCCTTAACGTCCAGACAGGGGATTATGCGTTTTGCGAGCATGATGTACCTTTACTGATTAGTAGATGAAAAAATAATGTACTAATTAAAGTGAACGGTCAAGGGGTTTAGTCTTTCTATGTATTACATGCAATGAATTTTCACTTAACGACAATATCCATATTGATTGATCCCGTTATATGATATAGTTGCATCATTATTATGTTTCAAGGAGAATATGAATGGCAGATTTCCAGAAAAAAATCGATTCGGGTGCATTCGGAGCGGTGACTGTGGTGGCGGTTGTGGTGATAGTTTTCCTGGCTTTCACATCTTTCACAACCATAAGCGCGGGCTCAAGGGGTGTACTGCTCACATTCGGCAAGCCTTCCGATAAAGTTTTAGGAGAAGGTATTCACTTTAAGATACCCATGGTACAGACAATCGTGAAAATCGACACCAAAATCAAAAAAGGCGAAATAGACACCGGAGCGGCATCAAAAGACCTTCAGGATGTCACGGCAACCATCGCGGTCAACTTTCATGCAGATCCGGAACGCGTTAATACGCTCTACCAGACTATCGGGCTTGACTACGCATCGAGAGTTATTGACCCTTCTGTCCGCGAGGTCATGAAAGCCGTCATCGCACGTTACACAGCAGGCGAACTCATTACCCAGCGAGAGGATGTCAAAAACAACATCAAAGCCCAGCTTAGGGAACGTCTGATTGCTTTTAACGTGATTCTGGATGATTTCTCGATAGTAAATTTCAGCTTCTCAAAAGGCTTCACAGATGCCATCGAAGCGAAACAGACAGCAGAACAGCTCGCCATAAAAGCTCAAAGAGATCTTGAAAGAATTAAGATTGAAGCTGAGCAGAAGATAGCTCAGGCGCAGGCTGAAGCTGAATCACTGAGACTTCAGAAGACAAACGTCACTCAGGAGCTTATCAAGCTGAGAGAGATTGAGATGCAAACCAAGGCTATTGAAAAGTGGAACGGTCAGCTCCCCACATACACAGGCGGGGCAATGCCATTTCTGAATCTTTCCGCACCCAAATAATACCCACAGCGCCGCCGGACGGCAGCAACTTTCCGGCGGCTCACTTTAATAAAAAAGCTGAACCTCGCGCCCCTTTATAGTGAGACACCCCTCCTTCGTCATCTGCTTTATGACCCGTGAAAGGTTCTCCGGCGTACTGCCGAGAAGCACCGCCAGCTCACACCTTGGCACAGGCAGTCTGAAATTTTTTCTGTGCTCTCTTCCCGCATACTGCTCCAGGTACGCGCAAAGCCTCTCCCGCGTGCCGTTGAGGGCATGGGATTCTATCAGCCCCACGAGGTGAATCATATCCGTTGCGCACCTCTGCAACTGTGTTTCCAG
Organism: Seleniivibrio woodruffii; assembly: GCF_029267515.1. Classification (GTDB taxonomy): domain Bacteria; phylum Chrysiogenota; class Deferribacteres; order Deferribacterales; family Geovibrionaceae; genus Seleniivibrio; species Seleniivibrio woodruffii_A. The sequence goes on from NZ_JAJUIS010000001.1 coordinate 96,823, forward strand.
AAGCTCGCTGTCAGCCATAATCAGCCGCTTTATGCACTCGCGTTCCACAACAAGAAGCTCCGAGCGTTCCAGCGTCATAGCACCGAACAGGCTTTTTGTCACCACCACGGCAGAATCGGTAAGTTCGCCGGGGAATATATATTTAATGGTTATCTCCTTGCCGTCCTCGCGCACCCTGTTCAGACGAACAAGCCCGCTCACGAGATAACAGCAGTGCGCCGAAGGTTCCCCCTGAGCAAAAAGCACCTCCTGCCTGCCGCAGCGCACAAGACTGCTGCCGCCCATGACAGCGTCTGCAAGTGATTTTGAATATTTCCTGAACCGGAGCTTCACAAAATCGTCAACCGCATCTTTTTTTCCGGAAATCTTAACACCTGTCAATGAATCCCACCTCATTAAATGATACTAAAAATCAATATCAACTAAACCCGATTTTTTGTCAATATAAAACATACTAATAAGTATGATTATGGAGGTCATGATGAAGAGACTGCTGCCGGCGGCAATGGTGCTGCTAATGGCATCAACGGCATCCGCTGACAAGGACAGCATGATGCAGGACACTATCTATTTCGACACTGTTAAGGTGACGGACAGCGCCGTTTCAGAGGGACAGAATATGAAAACCTCAAGCGCAACGGTTCAGGAGAAGCGGAAAAGCAACAACGTTGCGGATTTCATCGCAAAGGATCCTGAGATAAGCCTTAAAAGGAGAACCGCGTTCGGCGACAGCGGTGATATCCTCACCATCAGGGGGCAGAGCGGTCAGCGTATAATGCTTAACCTTGACGGTCGTAACCTCAACTCCACCGGGGTTAACGGCGGAAACTTTATCGATTTTAACACCATCCCGCTGGACAACATCGAAAAGATTGAGATAATCAAAGGCGGGAGCAGCGCCGAATACGGTAACAATGCCATCGGCGGCGTCATAAACGCCTACACAAAACGCCCCTCAGCCGACCCCTCACTCTCCTTTTACGGCACAATGGGCGGATGGAACGCCAATGACGATTTCATGAACATCAGAGGCAGCTATTCCCAGAAATTCGGCAATCTTGGTATCAGCCTCGGAGTGAGCCGTCAGGAAGCTGACGAATACCTCTGGAACAGTGACTATCGCTCAACCCACGTCGCGCCGAAAATTTACCTTACAACTCCGTGGAAGGGTGAACTTATCGCCGGATACGACTACACCAAGACGCGCAGAGGTCTTATAAAAAACAACCGCGTTTCGCAGGATCCCGATTCAGACGGATGGAACCAGACAATTAATCCCGACGCACCCCTCTCACTCGGCGAGGTATTCTCAGGCGGCGCGGGCGGCAAAGCCATGTCAAACATAGGCGAAGGCGCGCACTATAACGTTGAGAAAAAACTCTACAGCGCTTCGTATACCCAGCCGATAGGCAACAGTATGATGTTTGAACTGTCCGCTTATAAAAACCACGAGGACAGATTGGACACCAACTACTCCGACGGCACAGGCGGCGTGGCAAAGGGGGAAGTTGTTCTGGACAGAGAGGTCGAGGTTGACAGAAGCTACGGCTATAAAGCGAAAATGGACGCTGAGTTCGGCGACCACACCCTCATATTCGGCGCGGAACAGAAGAACCTGCGCGGCGGCGAGATAGACGTTAAATACGTTGCCGCAAGCTGGAAAGGCAGCATAGCAAGCTCCGATTCCGACCATAAAATAGACAACACGGGCGTTTTCCTGTCAGATTCGTGGAAATTCAGCGACAGGCTGACATTCGACATAGGTATGCGCTTCGACGACTATGAAGCAAGCCAGATGAAAAGCGGAAGCAGAGTCAAATACGACGACAGCAAACTCACGCCAAAGCTGGGCGCAACCTATGCGGTCACTCAGTCCGACAAGGTTGCGATGTACGTTTACCAAAGCTACAGAACACCTGTTGCAAACGAGATGAACCACTATATCGACGGGCTCAGCTATTCCGTACTCGCGGACAAAGACCTCAAGGCTGAAACAGCCAACGCAATAGACCTTGTGTACAAACACGCCATCGGTTCAAAGGGTTTTGCCAGAGTGTCCGCATTCTACTATGACATAGACGACTACATCCTCTTCGGCAGCAAACCGGACGGCACAAGCGGACGCATAGCCTACAACATCGACAACGCCAAATTCACAGGCGTCAGCACCGACGGAAGATACGATATCACCTCAAAACTCAGCCTCAACGCAGGACTCGCATGGCAGAAGACTGAAAAAGAGGGCGACCCTGTTTCGGGCGAATACGCAGACTATTCCGACGACAAAGTTGACTATATCCCCGACTGGAAAGGCGTTGCAGGTGCAAGCTGGAAATTTTCCGATAAATTCACGCTGGATGCTTCTCTGAACTATGTCGGAGAGCGCTCGTATTTCTATTACGGGAAATCCCGCGAGCTTGACCCCTACACAACAGTTGACGCGGGACTTTCATACGCAATGAACGAACACGCAACACTTGAAGTTTACGCGGAAAACCTGCTGAACAGAACCATTGAAGAACAGTACGGCTACCCCACCGCCGGACTTATACTCGGCGCAAGCGTAAAGCTGGTGTTCTGATGAAAAATATGCAAAATTCCGAACAGCAGTGGGACAAAAAGGCTCTCACATACCCCAGATATAACCCTTCGGAAGATACTTTCGAAGCAAGAACAATCCGCACCCTCGAAAAGGAGGGTGTGGATTTCACAGGAAAAAGAGTGCTCGATATCGGATGCGGAAGCGGCAAATTCACACTCGTAACCGCTAAAAAAGCGGCGTCGGTTTTAGGAACAGACATTTCCTCCCAAATGCTCCGTATTCTCCATGAAGACGCCGAAAAAGAGGGGGCGGATAATCTCCGCTCTCTCAAATGCACCTTCGACGAGTTCCCCGATACGGGTGAAAGGTTTGATATCGCTTTCGCATCCGTGACGCCCGCAGTTCGCACTGAAGAACATTTCAGAAAAGTTACGGATATTGCGGACAGAGTGGTGTACATAGGCTGGGCGGGCAGAAAGGAATCGGAAATGCTTTATGCCCTGCACAGGGAATGTGGTTCCACCCCGAAAGAGTTCAACGACGTTCCCGTGCTGAAAGAGTGGCTTGAAGGAGAGGGCATCGCATATAAGGTTATCCCCGTTGAGGAGACGTGGATCCGTACCTATCCAAGAGGGCGCGCGGAAGCGCTCTGCATGGAGATATTCCACGGTGAACCCTCTCAGACCTGCATAAACGCCGTCTCGAAACTGCTTGACAGCATAGCGGACGAAGACGGCAGAATAACCGACAGGATGCACGTCAGAATGGAGATAATAATATGGTAAGGCTGCTGACTATACTTGCCCTGTCCGTGTGTTTCGCAACTGCGCACGCGGACGTGACCATAACCGACATGATAGGCAGGAAGGTAAAACTTCCTGCCAAAAAAATTGAACGCATCATACCCCTCGCCAGCAGTATGAGCTTCGTTTCGTTTCTCAATGCGCAGAACCTTGTCGTCGGCGTTGAAAAAACCGACAGGATGAACCACGTCAAACGCACCTACGTCTATGTCAATAAGCCTGTGACCGATAAGCTCCCCGTCATAGGCGAAGGCGGCGCGGCGCGCAGACCTAACATGGAAGCGATGATAGCCCTGAAACCGGACATCGTCTTCACCATCACAGCGGACGCCTCCGAAGCCGACCTGCTCCAGCGCAAACTGCGCGTGCCGGTGGTGGTTCTCAGCTACGGCTACACCGGAGTTGAGCTTGAGACCGTTTACAAATCTCTGCGCCTCACAGGACAGATACTCGGAAAGACCGATCGCGCACAGCAGCTCATTTCTTATGTTGAAGGACTGAAAAAAGAGCTGTCCTACAGACCGGAAAAGCCCGCCAAGGCATACATAGGTGCAGTTTCCTATAAAGGCATACGCGGCATAGACAGTACGGAGGCTAACTTTCTTCCGTTCCGTCTGGCTGGCATAGCAAACTCCGCGGATGCCGCAGGACGCAAGGGACACCTGTTTCTTGAAAAGGAATTCGTCGTGATGCTCAATCCGCCGCTGGTGTTCATAGACAGCGCGGGATTTGCAACGGCTTCACAGCAGGCGGCAAAAAATCCTGAGCTTTATAAGCGCCTCTCCGCGTTTAAAACCGGAAACGCGTACCTTATTCCTGCAAATACATTCTATTATATAAACATAGATCTGATGCTGTCCAATGCCTTCTTCATGGCGAAAACCGCATATCCTGAACGCTATAAAACCCTCGACCCGGAAAAAAAGGCGGGCGAGATAGTTAAGGCGTTCACAGGGCAGAACGTTTTCGATGTGATAAAAAAGGATTCCGGCGGATACAAGCGCATCTCACTTGCGCCTGACGGATTCCGAACTGAGGATATAAAATGGTAAGCCGGCTTATTTTCTGGACGGTGCTCTGTGCTCTGCTCGTTATTTTTACACTTTCGGGACTCAAACACGGAGCGGTCGAGCACACATGGGCTGAGACCGCCTCTGCTCTTTTCGGCGGCGGGAACGACGAAGACCTTAAATATTTCATATGGCATCTGCGCCTGCCCCGCATAGCCGCCGCGCTGGCTGTGGGCGGCGCTCTGTCCGTCAGCGGCGTGATTTTGCAGAACATACTGAATAACCCCCTCGCGTCCTCCTTCACCCTTGGACTTTCGCAGGGTGCTGCGTTCGGTGCAACCTTTTCAATCATAATGCTGGGTGCTGGTTCCACCATATTTACAGGGCTGGGCAGCGTTGCCCTCGGCGCGTTCGCAGGCTCTGTTATTTCCGCACTTATTATCCTGCTCTTCTCTTTCGTGCGCGGTATGACGCCGCAGGGGCTTATCCTTGCGGGCGTGGCTATGTCCGCGTTTTTCAGTGCCTGCACGATGCTGATGCAGTTCTTTTCCACCGACACACAGCTTGCGGCGGCAGTATTCTGGACGTTCGGCGACCTAGGAAAGGGCGGCTGGAGCGAAGCGATAACCGTGATATGTGTCACCGTCGCCGGATTGCTGTTCTCTCTTAGGCTTAGCTGGAGCTATAACGCTATACAATGGGGCGAACTCTCCGCATCGGGGCTGGGTGTAGAGGTGAAAAAGATACGCATAGCCTCCCTTGCGGCAACATCCGTAATGGCGGCGTTCGCAACTGCATATTACGGGGTGATAGGTTTCGTCGGACTCATCGCACCCCACATGGTGCGGCTCATCTTCCGCCATTCAGGGCACGGGTTTCTGATTCCGGCTTCCGCAGTTCTGGGCGGAGTATTCCTTTTGGGCGCAGACCTCATGGGTCAGCTCATGTTCTATCCCGTATCGCTCCCCGTCGGCGTCATAACCGCCTTTGCAGGTGTGCCGATGTTCCTTTTTCTGCTTCTCAGGAGGTCTATGAAACATGCTAACCGCTGAAAATCTTACGTTTCAACTTAAAAACGGCAGAAAGATACTTGAAGAGGTGTCATTCACCCTTGGCGCAGGGGAACTCTGCGCTGTAATAGGTCCCAACGGCGCAGGTAAATCCACACTGATGAAGATAACCTGCGGCATACACAAACCCACAGCGGGAGAGGTAACGGTCAGAAACAAAAAGATATCCGGCATGAAACGTCCTGAAATAGCGAGACACATAGCCTACCTCCCGCAGTTCACCCACGCGGTGCCTTGCAGTGTGTATGATTCAGTGCTTCTTGGTCGCAAGCCCCACATAAGCTGGCACCCCGCACAGCACGACAGGGATATAACCGACAGCGTCATGGAGGATATGGGTATCGCCTGTATGCGTGAAAAATGTGTTACGGAACTTTCGGGCGGCGAGTTTCAGAAAACGCTCATTGCCCGCGCTCTGGTTCAGCAGGCGGAGATACTTATGCTGGACGAACCTATCAACCATCTTGATGTCAAAAATCAGTTGGATATCATGGATACGGTTTCAGAGATAACAAAACGCGGAAGGCTCGCGACGCTGGTTGTGATGCACGACCTGAATCTTGCCATGCGGTATGCCGACACTGTGATGCTGATGAACGACGGAAAGATAATCTACCACGGGTGCAGGGACGGGCTTACAGACGAGGCTCTCACCGAGGCATACAGAACAGATATAAGCATCCGTCAGGTGGAGGGAAAATACGCCGTAATATTTTAGAGCACTTAACGAAATTAATGACGTAGTTTAAAGAGTATGAGATCGCTTCGGGCATTATTCGACAACTAAATTGAATATGGACTCATACAGCCTTCGGCTAGTTAGCCCTCGCGAAGACGGAGAAAGATTACGTCTCTGCGAACCCTTTAAGGGTGAAGCAGTCTCGTTACTTATCAGTTTTTTTCGGTTTGCAGAGCTTCTCTTTTTTATTGGACTGCGCACCGCATTTTGAACATTCAAAGTCTTTGTCTTTATCTTTTTTCGGCTTCTCGCCGCATTTTTTGCTCATAGCTTCGCCTTCAGGGAATAAAGTTTGTCGTTATTTTCTATAAGATAGTCCTGATAGTTCAGTTTGTCTTTAGTTCCTTTCACTTTTACATACTCAGAACCTTTCTGCATCCAGACCTTCTGGTTGTCACGCATGTTAAGGTCAAGGATATTGAACAGAAAATTCCTGCCCTCTTTCTTTGTAACCTCGAAAAACAGCTCAACCCGTCTGTCCATGTTGCGTTCCATCCAGTCCGCAGTGCTGAAAAACACCCTCTTTTTTCCGCCGGCATGGAAATAAATTATTCTGGGGTGTTCAAGAAACCTGCCTACAATGCTGCGAACCCTGATATTCTCCGTAACGCCCTTTATGCCCGCCATTATGCCGCAGATACCCCGTACGATAAGTTCTATCTTAACACCTGCGCACGAGGCCTCTATCAGCTTATCCATGAGAGTTCTGTCGATGATGGCATTGACCTTTACTATCATCCTTGCCTCTTTGCCCGCTTTGGCAAAAGCAATCTCTTCGTCGATAAGTTCCATAACCTTGGGTTTTATGTATTTCGGCGCGAGATAAAATCTGTTCCATGTGCCTATGTCAGTGTAACCCATAAGGAAATTAAACATTGCCGCGCTGTCTTTGCCCACGTCGTCATCCGCGGTGATATAGTCGATATCGGTATAGATGCCCGCAGTGAACTCGTTGAAGTTGCCGGTTGACATGTGGGAATAGCGCACAACGTGCCCGCTCTCCCTGCGCACTATCATAAGGTTTTTCGCATGTATTTTCAGCCCGGCTATGCCGTATGTGACGATGCAGCCAGCCTCTTCCAGCATATTCGCCCAGTCAACGTTCCGCTCCTCATCAAAGCGCGCCTTCAGCTCTATAACCACACTGACGTGTTTTCCGTTCTTGACAGCTTTTATCAGGCTTTCAAGGATAGTCGAGTTTTTGTTCGCCCTGTAGAGGGTCATTTTTATAGCCATTACATCCGGATCGGCAGCGGCGGCGGCAACCATACGGGACACCAGACCAAAATCATGAAACGGGCGGTACATTATGATATCCTGCTTCTTTATCTGCTCGAAAATGTTTGCCGTGCCGTCGATGTGCTCCGGCAGAACAGGCTTGAACGGCGGATAGCACAGATCCGGGCGCTCCCCTGTTACAGAAAACAGGGAGGTCATATCTATTATTTCGTCAATGATATATACGTCGTTATGTGAAAAGTGCAGATGCGCCGCCATGTGGTCAAGTATCTCCTGCGGCAGACGGCTGTCCGTCTCCACGCGGCAGATACCGCCTTTTTTTCTCGATTTCAGAAAGTTCTGAATTGAGATGAGCAGGTCGTCCGATTCCTCTTCGTCCAGAGTGAGGTCGGCATTCCTTGTCACCCGCAGAAGGTAGCTGTCCAGCACCTCATAGTCGGGGTAAACGATATTTAGATATTTCGTAAGTATATCTTCCGTAAAAAGAAAATAGGTCTTATCCAGCTTGACGCGGAATATCCTGCGCAGGTTTTCCGGCAGAATTATTATGGAGTGGTGCACAACGCCTTCCTTTTTGATAAGCACATAAAGACACAGGCGCAGGTTATGTATGAACGGCATGGGATTATTCGAAGAAAGGGTAACTGGGGAGATAACGGGATAAATCTCCTCGTTGAATATCGCCTCAGTGATATCGTCCAGGTTTGCCGTAAGGGTGGGGGCAATCATAATGCCCTCTTTTTCGAGGTCTTTTTTCAGCCCGCCGAATATCTCCTGCCGCAGACTGGTCAGTTCGTGCGCCTTCGCGCTGATGTGTTCAAGCTGTTCTTCCGGTGTGCTGCCGGACGCATCCAGCTTTGTATAGCCCGCCTCTATCTGGTCGCGCAGACCTCCCACGCGTATCATGAAAAATTCGTCGAGGTTGGATGAGAAAATGGCAAGAAATTTAAGCCTTTCCAGAAGCGGAACGGACGAGTCCACCGCCTCCATCATCACCCGCCTGTTAAATTCAAGCCAGCTAAGTTCTCTGTTTATATACGGACTGACACTCATTTTACACCTTATCTATTCGTAAAGTATTCTTGTTTCAAGTTCTATGGGTATACCGAACGTGTCGGTGAATATTTTGCTCTTTTCGCTGAACGCATGTTTCTCAAGGAATGCCATGCTTCTGCATTTCGCCTTTATAACAACCTTCCCTGTCTGGATGTCCACATCGAAATCCTGAACAATGTTCATGTGGGACGCGTCCATTGAATCGGCTATTCTGAGGATGCTCACCAGTTTCTTTATGAGGAGCTGTTTTTCTATGGGAAAATAGTGATATTTCTGCTCGAACCATTTATCCACGTCGCCGTTGTGCATCAGCACAAGGTAGGAAACCAGCTTTACCCTGTCCCGTGGAAGCCCCGGTATCTGCAGCGACTGCACCAGATAGTATGAGTGCTGATTATGCTTCACCGAATCGATGTAATACCCCACGTCGGAAAGCACCGCAGCCGCCTCAAGGATAAATTTCTCCGTCCTGCCCAGCGAGTGCAGAGGTTTCAGCGCATCAAACAGTTTCATTGAGAACCGGACAGTGGTGTCTGCATGATCCCTGTCCATATTGAACCGCTCGCCCAGAGCATACACGGTGTTGCGAACACGGTTGAAAAATCCCCTGTCGCGCACTGTCTTGGTATAGAAAAGACTTAGCATGTGAGGGAACGACAGCCTTGAAAACCGCACATGGTCTGTCCCGATGAAGTCCATCAGTTTCAGATAGGTCACGAGGGTTGGCACAAGCACACTCGCTTCGTCTTTTCGGATGTTCATCACGGACTGTATGTTGTCACGCGGAAGCTGTTTGACACGGTCGTAAAGCTCCTCAAGCTGTTTTCTGGAAAGCATGTTTCTTTTCGGATGAAATATGTTCAGAAGAACGTTGAGCGACGAACCGGCACTGACAAAATATTTCAGTTTGCAGCCGGCAGGCAGGGCGCTCTTCATTGAATAGCACATTTTTTCAACGTACTGCTCATACGCCTTGTACCTTATACGGGCGGGAATGTCGCCGAAGATTCGGCGCAGTCTCAGCGAACCGTAGGGCAGAGCACCTGAATAAACGTTCTGCTCGTCTTTCAGAATAGCCATGGCAATGTTTCCGCTGGATATGTTTGCCAGCAGAACACCCGCCTTCTCATAGTCGTCAAAATCTTCTATGTCATTTTTAACGCTTACAAATTTTATATATATTTCGTCAGAAGGCTGTATAACCTCAAGCTCAAGCCCGGTCTCCTGCCGTATGTGGTTTATGAAGAACGCCTGATTGCCCGCCTCCCGCACGCCGCTGGTGCACACGGCAACGTAGTTCTTCTTAACGCCGTATTCGTCCATCTTGGTTTTGAACTTTTTCAGTATGTCCGTGGCTGCATACACGCTTTCCAGCGATATATAGCCTTTTGTAAAGGTGTCGCGTCCCAGCCTGAACGGTTTTATCAGGTATTCCAGAGTCCGTTCCTCGCCGTTCAGATATTCGCTAATGTGCATTCGAAAGGCGCTGGCGCCTATGTTGATGGCAGCAAAGATTCCGTTCTTCATACCAGCCTTACGGGGAGTTTAAGCAGCTTAACAAGCATATCCCGGTTTCGTTCAAAGTCTTTTATCTCAAGCGTTATATCCTTGTCGGATATCGGTTTTATGTCTATAGATGCAGCCGTAACTGTCACTTCTATCCTGTCTATAAGACCTTTATGGGTTCTGTCCAGTGCGATGGCAAGTCTGAGCAGTGCCGCAAGTTTTTCAACCCTGAGCTGCATCTCAGGCGAAAGGAAGATGAACTCGTCATGGGCTGTTTTCGGCATACTCTTTCTGTGGTATCTGGCTATACTGGCGATAGCTTCTATCTCGTCGTGGGTGTACCCCACAAGTTCCGAATGCTTTATCATATAGTAAGAGTGCTTATGATGTTTCGAATAGGCTATATGCTTGCCTATATCCCGCAGCAGAGCCGCCGCCTCAAGGAGCGCCCAGTCACGCTCGGCAAGACCCATACGGTCTTTCAGTCCCTCAAAAAGCATTTTCGCCAGCTTTTCAACCTGAAAGGCGCCCGCCTCGTCAAAATCGAACTTGTTGCCTATCTCAATGAGCCGCGAATACCGCACCCCGTCCATGCTGTTCTGGAAAGGAAGTTCTATGCCCATTTTGTTTATGGTATCTATCGTAAGCCCCGCGCGCAATCCGCCCGTCAGGGTGTAAAATCCGTCTATCCCCGTCTCCTCAAGTATCATGTCCGTCTGAACCGCTGCGGCAAGGATAATATCCGCCCTTTTCTCCTCCATGCCCTCAATCTTTATGCGCTCCTCCGTGGTCTTAACACGTATGTCGCTGATAAATTTTTTCAGATATTTCCGCTCTACGTATTTTACAAAGCTGTCGCGCAGGGTTTTATCCTTATAATGACAGATGTAACCTACGTTGTTCATTGAACCGCCGGTGCATATGACCATCTCAAGTCCTTTGCCCAGCTTCATTTTATCAATATAGTCCGCAATGTGCGCCTTCATGGCGAGTATCTGCGCCGAAGTCGGCGGGTCGCCCTCAAGAAACTCGCGGGTAAGCCTGTTGCACCCCAAAGGAAGACTTTTCGCTTTTTCAACGCTACCGTTCTTCACCACTGTATATTCAGCGCTTCCGCCGCCGATGTCCGTTATGAGGGCATGGCGGTCCTTCAGCTCAAAGTTGGCACTCGCTGCGAGATATGTCAGCCGCGCTTCCTCCTGCCCGCTGATAACCTCTATTTTGATGCCGCACTCCTGCTCTATAATGTTAAGTGTCTCCCCCAGATTATCCGCCTCGCGGAATGCCGCCGTGGCGATGGCGCGGATGGTTCTGCACCCTTTGCTCTCGGCAAGACGCCTCACATTATTCAGTGTATCCACAAGGGTTTCTATGGTTTCTTTCGGGAAATAGCCAAGTGTATAGATGGCGTCGCCGAGGCGTATCATCTCTTTGTAATCTTCAAGGACTCGGTAGCTTTTGTCCTTTACCTCAGAAATCTGGAGGCGGAGCGAGTTGCTGCCTATATCGGCAACAGCCACCCTTACGCTGTCATTTGATGCCATCAGTGCTCCTAGGTAAGACTGCTTCGGGCATATGCCCGCGCAGAGACCGATATGGGTTTCGTCTTCGCGAGCATATGCCCGAAGCGATCCCGCATTTTATTACAAGTATATCAAATTCCGAGGGATTTTTTAACCCGTTTCCTGTCTTTGCGGAATATTCTGATAAGTTCCGCTGCGGTCTCCCGTTCCTGCGCCTTTTTAAGCGTCAGCACGGCAAGGATATATCCGCAGGCGGTGAGCACCTTTGCATCCTCTTCGGTGTTCAGCCGCTCCTGCATGTGAGCGCACTGCACGGAAAGGTCGTTGTATCTGCCAAGACTGTCCTGAAGCGCACGCAAACGTGTCAGAACGTCCGCCGTATTATCCTCTTTTATAAACAACGAAAAGAACTCTATACAGTAGCGCAGCTTTTTAAAAGCTATCCTCACCGCATGTATCTTTTCATCGGAAGTTTCCGCGTCCACTCCTTCCGTTATTCCGTCCGCAAGACAGAATATCTTCGTAAGCGCCCTTTTGCCAGCCCGTTTTGTATTCACAAAACCCCTGCGCCCGATGTGTGCGCGGGAGTTTATCAGCCTTTCCCAGACGGAAAGCCCTTCAGCATACTCCTCAGATGTCAGAAAGTTCCTAAGTTTTTCATAGCTTTCGTCCCGCTCCCGTCTGAAATGCTCCATAACAGGATTAAGCGAGCTCTTCATTTCTTCGGGCAGTATCTCACCGTAACCCTCAAGCTCTTCAAGATACACGTCCATATCCCTCGCCCTTCCGGTGTAGCCGCCGAGTGTGCGGAAAAAGTTTTTGCACTTCGCCTCTTCCGTATCCTCATACACGCCTTTCAGCATGGACATCGCCGAACGGGTTCTGCGCACGGAAACGCGGAAATCGTGAAGGAACTCAGCATCATATCCGTTTATTATGCCGTCGGTGTTCAGCCGCATGATTTTTATCAGCTCGCCGTAAACAGTGCCCATGGAATCAAAAAGCACCGCACTGCCGTCAGCCGGACACTGTACCCGCGTGGTGTAGTTTATCATCGGGTCGCCAAGGCGTTTGGCATAAGACATCAGCCCCTCGCCGAAACTTTTCAGTTCATCCATACAGAAATGAAACACGAAATCGTCCTGCGGTTCGTCTGTGTGTATAATATATGAATCAGGCAGCGCGTATATGTGTCCCTTTATGCCGTCGGCATCGAACGAGTGAACAGGAACAGACAGCGACATTTTTTCGAACAGTCTGCGCTTTTCCCGATATTCCCCGCTGTCTCCGGACACATCAGAGCTTCCGTCGAAGAATACTGTTCCGCCGCCGCAGTCATAAAGCACCCGTCCGCCGCGCACCAGAAGCCATTCGAAAGTATCGTACACATTGACTGTCAGCTCTTTATTTTTTCTGTATCTGAGTCTGTATTTTCTGTCAGAGGCAGGTTTAACATCAGAGGTATAATAAGGCATGATTAAAGCAGAGCCTTCTGCTGTATGAGGTTAACTAGAACGCTGTCGTCTATGTGAGCTATGGAACCTTTTTTAAGCTCAAGCCGGAGAGCCTTTCCGCCTGTTATGAATGAAATTACCTCGGAAAGATCCGGCTCGTGCCCGACAACGGCAAGGGGCGAGGCGTGTCGCCAGTCGGATATGGTTTCCAGATAGTCCTTAATCTTAGCACCGGGGTTAAGCCGTTCCCGGATGTCATATTTCACCCCGCATATCTCGGAAACTATGGATGCCGTCTCCACTGAGCGCACAGCGGCAGAGGTTATCACAGCCGCAGGCTTATCGTATATATTAAAGAAACGGGTAAAAGCGCGTTTTGCCCTTACCTTTCCTTTTTCCGTGAGCGGACGGTCGAGGTCTCTGCCTTTGAAAGCCTCTCTCTCCTCCGCGTGTCCGTGGCGTATCAGATAAACTATCATATGAAGCCCCGCATTATCTTAATAATACAAGGATACCAGAGGGGAACGCGTTTCACAAGGACATGGGTGCGTATAAATGTCAGATAAGTGTAAAAGATTAAGCCTGACAGGAAAGTCCGTAGCGGACGTAGCTTCTGAGAGCGATGAGGGCAAGGTCGGCAAATTTTCCGTCGCCGCTGGTCAGCGTTATCTGCTCCATGCTGTTCACGGTGAATTCGGCAACAACGGAGCCTTCCGCATCCTTAACGATGCCTCTTCCGCCTGTGATGCGCACTTTCCAGCCCGCAAATTCAATGTCGCCAGTTTCCAAATTTGAAAAATCCATCCGTCAGCTCCGTGCAATAAACAGAAACGGCGGTCACAAAGACCGCCATTACCGCTTTGCTTTAACACCTTTGCAAAATTCTTACCCGATGGGCAGAACTGTTTTTTTGTATACTTCGTTGAGAACCTGTGCAGCGCCCACATACATTGCAGACAGACCGCAGAGAACGCCTTCAAATCCGGCAAATTTCTTAATGGATGCACTTTCAAACATATCGCCGATGGCAAGCAGCATGAAAAGGATTACAAGCAGGAAGAAAACAACCTGAAGACCTTTGTTCAGCTTGAATGTACCGATGAAGAGAATAAGAGAGAAAAATCCCCACAGGAAAAGGTATGCAGACATAGCCACTGTGTCGGGTTTTTCAAATCCCATCTTGGGCAGGACGATTATGCCCACGAGAGTAAGCCAGAAAAGTCCGTATGATGTAAAGGCAACTGTGCCGAATGTGTTTTTCTTTTTCCACTCCATCATGCCCACTATGATCTGCCCGAGACCGCCGTAGAAGATGCCCATTGCAAGGATACCGCTGTCCAGCGCAAAAAGACCGATGTTGTGCAGGTTAAGAAGAATGGTTGTAAGACCGAATCCCATAAGTCCGAGAGGAGCAGGATTTGCGGTTGTATCTGCGAGAACTGTTTCCGCAATCTGTCCGAGAGCTGCGTCAGTATTCACAGCTTCAACTTTGTTGCTCATATTCTACCTCCAAAGTTATAATGACCGAATCATCAATAAACTCGTATATCTTCCAGTTTATCAACCTTTGCTGATTTCTATATACAAATGCTTTTATAACAATGCAATAAGAATTTATCCTATGTAAACAAGGTTAATTAATTCCACATCATTTAAGAACATAGTTATATTATATTATCATATGCTCTAATATAATTTATATAGGTCATTTAATATATTGTTCAGCATACATTCATCTTTTATGAACCGGAAATATCCTATTAAAATTACATTGTGTTCTATTTTAATTTTTTTATGCTTGATGAACAATTTTAGCCTACTGCTGACAAAATTTGTTATCTACACCCTATATTAAAGGTATTTTACGCATATAATAAATCTGTAAACACTAATGGTTAATAGACACGAACGCGACACTGACAGAAAGCTGTTTCAGCATTAATTCATATGAAATGAGCGGCACATCATACCGTATAAAGCTATTAATAAAAAAATACCAAACTTTGTTTCTTTTATATTAATTTTATAATGACAGGCATGCTCAGTTCTTCACTATAAATGCTATATTTTAAGCGGTTATACAACACATTTATTGTTTATAACAGATTACTATTTATGATTACTTAAAAACCAAATAACATAAGCCGGCTGACTTTTCACGATGAAAAGAGGCATTATTGTTCACCATTTATTACTCACACATGAACGTATGGAGGTAATAAACAGACAAAAAACCGGTTAATGATACTATTAACCTTTATGCAACAAAATACTATATTGATTAAATAGACTGTATTACCAGCTTATTATGCGCTTCCAACAATCATTTTAAATTTAATGATATTTTTCTGAAATAAAAATATTCATTCATTCCAACTATTTCTAAACTTAAACACACAATAGTTAGTTCATGAAACATTATTTATATTGACACCAAAATTAATTTACGAAATAATCTATCCATGAAAACAAACAGAACTTCCGCAGAAACCTCTTTTTTCTTTTTTGGTTTCTTTTGGTGCTCAGCCTCTGAGTAAACCGTGGAGTTCTGCACGACAGGCTTATAAAGGGCTGTGAGGACGAACTCACGGCCCTTTTTTTTGGCTCTAAATCAGTTCGGAAACATATATCGGAGGTATTTTACGATGAAGAAAACGGTAATTACGGTTCTCATGCTTCTTGTCTCGGTATGCGCCTACGCCGAGATAAAGATCGGTGCACTGCTGGCGCTTTCAGGTCCCATATCGAACCTTGGCAAGCCGGGTCAGGAGATCATCGACAGTGTTGTAGCCGAGGCAAACAAAGCAAACATGCTGGGCGACAAGATAACTGTCGTATCATACGACACCCAGTCCATGCCCGACAGAGCGCAGACCTATGCGAAAAAGCTCATCGCCAAGGACAGGGTTGACGTCATAGTCGGTCCAAACGGAACCGGCGAAGCACTGTCTGTCATAGGCGAGGCGATGTCCTCCAAAACGCCGATGATGGCATTCGCCGGAGGAACCTCAGTCGTTACACCCGTCCGCCCCTTCGTTTTCAAATCACCCCAGACAACAACAACAGCTATAGAAAAAGCATTCAATTATCTCAGGAAAAAAGGAATAACCAAAATTGCCGTAGCTGCTGACGCAACAGGTTTCGGTCAGGACGGTCTCGACCAGATTAACAAATTCTCCAAAGGTTTTACTATTACAGGTATAGAGAAATTCAACGCGACAGACAACGACGTCACCACACAGATGTCCAAACTGCTCACAGCGAAGCCTCAGGCAGTTGTAATATGGACAGTGGGCAGAGCCGGAGCAATCGCGGCAAAAAGCCTCCGCGCACTCGACCCCAACATACTTATGGTACAGTCGCACGGTATAGCCGACAATTCATACCTTAAACTGGCAGGTCCCGCCGCAGAAAACACTATCATGCCATCAGTAAAGCTGACAGTGGCATCAAGCATCCCCGCGAAAGATCCGCAGAAAAAAGCAATAGACCTGTTCGTTAAAAAATACGGTAAACTTATTGACGAAACTTCAGTCCACGCAAGCTATGCCTATGACGGCATAAACATAGTTCTCGCCGCGCTGAAAAAATCCAAAGCTGAAAAGATACCCCTTCAGCAGGCAATGGAAAAGATAACCAGATTTGTCGGCGTTACAGGCGTTTACAACATGAGCAAAACCGACCACTGCGGTCTTGACCTCTCTTCAATGGTGATTGTAAGAGTTAAGGACGGCAAATTCGTTCTGGAAGAGATGTAATTTAACTGGAATAACATTACTTAACATATTATAAAAGGTTACGGCTTCCCGCCGTAACCTTTATTTCGGAGGAAGGTATGAAGAAAGTTTTAATAGCCGCATCTGTGCTTCTTCTCAGCATATCTGCATATGCAGAGGTGAAGATAGGTGCGCTGCTTGCGCTTACAGGTCCCATTTCCAACATCGGCAAGCCCTCTCAGGAAATTCTTGAAGGAGTGATAGCCGATGCAAACAAGGCAAATTTCATGGGCGAACCCATCACCCTTGTCACATACGACACACAGGGTATGCCCGACAAAACAATGATGTACGCCAAAAAGCTCATTAACAAGGACAAAGTTGACGTCATAGTGGGTCCCACATCCACAGGCGAGGCAATGTCTGTCATCGGATCCATAATGGAGGCGCAGACCCCCACCATGGGCTTTGTAGGCGGCACCCCCCCTGTTGAGCCTGTCCGTCAGTACATGTTCAAATCACCCCAGAAAACATCCACCGCAGTTGAAAAAACTTTCGGCTACCTGAAAAAAAAGGGATGGACAAGGATAGGCGTTGTTGTTGACGCCACCGGATTCGGTCAGGACGGTCTGGATCAGATAAACAAATACGCATCGGGATTCACCATCACAGGTGTTGAGAAATTCAACATGACCGACACCGATATGACAACACAAATGAAAAAGATCCTGAATACCAAGCCGCAGGCTGTGGTTGTGTGGACAGTCGGCAAGGCGGGTGCAGTAGCCGCCAAGAGCCTCCGTTCTCTGGACAAAAATATTCCGCTCATCCAGTCCCACGGAATTGCAGACTTCGCCTATACGAATCTGGCAGGTACCGCTGCGGAAGGATCTATAATGCCGGCACTTAAAATAGTTGTCGCAAAGCAGCTCCCCGCGACAGACCCCCAGAAAAAGGCGATTGATCTTTTCAACAAACGCTACGGCAAACTCATCAACGAAACATCCGTCCACGCAATCTATGCCTACGACGGCGTTAACCTTATGCTGAACGCCCTGAAACGCGCGAAAAACGAAAAAATAAGCGTTATTCAGGCGCTTGAGACCACAAAGAATTTTGCCGGAGCAACAGGCGTTTACAACATCACAAAAACAGACCACTGCGGACTGGATATGTCGTCGCTGGTCATGGTCAGAATAAAGAACGGTCAGTTTGTTCTGGAAGATATGTAATTAACTGAGACTGCCGCGTCAGCCGTTAACGGCTTCCTCGCAGAGAGTTCCATACGTCTTCGTGAGGAGCATGAGCGACGCGGCGATCTCAATAAAAGCTCCATTTTTTCTTTAAATTCTCATATCATTGGTGTAGTATCTCAATCTGTCATTAATTTTACGGTGATTCAGATGGTAAACGGTTTTTTTCTCGGCAACGAGCTTATCGCTCTCGCCGCTGTTAATTCGGGAGTCAAAAGCGCATACGCATATCCCGGCACCCCTTCAAGCGAAATACTTTCAGCTTTTCAGAAATTCGCACCTGAACGCTATGCCCAGTGGTCGCTGAACGAAAAGATAGCCCTTGAGCTTGCCTCGGGGGAAGCCATATCCGGTTCGTCCACACTCTGCTGCATGAAGATGGTGGGACTGAACGTCGCCGCCGACCCGCTTTTCAGTGTTGCCTACACAGGCGTTGACGGTGCTATGGTGCTTGTTTCGGCAGACGACCCCGGACCCTACAGCAGTCAGACCGAGCAGGACAGCCGCATGTATGCCGTCAGTGCAAGAGTGCCGGTGCTTGACCCCTGCAACCCGCAGGACGCGTACCGCCTCACTATGCTTGCATATCAGATATCAGAAAAATACCGTCTGCCCGTGATGGTCAGACCCGTTATGCGCGTCTGCCACTCCCGCCAGAACTTTATGGCTGACGACTTTTCGGCGATACCGATTCGTGAAACGATTCTCAGCGGAACTTTCCGTAAAGACATGCCGCGCTGGGCGGCGACACCTAAATTCCGCCGCATACTCCACGAAAAGCTGAATAAAAACCTCGATTTTCTCGCTGCGGAAATGGCGCCCAAAATACCTGAAAAACGATACGACATGGCAGTGGTCGCCTCCGGTTATGCCTATGCCATGGCAAAAGACGTAATAGATGAAATGAATCTTCCGTTCGACATAATAAAGGTGGACATGCCCTTCCCTCTGGACAGACAGTTCGTTATAGAGGCGGAGATGGTTTACGATCGCATCGTGGTTCTTGAAGAGACATTTCCCGTTATTGAACATAACTTTACCATAAAGACCGAGGGCAGGCTCACGGGACTTGTTCCCTCCGAAGGGGAACTGACCGCGGATATAATCGCCGACATACTGCTCAAGACAGCGGGCATAACACGCGAAACGGCGAAAGCCGGGATAACCGTCAACGAATCACCCGTCAATCTCAAACCGCGCCTCTGCGCAGGCTGCGGCCACAGACCCGCCTTTTATGCGATGAAGCTGGCGGCTCCCAACGGCATCTTCCCCGGCGACATAGGCTGCTACACCCTCGGCGTTAATCTGAACGCCGTCGATACCTGCATCTGCATGGGAGCATCCATCACCTTTGCAGAAGCCATGAAGCGCTCCAATCCGGACAGACCCGTGATATGCACCATAGGTGATTCCACGTTTTTCCATACCGGCGTTGCGGGACTAACAAACGCAGTTGTGAACAGCGCGCCGATAGTGGTTGCCATACTGGACAATGAAACGACAGCCATGACAGGCTTTCAGCCTGTACCCCACAAGACCGGAAAACTCACAATAGAGCAGGCTTGCGCGGGAGCAGGTGTTAAGCACATAGTAAATGCAGACCCGTACAACATGAAAAAAGGAGTGGAGGCGCTGAAACAGGCGCTGGCATACGCCCACACTGACAACGCACCTGCCGTAGTGATATTCACTAAGGAGTGCGTCACCAAGACCAGATACAAAAACAAAAAGACTGCCGAAATAACCGATGCCTGCACGGACTGCACCATCTGCTATGAAAAGTTTGAGTGTCCGGCGATATACAGGGACAAAGCAAAACGCATGGCAAAAATTGACGAGTCCGCGTGCATTGGCTGCATGGTCTGCATACAGGTCTGTCCGCAGAAGGCCATAGGGGTGAAGAAATGATTCAGGGCGTAATATGCGGAAAAGGCGGACAGGGGGTCATAACCCTTAACGCCATGATAGGCACTCTGGCGGCTAACATGGGAATACCCGCGGTTTCGGCGGAAACACACGGCATGGCAATGCGCGGCGGTTCCGTCGCCACATATATAAAGATTGGCGAATGTCTCAGCGCCGCTGTTGCAGAGGGTGCTGCGGACTTCATCATCAGCCTCACAAAAGACGAGGCGCTTCGAAACATAAACTTCATAAAAAAGGACGGGGTGCTCATTGTTGACACCGACCAGCCCTTCGACTTAACCGGAGTAAAAATATTTTCCCTGCCCGCTTCAGATATAGCTGAAAGGGAGTTCGGCGGCAGAATTTACGGAGGACAGGTGCTTTTAGGCATTTTCCTTGGCTGCTTCGACGGTATTGATACCGCAAAAGCACTTGAGATACTGAAAACCGCACCGAAAATCAGCATCGCCGCCATAGAATACGGAGTCAAATATGCACAAACTCACTGATATACAGCTCCTCAAGCTCGGAACAACTCTACACCACATAAAGAAGGCAAACCCCTTCTATTTTCAGAGATATGAAACGGACCGCGTTACATCATACGAAGACCTTACAAAAATGCCTTTCATTACAAAAGACATACTCCGTCAGGGCTACCCCTTTGCATATGCCTGTGCAGACACTAAAAACTGTATGCGGATGCATATGTCAAGCGGCACCACCGGAAAACCTATCATAAACCCCATGACCGAAGGGGACGTTAACCAGTGGGGCGAGATAATGGCGCGCTGCTACACCACAGCTGGTGTGACCAGCGAAGACACCGTACAGATCACCCCATCTTTCGGGCTTTTCAACGGCGGATTCGGGTTCCATTACGGCGCGGAACGTCTTAAAAGTTTCATAATCCCCATGGGCGCCGGACGCTCAATGCTCCAACTCCAGTTCATTAAAGATCTTGAAACAACGTGCATCTGTGCAATAGCCTCGTATCCTCTTAGGCTTATGGAGGTTGCAAAACAGGAAGGCTTTAACTTTAAAGAGACTAAGCTCCGAGTGGGCATCTTCGGTGCGGAAACATGGACGGACGGTATCCGCAGACGCATCGAACGCGAGATGGGAATTGAGACGTTCGACATCATCGGCATGACGGAGACAGGCGGCGTTGGTCTCGGCATAGACTGTAAGGATCACAGCGGCATACACGTATGGGACGACCACTACATAGTGGAGATTGTTGATCCGGAAACGGGTGAACCCCTCCCGGACGGCGTGGAAGGTGAGATGGTTGTGACAACTCTAACCCGCGAAGGTCTGCCTCTGATACGTTACCGCACGCGCGACATCACAAAAATCATAAGCCGCGAACCCTGTAAATGCGGACTGCACACGGTTAAGATAGCCAGACTCAAAGGCAGAACCGATGACATGCTGAAAGTGAAGGGCGTAAACTTCTACCCCGCACAGATAGAATCCATCCTCATGGAGTTCACAGAAATAGGCGAAGAATACCGCATCATCCTTGACAAGAAAAAGGGCAAGGGCGACGTTACACTCGCTGTTGAGACAAATAAGATAAGCGACGATGCAAAGGACAGGCTGGACACAACTCTGTACGATTTTCTTGGCTTCCGCGTGGACGTGCAGTACCTGAAACCGGGCACTCTGGAGCGCTCCGCAGGCAAGGCCATCAGGGTTGTAGACAACAGATAGTTATTTGTAGGCGCGGGGCAGGTGATATCCGAACCGCAGGGTTATCATCCGTATGCCGAACACCAGAAGTGCGCTTACAGTGGCGTTGACTGAGGAATCTATCCCAATATGGTGCAGAATACAGTAAAGAGCACCGCCGACTATGCAGGCGGAAGCATAGACCTCCCGCGTGAGAACGAACGGAGTTGCGTTGATAAGAACGTCCCGTATCATCCCCCCAAGCGTTCCGGTCATAACACCGAATATCATACTTCCAAGATACCCGACTCCGGCGTGAAGGGCTATGTTTATGCCTATGACGTTGAACACTCCGAGTCCGAGAGCATCCATCCACACAAGCAGATTGTAGGTTTTTTTAACATGGCTGTGGAAAAGAAAAACAACCAGCGCCCCCGCGATGGACAGGAACAGGTAGTTCATATCCTTGAAAAGAAAAGGAGGCACCCTGCCAAGCATGGTATCGCGGATAGTCCCGCCTCCAACTGCCGTAACCACGGCAAGAAAACTCACACCGTACAGGTCGAGATTTTTGCGCACACCCGCCAGAGCACCGCTGACAGCAAATGCAAAAGTTCCCAGAAGGTCCAGAGCGTATAAAAGCGTCATTCATGATCTCCGGTTGCCGCCGCCATAACCATATCGTTTCTGAACATGCGGCAGGCGAGATATGAGGTCAGAATATTGACCGCAAAGATCATATACATTACAACGAGCTGATACACAATAGCTTTCATAGGCGACACACCTGCCATCAGAAGTCCGGCCGCAAGCCCCGGCAGAAGCACTACGCCCAGCGATGCGATATTATTCATAACAGGTGTAACCCCTGCACGCACAGCCGCGACTACAGAATCCTTGGCGGCTGTATCCATAGTCAGCCCCAGAGCGAGCATCCCCTGAATTGAGGACAGGTTAGCCTTACATTCCGCGCGAAGTCTGTCCACGCTGATGCTGTGCGCATTCATGCAGTTGCCCACCACCATTCCGGCAACGGGCAGAACCGCATTCATCTGAACCGGAACAGCACCGCTGAATATCACCGGCAGAAGCCCCAGCATTGAAGGAATATAAATTGAGAGAAAGCCCCGCACAATATGTCCGCTTTCGGTGCGGGAGCGCCCCTTTGCAGTATAGGCAGCAAAAAAAGACATGAACGCCGCAAAATAAATAACGTGCCAGACGTTTTCCAGCCTGAAGATATATTCCAGCACAAGCCCCATAAGAAACATCTGCACAACCGAACGGAGCGCGGCAAAACTTATGCTTCTGTTCATATTCAGCTCAAGTCTGGATGCCGCGAAAACCGTAAAGAGGAAAAAACCCGCAATAGCTATATATGACCCTGTCATAATGCCTTCCATTTGTTAAATTAGTTCACAGATGACAAAATTTCAATATTTGACGAATCTTCAAAACTATGTGTTGAAATTACACAAGATGCACCATATTATTATAGCATATACATTCATTTTTTATCGTGAACCATAATTTCACGCTGATTGGGGCATAAATATGAGTCCTTTTGCACAAAAAACACCGGGGCAAAGGCTTCCGGAAATTTTAATGCTCATACTTCTCTCCGCCGCCGGATATTTCGGCAATATCCTGAGATTCGAAGCGTTCTACAATATCGACTTTCTCTTCGGCAGCATCGCCGCAATATACGCAATAAAACGTTACGGTAAAACCGGTATAATCGTCGCGTTCGTCGCGTCTCTTTACACCTATACTCTCTGGAACCACCCCTACGCAATAATAATATTTACAGCAGAAGCAGCATTTATCGTATTCGCGCGCAGGCACGAAGAAGACGTGATAGTTCTTGATCTTATATTCTGGCTCACTGTCGGAGCTGTGCTTGCGTTCATACTTTACCATTTTGTCATGCAGGTGCCTGTCAAAGCGACTCAGATAATTATTCTCAAACAGAGTGTCAACGGTGTTGCAAACACCCTCTGCGGCTCTCTGTTATACCACGGAACAAACTACTGCCGGAAACTTTTAGGCATCAGTTTCATACGCATTTCCTTCCGTCAGACTTTTTTTAAGATTCTGATTCTTATTGCCGCCATACCCGCACTGCTTTACGTCATAATCGGAGTAAAGATTCAGACCCTTAACCTCACTCAGGAGATGAAAAATAATCTGAATACCATTTATAATACAACGTCAATCGCTCTCAGTTCTCTCACTCAGGACGCGGAAAACAAACTGTCCCTCCTTGCCACAATTGCGGAAAACTCAACGGATAAGCGTATCAACGATGCTATGAAAAGTGTTCTCGTCTCTTCGGAAACATTTATGGGAGTGGGATATCTCGACAACAACGCAATGTCTGTCGCTGTTTTTGTCAAAGACGGTAAAAACGTCATATCATATCCGCCAAAAGATTTCAGCAGCAGAAACATTTATGCGGAAGCAACCGATCCGGACAAAGAGTATGTTTCCGGTCTGCTGCCGAGTAAACTTCAAAACAGACAGAAAAATCTTATTCTGCTTGTAAAACATTTAAAGGATAAGGGCGGATTCGTACAGGGAAGCATCGATTTTAAAGCTGTGGAAAGCGTGATGAATTCGGTATCGAGGGACTCAGGTGTACTTCTCACCCTTACGGACAGAAACGACAATATAATAATAAGCACCGCATCTGAAAATATCAGCGGGAATAAATTCACACTGCCTCCCGCGTATGATGCTTATGATTATGACAAAAGAGGGATTTTCCTTCTCACGCCATGTCCGGCAAAAAACGTTTCCATCATTACCAAATGGAGAAACGCTTTTTACATAAAAAAGGGAACTCTTGGCAATTCGGGGCTTAATCTTACAGCGCAGTTACCCCTTTCAGATCACATAGAAAGGATAAACAACACCGGACTGAACGCGCTGAAAATCATATATATCGTAATGATACTCTGCATACTGGTTGCGCTTCTTATCAGCAGACAGGTTTCCTTTCATCTTGAAAAACTGCGCAAATACTCAAATGAGCTTCCGTTTCTGATACAGTCCGGCAAAAGCCCGCTGGTCGTAAATTCGGTATTCTCGGAAGTCACCGAGCTTTCGGAAAACTTTTCGCATATGGCGTCTATGCTTGCCGCAAAATTCAGTCAGCTTGCCAGACAAAAGTCTGAACTGAATCTTATTCTCGATTCATTGCCGCTGATAATATTTATGAAAGACGTGAACAATAATATTATCACAGGCAACAGGGAGGCAGTCGAAAAGACGGGACTTCCATACCACCTGCTCATAAACAAGAATGTCAAAGACCTGTTTCCGGATCTTGCCGTTGAGGTTTACGAAAACGACGAAAAAGTTATATCCACTAAAAAGCCGCTGCTCGGCGTAATACAGAACTATAAGCTGAAAGATAAAATAATCACCGTTAAGAGCGACAAAATACCAATTCTCGACGAAGCAGGAAACGTTACATCCATCCTTGTCATTTCTCAGGACATAACAGAAGACCTGAAAGCGCACGCCGAAAAACAGAGGATGCTGGAAACCCTTTATCAGCAGGCAAAAATGGCAGAAATGGGCGCAATGACAGCCGCTATAGCCCACCAGTGGAAGCAGCCGCTGAACACCATAGCGCTGATAACACAGCTCATGCAGTCGGATGTTGAAGAGGGACATGTGAATGTGGATTCAATACGCACCTCAACGGATATGATTATGAAAAACGTGGAGTTCATGGCAAACACTGCTTTCGACTTCACAGAGTTTTTTAAAACCGCAAAAGAAAAACAAATGTTCCGCGCCTGCGAAACAATCTCGGACATATACGCACTCATCGAGCCGCAGTTCCGCAAATACAATATCAGCGTCGTCGTGCACAAACACGATCACTTTCTGATATACGGTCTGAAAAACGAGTTTAAGCAGGTATGCCTCAATATCCTTAATAATGCAAAAGACGCACTCATCGAACGTGTTCAGGGTGAAAAACGGATAGACGTTTATTATGAGAATGATCAAAATTACCGGAAAATAATCGTTGAAGACAACGCTGGAGGAATTGCCGAAGATCTCCTGCCAGACAGACTTTTCAATCTTTTCCAAAGCACGAAAGGCGAAAAGGGAACCGGACTGGGACTGTATATCTCAAAATCAATTATCGAAGAACATATGGGCGGCAAGATAACCGCTGAAAACACTGATCATGGAGCAAAATTCACCATATTTCTCCCTATAGATCAGACAATTACAAAGGAGAGATGATATTTTATTATTTGATAAAACCTATATCATCTGCTATAAATACATTGTCTTACCTGTTAAGACTTATTTTATTTATTTATTGGGAGCACAGCCTTGATAGGAACAGTCCGCAGCAATGCTTTTGCGGTTTTTGTCATAGCCACGCTTGGAATACTGGGTTATGTATTTAACAGCAACAAGTTAGAAATATTTTTCAACGTTGACTTCCTTTTCGGAGGATTCTTCACCGTTATAGCTGTCAAACGATACGGCGCAGCAGGCGTCATAGCAGCAGCAATCGCATCGGTGAGCACGTATTTTCTATGGAACCACCCTTACGCAATAATAATTTTCATAGCTGAAGCAGCGGTTCTCGCATATTTCAGCGAAAGAAACGAAGATCTAGTGCTCATAGACATGGCATACTGGCTTACGGCCGGGCTATTTTTCGTCTTTTTCTTTTATTCGGGCATAATGGGTGTCGGACTGAAAAATTCAGCCGTGGTTTACCTGAAACAGAGTATAAACGGTATATTCAACACACTTTTCGCGGTAACTGCAATAAACGTATGGAATCTTGTCTGCAAGGAGATGGGATTAAAGTATGCAAAGGTATCTCTGAAATCCATCATTTTCAGTACAATTCTTTTCATAACGGCGGTTCCGGCTCTTTTTTATATAATAACAAACGTACGCTCCCAGACAGAAGAGATGTCGCACAATATGCAGCTTGAACTGAACGCAATGACAAACGCTGCGGAGCTTTCAACAAACAACGTCCTGAAAAACAGCATTACAAGCATTGAAATGCTTTCCGAAACACTCAAAGACTGCATTAACGACTCAGGGATAAACAGCACGGGTGAAGAACGTATCCTGACTCTTCTCCATTCATCCGATTCTTTTCTGGGACTGGGATTTATAAACAAAGACCGTTTTTCCGCTCCCATTTACACTCTGAACAACGGTGAACTTAAAAGATATTACGGAAGGGACTACAGAGACAGAACCTATTACTCAAAAGCGGAAGAAACTGACAAAACGGTTATTTCCGAGGCAAGAAAAAGTAATCTGCTTAACCTGAACAGCTCTATTCTTATAATCGTAAAGGCTGTCAGAAACGAGCAGGGAGAAATTCTCGGTTATGTGCAGGGCGGAATACAGTTCCGCTCGGTTTACGACCTTTTGTATACCGTAACCAAAGATTCCGGCATATATTTCACTCTTGCCGACAGGAACAGCAAACCGCTGGTCACAACCAATCCCGAATATCAGGGACAATCCGACATACCTATCAAAAGCTCCGACGGAATCATAGAAGATTTCGGCAACGGAATACTGCAGTGGACATCCTCTCCCAGAAACAACACGTCGATCATGACAAGATGGCAGAAGTCATATTACATCAAAACCGTTCAGCTGGATTCCGAAAAATCGCTTTCTCTGACCGCAGAGCTACCCCTTGCCAAATATATCGCTGGTATCGTCAGAATAGGACTCAACGCCCTACTTATCATATACGCAACCATCTTCCTTTCAGTGCTTCTCGCATGGTTCGTAAGCCGGAGAACGGCATTCCACCTCAATAAGCTCTCCGAAAGAACCGCACATATACACGAAAATCTGGAAACTCAAAAATCGGAGGGGTGGCCGAACTCCGTTTTCAGCGAAATAACAGGACTTTCAGAGAATTTCAGGAAAATGGAAGAGGAGCTTACCGGATATTTCAGACAACTGAGCATACAGAAGCAGGAACTTGAGGTTATTCTGGATGCACTGCCGGCAATCATCTTTCTTAAAGACACCAAAAACCATATCACATTCGCAAACAAAACAGCTCTCCGCTTCATTTCGCTCGGAAGAGTGGAAAAAATTCATGTCAGCGACGTTTTCAGATTCGACCACGCAAGATTTTATGCTGATGACAAAAAAGTTATTGAAACAAGAAAACCAGTTCTTAAAATCATTCAGACCTACCCCTTCGAATCAGCCTCCATCACTGTTATTACAGACAAAATACCGCTCTTTAACGAGGACGGCAGCGTTAAGGATATTCTTGTTATCTCAAGGGATATCACAGAAGAACTTAAAGCGCAGGAAGATAAGCAGAAAACTCTGGAAATACTTTATCAGCAGTCAAAAATGGCGGAAATGGGAGCTATGATAGGCGCAATTGCCCACCAGTGGAAACAGCCGCTGAACTCTATAGCCATTATGACCCAGCTCATAGAAGCAGACGCGGAGGACAACACCCTTACACAGGAATCACTGCTTAAAAACACTTCAATGATAATGAACAGCATAAACTTTATGTCCCAGACGGTTAACGACTTCATAGGTTTTTTCAAACAGAACAGAACGAAAGAGCATTTCTTCGCCTGCGAAACCGTACAGGAGGTTTACAGCCTTCTGGACAGACAGTTCACAAAAAACAATATTGAGGTGGTTTTCCACGATCACAGACATTTCGAGGTCTACGGCATAAAAAACGAATTTAAACAGGTATGCCTAAACATTCTGAACAACGCAAAAGAAGCGCTCGCAAACAGCCGTACAGAAAATAAACGCATAGACATTTTCTACGAATTTGACGACCTTATGAACAGGGTGATTATAGAGGATAATGCCGGCGGGATACCGGAAGACCTCCTGCCCGACAAACTCTTCGATATGTTCCAGAGCACAAAAGGGGAAAACGGCACGGGGCTTGGGCTTTACATCTGCAAATCCATAGTCGAACAGCACATGGGCGGGCGCATTGCGGCAGAGAACACTCTCACCGGAGCCAGGTTCACAATCATGCTTCCGAACAATGAAATTACACCCTGACACATACCATTTCCGGCAGTTCATCCATATAAACGCGTAATTTTCCCATTGCGGGTGTATAGTTATACCATACATCCATAATGCCGGAGGGCACACATGCTCGAAAGTTTCGAAAAAACCGAAATAATATCAAAATCACAGTACACCGAAGAGCTTAATAAGCTCCGTACACAACTTATCGACGCCCAATACGAGTTTAAGAAATACAGACGCCCCATGATAGTCATTCTCACAGGATTGGACGGCGCGGGCAAAGGGGAACTCGTAAACTTTATGGCTGACATAATGGATACGCGGCTTATCGAAACTTCAACCTTCTGGCAGGAAACCGACGAAGAGAGGGAAAGACCTTACTATTTCCGCTTCTGGAACGCTATGCCCACTGGCGGAAAGCTCGGCATTTACTTCAACGGATGGTATGAAAAAACCATAAGGCGCGCTCTGGACAACAACGACGATCCGGTTGCTTTTGCAAAAGGACTTGAGGAAGCGGCGGATTTTGAAAAGATGCTGGCGCTGGACGGCACTGTAATCGTTAAGATATGGGCTCACATAACCAAAAAAGAACAGAAAAAACGCCACGAAAAGCTGATAAAAAAGGAAAAACACTCGGAAGAAATTACTAAACGTGCTCTCTGGTACTTCAGTAAATACGAAAAGATAACCGAATGTGCCGAAGCCGCTTATAAGGCGACGCACAACGAGTTTGCTCCATGGGAAGTCATCGACTGCACAGACAGACGCACACGAGAGATACGTTTTCTCAGGATAATTCTGGACAGCATGAACAGAGCGCTCAAAAACACTCTCCCAAAGAGCAGCACCGAAAATCTTTCAAAGCTCACCTTTCCGAACGTTCTGGACAGCCTTAAACAGAGCAGGGAAACAGATCAGAATATATACAGAAAAGAACTGGATGAACTTGTAGAAAATATCAAACCTCTGGCATGGGAAGCATATCAGAAGGGGATAAGCACTATGATCGTTTTCGAAGGATGGGACGCTGCAGGAAAAGGCGGCTGCATAAGAAGACTTCTGCGGGCTTTAGACATGCGCCTTTCGAAAGTAACCTCCATAGCGGCGCCCACATCCGAAGAAATTTCGCGGCACTACCTCTGGCGTTTCTGGCGGCAGGTGCCCCGTGCCGGACACATAGCGATATTCGACAGATCATGGTACGGAAGGGTTCTTGTTGAAAGGCTTGAAAATATAACGCCGCCTTCGGACTGGTTCCGCGGATATTCAGAAATAAACAGTTTTGAAAAACACCTCAGCGACAGAGGAGTCCATCTGCTTAAATTCTTTCTGCATATTACAGATGAAGAACAGCTCGCAAGATTTAAAGAACGGCAGGAAATCCCTTGGAAACAGCATAAAATCACAGACGAGGACTGGCGCAACAGAGAAAAGAACGACCAGTACAGAGACGCCTATAATGAAATGTTTTTCAAAACCAGCACAAAATACGCTCCATGGAACATAATTCCGGCGAACGATAAAAAAGGTGCAAGAATGGAAGTTCTGCGGAATGTTCAGACCAGTCTGAAAAAAATACTGGGAAAATAACGCTTTTTAAACATATGTATATGCTTTTTTCAGACGAATTTTCTGAAAAAACAGTAAAATCAGGCATAATTGTGAATTTTTACATGCAATACTGTTTTGTAATTATATATTGTTCTTATATACAAAACAGAGGTTGCCTGTGAACAGATTAACACACAAACTCAGATATTTACTTGTTATCGCAGCTTTGGCGCTCCTCACCGTGTCGTGCGGCGGCGGAGAATCTGCCGTACAGAACGAAGAGAACACCGGACAGGAAGCATCGTTAACTGAGAACAATACCGAAATAAACACCGGAACAGCCGATATCGAAGGCAGGCTGGATGCTCCGGAATGGGCGTATTCCTATATTTCGCAGACAGCACCGGAAGAAACCGACAGTGAGCGCGGACTCAGAGTCAGCGGAGAGCTTGAAACCATTCTCAGCGGCACAACAGCAAGAAGCACGGGAACTGTTCCGGTAATCATAAGGCTGAAGGACGGCTTCGTTCCGGAAGGGCTCCTTAACTCCAAGCAAAAATCAACACAGCGCACAAGAATTGAGACCGTACAGAATAAATTCATAACCAAATTCCGTGGGAAGGCTAAAGCAGCAAACGCAAACCCCGCAAAGATTGAAGGACTCCCCCTTATTACAATGAACATAAGCAGCGGAGACGCTGCAAATCTTGCCGCAGACAGCTCCGTTTACTCTATCGAAGAGGACAGAGCAAACCGCGTCTCCCTCGCGGAAAGCTCTCCGCTTGTGGAAGCAACGGCGGCATGGAGTTCAGGCTATACAGGAAGCGGGGTTTATATAGCCATTCTTGACACAGGAGTGGATAAAAACCACCCTTTTCTTGCAGGCAGAGTCGCGTCTGAGGCTTGCTATTACGGCGGAAACGGCATGGGTGTTTCGCTCTGTCCCGGAAACGTAACAGCAAGCACCGCAGCGGGATCCGGCGTTGCCGCACCCTCCAGCGTTAAAGGGTATGACCACGGAACACACGTCGCAGGGATAGCAGCCGGAACAAATTCAAGCTATAAAGGTGTCGCTCCGGCAGCGCAGCTCATTTCCGTGCAGGTTTTTACAAATGTCGGCGGTCAGGCTCTTGCATACGACAGCGATATAATAAAAGGTTTACAGAGGGTTCTGGCTCTCAGCTCAACATATAACATAGCATCGGTAAACATGAGCCTCGGCAGCGGAAAATATACTGCGGCGTGTGACACTGCCTCTATGAAAACAGCAATAGACAACCTGCGCTCCGCAGGCATAGCCACGGTGATTGCTGCCGGAAACGAAGCCTACACAAACGCGGTGTCATATCCCGGCTGTATCTCCACCGCCGTAACTGTCGGCTCCACAGCAGACGGTTCAATCGGCACCATTGCAGATACGGTATCGTCCTTCTCAAACAGTGCCTCCATGCTGGATCTTCTTGCACCGGGGCAGTATATCCTTTCATCCGTGCCCGGCACTTCATACGGAAACAAATCAGGCACCTCTATGGCCGCACCACATGTGGCAGGGGCTTTCGCCGTTCTGAAAAGCGCATCCGGCGCATCTGACGCCGACGAGATCGAAAACGCTCTCAAGACCACCGGCAAACAGATTACCGATCCCAGAAACAGTATCGCCAAACCGCGCATACTGGTGAACAAGGCGATATCCTCCCTTGGAACGGGAACCGTTACGGTTGATATAACGCCCTCCGGCACCGGAGCACAATGGCGCATAGGAACAGGAGCATGGAAAAACTCAGGCGAATCGGCAGAGGTCTACCTCGGCACCTATAAAATATCGTTCAGCAGCGTAAGCCATTCGGACATTTCAAAGGTCTGGATAACTCCTGAGACAGTCTCCGTATCCTTTTCAGCGGACGGTGAAAACAAATCTGTTTCGGCCGCATACACAGAAAACACAAGGAACAGCACCCTGAGAGATTTTAATCTCGACAGCAAATCCGATCTTGTTCTGCGCAACATTTCCGACGGAAGTTTTGCAGTACATCTCATACAGGACAAAAAAATCACTTCTTCGGCTAAGATAACCACATCGGCAGGAGCTGTTGTAACCGCATCGGCAGCTCTCTGGGACGTTCCCGGAGCCAGCGACTCAAACGGAGATGGGAAGCCCGACCTGCTTATAAGACATAAAACAAACGGAACTACGGGGCTTTGGACAATGGATGGCCAGATACGAACGGCATCCGGATATATCGTTGCTTACGACGGGAAAAAATCAGTTATGTCATCAACAACATGGGCCGTGGCAGGATTCAGCGATATGAACGGTGACGGAAAATCCGACATAATTTTCAGAAACAAATCAGACGGTTCTTTCTATATAATGATGCTGGATAAAAACGTAATCGTGAAAACAGGTTATGCAAAAAACGCATCAGGAACGACGTTAAAGCCAACATATTCGACATGGGCTGTTGCCGCTGTTGCAGATGTCAACGGAGACAAAAAATCGGATATAATACTGAGAAACGCCTCCGACGGTTCATTCTATATCTATCTTATGAACGGCAGTACCGTCACCGGTTACGGTTATGTTAAAAACGCAAGCGCCGCCACTGTATATATGAAACCATCCGTGTGGCTCACATCCGGTGCAGGCGACACCGACGGCGACGGCAGGGCCGATATCATTCTCAGGAACAAGTCGGACGGTTCACTCTGTGTCATCACCATGAACTCGTTGACTGCTGTTTCGCAGGGGTATGTCAGATACGCATCCACAGGAAAAATCGTTTTACCGTCCTATTCCACATGGAATTTAAGCGACCTGATAGATGTCAACGGAGACGGCAAAACGGATATGGTGTTCAGAAACAAATCCAACGGTAATCTTTACGTTTATACTCTGTCGAATAAAACGGCTCTGTCTGAAGGCTATTTGAAGAACGCATCGGGTACAACGGCGGTTTCGTCCGTTGCCACATGGGCGTCAGTATATTGAAACAAAACAGGCACGCTTCCACGTGCCTGAATTTTTAGTTTTTCATATTTACGAACTGAAGCGGAACGTCAATATCGGAAGATTTCATAAGCTGGATAACCGACTGAAGATCGTCTATCTTCTTTCCTTCCACGCGCACACGGTCGTCCATAATAGACGCGTTCACTTTCAGCTTGGAATCCTTTATTATTTTGACTATCTTTTTGGCGTTGTCCTTTCCAAGCCCCTCTTCAACTTTAACCTCGAATTTCCTGTGCCCTTTGGAAGTATTCTCCGGTTCGCCGAATTTCAGCACACGGGAATCTATGTTCCTTTTTGAGCAGTGTTTTATCATCATTTCTTTGATAGCCTGAGCTTTCATGTCGTCGTGTGTGACGATTTTCACAGCCTTGTCTTTTTTGTTCAGCTCTATCTCTGTATCGGTACCTTTGAAATCGAACCTGCTGTCCACCTCTTTTTTAACAAGATTAACAGCATTGTCCATTTCCTGCATATCTATTTCGTTCACAATATCAAATGAAGGCATTACACCCCTCCGTTTTTTCTTTTATACAAATAATCATTGATTTTACATCAAATCAAGTGATAATTGCGTATGAAATTTTTTTGCAGCAAAGACTGCCCCGACACATGCTCTGTCAAAGCTGAATTTAAGAACGGTAACTATCATTTCACAGGCATCGCGGAAGACTGGCAGAAAACGGGTTTTGTCTGCTCAAAATTCAAAGTTTTCGCTGAGCGCGAGATCAATTCCGGTGTGAAATCTTACAAGGTTATCAACGGCGAAAAGCATACTTTTGAAAGCGACGCTGACGCTGTTTCAGCTTTCGGGGACATTCTCGGAGAATACAGACATAAAAAGATACTCTATCTGAAAGGTTCCGGCTCCCTCGCCTATAACATGGGCTACTGGGACAGGTTCATGAGCGGTTTCGATAACTGCGTGAAGGTTACCGGAGGCGTCTGCAACGGCACAGGCGGAGCAGCTCACGAGTCAGACTTCGGGATTGAAATAAACCCGCCGGTTGAAAACATCGCAGGATGCAGGACGGCAATCCTTTTCGGCAAGAACGCCGCCACCGTCAGCCAGCACCTTTACGCTTATCTGAAAGAGCTGAAAAAAAACGGACTCAAAATAATATACATTGACCCTATAAAAACGAAAACCGCCGATATAGCAGATAGATATATACAGATACGCCCCATGTGCGACGGACTGCTTGCCGCGGCGCTCCTCACAGAACTGGAACTTGAAAACGGGCACGATACGGAACGGTTTATGAAACGTTCCGGCATTTCCGCCGACGATTTTAATTATATCAAAGATGCCATCATCTCCGGCAAAACGGCTTTCATTCAGGGCTACGGGATGCAGCGCAACCCCAACGGAATGAACATCGTAAGGCTCATAAACCGCCTCGCTGTGAAATCCGGCAACACGGACACTCTGTATTACGGTCAGGGATCAAAACGTTTCTGGAAGGGTCTTGGAGCGAAATTCAGCCATCACGTACATATCGATGAAGTCGCAAAAAAACTCGCCGACGGGGAATTCGACCTGTTCGTCAACGTTGCCGCCAATCCAGCCATGACATTTCCCGATGCTCCGAACTGGGTTAAAGGAATAAAAAATACACCTACGATTGTGGTTGACGTTCAGCCGACCCGCACATCAGAAAACTGTACACTCTTCATCCGCACAGGGGGGATCTTTGCCCAGCAGGATTTCATGGGCAGCTACTTTTTTCCACACTGGCACAAACGCGAAAGACTGACGGAAGAGCTGTCCGATATGGATATAGTTACATGCCTGAGCGGGAAGATGGGGTTTGACCTTGATGTAAAAGAACCGGAACCAGATACACCAGGTCAGAGAATTTATAAAGATGAGCGCATTGAACCGTTTATTCCGGAGGAGCAAGAAAAATTCAGTCTGCTGTCCCTTTCACATCCGGCATATCTGAACAGCCAGCACCTTCCGCACATTGCGGAAAAGCTGAAAACAGCATATATCAATCCGAAAGATGCTGAGGAACTCGGCATAAAAGACGGCAACGAAATCAGGATATCCACCTGCGCTGGGTACTACACTGCATATGCAGAGATAACCGATACGGTATGCGAAAAAGTGATCATGAGCTATAAGGGTCTGCCCATGAAAGAAGGATGTGTAAACGACGCCACACCCCCAATGCTCACCGACTCAGGCAACGATATGGTATATTACGGAATACCGGCGGACGTTGTTAAAGTCTGCTGACCATCTCTTTAAGCATCTGTATCTCACGGTAAAAAGATATTCCGGCAACCCCTTTGTACCCTTTGCCTTTAAGCTGGGACACGTTTGAAGGGCTTATCCCGCCAAGGGCGTATACGTCCTTCCCCAGACCCGATACATCCACAGCGCCCAGCGGTTTCACCTCATACTCCTTGACTGTATGAAATATCGGGCTGAGCATATAATATGCTGCCTTATTATTCTCTATTTCTGAGATGCAGTGTGCAGAATATCCCACAGCCAGCGACTCGTCTATCCCCTCTTTTATAGTGGCTGAGCCAATCTGAACCCCGTAATATCCCAGCAGAGCGGCGATATCCTCCCTTGCCGAAAGCACCAGTTTTGCCTGCGGCAGAGCTTCTCGCAGTTTTTTTGCCTCACTGTAGATAAGCTCCGACGGCTGGTTCTTTATCCTGAACCACAGCATATCGGCAAACGGTGAACAGCCAACAGCGATACTCAGCCAGTCTGCTCCCATTGAATCATAGTCTATTATCTGCACTATCTCCATCATTCCTTCCCGAAGACCCTTTTAAACGCTGCTCTCACAGACCTGCGCAGGTTGTGGTACTCGTCCAGAAGCGCCTGACCGCCGGATCTGTAGCCGAAAAATTCCGCCATTCTGTCCAAAAGTTTTTCATCTTTCGGAAGTCTCGACGTATCCGTATTGTCGTATATCCGCACAAGGTTCTCAAGGTGCCTGAAAAACAGGTAGCCCTTGTGGAAGCTGTAGAAATCCCTGCTGGACATTATATCCAGGTCTTTGAAAAAATGGAGCGCGTCGTGGGTGTTCGGCGTATGGAGCTGTTCGTATTTGCAGCCGTACATAAGCTGGAACATCTGTGCGGAAAACTCAATGTCCAGGAGCCCGCCGTAGCCGGCTTTGATGTCGTTCTTCTCGTATGGAAGCCCCTTTTCGTTTTCAATGCGCATCCTCATGTCAAAAATCTCTTTAACACCTTCGTCGGCTATCAGACATACATACAGCGACTGAGCCTTAATGCGCTCAAACTCGGCAGCAAGGGGCGAATTATAGTTTATCACGCTGGAACGCATGAGCGCCTGTTTCTCCCAGAGCATTGCACCTTTTTTCTGATAGTCTTCAAAACCCGTAAGGGTGGTAACCAGTGTTCCGCTTGAACCGCTGGGGCGCAGGCGCATATCTGTTTTGTAAAGATACCCGTTGTGGCTGTAAGCACTGAGAAACGTTATGCTGCGCTGTACCATTTTAGAGTAAAACTCCTGATTGGTAATTGATTTCTCTCCGTCCGTGGAGCCATAGCCGTCGTAAAGAAAAACAAGGTCAATATCTGAACCGAAGCTCATCTCTATGCTGCCCACCTTTCCCATGCCGACAAGCAGGTAGCCGCAGGGAGTCCCGTCCTCTTTCAAGGGGTGTCCGTATTTCTCCGCGAGCTGGTCGTATATATAGCTGAAAGCAAAATCCACCGTACCTTTGGCAAGCTCTGTGAGTGCGCGCATGGTATCGATGATGTTGGTCTGTTTGTTAAGGTAGGCATACCCTGCGTTGAACATAAAAATTTTATGGCGGATACGAGCAGCCTCCGGCATCAGGTCGGGCATATCGAAGTATTTCTCAGTATGTTCTATCAGATCTGCCTTAATTTTTTCCGCCGTGAAATCAATTGGTTTGGGATCATAAATATAGTCCAGCAGATCGCGGTTTTTCATTATCTGGTCGGTAAGGTATCTGCTGTATGAAAAAATATTTATCAGCTTCTGTATGATGAACGGCGCTGTGGAAAACAGGTCGTGGAGCAGATATATCGTTGCGCTGCTGGCGAGCATCTTTTCAAAGTTATGCAGAACCTCCGCACTGCCTGATTTACCCTCAAGCTCGTTGATTATCATAACAAGAAGAGACTTGAGCACCTGCCGCTCGCTTTTCACACGAGGACGGTTCTTCTGTCCTGCCATTACCCGCCTTACTATCTCCACACATTCAAGCGGTTCGTTTATTTTAAGCTGTTTCAGAATGACTGCCGCCTCTTCGTCAGCAATATCCTCCTCAAAGATAAGGAAAATGCCCTCGTCCGCACCGGAATCGGTGAACAGTTTTGAAAACTCGTCGTTCACCTGCTTCGTAACGGCGGCGTAGTGAGCTTCAAACTCCTCTTTAGAGCCGAAACCGCATCTTTCCAGATAAAGAGAAAATGTATCCGCCTGTTCAGGCACGATATGGGTCTGGCGTTCATTTTCAATCTGTGCCATGTGTTCCAGTTTTCGCAGGAAACAGTAGGATTCAGTCAGCATTTTTGACGTTTCCGCAGTCATAAGCCTGTTATCAGTGAGAATACGCAGGCTTTTAAGGGTATTGGGATTGAATATTGCATTATTCGAAGGATAATTTATTATCTGAAGCGTCTGTACAATAAATTCTATCTCCCGTATGCCTCCATATCCCAGTTTAACGTGTTTTACATTGCACCCTTTCAACTCAACCCGCTTATTTATCTTCTTTTTAATGTCCTGAAGGTCGTTCATAAGGTTAAAATCAAGGCTTCTGCGGAAAACGAACGGCTTCACCGCCTTTTTAAAAGCATCGCCAACCTCGATGTCACCCGCCACAGGAAGGGCTTTCAGAAGCATCATCCGCTCCCAGCTCTGCCCGTATGTTTCATAATATGTATCGTATGCGCGGACAGGCATTGCAAGGGCGCCTCTGTCGCCATCGGGGCGCAGGCGGAGGTCCACTCTGAAAACTATGCCGTCCTTTGTTCTTTCGCCGATGTATCTGGTGACGTGTTCCGCCACTCTGCTGAAATATGTATGGTTGTCAATCGGTTCCGCACCATCCGTATTCCCTATATCGCATCCGTAAACGTATATCACATCTATATCCGAACTGAAATTCAGCTCCCAGCCGCCCAGTTTCCCAAGTCCTATCACGCAGAAGCCAACCTCTTTGCCCTCTTCGTCTCTGGGTGTTCCGTGCTGTTTTTTAAGCAACGCACAGGCAAACTGATAAGCTGCCTCACAACATGCCGAAGCAAAAGCGGAAACATGTGCCGTAACATCCGCGCATGAAGCTCCCAGCCGCATGTCCTCCGCGGCAATACAGACGTATTCCTTCATCTTTTTTATCCTAAGATGCTCCATAAACCCGTCTTCCGTCATGGAAAGGATGTCTGCTGAATTGATATCGTCAAGAATGGACTGTCTGTCGCGCACTGTACCTATTTTCCCCACAGCTTCTTTCATCATATGAGGATTGTTCATCAGCCATATGCCGAGATATTCTGAATGTCTGGCGATGTATGCCAGCAGTTCCGCATTTTCAGTGGAAATTCCCTGTTCAAGTGCCGCCGTTCTGGTTTGTTCCTGTCTTGCTATCATTTCGTCTCCGGTAAAAGTATTATAAATTCGCACCCTTCGCCCGGCGCGCTGTGAACCTCTATGAATCCTCCGCTGTCCATAACCACCTGCTTGACTGTGGCAAGTCCCAGTCCGGCTCCTTTGCGCTGTTTTGTCGTGTAGAACGGTTTGAACATGTTCTTCTGGTCGTTCTTGTCGATGCCGCGTCCGGTATCTTTGACCCGCAGTTCAAAGAACATTCCGTAATACATCTCGTGTTTGGATGTGGTCACAGTGATTACTCCCCGTTTATCCATGGCTTCCGCAGCGTTCTGGCAAAGGTTCACCATCATCTGAATGAACCTGCTCTCGGCAATCTTTATCATCATCCCTTCGGACGTATCCGAATAGAGTATGGAAACGTCTGGCGGCAGAAGATTGGAAGCCATATCAACCGCCATGGATGTAAGCTCTCTTCCGAATCTCGGTTCGGGTTTCTCTTCTGTGTCGCGGGCGCTCTGTAAAACTTTCTGGATATACATCCGTGCGCCGTCCACTATGCCGTTTATGCTTTCAAGATGCTGCTCGCGCTTCTCCGCATCGTCCGCTCGCTCTGCAAGCCCGAACTGAAGGGATATATTCTGCAGTATATTGCTGAAATCGTGCGCCATACCAGATGCCAGCGTGCCCACAGCCTCGCGCCTCTGCGCCAGGTAGAAGCTGTTCTGTATGTTCTTGTAGTCTGTTATATCGGTAAAAACGGAAAGAACAGCCTGCGTTCCGTCAGTTTCCATGAGAATGGCACTGACTGAGACGTTCATTATCTCCCCGCTGCTTTTAACGATGCTGAACTCGCCGAAGTTCTCCACTTCGCCCTCATGTAGCGCTTCCAGTCTTGTGCGGAATTTGTCCTTCTCCCGAACATAGTCAAGAATATTCTGGCTGTTGCCGTCCTGACACTCAAGCTCCCTGAACTTACTGTTCTGCTCAATGATATTTCCGTTTTTATCATGCACAACGATATATTCGGGAATAGTCTGGAAGAGACTCTCGTTCTTCTTGTTCAGCATGTTCAGGTGACGCGTTCTGTCGGCTATCTCATCGGACAGCTTTTTGTTGACCCTGAACATCTCTGTTATTATAAGCATTATCAGCAACCCCAGCGGCACGAATACAATCACCATCGCATAATCGCCCGCCCATGGCAAAAAGCTGAAAACAAACTGTCTTTTATACTGCTCTGTTGTGTAAACAAGACAAAATTTCGTTCCGTGCACGCTAAAGCAGTAGAAACCCACCTGTCTGTTGTTATATTCGGCGGTATTCCCATGTTTAATCTTCGATTTCAGCCTGATGAGTTCCTGTGTTTCGGGGTCGTCTCCATAGGCTTTGATATCGTCAATTATGAGCTCGCTCCTGCCGCCGCTGTTCAGTCCGTTCCAGTAGCCTTTCACCCCTTTTTCATCCATAACGGTGAAAATATCGTATACCGAACCGCTGAAAACGCCATCTCTCATAACAGGATATATGAGAATCATATTTCTGTTTTTTTCGAAATTTGAAAGCCCTATATAGACCTCGCCCCTTTTCAGTTTTCTGACTATTTCATAGTTTTTGGGAGCGGGTACGGAACAGTCGTCCGCACCAAGCGATATGCTCTTTATTATTTCAAAACCGCTGTCGGTTATACCCGTACTGAAACATTCGCCAAGACTGTAGTGCTTGTCTATGAACGCTGAATATTTCTGTAGCCTGTCTGCCATCTCGTGGGGATCCGGCGATGCTGCAACGTCTTCAAGATTGTCCTCCCGCTCGTGGAGGATATGTTCTATAAAGCGTCCTATGAGCTTTGCATTATTCGAAGCCTCCGCGGAATATTTGTCCGCAAGGCTTTCGTCGGACTCACGACCGGAAATAAGTATCACAACACTGCCTATGGCAACAATAAACAATAATATTATAAGTCTGTTAAAAAATCTGAACATATATTCTTCTTATGTTTATTCAACAGATGCTTGACCTAAGCCTCTGTTATGCCATAATTTTAAAAAGCAAATGCTAATTGTGCAAGAGGTATATCATGTCAGATAATTTCAAAGGGCTTAATGCGCCGGAATCTGTTGTCAAAAACGCAGACAAACTGCTTAAACCCACATCATACGATATCCGCGCCTACGTGGGGGAACCGGGGAATTTTTTTACGGAAAAGGCGGTTCTGACTCCGGAAGCAATGGAGACCATAGGTAAAATTCTCGGCTGTCAGGAATTCGTTCTGCGCTCAGGCACCCGAATGAGCCTTAAAGTCGGCGACACCGTTGTAATAGGATACGACAACGGTCCCACGTCCGCACCCCTTGCCGCCGCCATGGCGAAAGGAATAATCAGCCAGGGGGTAAACGTTTACGACATCGGCACATCCTCCTCCGGTCAGGTATACCAGAACCAGAACCAGCTTGGAGCAAAAGCCCACGTCCAGATAACCCGCTCCCATGTCGAAGTCACCACAAACGGAGCAAAATTCGGTATAGCCACACAGGGCATACACACATATCTGCTGGAACAGATGAATATCTTCCTGAAAGAGCAATACCCTGTAAGAAATCTGCCGGAAGCTGATTACGGCAAAATTTATGATAAAAAATCCGAAGGCAGAAAGGCATATTTCGATAAGATGAAAGCTATCTACTCCGGCTATTTCGAAAAACGCGATAACTCCATGGTCGCTGTCAACCTTTTCGGAGGCACCGGACTTCAGTACAAAGATCTGTTTCTTGATATTCTCGGTAAAGACACGCTCATCCTCGGTGACGATATCGATGTAAACAGCGGACACCTGCTTGCAGACCCCACGAGAAAAGAGATGCTGGCGAAGGTTCCCCGCCTTCAGGACGCTCTGGACAAAGGAAAGCGCATCCATTCTTTCGACCTTGACGCAGACAGAGGTTCACTCACCGAAGGTTCCGAAGCCCTCACCGTTTCAGGCACAGGACACTATCTCGGCGACGCGCTGGCTTTTATGCTCGCCGACTATAAAATGAAGCTGGCTCTCCCCGCGCTTAAAGAGGCTCTGAAAGATAAAGGTGTTAACCCCACCAATCTTAAAGCCATCGAAAAAATTGCAAAGACATTCTACATAGATGCGCGATACACCGGAGCGGTGAAACAGTACGTCGAATCACTCGGCGGAACTACGGTTTTCCATCCAAAGGGTCACTCCCTCTGGAAAGAAACCATCACGGAAAACATGAAGCTGATGTCTTCGCTGGCAGGCTACACCACAATTGACGAATTTGTTCAGGCAACCGGCTATCGCGACCTGCAAATCGAAGCGAGCCTTCACTTCTTCTCAACTGATACCAAAGACGGCATCCCCAGAGACGATGCTGTGGAAAATATCTTCATCCTCGAACAGGTGATTGACGCCCTTGGGATAAATAAGCTGGCTGACTATTTTAAAACCGTACCCTCGCGGTTCGCAACTAAAGAAATACGCACAGTCTCCGAATCCAATGAGCAGAAAGAAAAGATAACAGCCGAGGCAGTTTCTGCACTGCGCAATCTGTTCGCGGGCAAAGAGGGTTTTGACATAACAGAATTCGACGGTCAGATAAGGGTGGATTTTCCCGA
Organism: Seleniivibrio woodruffii; assembly: GCF_029267515.1. GTDB lineage: Bacteria > Chrysiogenota > Deferribacteres > Deferribacterales > Geovibrionaceae > Seleniivibrio > Seleniivibrio woodruffii_A. The sequence goes on from NZ_JAJUIS010000001.1 coordinate 139,123, forward strand.
CGGGTTCATTATGTACGGCATGTCGAACACTTCGCCTAAACTCACCTTTATGGCGGAGGGAAGCACTGTTGAAATGCGAAACAGGGCGCTCGCTTTCGTCCTGGCACTGCATAACAGTCTCAAGAAAAAATACGGTGACAACGAAGCCATGGATCTGTCCGAAAACGACTTCTTCGTAAAAGACAGTTCATACGAAATGACCGAACCGGACAAAATGACAATGGATGATAAGCGAGCTGACAATTTTATTGTCTACAGTAAGATTGATAAAAGTATAATGGATTATTAACGGAATACGCGGTCACGATTGCCGGAAGCCTCAAGTTCTTCCGGCAATCAGACCAGCCCCTGTGGTTTCAATTCAAGCTGTGTGAGACCCGGATGTCTGCCATCGGGTACTTCTATAATTGAATATGAGTCTTTTGACTCTGTGATAAGTCTTGCAAAAAGGTTATTTATCTGGTGACCGGATTTATATGCGCGGATATGCCCGAAGATCCTGTATCCTGTCAGCGATATATCGCCTATAAGGTCGAGAACTTTGTGTCTTACGAACTCGTCTTTGAAACGGAGTCCTTCGGGATTCAGTATATCGTCGCCATCTATCACCACAGCGTTTTCAAGGCTTCCGCCCTTTGCCAGCCCCATCTGCCAGAGAGATTCGACCTCCTGCTTAAATCCGAAGGTGCGTGCACCTGCTATCTCGGATGCAAAAGTGTTTTCATCCACCTGAAAGAAAGCTCTCTGCTGACCGATTGAACCGCTTTCGAAATCTATATCAAAGGATACCTTGAAGAAACGTGAAGGGATTATCTCAATCCACTTTCCGTCCTTTTCCAGTCTGACTTTCTTATTAAATTTCAGATACTTACGGGGTTTACCCAGCTCTTTTATCCCTGCGCCGATTATCATAGGGATAAAGGGCTTCGCAGAACCGTCGAGGATAGGCACTTCAGGACCTGAAACCTCTATCATGGCGTTGTCCACGCCCATGCCGTAAAGAGCTGACATGATATGCTCTATGGTACTGACCGATTGCTCCCCGCACTTGATAGTTGTGGCGAGCATTGTTGACGTAACGGTGTAGGGGCTGACGCGTGTGTATTCAGAAGCCGCATCGCTCCGTCTGAAACAGATGCCTGAATCTGCGAACGCAGGATGCACGGTCATGGTTATCTTCTGACCGGTGTGCAGCCCTATGCCATCGATTGTAAATCCTTTTTTAAGTGTCGTCTGTTTCATGAGGATTATTAAGCAATTGACATGCCAACGCTGAAACCCGCTCCAGACAAGAAGTTGTTAAAGATTTGTATGAAAAATACAACAAATCGGCACGGTGTTCTGTATTCTTTTAGATACAGTTGACTGTCAACCCCGATAAAGGTCTTTGAACAGCATGTATTCTTTGATGAACGACAGCTCGACCTCGGTTACGGGACCGTTTCTGTGCTTTGCAATGATAACCTCGGCAATGCCCATTCTGTCGGACTGCTTATTATAGACCTCATCGCGGTACAGGAAGATAATCATATCCGCATCCTGCTCGATTGCGCCTGATTCACGAAGGTCGGATATCATCGGTCTTTTGTCCGCCCTCTGCTCAACGCCTCGGTTAAGCTGTGAAAGAGCGATAACGGGAATGTTCAGTTCCTTTGCCAGAGCCTTGAGCGATCTTGATATCTCGGATATCTGCTGTTCGCGGTTGTCGCCCTTTGTCGCCCCCATAAGCTGAAGGTAATCCACAAAGATCAGATCAAGCCCGTGCTCGCGCTTTATCCTGCGGCATTTCGCACGCAGTTCCAGCGGTGTGATCGCCGGGGTGTCGTCTATAAAGAGTTTCATATCGCCCAGAACGCCAGCGGCGCTCGCCAGCTTCTGCCACTCCTCCATGGTGAACTTTCCACCCCTGAGTTTATTGGACTCAACACCTGCCTGCGCTGCAAGAAGACGCTGTGCGAGCTGGTGGGAGGACATTTCCAGCGAAAAGAAAACTACGCTGCGGTTGTCCATATATGCGGCATTCAGCGCCACGTTAAGGGAGAACGCAGTCTTTCCCATACCGGGACGACCCGCTACTATGATAAGGTCAGAGTTCTGCAGACCGTTGGTGACGTTGTTCAGGTCTTTGAATCCGGTATTTACACCGGAAAGCTGGTCGCTCCTGTGAAAGAGGCTGTTCAGCATGTCCAGCGTTTCGTGCATCAGTTTGCTGAGAGGCTGAACACTGCTTTTGAGTTTGTGCTCCGCCAGAGAGAAGATACGTTTTTCCGCATTCTCAACAACTTCTGAAACGTTTTCCGGCTGTTCATAGCTGAACTCGGTTATCTCCACCGCAACACCGATGAGCTGACGCAGGGTAGCTCTGTCACGCACTATGTCTGCATAATGCCCGACGTTTGCAGAGGTAGGGATTATGTCCACCAGCGAAGAGATATACTCCACTCCACCCGCTCTTTGCAGATCCTCATCGGAAAGAGAACCGATAACCGTTACAACATCAACGGGTTTTCCCTGCTCCTGAAGCCACAGGATCTTTCTGAAAAGGTTCTGGTGGGCGGGGATATAAAAATCATCCGCCTGAATCTTGTCAACTACCTTATCCAGAGCCTTATCGTCAAGAAGTATCGAGGCGATTACCGCCTGTTCCGCCTCTTTGTTATGGGGCGGAACACGTCTCATATCCGCCATGTTATTCCGCTTTCACGTTAACTTTTACTTCGGCGTTTATGTCCATGTATATTTTAACCTTTATGCTGTATTCACCAGGCTCTTTTATATGGTCTTTCATGGCGATGTCTTTTTTGTCAACCTCAACCCCGGCATCATGCAGAGCCTTCGCTATGTCTGCGGAGGTTATTGCGCCGTAAAGTTTTCCCGTATCGCCGCCTTTTCCTGTTATAGTTATGCCGGTTTTATTGAGTGTCTCGGCAAACGCTTTCGCCTCGGCAATTTTATGTGCCTCGCGCTCTTTCGCCGCCTGCTTCTTGGCTTCCAGCGCTGCAAGGTTGGCTGGTGTTGCCTCTATGGCGAGTTTCTTTTTAAACAGAAAATTCTGCGCATATCCGTCCTTCGCTTCTTTTATCTCGTCTTTTTTCGCAACGCCTTTGACGTCCTGAAGAAATATTACTTTCATTGTTCTTTCTCCCGTTCTATGAGACGCTTCGGGTATCTGCCCTCGCAGTGGCAAAGCTATCTCAATTTAATTGTCATCCGAATCCAGAATATCAATTATCTCATTGAAGGAATAACCCTTTCTGTAAAAATGAGCAATACATTTCTGTTTCAGTTCATATGGGGTCTTCCCCTTTTTCGTCTCCATGAACCGTCTGACCATCTCCGCAAGCTGTGCCTTAGTGTCTATGCTTCGCTCTCCGGCTATCTCGTCCATATCCACAAGATCGGCATCAATACCCTTCTCACGCAGTTCCTCGACGATGCGGTATCTGCCGTAACCAGACCGCAGCCGCGAGGCTATCAGGTTTTTCCGGCACTTCTCGTCGTCGATATAGCCGTAGTCTTTCAGCTTTAAGATGGTCTCGTCCGCGGCTTCGTCCCCGAAATGCTCCGCTATCTTTGCGCGCATCTCGCTTTCGAAAAAATCACGCCGCGCAAGCACCCTGAGCGCATACTCGAAAGGGGTTTTGCTCCGTATCTTCCGTTTTGGGAACAGCCTGTCAGCTCCTTCCGCCGGAAAAGCCCGCCAGCTTCAGCTTGAGGTCGTCTGGGCGTTTCGCCCATTTCAGCGCCTCTTCCTGCGTTATGAATCCGGCATCTATGTGGTCCATCAGGGACTGGTCAAATGACTGGGATTTATAAATGTCCCGACCCTGTTCAATGAAATCAGTTATCTCGTGTATTCTGTCCTTGTCGGAGATACACTCCTTTATGGTTCCGGTGGACACCATTATCTCAACCGCAGGCACCCTGCCCGGCTTGTCGCTTCGTGGCACAAGCCTCTGGGAAATGACAGCATTGAGCACGGATGCCAGTTGCAGCCGTACCTGCTCCTGTCTGTGGGGTTCGAAAACGGATATTATCCTGTTTATTGTCTCAGGAGCATCCAGCGTGTGCAGTGTGGACATAACAAGGTGTCCGGTCTCCGCCGCATGGAGCGCCGTTTCGATGGTCTCAACATCCCGCATCTCGCCCACAAGTATCATATCCGGATCCTGCCGCAGCGCCCTTTTAAGCGCCTCGGAAAAGGAGTTCGTATCCGCACCCACCTCTCTCTGGGAGATGGCGGACAGTTTATCCGTGTGGAGAAACTCTATGGGATCCTCCACGGTGATTATATTTATCTTTTTGGTGCGGTTGACATAATCTATCATGGAAGCAAGTGTGGTAGACTTCCCGCTTCCCGTTATGCCTGTCACCAGAACCAGCCCTCTGTGCTTGCCCGATATCTCTTTGATAACCTCCGGCAGCAGCAGACTGTCGATGTCCGGTATCTTTTCGGGGATGAGGCGCAGCACCAATCCAATCATCCCTCGCTGTATATACGCGTTCACACGGAAGCGCGCCACACCCCGCAGGGCATATGCGAAATCAGCCTCCTTGCGCTCCTTAAACTCGGATTTGAGCTGCGGGGGCATTATGCTGCCCGCCATCCTGACGGCATCCTCTGCCGTTACAGTCTCAAAGCCGTCCAGATTCTCCATCTCACCGTGCAGGCGCACAACAGGCGGTCTGCCCACCTTGATGTGTATATCCGAAACGCCAAGCAAAGCCGCTTTTGTGAGAACCGCGTTTATATCCATCCTATTCCTCTTCGGGAACGGTTTTTCCTTTGTATTCGGTCACTGCATATTTTTCGCGTATTTTAGTCTCAAGCTCCGCTGCCTCTTCGGGGTGTTCTTTAAGCCACGTTCTTGAGTTCTCCTTGCCCTGACCTATCTTAGCGTCGCCATAGCTGAACCATGCGCCCGCCTTTCCGATGAATCCTGCGTCCACGCCCATGTCAATGAGCAGACCTTCGCGGGAAACACCTTCTCCGTACATGATATCGAACTCCGCCGTTTTGAAGGGGGGCGCAACCTTGTTCTTAACAACCTTGGCTATGCCGTGGTTACCCACAACCTCTTCCTTCTCTTTCAGAGCCTGAGATTTCTTTATCTCTATACGCATGGATGCGTAGAATTTCAGTGCGTTTCCGCCTGTTGTCGTTTCGGGGTTGCCGTATACGACACCAATCTTCGAACGGGTCTGGTTGATGAATATCAGCGTGGTCTGAGATTTGTTTACGATGCTGGTGAGCTTTCTCAGCGCCTGGCTCATAAGCCTAGCCTGAAGACCCATGTGCGAATCGCCCATCTCGCCCTCTATCTCCGCGCGGGGGGTGAGAGCTGCAACGGAGTCCACAACAATGATATCTATTGCGCCGCTTCGCACCAGCGTCTCTGTTATCTCCAGTGCCGCCTCGCCGCTGTCGGGCTGGCTGACCAGCAGGTTGTCGGTGTCAACGCCGATGGCTTTTGCATAAACAGGATCAAGGGCGTGTTCCGCATCGACAAACGCAGCCGCACCACCCAATTTCTGCACTTCGGCTATGGCGTGAAGAGCGATGGTGGTCTTACCGCTGGATTCAGCTCCGTAAATCTCAATTATTCTGCCTTTGGGAAATCCGCCCACTCCCAGCGCAATGTCCAGCGACAGGATGCCTGTGGACACGACGGGGAGTTTTTCGTTGGGTCTGTCGCCAAGACGCATAACGGCGCCCTTGCCGAAATCCTTCTCAATCTTGCCCAGAGCAAGCTCCAGGGCTTTTTTCTTATCCTGATCCATCTCTCCTCCGATAGGTTTGGTTTAACAAATTATATTACTATAAAATCCGTCTCATGAAAACAGCCTTTTGATAACATATCAAAGCGACATTTTCTGTCGTTTGCATCCAGAGGGAGAAAAAGAAATGAGGCGGAGGGGGCTATAAAATAAGTTTCAGATTATATCCTTTTTCTACAGATATATACAGGAGACCTGTCAATAACCTGTCTTCTGATTTCAGAATCGCTAAGACAGTCTTTTGCGAAAAATTCCTCAATATGAAATCCGGCTCTTTTAAGCCTGTCCGTAAAATCCCGTCCGTACCATCTCACATGATCCGACTGACCAAACGCCTTCTCCCTTTCCTGCGGGTCGGTGATGGAAAAATCCTCATAGGTCTTTTCATTACCCAGCTTTATAGGAACTGTCAGAACAGCTATCCCGCCGTTTTTCAGAACACGGAAAAATTCTTTCATCGCCTTTATATCGTCGGGAATATGCTCCAGCAGATGGTTTGCCATGACGATATCCATGGAGGAATCGGGAAACTTTATATCTGTGGCGTTCATATGAGTGCAAGCATTTTTGAATCTTTCCGGGTTTATATCCACAGGGAAATATTTTATGCCGGACGACGCAAGTTTGTCGTAAAAACACTGTTCAGGGGCGAAATGAAGAAAACTCACATCCTCAGAAAGCCTGCACTCTCTGCTGACCACATGCCAGATAAATCTGTGACGCTCAAGCGAACCGCACACAGGGCAAAGTACGCCCGTTCTGCCTCCATAAGACTTAAAAGGGGAACTGCCGTTTCCGCATATGCTGCAGTAATTTTCTGTTTCGTTCATTTTTCAGATCCTTCGTTCGTGTTATTTCGCCGGAGTGTCAGCCGACCTGTTCCATTCTTATATACGGTATCGTAAGATTATTTAAAAGAGCGGGATTGAGCGCCTGATGCTTACCGAAAACCATGACATCCGCATCCTGAACCGCAAGGAACTCTTCCGTGGTCATAAAATTCAGTCCGTCCGCATCCTTAACGTTATCATCCACAACCGTCACAAGCCTGCCCGGCAGATGTCTCTGCAAAAACCGCACGACGGCTCTTCCCGATTCGCCGTAACCGAAAGAGGCTATTTTCATGGTATTTCCGAAATTGTCCAGAATCTCTTCAAGGTCTTCATAAAGCCTGCTCAGTCCAGAAAATCCCCGCGCCTCCAGATTTCCCAGATACTTTTCAAGACACCCGTAAAGTGCATCGTCCTTTCCGTAGAATATATGATTCACAGTACTGCGTGAGAAATGCACGAAAACCAGAGGGAATCCGCCGTCTATCAATATCCTGCCCTCATGAACGGTTCTGGGACATTCGTGAATGTTCCACGAGGCAACGTTGCAGCCCTTATGACGTAAAATCCTAACCCCTTCAAACATAACGGGCAGAGCGTCCAGATACTTCTGGTCATAAAACAATCCGGCATCGACATCTTTTCTGCATTCATAAAGACAGGAATCCGAAAGCCAGCTCATGGCTTCCAGCCCTTCAGAGCTTACCGCAATAAAGCCGCCGTTAAAAAAACCTTCCGTAAAATTAAGATAAAAATGCAGAGGGCTCTTTGCCGGGTTAAAACTCCTCCAATGCGGTGTCAGCAGCACTCCGCTGCCATTCAGCATATCGAAAAGAAAATCATAGGAGTCAAAAAAATACGTGTCTGCATCAGCGTATATGACCTTCTCATACCCCTTCTCTTCAATCAGGTATGAAATGTATTCAGGCTTCATCGCCCACCTGAAAGCGCTCTTGTCAGACCCGTAATATTTGCTGAACAGCTTCGCTGTGTTCCCGAATCCCATAAGGTCGTTTATGTTATGTATATGAACGCCTTCCGGCAGATCATATTCCATGTTTTCCTGAGACGAAATAAATATATGAAGAGACGCATTGCCGTTTTCGCGCAATGAATCAAAGAGGGTGAGAGCCATAGGAATATAGTCGCCGGTCACAACTGTGCAGAAAGTATTCATCTTACGTTCTCCAGCCTGACGAAAGGCACGTTCAGTCCATCTATCAGCTCAGGATTTACATCCTGATATTTCCCGCAGATAACCACACCGACCTCATTCTGTTTCTCAGACAAGAACTCCTGCGTTGTAACCGCAGAAATACCGCAGTACGGCTTTTGCACCCTGTCGTCGATGAAATATCTCACCTGTCCGGGAAAATATTTTTTCGTATATTCATAACAGAGCATCCCCGCTCTGCCCATGCCGAAGATCGCAATATCCTTTCCGTTCAGCAGATGCTGAATATCTCTTATACTCTCAAGCTCCTCAAGCAGCCTGCCTCTTTCGCCTGAAAGTTTTGAAATATAGGAAACAAGCCCCTCTGCGCCCGCCAACAAAAGTTTTTTGACAGGGAAATCCCTTTCATCGAGATTTTTTATGTATTTCAGCAGATAACCCTGCAAAAGCGGGTCGTCTCCACGAAAAATACCTTTTACCGCATTTGTTGAAAAATGAACGAAAACAACTGGAAATTCACCGCATATCAGTACGTTTCCGTCTGATATACTCCTCGGACATTCGTGTATGTTCCATATCGCAACGTTGCAACCTTTGTGCCGGACAATGCCTACGCCTTCAAACATAACAGGCAGAGCGTCCAGATACTTCTGATCGACAAAAAGACCTCTGGCACTATCTTTCGTACACTCATATGCACAAACTCCGGACAGCCACATCATAGCATCAGTACCTTTTTCTGAAACGCCTATAAAACCGCCGTTAAAAAAACCATCCGTAAAGTTAAGGTGAAAATGAGCACTGCTCTTTTCCGGCGAAAAAGACCGCCAATGGGGAGTTAAAAGCACTCTGTGCGAATCGAGCATATCGAAAAGAAAGCTGTAAGAACTGAAATAATAAGTATCTGGGTCTGTAAAAAGAACCTTCTTAAACCCCTTCTTCTCTATAAGGTACATGATAAATTCAGGCTTCATGCTCCAACGAAAAGCATCAGAATCGCTATCGTAATACTTTTCGTATATCTTTCCCGAATTGCCGTAAGGCAGAAGGTCATCCACATAGCTTAATGTAACACCTTCCGGCATTTCCGGTTCATCCTCTCTGAATGAGGAAACAAGAATATGAAGCGCCGCGTCGCCATGCGCCCGTATGGAATCGTGCAGAGCCAGAGCCATGGGCAGGTAGTCCGGAGTCACAATTGTGCAGAAAGTATGCTCAGGCATCCGAATCTCCTTACTATACTATAAGCTCAAGCCTTATCAGCGGTATTTTCAGTTCGGTTTCCAGAGCCGGATTAAGCCGCTGGAACCTGCCGCATACAAGCGCATCCGTTTCAAATTCACCTCCGAGCAGATCGGCGGAAGAGATGACCGGAACACCGTTGTGGCTGCCTGTCCTGTTATCATCCACAACAAAACACAGCCTTTCCGGATAGTATGAGGTAAGAAACTCAATCGTTTTCATCCCTGAAACACCCAGACCGAAAACCGCAAGACGTCTGTGCTGAGCAAGTTGCCCGATGGCTTCGAGCCTGAGTTTCATATATCTGTTTTCCGCTTCATAACGGGACATTTTCGGGAGTTGAACGTGATATCTTTCGCGGTAAAAGAGGGCGTCCCCACGGGATATTTTTCCGCTCTCCCTGTTGAGATAATCTTTCAGAACTGCGTGCAGTCCTCCGATATCCTTTCCGGTTTTCAGAGCTTCGAAAAGCTCAAGGCTGAAATCCCTTACAAAGCCGTCAACATCGCTTCTGTCCGTATTAACGGATCTTTTCATACTGCTGTCTATGAAATCGTCGTCTCCGGTTTTCATCTCCATACCCGTATATTCCTCCACGCGCTCAAGAACACCCTTGCGGTCTGAAAGCAGATCGTCATAATTTACTCTCAGACAGCCGAAATCTTCCGAATATATTTCTGAATATATGTTGTTTAAGCACCAGATAAGGAGGGATTTACCGATATTGAAACCCATCACCTTTGAAAGCGACTGCGCCGCTTCGAAGGGATGTCTTATCATCCTGATGATTCTGACATCGATGGACATCTCGTCCAGCGCCCTGAGGTATAAAGGCAGAACAGCACATATTCTTGGGTCTTTCAACGCAAAATAAGGTGCCCGACCATACTCCTCTGTGATGATGGCTTTAAGCTCCTCAACGTTCTTCGTCTGCATAACGCTGTCAAGATAGTCCTGCGGTTTTGCGATATCATCCCAATAGGTTCCCGCCTCTGCCATGACCTTATCGTTAAAGGCTATAAGCCTCTCATCTTCAAAATAGCCTTTCTTATTATTTTCAGACGGCGCAAGAAGTTTCCTTCCGAGCGTAACGCCCGCTTTTTCCAGAAGTCCAGTCATTGCCGACGTTCCGCATCTGTTTGAACCGACAACAATCATGCACTGACGATATTTCTCTTTCGACATAATTCTGAGTTTATCAGGTTTCATAACATACCTATAGTTTTCTCCGAGTATTCCTCTGACCTTTTCCAGTCTCCGCAAAACAGTGTCCGCAGGAACTTTCGGAAATATTTCACACGAGCCGGAATAACCTCTTTCAAGATATATGAACATTGAGCAGGAATAAAACGGATATGCGGCAAGCACATCAACGGTGTCCATAAAATCTTCCTCCGTTTCCGCAGGAAAGCCAGCAATCGCATGAAAATGCGTGGGAATACCGTATTTATTAAGAATCCGTATCATATTCAGCAGCCCCTGTTTAGTGTAGCCGCGCTGCATAAGCTCAAGTATGCGGTCGCTGCCGGACTGAAAACCGACAGCCAGACTGGCAATCCTGCCGGAACTGCAAAGTTTTTCAAACTTTTCCGGCTCTTTTATGAAGTATTTAACGTTAAGTTCGCCGATATTGATTTTGAAATTTCCTGATACTTTGAACACTTCATCAAACATATCAAACACTGTCAGACCGATATCAAGCCCGTATGCACCGACGTCGTCCCCAAGAAAAAGGATACGCTGATACCCAAGCGCAACTCCGCGCCTTACCTCTTCAAGTATCTCCTCAAGGGGTTTGCTTATCAGGTCGCCCACAACGGTCTTGTCACCGCAATAGGAACAGTTATCCAAACACCCGCGGGAGGTCATAACCGCGAACTGTTTTCTGTTGCCGTCAGGATGGTTCTGCTCGCCGACGTCCTTATATCTAACTTTTTCCGCGAAATGTGCATCAAGAATACTCATATTTTCAAGGGGGATTATCCTGTCGCTTTTAACACCCAAACCGATGAGACTGTCTTTTGCTGTTTTTGCAAGCCCCTCAAGGACAAAAAGATTTTTCGAAAGGAACCCCTTTATTTTTTCCAGCCCGACATCCTCTCTGTATGTGTTGAAAGCACAGCAGTAATATATTATATTCTCAGCGTCATCAGGATTATCTGTAATATCAAACCCGTTTAAAATGAAATATTCGCGCAGTTTTTCCGTGTCCAGCCGTCTTCTGAAACAAACGCCTTCGAAATGGAGATATACGCTCATTTTCTTTCCCCAAGCAGATTTTTATGGGTTTCATTGAACCTGCCGAGACAGTTCTTCTCCGACAGCGGTCTGTTCTTAATTTCAGTATAATATTCGAGCATATGGGGCTGCCGCATTTTTTTGCTTATACGCCCGAAAAGGTTTCTCACCATATCGCCGCTTACGGTTTTGAAGTGGGTCAGTCCGTCGAATAAAGGATATATATGCCCGTCCTCATCTTTCAGAGGTGATAAATTTTCCGTATAAAAAAACTTCTTCTCCGTTTCGGAGAGCTTAATAAAATTCACCATACAGGAGAGCTGAAGAGCTGAAGCCGATTCCTCCGCGTCGCCGAAATCCGCCAGAGTATCCATAACGGAGACCAGCCAGCGAAGATTCATCTCTTTGCAGATGTGCCCGCTGTGTTCTCTTGCTATGTGCAGAAATAGTGCCGAATTGACGTCCGTATCCATATTGCGGCGCAGAAAAACTATCATCCTTGCAGTTTCATAGGCAAGAGCCGATCTGCCTGTAAAATCTTTTCTTATTATTTCGAAATGCTCCGAAAGGTCTTTGCTGTAATGTTTTCCAATTTCCGCAGCGGCAGAGACACGTTCGCTTTTCAGCCTTGCTATGTCATTATTCAGGTCGGATACAGACTTGTATATGACGTATTCCATAATATATTTCCTGAAAAATGTATTTGTGTACAGACTTCCATGTGATGATCCCGCAGCCGTTGCCGTATTCGTCAAAAATGACCTCCGCATCCGGAAAATACTCTGTTATCAGTCCGAGCCACCACTTTGTGTTCCTCACAGTGCAATGTGCGTTTCGACCGTCCGGCAAAATTTCCCCCGCAGGTCTCGTTGAGATATGAAAAAATACATTCCGGCTAAGCGCCGCCAGTTCTCCAACCACCTTGCGGCAGTCATCTTCAACAACATGCTCCATAACATCCGTACATGTGATAAAGTCATATTTATCAAGCGGAATAAAATTTATACCGTCTATAGCCGGGTCGTACCTGTGAGCATCCGCATTTGAATATTCGCTCATCATATCTGCAAGCCTGCTCTGTCCGCACCCGTAATCCAATATGTTTTTCGGTGCAATATCCTCCATAAGAAGGCGTATCATATTGATGAACCTTGCTGAATTCTGTCCGTAGGTTTTCGTTTTATGGATGTGTCTGTACATGGAATTGAGATAATCGTTTACAACGGGCATGTTCACCTCAGTATGCAGTCGAATTGTCCTTTGGCATCCTTATATTCCGCCGGTCTTCTGTAAACATCAAGAAGCCTGCGGTATATCTTTTTTCTCCAGCAGAGTTCCGGATTATCAATCTCATATCCGAGCTGGTTTATCAGATAATCCAACCCTGTTGCGGTTCTGTAAAAATATTTTTTAAGTTCATCATCATCCCTGAAACAATCACCGTAAAGCGCCCTATATATCTCAAAATTGTCGTCAGGGAGTTTTTCAATGTGCAGCAGCGTTTTAACCAGCTCCGCATCCCTTTGGAAATACTCTAAAGACAACGCTTCGCTGAAAGTCTTTTCCCTGTGAGCCCAAAGGTAGACACGGCAGATATTATGCATGGCGACGTTACTTTTATTAACAGTTTCAACATCGTCATAAATCAATATATCTGAAGAGTATTTGGCATCCTCAGCAAAATCGTATATTCTGACCTGCGATTCCGGCAGTGCGGAAATCAACTCCTGTTCGGCGTCAAGCGCATCACGGCTGATATTCAGCACCGCCGCAGGGTGCGCTTTAAAAAATTCTCCGGCAATGCTTCTGAAAGATGAGTCTTTTTTCAGATATACCGATATCCCCATATTGTCCGTTCTCTCTGACTTTCTGAAGAAATCGCCGCAGGTCACTTCACTGTAATTATATTTCAGGTGCACCACACTTTTGATAACGAGGTCGGAGTACTTATCAACTGATTTGCCGTCGGACAGACAAACCGCGCTCTTCACATTTCCGCCCGGCTCAACGCGGAACATCCGCGATGCGCTGTTACCGTCAAGATATATGTCCAGCAGGAAATTTGCAACGAACGGGTCGTCCTCCGTGAAGAGGGAAACGCCGTCGACGAACCTGCCGCGGATGTCCGCTTCATAATCTTTCAGGTAATGGGGAATTATGAAAACAAATCTGCACAGCTGCGTCTTTTTCATGGTTTCTTCAACAAGACGCGGGAGAAAATCAGGAATATTCTCCGACAAAAGCACACATCCCACAGTCATTTTACCGACAGGAAGCGTTTTGCGCATTTCGTCTGCCCTCGTTTTCAGGCTGTTCCAGACAGGATTTGCAGAATCAGCCTGAAGATTGAACCGCTCTTCGTCGTTCTCCGACAGCTTAAAGCGCATCCGTAAATTCTCTCTGCCAATTTTTTTTGTAAGAGCTATCAGAAAACCGGCAGTTTCAGAATAGGCTGTCAAATCCGAAATATCGGTCACTGCGCCGATATTATTGTTGTAATAGAGATATTCAGACATTGATTCGCCGCTGGGATTGGGAAAAGTGTTCATGTAAACGTCTATCACATGGCAGTATATCTGCGGGTCAACCCAAGATGTGAAAAAGAAGCGGTTTTCCAGTCCGTATTCCTTCGCTTTGGCAACTATCTTGGCAGATTCGCCGTGCCCGCACGCAAGATAAATTGTGTCGGGATTTTTAAGCATTATCTCCGCCGTCTTCTCTATGCAGCCGTCGCCTTCCAGCTTTATCAGGCGACCGATACTCCCCAGAATCACCTTCCCCTGCGGGTAGTTTCCTCTGATGATGTCCGCCTGTATCTTCGCAGCTCTGATATCCGCTTCCATGAAAAGCATATGCTGACGGAGTCTGAATCTTTCATATTCAAGCTGATTCTCCTGCATAAGCCCCTGTGGAATATGGGTAATTCTCCTATCCATTCCGTCGATGTCAAATTCGAAATTGCCGTGGCACCAGTATATCTGCAAAGGCGCAGTTCTTGACGCCAGCAAAAGGTTATACTGTTCCCTGTTGTTCATGGAAACCAGGATGTCTATACCGTCAGCAACTATCCTTTCCCTGAGTTTTACAGCCTTATTGAAATGGCTGTAATAGTGTCCGCTGCCGCTGTCGGTTATGATGCGGTGATTGCTGACGTATTTTACGCCAAGCTCTTCTATTATCCTTATCATTTCAGGGTCGGAGGGACTTTTTTCTATGGTTTCAAGGTCATAGACAAACAGTTCGTGGTCTGTCTGCTTTCTCAGTTCATACAGAAGCGAGTACAGAAGTTTGAACGGTGCGTTCTTTACCACTCTGTCCGGAACGAATGCTATCCTCTTTTTTCCGGAACAGTCCTTCATCTTTTCCACAGGTTTCAGCCCGTATTCAGGGATGACTTTTTCGCGGATATATGCAGACAGAGGGATCTCAACGTCCGCGTTAAACTGTCTCATACCCTCCTGAGTGTTCATCAGATTCAGAAAGACGTGTGACAGCGGGAAGTGCATGAAAAAGACGAGCTCGGTTTTGTTTTTCGCTATGGCTTTGCGGAAAAGATCCAGCCAGACGTCCCTCAGACGTAGAAACTCCATGTCGACACCGAAACATACCCACAGGATATTCGACACCCATAGGAAATTGGCTTTCTGAACCATAATCTCCTTCTGCCAGAAGCTCCCTCTGAAAACATTTTCGATAAGGATGTCCACCGTTTCGGTCAGTGTAAAAAGAGATTTTATGATATTCAGATACATTCTGAGCTGGTCGTTATTCTGTACAAAGCTGTTCGTGTTCAGGTCGGTTATTCTGCAAAGAAGATTTTCCTTCGCCGTCTTTCCGTTGCCGCGCAGAACATCGTGCACAAAGATCATCAGCGCGTAGTTCAATTTTGCGTTGTGACTGTTGACATCCTTTATGTCGCTGTA
This sequence comes from Seleniivibrio woodruffii, assembly GCF_029267515.1. Taxonomy (GTDB): domain Bacteria; phylum Chrysiogenota; class Deferribacteres; order Deferribacterales; family Geovibrionaceae; genus Seleniivibrio; species Seleniivibrio woodruffii_A. The sequence goes on from NZ_JAJUIS010000001.1 coordinate 154,308, forward strand.
TCTTTTCTGCAGTTCTTTGCTGAGAGGCGCATCCATTCTGCTTTTTTCGATCTTTACGCAGCAGCGCAGCAGATGGGTTGCCAGTCTTATATATTCGAAGTTGAATTTGTTTTCGGACATATCTTTCATGATCTGCCGTTCTTTCAGAAGAAAAAGAACCTCGTCGGCATGACCGGACTGAATAAAGCTGTCAAAACTGTTGTTTATGTCCGTCATCAGTGCCTGAAATTCATTACGGCGGCACATATCAAGATATTTAGACATAAAACGCACCTGCTGTGATTGATTATTCTTTTTAAAGTAAACTATCTATATTGATTTTGTCAATATTACATGTCGGATATTGCTCTTGACAATAAACAAAACCGTAAAGTAATATTTAACAATCATCAAGGCGGATTTATCGTGAAACTTGCTTTGTTTCTACCTCAGATTGGGGCATATTCTGAAACTTTCATACAAAACCATATCCTCTTTCTCGCTCCCGAAAACACAGTAGTGATAACGTCAAAAATCGGTGACAGATGGCATCTGCCGGACACTCCGGTGCTGGAGATAAAACAGACGGGGCTATGGGCAAAATATTCACAGGAGGATGAAGACAGGCTGTGCGGGTTTCTTCATAGGCACGGGGTAACACACCTTCTTATTGAATTTCCCAATACGTTCACAGCCATAGCCGAACTGAACCTGCGAAGGCTGAAACTCCCCCTGACCCTGCATTTCCACGGATACGACGCATCCCAGATGCTGAACAATGAAAACGTAGTCGGATTTTATAACTGGACAGCTTCCGTATGCGGCGGCTTCATAGCCGTTTCGGAAGTTATGAAAAACAGACTGGCGGCGCACGGTATTCAGGAAGACAAAATATATGTAAACTATTACGGAGTGAACAAAGAGAAACTGAAACCTCTCGCGCCACGGAATGACGGACGGTGCAGGTTTCTGTTCATCGGAAGATTCGTTTCAAAAAAAGCTCCGCTGATACTCCTTGAAGCGTTCAGAATCGCTTATCAGCAGGAGAAGAACATCGAACTGGTGATGATAGGCGATACCACCGAATACCACGCAAAGGATAACCTGCTGGAAAGATCCAAAGCCTTCGTAAAAGAGAACGGACTGGACGGGGTTGTCAGGTTCACAGGCTCGATTCCCCATGAAAAGGTCATGGACGAACTTTCGATGGCTGACGTATATATTCAGCACTCCATAAAGTGTCCCGAAACCGGAGACAGTGAGGGACTGCCGAACTCTATTCTTGAAGCGTCCCTCAGCGGACTTCCCGTCATAGCGACCATCCACGAGGGTATTCCTGAAGCCGTAATCCACGGAGAGAACGGATTTCTTGTTCAGGAAGGGGACGCGCAGGGTATGGCGGAACATATTATCAGCCTCGCCCGATCTCCCGAAACCCGCACAAAAATGGGGCTGCGCAGTCTGGAACTGAACAGCATAAAATTCGACATCCGCACATCTATAGCCAAGCTCAGAAATATTCTGCTCTCAGCAGAGATGAATATCACTGACGAAGCCGCCGCACATGCAATTGCGGAACATGAAAAAAGAAATCCGGAATATTCCAATTCCGCGAGAATAAAGAAGATAATCGACGAAAATCAGGACAGCATTTTCGTTCTTCTTGGAGCCGGATACGGTCTCACCCTTCACTGGGATTTCATTGTACGCTCAGGATTGAAAGACAGAATCAGCTTCATCGTTGACGACAACGTAAAAACCTTTATGGGGCAGGACACAATCCCGTTTGGCAAACTTATATCCGACAACAAAGGCAAAAAAATAGTTTTTCTGCTGACAGTCGCCAGTAAAGAAAATTTTGAACTCCTCAGAAAAAAGGTCGATAATGAAGTCAGTGTAACTTCAAAAGTTTTTGCACTTTCACCGTATCTGATATGAGATAACAATGAACGATAAACCACTGCTGAAAATATCCGTAATAACCCCGACATTTAACCGGAGAGGTCTGTTAAAACGAGCAGTTGAATCCGTGCTGTCACAGACCTACCCGAATTTTGAACATATCATAGTGAACGACGGGGGCGAAAGCGCCAAAGACATTATAGAAGGCTTTGCCGACAGCAGGCTGAAATATTACGACAGCAAAAAGAATCTGGGCAGATCAGGTTCCCGTAACTTTGCTCTGGAGCGCGCCACAGGCGATATAATCTGCTATCTCGACGACGACGACCTTTACCTTGAAAACCACTTCGCAACAGTCGCCGATTTCTTCAGCAAAAACAGTGAGGCGGCAGCATGTTATACTGCACAGTATTACTGTGTTGAAAACGAATACGGAGAGGTGCTTCACAAAAGGCACATGTCACCAGCCCCCAGACCGCTGACGGATCTGTATTACAACAACTTCATAAACATGAATATCCTTGCCCACCGTAAAACGGCGCTTGAAACGGCAGGTATGTTCAACAACAGGTTAAAGGCATATGTCGATTGGGACTTCGTTCTTCAGTTGTCAAAACATTTCGATATACCGCATGTTCCGGTTTTCACCCACGAACACAGGCACAGGATAACTCCCGACAACATCAGCCACCCGCAGGTGCAGATAAAAAATATAGTGCGGATGACGAATATAATTTACAAGCTCCACCCCACGGACGATGCCGATATAATAAAGAAGAGAGAATCATATATCAGCGACAGGCGCAGGCTGAAGGCAAAAGTACGTTACCTGCGGAACAGAATAAAAAATTTCACACCGGATTATCTTGTCGTGTGCGGTTCAAAATCCGCCATGTCCTATAACAACGCCATAATAGTCAACGTCGGCAGGAAAATTGATTTCATACTGGACAACGACCTGTACAAGACGCAGCAGACCTTCCTTAACATTCCGGTCATAAACGACATTATGCTCAATGAGCTTATGAACAGCCACAGTAACGGCAGATACAGCTTTATGATAAACGAAAGCAATACGCTGGACATAGAGCGCACCGCAGGAAATCTCAGTCAACTGCACAAAGAGCATAACGTGCAGATACTCAGAGTTGCCCACAACATATCGAGAAAAACCCCGAAAGAGGTTATTCACAGCATCAGACAGATATCCGCCGCCGGACAGGTTGCGCTTTTCGGCATAGGGCTTTCAGGACGAAAGGTAATGGAGTTTATGAAAAGAGCCCTGCCGGAAAAAGAATATTTCATAATAGACGACTGCGGGCAAAAGGAGTTTGAAGGGATAAAAATAGTCAATACAACGGATTTCCTTTCAAACTGCGCAAGCAGCACCGATTTTGTCATATGCGGCAAAAGGCAGAACCTGAACGGCAGATTGGAAAACAACCCCGACGTTCAGATATTAAGACTTAATTTTATCGAATAACATCAGCTTATTGAATCTTTATATACCGCATCGAAAAGTCCCTTCTGGGATTGATGCACAGTAAGCTCCCCCTGTCTTTTTTCAGGCAGAAGTCTCGCAACGGTCAAACCGCCCCACATGGATTTCGGTTTGGCAGTATCAAACGCTTCATAGTGGTACACGCCCGGCACAAAATCCACCTCTACCATATCCACATACGGGCAGTCTTTCCATTCGGCGCCCACAATCCCCTTTCTGCACGACGGATTAAAGGAGTCGTGACATACCAGAAAAAGCTCAGATTCGGGAACGTAGTATTTAAGAATGTTATTGATATCTGTTCTGACCCCGTTCTCGCTGTGGTCGCCGTCAATGAGGATAAAATCCAGACGCTTCCCCTGCTTTTTCATATCCGCCAGAAATTCAGGGATGAGCTTCTTCGAATCTCCGACAATAAAGGAGACGTTCCAGTATAAGGCTTCAAGGGCTTTTTTCGGCTCGTCGCTGATATCCACCGAATAAACGTGCTTCGAAAACTCTGAAAGAACCTGAAGGCTCCCGCCTTTGTAAGTACCTATTTCCAGAGCATTTTCAGGCGATATCTTTTTCACGAGGGCATGGAAGGCAATTTTCTCTATGCGCGTCATCTGCCAGTGGCAGCCATATTCATCGCAGACAAAAGTCGGTGAGTTCGGATCGGATTTCATTAAAAGCTCCTTTTTTCGATATTAACATCATACCACGCGGAGGCAGTATTTGTATAATAGATTGAACATCGTATAACCTTATGGTAATATTTAACATAAACTAACTTATTATATACAGGGACAGATGCTGCATGAAAAGAACTTCTGCTGACTTGTTTCTACCCGGAAATGAGAGGATATACCGCAACTATGCCCGCCTGATAAGCAGCAGAATATGAGCGATACCCTTAACGTCGTTTTCACCATAGACAGAAACTACATCATCCATTTTTCAACTGCGCTGCTCTCCCTTCTTGAAAACAACAGAGATACGGATTTCAGGATTTTTCTGATATACGACGGCACTAAATCCGATCTGGAGGATGTCTGCCGCTTTTTCCGTGAAAAATATAACACCGAAATCAATATCCTGAGCATAGACCCGGATATCTTCTCGGATTTCCGCATCACCCACCACATCAGACAGGCAACCTATTTCCGTCTGTGCATGGCGGAGATACTTCCGCAGGATATCGACACCCTGCTCTATCTGGACTGCGATCTTATCGTGGACGGCTCCGTATCCGAACTGAGCCGGACAGTCATGGACGATGAATACCTGCGCGGAGTGGAACACCTTTTCCCGCTGAAAAACAAGGAGCATCTCTCCCGATTCGGCATAGACCCCGAATCGGATTATTTCAACGCGGGTGTCATGCTTGTAAACCTGAAAAAATGGCGTGAAGAGGGGCTTACGAAAAAGCTGATGACATTCGCCCTCGAACGCAGACACGATATCCTCTGGTGGGATCAGGACGTTCTGAACATACTGCTCCACGAAAAATGGAAAAAACTTCATCCGAAATTTAATTTTATATGGGAAATAATGGAATCAAACTCAGCAGACAAAGAGATAAGGGAAGCGCAGGAAAAACCTGTGATAGTTCACTATACCCGCTCAGTAAAGCCTTGGCACAGCAACAGCTACCACCCTTACAGACACCTGTACCATAAATACAGGGCGATGATTCCGTTTGGAGATGAGATATGAGCACGATACTTATTGTCGGCGGAGCCGGCTATATAGGCAGCCATGCCGTTAAGGAACTGAACAGACAGGGACACGACACAATAGTTCTGGACAGCCTTGTATACGGACACAGAGAATCTGTTAAATCCGGAAAATTCGTACACGGCGATATGGCGGACACTGCCCTTCTGGACAGGATATTCAATGAAAACAGGATAGACGCGGTGATGCACTTCGCCGCCTTTGCCTATGTCGGGGAATCGGTCACCGACCCGGAAAAATATTATGTCAACAACGTTGCAAACACTCTCAACCTGTTGTCGGCAATGCGCAGACACGGATGCGATAAATTCATCTTCTCGTCCACATGCGCAACCTACGGAGTGCCGACAGAGATGCCCATAACGGAAGACCATCCGCAGGCACCCATCAACCCCTACGGCATGACAAAGCTCTTCGTTGAGAGTATCTTAAAGGATTTCAGCACCGCATACGGGCTTAAATATATGATATTCCGCTATTTCAACGCGGCGGGCGCCGATGCGGACGGAGATATCGGCGAAGACCACGACCCGGAGACCCACCTGATCCCGCTGGTTCTGAGAGCGGCGAAAACAGGCGGCTCAATAAAAATATTCGGCACCGATTACGATACGCCGGACGGCACCTGCGTGAGAGACTACATACACGTCACAGACCTTGCCGCAGCCCATATACTGGGGCTGGATAGGCTCATGAAAGGCGGCGAAAACGGCATATTCAATCTGGGCACAGGCACCGGATATTCCGTCAGAGAGGTTATAAGCTGCGCAGAAAAGGTGACTGGCTGCAAAATATCCGCTGCGGAGGAAGGGCGGCGCGCAGGGGACCCTCCTGTGCTGGTGGCAGACCCAAAAAAGGTCTTTAACGAGCTTGGATGGCGACCTTCATTCGTTACGCTGGAAGATATTATACACACGGCATGGAACTGGCACAGAAACAGGTAATTAATGTTATCAATTTTAGCCAGTTTTAACCGATATTAGATTGAAAACCACATAAGGAAAAATCGTTGAGCGAATACAAAATTGAAGACATATCATACACACTGACCGAATACTGTCCGGGACCCTGCCGCTACTGCTCCATCTGGAAACAGGAGGACAGGCGGGCGGAGGAGCTTACCGATGCGGAACTGGACGGTATCTTCTCGTCGAAGCACCTCGACCTTAAAAAAGTGCACCTCACAGGCGGCGAACCCCACATGAGCGACACCTATTTCCGCGTGGTGGACAGCATATACCGTTTCCACGACAGCGTGGTAATCGATTCGCCCATAACCGGCTGGTTTCCCGACAGACACGAGGAGATAGCTAAATACGTTCTTAAAAAGCATCCGCTCTACCGTCTTGACATCTCTCTCGACGGTGACGAGGAGACCAACGCAAAGATACGCCTGCGCAAGAACGGATTTAAAACTTCCCTTGAAACGCTTGAACGGCTTAAAAAATTAAAAGGCATGGTTCTGCGCTTCCAGTTCACCATATACAAAGAGAACCTCCATCTCATCGAGTGGATATACAATTTCGCAAAAGAGATGGGCGTCGGACTTTACATAGGCTACGGCAGGTTCAGCAGCGAACGCTATAAGAACACTCAGGACAATCTGGAAAAATGCGCGCTGAACAAAAACAGTTTCATCTGGACAGACGACGAGCTGAAACAGATTGACGAACAGCTCATAAAAATAGGCTACGACAAAGGGCGCTACCGCAGCAAATACATACTGCAAAAGGCTGTGTACGAAGGACAGAGGATAGATTTCAACTGTTACATGGGAAGGCGCAGCATTGATGTTGACCCTTACGGAAACGTATTTCCCTGTCTTCTGTGGCTGAACTACCTGAAACTGGGGAACATACGCAAGGCAGGCAGCTTCGACAAAGTGCTCGAAAGCGCACAGGCGGACGACGTGCTCACCATGATACGCTCCAAACAGTGCCACGAGGACTGCCTTTACACCTGTGCAAACAAAATGACCCTTATAAATCCTGAGATACCTGCCGTCGGTATGATGCAGTATCCTGGAAAATACGGATATATTTTCAGCGAAACGGACGTCATTCCCGTCCGCCCGTGGTGGTATGACGAATACGTTCAAAGGGGCATAATTTGATCTGGTTCGACCTTGTAACGCCAAAGTCAGTGATGTTCTTCCGCCCTTTCATCGACGGGATAAAGGCACGCGGCAAAACAGTTCTTGTTACAGCCCGCGAGGGGCAGGGCTACAAAGAGGTTGTCGACCTGCTTAACCTCTATAAAATCGATTTTGTGAACCGCGGCTATTTTGGCGGTGCAAACCTCGGCGACAAGCTGAAAGCATCCATCCACCGCCAGCTTGCTCTGATGGAATACATAGAAAAGTGCAGCATAACGAAGCTGATATGTCTTTGCAGTGTGGACGCAAACCGCGTTGCGTTCGGTCTCGGCATCCCGATAGTTAACTTCTACGATATCCCACTTTCAGACCATACGGCGAATTTCCGTAAAGCTCTGCCGCAGGCGAGGCTGACACTCCCGCTTTCAACCAAGGCTTTCAGACCCTATATGGTCCCCCAGAGCATCTTTGAACGTTTTTCTCTTGAATCTGAACAGATATTTTCATACAACTTTCTCGACGTTGTGGCGTGGCTCAACGATTTTGAGCCGGACATAGACTTTTTCAACGATTTCCTTAAAACCAGAGAGCTTGACGTTTCCAAAAAAACGATAGTCGTGCGCGAGGAAGAGTTTAAAGCGTCATATGTCGGCAAAAAATATCCGGTGCTTTACGAAGGGCTTGAACTGATAAAGCAGAATATGGACGTAAACATCGTCCTTATACCCAGATACGAGGCGCAGCCGCTGAAAAAGCTGTTCCCCTTTGCAACGGTCATTGAGGAGAAAATGGTCATTCAGCACCTTCTCGCCTTTGCCGACCTTTTCATCGGCGGCGGCGGGACGCTGAACTCCGAGGCGTGTTACTTCGGCACACCCGTAATATCCACCCGCTCTTTCATCTCCCATTACGACAAGCTGCTCATCGACGCGGGGCTTATGGAAAAGGCGGACACTCCGGAAGAACTGCTTGAAAAAACGCAGCAGATAATTTCCGTCCGGCGCGACCCGCGACCACTGTTTGACACAATGTCGTTCGACATCGACAGCATAATTGAGGAGATATTAAGATAAATGTTTAACGAAAACAATATCCGCTCTGTAATGAAAGCTGTGTCATGGCGCTTTTTCGGAACCTTAACAACTATAATCATAGTTTATGTTATGTTCAAGAGACTGGACGTTGCCGTGTTTACAGGTCTTCTGGAAACGGTATCGAAAATAGCCCTCTATTTTGTGCACGAGCGCATCTGGAACAGGATACCAATAGGCAAGAGCAATGTATGATCACTCATATCTGGACAGGCTGGAAGCGGAGAGCATCCATATAATCAGAGAGGCGGCGGCGGAAGCCTCAAAGCCTGTCATGCTCTACTCCATAGGAAAGGACTCCTCTGTTATGCTCCGCCTCGCAATGAAAGCGTTTCATCCCGCAAAACTCCCCTTCCCCGTCATGCACGTTGACACCGGCTGGAAGTTCCGTGAGATGATAACCTTCCGCGACGAGACTGCAAAACGTCTCGGACTCGACCTGATAGTTTATAAAAATCCCGAAGGCGCCGAAAAAGGCATAGACCCCTTTGTCCACGGCAGCAAGCTCCATACAGACATAATGAAAACAGACGCGCTGAAACAGGCGCTGAATTTGTACGGTTTCGATATGATTTTCGGCGGCGCAAGGCGCGACGAGGAAAAATCCAGAGCAAAAGAGCGCATCTTCTCTTTCAGGGATAAGAACCACAGATGGGATCCGAAAAACCAGCGCCCCGAACTCTGGAGCCACTACAATACAAAGCTGAACACAGGCGAGAGTATGCGCGTTTTCCCACTTTCAAACTGGACTGAACTCGACGTCTGGTTTTATATCCTGCGTGAAAAGATACCCGTTGTCCCGCTTTATCTGGCAAAGGAGAGACCGGTTGCCGACGTAGGCGGTGTTCTCATAATGGCGGACGACAACAGGATGCCCCCTCAGTATGAAATCACCATGCAGTCCGTGCGGTTCCGCACACTGGGCTGTTATCCGCTCACAGGCGCTGTACCTTCTGTGGCATCCACCCTTGAGCAGGTCATAGAAGAGATGATGGTATCCACACTCTCCGAGCGTCAGGGACGGATAATAGATTTTGACCAGTCCGGCGCCATGGAAAAAAAGAAGACGGAAGGCTATTTCTGATGAGCAGGCTTGAAGAATACATGGCTAAAGACTCCGCAAAACAGCTTCTGCGCTTTATCACATGCGGAAGTATCGACGACGGCAAAAGCACGCTCATCGGCAGACTTCTACACGAATGCCGCGCCGTTTACGACGACCAGATGGCTGCGGTCATAAGAGACAGCAGAACTTCAGGCACCACAGGTGACGAACCGGATCTCGCTCTCATTGTTGACGGACTGCTCGCAGAGCGTGAGCAGGGAATCACCATCGACGTTGCCCACAGATACTTTTCCACCGCAAAGCGTAAATTCATCATTCTGGACACACCGGGACACGAACAGTATACACGGAACATGGCTACAGGTGCATCAAACGCCGACCTGGCCGTGATTCTTATAGACGCGCTCAAGGGTATCAGCCCGCAGACAATACGCCACTCATATATCGTGAAACTGATGGGTATCAGAAACGCCGTTGTCTGCGTCAATAAAATGGATGCGCAGGGCTACAGTGAAGCGGTTTTCAATAAAATTGCCGATGATTATGCAAAGTTAGCTGAAAAAATAGGACTTTCATACAACATAATCCCCGTTTCGGCTCTTAAAGGGGACAACGTAACATCAAAAAGCGATAAAATGCCGTGGTACGACGGTCAATGCCTCATAGAGATGCTGGAAAGTGCCGTACAGGAGCCACCTTCCAGTCACGGCAACCTCAGGCTTCCTGTCCAGTATGTTCTCAGACCTGATAACAGCTTCCGCGGGTTCTGCGGACGCATCGAATCCGGCAGCATCTCCGTCGGAGACAGAGTTACAGTGCTGCCATCCGGCATATCAACCCGTGTCAAATCCGTGTCGATAGGCGACAGACAGGTGGAATCTGCATCAGCGCCGCTCTCCGTCACATTCACAACGGCGGACGAGGTGGACATAAGCCGCGGGGACATGATAGTCCATGACAAAACGTCAGTTATGTTCGGCAGCGGCTTCACCGCAAACCTGATATGGATGGATACCGAACACCTGAAACTCAATTCGCGATATATTCTTAAATGCGCCACAGGCACCATAGGCGCACATATCAATAAAATTTTCAGCAGGATGAACATATCAACACTGAAAGAAGAACCCGCGTCATCACTCGGCATGAACGACATAGCCTCGGTAGGCTTTTCACTTGACGCCTCAAAACCGTTCGACACCTATGAAATGTGCCGTGCCACAGGCAGCTTTATCCTTATAGACAGAATGACGGGAATGACAGCGGCAGCGGGAATGATAACCGCGGCGGAAAATCCAAAAAACGTCATATGGCACACTCATTCCGTCACCCGTGAACAGAGAACCGGACTGAAAAATCACCGCCCCGCCGTTCTCTGGCTGACAGGTCTGAGCGGTTCCGGAAAATCCACCATAGCAAACGCTCTGGAACAAAGCCTGAACCATTCGGGGATACATACCTATCTGCTGGACGGCGACAACGTGCGCCATGGACTCTGCAAAGATCTGGGATTTTCCCCTCAGGACAGAGAAGAGAACATCAGACGCATAGGCGAAACGGCGAAACTTTTCGCGGATGCCGGAATACTGACAATTACTGCTTTTATATCGCCTTTCGCGGAAGGCAGGGACAAAGTGAGGGCGATAATGCCCGAAGGTGAATTCATAGAAGTGTTCATCGACGCACCTATAAACGTCTGCGAACAGCGTGACCCGAAAAATATGTATAAAAAAGCAAGAAAGGGCGAAATAAAAGAGTTTACAGGCATAAACTCACCCTATGAGACACCGGAATCACCTGAAATACATATACGCACTGATATCATGAGCATTGAGGAATCAGTTGAAAAAATCCTAAGCTATCTCAGAACAAAGCTGATAATCTAGGGCTGATATTTTTTCAGCAGGTTCGTAAGCTCCATCAGCGCGGTTTTCATAGAGCGTATGCGTATCGCTTCGCGGTCGCCTACAAACAGATATTTCTTAGTTACAACCTCTTTGCCAACGCACCATCCTATGCAGACCGTGCCGACCGGTTTTTCATCGCTGCCGCCGTCGGGACCCGCAACGCCTGTTACGGAAACGGAGCAGGTTGTGCGAAGCTGATTAGCAACCCCAACAGCCATTGCCCGCGCGCACTCTTCGCTGACAGCACCGTGATTGATAATTATATTTTCAGGAACGCGCAGAACGCGCATCTTAACGTCATTGCTGTAGGATATCACCCCGCCCATGAAAACGTCGCTTGAGCCTGCGATATCAGTTATCTCTTTGCCTATCATCCCGCCTGTGCAGCTTTCCGCAACTGAAAGAGTCATTTTCTTCTCGCGCAGGGTACGCAGCAGAACGGTTGCGATATTATCCGAACCGTATCCGATGAAGTTATCTGAAAATCTTCCTCTGACGCGCTCCGCATACTCCATAAGCATGGTCTCGTCAAATCCCCTCAGCTTCACCAGTATCTCGCCCTTGGCAACGTTGATTATACACTCCATACCTTCGGGAAAACCGAACTCCCGCAGAACGTCGTCCACCTCCGATTCCGGAAGTGAACCTATGCGGATATCCACGCTGTACCGTTCGCGCATCTCGAAACGTCCGCGCAGAAAGGGCATAACGTGTTCCTCGAACATAAGATACATTTCATACGGAACGCCCGGCATACTTATTATGATATGCCCGCTCTTCTCCATACCGAAACCAAGGGCAGTGCCTCTGCCGTTGGGAAAGAGCAGACAGCCGGCAGGCAGCATGGCCTGACGCAGGTGGCTCTCCTTAACGTTAACTCCGCGCTCTTTCAGTCTGTTAAGCATATGCGTTTTCGCAGTTTCGTTCATCTCCGTTGAAACACCGACAGCCTCTGCGACCGTTTCCGCCGTAAGGTCGTCAAAGGTCGGTCCCAGACCGCCCGTTGTGAATACGCAGTCGTATTCTTCAAGTGCCTGACGGAATATTGAAACTATCATCTCCCTGTTGTCGGGGATAAGTCTGACCTGTTCAACGGAAAACCCCGCCTTTGTGAGCCTTGAGCCCAGCCACGCGGAATTTGTATCAACGATGCTCCCCTCCAGAAGCTCGCTGCCAACGGCAAAAATCGCACATCTGACCATAGATCACCTATATATGAGAAAAGAAAAACGTATATCCGAGATAAAAAATTCCCAGTATTATTATGGAGTAGACCGCCGCAAGCAGGTCGTCCGCCATAACGCCCAGTCCGCCGTCAATTTTTTCGAGTTTTTTGATTGGATAGGGCTTCCATATGTCAAATATCCTGAACAGCACGAAACCCAGCGGTACTGTGAAAACGTTTGCGGGGATAAACAGGAATATCATGTAATAGGCTGCTATTTCGTCTATAACAACCTCGGAAGCATCCTTTTTCCCTGTAATCTTCTCATATCTGTCCGCCGCCCAGACGCCGCCCAGAAGGAGAAGCACAAATATGACCGCCTTTACCGGATATGAGAACTGCTCAGAAGCTATCACAGGCAGTATCGCAAAGAGTGTACCGAAAGTGCCGGGAGCTTTGGGAGCACGTCCCGAACCGAAACCCAGCGCGAGAATTATAGCAAATCTGTTCATCACTGTTCCTGTAGTTGAAGGGCTTCTTTCAGGTCAATTTTGCCTTCATAAAAGGCTTTGCCCGTAATGGCGCCCAGAATACCGTTTTTGCCCTGAAGAGCCTTTATATCATTGATATCTTTGAGACCGCCGGAGGCTATCACCGGATATTTTATGCTCTCAGCCAACGCCAATGTCGCCTCAATATTTATTCCCGTGAGCATCCCGTCCCTTGATATGTCCGTATAGATAACACTTTCGGCAGAGAAACCTTCATAGCTGTTTATAAGCTCTGCGGCTGTGACAGTGCTCTTCTCATACCAGCCCTCGGTGGCGACAAAGCCGTCCTTCGCGTCCACTCCGAGGATTATTCTGTCGGGATATTCACCCATCGCCTCTTTGACGAAATCGGGGTTTTTAACAACGACGGTTCCGAGAATACCGTATCTGACGCCTATCTCAAAATAGGCTTTCAGTTTTTTCATATCGCGGATGCCGCCGCCCACCTCTATGTCCATTCCGGCTGTGGCAACCATCTTTTCTATAAGGGCAAAGTTGGTGGTCTCGCCCTTTTTCGCGCCGTCGAGGTCAACTATATGCAGTCTTTTCACGCCCATATCGGCAAACATCTTCGCCGCTTCCAGCGGGTTGTCGTAATATACGGTAAAATCGTCCATGTCCCCCTGTTTAAGGCGCACAGCCTTGGCGTTTAAGAGGTCTATGGCGGGTATTATCAGCATTTCCACTCTCCGAAGTTTTTAAGCAGGTGCAGACCGAGTTTCTGGCTCTTTTCAGGGTGAAACTGGGTTGCTGCCATATTGTCGCGTATGACCATGGCGGAAAAATCTATACCGTATTCGCAGGAAAGGGCTTCAACGCCCTTCTCCTCAGCCTTGACGCAGTAGGAGTGTACGAAGTAAAAATAGTCCCCCGTATTGATGCCGTCAAGCAGCGGATGGTTCATCTTTTTTGTTATGCTGTTCCAGCCTATCTGGGGTATCTTCATGCCTTCTGAAATTATCTCGTCAGGAAATTTTTTAACCGTTCCTTTGAAATATCCGAGCCCTTCGTGTTCGCCGAACTCAAGGCTCTTTTCGAAAAGCAGCTGCATCCCGACGCAGATTCCGAGGAAGGGCTTTCCGGTTTTAATGAACTGTGCCGCCGCCTCTTTCAGCCCGCTGTCAACAAGCCCCGTGCGGCAGTCCGCAAAGGCGCCAACACCCGGCAGAACTGCTCTGTCCGCTCTGACCACCTCTTCGGGGTCGGATGTTATCCGCGCATCGAAACCGAGAGACTGCAATGCCTTTTCAACACTGCGCAGGTTTCCCATACCGTAGTCTATCACTGCGATCATTTATATGTACTCCGTTGGATATTGAAAAGATGTCAGAGACTGCCCTTCGTGGACATTATCTGATCTGATTCTATGCGCACCGCCTCTTTAATGGAGCGCGCAAAGCATTTGAACATCCCTTCAATGATGTGGTGAGTGTTTCTTCCGTATCTTTTAATAATGTGCAGGTTTATGCCCGCTCTGTCGGCAAACGCCTTGAAGAATTCCTCCGTAAGTTCCGTGTCGAAGTCTCCCACTTTCTCAGCGGGAATATCCGCATCGAAGTTAAGGTAGGTTCTGCCGGAAAAATCCACGGCGCACTCGATAAGAGTTTCATCCATGGGCAGAAGGAAAAATCCGTATCTGCGGATGCCCTTTTTATCGCCCAGCGCCTCGCGGAAAGCATCGCCCATGACAATGCCTATGTCCTCTGCCGTGTGGTGTCCGTCGATGTGCAGGTCGCCTTTCGCCGTGAGTTCCATGTCGAAACCGCCGTGCCGTGTAAAAAGCTCAAGCATATGGTTAAGAAAACCTATCCCCGTGTCGATGACGTACTTTCCGCAGCCGTCCACGTTAAGAACAATGGATATTTCCGTTTCCGTTGTCTTTCTTGTGATGCTTGATTTTCTTTCAGCCACCGCAAACTCCTCGAACTTTTATTTTACTTTACTGTCCTGATATATTATCCTAACATGACGTAAAAATAAATATCTATTGCAGATGTTTTCCCTTTTATGAGAGACAGCATATAAAATGAGATACCGTAAATCACTCACCAAAAATTATGATCTGAATGAAAACGACGTAGATAATCTTCTCTTTATCAAACCCCTGATTTCTAAGTATAAAGATGAATTTATAGAAGATTTCATGGACAGGATGAAGACACACGCCATCAGCGAAAAGCAGGTAGCCGCCATGGAGGCAAACACTGCGAAACTCGCCATGTGGTTCGACATGCTTTTCGACGGCAGCGCCGACAACGCTTATTTCGCATTCGTGGGCAAGCTGGGGCTGTCGCTTAACAAATACAAATTTGACCCTGAGTTCATCTCATCCATGATGAGTTTCGTGCGCCTCTGGCTCCACGAAAAGATATTCAGCCTCATGGAGGACGATGTGCGCAGAAAGAGCATCCTGCTCTCCATGCACAAGATGCTGGATATCAACAACGAACTTATAATCAGCTCATATTATGAAAAGCTGGTCAGCTCATACAACCCCGTCCACAGCTACCGCAACAAAGTGGTTGATATAAGCGAAAAGTTCTCTTTCGCCGTTCACGCGCTCATGGTGGTTGTTCTGATAGGACTTACGCTCACCGCCGGATACGCATTTATAGACGAAACGGTTCACCTGTTCGGCGAACAGCCGGACCATGCGCTGATAACCGCTCTCGGTTCTCTCCTTATAATCTGGGTGCTGGTGGAGCTTCTCCACACAGAAGTACAGATGCTGAAAGGCGGCAAGTTTAAAAACTCGATATTTATAAGCGTTGCTCTGATCGCTTTCATCAGGGATCTTATGATAATAACTCTCAAACATGAGACAACAAACATGCTCCAGCATGGATTCATTCTTGCGGCGATAACTGTTCTCGGAATCGTATACTGGCTCATCGTTCGCACTGAAAATAATAATTAACCGGGGTTTTTAATGTTCAAATCAGTTTTGCAGAAAATATTCGGCTCATATGCCGAACGCTATATCAAGACCATGCAGCCCATGGTTTCGGCTGTGGCAGCTCTTGAGCCTAAGATGCAGGAGCTTTCCTTTGACCAGCTCGCGGAAGCGGCAGCCATGTTGAAAGAGAAGCTGGCAAACGGAGCCACGGAAGACGATATCATGAACCAGACCTTCGCACTCGTGCGCGAGGCGGGACGCAGAACACTGAACATGCGCCACTTCGACGTTCAGCTTATGGGCGGATACGCACTGCACAAGGGCAAAATAGCCGAAATGAAAACCGGTGAAGGCAAAACCCTTGTGGCAACTCTTGCCATGTCCCTTAACGCAATGGGCGGAAAAGGAGCGCACCTCGTAACGGTCAACGACTACCTCGCAAGACGCGATGCGCAGTGGATGAGCCCCATATATCTGGCGCTGGGTCTTTCCGTGGGCATCATAAACCACGAACGCTCATTCCTTGTGGAATGGGACGACAAAGAGGCGTTCACAACGAAACTCGCCGAAGTTACACGCCCGGAAGCATACGCAGCGGACATCACATACGGAACAAACAACGAGTTCGGTTTCGACTATCTGCGCGACAACATGAAGCCGCCCCATGAACCCACTGCACAGCGCGAAATGAACTTCGCCATTGTGGATGAGGTGGACTCCATCCTTATCGACGAGGCGAGAACGCCCCTCATCATCTCCGGTCCCACAGAGAGAAGCACCGAAAAATACTACAACGTGGATATGGTTGTGCGCCAGCTCAGCGCAGAAGCTCACTATAAAGTTGACGAGAAGAACCGCTCAGTTCAGATGAACGACGAAGGCATCAACTTTGTCGAAAAGGAACTCGGCATTGATAACCTTTACGACATCAAATATGTCGACGTTCTCCACAACGTAAACAACTCACTTAAAGCCCATGCCATTTTCAAAAAAGACGTGGACTACGTTGTTAAAGACGGTCAGGTCATCATTGTCGATGAATTTACAGGACGACTCCAGCCCGGCAGACGCTATTCCGACGGGATGCACCAGGCTCTGGAAGCCAAAGAGGGCGTACAGATTGAGAGCGAAAACCAGACGCTGGCATCCATCACATACCAGAACTATTTCCGCATGTATAAGAAACTTGCAGGCATGACGGGTACCGCTCTCACAGAAGCAAACGAGTTCATGTCAATCTATAACCTCGGCGTTGCCGTTATCCCCACAAACATGAGGATGATACGCAAGGACTACACAGATGTCATCTTCCGCACTGCTAAGGAAAAATATATCGCCATAGTGGACGAGATTGAAGAGATGCACAAAACGGGCAGACCTGTTCTTGTGGGTACCAGTTCAATCGAAAAATCCGAACTGATAAGCGACCTGCTCGACCGTAAAAAGATAAAGCACGAGGTTCTGAACGCAAAGAACCACGAACGTGAAGCTGAGATTGTTAAGGACGCAGGTCTTAAAGGAGCCGTTACAATCGCAACAAACATGGCAGGACGCGGTACCGACATTAAGCTCGGCGACGGAGTGCGCGAACTTGGCGGTCTGCACATCATAGGTACCGACAGACACGAATCAAGACGTATCGACAACCAGTTGAGAGGTCGTGCCGGACGTCAGGGTGACCCCGGTTCGTCCCGCTTCTTTGTCTCTCTTGAAGACGACCTTATGCGCATCTTCGGTTCGGAAAAGATCGCTTCCATCATGCAGAAACTCGGCATGAAAGAGGGCGAATCCATCGAACACCCCATCATTACCCGCTCTATTGAGGGCGCTCAGAAAAAAGTTGAGGCGTTCCACTTCGAAATAAGAAAGCACCTGCTGGACTATGACAACGTCATGAACCAGCAGAGAAACGTTATATACACACTGCGCCGTGATATCATCTCCGGCGGCGCCTCCGATGAGATAGTCGCTGAAACCATTGACAACGTCATCGACGCTATGGTTGAGGCGCATGTCAACGCGGCTGAAAAACCTGATTATGAGGCATTTGAAAAAGAAATTTCCGAAGTTTTCGATATAGAGTTTTCATTTGCAGAAGACAGAAGGCAGCTCCACAGTGAAGTAGACCGCCTGAAAACCCTTGTAAACGCAAGGCTTGAACAGAAAAAACAGGAGTTCGGCGGGTTCTTCGCAGACGTTGCAAGGTTCCTGTATACTTCAATTCTCGATTCAAAATGGAAAGAGAATCTTCTCCACATGGATCATCTGCGTGATTCTGTTGGTCTGCGCGGATACGGACAGAAAGACCCGCTGAACGAATATAAGCGCGAAGCCTACAACCTTTTCATAACTATGATGAACAAGGTAAACAGCGAGGTTATCCGTGTACTCTTCCATGTTGAAATGAATAAACAGTCCGACATTGAAGAGGCTGAACAGAAACAGGAGAGGGTTCAGACCAAAGAGGAACAGCGGGATATATTCGCCGAAAAACCCCAGCAGCAGGAAGATAAACGCACACCCATTAAAAGAGAGTTTCCCAAAGTCGGGCGCAACGACCTCTGCCCCTGCGGCAGCGGAAAGAAATATAAAAAATGCCACGGCGCGAACGAGCCGGATGCAAACGAAGACTAAGCGAAACAGCCTTAAAAGGTATATAATAGGGGAGCTGAAAAACTCCCCTTTTCTTTTTGAGGCGCTTTATGAAAGAATTTCCTTTATCAAAAGCCTACAGATTCATCGAACCTGGTCCCGTAATTCTCCTTTCAACTTTCAACGGACAGAAGAACAACGTAATGACCCTCAGCTATACCATGGTCATAGACGACAGCACACCGCTTATAGCTGTCAGTATGGGTACATGGGATTTCAGCTTTGACATTCTGCTGTCGGAACGGGAATGTGTGGTTTCAATACCATCAGACAATATGCTGGAAAAGACTGTGGATATAGGCAACTGCACCGGCGCGGATACGGATAAATTTGCGAAATTCGGTCTGACGGCAGTGAAAGCTGCAAGGGTGAAAGCACCGCTTATAAAGGAGTCTCCTGTAAATCTTGAATGTGTGATAGAGGATGATTCACTACTGGGCAGATACAACCTGATCATTCTCAGGGTTGTTAAGGCATGGTGTTCTCAGGAGCATTTCAGAAAGATCCACCACAACGGCGACGGCACGTTCACAGTTGACAGCGAAACGTTCGATATGAAAAGCCGCATGACCCGCTGGCCTGAATATATAAGCTAGCAACGCCCAGAAATGCGCAGACTATGGGCATTAAATTTTTGTGGTCAGATGCGAGTTATGCAAGGGTGGCAAGGTTAGACGAGCAAAATGTCACATTATATTGCAGCAGAAAGTAAAAGAGCGGTAAAGACCTCGCTCTACCGCTCTCTTCATTAAGACAGCCGCTTTGTACAAGCAACCATACATTCTTAATAGTATTTGTACTTGTCGTTGAGTTTACGCTGAAGTTTCTGCTGTTTGCGTTTAGCTTTGAGCAGTTTTTTTCTGCGAACCTCTGTGGGTTTCTCATAATAGGTATGAGTTTTAATCTCCCTAATGAGACCCTCGCGCTCTATCTTCTTTTTCAGAAGTTTAAGAGCGTAGTCGACGTTATCGCCGTCAACCTTTACAATAGCGTTAATTGCCACTGTAATCACATCCTTTTCTATAAATTTAAATTAGCACTATATCGAGCACCTGATCGATATGCTCCACCAGATGAACACGAAGCATACTTCTAACATCCGACGGTATATCTGTCAAGTCCTTATCGTTGGCTTTCGGTAAAATAACTTCTTTTAAGCCCGCTCTGTGTGCGGCAAGCACCTTTTCCTTTACTCCGCCGATGGCGAGCACGCGTCCGCGCAGGGTTATCTCTCCTGTCATCGCGATGTCGCAGCGCACCTGACGTTCAGACAGCGCGGACAGGATAGCCGTTGTCATGGTAATACCTGCGCTGGGTCCGTCCTTTGGCACTGCGCCTTCGGGGACGTGAATGTGCAGGTCAAAGTCGGAAAAACGTTTAGCGGGTATCTGAAGCCGCGTGGCACAGCTTTTCGCGACGGTAAACGCCGTCTGTGCGGATTCCTTCATAACGTCGCCCAGCTTGCCCGTAAGCTGCAGTTTCCCGCTGCCTCTGTATATCGCAACCTCTATCTGCAAAATATCTCCGCCGTACGGAGTCCATGCCAGTCCTGTTGCAACACCGATTTCTATCGGGGCCGGTATCGCTTCGAAACGGAATTTCATCTTGCCAAGGAATTTATCAAGATTTTTATCGTTTACCTTAACGGTTTTAAGGTCGGGATTTTCAACTATCTTCTTCGCCGCCTTACGGATTATGGAGGCTATCTCACGCTCAAGGTTTCTGACACCCGCCTCTTTCGTATATCCGCGGATAATGCCGTATACGGCGCTGTCGGCAATTCTGACCCGTTCGCTGTCAAGATTATGCTCTTTAAGCTGTTTCGGTATCAGGAATTTAGCCGCAATGCCGAATTTTTCCTTTTCGGTGTAACCTGTGACGGGGATTACCTCCATCCTGTCCAGAAGTGGTCTGGGGATACCGTCAAGGCTGTTGGCGGTGGTGATGAACAGTACCTTTGAAAGGTCGAACTCCACCTCAAGGTAGTGGTCAACGAACGTTGTGTTCTGTTCAGGGTCGAGCACTTCGAGCAGAGCGGATGAAGGGTCGCCCCTGAAATCCGCACCCAGCTTGTCAATCTCGTCCAGCAGGAACACGGGGTTCATGCTCTTTGCCTTTTTGATGCTCTGTATTATCTTGCCCGGCAGCGAGCCGATGTATGTTTTTCTGTGTCCGCGTATCTCAGCCTCATCACGCACACCGCCAAGTGACATGCGAACGAACTCCCTGCCCATAGCTTCGGCTATGGAGCGCGCCAGAGAAGTCTTGCCCACTCCCGGAGGTCCTGTGAAGCAGAGTATCGCGCCCTTGATATCCGGCGCTATTTTTTTGACTGCGAGGTATTCAAGGATACGTTCTTTGGGCTTCTCAAGCCCGAAGTGGTCGCGGTTAAGTATCTCTTCCGCATTTTTCAACTCCAGCTTGTCCTCGGTGTAGTTTCCCCAGGGCATAGAGAGTATCCAGTCCAGATAGTTCCTTACAACGGTTGCCTCGGCACTCATGGGGGACATGAGTTTCAGCTTCTTAAACTCTTTCTTCGTCTTCTCTTTAACTATTTCGCTGAGTTTTGCAGTGTTTATCTTCTCTTCAAGCTCGTCAATATCCGCTTTGAAGTCATCATCCTTCCCCAGCTCCTCGTTGATAGCCTTAACCTGCTCGCCCAGATAGTACTCTTTCTGGGCTTTGGACATCTGGTTTTTCACCTTCTGCCTGATGCGGTTGTCCATCTTGACAAGCTCAATGTACGTCTGCACAAGCTCAATAACTTTTTCAACACGCTCCTGTGCATTGTCTATCTCAAGAACTGTCTGCTGTTCTGTGTTCTTAACAGGCATATAAGAAGCAACAGAATACGCCAGTCTGTTTATATCGTCGATCTCCGTAACGGTATTAAGTATATTATCGTTTATCTTTTTAGAAAATTCGGCATAGCTGCGGAAGCTCTCCGCCAGCATCTTAAAAAGTACAGGCTCTTCCGTGCTGTCAATTTCGCCGTCGGGTATTATGCTGACGTTTGCAAAAAGGCAGTCGCCCTCGTCCGCCATGGACAGTATCCGTCCGCGCTGCACACCCTCCATAAGGAGCTTAACGGTACCGTCGGGCAGCTTTAGCACCTGTAATATTTTTGCGGACACGCCTGTGGTATAGAGGTCTTCAAAAGACGGATCATTCACCTCCTCGTCCTTCTGCAGAACGAAAAAGACGTGACCTCGGGTCTTTTCAGCAAGTTCGACGGCATTCACAGACTTATCGCGTCCGACGAACACCGGAGTTATCATATAGGGGAAAACCACCATATCCCTGAGGGGTATAAGCGGATATTGCTCTATTCTCTCCATTTATCACCTGTAAATTTAAATCAGACTGCCGCGTCAGCTTACAGCTTCCTCGCAGAGACAGATTCCTTTAGTCTTCGCGGGGAACAACGTGACGAAGCGATCTCAAATCGTTGTAAATTTCGGCACAAATAAAGCAAAGCTCCCCTGAGGGAGCGTTGCTTTTATGTATAATAAGTTGATTTTTACAAAAAGGGCAAGGGTTACTTGCAGGATATGTTAAGCTGTCTCTTTTTTGTTTTCATACATCAGGATGGGTTTTGCATTCTCGTTGATAACATCCTCGTTTATGATGCACTCGACGATTTCGCTGTCGGAGGGCACGGTGTACATAATGTCCATCATAGCCTCTTCGAGTATGGAACGCAGACCTCTGGCTCCCGTCTTTCTGTTCAGCGCTTTTTTGGCAACTGCTTTCAGAGCGGAGTTTGTGAAGGTCAGTTTAACGTCGTCAAAAGAGAACATCTGAATGTACTGCTTAATGAGTGCGTTCCTGGGTTCCTGCAGTATTCGCACAAGAGCCTCTTCGTCCAGATCTTCAAGGGCTGCTGCAATGGGAAGTCTGCCCACAAATTCGGGGATGAGACCGAATTTGACAAGATCGTCGGGGCGAAGCTGCTTGAGCAGTTCGAACCTTGTATAGTCCTTTGTTCCGACGGATTTTGTTGTAAATCCGAGGGATTTTTCGCCGATACGCTTTTTGATGACACTGTCGAGAAATTCGAAAGCGCCCCCCACTATGAACAGGATATTTGAGGTATCAACCTGAATATAGTCCTGTTGGGGATGCTTGCGTCCGCCCTGCGGCGGTACGTTGGCGATGGTGCCTTCGATTATTTTAAGAAGTGCCTGCTGAACACCTTCGCCGCTGACATCTCTTGTGATGCTGGGGCTGTCGGTCTTCTTGGCTATCTTGTCTATCTCGTCGATGAATATGATGCCGTTCTGTGCTCTGTTAACGTCGTAATCGGCGTTTTGAAGGAGCTTGAGAACGACGTTCTCAACATCCTCACCGACGTATCCGGCTTCCGTAAGAGTGGTTGCGTCTGCAATGGCGAAGGGTACGTTAAGCACTCTTGCCAGAGTCCTTGCCAGAAGGGTCTTGCCCGTTCCGGTGGGTCCCAGAAGGAGTATGTTGCTCTTTTCAAGCTCAACTTCGCTCTTTTTGCCGTGGAGAACTCTTTTGTAGTGGTTGTGAACGGCAACGCTCAGCACTTTCTTAGCTTCCTGCTGACCGATAACATACTCGTCCAGCTTCTCTTTAATCTCCGCAGGAGTGAGAAGTTTAAGAGCGGTATCCTCTTTGATGCCGTCTTCAAGGTCTTCTTTAAGGATTTCGTTGCAAAGTTCTATGCATTCGTTGCAGATGAATACGTTGGGACCTGCAATCAGTTTTTTTACTTCGTCCTGAGTTTTTCCGCAGAATGAACAGGAGAGTGTTTCTTTTTTTGATTTCGCCATGAACACACCTCTTTATGGGTATACCGAAAACAGGCGTCCTGCCGTTTTCGGTCAACGCTTAGCACAGGCAAAGCCTATGCACGCTTACTTTTAGCCTGTTTTATACTGTAAACCGTATAAAATACACTAAAAGAGGCACATCCTGTGCCTTGCGGTCAGCCGTAACAGCTTTAGTCATTTTCGGGCGCAGTTGTGCGCGCAGGATTGTTTATCTACACAAACATATGCATAAGTGTAAATATTTCAACCCCTCCTGGTGAATACATCGTCTATAAGACCGTACTCTTTAGCCTCCGCAGCCGACATAAAGTTGTCTCTGTCGGAATCTTTTGTAATCTGCTCAACGGTTTTACCTGATGCAGAAGCAAGAATTCCGTTTAAGACCTCTTTCACGCGGAGAATTTCTTTCGCGTGAATTTCGATGTCTGTCGCCTGCCCCTGCGCACCGCCGAGAACCTGGTGTATCATGATGCGTGCATGGGGAAGAGCAAATCTTTTACCCTTTGCACCTGCCGCAAGGAGAACGGCGCCCATGCTGGATGCCTGTCCGATGCAGATTGTGGATACGTCGGGTTTGATGTAGCTCATTGTATCAAGTATGGCGAGTCCGTCAGTAACGACCCCGCCGGGGCTGTTGATGTAAAGGAAGATGTCTTTATCTGGATCTTCCGCTTCAAGAAACAGCATCTGGGCAATGATGGAGTTTGCGACACCGCTCTCCACCTGTGAGCCCAGAAATATTATCCTGTCTTTCAGCAGACGGGAGTAAATGTCGTAAGACCTTTCTCCTCTTCCTGTCTGCTCAATGACATAAGGGATATAATAGCTCATATTACGCTTCCTTGGCAGCCTTTGACGCCTCAGCTATTTTAGCGTCTCTCTCCGCCTTGCTGATAACTTTTTCGGCGATTTTGTTATTAGCTGTAAGATAATCGTAGACCATGTTGGTGAAAACAGTGTTTCTGAAAGAAGCTATGCCGCCGTACTGCTCAAGCTCTTTTTTGAAATCATCAACAGATCTCTCAAATTTTTCCGCGTATTCCGCGATTGCCTTATCAACATCCTCATCTGTGGGGTTGATATTGTTCTTTTCGGAAATTTTGTTGATAACAAGAGCGCTTTTAATCTGTTTTTCAGCAGTTTCCATGTGCTGTTCGGCAAGTTTCTTCTTATTAAGTCCGAACTGCTCAGGGTTCATGCCGTACATGCTGTACTGGCGAAGCGTCTGCTCAGCAAGTTTTTCCGCCTGTTCTACAACCATGACAGCCGGAATCTCGAAAGGGTTCTCTGAAATTATTTTATCAAGCAT
Organism: Seleniivibrio woodruffii; assembly: GCF_029267515.1. Classification (GTDB taxonomy): domain Bacteria; phylum Chrysiogenota; class Deferribacteres; order Deferribacterales; family Geovibrionaceae; genus Seleniivibrio; species Seleniivibrio woodruffii_A. The sequence goes on from NZ_JAJUIS010000001.1 coordinate 178,937, forward strand.
TGTGTTGTAAAGAGCGTCTTTTGAAAGGTCTGCCGCTTCGGCGTTGAGGTCTTCCTCGATAGCTTTCAGAAGTGCTTCCGCTGTTTCATATTTTTCGCCGATGCTCTTTGCGAAAGCGTCGTCGAGTACGGGAGCTTTTTTCGCTTTTATTTCATGCAGTGTGATTGTGAAAACCACAGGCTGACCTGCGAGGGATTTTTCATGGTATTCGGAGGGGAAAGTGACTGTGATGTCTTTAACATCGCCGACTTTCATGCCGACTATCTGCTCTTCAAAACCGGGGATGAAGGTGTTTGAACCTATTTCAAGTGAATATGCTTTTGCACAGGCGGAGGGGATAACCTCGCCGTTGAGCTTGCCTTCAAAATCTATAACAGCCATGTTGCCGTTAACAACTTCTCCGCCTTCAACGGTTTCGAACTGAGCCTGACGTTTCAGAAGGTTTTCAACAACAGTGTCAATGTCCTCTTTTTCAACGCTGTTGATTTCTTTTGTAAACTCGAAACCTGTGTAGCTGACAACATCAAACACGGGAAAAACGTCAACATATACTTTGAAAGTGATGGGTGAATCGTCGTCCTCAAACTTAACGTCTTTAACTTCGGGCTGACCCATTGCTCTGATGCCGTTTTCTTCGATAGCGTTTTTTACGCCTTCATTTATAACGTGTTCAAGGGCATAAACGCGGATAGCGTGCCCTTTTTCTTTCATAACAACGTCTTTGGGGGCTTTCCCTTCACGGAAGCCGGCAACTTTGACGGTTTTTGCAACTTTATTAAATTCGTTTTCAAAGGTATCTTTAAAGACCTGTGCAGGAATCTCCACACTGAGTTCTTTCTGTGACTTTTCTTTGTCCGCAACAGTAACTTTCATTGTTTTCTCCTTGGAATATATCAAAGAATATAATTGACTAATTTGGATTTTTAAGCGGGTGACCGGGCTCGAACCGGCAACCTCAACCTTGGGAAGGTCGTGCTCCACCAGTTGAGCTACACCCGCGGAAGGTATGATATGCGAGTGAAGGGACTCGAACCCCCACGCCTAGGACACTAGATCCTAAGTCTAGCGCGTCTACCAATTCCGCCACACTCGCCCAGACCAGTATATAAAAAAGGTGGCTGACGGGGATCGAACCCGCGACAACAGGAATCACAATCCTGTACTCTACCGACTGAGCTACAGCCACCACAAGACAAGCGCACCCATGAGGACTCGAACCTCAAACCTACGGATTAGAAGTCCGTTGCTCTATCCTGTTGAGCTATGGGTGCGTATCGGTCTTACGAATCACGAAACTTATCAAAAGACCTTCATTAAGTCAATAGCTAATTTAACCCGTTTATACATTACTCCTTGATTTGAAATCAAAAACATCATATTACAATTCTACACGAGGTTAAGATGATTACATACAACGATACTCCTGTTTACATCGGCACTGCGGGGTACAAATTTGACGACTGGCTTGGCACTTTCTATCCGAACCAGTTCCCCAATGAAGAGATGCTGAAGTTTTACAGCCGTGATAAGGGAATTGATTTCCTTGAGCTGACATTCACTTTCTATAACGACCCCACTGAGGAGATTACCGCCAACATAGCGGAAAACGGCTCCGATGAACTCGCAATATCAGTGCGTCTGGGCAAACGCTTTCTGAAAGAACCCCCCGTAAAGGAAGACGCAAGCGAATTTAAAAACGGTCTCTCTCCTATATATAATAGAGTGAAGGCGTACTTTGCTGATTTTTATAACGGTTTCACACCATCAAGGGCAAACTTTGAGCATATACTGCGTCTGCGCGACACCTTCTCAGACAGACCATTCTTTGTTGAGCTCGCAAACCGCGGTTGGGCAAGACAGAAATATCAGGAAGAATTTAAAGAAAACGGCATTGGCGTCGTTAACGCTGATTTCCCGTCAAGTGCAGGGCTGGCACCCTATTCCGTTAAGGCTTACAACAATATGTCATACTTCCGCCTGTACGGAAAAAGTCCAGAATGGGAAGGACCTCAGAACCGCGACCTGAACTACCGATATAATCTGAAACAGCTTGATAAATTCAAAAAAGATATAGACATAGTAGCGTCCGTTTCAAGCTCGGTGTTCGTATCCTTCTGCAACTCCGCAATGGGCAGTGCCGCCGCAAACGCAATAGATCTGAGAAAAATGCTCACAGAGGGCTGATATGGGCAGAATATTTGAAAAATATGCACAGAAATTCCCCAAATCAAAAGAGTTGTATGAAAAGAGCCGTACTCTTTTCCCTAACGGCGTCTGCCACGACATAAGAAACTATCCTCCCTTCCCGGTGGTTACGGACCGCTGCGAAGGCATACACATGCACGACGTTGACGGAAACATTATAATCGACCTCTGGATGGGGCACTATGCAAACATCCTCGGACACGGCACCGAAGCCCAGAGAAAGGGAATCGAACGCGCCTTGACCGCAGGCGTTCACCACGGGACACTCAACAGATATCAGATTGAATATGCAGAGATGGTTCAGCAGGCGGTTCCCGAACTTGAATCAATGCGACTGTGCACATCAGGCACCGAAGCCACCATGTACGTCACCCGTGTTGCACGTGCCTTCACCGGCAGACACATCATCGTTAAAGCAGAGGGCGGATGGCACGGCGGTAACTCCGTATTATCAACCGGCGTCGTTCCTCCGTTCGTAAAGGATAAAAACGCACCCGAAGGGCAGAAAACCGTCACTGTGCCTTACAACAACGTTGAAAAGACAGCGGAAATACTCCGCTCATACAATGACGAGATAGCCGCAATAATCATAGAGCCCATGATGGGTTCCGGCGGCGGTATAACTGCAAGTCCCGCATATCTGAAACTTCTGCGCGACTTCTGCGACCTGACAGGAACTCTTCTCATCTTTGATGAAGTTATCACAGGTTTCAGATTCCGCTACGGCAGCATATGGAATATTCTCGGTGTTAAACCTGACCTTTTCACATTCGGCAAAGCGGCGGCAGGCGGCATACACATAGGTATTTACGGCGGACGCAAAGATGTTATGGACACCATAACCGTACAGAAACTGTTCGTCGGCGGAGGAACCTATTCCGCAAATCCGGTGGCTATGTGCGTAGGTATAGAAACTCTGAAGGAACTGCAAAAGCAGGATTATGAAAAACTTAATGCCGCAGGAGATGCTTTCCGCGCGAAACTGGTCTCCATGACGGCTAAACTCAGCTATCCGTCATATGTCACAGGCTTCGGCTCTTTCTTCTGCGTACATTTTACCGACGAAAGATTTGACGTGATTACTCCTCAGATCGTAATGGCAAACAGCGACAAGGACCGCGAAAACCTTTTCAAAGCCGCCATGCTTATAAATAATGTGTTCACAATGCACTCAGGCGGTGCATTTTCATTTATGCATACGGACGAAGTGACGAATAATAAACTTACAGAGGCGTACAGGAAATCGTTTGAAATGATATAAGCCTCTTCGGGGGTCAATTGGCTTACATACGGAAAAAAGCCGCCGCCATAAAGTATGACGACAAAACAGATAAGGTGCCCAGACTAATTGCGAAGGGCAAAGGACTTGTGGCGGACAATATCATTGCGAAGGCGAAAGAACACGGAGTATATATCAAAGAGGATAAAGACCTTGTGGAAGCATTATCCACACTGGATCTGTTTGACGATATACCTGTCGAACTGTACAAAGTCGTTGCCGCGCTGCTGGCGGAGCTGTACCGCATCAACGGAAGAATAAAAGAACAGAAAGCTCAGGCGCAGGCACCCGTCACTCCTCCAGATGTTCCTTGATCCGGCGTAGAAGTATCTCTATCTTTTTATCTTTTGTAAAGTATTCCTCGGCATACAAAGACGCGAAGTTTCTTTTATATTCTTCATATGCGGTGAGCAGAAAAACGACCTGTCCGTCCTTGACCGCTTTGATATCCTTTAAAACCTCAAGCCCAGACCTGTCCGGCATGTTAACGTCGAGAAGCACAAGGTCATATTCTCCCGCACGGAATTTTTCCAGCCCGCTTGTTCCGTCTTCCGCTGTGTCAACACTGAATCCCTTTTCTGAAAGCAGATTCTGATAATGCTCCCGGATGTGTTCTTCGTCGTCGATAATAAGTATTTTTTTCATTCCTGTTCCCTCTTAGGCAGAAGAAGCGTAAAAACAGCTCCTCTCTGAGCATCGGAAACATAAATGTCTCCGTCGTGCGCCCGCATAATCTTTTTACACAATGCCAGTCCTAAACCGGTTCCTTCCTTTTTATTGGTGAAAAACGGCTCAAATATCTTTTCCCTAAGCTCCGCCGCAACCCCGTGCCCTGTGTCGGCGACGCTGACGGTAACGTAATTTTTACTCTCGGACGCTGTGATAATAAGGTCTCCGCCTTTTTTCATCTCCTGAACGGCGTTTGTAACGAGGTTCATAAGCACCTGCTGCAAAAGTCCCCTGTCTGCATCAACATACATCCCGTTTCCGATATTTACAACGATATTTATCTGTTCAAACGAGAGGCAGTTTTTCAGAAACTGAATCACCTCTTCCGTAAACTGCACCAGATTAATCTTTTCATATTCAAGCTCAACCCGCTTTGTATATGAAAGGATGTCCCCGACTATCTTTTCCAGCCTGTTCACTTCAGACTGCACGATGCTTATCCAGTGGTGCTGGTCTTCTGAGAGACCGCCCGCCTGCTCAACACGCTTCGCAAATCCTCCGATGGCTATCAGAGGGTTTTTAAGCTCATGAGCAACTGTGGCGGAAAGGCTGCCTATCTGAAGCAGGTTGTCGTTGTTGGAAGATATGCGCTTCGCTTCGTCCAGCTCCGACCTTACCAGTTCAAGCTGTTTCACAGCTCTGAAATACTCAATTGACAGTGAGCAGATGTTACCGAAAAGCCTGAGCGCATCTTTGTCCGCTCTGGAATATGTCGGCTTGCAAACCATAAGAACACCGATCGGCTTACCGCCAATGCCCAGCGACGAAACCAGAACTTCATCGCAGAAGTATCTTTTCAGCGGATCGTATTCATCGGATGAATTAAGGTCAATGGTATCGGTCTTGTCGAAAAACATAATGTCTGAGAGCCTGTTTTTAGTTTCAAAGCCCACTTTCAGGTTGCGGAACAGAGTAACGTCTATTTTCATGTCACTGTTGCAGAATATTCCGCCGCGCAGTTCAAGTAAGGCCTCGTTAAGAAACATTATTCCGGCTCTTCCGAACTGTCCGTTTATTATAACAGACGAAATAAGCTGGTGCAGAACTTCGTCCAGATTTTTTCTGTTCGTTATCGTTTCAAGTATTTTCGCCCCGGCGACAACCCTTGAAAGAGCTGCCCCGAAAGGTGCAAAACTGTATATGTTTATTATCTTTTTAAGCATTTCCGTCTGAGCTTCAGACGGGAATATCTGCTTGTTCGTGAAAACGGACGCAGCACAGCCGCCGGAAACAAGGCTGTATTCCGTCATTTCGGAAGAGGTGTTTCCAGTGTGAAGAATGGTTCCTTCCGTGTCTCTCACCAGAAGACCTTTAATCTCGGTTTGCAGGACGGATTCGAGTAAACCAAGAAGGTCTTGAGTCGCTGAACGCCCCATTGGCTGCTCCGATAGTTGAAAATAAAACAGGGGAACGTCTTTTCAGACGCTCCCCTTGCGATTTGTTATTGTTTCAGTGCTGCATGAGCTGCCGCAAGCCTTGCCACGGGAACGCGGAAGGGGGAACAGCTTACGTAGTTGAGTCCCGCTTTCTGACAGAATGCTATCGACTCAGGGTCGCCGCCGTGTTCGCCGCAGATGCCTGTTTTAAGATCTGCCCTGATACTGCGTCCTTTGCTTACGCCCATTTCAACAAGCTGACCGACGCCGCTGACATCAATGGAGACAAAGGGGTCTTCTTTATATATCCCTTTCTCAACGTAGATGGGCAGGAATTTGCCCGCGTCATCACGGCTTACCCCCAGAGTTGTCTGGGTGAGGTCGTTTGTTCCGAACGAGAAGAACTGTGCGTGTTCTGCTATCTCGTTCGCTGTGAGCGCCGCTCTGGGAAGCTCTATCATCGTACCGACGAGGTAATCCAGCTTAACGCCGTATTTTGCTATTACCTCCGCGGCAACTTCGTTTGTCATATCTTTCAGTATCTCAAGCTCTTTGTATGAACCCACGAGAGGAATCATAACTTCCGGTTTAACAACCTTGCCCTGTTTAACAAGCTCACATGCCGCCTCGAAGATGGCATAGACCTGCATTTCATAAATTTCGGGGAAGGTGAGACCCAGACGGCATCCTCTGTGACCAAGCATCGGGTTGAACTCGAAAAGCTCAGTCGCCTTAGCTTTAAGGTGGTCTGCGGAAATACCGGAGGCCTTGGAAACGCGCTCAATCTCCTCATCTGTGTGGGGGATGAACTCGTGAAGAGGCGGATCCAGCAGACGGATTGTTACAGGCAGCCCTTCCATTGCGGTGAACAGTCCGAGGAAGTCCTCTTTCTGATAGGGTTTAACCTTCGCAAGTGCCTTTCTGCGTCCCTCTTCGTTGTCAGCAAGTATCATCTCGCGCACGGCATCGATACGGTCGCCGTCAAAGAACATGTGTTCCGTACGGCAAAGACCGATCCCCTCCGCTCCGAAATCCCTTGCCACTCTTGAATCATGGGGGGTATCAGCGTTTGCGCGCACGCCGAGGGTTCTGAATGAGTCTGCCCATGTCAGTATCTCTGCGAACTCGCCTGAAAGTTCGGGTTCTATAAGTTTCGCCGCGCCGAGTATAACCTCGCCTGTGGAACCGTTTATGGTTATGATGTCACCCTCTTTAACGGTGGCGCCGCCGGCGGTGAAGAATTTCTGTACATCGTTGATGCGTACCGCGCCGCAGCCTGCGACACAGCATTTTCCCATGCCTCTGGCAACAACAGCCGCGTGGCTTGTCATACCGCCTGTGGCAGTAAGGATACCCTGTGCGGCGTGCATACCGCCGATATCTTCGGGTGACGTTTCAGCACGCACAAGGATAACTTTTTCGCCCTGTGCCGCCCAGCTTTCAGCCTCTTCCGCAGTGAAAACGACCTTTCCAACAGCCGCGCCGGGAGAAGCGGGAAGACCTTTTGCGATAACGTCGTATTTAACGCTGGTATCTATCATGGGGTGCAGAAGCTGGTCAACCTGCTCCGGAGCAACACGGAGTACAGCCGTTTTTTTGTCGATAAGTCCTTCCGCAACCATGTCGAAAGCGATCTTAACAGCCGCTCTTGCGGTTCTTTTGCCTGTTCTTGTCTGGAGCATGTAAAGAGTTCCCTTTTCAATGGTGAACTCAATATCCTGAACGTCTTTGTAGTGGTTTTCCAGTTTTTTATAAACTTCTTCAAGCTGTGCAAAGACTTCCGGCATAGCTGTTTTCAGTTTCGCTATGGGTTCCGGGGTTCTGATACCCGCAACAACGTCCTCGCCCTGTGCGTTCACAAGGTATTCGCCGAAGAACTCTTTGTCGCCTGTGGAGGGGTTACGGGTGAACGCAACACCTGTTCCGCAATCGTCGCCCATGTTTCCGAAAACCATGGACTGCACGTTTACTGCAGTTCCCCAGTCGTCGGACATTTTGTTTATTTTTCTGTAGGTTTTCGCTCTCTGATTGTTCCATGAGTCAAAAACCGCATCGATAGCATATCTGAGCTGCTCTTTGGGATCCTGTGGAAATTCCTTTCCGATCTCCTCAACAACAAGAGCCTTATACTTTTTAACAAGTTCTTTGAGATCTTCTGCGCTGAGTTCCGTATCCTCTTTAACACCTCTGGTGTTCTTCATATCCTTGAGAATATGTTCAAACTGGTGGTGTCCTATGCCGAGAACAACGTCGGAGAACATCTGGATAAATCTTCTGTAGCTGTCGTAGGCAAATCTGGCATTGCCGGAGGACTTCTCAAGTCCCTTCACAGATTCGTCTGTCAGACCGAGGTTAAGAACCGTGTCCATCATGCCGGGCATGGACACTCTTGCGCCGGAACGCACGGAAACAAGGAGAGGATTGTTTATATCCCCGAATTTTTTGCCCATAGCAGTTTCAAGCTCCGCAAGAGCAGAAAGAACCTGATCCCAGAGTCCTGCGGGATAGCTTTTGCTGTCTTTGTAAAACTGCACACACGCTTCTGTAGTGATGGTAAAACCGGGAGGAACAGGTATGCCTATGCTGGTCATTTCTGCCAGCCCCGCCCCCTTTCCGCCGAGAAGGTTTTTGTTCTTGCCGTCTCCTTCCGTGCGACCTTTACCGAAAAAGTAAACCCATTTGGTGCTCATTGCGATAAACCCCCTGTTATATGATTTTTGTCAGATCGCCCAGCAGATTGAACAGACCTATCAAACGGTTCAGCAAACTTAATCTGTTCTCTTTCACTTTCTCGTCCTTCGCCATTACCATAACGTTTTCGAAAAAGCGGTCAACAGGACCGCTGAAAGTCAGAAGCTGGGTCATCGCCTCAGTGAAGTTCTCTTCACACACCTCTCTATTAATACCGGCGGACTTGGTGTCTATCAGCCCTGCCAGTTCCCTCTCGAAATCTGACTCAAAAAGTGCCGGATCATACTCTGTTCCGGTATGTTCGCTCTTTTTGAGGATATTATTGATGCGTTTGTATCCTGCGGCAATGCTTGCAAACTCCGCTGTCTCTCTGTATTGCGCAAGAGCCTTTGCCGCTTTCTCTATTTTGATTATATCACCCGAAATGCCTGCTGCACAGTCAACACAGTCCGCTGTCAGCCCCTCGGAAGTGAGCATCTGACGGAAACGCTGAATTATGAAGTCGTTAACGGCATCCACAGTTTTCTGTTTATCGAATTTTATAAAATCCGTAAGAATTTCCGCACTTTTTTCCACCATAACAGCAATATCGGTGCGAAGTCCTTTCTGGCGGATGATGTTCAGTATGCCGATGGCATTTCTGCGGAGCGCGTAGGGATCCTGATTTCCCGTTGGGATAAGCTCAACTGCGAAACAGCCCACGATTGTGTCCAGTTTGTCCGCCATTGAAACAAAAGCACCCGCCTCTGTGACAGGCAGGTCGTCCCCTGCGAATCTGGGCATATAATGTTCGTCTATGGCAGCCGCCACAGTATCATTTTCGCCCTGAAGTTTCGCATAGGTCTTACCCATAATACCTTGCAGTTCGGGGAACTCATATACCATTGAACTGAGCAGGTCAGCCTTGCAGAGGAATGCTGCGCGGTCCGTATCCGCCTTTGCTGCGGGAGCAAACTGCTCCGCGAAATAGACTGCCAGCCTGCGGAAACGCTCCATCTTCGCATATGAAGTGCCGAGTTTTTCCTGATATGTAACCTTTTTGAGCTCTTCAACGTGCTTCTCAAGGGGATAAGCCTTGTCGTTCTCCCAGAAGAAAGCCGCGTCGGCAAGTCTTGCGCGCAGAACCCTTGCATAGCCCGCCTTAACAACAGACGGGTCTTTGGGTTCAGTGTTTGAAACGCCGATAAACCTGTTTACAAGTTTGCCTGATTTATCCGTTACATAGAAATATTTCTGGTGATTTTTCATAGAGGTGATGAGAACTTCGGCGGGCAGAGACAGATATTTTTCCTCGAACTCGCCCATGAGCGAAACGGGGTATTCCACGAGTCCCGCAACGGTGTCCAGCAGACCTTCATCAAGGTCAACCCTGTATCCCGTCTCCTTTTCAATATCCGCGACCTGTTTTTTAACAAGATCTTTGCGCGCCTGAGTGGAAACGATTACACGGGCTTTTTCAAGCACTGACAGGTAGTCCGCGAAATCCTTAACGGGAAACTCCGTATTGAAATGTATGCGGTGTCCCATGGTGGTGTTGCCGCTTTTTGTGCCGTCTATTTCAAAGTTGATGACCTTTCCGCCGAAAATGGCAAGGAACCAGTGAACAGGTCTTGCATAGCGGAAGGTACCGTCGCCCCATTTCATTGATTTTTTGAAGGGGATACCCTTTATTACGGCAGGCACAAGAGTTTCAAAAAGCTCTGTTGTGTCAACGCCTTTAGTCTTTTTAACACCGCTGAGGTATTCACCCTTTTCCGTGGTCTCTTTTTTCAGGGTGGCAAAATCGAGTCCTTTTGACTTCGCAAAGCCTTCGCCGGCTTTTGTGAGCTTGCCCTCTCCGTCAAAAGCTACGGAAGATGGAGGACCCATAATGACCTCTTCACGGTCGGGCTGTTTTTCGCTCAGTCCCGTGATGTGTATATAGCTTCTTCTGGGTGTTCCGTCGGACTCCACAGATGTGAACGGAACCCCTTCCTCTGTAAGTTTTTTTGTAAATTCTTTGACAAGGTATTCGCTGGTTCCCTGAATGAACCCCGCAGGTATCTCTTCGCTACCTATTTCAAGCAGAAAGTCGGGCATAGTAACACCTAAAGATGATTATTTTAGTCCTAGCATCCTACAATAGATTCAGATAATTTCAAGAAGTTTATACCTAACGGAAAGAAAGTTGTGAAAAAGACTGCGACACCATGTCGCCAACGATTTAGAGGATAGGTTTTATCAATACGCGGATAGAAAAAATGAAAACACAGACTGCTTCGCCTGCGGCTCGCAGAGACGAATGAACGTCTTTGCGAGGAACGCAGTGACGAAGCAATCTCACATATTATACGAACGAATATTTCAGAGTCTTTTCAAGCTCTTTCACCTGAGGCAGACCGTTGAGAAGTTCCGCCAGAGAATCGTAGCTGCCCTCTATGAAGGCTTTTCTGGCATTGGGCTTGATTTCAACGGCGTATTCTTTGCCGTTGAACTTCACTTTGCAGCCATCAACGTCTATAACCATCTCTGCGGCGGGGTTAGCCTCAACCTCTTTCATAAGCTCGTCGCGTACAGCCTTGCCTGCCACTACGCATACGATGCCGAGGGTTGTGCAGTTGCCGAAGAATATCTCCGCATAGCTTCCCGCGATAACAGCGTTGAAGCCCGCACGTTTGATAGCCTGCGGTGCGTGTTCACGGGATGAACCGCAGCCGAAGTTGTCACCTGATATTATTATGGATGCGCCGACAAACTGGGGTTTGTCGATGGGATGTCCGATGGATTTGCCTTCGCTGTCGAAACGCACGTCATAAAAAAGCTGACCGCCCAGCTCGTCAAACACCACGCATTTCAGGAATCTTGCTGGTATGATGCGGTCTGTGTCTATATCGTCGCCCGGAACGGGGACTGCTCTTCCGACTACTTGTTTGATAGGTCCGAGACTCATGATCAACATCCGATTCCGAATACTTTTCTTGCGTCTGTTATGGTGCCTGTGACAGCAGCCGCAACAGCCATTACGGGAGAGACGAGGAGTGTTCTGCCTGTGGAGGAACCCTGTCTGCCCTTAAAGTTTCTGTTGGATGTGGAAGCGCTTATCTGTCTGCCCACAAGTTTGTCGGGGTTCATTGCAAGACACATTGAACAGCCCGGCTCGCGCCATTCGAAACCTGCCTCGATGAAAATCTTGTCCAGACCTTCAGCCTCCGCCTGTTTCTTGACATTATAGGAACCGGGTACCGCCAGCGCGCGAACGCCTGCCGCAACCTTGCGACCTTTGGCATATTTCGCAGCCTCGCGGAAATCTTCGATTCTGCCGTTTGTACAGCTTCCGATGAATACAACGTCGACTTTCTTTCCGTCCATCTTATCGCCTGCGGCAAAGCCTGTATACTCAAGCGCCTCAGCCATAACCTCGTTGGTAACAGCGGGAATGCTCTGTGAAATGCCTATCGCCTGTTCGGGTGTGATGCCCCATGTCACCATTGGTTCGATGTCTTCGCCTTTGAAGGTAACAACGTCATCGTATACCGCGTCGGCATCTGACTTCATACTGTTCCAGTATGCAACCGCCTTGTCCCAGTCTTTGGGCGCGTAGGGTTTGCCTTTCAGGTATGCGTAGGTGGTTTCGTCGGGGTTGATGTAACCCACTCGTGCGCCGCCTTCGATAGCCATGTTGCAGACAGTCATTCTGCCTTCCATGCTCATGTTTTTGATAACATCGCCGCAGAACTCGTATGCGTAGCCGATACCGCCGTTAACGCCGAGCTTGCTTATTATATAGAGGATAACGTCTTTTGCATAAACGCCCTCGTTGAGTTTGCCTGTAATCTCCACCTTGCGCACTTTAAAGGGTGCTATGGACATTGTCTGCGTAGCCAGAACGTCGCGAACCTGTGAGGTTCCGATGCCGAACGCGATAGCGCCGAATGCACCGTGTGTCGCCGTGTGGCTGTCTCCGCAGGCTATGGTGGTTCCGGGCTGGGTAACGCCCTGTTCAGGACCGACGATGTGCACAACGCCCTGACGCTCTGTTTCGGGGTTAAAGAAGGTTATGCCGTTCTCTTTTGTGTTGCGCTCGATAGCCTGAAACATCTCTTCAGCCATGGGGTCTGCCAGCGGTCTTTTGCGCGCATCGCCCTCTGTCGGGATGATGTGGTCAACAGTTGCGAATGTCCTTTGAGGAAATGCAACTTTGATGTTCAGCTCTCTCAGCATGGCAAAAGCCTGAGGGCTTGTTACCTCATGGATGAGGTGCATGCCTATGAAAAGCTGGGTCTGTCCGTTGGGAAGCACACGAACTGTATGAGCATCCCAAACCTTTTGAAAAAGGTTCTTTCCCATATATACACTCCTTAATCTCTTATCTCCCTCTTTGGCAAAAGAGGGATTAAGGGGGATTTACATTATAAATCAAATCCACCCCGACCCTCCTTTTCTAAAGGAGGGGGGAATTTTGGTCTATGATTCTGTACAATACTCCCGCATATGTCAAATGTAAATAGGAAAGTTTGATTAGCTTTAACAAAGTTAAGGGAAAATAGAAAGGGAGGCAATTTTGCTCCCCTTTATTAAGTTTAGGATTCCAGCCCGAATGGAATTTCTGAAACATTGACAGAATTGTCATGATCTTTTGCAGACTCGTCATTCGGAAACATGGAGTCATTTTCATCAACATACTCAACAGTGCCGATCGTACCATCCTCGAAAACTATTTCTTTTGAAATCGTAGCGCCGTCGGAAACAGCATTATCAAAATCTATTTCTTCATCGGCAAGCTCTTCTGATTTAATCAGAGGCTCCATTCCAGTCAAATCTTCATTTTCATCTACATATTCTACTGTACCGACTGTTCCATCATCAAAAATAATGTTTTTGGATTTTATACTGGAAGTTCCATCAGATGTTGGCACCGAAGAATCACCGCATCCCAAAATTAAAAAAATTAAAAAAAAGTAAGTCACTACTATTTTTTTCATTTTGTCGTCCTTAGTAGTTCAATTTAAAATTATAGTTGTAAGTGTACCCGTTATATTTGATTTTGACATAGTTATTCCCACTTGTGTATTTGCCTTTAGGAATCATCCATTGATGAATCCTTCCTGCCCTGAGGTTGCCACAATACATGACCCCAGGTGTTTTCCATGTAAGCAGATTATAGTTGTTCGCAGTAAATGTAATGGATGGCGTATCTGGCGCTCCTACTACAAGGGTATAAAAAACAGCATAGCCATTTTTATCAATCACAAAATTATCCTCTGATAAATAAGTCTTTCCATCTGAAAATGGTGAAATTAAGCGGTGAATTTTTGTATTGTTTGCCGATGTTATACCAGAACAATAAGAAGTTAAATCCCCTTGCCAACGGCTCGCAGAGTGTGCCGAAAAACTAGCCATAAGACAGACAGTCAAAAACAAAATAATTTTTTTTCATACAAAACCTCCAATAATTGATAAAGAAAAATACAACTAAATTAGCATATACACAATTACTGTGATCTCATCTTCGTGAACTTTTATCCGATACTGTTTATATTAACAAATGAGGTTTTTTTATGGAAATTTCCGGCAGTAATTATGCATCTTCATACATATATTCCAACACTGCATACAAAGCGGAAAGTGTAGTACCTCCTCAAACAGAGGACGGCAAGACCGTTGTAATCATGACACAGCAGACGGAACAATCAGGCAATCAGTCAATTGCAAACCGTCTTGAAGAGATAATAAACCAGAAAGAACAGGAACCGGATCAGCCACAAGAGATAGAAAAACAATTATCAGATACACTTAAAGCTGAAATGACCGACGAAGAATACATCGCATCACTTGAAAAAAAGATGGAAGAAGCAAAAACACAATCACTTGATAAGCTCGCCGAACTACTCCAGCTTCCGGATAAAAACATGATAGATCAGGTTGATACTGACGATGTGGAAGATTTCATCTCCATGTTCAAGATAAAATATATCGAAACAGGAGATGCGAGACCTGTTTTCAACAAAACTTTCGATAATGTGGAAGACTTCTGGAACTACAAGCTCAAAGGCAGTTCCGCAGAAAATCCGCAGGCAAACGGCACAAACAGTCTGCGAGGCAAGGATCAGCTATATATGGACGGTCATCTTTACAAAGTAACCTACGTTGACGAATCTAACACCCCTGACGGAAACAAGTTGCTGAAAGATGCAAATCCGGCTGCATTGCAACAGCTTGTAAAATATTGGGATGAAGGAAGTGTTGGACAGTTAAATGAATCTTTAATAATGACAAAAGCAATGAAACCATATTCTGGTGTTTATGATGCCTCACAAGATACAAGTGCAAAAGACGCGTTTTGGAACAGAATAGGCAAAACTTTCACTACCTCTGCATACGGAACTTACGGTAACTCTTTTTTTGACCTTATGAATGAGTCATACATGGCATCGCACACCGAACTTATTACAAATGATTTTGCGTTCCTTGAATTTGACATGAACGACTTTACTCAAAACTCCGGTGAAAAAATGCATCTCTTTCAAGGTAAAAGAGCCGTCAGAATATAACACCAACGCAAGAAATTCCTTTCAAAACATCATTCAGATATTCATTTTTCTCTTGATTTTTAACCGTGGCGATTATATATATTTTCCTGTTAGCACTCTGCCTTATTGAGTGCTAACAAAACTACAAAGACTTCTTATAAAACTAATATAAGGTAATGGAGGAAAACAAATGGCATCAATCAAACCTCTTCAGGACAGGATTATTGTCAAACGCTTCGAATCTGAAGAAAAAACAGCTTCGGGCATCATCATCCCCGACAGTGCAAAGGAAAAACCAATGGAAGGCGAAGTTATCGCCGTAGGTCCCGGACGCACATATGACAACGGCAACAAAATGGAAATGACCGTTAAAGTCGGCGACAGAGTTCTGTTTGCAAAGTATGCAGGTACAGAGATCAAATTTGACGGTCAGGAATTTCTCATTATGAGAGAAGACGATATTCTCGGCGTCATTGCCAAGTAATTCATCCATTAAGTTAAGGAGCTAAAAAGATGGCTAAACAAATTATCTTCAGCGAAGACGCAAGACATGCAATTCTGAAAGGCGTTGACCAGCTTGCCAACGCTGTTAAAGTTACACTCGGACCCAAAGGACGCAACGTTGTTATCGAGAAAAAATTCGGTTCACCCCTTATAACTAAAGACGGCGTTACAGTTGCAAAAGAAATCGAACTGAAAGACCCGCTGGAAAACCTCGGCGCACAAATGGTTAAGGAAGTTGCTTCCAAAACCAACGACGTAGCGGGCGACGGTACTACCACTGCAACAGTTCTTGCACAGGCTATCTACCGCGAAGGCATCAAAAACGTGGTAGCAGGCGCAAAACCTATGGAAATCAAAAGAGGTATCGACAAAGCTGTAGCGGCTGTAATCGAAAAACTCGCTGAAATCTCCAAACCCATTCAGGACAAAAAAGAGATCGCACAGGTCGGCGCTATCTCCGCTAACAACGATTTCGAAATCGGTAACATCATCGCCGATGCCATGGACAAAGTTGGCAAAGACGGCGTTATAACCATTGAAGAGAATAAATCCACTGACACAGTGCTTGAAATTGTCGAGGGTATGCAGTTTGACAGAGGCTATCTGTCACCCTATTTCGTAACAGATGCAGACAACATGGAAGCTGTTCTTGAAAACCCCTATCTGCTTATCCTTGAAAGCAAAGTTTCCAGCATGAAAGACATCCTTCCCGTTCTTGAGCAGCTTGCAAAACAGAACGCACCCTTCCTCATCATTGCAGAGGACGTTGAAGGCGAAGCGCTGGCAACTCTCGTTGTCAACAGACTGAGAGGCACACTTAACTGCTGTGCTGTTAAAGCGCCCGGCTTCGGCGACAGAAGAAAAGAGATGCTGAAAGACATCGCAATCCTGACAGGCGGCAAGGTTGTTTCCGAAGAAACAGGCATGAACATCAATCAGGTTGCACTTTCCGACCTCGGACGCGCCAAAAAAGTCGTCGTAGACAAAGAGAACACTACAATCGTTGAAGGCGCAGGAAAAGCGGAAGACATTCAGGCTCGCGTCAACATGATCAAAAAACAGGCCGACGACACAACAAGCGACTACGACAAAGAAAAACTGCAGGAAAGACTCGCGAAACTTTCCGGCGGAGTTGCTGTTATCAAAGTCGGTGCGGCAACTGAAACTGAGATGAAAGAGAAGAAAGCAAGAGTTGAAGATGCACTTTCCGCAACAAAAGCAGCCGTTGAAGAGGGTATCGTACCCGGAGGCGGCGTGGCACTTGTCCGCGCTCTTAAAGCCCTTAACGGCATGAAACTGTCTGACGATCAGCAGGTTGGCGTTGAGCTTATCAAAAAAGCTCTGACATCACCCCTGAGCCAGATCGTTGCGAACGCAGGTTTCGACCCCGCAATCATCGTTAACGAAATCTCTAAATCCAAATCCAACACTTACGGCTTTAACGCCGCAACAGAAAAATATATGGATATGTTCGAAGCCGGCGTTATTGACCCCACAAAGGTTACACGTTCCGCACTTCAGAACGCAGCTTCCGTTGCAAGCCTTATGATTACAACAGAAGCACTTATCACTGAAATTCCCGAACCCAAAGCAGCAGGCGGAATGCCTGACATGGGCGGAATGGGAGGCATGGGCGGCATGATGTAATCATCATCCCGACTTGCTTAGATTAACTAATCAATCAGAGGCTGAAGCTCAAAAGGGTTTCAGCCTCTTTTTTTATTGATTAAAGGTCATAAAATAAATATTGTTTAAAAAATGAGTACATATCTTATTACCATCACAATCTTAACCATGGTGCCGGGTGCCGATACTATGATTACTCTCAGAAATACTCTGAGAGGCGGACTTAAAGACGGTCTGGTGTCGGACATTGGAATCAGCGCCGGTCTGTTCCTCCATGCGCTCCTCTCTGCTGTGGGGATGTCGGCTATTCTTCTCTATTCATCAGCAGCATTTACCCTGCTCAAAACACTTGGCGCTGTTTATCTTCTGTGGCTGGGCATCTCAAATATCAGAACATACATGCAGTCAAAAAACAAAAAAGAAAACATAGATGCAAAAGCATCTGCGTTCGTCTCTACCCGTTCAATCAAAGAGGGATTTCTCTCAAATGCGCTTAATCCCAAAATTGTAATATTTTACATGGCATTTTTGCCTCAATTTGTAAGTAAAGACGGCTCAGTAATATTTCAATCGCTCTTTCTGGCATTCATACATGCCAGCATCTCATTCATATGGTTAGGTATAATCTCGTATACCACAGTATCCGCCAGCGGCTTTATAATAAAGCCGAAAGTTCGTGAAAATCTGGAACTTGTTTCCGGTTTCATAATGATAATTCTTGGATTCAGACTTTTACTTGAGAAAAGATAAAAAGCCGTAAAATACATCGCCAGTCTCAAAACCCAGTCGAAAGGCTGGTTTTTTTCATTCTCCTACCAAATTTGGTGAGTAAAATCATTTACAATAACTTAACATTTTTATTGCTTATCATTCCCTGTTTTGTAAAAATAGATAAATATAGCTATCCGCATAGAGGCAAAAAATGAACAAGCTGACACTCAAAGAAAAATTTATGATTCTGGGGGCAATCTATATTATTTCCATGCTTTTCTGTTTTTTTATGACATGGCGCATATCGGAGGCTGAAGGTTCTCACGACGTTGCTTTCAGGCTTTATATGATAATATCAGCTGTGACCTGCGCAATCTTCTTTGTGATAATATACAAAGTCTTCAAAGAGATAGTAACGCCTCTTCGTGTTATGCGCGTTGTTCTTGATGAGCTTTCGAAAGGAACAAAGGATCTTACTAAGCGTCTTGAGGACAACGGCGGGGACGACATACGCGGTATGCTCCCGACAATGGTTCGCAATTTTAACAAATATCTTGATTCTCTGAATAAAGACTATGCAGATACTCTTCTTCTGGTGGGCGACGCCGGGGAACATATCATGCCTGTTTCAACAGCGATTGTTAAGGTTCGTGATTCTGTTGAGCAGAACGCAGAGATGGCAACTCAGGTTGCCGCCGCAGGCGAGGAAATGGGTGCCACCATAGGGGAGATATCAGCATCCGCCGAAGAATCTGCCGACAAGGCGAAAGCGACTGTTGAGCTTGCCAAAGAGGGCGGTCATTCTATAAATCTGGCAAAGGAATCGTCAGAGAACATGGCGGTCATAATAGCCAAACTGGAAAGAGAGATTACCACACTGACGGAAAAAGCATCACAGATAGGGGGAGTTATCTCCGTTATCAACGATATATCGGAACAAACAAACCTGCTTGCTCTCAATGCCGCCATAGAAGCAGCAAGAGCGGGCGAAGCGGGACGCGGATTTGCCGTTGTTGCGGACGAAGTGCGCAAACTGGCGGAGAAAACACAGTCCTCCACAAAAGAGATAGAGGTTATGGTCAGCGCCATGACAGGCAGCATTAAAGAGGTGTCCATGGGTGCTGCGGAGGTCGTTTCAGCGCTGGACGGACAAAAGGATGCCACAGAGAACGCTTACAGCAATTTCCAGACTATCCTGAGCGCCATAGAAGAGCTGGACAGCCTTGTATCCGGTATCTCGGCGGCTGTGAGCCAGCAGTCGGCAGCAACAGCACAGATAATGCAGAACGTCACCACTGTTGCCCACAACTCCGACATGACAAAAGAGGTCGTGCTTGCTCTTGTTAACGATACCGACATGCTTCTTAACAGCATAAAGAGTATATCCGACAAATACTCCAGCTATTCTCTCACCAGCAGGGCATACTATTTCGCGGCGGCGAAGATTGCCCATATCAACCTTATGAAAGGGCTTTTCGACTGCTACTCCAAAAACCAGTGCAACATAAACCTGCCTACGCATACGACCTGCACCTTCGGTCAGTTTTACTATGGCAAGGGAATGGAGATTTTCAGAGGAGACCATGATTACACGGCAATGGAAGGACCGCATAAGGATGTGCACTCCATGGCGCACAGGATAATGGATCTGATAAAATCCGGCAAAAAGCACGAGGCGGAACATTATCTTCCGGAGATGGAATCCATGGTGAGGAACTTTATCGCCATGCTTGAAAGACTGATAAGCAAATACAAATAGGGAGCTGCAAGGCTCCCTTTTTAGTCCAAAGGGCTTGCCACCCTGTTTCTTCCCTTCTGCTTGGCGAGATACAGATATTTATCCGCCTGCTCCACCAGTTTTTCAACGCTGTCAATACCGGCATCCGCAGGCATCATAACAGCACCTATGCTGAGAGTAACGCTGAACCTGCTGCGCACCGGACCGAACATCATGCGGGCTACGTTCTCGCGTATTTTTTCCGCGACCAGAACACCGCGTTTCAAATCGGTATAAGGCAGGATAACACCGAACTCGTCTCCGCCGAAACGTCCGCATACATCAGTCTTACGGATTGTGGCAGTCACTGTTTTAGCGGTTTCGCGAAGCACAGTGTCCCCTGTCGTATGACCATATCCATCGTTAATGCCTTTAAAGTTGTCTATATCGAAAAGCAGCAGACAGAATATCCCGTCTGGAAAACGCATATTCTTGTTGAACTCCATCTCTAGCAGTTCAATAAGAGCGCGTCTGTTGTACACTTCGGTAAGAAAATCCATTCGGGACATATCCATTGCGTCTTTGAAAAAACGGCGCATCTCCATAAGCCTTTTAACCGTGAAGTAAGAAACAACGGCAAAAAAAGAAAACAGAAAACCGGTGGCGATGTCAACGACATAGCTCTCATTTTCTGTCATCTGATAAAGCCTGCTCACCGGCTGGAAATACATAAACGCCGCAAAAAGCATAAGACCGGACGCAATGGCGGCAGCCATATCCTTTTTGAGCGCAAGTTTCATTTCACATACGATGTTTAAAGTTGATTTGGTCATATCGGTATTCATAAAAGGCACCTTTTTTGTGTGGTATAAATTATAAGACAATAATTAATAAAATGTGACTCCCATTAATAGGAGGTCGAAAAATATATTTGCCTTAATCAGCCTATTTTGTCAAAATGTCCGTATGAACATAAAACCTGCTTTCAGACGTTTTTTGAGCCTGCAGATAAAGATAACATCAATCATATTTCTGATTATGATGAGCTTCAGCTACGTTGTTGCCCACAAAATGAGTGAAAACGTTAAGCAGCAGACCTTTCAGATAACAAAAAACTATATCGAAAGTATTCCTTCGCTTATTTATAACTCCATGTACAACTTTATGCTGAACGGAGACAGGCAGTCCATAAACCGCCTTGTGCAGCACCTTGAAAAAGACAACAACATAATGGGCGTACATATTTTCAACAACAAATGGAAGCTCACCGAGTCGCTGCCGGAACTGGTGCACAAATATGACAAATCGTATATAGACACAATAGTTAAAAATCACACAAATGAAGGCTTCAAAGAAACGGTTATAAACGGAACGCGGGTGATGTCCTATTATACCCCGATACCTAACGCGCCGGAGTGCCATCTCTGCCATCTTCAGGAGGAAGGGGAGATACTGGGCCACCTTAACATTAACATCAACCTGACCTATCTCACGGAGATACTTGAGCGTGACGCAACGAACATCAAGGCGATTCTGATCATCTCAAACATCGTGCTTTTCGTCGTGCTGACAGTGCTTATAAACCTGATGGTAATCAGCCCTGTAAAGAGGATTGAACATGCAATGCAGGAGGTCGCCAACAACAACCTTGAGGTGCGGCTCGACGCTGATTCCGAAGACGAGTTCGGGAGGATGTCACGCCTGTTCAATTATATGGTATACTCCCTGCGCAAATCGTTCCGCACGGTTTCCGGCATCCATAAAAGTATGCTCCACAACGACAGGCTCATGACCATCGGAACTCTTGCCGCCGCTGTCAGCCACGAGATAAAGAACCCTCTTAACTCCATAATGCTTACATCTGACATACTTTCCATGCGCTGCAGGGAACAGCAGGAACTGACAAACCGCATAGCCTCCGATGCGGAGCGTATAAAAGATATAATAGACAACACACTGAATTTCTCCCGTATCGATGATGAACGTCACAACAGCATAATAAATATGAACAAGTTTGTTGACGACCTTTGCCACTATGCCGACAGAACTCTTTTCAAATGGACGGAGATACCCTTCCGCACAGACGTGGCAAAAAATCTCGGATACATATACGCAAACCCCGTGCATCTTGAGCAGATATTCCTGAACATTCTCCGCAACGCGTCGGAAGCTGTGGAAAACAACGACAGCCCCGTCATAACACTTACGGCGTACCGCAGAAACAACGAAACGGTTATCTCTGTCAGAGACAACGGAGCGGGGATTCCTGCCGGAATGAAAGACATGATCTTCAACGAATTTTATACCACAAAGCAGAACGGTACAGGCATAGGGCTTTACATTGTCAAGGAACTGACCGACAGATACAAAGGAAAGGTAAATTTTGAATCGGAACAGGGAAGAGGAACCGTATTTTCGGTTGTTCTCCCCACAAACAGAGAACCGGAGATGTAATTTCCACCTATCCTCGGTATTGATAAACAGACCTCAACCTGATATAAGATACAGATAGGGTTTTATTCAAACCCATGGCACGGAGATATTATGCAGACAGGTATCAAAAAGCTCTGGGCGCCGTGGCGCATGTCATATATCAGCAAACTGGGCGGAAAGGACGAAGGATGTATCTTCTGCTCAAAGCCGAAACAACAGAACGACCGGGATAATCTTATCCTTTACCGGGGAAAGACAGCGTTCATTATAATGAACCTGTACCCATACAATAACGGTCATTGCATGGTGATACCCTACAAACACACGTCGGATTTCACCGAACTCACAGATGAAGAGATGCTTGAGCTGATGCAGCTTACCAGGCTGACCATAAAAGTGTTCAAGAAAGTGTTCAACCCCGAAGGATTTAACACGGGATTCAACCTCGGCAGAGCCGCAGGAGCAGGCATAAGCCAGCACATCCACCTGCACGTGCTTCCGAGATGGGTCGGCGATACGAACTTTATGCCCGTTCTTGGCGAAACAAGGGTCATCGGCGAACATATCTTCGATACCTACGACAAACTGAAAAAAGTATTCGACGAGGAGACAAAAGCATGAGAGCCATAGCAGGACTTATTAAAATAGCCGTTACACTGGTTATAATCGTTTTTGCAATTATGAACGTTGACAACGTTGAGGTTAAATATTTCTTCGGTCAGCCGACGCTTAAAATGCCGCTGTTCATAGTCATTCTCGGCTCTATGCTCTTCGGCATCGTGCTTGCCACGCTGATGTATTATCTCGACAGATTTAAAATGTCGCACCAGATAAGCAGTCTGAAAAAGCAGGTTAAAAAGCAGGATGACGAGCTTGAACGCCTGCGCAACATCCCCTTTATGGACAAAATGGACTAATCAGAGGACTGCATGAAATACAGCACCGATTTTTTAAAAGGACTTTCCGCTCTCACAGAGGGCAACTATGAAAAAGCAGCGTCTTTCCTTAAAAACGCGGCTATGGATAACAAAGAACGCATCGAGGCGTACTACACAGCCGGACTTGTCTTCAAAAAGCTCGGACAATACGACAAGGCTGCGTATGTTATTGAGACCATACTCAGAAGCGACGACGTTGACAGCCACACAAAGCGTACTCTTAACGTTGAACTTGGCAAGATAATGTTTGCCGCAGGCAACTTTAAACAGGCAGCAAAACAGCTTGAAATGACCTCCGACCCCGACGGTATCATGCTTAAAGCGAAGGCGCTCCGCGAAACAGGACAGTTTGACGAAGCCGCGAACACATATAAATCCCTTGCCCGCATGACAGGCATGAACCTGGACAACGAAATAGGATACTGTTACTACCGCTGTGTCGTCACAGACAAACAGGAAGGCTACACCAAGTGTTTTGCTCAGGCACTTAAATACATACCCAAATCAAGGGTTCTCCGCATGGCGCTCATCGACCAGCATCTGCTGGAGGGCAGAGGCGCAAAGGCCGTTGAAGAGATAGAGAGCTTCATTCAGGACGGGCTGACAGCAACCCATCACGACATGATGAAGTTTCAGACCATCTTCTTTGACGAAGGCAAGTTCGAATGGCTTGTCCGCCACTGTCTTAAACGCATAAACGCGGGTTCCGACAATCCGTTCAACTATACGTATGTAATCTCCCGATATCTTTCCACAGGCAACAAGGACAAGGCGGAGGCGTTCATCGACAGATATGTGAAAAACTTCGGTCCCACCAACATTATAGCCCGCGCGTCGCTCTCCATTGAGCATAACGCTATGCTGGCTCTGGTGCTGGAACACGCGGATTTTTATAAATGCACCGCGTGCGGCTCCACAGCGAAGGACTACTCCGACACTTGCAAGGCATGTCACTCGTTTGAAACCTTAAAACCTATGTAAGCGGGGTCTTTCTGTGAGCAAACCGGAAAAGATCACTCCCATGATGCAGCAGTTTTATGAAATGAAAGAGAAGCATCAGGGTTCCCTTCTGTTCTTCCGCATGGGGGATTTTTATGAGATGTTCGGCGAAGACGCCGTCACCGCATCAAAAATCCTCGGAATTGCCCTCACCTCGCGGGAAAAGGACAAAGAGAACGGTATGCCCATGTGCGGCGTACCCCACCACAGCTATCAGGCATACCTTGTGAAACTCCTGAAAGCAGGACTTAACGTCGCCATATGCGACCAGCTCGAAGATCCTGCGCAGGCGAAAGGTATTGTGAAACGCGGCGTAACGAAGGTTATGACCCCGGGTACCGTTGTTGATGAAGCGGCTCTCCCTGCATCTGACAATAACTTCTTTGCCTGTATATACAAATCCGACAAAAACTACCGCCTGGCATTCGCGGACTCATCCACCGGCGAGATATACCTCGAACCCGCTACCGAAGAAACCGTAAAGGACATAATAGCCAGATACAGCCCCAAAGAGACCGTGCGCAATTTCAAAGTCACCGACGAAGCAGATTTCAGCTTTTTCGGCACTTTTTCTGAAAGCCTCGCCCAGCGCGAAGTGGCTGAATATTACAGCGTTGCGGCACTGAAATCTCTTGGAATAGACGATAATTTGTTCGCCTGTCCCGTATACATGGCTATCCGGCACCTGCAGCGTGTAATGCTTGACGTTAAACTTCTCAAACCCCGCCTGGTAACTGACGACGAAAGGGTTTATCTGGACAGCGTGGCTTCCTCCACTCTTGAACTGGTGAAAAACAGCAGGGACGGCGGCGAGGAGAACACCCTTTTCTCCGTTCTGAACCATACACAGACCACTATGGGGTCGCGGCTTCTGAAAAAATGGCTGCTGAACCCGCTGCGCAATGTGGAAAATATCCGCAGACGGCAGGAGATAACTGAATTTTTCATCAACAGACAGGACACTGCGGACGGGCTTAGAAACCAGCTCTCCGAAGTTTACGACGTTGAACGTATCGCCACCAGAATAGGTGCCAACAGATGCAATGCGAAAGATCTCGTATGGCTTAAAAACTCAACCAAGACCTTCCCCATCATAAAATACATGCTGGAAAGCTGCGACAATCCGCTCATAGCCGAAATGGCTGCGGGATTTGACGCTCTGGACGACCTTACAGGACTTATCGACGGCGCCATAGACGACAATCCGCCCATGACTCTTATGGATGGAGGATTAATCCGCGCCGGATATAACGCCGAAGTGGACGAGCTGCGCGACATAAAGGACAACAGCAAAAACATCCTCATGAAAATTGAGGCGCGGGAAAAAAGCGCCACAGGTATCAGCACCCTCAGGGTGAAATACAACAAAGTTTTCGGATATTACATCGAAGTTTCAAAGGGTGCTCTGGACAAGGTGCCATACCACTACGTCCGTAAGCAGACAATAGTAAACGGTGAAAGATACATAATCCCAGAGCTTAAAGAGCTGGAAGACAAGATTCTCAATGCCGATTCCAGACTTTTTGCACTGGAATATGAGATTTTCACTGAAATCAGACTGAAAATAGCGGAAAACGCACAGCGCATCAGAAATTCGGCATCCGTTGCGGCGGAACTGGACGTACTCCTGTCGTTTGCAAAAGCCGCTGTGAAAAACAACTACGTCAAACCGCACGTCACTGACAGCGACGCCATAATCATAAAAGACGGCAGACACCCAGTTGTCGAGCGGAACATCAGAAACGGCTACGTTCCCAACGATGTAGAGATGAACACGGCGGACAGCCGACTTTCCATCATCACAGGTCCCAACATGGCGGGTAAATCAACCTATCTGCGAATGTGCGCGCTCATTACGATGATGGCGCATACAGGTTCCTTCGTTCCGGCAGCCTCAGCGGAGATAGGACTTGTGGACAGGATATTCACCCGTGTGGGCGCAAGCGACAACCTCGCCGGTGGAGAATCGACTTTCATGGTGGAGATGGTGGAAACTTCCAACATTCTCAATAATGCCACTGAAAAGTCACTGCTTATCCTTGACGAGATAGGCAGGGGTACATCTACCTTCGACGGCGTTTCAATAGCGTGGTCAATAGCCGAATACATCGCCGACAAAGTAAAAGCAAAAACTCTCTTTGCAACCCATTACCACGAAATGACAGACATAGCCATGACCAATGCAGGCGTTAAGAACCTTGCAACTCAGGTACTTGAGCACAAGGGCGAGCTTATCTTCATGCGCAAGGTTATAGAGGGCACCGCAGACAAGAGCTACGGAATACACGTTGCGGAGCTTGCGGGACTGCCCAAAAAAGTGGTCAAGCGGTCTTACGAAATATTAAAAAACCTTGAAAAGAATGAGCTTTCTCCTCATGGTATAGTGAATACCCCCAGGAGCGGGAAGGATACGGGCGGAGTTGTGCAGACTATGCTGGTGTTCGACGACCACCCTGTTGTGGATGAGCTTAGAAAACTCGACCTTAACAGCATCACCCCCCTCATGGCGCTGAATGTACTTGCAGCCATGAAGGAAAAGGCGGACAAGGAATGACGCTTGCAGGTTTCCTGTCGTTCTATTCAAATCTGACGCTCACAGTTTGCGTTGCATTCGCCGCAATCCCTTTCTGGGTACCTGTCGGCGCGGCGTTGATGCAGGATGCCGATCTAACCCTTATGCTTCTTGTGACAGCCGCATCCGTCGCATCGAAAATATACGCAAAAAGCGCTGTTAAAGCGCATCTCTTCACCTCTGAAACCTCTTTTTCAACTGCTTTTCTGATTATAACCGGCATAGGCATGATGGCTGTTCTGATGGTTTACGGCGCGTCCGGCACAGAGGGCGACATAGGTATTGCCGCCATATGCGTTACTCTCATCATAATGTTCTTTTTCCGGCAGTTCAGAGAGTCTGTTCAGTGGACAAGAACAATGATTCATCTGCTCATCTTTTTTCTCTGGTTCGGTTTTCTCAACTCAGGCGAACCCGTATACGCCTATGGGGCAATATCCCTCTATTTTATACAGTTCTACCGCAGATTCAACAGAGCGGCAGCGGTATGACTTTTAACTGCGTATCTTCCGGCAGTTCCGGCAACTGCTATTTCCTTGAACTTGACGACAGAGTTGTATTCGTAGACTGCGGCGTCACCATGAAGAGCATCCTATCAGCAATCGACATAACCCGTTTTCAGGGTAAAGAGATACAGCTCTTCATAACCCACGAGCACCACGACCATGTGAGCGGTCTGAAGCCTTTCATAAACAGATTTTCACCTAAAATATTCGCAAGCGAAGGCACGGCGTCCGCACTTTACGGCACGGTCGGAACCACATCCCACATTTACGTTCTCGACGGCGGCTGCGAATATGACATAGACGGGGTTTCGGTTATTCCATTCGACATAAACCACGACAGCAACGAGCCTTTCGGCTATCGCATAAACCTCGGAGAAAAGGTTGTCACCTTCGCAACAGACCTTGGAATTGTATCGAAAGAAGTGGAAAAATTTCTGTGCTGCACAGACGTGCTGGTTCTGGAATCGAATTATGAACCGAAACTGCTGGAAGCGGGCAAATATCCCGCATATCTGAAAAAAAGGATAGCGTCACAAAAGGGGCATCTGTCAAACAAGGATGCGGTGAAACTTCTCAGCACCATTTGCGATACAGGGCTCGGTAAGGTCTTTCTCGCACATGTCAGCGAGGAGAACAACGACTACGAGCTCCTTGAAAACTATGCGAAATACTGCCGTAAAAACTTCAACATAGAGACCAGCGTCCTGCGCAAAGAGACCCCGCGAACCGGAATACTATTTTAAACGATGTCCTCTTCGTCCTCTGTCTTAACCTGCACGCGTACCTTTGTAATACGTTTATCCTGCACCTCTTCCGCTGTGAATACAAAATTGTTCCACTCCGCGGTGTCACCCGTAACGGGTATCCTGTCCAGAAGCCCTGTGACAAAGCCGCCCACTGTGTCAAACTCGTCCACAGGAAATTCAGCCAGAAAGAAGTCACGCAGACGGAACAGATTAAGAGTGCCGTCCACAACGAATATGTTTCCCCCGCTCTCGGTTATCTCAAGCTCTTCCTCATCATATTCGTCAACTATGCTACCCACTATCTCTTCGAGAAGATCTTCCACCGTAACAATACCAGCTGTGCCTCCGTATTCGTCTATTGCGACTGCCATCTGACGTTTGTTTGCCTGCATATCGGTGAAAAGAAGATCCAGCCGTTTCGTCTCCGGCACAAACATAGGCTCACGCATCATCTCTGACAGCGTGAATCCTGCACCTGTCGGGTTATCCGCAAGGAAGCTGAGTACGTCCTTAGACTGCAAAATACCGACAATGTTGTCTATGTTCTCTTTATATATGGGGATACGTGAGTACTGCTCGGTTTTCAGAACCTTTATGGTCTCTTCGAATCCGGCGTCCAATGGCAGTGCGCATATTTTTATGCGGTGCGTCATGATATCTGCCACGTTCTTGTTGTTGAAATCGAAGATGTTGTTGATCATCTGTTTTTCGCTTTCGTGGATGGTTCCGCGCTCCTCGCCGACGTCCACCATCATTCTAATCTCCTCTTCAGTGACGTTTTCGTCCTCCTCTTCTGGGTTAACCCCCGCAAGACGTACAAAAAAATTCGTCGAAAGAGAGAGTAGTTTTACAAAAGGAGCCGTGCTGACATAAAGTACATGCAGAGGTTTCGCAGTCAGCCTGGCTATATATTCCGCCTTTTTCATGGCAAGGCGCTTAGGCACCAGTTCGCCAAGAACAAGTGTGAAATAGGAAAGAATAAGTGTAATAAATACCATTGAAATGGTTTTCAGCCATTGTTCGGGTATAGCCGGAAACGTGCTTGCAAAGTAACGCGCCGACCTGTCAGCAAAAGTTTCCGAAGCATAGGCACTGGCAAGAAACCCCGCCAGGGTGATGCCTATCTGTATGGTTGCAAGGAACCTGCCCGGTTCTTTCAGAAGCGACTGTATCAATATCGCTTTTTTGTCCCCGCTCTCAGCCTGAATCCTCAGTTTGTTGTCGTTCAGAGAAATGAGCGCTATTTCCGATGCCGCAAAAAATGCGTTCAGAAGTATAAGAAACACAAGAAAGGTCAGTTCCGTTATCAACACTGTCTCCTTTTATTATTAAAAAGAAGGCGGCACAGAGCCGCCCCGTAAACTATTCTACTGTAACCGATTTCGCGAGGTTCCGCGGCTGGTCAACGTCAAGTCCCAGAAGACTCGCCACATAATACGAGAATATCTGTGTAACGACAACCGCTGGGAAAACGGAGAGTTCATCCGCAATAGCGGGTATCTCTATCTTGTGGTCAGCCAGCTTATCAAGTCCCGTATCGCCCTCTGTCACAACGGCGATAACGATTCCATCTCTGGATTTAACCTCCTGAACGTTAGACGCTATCTTTTCGTAAACTGCTGACTGAGGGCATATCATAAACACAGGAAGATTTTCGTCTATCAGTGCTATGGGACCGTGTTTCATCTCGCCCGCCGGATAACCTTCCGCGTGGATATAGGATATCTCTTTGAGTTTCAGAGCACCCTCAAGGGCTATGGGATAGTTAACGTTTCTGCCCAGATAGAGAAAATCTTTGGCATCCTTAAACTTTTTGGCAAGAGACAGAATATAGTCTTCCTGTTTCAGCACCTTTTCTATGGTTTCGGGAACTCTCACAAGCTCCTGAAGATAATGTCTTATCTGCTCCGGCGTAAGCGTCTTTTTGGTCTGTGCAAGCTGGAGCGCGAACAGAAAGAGGCTCGCCACCTGAGTTGTGAACGCTTTTGTCGATGCTACGCCTATTTCCGGTCCCGCATGGGTGTAAACAGTGCTGTCCGCCTCGCGGGAAACGGTTGAACCCACCACGTTGCAAACCGCCGCCACAGCAGCCCCCATTTTCTTTGCTATGCGCATGGCGGAAAGTGTATCCGCTGTTTCTCCGGACTGGGTTATGGCGACGAAGAGTGTCTTGTCGTCAATCACGAGATCCCTGTAGCGGAACTCTGAAGCTATATCCACCTCGACTGGTATCTTCGCGAACTTCTCTATATAGAACTTGCCGATAAGACCTGCGTGCCAGCTTGTTCCGCACGCAACTATCACTATTCGGTTGAAGCTGTTTATCCTGTCCTGTATCCCCTCAAGCAGTTCGTTTCCGATGGTTCCGCTTTCAAGGCTGAACTTACCCCGTATGGTGTCTATGATGGCTCTGGGCTGTTCGTGTATCTCTTTCTGCATAAAGTGGCTGTATCCGGCCTTCTCTGCCATCACAGGGTTCCAGTCAATAACCTTTATCTCTCTTGTTACAGGGTTGTCGTTACTGTCGTAAATCCGGTATCCGTCCTTTTTCAGACAGGCAACATCTCCGTCCTCCATGAATATGAAGCGGCGGGTATGTGACAGCACGGCAGGGATATCGCTTGCGGCGAACATCTCACCGTCGCCAACGCCTATTACAAGTGGGCTGTCCTTCCTTGCGATGATTATTTTGTCAGGTTCCTTCTCGCTGATTATAGCGAGACCGTAAGAGCCGTGCACCTGTTTCAGTGTTTTCTGAACACTTTTCAGCAAATTGCCTTCATAGTTGTCATGAATCAGGTGGGCAACCACCTCCGTATCGGTTTCGGATGCGAATGAATATCCTTTATCCAACAGAAACTTTTTTAGTTCCAGATAGTTTTCAATGATACCGTTGTGGACAACAGTAAGCTCGTTTGACCTGTGGGGATGGGCGTTCTCAAAAGAGGGTTTGCCGTGTGTAGCCCAGCGGGTGTGACCTATGCCGAGTTTAGCCGTAAAACGTTTTTCAGCTATCTGATTTTTCAGGTTTATCAGCTTGCCGACACTGCGCTCGATCTCAATGCCTTCTGCTTCCATCAGGGCAAGCCCTGCGGAGTCGTATCCTCTGTATTCCAGCTTTGTGAGACCTTCGACAAGTATATGTGATGCTGTCTGTTCGCCTATATATCCGACAATTCCGCACATATCATTCAACCCCTTTTTTCTTTTTCCATGCAGAGACCCAGCCCTCCATGTTCTGCTGTTTCGCGCGGGTGATGCCCAGCGCGTCGGCGGGAACGTCTTTTGTGATAGTGGAGCCTGCGGCTATGAGCGCGCCCTTGCCCACCTTAACAGGAGCCACGAGCTGAACGTCGCTCCCCACGAAAACCCCGTCCTCAATTATAGTTTTATATTTACTGTATCCGTCATAGTTGCATGTGATGGTTCCGCAGCCGATATTAACGTCTTTTCCTATCTCTGCGTCACCGAGATACGTAAGATGGCTCGACTTGGAACCGATACCCATCTTAGCTTTTTTAAGCTCTACAAAGTTACCCACCTTATTATCACCTTCAAGCACGCTTCCGGGGCGGAGATGCGCCATGGGTCCGATATGGCTTTCCGCGCCGACGTGGCTTTCAGTTATGAGGCAGTTCTCTTTGATCTCACAGTTTTCGGCGATAACACTGTCCTTAATGCGTGTTCCGGAATATATCACGCTGCCCCTGCCTATTTTTGTGTCCCCCTCAAGGAAAACGTTGGGATAGATAACGACGTCGTTGTCTATCTCCACCGTACCGTCACAGTAGAAGGTTTTGGGGTCGAGCAGGGAAACGCCGTTCATCATATGCTTTTCCGCCAGCCTGTCCCAGAGAACGCGGGATGCTTCCGCAAGCTGAACGCGGTTGTTCACCCCCAGAAACTCGGTCTCGTCCTTGCAAAGGTGCGCGTATGAACCCTTTTTAACAATATCCGTCAGGTAGTATTCTCCCTGAGCGTTGTTGCAGTCCATCCCCTCAAGCCTCGCCATAAGCTCTTTGCTGTCGCAGAGATAGATGCCGGTATTTATTTCGTCCTCGCGTTTTTCGTCTTCCGTCGCGTCCTTTTCCTCAACAATCTTTATTACAGAACCGTCGATTCCGCGGATAACCCTTCCGTATCCGAAAGGATTTTTCACCTTAACGGACATGAACGATATAGGATGTTTTTCCGCCGCTTCAATGAAGTTTTTCAGTGTTTCCGGTTTAACAAGGGGCATATCACCGCAGAGGATGAGTACCTTTCCGTTAAAACCGCTTATGCTGTCCGCCGCCGCCATCACCGCGTCGCCGGTTCCCCGCTGTGCTGTCTGAACTGAAAATTCAGCCTTTCCGGCAAGGTGTTTCTGAACAAGTTCCGCCCCGTTGCCGATGACAACGTTGATACGCTCCGCTCCAAGCCCGGAAGCAGCATCAACAACATAGTCTACCATGGGCTTTCCGGCTGCTTTGAATAGTACCTTCGGCGTATCGGACTTCATGCGCGTCCCTTTGCCCGCCGCAAGGATAAGCACCATAAGATTCATAACGTCTCCGATTAAAAAAGTAATCTTTAATTACCGTTAAATTGTTTAATGTAAGAGGTTATACCCTGATATATACCTTTTGCAATCTCTTTTCTGTAGCTGTCTTTGGTAAGATTGTCAGCCTCATCCTGGTTCGAAACGAAACCGCATTCAACCAGTATCGAGGGCATCATCGCACCCACAAGAACATAGAACGGAGCCTGCTTGACGCCGAGGTTATATCGGCTGTCGGTATAAAGACCGGTATGAAGATTTTTCTGAACGAAAGACGCAAGCTGGAGCGATTCCTCCAGTTTGGAGTTCATCATCAGATCTTTCAGGATACCCTGAAGATCCGACATGGACTTCTGTGTCGTCTGGTTTTCCAGAGCGGCAACAGCAAGCGCCCTCTTGTCGTTTGTTACGTTCAGAACGTAGGTTTCAACGCCTCTCGCGGTTTTGTTCGGTGCAGCGTTGATGTGGACTGAAACGAAGAGATCCGCCTTTTTCCTGTTGGCGAAAGCCGTTCTCTCTTCAAGGGGGATGAAAACGTCGGTGTTTCTCGTCATGTATACGTCAATATTCGGATAAGACTCTTTGATAAGAGCATAAAGCTCTTTTCCTATGTCAAGGACGACATCTTTCTCTTTAACCCCGTAATAACTGGCGCCGGGGTCTTTCCCTCCGTGTCCGGGGTCGATAACGATACTTCTGATTTTAAGCCCGAAAACGCTGGCAAGTGTCGCGGAACTGCCTGTTCCCTTGATTGAAGGAACAGGGGACGATGAAGCCACCTCCGTTTTAACAGGGGCTTTGGGTTCCTGCTGATGTTTCGGGCTGCCGACTGCGTTGCTCACATCGATAACAAGTCTGTCAGGATCAGGCATGGCAAAAACTGTGAAGTCCTGAACGTTGTCGCTGTCCAGAACAACCCTTGCAACGCCTGGTCTGTTGTATGCCCAGCGGAGCGAGCGCAGAAGACCGTCTTTTATCTCTATGTCCTGCGGTATCTCCGGAGATACCACAACGTTATTAAGGTCTATGAAAAGCCGCGGAGGTTTCTGTATGGACGGGTCAGCTTTCAGCCAGTGCTGGTCGTAGTCTATCTTTCCCGAAAGATCCATAACGACGCGGGTATAATCGGGCGTTGTGAAATATCTTATACGTTTTATGGCAATTCTGCCGTCGATGGATTTAACAGATGAATTTGGGTCTCCGAAGCTGGTCTGCCTGTTTGATGCCTGCGCCTTATCCGCCGTGTCCTCTTCTGCTTTAGGCTGATAGGCAACAGTTTCCGTTCTTACAGGTGCTTTGGGTTTAAGCTCCGGTCTCTTGGGTTTGTCGGAAGGAGTTCTGGATGCGAACAGGCTGTCTATCTCGCCCAGCTTCGATCTCGCCTCTGCCGCATCTTCGGATTTAGGGAATTTCGCAACCAGTTTGCGCAGCATATATTGTGACGAAGGATAATCTTTCTGCTGTTCGTAAATTTTTGCTGATTGAAGATACGCTTTTGATGCCAGCGGGGTGTCGTAGTTGCCTGAAAGTATCCTGAAATATCGCAGAGCCTTGAGCAGGTCGTCCCTTGAACCGAATCTTGTATAGCTGCGGTAATAGGTCTGGGCTGCGTAATTCAGCGAATCATCACCCAGTTCCGCCTTTGGCGCAGATGCGTACAGCTTATAAAACTTATCGGCTACAATGAGATAGGAACGCCTTGTAACTTTGTCGGAGTGCTCAATATAGTCAAAATCTCTTTTCGCAGAGTTATATTCATCGATGTCGCCCGCAAAAAGGGAGAGGCATGTCACAGCAAGCAGAAGCGCAATTAACAGTTTTTTCATTTACAACAGTTTTCCCTTCAGATATTTGCCCGTGTAGGACTGTTTACATTTGACACAGTCTTCCGGTGTCCCCTCGAAGATGATCTCGCCCCCGCCTACCCCGCCTTCGGGACCGAGGTCGATTATATGGTCGGCACATTTTATGACGTCGAGGTTATGCTCAATAATTATAACAGTGTTGCCGCTCTCCGTAAGCCTTCTGAAAATACCGATAAGTTTGTTTATATCGTCGAAATGAAGCCCTGTGGTGGGTTCGTCGAAAATATAGACAGTTTTACCGGTCGGTTTTTTCATAAGCTCCTTAGAGAGCTTAACCCGCTGCGCCTCGCCCCCTGAAAGGGTGGTCGCGGGCTGTCCGAGTTTAATATAGCCCAGACCGACGTCTTTTAAAACCGAAAGTTTATTACATAACTTCGGAATATTTTCGAAAAACTCAAATGCCTGATTGACGGTCATGTCCAGAACGTCGGCAATACTCTTGCCTTTATACTTTATATCCAGCGTATCGCGGTTGTATCTAGCTCCGTGGCAGGAATCGCATTTTACGTACATATCCGGCAGAAAGTGCATCTCTATTTTGATGTATCCCTCGCCCTGACAGGTTTCGCAGCGTCCCGATTTAACGTTGAAGCTGAAACGCCCTATTTTATATCCGCGCAGTTTCGCGTCCGGAGTCATGGCAAACAGCTCGCGGATATCGGAAAAAAGACTTGTATACGTGGACGGGTTCGATCTCGGTGTTCTGCCTATGGGAGACTGGTCTATATCTATAACCTTATCAAGATGCTCAGTGCCTGTGATGCTGCCGAAAGCTCCGGTCTTCATGTTCGTTCCGAGCAGGCTTTTTTTCAGTGCCGCCTGAAGAGTATCCATTATCAGCGTTGATTTGCCTGAACCGGAAACACCCGTAACACAGACCATAAGTCCCAGCGGGATCTTAACGCTGACGTCCCGGAGGTTGTGTTCTGTGGCGTTTTTAAGCTCTATATATCTTCCGTCGGACTTTTTGCGCACAGCCGGAACCTCTATGACTCTGCGTCCGGACATATACATGCCAGTCAGCGATGTCTCGCTGTGCCTCAGCAGTTCGGGATGACCGATAAAAACCACCTCGCCGCCCTTTCTTCCGGCACCGGGTCCCATATCTATAACGAAATCGCTGGCGTTTATAGTGTCTTCGTCATGCTCGACGACGATAACCGAGTTGCCTATGTCGCGCAGGTTTTTCAGGGTTTCTATAAGCATATCGTTATCTCGCTGGTGCAGACCGATGCTCGGTTCGTCAAGGACGTAAAGCACCCCCGTAAGCCCCGAACCTATCTGGGTTGCGAGCCTGATACGCTGCGCCTCTCCGCCGGAAAGGGTGGCTGACTTTCGCTCAATGGTTATATAGTTCAGACCGACATCGTTAAGAAACGCCAGTCTGCGTTTTATCTCCGTGATTATCTTATCCGCAACTTCTTTTATAAAGCCGTCAAACTCAAGAACGGAGAAGAAATCCAGAGCCTCTTTAACGTTCATTGCGGAGACTTCGGCAATGTTCAACCCGCCGATTCGAACCGCAAGGCTTGTTTTTTTAAGCCTGCTGCCGTGACAGGAAGGACACTCCTGTGCCGACATGAACTGCTTGGCGAATTCCTTGTCTGCCATGGTTCCGGTATACAGCTTCTCTTTAAGATAGCCGAATACCCCTGTAAAACGTTTTTCATAGGGAATTTTTTTATCACCCTTAAAGGTGTACAGTTTGACAGGCTCCTCCATACCGTTCAGAAGGATATCCTGATGTTTCCTGTCGAGTGTGCCGAAAGGCTTGTTCATATCTATCCCGAACTGTTCGGAAAGCGCCACAAGCGTATTGTAATAATGGAAGTTATCGAACTGTTCCCATGGTTTCAGAGCGCCTTCGCGGACACTGAGTTTCGGGTCGGGAACTATGGCGTCGGTATCGAAAACCTGCATTTCCCCCAGTCCCTCACATTCGGGGCAGGCACCGAAAGGGTTGTTGAACGAGAAACTTCTCGGTTCCACTTCTTCGATGCTTATGTCGCAGTCGGGACAGGTGAAATTCTGTGAATAAAGGGTCACGCCGTCTTCTTCGGCAACTTCGCAGAGCCCTTCGCCAAGACGGAGCGCCGTCTCCACAGAGTCCGTGAGCCTGCGCTTTATGCCCTCTTTTATTTTGAGCCTGTCTATGACAACGGAGATGCTGTGCTTAACGTTCCTGTCCAGTTCGATAGGCTCTTCCAGCCTTTTCATCTCACCGTCAACGTATGCGCGGACATAACCGTCTTTCAGCAGTTTTTCGAAGAGTTTTTTGTATTCGCCCTTTTTCCCACGGACAACGGGTGCCATAAGCTCCGCCTTCGCGTCCTCGCCGAGAGCCATTATCCTGTCCACTATCTGCTGTACGGAATAGCTTGCAACCTCACGTCCGCAGCTATAGCAGTGCACCTTGCCCGCCCTTGCCCAGAGCAGACGCATGTAGTCGTAAATTTCCGTTATGGTGCCGACAGTTGAGCGCGGGTTGCGGCTGATGGATTTCTGTTCGATACTGATTGCGGGCGACAGGAAATCAATTGAATCCACATCCGGTTTTTCCATAAGTTCCAGAAACTGGCGGGCGTATGCGGAAAGAGATTCCACATAGCGTCTCTGACCCTCTGCGTATAGAGTGTCAAAGGCGAGAGTGGATTTTCCGGAACCGGAAACACCCGTTATAACCACCAGCCTGTTTTTCGGAATATTCAGATTGATATTCTTTAGATTATGCTGCCTTGCACCTTTGATAATTATATGGTCATTCATCATTCCAGTCTTTGTCTTCCAGTGAAATCGCCGTTATCTTCTGATATTTATCATCGAAGTAGTAGACCATGTTCCTCTGGTTCTCCCTGATTGATACACGTTCTCTGTATACCTGAACGTCAAGTCCGCCGTAAAGTTCACCAAGCACCTTCAGTTTAGGTCTGGGGTGATGAGCTTCCCTTATCAGCTTTTTCATGGCGGCATCCGCCAGCGCTATCTTTCCGTCCAACTGCTTTCTAAGCGCGATGAGCTGCCGTACTTTAGGATTTTCAAGCACCTCTTTCTTTTTAAGGTTAACCCCTCCGAGAAACTCATCTATTTTCGCTTTGTTTTCAACATATTTATCTTTATTTGTTTTAAGTTCTTCCAGTTCTCTTTCAAAATAAAACTTTGTGCCGACGCTCATGGTAAATTTTGAATTGCCAACTGTTCCCGCCTGAAGTATGCGGATTTCTTCGAAAGCCGTAACTTCGCCTCCCGCCACTATGCCGGGGTCTTTGACAGCCTCTATCCTTCCACCTGACCGCAGACGGCAGTTGTATGCGTATTTCAGCACCTCGATATTTCCGCGCGCCTCAATGTGGGCGTTTTCGGCATATCCGAAGAAAACATCTCCCTTCGCTTTTATAACGCTTCTGCCCTCTCCGCGGATACCCAGCTTAACAATGATATTGCTGCCGCTTATAAGCTCCGCATCCTGAACGACCCCTTCGACATAGATATCTTTCTCCGCCTTAACGGAGAAATTTGCCAGCACGTCATTCTTTATATATACGCTGCCGTTAAATACTATATTTCCTGTGCCGTAGTCAACATCCCCTCTGACGGTGTATACGGGGCTGACTTCCAGCGTGTTGCGTGTGAAAGTCACGCATCCGTCGGTCATAGAGTAAAATTCGGTTTTGTTGTTTTCCACACGCACGCCTTCACCGGCGTAAATTTCCGTGTCAACGCCCGCCTCTGCGGGAATCTCCTCGTTACGAACAGTCAGACCTCTGACCCCGGCAGTGGCCGGCTTTTTGGTCAAAAGCAGGTCGCCTTCGTTAACAACCCTTATGTTATCAACATTTTTATAGTCCACCCTGCCGTTTTTAAGTATCCTTGGGGTGTTTTTTATGGGTTCAAAATTCAAAACAACCTGCGAATTCTTGCCTGAAATGGGCTCAACACCCTCGGCAATGAGAACCTTTTCGGATATGCCGCCCTCTCCGGCGAGTCTGACCACATTGTTTATCGCCTCGCGGTTGATATTTACTGTAATTTTTTCGTGCTGGAACAGCACCATGATGTCGTCGGTTGTCACCTTGCTTTCGGTGTTTATTCCGGGATAAACGTCAAGATATGCGCGCAAACCATCCGGCGTGACCCTGACATCCAGGGCAGGAGACACAACCTTATCACTGACAACCTTTACGATTATCCTTCCGTGCTCATCCCGCGAAGTAATAAAATCAG
This sequence comes from Seleniivibrio woodruffii, assembly GCF_029267515.1. Lineage (GTDB taxonomy): Bacteria > Chrysiogenota > Deferribacteres > Deferribacterales > Geovibrionaceae > Seleniivibrio > Seleniivibrio woodruffii_A. Next base: position 217,104 of record NZ_JAJUIS010000001.1, read on the forward strand.
CACCCTCAAGACCGTATCTTTCAGACATGAGCCTTACGAGTTCTTTTTCATCCCTGCCTGTGTAATTCTTTAAAAGATTCATAATTAAATGGTATCCTCACGGTAAATTCGGTGTACACCCCTTCTTCCGAATCCACATCGATTGTACCGCAGTGAGCTTCAACTATCATCTTAACAATGGCAAGCCCCAGTCCGGTTCCTTTGGTTTTGCCGGAGGTGAAAAAGGGCAGAAACAGCTTTTTTATATTTTCGCTACATATCCCTTTTCCGGTATCTCTCACTTTGATGACACAAATGTCTCCATCTTTTCCGGCGGTGAGTCTCACAGTACCCGTACCGGGCAGAGCATCTATGGCGTTCGAGACAAGATTGAAAATCACCCTGAAAATCTTGCCCCTGTCCACCTTCATTATAATATCGTCCAAAACCTTGACATCTACATGAATGTCAGTATCTCTGGTCATTATATTAGCATGTTTTCTGATTTCATCAAACAGCTCGGATATGCGGAAGGTTTCTATTGATATCGAAACCCTCTGTCTGGAGAAATCCAGAATATCCATTGTAAGCCCGTGAATCCGCTTAACCTCGGAGTGGATTGCATCAATATATTCCTGCATCTCCGGTTTGATATCTTTTTCCAGAGCCATAAGTTCCAGATAAGACTGAACAATATTCAGCAGATTCTTTATATCGTGGGCAATGGCGGAATTAAGCGTTCCTATCACCCTGAGATTTTCACTTTTTCGCATGTCGCTGTACATGTTAAATCTGTCAACCCCCAGTGCACACTGAGAGGCGATATAACGTGCAATTTTCACATCGTCTTCGGTGAAAAAATCGTCCTCTTTATCTGTAAGATTGAGCACGCCGAGGATTTTGTCACCCTTTTTCAGCGGAACGGACATAAAAGAAGATGTCTGATAACCGAGAACGTCGTTTTCGGTATCTGTTTTGTTTGACATCACCTCTATTCCGGTCTTGGCAACCTTTCCGGCTATTCCGTCGCCGAGCCGGATGTGTACCGACGAGTGATCCACCTCAAATCCTGCGTGGGCGTACATCTTCAGATACTCATCTTCTATGAGCATCAGGGAGATACGCTTTACCCCCAGATATTCCTTCGCTATGTTTATGATAGCTGGAAGGAGGTTGTGCAGTTCGAACATGCTGTTCATTTTTTCGGAGATCTCAACGAGAACCTCCAGAAACTCTCTTTTCAGTCGAAATACCTCAGAATGTTATATTGCATATCCCGCTGGGCGGGGATGAATCCCGCTTTGCGGATATTGTTGTTTATCTCTTCGATGCTCATGCGGAAACCCACGCCGCACGCAGCCACCACATTCTCCTCTATCATAAGGCTGCCAAAGTCGTTTCCGCCGAAACGAAGCGCAGTCTGTCCGATTTTGGGACCCTGAGTGACCCACGATACCTGAATGTTCGGCACGTTGTCCAGATAGATACGCGCCATCGCAAGCAGCCTCAGATATTCCACAGCGGAGACGTTCTCGCCCCCCAGTTCAGTGTTCGCAGGCTGATAAGGCCACGGGATAAAAGCCGTAAAGCCCCCCGTTCTGTCCTGTACACTCCTTATCTTATCAAAATGTTCGATGATATGCTCAACTTTATCCGTTTTTTTGAACATCATTGTTGCCGTGGTCTTCAAACCGAGTCCGTGCGCCGTTTCCATCACCCCAAGCCATTTATCGGAAGATATCTTATTAGGGCTTACCAGCTGCCTTTCTGAATCCACCAGCAGCTCCGCACCCGCTCCGGGAATGGAATCCAGCCCGGCGGCGACCAGTCTTTTTATGGTGTCCTCAACGGAAATTCCTTCAAGTTTTGCGATGTGGCTTATCTCCGGTGCAGAAAGTCCGTGTATCCAGACCCCCTGTTCCTTTATGAAGCGCATCATATCCTCATAGAAACCTATGCCCAGTTCGGGATGCAGACCGCCCTGTAAAAGTATCTGTGTACCGCCCAGCGCCTTTGTCTCGTCTATTTTGGATCTGAGCAGTTCATGGCTTATGACATATCCGCCCTCGTCCTTTATATCTTTATAAAAGGCACAGAACGAACATTTGCAGGTGCAGATGTTCGTATAGTTTATGTTGCGGTCTATAACATACGCAACTACGCCTTCGGGGTGCATCCGTTTTCTTGTTTCGTCCGCAAGGGTCGCCAGCTCGAAAAAATCGGCATCGGCAAGCATCCTGCATCCGTCTTCAAAACTTATTCTGGACAATTAAAAACCTCGATAAAATCTTTCCCATCTATAATTTTACATAACGGCGGCACAAATGAAAGTGTTTTTTCCTGAAATCCGTTGTAATTCTCTGTGACTGGCAATAGAATGTGTCATGTTCGACTTTTTATACGACACATCCCTTTTTGTCACGTTTCTTATGGTTATGATACGCACGGCGGCGATAATGTTCACCGCTCCGGTTTTCGGCAGCAACGTCATCAAACCGCATATCCGTATGCTTTTCTCACTGGTTTTTGCCATGATAATATATACTTCCGTAAAAAAGCTGGACATGCCCGACCCTTCGGGACCCATGCTCATCCTTATGATAGGCAGAGAAGTTATCCTCGGCGCGTGCATAGGGATGCTCTCCCAGATGCTGTTCATAGGGGTACAGCTCGGCGGACAGATAATAGGTACGCAGATGGGCTTTGGTGTGGTCAACGTTTTCGACCCGCAGGCGAACATCTCAATATCCATCATTTCCCAATTCATGAACATTGCTATGATACTTATCTTCATAGCAGTAGGCGGGCACCTTCTGCTTATTCAGGCGATACGGGCATCCTTTGACACGATACCGGTCGGCATACACGCCATCAATCCGGACTCTTTTCTTTATATAACGAAGATGTTCTCCACCATTTTCATAACGGCGCTTAAAATAACCGCGCCTGTCTTCATAACGCTTCTTATACTCCAGCTTGTGCTGGGGATCATGGGACGTATGGTACCGCAGCTAAACCTCATGATTGTAGGATTTCCCATACAGATTTCCGTCGGCATGACGGTTCTCGCCATAGGGATGAGCTATTTTTACATAGTCTTTGAAAAGCTCCTGCACAGATATTTTGAAGAGGTTGCAAACCTCATAAGGTATTTCTGATATGGCCGACGAAAGCAAAACCGAAGACCCAACGGGGAAGCGGCTTTCAGACGCCGCCAAAGAAGGAAACATACCCAAGAGCCGCGAGCTTTCCACCGCTCTCATACTCCTTTCCAGCGCCGTGTTTCTGCACTTTTATGCACCGTATTTCATGCGGGGATTCGGCAGACTCATGCGTGAACTGCTTACTATTGAGGACCACAACATTTCCGTAGACAGTCTTATGGGGCTTCTGGTTTTCTGCACCAAAGAGGCGGGACTCATTGTCGCACCCTTTATGGGACTGCTGCTGTTCATATCCGTTGCAGCCAACATAATGCAGGTGGGCTTCGTGTTCACGCCCAAGGCTCTGGAACTTAAACTGGACAGGATAAACCCTTTCACCGGTTTCGGACGATTCTTTTCAAAAAGAAGTCTCGTTGAGCTTATCAAATCTGTTTTTAAGATTTTCGTGGTAGGCTGGTTTGCATATTTCATAGTTAAGGGCAAAATTGAAACGATAGTCACCCTTGCCGATGCGGATATTCAGGATATTATCGAATATTTCGGTTCGCTCATGTATGAGCTTGTATGGAAAATAAGCCTTCTGGCTCTGGTTATGGCGCTTATAGATTATGCCTACGTGCGTTATCAGCACAAGCAGGATCTGAAAATGACCAAGCAGGAGGTCAAGGATGAGCACAAGCAGATGGAGGGAGATCCGCAGATAAAAGGGCGTATACGCAAGGCACAGAGAGAACTGGCGCGTCAGAGGATGATGGAGGATGTGCCGAAGGCTGACGTTGTCGTAACAAACCCCACCCACTATGCCGTTGCCCTGCGTTACAACATCGGACAGGACAGAGCACCGGTATGCCTTGCAAAAGGTCAAAGACTTATGGCGCTCAGAATACGAGAAGTTGCAAAGGAAAACGGCATCCTCGTGCACGAGGATCCGCCCATCGCCCGCTCTCTCTTCAAAACGGTTGACATAGGGGATGAAATACCTGAAAATCTGTACAAAGCCGTGGCGGAAATTCTTGCACTTGTGGATAAATTTAAGAAGAAATAGCAGACGACCTTATCTTATAAATTTGCTGTTTAGATGCAAGCTATACAAGGAAAATTTCGTGAGACGAGCAAAAGCATACGTACTCTGTATGTGTTGCGAGCGAACGGAATATGACGACGTAGAGCGACGCATATAAACGGCAAAAAAGGTGATAGATGGCTGACGCCAAAGAATACTTGAACATACTAAAGCAGAAGGAGATTTCATTCTCAGTCTTTTTCATGGCTATTATCGCCGTGATGGTACTGCCGGTACCTGCTATTCTGCTCGACCTGTTGCTCACCGCCAGCGTTGCGTTCTCTATCATCATACTTATGGTGGCGATACACTCCGACCAGCCGCTGAAATTTTCCACATTTCCCACAGTGCTTCTGATCGTCACACTGTTCAGACTCTCTCTGAACGTTGCGACCACCAGAGTTATCCTTCTCCACGGCTACGAGGGAGAGGATGCTGCGGGTGAAGTTATACGTGCTTTCGGACAGTTTGTTGTCGGCGGTAACTATGCCGTCGGTATTATAGTGTTCCTTATCCTCATTATCATCAACTTTATGGTTATCACCAAAGGTTCAACCCGTATCGCGGAAGTTGCAGCCAGATTCACACTGGATGCAATGCCCGGCAAGCAGATGTCAATCGATGCCGACCTTAACGCCGGGATGATAAACGAGGATGAGGCAAGACAGAAGCGTATCGACATACAGAGGGAGGCGGACTACTACGGTTCTATGGATGGTGCCAGTAAGTTCGTTCGCGGAGACGCCGTAGCGGGTCTCATCATCACAGTTATCAACATTCTGGGCGGTCTGGTGATAGGCGTTGTTCAGGGCGGAATGGAGGTTCTTGAAGCAGCGCAGAGATACACCATCCTGACCATCGGCGACGGTCTTGTCTCGCAGATACCCTCACTGATTATATCCACCGCGGCGGGTCTTATTGTTTCCCGTGCAGGTTCCGGAGGCGACCTTTCAAGTCAGCTTGTCGGTCAGCTTTTCAACAGCACCAAGGTTATGGGCATAACAGGCGGCATACTTCTGTTCTTCGCCATAATCCCAGGTATGCCTAAACTTTCGTTCATCCTTCTGGGTGCTCTGTTCATATATCTTTCAAGGCTGACCAAAACCTCAGGGAAAGAGAAGGAAAAAGAACTGGAAAAGGCGGAAACGGAAAAAGCGAAAGCACCCGTTCCGGAAGAGGACGAGGTGAAAAGCCTGCTGGAGATGGACATACTCGAACTGGAGATAGGTTTTGCACTCATCCCTCTCGTTGATGCCAACCAGGGCGGAACACTGCTCAACCGCATAAAGGCTATCCGTCGTCAGCTCGCACTTGAAATGGGCTTCATAGTGCCTCCTGTGCGCATACGCGACAATTTACAGCTTGACGCAAACGGATATGCCGTTATGCTGAAAGGCGTAAGGATAAATACAGGCTCAATATTTCCTGATAAGTTCCTTATAATGAACCCCGAAGGCACAGTCGCCAATTTCGACGGAATACCCACAAAGGAACCGGCATACGGACTTGAGGCCAAATGGGTTGACGAGGCTGTCAAAGAAATGGCGGAGATTGAAGGCTGCACCATAGTTGACCCGTCAACCGTAATTGCGACGCACCTCACGGAGATAATCAAATCCAACGCCCACGAACTTCTGGGCAGACAGGAGACTCAGGAGCTTCTGGACAAGCTCAAGGAGAAATATCCCAAGCTGGTGGACGACGTTATTCCGGCGATACTCGACCTCGGCACTGTAAACCGGGTTCTGCAGGCTCTGCTGAAAGAGCGCGTCTCCATAAGAAACCTACAGACGATTCTGGAGATACTGGCAACCTACGGTATGCAGAACAAACACCCCGATTTCCTGACGGAACGGGTGCGCGCCGTATTAAAACGCCAGATAACCGAAAGTTTCCTCGCCGCGGACGGAAAACTTTATGTTTTCACCCTCCCATCAAAGGTGGAACAGTTCATAGCGACAAACATACAGAAAGGGGACGACGGACAGGAAATAGTCATAGACCCTTCCGTTGCACAGAAGATTCTCTCTGCTATAATACAAAAGAGCGACCAGTGCATCGCAAAGAGCCTGCCGCCTGTGCTTATTGTTTCGCCGCCTATCAGGCTGCCAATGCGGAGATTTGTTGAAAAATTCGTTCACAACATCAATATTATGTCCCATAATGAGATAAGCGACAGCGTAAGGATTGAAAGCCTCGGTATGCTGGAGATTAATATATGAGAATCAAGAAGTACGAAGTCTTCGATATGAAGGAGGCCATGAAGCTCATAAAGGAGGAGCTTGGTCCGGAAGCTATGATTCTCTCCACCCGCAAGGTGGTTAAGAACAACAGCTTCGGTCTATTTTCGCGCCCTATCATAGAGGTGACTGTCGGAATTGAAGACGACGAGCGGGTAATAAACGCAAAAAAAACAGGCGTTAAAACAACCGCCCCCGCCGCTGCAAACCCATACGCAAATACTTATAAGCCCCAGCAGTTCAAGCCGTCCGTGCCGGAGAAATCAGAATCGGACAAGATAACGGAAATAATAAACACCCTCGGACTCAACAAGTTTGAAGGGCTTGTCAGCGATATAGCGGAAATCAAGCGTCAGATGATGGAAATAAAGTCCGGCATGAAGGACAGCTTTGTGGTGGATCTGTCCCAGCCTGTGCTTGAGTTTTACAATATCCTCCTCAAAAACGGCGTTGATGATGACATCGCATACAAGTTTCTGAAAAAAATAGAGAAACGTGCGGCGACGGGACTGACCCGGAATCAGGTGAAAAACCTTTCCGTGCAGCTTCTCGGCGACCTGATACCCATGGAAAAGGACTACTTCTCCATGATAAAACAGAAGGTGCTGGCGCTTGTTGGTCCAACAGGAGTTGGCAAGACCACAACGATAGCGAAAATAGCGGCGAACCTGAGTCTTCAGCTCAAAAAATCCGTTGCACTGATAACCATCGACAATTTCCGCATAGGTGCGGTGGAACAGCTTAAAAATTATGCCGAGATTGTCAGCATACCACTGCGCGTTGCATCTTCCCCTGCGGAGCTTGAAAAAACGATTTACGAACTCAAAGATTATGAGTACGTGTTCATAGACTCCATGGGGCGAAGCCAGTTCGACAACGAACAGATAGGCGACCTGAGAAAATTTCTTGAAGTCAGCCCCCTCATAAAAGTGGCTCTGGTGCTCTCAATGAGCTGCAACCATGCGGAGCTTGCCGATACATATGACAGATATTCTAAGCTCATGCCGGAATACATGATCTTCACAAAGCTGGACGAAACAAAATTTTTCGGTCCGCTGATAAATCTGCCGATAAAGAAAAAAACACCTGTTATGCTTTTATCAAAAGGACAAAATGTACCGGACGATATGGAGTTACCTGATGGCAGAAAAATTGCTACTCAGGTGCTCAGAGAGATACCGTCCCTATGGAGCGATAAATGACGGATCAGGCACACAGCCTGCGAAAGAAAGCATGGGAGCAGAACAGAAAGGCGACTTACCTTTCTATTTCCAGCGGTAAAGGCGGTGTCGGCAAGACAAATTTTGCCGTTAACCTCGCATGTCTGCTGGCACAGCTAGGCAAAAAAGTCCTCGTCTTCGACGCAGACCTAGGACTTGCCAACGTTGACATTCTGCTCAACATCAGCGTTTCCGCCTCTATCAGAAAATATCTGACGGGGGAGGCAACCCTTAATGACATCATAAAACGCAACGTTTACGGCGTTGATGTCATCCCAGCCTCAAGCGGCTTCGTTGAGCTTTCAAATCTGTCTGAACAGGAGCATGAAAAGCTGCTGGACATCTTCGTTCTGCTGGACGGACAGTATGATTTCATACTGTTCGACACGGGCGCGGGAATCTCGGAAAACGTGATACGGTTCACTTCCGTCGCGGATATGGTTATTGTGCTCACAGTGCCGGAACCTACCGCGATAACCGACGCATACGCTTTTATGAAGGTCGTGCATTTCCAGTACGGCATTCAGGAGATTCACTTTGTGCTCAACAGGGTGGACGACGTTGCGGGTGTTAAGGGTATTTTTGAAAGCATGAAAAACGTTGCTCAGAAATTCCTTAACGTTGAGCTTTCGCTTCTGGGCTATCTGCGCGAGGACAAAACGCTGATAAAATCCGTTAAAAGCCAAAAACCCGTCTGTATACTCGCTCCGACGTCGCCATATGTTAAAGACCTTCTGCCCATCGCAAAAAAGATAACGGGGCAGCTTGAGAATGAGCAGAAAAAACAGAATCTTTATGAAAAGCTGAGGGGAGTCTTCAAGTGAACCAGTTTCGCAGGAGGACGGTATGAATCTTTCTTACAGGGAAATGGCGCTCCTGTTGTCTTCAACGGTGTTCATGATCTCATTTGTGGTGAAATTCATAATTTTTGATGTAAAATTGACTTATATGATCAGGGACATTATAATGTTCTTTGCGATTTATATGATCGCGAAAAGTCTGTTTTTTATGATAGACCGTATTTTAATTAACTTCAGGAAAATAATGTGACGCCATACGAGTCTGCATCCGGCAACAAATTCAGCAGGGAAGAGAAAGACCAGATCATTACGGAGTTCATGCCGAAGATCAAGTCATGGGTTCTGCGCATCAGCACCACTCTGCCCGACAGCGTGGATGTGGACGACCTCTACTCCTCCGCCTGTCTGGGACTTATAGAGTCTCTGGAAAGGTTTGACAAAGACAGAAACGTAAATTTCTATACATACGGCGAAAGACGTATCAAAGGCGCCATACTGGACACTCTGCGCAACCTGGACTTTCTCCCGCGCAACGTCCGCACAAGGCTGAAACAGCTTGAAAGACACATGGAAACACACTACCGCAAGGAGGGAGTTAAGCCCAGTGTCGAAGAGATTGTCAGCAACAGCGATTTCACCGAAACAGAGGTGCACAGGCTTCAGGAGCTTATGGAAAACGATAAGGTGCTCAGCCTTGACGAGACCATAGGTCCCGACGGAGAAACCACTCTTGTGGATTTCATCAAGTTCAACGGGCTCACCCCCGAAGATGAAACCGTGAGGAACATGCTTGTGGAAAAACTCGCAGAGGAAATAGACGCGCTGGGAGAAAAAGAGAAATACGTCGTTTCGCTCTATTATTACGAAGAGCTTACTATGAAGGAGATCGCCGAGGTTCTGGGCATAACCGAATCCAGAGTTTCACAGATACACTCCGCTGCCGCGGCGAAGCTCCAGAAGAGACTGAGGGAGTTTTATGAATAAGATAACCGTGCTTGTTGTTGATGATTCCGCCTTCATGCGTAAGGCAATTGAAGGTATGCTTGCCAAAGATCCGGATATCCAGGTCATTGGCACAGCCAGCAACGGCATTGAAGCTATTGACAAGGTAAAGACACTGAAACCGGACGTTGTCACACTGGACATAGAGATGCCCAGAATGGACGGACTGACGGCTCTGGAAAAAATAATGGCGGAAAACCCGCTGCCCGTCATCATGGTCAGCTCGCTCACCACAGAGGGAGCTGAGGCTACGCTCAAGGCACTGGATCTCGGCGCCGTGGATTTCATCCCGAAAGATAAATCCTTCGCCAGTTTCGGCGTGCTCAAAATTGAGGACGACCTGCGCGAAAAAGTGAAAAACTTCGGAAGACGCAAGGCTTTCTTCGCAAGAACCATGAGAAAGCCGATGGCTCCGTCCGGCATGACGGCTCCCGCGGCTCCCATGATAACCAAAGCTGCTCCCAAGATAACATCGAAAAAGAAACTGGTGATAATAGGCACCTCCACAGGCGGTCCCCAGTCACTCCAGAAAGTTATACCCATGCTGCCCGCAGACCTCGGCGTTCCGGTGCTGGTGGTTCAGCATATGCCTCCGAATTTCACAAAATCCCTCGCACAGAGACTCGATTCTCTCAGCAAGGTGCACGTTGTCGAAGCGCAGGGCAAAGAACAGCTTGAGCCCAACACCGTCTACATCGCAAAGGGCGGCATACACATGAAACTGAAAAAAGTGGGTCCCCACTATTATACGGAACTCAGCCCCGAACCTTCGAACTCGCTGCACATCCCCAGCGTTGACGTTACAGCCGCCTCCGTGGCTGAAAGCATCGGACGAGATGCCCTCGGCGTTATCATGACGGGCATGGGCTCCGACGGGATGAAAGGTCTCCAGCTTCTCAAGCTGAAAGGCGGAAACGTGATTGCCCAGAATGAAGCGTCCTGCGTTGTGTACGGTATGCCCAGAGCTGTTGTTGAGGCGAACATACACGACGAAGTCGTTCCTCTGGACGAGATATACCAGCGAATCGTTGCATACTGCAAATAACGGGTGATAAATGGCGGATATTCTTAGTCAGGAGGAGATTGATGCCCTGCTGTCCACTGTCTCGACAGATGACGAGATGTCGGATGATACTGTCGAACAATTGGATTTCGTCCCCAAGAAGATTTCCGTCTACGATTTTCGCAGACCCGACCGTGTCAGCAAGGAACAGCTTCGCTCCATACGCAACCTCCACGACAAGTTTGCGAGAAACTTCTCGTCCACACTGTCGAATTATCTGAGAACCATCACGGACATTACCCTTACGTCCGTTGACCAGATGACATACGGCGAGTTCCTCATGTCACTGCCCGACCCCACAAGTTTTAACATCATAAGCATGATACCCATGGAGGGGAACACAGTCCTTGAGATAAACCCCTCACTGGTTTTCCCCATAGTTGACAAACTCCTCGGAGGTATGGGCAAGCCCCTTTTCAACACGCGGGAGCTCACCACCCTTGAGCAGCATATCATGGACGGTATTCTGAGCCTTATTCTCAAAGACCTTGAGGAAGTGTGGCGCCAGATAATACCAAACATACGCATGAAAAAGGAGCTGTCGGAAAACAGCCCCCATATCATACAGATAGTTTCCCAGAACGAGGTCGTGATTCTTGTTGTTTTCGAGGTAAAGTTCGGCGAGGTTCTTGGCATGATGAACCTTTGTATCCCGGCTATAGTCCTTGAACCGGTTCTTGGCAAGATAAGTTCAACAGACTGGCTCATCGGCGCCAAAAAGGGAGCCGTCGGCGACAACGAACAGGAGATTTTAAGCATCCTCAACGAAACTGAAGTGTTCACAAACGTTTATATGGGGCACAGCAAACTCAGCATTGAGGAGATACTTGAGCTTTCAAAGGGCGATCTTGTCATGTTCAAGGTGAAAAGCGACAGACCTTCCGAGATATTCCTCAACAACAAAAAGAAATTCCTCGGCACCGTGGGCACGCTCGGAGTTAAGAAAGCTGTGAAAATTACCGAATTTTTAACGGAGAACAACGATGAAAACACCGCTGAGTGACAGCAGACATACACCCCTGACAAATGTCCTTCAGGATGTGTTCAAAAGCACCATCTCCAGCATGTCCATTGATAAAGACGTAAGCCTCTCCTTTGCACAGGTCAGCTCCGCAGGACCCGATGAGCTTACTTCCGGCTATGAGGAACAGACCCTTATCCTTATTACGGAAGAAAACTCCGGAGCGGAAGCAGGTCTTATGTTCAACACTGCTGACATAACATACATGACAAATCTCATGATGATGATGGATGAACCCGGCAAGGAACAGCTTGAACCGGACGACAAGGATGCAATAAAAGAGTACGCATCTCAGCTTATGGCGGCATGTGGAGAACCTGTTAAAGATAAGACCGGAATTAAGGTTTCCTTCAGAATAGACGATGTAATGATTAATGATGCGCCTGCGCTTTTTCAGGCGGATGAATATATGATAGTGGACGCTTCCCTGGGCATAGGTTCAGTTAAGACCACTTTCCGCTTTTATACCGATATAACGCTTTTGAACGAGTTCGGCGGCGGCAGTTCTGCCGGTGCTGCGCTCAGCGAGGAACCGGATTTCGGAGCCGCTTTCAAGTTTCCCGACGATGAAGCGGGGATGCATATACCCGACATCGGCGGGGGCGGACACGGACACACTCCGGGCAACCTTGATCTGCTTCTTGATATTGACGTTCCTGTAAGTGTAAAAATGGGTTCGACAAATATGTTTTTAAAGGATATTCTCACAATGGGATCGGGAAATATCATTGAACTGGACGAATCCGCAGACGAACCGGTTGAACTCGTGATTAACAATAAGGTCATCGCCAGAGGCGAGGTTGTTATTGTGGACGGCTATTTCGGTTTCCGTATAAAGGAAATTGTCAGCCGTGCCGAAAGGATTAAAAAATTAAAAGATTGACAGTCACAACTGTTTTGGAAATAATATATTGTATATAAACAGGTGGAGGACCCGATAATGGCTTATGACCATGTGATTATAACAGTTGACGATTCTTCAACGATGCGAAGAATCATCAAGAATACCCTCACCAAACTTGGTTTCACAAACGTTCTGGAAGCAGGTAACGGTGTGGAAGGTCTTGATGTTCTGGCAAAAAATGAAGTTGATTTGATAATCACCGACTGGAACATGCCTGAAATGGACGGTCTCACATTCGTTAAAACACTCAGAGCTAAGGACGAATACAAAGAGACCCCCATCCTTATGGTGACCACTGAGGCCGCCAAAGAAGATATCCTTACTGCGCTGCGCAGCGGAGTTAACAACTATGTTGTTAAACCGTTTACACCGGATACGCTTCAGGAGAAGGTTAACAAACTTCTGGGACTGTGATATGTCTGATTATAAAGACATAAACGAACTTCTGGACATAGCCAGAAACATCAACGAAGGAAATTATGACGTTGCAGGCGTTGACGTTAACGCTGAAAACGAGCTTTATCATATCGCACAGTATTTCAGCGAAGCCATAAACAAGCTGAAAGCCGTGTACGATACAGTGGAAGACAGCTATGAAGACCTTCCCGGTTTCGAAGACACTCTGAAAGCAATCATCGCAGACTCAAAAACCGCCTCTGAAAACGTTCTCACATGCGTTGACAAGATAAATTTCATCACAGACGACATCAGGGAAAACATACAAACAATAAAAAATCAGGTCGCTGCCGGACAATACGGGCAGGCAGGCGGAATCATCGACAGACTCCGCGACAAAGCCCTCGGCGGACAGGACACCTGTTTTGATATCATAGCATCTCTGGAATTTCAGGATATCACCAAGCAAAAAATAGATAAACTTGTTAAAATAATCTATGATCTTCAGGAAAGACTGGCTCACCTTGTTCTTATGTTCGGAATCAAAGAGAACAGGATAGACGTTCAGATGCTTGACAAGATAAAAGACAAAAAAGACCTTTTAAAAGACCAGAATCTTGTTGACGAACTCCTTAAAGAGTTCGGTCAGTAAGGTCCGGAGGACGCAATGAACAACGAAATGCAGGACCTTGTACAGGACTTTATTCTTGAAACCGACGAAATAATCGAAAGTCTCGATCAGGATCTTATCGAGCTTGAAAACAGAAAAAACGACTTTGATCTTCTGAATAAAATATTCAGGGCAGCGCATACCATGAAGGGCGCCTCCTCATTCCTCGGCTTCGACAAAATGAGCAGCGTTACCCACCATGCCGAAGAGATTCTCAACAAGCTGAGAAAGAACGAAATGCAGGTAACACCCGAAATAATGGACGTTCTGCTTGAATTCGTTGACGTTACAAAGACAATTCTTTCGGATATCAAAAACGGCACCAATACCGCAGTGACAGACGAAATAGTTGCGAAACTCAAACTTGCCAACGAAGGCAGACTCGGAATGGGCGGCGGCGGCGCATCCGCTTCGTCCAACGCAAAAAAAGAGAGCGTCGAGCAGGTGAAAAAAGCCGCTGTTGCCGTTGAGCAGACCATACGCGTGGACGTATCCCGCCTCGACTCGCTCATGAACCTTGTTGGAGAGCTTGTTCTCAGCCGTAACCGTATCGGTCAGATTTCCGGCGAGCTTGAAAAGAAATTCGAAGGTGAATATCTGGTCGAACAGCTTATGGAGACCACATCACAGATAGGTCTCATCTCCACAGAGCTTCAGCTTGCGGTGATGAAAACAAGAATGGTTCCCATCGGCAAAGTTTTCAACAAATTCCCCCGCATGGTTCGCGACCTCTGCCGCGACATGCAGAAAGATATAGACCTTGTCATAACAGGTGAAGAAACCGAACTTGATAAATCCGTTGTGGAAGAGATCGGCGACCCGCTTATGCACATGATAAGAAACGCTGTTGACCACGGTGTCGAAATTCCAGCGGAAAGACGCAAAAAAGGCAAACCCGACAAAGGTATCGTTAACCTCTCCGCTTATCACGAAGGCAACCACATCGTCGTTGAGATTAAAGACGACGGTAAGGGTCTCGACCCCGACATGCTTAAAAAGAAAGCTGTTGAAAAGAACGTCATTTCTCAGGAAGAGGCAAAAAACATGGATAACGAGACCGCATACGGTCTTATCTTCCGCCCCGGCTTCTCAACTGCGGCTCAGATAACCGACGTTTCAGGACGCGGCGTCGGCATGGACGTTGTTAAGACAAACATTGAAAAACTGAACGGTATCATAAATATAGAATCAGAGATCGGACACGGTACACGCTTCAAGATGAAGCTGCCCCTTACACTCGCCATCATTCAGGCACTCCTTGTGGAAGTGTCCGGCGAAGTACTCGCAATCCCGCTTGTTTCCGTTATAGAGACTGTGCGTATAAACGAAAAACAGATACACAGCTTTGAAGGACGCGAAGTTCTTAAACTCCGCGATTCCGTACTCAGCCTTATCCGTCTGAACGAGATTTACGAGTTTCAGGAATCCTATGACGAGGATATATACGTCGTCGTCGTCGGTATAGCTGAAAAGCGTCTCGGTTTCATAGTAAACAAACTTGTCGGACAGGAAGAGATTGTTATCAAATCTCTCGGCGAATACCTCAGTGGAAATGAAGGCATCGCAGGTGCCACAATCATGGGTGACGGCCGCGTAAGGCTCATCATAGACGTTGCAGGCGTAATGGAGATAGCCTCCAAAATGCCCAGAAGGTTCAGACAAAAGAAGAAAGCCGACTCCGGCAGAAAGAGCAACAACAAGATAACAGTTATGATAATCGACGATTCCGCCACCGACCGCAAGATAATCAGCAGGCTGCTCACATCCACCGGCTGGATGGAGACCAAAGAGGTTACAAGCGGTAAGGACGCCATAAAAGTCATAGACAAGGTTGACCCCGATATCGTCATTACGGACATCATGATGCCCGATATGGACGGTTACGAGGTAGCCCGCAGCCTCAGAGAAAAAGGCTACGACAAGCCCATTATCGCAGCATCAGGCAGGTCGGAGATTTCCGAGCGCAAAAAGATTTCGGCGGCAGGCATCGACGCTTTCCTCCTGAAGCCTCTGAACATGCAGATGCTGATGGATAAGATCGATGAGCTTATGGCGAACTCTTCTAACTCTTAGTTTAGTATTAATATTTTGCCGTACAGCAACGGCTAAAATTTATATTTACGAGGTGGTCACGGAAACACGGCGTTTCCAGACCGCCTCGAAACTCCAACCCACCGCATTTTTGCACTATTACGGCGGAAAAGATATTATTTACGAACTGACCGTCGTTGACGTCGTAAAAGGTGACGATTTTGAAGCAGCAGCAAAACAATTTAAACTTGATGAAAACAATTACCGTGACCTTTCTCCGAAGCATTCTAAGCCTAATTCTGATTTCCGTCGTTTTATCTGGTGGAGATAGTTTCGCAAACGAACGCAAATTTTACCGCGTTATTATTTCCCGCCCGGATTCGAACATGACGACACAAATGCGTGTATGGGCGGAATCTGAAGAGGAAGCCAGAGAGAACGTAGCTCTCAACGGATGGCAGATACTCTCCATTGAAGAATCCGCTCCGGGGGCACCCTATAACCCCAACATAAATACATCAAGAGGAACGGATGCCGCACAGACGGCGCCTTCCGACCACGAAGTAAATGTTACGAAACTGGGCGAAGGCGACATTCAGCCCATAGGCAAACTGTCTGTCAAAGACGGTTCCGACGTGGATTTCAAACTTAAACCCGGTCCCTGCCAGACCCTTGTCAAACTGGTGGTAAACGGTGAACAGGTGGATGTTTCCGACAGCTATTCACTTAAAAACATCAAAAAAGACACCTATGTTGTGGCTGTTTTTGAAAAGAACGGTAAAGAATGCGACTCCAACGGGATCAGGGACAAAGACCTGAAAGAGGTCGGCATAATCTATTTCGACCTTGGCAAGTTCAATACTAAACTGACACAGGACAACATCAATACCATCAGATCTCTGAACAAAAATAAAAAATATGTCATCATCGGTCACACAGACGATGTGAGAGTTATACCCAACGTAGAATACAAAGACAACATAGAGCTTTCCAATAAAAGAGCCGCCTTTGTTAAAGCAAAAATACTCCAAAACGGACTGCCAGGATCAACAATAAAAATGATGGGAATGGGTCCGGCATATCCCGTCGCACCCAACAGACCACAAGGACAGCCGTTAAACAGGCGCGCAGTGATATATGAGCGAAGATAACGGCGAACAGAAAATAACCTATCAGGACTTCTTTAACATAAAACTTAACAAGTTTTATGAATATGTTACAGAAGTCATGCATGATTTTACCTTCACAGTCCACAGAAGTATCAAGGACGAGGAGAGTAAACGCAGAATAGAGCTCTGGCGGTCGTCTAAAAGCGAAGAATCAGCAATGGTCTGGATTGAGATAGCCAGAAACGGTGAGGAAATTGACAGATTCGTATCCTCAGACGTTCTTAGAACCATGAACGAAGAGGGACTTACAAAACTCTTTTTCTTCACAAATTCAAACCTCGACGACGACACAAGGGATATACTTGACGGAAAAAACCACTACATCTTCACACCCGCTGACATTATAGAGACCCTTGAAGCGCTTGATATGAAGCGTGTGCCCACAAAAGCTGTTAAGAGACGGAAAACCGTAAAAATAGCTTCAGGTTTTTTCCAGATACGCAACTATCTGAAACAAAACCCGCCGAAAGGCAAAAAGGTATTCGTGAACACCAGTACCCTTTCCGATATGTGCGACCATTACGTGGTGATGTCACGACAGATTCTTAACGATATAGATCGCATCGACGATATTAATAACATGAGTCCGGAGCTGAAGGACAGATTTAAACGTGTTCAGGCAAAGCTGCTTCCGGAGCTTCGCAAAACACTCTTCTATAAGTTCACAGACAGATTTGAATACCTCGCTCAGACCATTTATAACGTACAGGAGAGCCTGATAATCTATATCGGTGCGCTCATAGAGATGGAATCCGAAGATGAACTTAACAACTCCCGCGAGAGGATAGAAAGGGAGCTTGGCGTCCTTAAAGAGATCGACGCGAAACTGGAGGAGTTTTACAACGAACAGATGAGCAAGGCGGAAAGCCTCAGCTACAGACTGCTTTACACCTCCATAGGTATTATAGTTTTCATGGCGGCGTTTTTCGGCATTATGATGTTAAAAAAGTAAAATATACCCGAAAGGTATGTTTATATAAATGCAAATAGTTTGATTTTTTAAAGATTATAATTTAAAATTACATAATTTTAAATTACTTAGCTCGAAAAGAACGCACCGTAGGGCAAAATGGAATACATCAAAGAGATATTAAACTACATCAGCGAAGTGGTGTTTGTCGTAAACGACAAATATCAGATACAGTATTGCAGCCCGCAGGTGAAAAACCTCACAGGCAAGCCGCCGGAGAAGATGAACGGCAAGAAATGCCATATGGTTCTTTTCAACAAAATGGAACCCTGCAAAGACTGCCAGCTCCAAAAGCTGCGTGAAAACAGGATTCCGATTGATATCGAACACGATACCATAACACACAGAGGATTCCGCAAACTCCTTTCGGCAAAGTTCATCACTCTGCCCAACGGCACCTATGCGGAGATACTGACGGATATCACCAGCACAAAAAAGCTGATAGACAAGCTGACACGCCATTCAAAAGAGCTGAAGGCGTCCAACGTTATCCTTAACCTTAAAAGAAAGGAAACAGAGAAGGAGCACCGCTTCATTCTTAAAACCATAAACTCTCTGAACGACGGCGTTATGGTTGTTAATCCAGACCTCTCCATCAACATGTCCAACACGGCGCTTCAGGAAATATGCGGACTTTTCCATGTAAGCATGTCCACCATAAAGTGCTACGAAGTTTACGGCTATACAGAACAATGCAAAGACTGCCCCCTGCTGGATCCGAAAAACGTCCGGTCATTCCGTGAGGCAGGCGGTAAGAAACTGACCGTAACCATGAACCACTTCGACAAATACATTGTCGAATCATTAAGGGACACAACAAAAGAACTGAAACTTATTGAAGAGATAAAGACCCAGCAGAGCGTTCTGCAGGAGAAACAGCGGCAGATGGCGCTTCTGAACGAAGACCTGCTGCGGATGAACGATAAACTTAAAACAGCCCATAAGATAATAGATGAAGAGCTTATGCAGGTGGGGCAGATTCAGGCGAGTCTGCTTCCGGAAAAGCTGCCCGAAATACCCGGATATGATTTCGGCGCTTTTTATACCCCTGCGGAACATGCAGGCGGCGATTATTACGACTGTATCGAGATGAGCAACGGCTACTGGGGTCTGGGCGTGGCGGACGTTTCCGGTCACGGCATCCCCGCATCCGTTATCATGGCGATAACACGCGCCATAATGCGTTCCTACACATATGACATCATCTCCTCGTCGGAGGCTGTTGCCATGGTGAACGAGATCCTCTGCGACAACATCCATACCAACGATTTTGTCACAATGTTCTATCTTGTTCTTGATTCTGCTAAAGGCGTTTGCAATTTTGCAAGCGCGGGACACAACCCTTTGCTGCTGTATGACAAGTCTGAAATGCTGGTTAAAAAAGTTTCTGCCCACGGAATGTTCCTCGGAGCGTTTGATATGGTAGAATATGAAGAGGGCACACTGACGCTGGACAGCGGAGACATAGTTTTCATGTACACAGACGGTCTGAACGAAGCTATGAACAGAAACCGCGAACAGTACGGCTATGACCAGCTTATTTCAAAAATCATGATGTTTTCGGCGCTCCCTGTAAGCGAGATGATCGACAACATCATGGAGGATGTCAGAGCATTTACACAGGGTCACCCCTTTGAAGATGATATCACGATACTGGCTTTTAAAAAACTTTAGGAGGATCTTAGATGTTTGATGTACAGGATAACGGCGGAAAAAAAGTTGTTTTTGTTAAAGGCGAAGTGAACGCACAGACGGGAAGCGAGCTGAAAAAAGGCATACTGGACCTCTATAACTCCGCTTCATCAGTAGTAATCTCTTTCAAAGGCGTTGTATATATGAACAGCTCCGGTCTCAGAGAGATAATCGACCTGCTGAAAAGCGTTAACAAACTTAAAAAAGAGCTGAAACTCTGCGAAATGTCAGCTGATATCCGCGAAATGTTCACCTTCACAGGTCTGGACAAAGTTTTCAAGATATACGATACGCAAGCTCAAGCACTGGGGTAATATATGTCTTATAAATTCACCCGATACGGTGATTTCCTCAAGATAATGGTGGAACAGGATGCCCCTTTCAAAGACCTTGAAGATGCCGCGCGCGAAATCGTGAACCTTAAAGATCTCAGGCGTATCAGTCTTGATCTGAAAAACTGCTACTACATCCAGAGTAAGGCACTCGCGGCGCTCATAGCCATGAAAAAGAACTCTGTCAAAATCGGTGCAGAGTTCATCATTTCAAACGTTTGCGATAACGTTTATCAGGTCATGGAAATGGCGAACCTTACGTCTTATTTCACCATAGAAGAGGACTTCTCCTCATACACACCCGATGAGCTGATGGAAAAATTCTTTCAGCCTGATTATGCAGACAGAGTTTCGGACTTTATAGCCGGTTCGTATTCCGATGAATTCCGCGCAAAGCTCCTTGAAATACTGGAAATGCCCGAACCCGAACTCAAATTTTACGCTATCCTTACAATGGGAAAGGCTCACGACTACAGCGCAGAGGAACGCATCAAACAGGAGTTGGACAGCGATATCCCGCTTATCGTCAAGGCTTCGGTTCTTGTTCTCGGCTGGTTTGGGGATTCAGGAAGCAAACAGAAGATTTATCAGGTACTTGAAACCGGAAACGAAGAGGTTGCTGAGGCTGCTGCGGCTTCAATTTCGCTGCTCAGCGACGAATCTGACGCCGAGAGACTCGGCAGGCTGCTCTCCAGCCACAGCAAGGTCATCCGCATAGCCGCTATTCAGGCTATGACGCTGATAAACGACGACAACTGTTTCGGGCTGCTTAAAGAAGCCCTGGACAATGAACAGGATGACGATGTTAAGGCAGTGCTCATCCGCGCCGTTTCATCCTTCAACAAAAGCGGAGTATCCGACATCCTCATAAAGGGGCTGGACAGCAAATCCATAAAAATACGCGAGGCTTCTGCCGGCGGACTTGCAAAAATAAGAGCCAAGGACAAACTTGAAGATATAATTTCGCGAATCACCGATACAGACGCATGGGTCGGCTATTTTGCTGTTAAAGCGTGCGGAGATATATGTTCCGCTTCCGAAGCCGACAGGCTCATGAACAGCTACGACAAGGTTGAGGAAAACGTAAAGCTCGCCATTGTCGAGGCGCTGGGTAAGATTCCCGGTGATTTCAGCGATTTCTATATGAGTATTCTGGACAACGGAAACGAGGATATCCGCAAGGAAGTGCTCTCCTCACTTCTCCACGACAACAGGGAGAACGCAAAGGAAGCAGCACTCAACCTTTTCGCAAACGACTCAAGCTGGATTGTGCGCTACAAAGCTCTGGAAATTCTTGAACAGCTCCGTCCGGAAGGATTCAGGGCTATGCTCACATCAAGGCTGGCTGTTGACGACAGCAAGTATGTTAAAGACAAGATACAGGCTGTACTGGAAGAAATATGATAACTGCTGCAACCATAAAAATCAAAGACGACGAGTTTGTGGAACTGAAAGACATCATCTATAAGAATGCCGCAATCTCGTTTGCGGACAGCAAGAAGTATCTTCTTGAAAACAGACTGTCCAAGAGGCTACAGGAACTCAACTTCACCAGTTTTAAGGACTACATCTATTACCTTAAATACGATGCCAAGAAACGTGAGGAGATGGAGGTTCTGCTCAATCAGGTGACCATCAACGAAACATATTTCCTGCGGGAAAGAGCGCAGATGGACCACATGATAAAAACAATAATTCCGGAACTTTTAAACTCCGGCAAAAGAAGCGTGCGCATCTGGTCTGCCGCCTGCTCCTCCGGCGAGGAACCCTATTCTCTTGCCATCCTTCTGAACGAGGCGGGTCTTTTTGCAAAGGCAAACATAGAAATTCTGGCGACTGATATCAACACGGAAGTGCTGAACATTGCCCAGCAGGGTCTTTACAGAACGATATCCTTCAGAGGCGTTCCGCCTATGATACAGGATAAATACTTTTCAAAAGACGGTTTCGCCTTCAAGCTGGATCCGAATATTATGAACAAGGTTAAGTTTTTTCAGGGCAACCTGCTTAACCCCATGATGAGCGTCAAGGTAGGAAGACTGGACATAATCTTTTGCAGAAACGTACTGATATATTTCGATATCCCTGCGAAGCAAAAGGTTATAGAGCTGTTTCATAAATCTCTCGGAATGCCCGGAACATTATATCTGGGTCACTCGGAAACACTGAACAAGATTTCCGAATCATTCAGAATGGAGAACTTCGGCGGCGGTATAATTTACAAAAAGATCTGAGGGTAAAATCATGGGATAGGTCCCATTGAGATCCAACACACAGTCATAGCTGAAAAGATTCAGGATGTGCAGCAGCGCAACGCTGACAACAAGGCTATGGTTGTGACCCATGAACAGCAGAATGAATTTAAGCACAAAGCCGAGTCCGTTAACCAAACCGACAAAGCGGAAGGCAAAACCATCGGTGACGAGGAAAGAAGAAAACAGGAACAGGAGCAGCGCAAAAATCATGAACGCCAAAAGCAGATTGCGCGGCGCCTTGTTAAAGATACGGGACATATTATTGATCTGGAAGCGTAAGAATGCAACTATGTAAATTGATTGTTATAAGTTCTGAGAAAGTTCAGGTTATCCAATGCCGGAGTGAAAATCCGGCATCTTTTGTAGTGCGCCCCGCAGGACTTGCCGAAGAGGACGCCCTAAACGCTCTCTATCTCCGTCTGGAGTGGTACGACAAAGACTTGCTCCATTATGCAGTGTGCGCCGTTAAAGAATTTTCTGACGGAAGCCTTGCTCTTTCTCCCATATCTGATGTTAAAAGGGATGAATCCGAACAGTTTCACATCATAGATACCTATGAGACAGTGGAATTCCGCCACGTTCACGAAAGCGAACTTGCGGACTATAAACAGAAGACGGACAACATAAACAGGCGTTTCCGTAACAGCCTCACTGCTCAGGTTAAAAATCTGCTTTCGGAGGAATCCGTTACCAATCAGTATATCTTTAAGCTGCTTTTGCAGATTGACGGCAAGCTGGACGAACTGCTCGCGCATAAACTCGACAGCAGTATTGACGGGCTTTATGAATGCAGACTGCTTGCCATGAGCGGCGCCGGACTTATTTTCACAACGGACAAAGCTGTACCCGGAGACTGTTTTTTCATACAATCAACGCCAAAATATACAAGCAACTTCATCTTCGCAGCTCTTTGCAGAGCCAAAGAGGTGATAAACGCTCCGGCAGGTGTTATTGTCATCTCCGATTTTGCTCATCTTGACGAAACGTCCAGAGATTCAATCGTACATTTTGTTTTCGAAAAAGAGCGTGAAAAACTTAAAAGGATAAGAGCTAATGTCTGAAGCTACATTGATAAGTCTGGCATTTTTTCTTATATGTGTCCTGTTTATAATGCTGCTCATAGCTTTCACAAAGATACACAACATACAGAAGAGCCTTGCCGACGTAAGCCCTAAAGATCTCTATCCTTTTATGGAGGAACTGCGAGAGCTTGTTATAGAATCAGAGAGAATAGCCGACAAACTTGAAGACGCCATCGCAAAAAAAGAAGAACTTCTTGAAGATATCTCAACTCTTGCCGAAGATAAATTAAAGCGGCTTGAAACAATAAAGGTTCCGGAAGAAAAACCGGTACTGAAACAGTATTACGCCATGCAGCAGAAACCCTCTGCCGCAGCGGAATCTATTTACTCTCAGGAGCCGCTGACAATGCGGGACAAGATCGCAGAGCTGATCCGCTCCGGTCTGCCGGATACTGAGATCGCATCAAGACTCGGAATATCCACAACAGAGGTACAGATAGTCAGAAAACTGGATATAGCCTGATATGGAAATAGTTAAACAGACTGTCCCACTGCAGCAGCAGGACACACAGGGACAGGAGGTCACCCTTAAAGAGGGTGAGGAAACGAACGTTGAGGTGCTGAAACGACTTCGCGCGGGCGGATTTCTTCTGTCTGTGAAGGGAAAGATTGTGTCTGCCGAGCTGGATTTCGAACCTTCATCCAAAAACTTTCAGGCGGTTGTCACAAAAGCGCCTAACGGCACTGCACAGTTAAGATTTTTTCCGCCTCTGCCGGAAAAGGCTGCGACAGTTTTTACACAGCCCTCAGCGGCACAGCCTCAGGATACTTTCACAAAGCAGCAGCCAATCTCTCAGCAAACACAGAATCAGCAGTCTGCCGTTAAACCGGAACTCACAGACCTGACTCTGCCAAAGACAGTACCGCAGGCACCGCCCCAAAACTCTCAGCAGACCCAGGAGGTCAGACAGCAGATAGGTACCGCTGTTGTCAAAGACGTGCGCGTCCTCTCTCAAAAGACAGAAATTGTTCTTCCGCAAACAGACTCCCAGAAACAGGTTCAGAACTCTCCCACACAGACAAATATACGACCGGCAGTTGCAGTTTTAGACAACAACACTGCAACAGCTCTTAAAATTCCGCTGAACTCGCTCCCTGCGTCAGACGGAGAGCCTGTTGAAATTCATATTGTTAAAATGACTGATAACGGAAAAACCCTTGTAAGCATAAAGGATACTCTTTTCGAAGTTAAGCTCGACCCTCAGCTTTTCAAAACACTCATAGCAGAAGCGAAGATTCAGACTGATTCCATCCTTCTGACTTTCTCAAAACTGCCGGTGGAAAATCTTAATCCGCAGTACGTTAAACAGCAGGTTTCAGGCTTTGATATTGAAAAGTTTATGCAGGCGTTCGGTAAGTTTACACGGACCGGCATGGAGGAAATGACTCCTCAGACACTGAAAGATGCTCTGAAAAACAGCGGACTCACCTTTGAAAACAAGCTGCTGAACGATCAGGATATCGCAGGAGACGAGAAATTCCGTGCACTGCTCACCGGGGACAGTCAGGCCAAAGACGGTATAACAAAGATGCAGCTCACCAACCTTGTGATTGCAGACGGGGTTATGTCGTTTCTTAAAACAAAGGACGAAAATGTCGGGGATACTCTTTTTAAGCTGAAACGCGGCGCCGACGGCTCAAACACTGTCTACGTTTCCACAAACTTTACAGAACTTGGGGAAACACTTATCGTCATCAAACAGGTTCAGAAAAATTTCACCGTATCAGTTAAAACTGAAAAAGATATTTCGGAATACATGGACGATATCCATGTTGATAACGGCACGGTACGGTGGTTCAAATTCAGTAAACAGGATCTGCATGTAATGAACCCTTCCAAAGAGTTTACTGCGGATATGGGTAATTTTGAGGTGATTATTTAATGAATCCGTATATTAAAAGTCTCATGGATTTCTTTGTTGAATCATCAGAATATTTCGCCGTGGGCGCAATAGCCTTTCTAAGCTATTTTATTATCAAAAAGGTGATGGTTCGCTATCTGCATAAACTATTTGAGAAAACCGAAAATAATTATGATGACATTCTTCTTGAATCCAACGTTTTCTCACAGCTCGCTTTTATAGCACCTGCACTGGTAATTATCTACTCTTCCGACATAATCAGCCTCCCCAAACACGTTACTCAGATTTTTTCAGCGTATATTGCTGCAAACATAACTATTTTCATAGTCAGGCTGCTCTCTGTACTTATAAAAATATATAATACGTTTGATATTTCAGCCCGCAGACCCATCAAAGGATACGTTCAGATGATTCAGGTGGTTGTGGGTTTCCTTGGCATAATCATCACTGTCTGCATGATCCTCGGTAAATCTCCTCTGGGTATACTGAGCGGTCTTGGTGCAATGACCGCCGTTCTTATGTTAATTTTCAAAGATACGATAATGTCTTTCATTGCAGGTGTTCAGATAATGTTCAACGATTCCGTGCACAAAGGCGACTGGATAGAAATGCCTGCTTTCGGCGTTGATGGTGTTGTAACAGATATTGCTCTTTACACCATAAAAGTGGAAAACTTTGATAAAACCATCGTAACGGTCCCGACAAGCAAACTTATAGATAACTCATTTAAAAACTGGCGCGGAATGCAGGAATCCGGCGGACGGCGAATAAAACGCACAATCGTTATAGACCAGTCCAGCATCAGGTTCCTGAAATCTGATGATATAGAACGTCTCAGTTCTTTCGAAATTATTAAGGACTATCTGGCAAATAAACTGCAGGATGACATAGATCCCACGGGAACTGATATTAACAGACGAAGGCTTACCAATATCGGTACTTTCAGAGCCTATGTTAAGCGCTATCTGGAAACCAATAGGAATATCCACAAGGAAATGACCCTTATCGTGCGCCAGATGGCGCCCTCGCCCGACGGACTCCCCATTGAAATTTACGCTTTCGTATGTGATACTGACTGGAGTTTCTATGAGGACGTGCAGGCAGATATTTTCGACCATCTGACCGCTATAATTACTGAGTTTGATCTCAGGATTTATCAGCATATTTCTGATAAAATTAGAGTTTGAGTGTTCAGGACTCTGCTTTTCTTCCGATTTAGTTTATACATCCGGGGGTTTATATGTTTTTTACCAGCAAGTATAAAGTGACAATAGCCAATAAAAACATAGTTCTTGAGGTAAAGCACGGCTCAAATCTTTATAAGGTTCTGCGCGAACACGACCTTATCGAAAGGATGCTCTGTGACGGCAGCAGCCAGTGCGGAAAATGCAAAGTAAAGATAACCGGTCCCGATGTCAATAAACCTACAAAAAAAGAACGTCTTGTTCTTGCTGAAACAAGTCTGGACGCCGGCATCCGTCTCGCATGTCAATACTCAATCAAATCAGCCATAACTGTAGACACTCAGGAACCCACTAAACGCGAAAACGTTAATCCCGGCATAATCAGCATGAAAATTGTTAAAAAATCAGGTGAGGTTGAGGAGAACGAATTCAAGCCTTTCCTCAATTCAGATCTTTTTGTGAGCCAGAGCGAAACCTCTGCCACGGAGCCTGTAAAAGTTCCTGAAAACTATGAGCCGGAGCTTATAGTTGACGATTTAATTGATGAACCGCTCGACGAATATGTTCCTGAAGAACGTGTTTCACATGAAACATTTGCTTTCACACCACAACCCGAAAAAGTTGCAGCTCCCGTTGCCGAAGAAGCTCCTGAACAGTCCTCCAGGCAGGAGGATACTATAAAGATAATTTCCCATATAAACGGAAATCTTGTTCAGGATGATTCGTATTCCAACGACGGACTGCTGCTTATCCAGCTTCCTGACGGCATACAGTATTATCATTACAGTGCCGGAATTGGAAATATAGCTTCAAAAGGGATGATAAAGTCAAATGAGCGGCTTGAAACACTCCTTGAAAAACAGCTTGTTTCAGATTTCATTTACAACAACATAAACATAAAAGATGTTGAGCGCGTAATCATAATGCTGGACGATTGTTATTTTGAAGGCAAAGAGCTCTTCAATCTTGTCATATACACGTCAATCCATATTGGGACTTTTCTCATAGAGGTACTCCAGCCAATACAGAACCACAGGGATATGGTGCGTTTCATGCGGTTTGTAAACCAAACACCCGGTAAGCGCCTGCTTATCCCGCTTGATTCCATGGAGAAGGCTTATTTCATGGACGAAGGCAACCTTTTTGAATTGGAATCCACTAACACAGGGTACGACGGGCTGCTCTCAATGAGCGAGTTTAACGGCAAAAACCCTGTGATAGGTCTAAGCGACGATCTTCTTGAAACAACTATTAAAGATAATTTTCATCAGCCGGATTCAATATCTTTTACAGTTTTTTTCCACACTGCGGTAATATTCATGAAAACCGGTCTCGCAGACAAACGTCTCCAACTTAGGGAACGTTCGGATGTTATGGATCTGATGCCCCTTGAGATTACTGTTAAGCTCGGCAAACATGACGGACTCAAGCGTTTCAACATATACCGCAAGCAGGGATGCGACCTTTATATTGACCAGAACGCACTTAACAGTCTAAACCGATTCCGCCTTTTTATAAGATCTGTGATAGGCTATGCGGAAAAACGCTTCAGCACCATAGACAACATAGTTTTTTATACACTGACAGACAGCGCCACACTTGCAGACGACCTGCAGTCGTTGTCCGCGGTTCCGAAGAAGTATGAAAAACGTATAAAAACGTTCTCAGGTGATCCGTCAATATATGCTGTACAATTCTTTCAGGAGAAAGATATACAGGTATATTTCTCAAAAAGATTCGGCACCCACGAAGTTATTAACCTTGACGAGGATGCCGCGTTTATTGATATGCAGAAAGAGTGCGAGCAGAAGATTATTTCCTGAAAAGCTCACTGATAGCCGCATCGAGGTCAGCGGCGCGAACAGGTTTGTTCAGATATATGCAGGCTCCAAGATTTTCGGAGTCCTTGAAGGATTTATACGAACCGAAAGCCGTTATCACTATCACTTTCGCAACGATCCCCCTTTCCTGCATCTTTTCCATAAACTCAAGCCCGTTGAGCTTGGGCATACGCAAGTCAGTCACAATTAGATCATAGCCGCCTTTCTCAGCCTTAAACAGTCCGTCCAGACCGTCCACAGCCATATCAACCTCATAACCGCCCATTTTAAGTATCTCGGCATAACCGAGTCTGGTGTGTTCTTCGTCATCAACAACAAGAATTTTCAGATTTTCCATTATCTCTCGCCGTCATATTTAATAATTTCCCCTGTCTGATATATGGGGTATATGGTAGAAATCGTGTTTTTATATACGAGCTGCTGGCGACCTTCAAATGATGTCAGCAGAGTGTAGTTATCGAAACCGATAAGGCTTCCGCGTATTTTAACTCCGTTAATCAGAAAGCTGACTATCGGAGAGCGGGATTTACGAACTTCGTTCAGAAAGATATCCTGCATAGGCGGACGCGTGTGTTTTGGGTGTCTGCCCTGATGCGCGCTGTAATAGATTTTAGATATAAAGTCGATATCAACAACCGTCTTTGCAGCGGCAACTGTTGCAATGTCGTTTTTCGAAAGCAGAATCTTAATTTCAGCATCGTCCAGAAGGATATGGTATGGATCGAAATCCATCACTCTGCCTCTGAATCTTTCCTTGTTCTTCATTATAAACATGAGCGGTATCTTGCGCGTTCTTGCATTGTGCATAAACACAAATTCTATCTGCGCATGGAATGACGCTCCCGAAGCGGAATTATCCATGGAAACTCTCCCCTTTGATTGTATCTTAGCAGATTATAAATTGTTTATCCGTGTTTACAAGTTTTAATTTAATCCACATTGTTTATTTATGAAAATTACGCCTTTTCTTTTAATGTTTATCCGGTTGAAAGTCACTGTCATGTTTTCAACATTTCTGTACAAGCAAAAATCCTTGACAAATTTGGCGTAAATCGCTTGTCAACAATTTCCAAATAGCTTATTATTACTACGACTAAATAAAAAAATATAAGAATAAGAGGAATGAGTATGCGTTTTAAGGCGGTTAAAGATGAAATATATCCTTTCATCCAATATGCTAACAACTTTACAAGCCCCAAAAACCTCAATACTATTCTGCAAAACATATATATAGAAGCAGAAGCGGACGGAGTTACACTGCGCGCAACAGATATGCAGGTCGGTTTCTCCGGAAAACTTGACGTAAGCGTCGAAACCACCGGCATAGCTACTGTATCCGGCAAAAAACTTCTTGATATCGTAAAAGAGATTCCAGACGGTTCTGTTATAGATTTCTTTTTCGACGGCTCAAAAATCAATATCAGTGCCGGAAGATCAAATTTCAAGCTCTCAACTATAAGCCATGAAATTTTCCCGACAATGGCTGAAATAACTCCTGAGTACAGCCTCAAAATCAAAAGCGCTCTTCTTCTGGACCTTATAAAGAAAACCAGCTTCTGCATCTCTACAGACGCTTCAAAAATTGAATATACAGGTGCTCATCTTGCAGTTTACGGAAACAAGCTGGAAGTATCTGCAGCGGACTTCCAGAGAATAGCAACCAGCAGCATCACTTTTGACGATGAATACGCTAATGAATTCATCATCAATATACCCAGAAAAACTGTTATAGAACTTATTAAAATACTTGAACACGATGAATATGTCGAAATTGACACAGACAGAAAGCAGATTATCTTCAAAATAGGAACGATACAGATTTATTCCAAGCTGATAGAAAAATACATTAAGAGTATTACAAAACTGTTCTCCAATGAATTTCCTTTAGAGGCAAGACTCAAACGTTCCGAATTTCTCGATGTTATTAAACGTGTTTCAGCCATCACCAGCGAAATAACTCACGGTGTGGTTCTGTCTTTCAAAGAAGACAGCCTCACTCTTTACAGCCTTGAAACTGAATACGGCGCAGGCAACGAAACGGTTGAAGACTATGAATACAAAGGAAATCCCATTGATATAATTTTCAACTCAAAGCATATGGTCGAAATGATAAATAACATCGATACAGATTATTTTATCCTGAAAATGATTGCGGATAGAAACCCTGCAGTCCTGCTTCCTGATACAGGAGAATATAAATATCTTGTGGTTCCTATTTCCATCAACAGGTTCTGATGTATACACGACGGGTCAGACTCGTTAATTTCAGAAACCACAGTGATTCAGTTTATGACTTTAAAAAATATAACTACATTCAGGGCGACAACGGCAGCGGCAAAACTTCTGTTCTTGAAGCCCTTTATGTTTTATTCAACTTAAAAAGTTTCAGACCCCAGCCGGTAAACCGCGCAATCAGCTTTCATATGCCCTTCTGTGAGATATCAGCAAAATGCGAAGACGACGGATATGAAAAAACTTTCAGATACCGATACGATACAAAAGCAGACCTTCGCGATGAAAATGGAAAGATATCAAATAAAACTGCATACCTCTTGCAACACCCAGTTATCTGTTATTCACCTGAATACAGACAGATTGTATCAGACGATCAGGAGGACAGGCGCAGATTCATAGACAGAACAGCCTTTCAGCTTGATATTTCTCACTTTGACAGGCTCACTGAATTAAAGCATCTAAATTCTATGAAATACGTTGAGCTAAAAAAGGAGCATCTTGACAGAGTATATATCGATGCTCTGAACGAAAAAATAGTCTCAGTTTCAAAAAAGATCACTCAGGCAAGGCAAGGAGCCGTTGAGAAGATAAATAATCATCTCAGAGGCTTTTATTCCCTTCTTAAAGATAACGACGGTTTTATGCTCGATATAAGAACCAACAGTTTCCGTACTGAAATACTTTCTAAGGAGTTGGAGGACAGAAGGGTTGTCTACGGCGCATCCCGCGATAAACTGTACTGTCTTTCCGAAGGCAGAATATATGACAGGTTTTCATCATTCGGTCAAAAGAAAACCTTTGTTCTTCTAACCCTTGCTGCAGGGCTTAAAGTGCTTGAAGAAAATGGCAGAAATGGTATAATAACCTTTCTGGACGACTTCGAAGCGGGACTTGACGAAAACCGCATCAGGAAAGTGTTTGAGATGTTTTCGTCCAGCTCTCAGATTTTTGTTACCGGGGTAAAAAATCACTACTTTTCTGACTTACATTCAATAAGGATACAGGTGAAAAATGACGAACACTCCCAATAATTACAGCGAAGACAGTATCCGGGTGCTCGAAGGGCTTGAGGCGGTTCGCCAACGCCCCGGAATGTACATCGGGTCAGTCGGCTCCAGGGGTCTGCACCACCTTGTTTACGAGGTTGTTGACAACTCAATCGACGAGGCTTCCGCCGGATACTGCAACAACATCAACGTAATTATCCACATAGACGGCTCTGTTACAGTTGAAGATGACGGAAGGGGTATCCCTGTCGGTATGCACCCCACTGCCGGCAAACCCACTGTTGAGGTAGTTATGACCGTTCTGCACGCAGGCGGTAAGTTTGACAGCGGTTCTTATTTTGCATCCGGCGGTCTCCACGGCGTCGGTGTTTCCGTTGTTAACGCACTCAGTGAATTTCTTGAGGTCACCGTCCGCAGAGAAGGCGGCGTGTACTACCAGAAATATGAACGAGGCAAGCCTGTTACGGAGTTTAAGCGTATAGGCGACACTCAGAAGAATGGCACAAAGATTACATTTAAGCCGGACGCTCAGATTTTCGAAACTCTTGATTTTTCTTATGAAACCCTTTCCAGAAGGCTCAGAGAGCTTGCTTTCCTTAACAGCGGACTGCGCATAAAGGTAAGCGACGAGCGTTTCGATCATGCAGATGAGTATCATGCGGAAGGCGGTATAGTCAGCTATATCAAATTCCTGAATAAGACAAAATCTCTTATCCTCGACGAACCGATATACTATTCTGAAATGACAGATGACAGGATTCAGGTTGAGTTTGCGATACTTTACAACGACAGCTATGTCGAGACCCTCTACTCATATGTCAACAATATCCACACAGAGGAGGGAGGCACCCATGAGGCAGGCTTTAAGGCAGCTTATACAAAAGTTTTCAACAACTTTGTCAACAAGTATAACCTTATAAAAGAGAAGCTGACTCTCACAGGCGATGATGTCCGCGAGGGTATGTCTGCAATTATTTCCGTAAGGCTTAATGAACCTGTTTTCGAAGGTCAGACCAAGACAAAATTAGGATCAAGCTCCGCAAGAAACGCTGTTGAATCTGTAATGAGCAGGTTCCTTCAGGATTTCTTTGAAGAAAATCCAACCATCGTTAAAAAAATACTCGATAAGGCTTTACAGGCGTACAGAGCGAGAGAGGCAGCACGCAAGGCGAAGGAACTTACCAGACGTAAGAACGTTCTTGAAGTATCCACTCTACCCGGAAAACTTGCCGACTGTCAGGAGAAGGATCCTGCAAACTCTGAACTATTCATTGTCGAGGGTGATTCTGCTGGAGGTTCTGCGAAACAGTGCCGCGACAGACGTACTCAGGCTATTCTGCCACTGAAAGGTAAGATACTTAACGTTGAAAAGGCGAGATTTGATAAACTGCTTTCAAGTGCTGAGATAAGAACTCTCATCACTGCGCTGGGAACCAGCATCGGTGATAAGGATTTCAATATCGAAAAGCTCCGTTATCACAAGATCATAATCATGACCGATGCCGACGTCGACGGTGCGCACATTTCCACACTGCTTATGACATTCTTCTTCCGTCATATGCGTATGATAATTGAGCGCGGATATCTTTATCTTGCTGCACCTCCTCTTTATAAAGTTAAAAAGGGTAAGTCTGAGAGATACATACAGAATGAAGACGAGATGGAGGACTATCTGCTCGACCTTGGTCTGGAAGACGTTGAGATCCACGGTGTAAACCGCAACAGATATAAAGAGCTTCTGATAAACCTTATAAAAGTGAACCGTATGGTAACAAAATATGAGAAAAAAGGTTTCGGCAGAAGACTTGTAAAGGCTCTTGCAACCTATGAAGGACTTGATTTTACTAGACTTGAGGAAGAGACCTTCGTGAGAGATATGTTCGCAGCTCTTGAAAACGGCGGATGCCTGAAATCTTACGTTAAAACTGATATCGGATTTAACCCTGAGTTCGGCAGGTACAACATAACTCTTGAAAGCAATTCCAACACACTTGCGATAAACACTGATCTGCTCTCCACTCCGGAGTTCAGAGAGCTGCGCAGGCTTGGTAATTTCCTGAAAGAGATAGGTGACGCACCTTATAAAATTAAAGTTGGCGAAGAGATAATGAATTTCGAGACTCTTACCGAGTTCGTAGGATTCATTGAGGCACGCGGCAAGAAGGGACTTAATATTCAGCGATATAAGGGTCTTGGTGAGATGAACCCCGAACAGCTCTGGGAAACCACTGTAGATCCTGAAAGACGTACCCTTTATCAGGTGCGCATCGAGGATGCGGAAGTTGCGAGCGAACTTTTCACTCTGCTTATGGGTGACGTTGTTGCGCCGCGCCGCGAATTTATTGAAAACAACGCTCTTAACGTTAGAAATCTGGATGTCTAGGTGTATTAATGGAAGATAAAAAACGAATTGTCGGAATAACCGTAGAGGAATCCGTAAAGAACAGCTACCTTGATTACGCCATGAGCGTTATCGTGGGCAGAGCACTCCCCGACGTGCGCGACGGTCTTAAACCCGTCCACCGCCGTGTGCTTTACTCAATGAGCGAAATGGGTGTTGAATATAATAAACCTTATAAAAAGTCAGCACGTATTGTCGGTGACGTTATCGGTAAGTACCACCCACACGGTGACAGTGCCGTATACGATACACTCGTCCGTATGGCACAGAACTTCTCGCTTCGTTATCCGCTGGTTGACGGTCAGGGTAACTTCGGTTCAGTAGACGGCGACAGCGCCGCTGCTATGAGATATACAGAGGTTCGACTTTCTAAGATTGCAGACGAACTTCTTTCCGACCTCGATAAAGATACAGTCGATTTCACACCGAACTACGACGGTTCACTTGATGAACCTGCCGTGCTTCCCACACGCGTACCAACTCTGCTTATAAACGGCACAAGCGGTATCGCTGTCGGTATGGCGACAAATATTCCTCCGCATAATATTACAGAGGTTATTACTGCACTCAACTTCATGATAGACAACGAAAATTATACTGAGGAAGATATCCTCGGCATAGTTAAAGGTCCTGACTTCCCCACATACGGTCTTATCATGGGCAAAAAGGATATCCTTAATGCCTACAGAACAGGACGCGGTTCTATCACTATTCGCTCAAGAGTTGTTATTGAAGAGACCAAATCAGGCAAACCCGTTATTATAGTCCGTGAGATACCCTATCAGGTGAACAAGGCGTCAATGATTGAAAAAATTGCTGAACTTGTTCATGATAAAAAGATAACCGGAATCACGGATCTTCGCGATGAATCTGATAAGGACGGCATAAGGGTTGTTATTGAACTGCGCAAAGGCGAAAACGCCGACGTGGTTCTTAACAGACTTTATAAGTTCACTCAGATGCAGACCTCTTTCGGTTTTAACATGGTTGCTCTGGTTGACGGCAAACCTCACACACTCTCTCTTATGCGCATCCTTCAGGAGTTTATTGCTCACAGAGTCACTGTGGTTACCCGAAGAACAAAATTCCTGCTCAGAAAAGCTGAAGACAGACTGCATATCTTGGAAGGTCTGATAAAAGCGGTTGAAAACATTGACGAAGTTATCAAGACCATCAAGTCTTCAAAAGATACGCCTGAAGCTAAACGCAACCTGTGCGAAAAATTCGGCTTCAGCGAGATTCAGGCACAGTCCATTCTTGAGATGAGACTGCAGAAACTGACCGGACTCGAAATTGAAAAACTTCAGGAAGAGTATCACAACACTCTGAAAGATATAGAATATTACAGAAGCATACTCGGCAACAGACACGTTATGATGTCTGTTATCAAAACTGAACTTGAAGAAGTAAAAGCGAAATACGGTGATGAAAGACGCACAGAAATCACTGCCGACGTACAGGATTTCGAAGACGAAGACCTCATCCCTAATACAGAGAAGGTTGTGACTATGACTCATCAGGGTTATATCAAATCCACTCTGCTCAGCGCATTTACATCGCAGAAACGCGGCGGAAAGGGTAAAACAGGTGCCGGAAGCAAAGATGAAGACTTCATCGAACGCATCATCGTCACAAGCAACCACACCCGTCTTATGTTCTTCACTAACACAGGCAAGGTGCATTATCTCAAGGTATACAACCTCCCCGAAGCTCTTAAAGAGGCGAAGGGAAGACATATCTCTAACCTTCTGACACTTGAAGCAGACGAAAAGATTGCAAGCGTTCTGCCTATGCCCACAGACATAGAGAATAAGTTTCTGTTCTTCGCCACCAAAGAGGGCGTTGCGAAAAAGACCAGCCTTGAAGAGTTCTCAAGCGGCAGAAGCGGTATTGTGGCGATCAAAATGCGCGAAGGCGACGAGATCATCGCGGCAGATCTTACAACAGACGAAGATCATGTTATCTTCACAACTAGGGACGGTAAAAACATCCAGTTCTCATCCAAAGATGTACGCCCCATGGGAAGAAGCGCAACCGGCGTCCGTGGTATTACACTTGAAATAAGAGACTTCGTGGTTTCTATGGAAGTTCTCACAGGCGATCCCTATATTCTCTCTGTAACGGCGGGCGGATACGGAAAACTTACCGACCGTTCCGAGTACAGAGTGCAGACAAGGGGCGGCAAGGGTGTTAAACTTTGCAGAGTAAGCTCGAAAACAGGCTTCGTATGCGGTGCAAAACAGGTTCGCCCCGGCGACGAGGTCATGCTGATAACGAAATCGGGCAAAACAATCAGAATAGACGTCTCTGATATATCCACTATGGGGCGCGACACAATGGGTGTTAAACTTATGGATATAGAAGAGGATAACGAGATCATATCTTTTGCGGTTGTTAAGGAGGGACAGGACAATGGCAACAGTGATGGACGGGAAGATACTGGCAGCGAAGGTGAGAGCGGAGCTGAAACAGAAGGTTGACGGCTATAAGGCAAAAACGGGCAGAGTTCCCGGTCTTGCCGTAGTTCTCGTTGGTGAAGACCCTGCAAGTCAGGTCTATGTAAGGATGAAAAACAAAGCGTGTGAAGAGGCAGGGTATAAATCCATAGTCAACAGAATGCCCGCTGAAACCACGACTGAGGAGCTTCTGGCAGTTGTAAACGAGTATAACAACGACGATACCATCAACGGTATTCTCGTTCAGCTCCCTCTGCCAAAGCAGATAGACGAGAAAAAAATACTCTACGCCATCAAACCCGAAAAGGATGTAGACGGCTTCCACCCCTTTAACGTGGGGCTGATGAACATAGGCGAGGAGACACTGTTTCCCTGTACTCCTTACGGATGTATGAAGTTCTTCGAAGAATACGGGATAGAGACTAGCGGTAAGAACGCCGTCGTGATAGGCAGAAGCAACATCGTGGGCAAACCTATGACATCACTGCTTATCAAGGCTAACTGCACCGTTACAGTGTGCCACTCCAAAACGAAAGATATAGCAGGTATCTGCCGTCAGGCCGATATCATCGTTGCGGCGATAGGCAAACCTGAATTTGTCACGGCAGATTTTGTTAAAGATGGCGCAGTGGTTATCGACGTAGGCATTAACAGGGTAAACGACAAACTTGTGGGCGACGTTGCATATGAAGAGGTGGCGAAAAAAGCAAGCTACATCACTCCCGTGCCCGGCGGCGTGGGACCTATGACCATCGCAATGCTGCTTGCTAATACTATGAAAGCATTTGAGGCTACACTTTAATAATATGGATACCATTTATGCGGCGATAAGCCCGCTGATATCTTCGGCAATCATAGTCGTGCGGATTTCGGGGGACAGAGCCGTTGAGGTCTTTAAACTTTTAAACGGGGCGGATGTGAAAAGCATCCAGCCCCGTCATGTTTATAACCTGAAATACGGCGGCAGTGTTACGGACGATGTTCTCGCTGTCTATTTCAAGGCTCCAAACTCTTACACCGGAGAGGATATTATTGAAATATCCTTTCACGGGAACCCAATTATTGTTTCATCCGCTTTTAAGGATTTTGAAAAGCTGGGCTTTGTCACAGCGGAACCCGGAGAGTTTACAAAAAGGGCTTTTCTGAACGGAAAAATGGATCTTACTCAGGCGGAATCCGTTGCGGAGCTTATCTCCTCAAAAACCTTACAAGGCATTGATTATTCCTATAAACAGCTAAAAGGCAGTCTGCGCAAAGAGATAGAGTACATAAAAGACCTGTTTATAAATGCGCTGACCATAGTTGAGGCACATATCGACTTCCCTGAAGAGGATATCGAAGATGCCCACGCACGGATAGTTTTTGAGAATCTTGAGCTTTTAAAGGCTGAACTGTCTGCTATTCTGGCTTCATATGACAGCCACAGAATAATGCGTGACGGTTACCGTATCGCAATCGCGGGAAAACCCAATACGGGGAAATCATCGTTGATGAATTACCTTCTCAAAGAGGAACGTGCGATTGTTTCAGACGTTGCAGGCACCACAAGGGACTATATAGAGTCCAGTTTCGTGCTGAACGGCGTACCTGTAAGCCTTGTTGATACAGCAGGATTGCGTACTACGTTTGATGCCGTTGAAAGAGCCGGTATAGAGCGCACCGGTGAGGTCATAAAAGATGCCGACCTTGTGATTGTTCTTCTGGATGGTTCTACACAACTGGATGATGAGGACAAAAGTGTTCTTGAAAGCACCAGCAGTATGAAAAGGCTTGTGGTTGTCAATAAGTCTGACTGCCCTCTTCTTCTCAGTGATGTTGAATATGACTGTCTTGTTTCCGTTAAGGATGGCTCAGGAATGGCAGAGCTTTTGAAAAAGTGTGGTGAACTCGTCAGTATTTCTGATTCAGACCGATACGGTAAAGCAGTCATGGTTACTGCACGACAGCGGGGATATTTTCTTAAAATTCTAGGCACTGTGGAAAAGCTGTCTGATGAGTCAGAGATAGATTTTGATATATTTGAATATGAATTGAACAGTTCCCTTCGTCTCCTTTCGGAGATAACGGGGCTTTCATACACTGAGGATATTCTTTCCAATATCTTCAATAATTTTTGTATTGGAAAATAATGTGGATAAGTTGATTGTTTCACGTGAAACATCGGCTTCTTGTGGTGGATAATGTTAGTTTATGACAAAAAGTACGACGTGATTATTGTCGGAGCAGGACACGCAGGGTGCGAAGCAGCCCTTAGCTCTGCCAGAATGGGAGCAAAGACTCTTCTGTTTACAATTTCAGTGGAATCTCTGGCACAGATGAGCTGTAATCCTGCCATTGGCGGCTTGGCAAAAGGGAATATAGTTAAGGATATTGATGCCCTCGGCGGAGAGATGGCAAAGAATACAGACGAGACAGGTATCCAATTCCGTATACTTAATATGAAAAAAGGTCCTGCAGTGCGCAGCAGCCGCGCACAGGCGGATAAAGAACTTTACCGTCAGCGTATGCTTGAAGTCATTATGCAGGAACCAATGCTTGATCTTAAACAGGGTCTTGTTCATGAAGTATCTGCTGAAAACGGCAAAGTAAACGGTGTAATAAGCGACACCGGTATGCTTTACAGGTCAGAAAAAGTGATTCTGACTACAGGAACATTCCTTAAAGGACTTATTCATATAGGTGATAAGCACTATGAAGCCGGAAGAATGAATGAGTTTGCTTCAGTTGAACTTGTATATTCTCTCCATAGACTTGGCTTTGAAACAAAAAGACTGAAAACCGGAACTCCTGCAAGGCTGGATTTTTCAACAATCGATTTTTCCAGACTGGAAGCGCAGGGAGGCGACAATCCACCACTGCCCTTTTCTTTTGAAACCAAAGAGATAAAACTTCCGCAGGTACCCTGCTATATAACGTATACAAATGAGCAAACGCATGAAATTATCCGTGCGAATATGCACCGTTCTCCTCTGTATGCCGGTGTGATTCAAGGTGTGGGTCCAAGGTATTGCCCGTCTATTGAGGACAAAGTCAAAAAATTTCCTGAAAAGACAAGGCATCAGATTTTTCTTGAACCCGAAGGTCTTCGTTCTAAGGAATGGTATGCAAACGGATTTTCATCTTCGCTCCCAATAGACGTACAGATTGCAATGTACAGGAGCGTTGAAGGACTTGAAAAGGTTGAGTTCGTTCGCCCTGCATATGCCATAGAATATGACTTTGTGCAGCCTACAGCGCTTAAACCGACTCTTGAGACAAAACTTATCAGCGGTCTATATTTTGCAGGTCAGCTCAATGGTACCAGCGGATACGAAGAAGCAGCAGCGCAGGGGCTGGTAGCAGGAATTAACGCTGTACTGGCACTAGACAAAAAAGATCCCATGATTTTACAGAGGAACGAAAGCTATATTGGGGTGATGTGTGATGACCTTGTGAACAAAGGAGTGGACGAACCCTACAGGATGTTCAGTTCCAGAGCGGAATACCGTCTGTGGCTGCGTGAGGATAACGCTGAGTTCAGGCTGTTAGGGAAAGGATACGAGCTTGGACTTATCAGCAAAACGCGGTATGAAAGATTTAATACTGAGAAGGCAGAGTTTGAGCAGGAACTTGAAAGAATAACCAGGATAAATGTCAATCCGAATAAAGAGACCAACAGCATACTTGAACAGTTCGGATTTCAGATACGTTCAGGGGTTACAGCCAAAGAACTTCTGAGACGTCCGGAAATGGATTATGAAAAACTTAAAATCCTTTACGGCGGCACTGAAAATGCGAGAGTTGCAGAACAGGTTGAAATAGCTGTAAAATATGAGGGTTATCTCGACAAGCAGCTCGAAGAGATAGACAAATTTGACAAAATAGAAAAGATACGGATACCGGAAGATCTCGATATAGACAACATTCAGGGACTCCGTAAGGAATATAAAGATAAGCTCAAAGCAATACGCCCGGAAACGCTGGGTCAGGCAGGGCGCATACAGGGTATGACACCTGCCGCGGTTTCACTCCTGCACGTTTATATTACGGGTAAAAAATGATAGAAAAATATTTTCCGTTCACTCATGAACAGCTTGCTAAAATTGAACAATTCTATGAAATACATGTCAATGCGGTACTTAATGTCACAGCTATAAAGGACAGAGAAGATTTTTACAGAAAACATGTTCTCGACAGTTTTCTGATTTTTACAGAGAGAAAGCGTCTCCTGAAATCCCCTGTTTGCGACATTGGGACCGGGGGTGGATTTCCCGGGATAATCCTTGCGATAATGTTTCCTCAAGTAAAATTTACACTGGTGGACAGCATCGCGAAAAAATGTAAGTTTGTTGAGGATGCGGCAAAAGAACTCGGACTTGACAACGTAGAAGTAATCACTTCCCGTGCCGAAAATATTAAAGACAGGAAATTTGCGACAATACTCTCCAGAGGAGTAGCAAAAACCGCTGAGATACTGAAATACACAGATAAACTGGCAGAAAGAAAAAGCGTTTGGGTGCTTTACAAAGGCGAAAACGCCGAAAACGAACTTTACTCTGCCAAAAACATTATAATAAAAAAACACTTGGAGTGGGAAAATGTCAGATATGATGAGCCGATTCAGAGGACGTATACTGTTATTCACCATACTGATGATTACAGCAGGCTCGCTTAGCGCATTTGCAGCGGATGAGCTTATCATTTTCAATCGTGAATACTATGCCATTAAAGACCTTAACGCAACTGACGTGTGGAAACTGAAAGAGCTTTCTATCAGTCAGGATAAAGGTGCCGCAAAAAATGCAGGGGTAATTCTTGGGCGCCATTATGTCAGACAGGGTGAACTTGAAAAAGGATATAAGCTGCTGCAGGAAAACATGGACGACAGCTATTTTGACCGATTTATGAAAATCAACGC
This sequence comes from Seleniivibrio woodruffii, assembly GCF_029267515.1. Classification (GTDB taxonomy): domain Bacteria; phylum Chrysiogenota; class Deferribacteres; order Deferribacterales; family Geovibrionaceae; genus Seleniivibrio; species Seleniivibrio woodruffii_A. The sequence goes on from NZ_JAJUIS010000001.1 coordinate 258,040, forward strand.
ACATCTCTGGCTGCTTGACGCCGCTCAGAAAAGTAAAGAAAGCGACATTGCCGCAAAAGAGAAAGAATACCTTGCAAAGCAGGATATGGACGATAAAGCGGAAAAAGCATACAGATTGTACTGTACACAGGAAAAACTGCCGATAGACGATAAAAATGTAAAAGAATGTATGGACCGCAAGCCCGGGAAAAAACCTGAAACGGTATTCGACCTGAAACCAGTGGTGAAAGAAGCTCCGAAAACTGAAATGCCTCAGGTTGAATCTCCCCTGCCTCAGTCAGTTTTTGCAGTTCCTGCTGTTGTTCCGGAAACTGCAATGGCTCCGAGGGTATCCGATGAAAAGGAACCTGAACCTCTGAAATCAGGCGAACCAGCTCCTCAGATAAAACCGGAACCTGTTAAGGAACAGCCTAAACAGCCTGTTCTTACAAGAGGTAAAATAGTCGTTAATGTTGTGAACAGCTTTCAGAATCCTGAGATAATAGAAGCCATGCTTTACACCATCAGCAGACAGAAAACGAACATTGAACTGGATTTTAAGGGCGATCGCAATTTTTATGATTATGTAATTGATGCCGGAGCAGCAACCATAACCGCAGGAAACACAACCTATGATTTCTCCTCCGCAAGAAAAGAAAATATGATGAAAGCTGCCGATATGGCGGTTGATATGGGTGCTAAAATAATAGTGCTCGGATACAGTGAAGGATACAGAGACACCGCGTCAGAGATTGCCGACAGGCTGAAAGACCGTGCGCAGTTCTTTCTGTTTAACATTCAGGAAAAAGACTATCAGGGAAAACTGAAAGAGTTTAAAGGGAAAGCCGGCGGGCACCCGCTTAACTATGTTATCGGCGGGACTCAGGAGCAGGTAATTAAGATTCTTCCTTTTATGAAATATTACTCTCCAAGACCGGATAAAACAATTATAGTCAACGCCGTGGACACGGTAAGTAAAAAATATCTGACTGGCGAATACGGTGAATTTTCAAGAAACACATATATTGTGAGTGATATTGTTCTTACAGAAAAGCCGGAAGCGGAAGAGTTTGCAGCTATTTTTACGAAGGACTTTAATAAAGCCCCTGTTATGAGCGATTATATCGGACACGACTTTATTCAGTTCATGGAAAAACGTAAAGTAGGCGGCAGCGGAAGCTATATCTCAAATATAAAAGAGACTTCCGACGGAATAAAAAGAATGGGTGGAGCTTACCGCATAACAGCGGGCGGCAAGCTCACTAAAATAGATTAATCAACTTCAATAAGTCTGTAGTCGGCTGTGCCTATGCCGAGCTTCTCGGCATGGGCAAGCTGAACAGCAGAATTAACATCAGGATACCTCTCCTTAAACGGATCTTTTCCACCATAAGCCTTAATGACAAGATCATGGCATGCTTTATCAAGAGCCACCGGATCAGTTGACGCAGCAAAGCCTATATCAGAGACCACAGGTCTGTCATTACCCGGATAGCAGTCGCAGGCAGGTGAAACTGAAAGTATAATACTGAGAAAAATCAGCTTTCTGTCCAGTGCATTGAAAACACCTGCAGCGTATTCTGCCATTTTTTTCTGAGTTGATGATGAAGAAGCATTCCAGTTAATCTGGATTGCATTGTGAGGACAAACGCTGATGCACATGGCGCAACCTGTGCATTTATCAGTGATAGACGCTTTAGGGTTAAGATCTATAGCCTTTGAAGCGCAGAAAAGAAGACAGCGCCCGCAGGCAGTACAATGATCCTGATTAACAAAAGGTCTTGAATCGGAGTGCATGTCAAGTTTTCCCTGTCTGCAGGAACACCCCATAGAAATGTTTTTTATCGCTCCGCCAAAACCTGTGACCTCATGTCCTTTAAAGTGAGAAACAACCAGCATCCCGTCGGCAGAAGCTATTTCAGCGGCAAGTTTTACGCAGGAAAGAAGCTCTCCTTCAACAGGAACGGAAACAGAGTTGTCACCCCTCAGACCGTCGGCAATAATAACGGGTACCTGAAGGGTGGAATAATTAAAACCGTTCATGGTCGCGTTGTGCAGGTGGTCAACAGAATTAGTGCGCATACCGACATAAAGAGTGTTGGTATCTGTAAGGAAAGGTTTTGCGCCAAGTTTATTCAGCAGTTCCAGAACAGGGCGCAAAAAAACAGGACGAATGAACGCAGTATTTCCTAATTCTCCGAAATGCGTTTTAACAGCAATAAGATCACCACTGGTAAAAATAGACTGTGGATTGCATCTGTTTAGTAATTTTGCAATTTTAAGTAAAGGGCTTTTATGTTTTTTACTATCAATTGAAGAAAAAAAGACGTCTGATGTCATAAAATACCTCCCAAAAGTGGTAATATAGTACAATATTAGAGTGAAAACTCACAACAATATATTTAACTTAATGATGGTAAGAAAAAAGATTTTCACATATACACAATGAGAGGAGACAAGATGAGTGATTTTTATATAGGAAGACAGCCTATTCTCGATGAGAAGGGGCACATCTTTGCGTATGAGATACTTTACAGAAGTCAGGGGAAAACAGGTGCTTCTGTAACCGACAACGCGGCTGCAACCGCGCGGGTTCTCATAAATGCAATGCAGAATTTCGGACTGGAAAAGCTGCTCGGCGGGAAGAAGGGGTTCATAAACGCCGAGGAGAGCATGATCCTTGACGGTGCAATAGACCTGCTCCCCAAGGAAAGTTTTGTGATTGAGGTGCTTGAAAGCACGGTAATGAGCCGTAAGCTGATGGAAAAGATAAAATATTACATCGGCAAAGGCTACAGGTTTGCGCTGGACGATATCGAATTCACGCCTCAATACATGAATACCTTTGAAGAGCTTTTCCCACTGGCGGACTATCTGAAGATAGACTATATGCTTTCCGACAAAGAGAAGCTGGCTGCCAACATGACCAGACTGAAGGGACTTAAAGGCAAAACACTGGCAGAGAAGGTTGAGACCCACGAAGAGTATGAAAAATGCAGGAGAATCGGTTTTAACCTCTTTCAAGGGTACTATTTCGCTAAACCTGTTGTTATATCCCAGAAAGCAGTCGATCCGTCGAAGGCGGCAACAGTGCAGCTTATTAATATGCTGCGAAGTGATGCGGAGGCAAGCGAGATAGAAAAAGTGATAAAGAACTACCCTGATCTTTATCTTAACCTGCTAAAATTTATGAATTCGTCAGCATTTTTTACACGCGGGACAGTAACCTCTATAAAACATGCGATGGCTATGCTCGGCAGGTCAAACCTTTCTAAGTGGCTTTACCTTATTCTTTACGCTGGGCCGAACAACGACAGTCAGCATAATCCGGTTCTGATAACAGCCCAGATAAGGGCGAAGACTATGGAAAGACTCTGTCAGGTAAGCCCTAATATCAGAAAAAAAGCTGACAGCGCATACCTTGTCGGGCTTATGTCGCTGCTGGACGTTATTTTCCACAGAGAAATTGATGAAATTGTAAAGGAATTTAATGTTGACGAAGAAATAAAACAGGCGGTTACAAAACAGACAGGAGATCTTGGACTTCTGCTTAAAACAGTTATGTGCTATGAAAGCGACGACGTATGCGAAATAGTTGACTGCTTCGGTATGCTCCAGATCAGTTTTGACGAGTTTAACAGAATAATGATGGAGAGCTACGACTATACTAATAATTTCCTGATATAAACATTACCTTATACGTTAAAAGATTGTGTTGACGAAGGCGTATTTATTTGCAAAGATAACTAATAGTCGTAAAATAGTACAATGTTATGCAGAAAGCATACGGAGACAGGGATGAAAAGGGAAAAATCTGAATATGCTGTGCAGGCGGTGAGCAATGCCATTGATATACTGGAACTTCTTGGTGACAGTGACAATGAGCTGAGTATAACAGACATAGTATCAACGCTCAATCTCACCAGAAGCAATGTGAATAAGCTCCTCGCAACTCTGGAAATGCTCGGATATGTCGAACACAACAGATATACCGGCAACTTTCGTCTGGGAGTTAAAACTTTCCAGATTTCACAGGCATATATAAACAAGCTGAACCTCATTGAGATATCTATCCAGGTTCTTCAGCAGCTTAAAAACGATACGAACGAATCTGCATATATAAGCGTTCTGCGCGAAGGGAACGTGGTTTATCTGAACGTAGTTGAAACAGAACAGGCTGTCAGGGTTCTGCCGAGGATCGGTAATGTCGGACCTGCATATGCGACGGCAACAGGGAAAGCTCAGCTTGCTTTTTATGACCCGATGGAACTCGAAAAACTCTATTCCGGCGAATTTAAAAAGATAACTCCGAACACTATAAAGAATTTTGACCAGTTGAAAGACGAACTGGACGAGATAAAAAGAAACGGGTATGCTGTAGATAATGAAGAATATGAACTTGGCGTGCGCTGCGTAGGTGCGCCTATCAAAGACTTCATGGGCAATATAATTGCCGGCATCAGCGTTTCCGCACCCGCGGAAAGGATGCCTATGGACTCCGTAAGGGACAGTGTTGCCCCTATGGTGCTTGAAGCTGCTAAGGTTCTCTCGAAAAAATTCGGATACAGAGAGCTTACAGACGAAGAGTAGCAAACAGTTTCAGTAACCCGGCTCGAAAGAGCCGGAACCGGTTAAGTTAAAAGATGGAAAACCCGACAGGCATTATCTTTCTTTCTGCCGATAAACAGCTTTGCACGGAAATTCAGACATACCTTGGAAGTGTATGCTGCGACCATACATTTGAAGTCACAAGCGACCTCAGCACATTTTCAGAAAAACTCCTTTCAGGTAAAACTCTTATATCACTTGCCGATACAGGGCTTGGCGAAACGTATATTTCACAGGCTCTTTCCATATTAAAATCCATTGATCACGATCTGCCGCTGATTCTTGTAACAAACAAAGATAAACAGGAACAGGCTGCAAAATATATCAGCAGCGGAGCTGCGGACTATGTTACAACCGATAACCTTATAAGGCTCTGCCCTGTCATAAAACGTGAAGTAAAAAGCTACAGAGAAATTGCAGCGGGTAAGAAAGCAAAGCAGGAGATAAAGGAACTTCAGAATATAATCAATTCCGCGGAGGACGAGATATACGTTCTTAACGGATCTGATTTCCGAATAAAATTTGCAAACCGCAAGGCGATGCAGAACCTCAGATATTCAGAGGAAAAACTGAAGTGCATGTCTATGAACGACATAATGACCGAGGTTATGCCTGTCGGCTTCATGAGCGGATGGGACAAGGTTCGCACGCGGAAAACCTTTTATACCCGTATGAAACGCGGAGACGGTACCGTATACCCTGCTGAGGCGGTATTTCAGTCTGTTAAAACAGACGGGAAAACAGCTATTCTCGGCATAATCCATGATATAACTGAAAAAGAATCAGCAAAACAGCAGGCTATGATTCTTAATAAGGCTATAGATGCAAGCGCATCGTCTGTAATAATCACGGACGAAGACTATAAGATATTCTATGTAAACAAGGCATACTGCGCTTTCACAGGGAAGTCCAGAAGCGAAGCAATAGGCGGGGATATCCTTGATACGATAGTTAAGAACGATAAAATGGCTGATTTCAGAAGAGCGCTGGAAAACTGCTCCGGCGGTCAGAGCTGGGTCGGGGAATATAATCGGCTGAGTAAAGACGGAGAAGAGTTCATAGTTCTCGGCTCGGTCTCCCCTGTTCTCAACGAAAAGGGAGATCTGCAGAATATCGTTATCGTTGAAGAGGACATCACAGAGCGCCTTCGAATCAAAAGCCAGCTAATGCACGCACAAAAGATGGAGACTGTGGGCGAACTGACAAGCGGCATAGCCCATGATTTTACGAATATGCTCACTGCAATAGGCGGCTTTGCATCCATAATGAAGCGCAAGATGGATCCTGAAAGCAGCTTTTATATGTACGTTGATAAAATCGTCGAGCTTACCATCAGGGCGAAAAGTCTCACACAGAACCTGCTCACCTTTTCCCGCAAGCAGATGCAGTCTGAAAGAGTTTTGAATCTCAACGATCTTGTGGATACGGTCAGCGGTTTTCTGTCGATGGTTATAGGCAACAAACTGGAAATAAGGAAAGAGCTCAGCCCTGAAGAAATAAACATCGTAGGTGATCCGGTTCAGCTTGAACAGGTGATAATAAACCTTGCAACAAACGCAAGGGATGCTGTCGCAAAAGACGGCATACTCACCATCACAACGGACAGGCTTATGATAAGCAGCAAAGATGGCGGATTTAAGGAATATGCAGTCATAAGCGTTAAAGATAACGGCAGCGGCATAGATGAAAAGAAGCTGAAAAAAATCTTCGAACCCTTTTACACCACAAAAGAAGAGGGAAAAGGTACCGGTCTTGGGCTTTATATAGTCAGCGATATTATAAACAGACACCACGGAATGATAGAGTGCCAGAGCGAACCGGGCATCGGGACTGAGTTTATAATCAAACTGCCTGTCACTGAGAAAAAACCGGACGAACTCAAAGAGGAGATTGAGGTTAAATCAACCAAGAGTGCCGTTATACTGCTCATTGAGGACGAAAAGATGGTTCGCGAAAGCCTGATGAATGCACTGGACGCTTACGGGTACAAGGTCATTGAGGCGCCAAACGGAAAAGAAGCTGTTGAAATATACAGTAAACAGCACAACAGCATAGATCTTGTAATAAGCGATATAGTCATGCCTGTTATGGACGGTATAGAGGCTTATGCTCGTATGAGCGCAATAAACCCTGATGTGAAGATGATATTTACCACAGGTTATGTGGGCGAGACCCACAAACGCGATAATTTCGACGAAAGCGAACATGTGGTTCTTCTTAAACCCCTCCTTGTAAAAGAACTCATAAAGCGTATTGAACAGCTTATCTCAAAAAAGCAGTAATTGAATTTGCTATCTGTGTAATAAGTGGTATAATTTTATTTTAGAAGGTCTTCCGAGGTCTGTCCAATGAACGTTAAATCGCATCTTATCCGAGAACTGTCAGTGCTTTATGTTGAGGATAATTCAGAGACGGCAGAAGCAGTAAGGTTCACGTTTGAAAATTCTCTTAAAAGTCTTAAAGTTCTGCCCACTGCCGAAGAAGCGTTTGAATATTTTCAGGCTTTCCGCCCGGACCTTGTAATAACAGAATCAGTTCTGCCCTTTTCCGATGGAATAGAACTGACAAAACGTATCAAAGAGATAAGTCCGGACACACCAGTGCTGATGATAAGCGGGCACAAAGATGAAAAGATACTGCTGGGCTCGCTGGATGCAAACGTTGAATGTTATCTGATGAAACCGGTAAACCTGCGCCAGATGAAGAAGCATATTGGTCTGGCTGCGGAAAGAATACACAGACAGCAGGCGGCGGCACGAAGCAGAAATCTGCTTACAAGGATTCTTGACACATCGAGAGAAATGTACATGGCGGGATATGGAGAAACTGTAACATATATGAATGCTTCTCTGCTGGAGTTTTTCGGTTTCAGTTCAGTTGTTCACACAAACGGCATGACAAATGTGGACGTTGTGGAGAACAGAAGAAACGATTCTCCTGTCCCCTTCCCTTCATGGCTTAAAAAAGTTCGAGGTCTCGGAGGGTTTGAGACGGTAGTCAGTCTGATGCGCAGGGATATGCTGAAAAGTGACGCCAAAACTTATATCGCAAGGGTGACAAGAATCGAAGAGGAGGACGGATTCGCTATCTCATTCATAGACGTTACCATGATGGAGTCACAAAAACGGTTTTTCCACAACCTTGCAATGAAGGACCCGCTCACTGATATCTTTAACAGGCAGAAATTCAGCGAGGAACTGGACAGGGAGATAACACGCAGCAGACGGTACGGCATAAAACTTGGGCTGATAATGTTCGATATCGACAGATTTGGCGATATAAACGACAAATTCGGACAACAGGCGGGTGATGGCTTGCTTAAAGAGCTTTCGTCGCTTGTAGGGGCAAATATAAGGACCACTGACATATTCGCGCGTTACGGAGGCGAGGAATTCCTGATCATGACCCCGGAAGTGGGGATGGAAGGTGCTTTGAAGCTGGCGGAAAAGCTGAGAGTCAGTATCTCCGGACATGAGTTTGAAAACGTCGGAGAGGTAACGTGCAGTTTCGGCGTGGTTCAGTTCAGCGGAGAGGATGCGGATGAGTTTTTAAAATCTGCCGACGATGCCCTCTTCCGTGCGAAGGCAAAAGGAAGAAACATCGTATCAGAATAAAAAAGGGAGCCGAAAGGCTCCCTTAATTGTTAGCAGCTTCCTGATTCCACGTATTCAACTATCTTTTCTTTGATGGTCTTAACAGTCTGCTCAAACTTTTCAACGTTCTTTTCAAGCAGTGTCATACGGAAACCGGGTATTGATGTAAAGAAAGATGTCAGCGGAACCACACAGATACCTGTTGCCCCGAGCAGATAATAAACGAAGCGTTTGTCGTGGCTCATCTTGTCCTCGCACATCTTGTCAACGATATCCCTTACCTCTTTTATTGGGATATGCAGTTTCTGGTTCTTGTTCAGCACCGCTTCATTGAAGACCACAGACATGTAGAACGCGCCGTTTGAACGGTTCACAACTATGTAGGGACAGTCTTTTAGCATATTGTATGCTATGTTGGACAGTTTTTCATAGTGTTTGAGCCTTTCATTCAGGTAAGTCGTGTACATGGCATGGTTCATTATGTGAGGAATTGACATTTGCGGAAGCGTTGTTGAGCATACTTCAGCCATTTTCTGGTTCAGAATGGCGTTTACGAATCTGGAGAAGGCTTCGTCCTTGTCAGCGTTGTAAACTTCCATCCAGCCGCAGCGTGCGCCAGGCCAGGGGAACTCTTTTGATATACCCTTCATGGCTATACCGGGAACGTCGCCGATTATGTCTGAAAGAGCGATGGTCTTTTTGCCGTTGTAAACCATGTTGAGGTAAATTTCGTCAAAAATGAGCATAAGGTCGTGTTCTTTCGCCATATTCACGATTCTCCGCAGGTCGTCTTCCGTGTGGACGTAGCCTGTGGGGTTGTCCGGATTAATGACCAGAATACCAACTATGGACTTGTGGCTCTCAACTTTTTTCTCAAGCTCGTTAAGATCCGGTGCCCAGTTGTTATAGGGGTTCATTCTGTATGTGTTAGGCGGAAATGATGCGTGTAAAACTTCCGCCAGAAGGTGTGTTGAGTAGGTCGGCTCAGGCAGCATCACCCTTGCATCAACCCTGATTGAGCTATACGCTCGTGCTATTGCGTCGCCAAGTCCGTTGAAAAAAATGATATCGTCTTTTGTAATCTGCACGCCGCCTCTGGCGTTTGTGCGCTCCGCGAGAAACTCGCGAACGTCATAGTCGCCTTTTGTGGGGCAGTAGGCAAAGGTCATGTTGTTGCTTTTAACGAGATCCGCGATGGTTTCTTTCATCCAGTCGGGGATAATCTCGCCTTTTGCCACTGGGTCGCCGATGTTTTCATAACAGATCTCGACGCCGTGCTGCTCAAGCAGTTTAGCAACGTTGACAATATTGCGGATTTCATAGGTCAGGCCGTTTCCGCTTTTGGCCAGATCGTAACGCATATAACACCTTCGGTTTTTATTAGGTGGTCTCCCACCCGACGACTCTTTAAGTTGCGACGCAAAAAGAGCTGGTTTCTGATAATGTAAACCGCAAAACCCGTTGTTTTCGGATTTTGCGGTTTTCCTTATTAATACAAGTTATCGGAGATTACCAGAACAAAATGAAGATACGTTAACTTTAATATTCGGAAATGGGTGTATTTCTGGATTCGCCCCGTTGGCGGAAGTGTATTTTGATGGGCACTCCGTCAAATCCGTGGTGAGCGCGGATGATGTTAACAATGAAGCGCTGATATGAAAAATGCACAGCATCAGGGTAGTTTACGAAGACCACAAACTCAGGAGGACAGGTGGAAACCTGAGTGATGAAGTAGAATTTCACCCTTCTGTTGCGTGTTACGGGGGGCTGGTGGCGCTGAACCGCTTCTTCAAGAACTTCCTGAAGTTTATGAGTGGAAATACGTTTGCTGTATTCCTTATAAAGCTCTTTTGCGGCTTCGAATACCTTGAAGATATTTTTTCCTGTTAGCGTAGAGGTATAAATCAGCGAAGGTTTGTTGAGAAACTGAAGATGATGGTCTATATCCTTGTGAAAGTCCTTAGCCTTTTCGTCTTTGTTTTCAATAAGATCCCACTTGTTCGCAACCAGTATAACGGGTCTGCCCGCTTCCCAGTTGTCTGCTATGACCTTTACGTCCCTGTCGGTAAGCCCTTCATTGCTGTCTATGATACAAACGGCGATATCTGCGCGGGAAACGGCGTCTTCCCATCGGTGATATCCGTATTTCTCTATCTTGTCCTTGAACATTATCTTCTTTTTGCGGATACCGGCAGTGTCTATGAGGACGTATTTCTGGTCTTCGTACTCAAAGAAGGTATCCACAGCGTCGCGTGTTGTTCCGGGGATGGGGGTAACGATGAGCCTGTCCTGTCCAAGCCATTTGTTTATCATGCTGGATTTGCCCACGTTGGGTCGTCCTGTGACGATGAGCTTAATCCTGCCTTCGTAAGGGTCGGTTTTGTCGCTGTCTTCGGGTATCTGCTCAACTATCCTGTCGAGCAACTCGTCAACGTTTCGCCCGTGGGTTGCGCTGATACCTATGATATCTTCCACGCCGAGACGGTAAAAATCATAAGTAAGCGTTTCCTTTGCATCGCTGTCAACTTTATTGACGACAACCTGATAAGGCTTGCCCGTCTGGCGGAGCAGGTCGATCACAATTTCATCCAGAGGGTGCACGCCCTCCTGTCCGTCGGTCATAAGGATGAAGTAGTCAGCCTCGCGCAGGTTGTTCATGAACTGTGCCTGCATCTCTTTTTTCAGCAGTTCTTCCTTGAGGTCGAATCCTGCAGTGTCAACAATGTTGAACCTGTGTCCGTTCCAGTCGGTGACAAATTCTATTCTGTCGCGGGTAACACCCGGCATGTCGTCAACGATGGCGATTTTCTTTCCTGCCAGTCTGTTGAAAAGTGTGGATTTGCCCACGTTGGGGCGTCCTATTATTCCTATGGTAAACATTATTCCTCTTCCGGTTTGCAGTAGCGTATCTTTGTCGGTTTGGACTCGCCGTCTGCATTCACGGCGGTAACTGTTATGTCCAGACAGCTTTTTATCTTTCTGGGATAGATAACTGATGTGTTCTGCGTTGTAAACGTTTCACATGAAACATTTTCGCACGCTTTAACGTTATATGTGCCGGCATTTTCCGAATCAGACCATGCTATGCGCACGTCAGGTCCGATGTTAAGCACTGTCACAGCCGTCACAGGTGCCGGGGGAGTGAGCACCCTGTTTACAGGTAACTCAATGGTATAGGGTGTACCTCTGTTTCCGTCATAGTCAGAGAGGATAAGGAAAAATTTGTTGTCAACAACTGCCACGACGGGAAAAGTTATTGTCTTTCCTCCTGTCTGGGCAATGGTTTTTCCGCCTGAATAGACGTCGAAACGGGTAAATTTATCTTCGGTCTCAATGTTGACGCGATAAATTTCACCCTCTTTGTGATATTCGGCGGAAGCAACCTTCATGGGTTTTGCGTATATCACTTTTGCCAGATACGGTTCGGAGAGCACACCGTATTTAATGGACTTTTTACGGAGCCTGTAGAAATATTTTTCGCCGGTTTTTACATTTTCATCAATAAAGACCGATTTAGGGTCAATGAGTTTAAGAGGCGAGAACACAGAGCACTCCTCCCCTTCGGATGTTCCCTTTTCTATGAAGAGCAGGTCTGATTCCTGATTTTCAATGCGCACGCCCTCGTCTGCAACTGAGACAAAAACTGCTGACGGCGGAGCCATATCCGCAAGGACGCTTTTCGGAATGGGGTCTGTTTTTTTACCGCATCCTGCAAGCAGGATAAAAAGTGCGATGATAAGGTTAACGTATTTCATTTAAGAAGTTTTTCCCGTTGTTAATCTGGGTTTCAACGGCGGATTTTGCAGTGCCGCCATATGCTTTTCTTGCGTTAACTGATGCCTCAAGTGTTATTGAAGCGTATATATCCGATTCTATCACGTCTGAAAATCTTTTGAATTCATCAATTGTCAGTTCGCTTATGTCCACGCCCTTTTCAATAGCATACGCAACGGTTGAGCCGACGATATGATGGGACTGTCTGAACGGAACACCCTTTCGCACAAGGTAGTCTGCGTAGTCGGTGGCTGTGGAATAGCCTGCTGTTGCCGCCTGTTCCATTTTAGGAGTGAGGAGTTTCATTTTTTCCACCATGGGGGCGAAGATTTTAAGAGACGCCTTTATGGTGTCCACAGCGTCGAATACAGGTTCCTTGTCCTCCTGCATGTCCTTATTGTATGCGAGGGGCAGTCCCTTCATGGTTGTGAGCATACTTATAAGGCTGCCGTAAACCCTTCCGGTTTTTCCGCGGATAAGCTCCGGCATGTCGGGGTTTTTTTTCTGCGGCATGATGCTGGAGCCTGTGCAGAAGTCGTCGGAAAGCTCTATGAAGGCGAACTCCGATGTAGAGTAGATTATCAGTTCTTCGGAAAATCTTGAAAGATGCATCTGGCAGATTGCGCAGGCAGAGAGAAATTCAATTGCAAAATCCCTGTCGCTGACTGAATCCAGAGTGTTTTCTGTGGGTGCCTGGAAACCAAGCTCGTTCGCTGTGAAGTGTCTGTCTATGGGGAAAGTTGTTCCCGCAAGCGCACCGGAACCGAGTGGGGAAAAGTCCATGCGCTCAAGACAGTCGGCGAACCTGCCGTAGTCCCTTCTGAGCATCTGGAAATATGCCATGATGTATTGCGCAAAAAGGATTGGCTGGGCGGTTTGCAGGTGCGTGAAACCTGGCATGTATACGTCAATGTTCTTTTCAGCTTTGGCGATTATGGTCTCAAGAAGGTTCTCGACAAGCGCCATGGTTTCAGCTATTTCCGCTTTCAGGTACATGCGGAAGTCCACAGCAACCTGATCGTTGCGGCTTCTGCCTGTGTGCAGACGTTTTCCGGCATCACCGATTATCTCCGTAAGACGTTTTTCCACAGCCATGTGGATATCTTCATCCTCTGTGCGGAACAGAAACTTTCCGGTCTCGATTTCTTCCAGAACCTGTGCCAGTCCCCGTTCGATGTCCTTAACGTCGGTATCGGAGATTATCCCCTGTTTTCCGAGCATACGGGCATGTGCAAGGCTTCCTTTGATGTCATATTTATAAAATCTTTTGTCAAAGTGGATGGATGCGTTAAATTCTTCCACAAACCTGTCAGTGGGCAGCGTAAAGCGCCCTGACCACATCTTTTCGGACATAATTCGGCTCTCCTTATGAGTTCAAACTTCATATATAGGTAATTTACGGGAATTAATCCAGATAAAACTTAAAAAGTATAGGTTATTGAATAATTTTCCGTATCGGTTATCATAAATATTACATAAAAGGTGAGGGATATGATCAGAAGTTTATTGAACAACATGTGGGTTAAGCACTCCTTCTGGACAGCAATGGCAGCCATGATATCCCTTTCTACGGCAAAGCTGCTGAGTCTGTCGGAATTTTACTGGGCGCCCATATCGGCAATAATTGTGATGCAGTCCACTTTGGGGCAGTCGTGGGACACATCCAAACAGAGACTCATCGGCACAGTGATAGGTGCATTATTCGCAGGAGCTTTTAATTTTGTATTTCCCGATGTGAATACGCTGAATTTCGGGCTGGGGATATTCATCATGGGGATGATATGCTACGGGCTGAAACTCACCATGAGCGCATACAGGCTCGGCGGTGTGACCTTTGCGATAATCCTTCTGATGCACCACAGCGAGGTGGCATGGAGGATAGGTTTCGACAGGTTTGTGGAGGTTGCGCTGGGTATCTGCGCGGCTTTGCTGGTCAGTTTTGTAGATAATAAATGTCCGGCGATGAAGGCGTTAAAAAAGGCGGCATGAAAGCCGCCCAGATATAGGTGTTAGCCTTTAAAAAACTCTTTCATCCTGTCCCAGAGTGACTTCTGGGAGTGGTATGTCTCTTCGGTAACCGTCAGGTCAAACTGTTCCAGAAGCTCTTTCTGGTCTTTCGTAAGCTGTGTGGGCAGAAGCACTTTAAGCTCGATGTTCATGTTGCCTATGCCGATACCCTGAACGTCGGGAAGCCCCTTGCCTTTCAGAACTATTTTATCGCCGGGCTGAGAACCCGCCTTTATGGTTATTTTTTCATTTCCGTTCAGCGTGGGTATCTCTATAGATTTACCGAGTATAGCATCAACGAAGGATATGGGCAGTTCCATATATATTTCTCTGCCTTCGCGTTTGAACAGTTTGTGGGGGATAACTGAAACCTCTATGAAAAGGTCGCCAGCGGGACCTCCGTTACTGCCTGAGTTTCCCTTTCCGGAGAGGCGCATTGTCATGCCGTCCTCTATTCCTGCGGGAACCTTTACGTTGAGCTTAGTTGTGACGCGCTTTGTGCCTTCGCCGCGGCACTCTTTGCAGAGTTCCTTGATAATCTGTCCGGTACCGCCGCATGTGCCGCAGGGTGTGCTGATGGCAAAAAGTCCCTGTCTGCGCTGTATGGTGCCTGAGCCGTGGCATGTGGGGCATGTTTCAACAGCTCCGGGTTCTGCGCCTGTGCCGTCGCAGCGGGAGCAGTTCTCTGTTTTGGGTACGTTGAGTTCCTTTTCGCAGCCGAACGCCGCCTCTTCAAAAGTTATCTCGATGCCCATCTGTATGTTTGTGCCCTTCTGGGGTCTGCGTTTGCGTCTTGTGCTGCCCGCCGTACCAAAGAAATCGCCGAAGACGTCCCCGAAGAACTCCTCGAAGATGGTGTCGCCGCCGAAACCGCCGCCGCCGCCGAATCCGTTGTTTTTATCGTCAAAGACTCTTCCGTACTGATCATACTGCGCACGCTTCGTGCCGTCGGACAGAACGGAATATGCCTCGTTGATTTCTCTGAATTTCTCTTCCGCCTCTTTGTTCCCCTGATTTCTGTCGGGGTGATACTGCATGGCGAGTTTTCTATATGCTTTTTTCAGTTCGGTTTCTGTGGCGTTTTTGTTGACGCCCAGAGTTTCGTAGTAATCTTTAGCCAAGATGCCGCTCCAAGTCTTGTTCCCCTCTTTAACAAAGAGGGGTTAGGGGAGATTTATATTATAAATCGCCGCCCATCCCTTTATAAATGAGGTTGGGAAATAAAGAAAGGGCTGATAAATATTACCAGCCCTTTTTTGATAATTATTTCTTTTCGTCTTTAACTTCTTCAAACTCGGCGTCAACCACGTCGTCGGCAGACTTTTGCTGTGTTCCCTCTGTGCCGTCGGGAGACTGAGGTTCCTGCTGCTGTGCCTGAGCCGCTTTATAAATTTCTTCCGCAAGTTTATGAGCAGCCTTTGTCAGCTCCTCGATTGCGGCGTTGATTGCGGCTGGGTCTTCACCTGCTGATTTCTCTTTCAGGTCGGCAAGAGCTTTTTCAATAGCTTCTTTTGTCTGCGCATCAACCTTGTCACCGTGTTCGGACAGTGATTTTTCAGTTGAGTATACAAGGGTATCAGCCTGATTTCTCGCTTCGACAAGCTCTTTTTTCTTCTTGTCTGCGTCGGCGTTAAGCTCTGCGTCTTTGACCATTTTGTTTATCTCTTCATCGGACAGACCGCTTGAAGGAGTGATGCGGATGGACTGTTCCTTGCCTGTTCCCTGATCTTTCGCGGAAACGTGGAGGATACCGTTTGCATCTATGTCGAACGTAACTTCGATCTGCGGAACGCCGCGGGGTGCCGCGGGGATGCCCACGAGGTCGAAACGTCCGATGTGTTTGTTGTCGTTTGCCATTTCACGTTCGCCCTGAAGCACGCTGATGGTAACTGATGTCTGGCTGTCAGCAGCAGTCGTGAATGTCTGGCTCTGACGTGCGGGTATAGTTGTGTTTCTGGGGATGATCTTGGTCATAACGCCGCCCAGAGTCTCAATTCCCAGTGACAGAGGCGTTACGTCGAGCAGAAGAACGTCTTTAACGTCGCCCGCAAGAACCGCACCCTGAATAGCCGCGCCCACTGCAACAACTTCATCGGGGTTGATACCTTTGTGGGGTTCTTTGCCGAAAAATTCTTTAACCTTCTGCTGAACAAGGGGCATACGGGTCATACCGCCGACGAGGATAACCTCGTCAATCTGGCTTGCGGAGAGACCTGCATCCTGCAGGGCTTTTTTGCAAGGCTCAAGGGAGTTTACCACGAGATCCATAACCAGAGACTCGAATTTTGCTCTGGAAAGTTTTACCACAAGGTGTTTGGGACCTGTAGCGTCAGCAGTGATGAACGGAAGGTTTATTTCTGTTTCGCCAGCTGTTGAAAGTTCGTGTTTGGCTTTTTCAGCAGCCTCTTTCAGACGCTGGAGAGCCATTTTGTCGTTGCGCAGGTCGATACCGTTTGATTTCTGGAATTCAGCCACCAGCCACTCGACTACGCGCATATCGAAGTCGTCACCGCCGAGGAACGTGTCGCCGTTGGTTGATTTAACTTCGAAAACGCCGTCGCCAAGCTCAAGGATGGAGATATCGAAAGTACCGCCGCCAAGGTCGTATACGGCGATCTTTTCATCATGTTTTTTGTCCAGACCGTATGCAAGAGCAGCCGCTGTGGGCTCGTTGATGATACGGAGCACGTTGAGACCGGCGATTCTGCCCGCATCTTTCGTAGCCTGACGCTGTGCGTCGTTGAAGTATGCGGGAACGGTGATAACAGCGTCTGTGACTGTTTCGCCGAGGTAGTCCTCAGCAGTGGATTTCAGCTTCTGAAGTATCATAGCCGAAACTTCCTGAGGAGCGTATTTTTTGCCTTTAACTTCGACCCATGCGTCGTTGTTGTCGGAGCCTACAATTTTGTAGGGAAGAACTTTCTTTGCTTTTGCCACTTCGGGCGCGTCAGATTTGCGTCCGATGAGACGTTTGATAGAGAAAATTGTGTTTTCGGGGTTGGTTATCGCCTGTCTTTTCGCCAGCATACCGACCAGTCTGTCAGAATCTGTGAACGCCACAACTGAAGGGGTGGTAAGCGCGCCTTCGGAGTTTGCGATAACTTTAGGCTGTCCGCCCTCCATAATGCTTACGCATGAGTTTGTGGTTCCAAGGTCAATACCGATAACCTTTTTGGATGTTGCCATTGTGTCCTCCTGAGATTGTATATCTTATTACTTATTCCTTTTGTTGACCTTCACTTTTGAGGGGCGAACCACTCTTCCGTGGAGGGTGTATCCTTTCTGAAGTACCATCAGTACTTTGTTGTCGTCATATTCTTCATTGCAGTCAACCATCAGCGCCTCGTGGAACTGGGGATTGAAGTCGTCGCCGATGTTAAGCTCTATCTCTTTCAGTCCGTATTTTTCAAGGGTCTCACTCATCTGTTTCAGCGTGAGCTGAACGCCCTCTTTAAGAGCCTCCACCGGATTTTCACCGGAGATGTGACTGAGCGCCATCTCGAAGTTGTCCATAACCGGGAACAGGGCGGATATCAGGTTCAGGTTGGAGTATTTCAGTTTGTCGTCGAACTCCTTTGTGAGCCTTTTGCGTACGTTGTCCATTTCGGCAAGGGAACGCAGTTCGCTGTCTTTCGCCGCCGCCAGAGACTCGGCGAGTCTTTCATTCTGCTCACGCAGAAGGGTCAGTTCGTCTTTCGGCGTCTCTTCCTGCTGCTCTTTGTTTTCCATCTCTTCCATTATCTATTTCCTCTTGTTTATTTCTCTAAAAATTTGCCCATAATGCCCGAAACGAGTTCGGCGGAGCAGTCCACAACGGAAACAACATCCGTGTAGCGCATCCTCTTGGGTCCGATGATCCCCAGCATTCCGATAACGTTGCCGCCTCTGGAATAGGTCTTGGTAACAAGTCCCAGTTCGCTCACCTCTGAGCGCCCGATCTCGGACCCGATGAAGATGTTTACCCCTGTAGCGTTCTGGCATTTATCAAGTATGTCGAAGATGAATTTTTTCTCTTCAAATGTCTGGAAAAGTCCTTTTAGTCTGGATACGTCACTGAATTCCGGCAGGTCAAGTATGCCTGTCGTGCCGCTTACGATTATGTCCTGACCGAAATCACCCTTATTGAATACCCGTTCTGTAACGTTCATGATATTGCGGTATAAGGAGTCCATGCGGTTTTTGTCTTTGCGCATCTCGTCCAGAACGGCTGTTTTGACCTCCATAAGGCTTTTGTCCATGAAGTGTGTGTTAAGGTAGTTGCTTATCTGGGTCAGGTCGCTGTCGGTTACGTTCGGCGCAATGTCTATCATGACATTGTGCACTATGCCCGTTCTGGCGACTATGACAGCCAGCACAGTAGTGCTGTTGAGCCTTATAAATTCAATATGTTTAAGTAGCATGGTGTTGAGCTTGGGCGAGATTACAAACCCGACGGAGCGGGTCAGGCGGCTGAGGTTGTCGCTGACCTTTTTGAACATGCCGTTTATGTTTTCAGCGCTGCAATCGTTTTTAAGCTGTTCCATAACAGCTTTGTCGGAAAGGCTGAAAGTGACCAGCTTGTCTATATAATATCTGTAACCCTCGTCCGAAGGTATTCTGCCCGCAGATGTATGGGGCTGAAGAATGTACCCTTTTTCCTCCAGATCGCTCATTATGTTGCGTATGGAGGCGGGACCGAGCTTCAGCGGACCTGTCTTTGAGATGTGCCTTGAGCCGACAGGTTCATTGCTCTGCACAAACTCCTCAATGATTGTTTTAAGTACGGCTTCTTCTCTGTCGTTCAGGAAATTCATTGCTCACACCGTTTTGTTAGCACTCATTGGCAAGGAGTGCTAAAGCATAGAATATGAGTTGAGTCTGTTGCTGTCAAGCCTTTTTTAGTATGTTTTGTCAGAGTAAGTTAAGGATTTTTGCGATGGCTTGAAAAGCGGGGAGCGAGCGCTCTTTTATGAAAAGGTCCGGTGTGCACACCATTGCAGAAGAAGGATCCGGATTGACGGTTATGATTTTTGAACCGTACTGCTGCATCCGTTTTGCTATGTAATCGTTTGTAGGTATCTGGCTGCTGGAACCTATGAGGAAAACGAGGTCGATGCGTTTGTGTCTGCTGAGAAAATCATCAAAATGGTTAAGTTGTATATCGTTTTCAATATATTCCCAGTCGCCGAACATCAGTATGTTGGGACGAAGAATGTCTCCGCATAAAGGGCAGCAGGGCATTGTCAGTGCGGACATGGTGTTTTCGTCCATTTCAAGCAGCGGAACGTCGGTGTTGTTCCGCACACCGTACCGGCATGAGGAGCCGTTTATACATTGCAGCCGCCACATGCTGCCGTGTATTTCGGTCACTCTGTCCGCCGACATACCGGAGATGATATGGTACCCGTCGGTATTGGTGGTGTGGACGAAACTGTCTTCAAAAATCTCCGCCGCCATAAGGTTTATGACATGATAGCCGGAGTGCGGAATATTTTTGCGGGCATTGCGCCTGCGCCATTCGTAAAACGCCCAGCTATGCTGCGGCTGTTTGCGGAAGGACGCGGGGGATGCAAGCTCCTGCGGGAGAAGTCCCTTGTCTTTGAACACCGGAAAATTCTTCCAGTAGCCGTCGCGGTCTCTGAATGTCGGGATACCGCTGTCGGCGCTCATCCCCGCCCCTGTCAGAAAAAGGCAGGTCTTCGAATTTTTAATCAGGCTTTTCAGTTCGTCGTACATGACATATTTTAGCATGAAAATGTCAAAAGCACATGGATGTGCTTCGCGGCTTGAGACGAGACGCCTTTGGTGTCGAGTCGAGAGAAGCGTTGCGAACAAACGACATGGAAGTCGTTTGAGAGTGTATAATTGAAAAAGGGCGACATTTCTGCCGCCCCTTTCCTACGCTTGAAGAGATAAGGAGGATGTATGTGTAAAGGCGCGGTGCGCCCCACTTAATCGTATTCTAGTTGTTGTCCGCCGTCATTGTATGGGGATGTGGCATATCCGCCATGACTGTGACAAAAGACACGCTGTCTGCGAGAGCTTCAACGACAACCTTGTCGGATGCGATGATGTGGAGTTCCTTGCCTGCGTAAAGCACACGGTCGCCCAGTGCGTTTCCTGCAGTTATCCATAATGAACCCTCGCTGCAATAGATGCTGATTGATTTTGCGTCTTCAAAACCTTTGGTCTGAAACCGTTTTAATCTTAGCTCCTGTCTGCTTGTCATGATGCCACCTCATGTTTCGGAATTAAGTGTTCGCCCTATGGTGATTCTTATATTCTAAAAAATCGTTAATTACCATCGGTCTTTTTGAAAGCCAGCCTTCTGAATTTCAAAAGCCTCTTCTGCTGCCCACTTTCTGATTGTAAAATACAGCAATAACAGTTACCATAACAGATACAGAAAAAAAGAAATGTTTACATAACAGTTGAGGACTGTATGGCAAAAGTTAAGCAGGAATTCCGGTACAGACAGGTTATGGACGTTATCGTAACCATGATGGAGAACGAGGTTCTGCGTCCCGGCGACAAGGTTCCGTCGCTGCGGAAGATGAGTGAGGAACAGAGTGTAAGCCTTTCGACAGTGATGCAGGCATACATGGAACTTGAG
This sequence comes from Seleniivibrio woodruffii, assembly GCF_029267515.1. Lineage (GTDB taxonomy): Bacteria > Chrysiogenota > Deferribacteres > Deferribacterales > Geovibrionaceae > Seleniivibrio > Seleniivibrio woodruffii_A. The sequence continues at coordinate 278,593 of NZ_JAJUIS010000001.1, forward strand.
AGCGTAGGTATGCTGGAAGCCCGCCCCCAGTCGGGGTTCTACGTTTCCGGCGGCACCATTGTCCCCCGCGAGACGGTGCGGGTGACCAAGCCCAGCGACCAGCCCATGCAGGTTAAAAACAGCAACCTGATACAGGAGATATTGTACGCGGTCACCAATCCGGAGATAATTCCGTTGGGATGCGCCATGCCTGCAACTGAACTGTTACCCCACAGGGAACTGAACAGTATAATGAAAAAACTGTTATCCACCGACAGCGAAACGCGGGTGGAATACGGCGACGTTCAGGGACATAAATTTTTCCGCCAGCAGCTCGCCTATTACATGAATATGAACGGCAATTCCATAAGCAGCGACAATATAATCATTACAAACGGCGCTTCCGAAGGCATAACCATGGCGATGCGCGCCGTGACGCGTCCCGGAGACCTTGTTCTGATGGAATCGCCCAGCTATTTCGGATTCATGCACCTGCTTGAAACAGCTAAGGTTTATGCTCTGGAGCTTCCGACCAGCCCGCAGGACGGCATACTTATGAAGGATTTCCGTGAAGCGCTGAACAGATTCGACGTTAAAGCGGTTCTGGTTCAGCCTAACTATGGCAATCCCATGGGGCACACCTACCCCGAAGACGCGCGTAAAGAGCTTGTGGAGCTTTGCAACAAAAAGGATATCCCCGTTATTGAGGACGATATCAACGGCGATTTCAACTTTTCCGGCAGGCGGCTCAGCAACCTGAAAAAATACGACAAAAACGGCAACGTGATACACGTTTCATCCTTTTCAAAGAGTCTCGCGCCGGGTTATCGCGTGGGCTGGATCGAACCGGGCAAATATTTCGACGAGATACTGCGCCAGAAGATAGCGTCCAGCATGGCGACGAACACTGTGCCGCAGCTTACCGTTGCGCACTTCCTCGCATCGGGCAAATTTCCCAGACACCTGCGCAAAATGAATAACAGTTTCAAGGCGCAGGTTGAGACATATACATATCAGATTCTCCGCCACTTCCCCGAAGGAACGCGGGTGACACGCCCGCAGGGCGGATTCGTTCTTTGGGTGGAGATGCCGGACAAGGTGGACACGCTGGACATGTACCCCAGAGCGCTTAAAGAGAAGATATCTTTTTCGCCTGGCGGGATTTTCTCATCTCAGCAGAAATACAATAACTGTATGCGGATAAACTGCGGATTTCCTTGGGACAGCAAGTTTGAGAAATCGATAATCAGGCTGGGTGGGATAGCTAAGAGCTACCTGTAAGCCTATTTTATAAATGACTTTATATTTGTTGTATATTTTGGCATTTCATTCCATATTTTACCATCAAGAGTACGACCTGAAATTTTTTTGTTTGTTCCTCCCCATTGTTTGAAAAAAAATGAAACATTTTCATCCACACATTTGTCACGGATTTCTCTAGCCCAATCAATCAATAACGGTCTTGCATTAGCTCCAGACTCTCCACCGGCAACAACCCAATTTATATCTTTGAGATTTATATTTTTAATCGAACTAATCAATGGTTCTGCTGATATAAATCTAATTTTTGCAGGAATTTGTCTTAAATGTTCCGCTCTAAACATCACTTCAGAATTTTCAACAGTGACACCAGCCCAAGCGTTTGATGGAAAGCCGTATTTATTGGTAAATATTGCGAATCTTTCGCTTCGTTTAGTTAGTATTTGAAATGTATGCCAATATGCGTTTTTTATAACATCAAAAATATTAATGATAAAATTATCGGGGACATCATTGTGGAATAAATCACTCATGGAACACACAAAAATCATTCGTGGCTTTTTCCAGAGCAATGGTGCATTTAGTACATGATTATGACAGGTGAGTTTAAAGCCATTCATATAATTTTTGCTTCCCATCATTTTGAGTCTATTTGCCATTTTTTCTGCGTAGCAGTTATTGCACCCTGAGCTTATTTTTGTGCATCCTGTAATTGGGTTCCATGAAGATTCAGTCCATTCAATTCTTGAAATATTACTCATTTTGTTCCTAAGGAAACAAAATCACGACAGCATCTTCACAAAATGCTTTTCCTCTTGGAGTGCCATCTGATTTTATTTCAGATAAATTTATTCGCTTGTTTTTTACCATATATTTAATTGTATCGCAGTAATTTGTTCTGCAATAGTTCGTTTTTATATGGTGTTGTTTAAAGAGCTTATTAAAGGTAATTTTTTCCCCTTTGAAATCACTTAGCAAATCACAAGCCAAATCCTCTTTCCTATTGGTAATATAATTATCGACAGCGTTATTGTTCGCTCTCGGATTATATTCATATATAGGGAATCCATTTGAATCTGAATTGATTTTTCTTATAATATCTTTGAATAATAAATAACCTACTTCGCTTTTGGTTATATGAAATAGGTAGTGTTGTGTGCAATTTGCTTTTTTACTTAAAAATCTAAAATGTGATACATAAGTTTTTGGAAAAAGTTTTGTTAATTCCTTTTTAAAAGATTCTACAATAAGATTTTGCTTTTGGTGTTGAGATAAACATTGTTCTTGTTGTTTGATGCTTATGTAGCTGTCTCCAAAAAGAGGAGCTAAATTTGAATCAGAATTTTTTAGTCTCAATGCTCTAATTACGCCGACATAATTAAAAAAAATAAAACAGTCAGAACCAAACTCCTCTATTCCGGTTCTTATAGATTCTAAACTTAGCCCCTTATAACCAAAAGGATCCAAAAAAAGCAAGGTTGGAAAATTACATCTTTTGAATATATTGTTAACTAGAGTGACGTCAACTTTTTGATTAGTAAATTGTGGTGGATACCTAAAATTAAGATTTGAACAAATATTGCCAACGCAACCAGACAATGACTCAATTGATGCCTTATGACTATCATTGAATATTGCTTCAACGCAGTTTCGTTGCTGCTCAGATTGTACAATCTTTGACATAATTGACATTGCAGTTCCATGTGAGCCATCTTTATATGCACCTGCACCAGCATACAAATCAATATACCCAAAATGAGTCTCATGAAAATTTTTATTTGGAGATGATTTAGCTGAATTCATCATTTTTTCAATCCAAGATGAATAATAATCAGTGACTATTTTAGTTTTAATGCTACTGCTAGTTGTTTTAGATTGAAAAAACTCATCAGACGTTTTACCCATTTTTTAACCTCATTCATGCCATGTGAATAATAATCGGATAAAAGAATAAAAGTCATGAGAAGTTAATTAGAGTAAAAAAGGAAAAACAGGAGGGGGCATTTCAGCCCCCATGTTTCGTTACTTTTTAAGTTTGGAATCTATTTCCTGTGCGCTGACAGGTTTTGTACAGAAGTACCAGTCGTAGCACTTAACGTTTTCCTCTTTGCCTTCGACCCTGTCTTTTGCAACGCCGCATGAGCCTGCGGGCGGAACGATAACTTCGTCGCCGGGTCTCCAGTCGGCAGGTGTGGCACATGTGAAAGCGTCCGCTGTCTGAAGAGCAACAACGATTCTCAGAAGCTCGTCAAAGTTGCGTCCGGTGCTCAGCGGATAGTAAAGCACGGTGCGTATCACGCCTTTGGGGTCGATTACGAATACCGCCCTGACAGCTTTTGTGTTGCTTTCGCCCTCCTGAATCATGCCGTATTTCTTTGCCACTTCCATTGTTATGTCTTCGATAAGGGGGAACTTGACCTCCATGCCTTTCATGCCTTTGAAGTCAATCTTCTCCTTGATGTTGCGCAGCCATGCTATGTGGCTGTAAAGCCCGTCAACGGAGAGACCCACCAGCTTACAGTTGTATGCGGCGAAGTCCTTTTCCATCTTTGCAAATGTCATGAACTCGGATGTGCATACGGGTGTGAAATCCGCGGGGTGGCTGAAAAGTATGACCCAGCTACCGTTATAGTCTGCGGGAAAATTTATCTCGCCCTGTGTTGTCACAGCTTTGAATTCGGGTGCCTGTTCCCCTATTCTGGGAATTGATACTACAGTGTTTTCCATGTTTGCCTCCTTGGAAATTCATATATTCGATAAAGTGTATATAAGAGGAAAAAGATAATTAGTCAATAATTTTTTTCCAAAAGAGACAAGAAAAATTTATCCTGTATAAAATCAGGTTAACTGCCAATAGATTAAAGGGCTACTTTTTTAGACTGTAGTCCGCCCGCCAACACATTTTTCAGTGTTTCGAAAGCGGGTGATTCGTCTGTGAGGTAAATCTCGCGTATTCCCGACTGCTCTGTTGGGATTTTCAGCTCTTTGATGCACTCAAGAACCGCCTGCGATGAATCGACAATGTTGAAATGGGGAAATTTTTCCAGTATGCGCCCTTTAAGGAGGGGATAGTGGGTGCAGCCGAGGATGAGGGTGTCGATGCCGGAGCCTGCCAGCTCGGACAGATACATCTGTACAACCTGCTTTGCCACGTCTGTTTCGATGAGCATTTCCTCAACAATCGGAACGAAAAGAGGACATGCTGTCTGGTAGACCTGAACATCGGGTTTAAGGGCTTTCAGCGCTTTGACATACGATTCGCTGCGCACGGTTGCGCGGGTGCCTATAACGCCTATTCTGTTGTTATGAGTCACAGCAACAGCGCTTTTTGCGCCCGGTTCAACAACGCCGATAACGTTCACTCCGAACTGCTTTTTGATGGCGTCAATTGCGTATGACGATGCCGTGTTACATGCAATTACGATGGTGTCTATCCTGAAGTTCTTAACGAGGAATCCTGCGCACTCAAGACTGTAGCTGATAACTGTTTCAGGCGATTTGTTGCCGTAAGGCACGCGTGCCGTATCGCCGAGGTAGTACATATCCAGTTTCGGGAAATATTCGCTGATAGTTTTGTAAACCGTGAGTCCGCCCACGCCTGAGTCAAAGATTCCGATAGACACTTGTTCTCTCCTTTATAAAACAAGACAGGATAATATTACCGTCAGGACAAATTGGCAAGAATTTTATATGCCTGCCGGGTTCACTCCTGTCGGTTTTGAGAAGAACATTGCATACAGGAACACCGCGTAAGCTCCTACAGCCACCAGAGCAACCCACGGAATATAGAACCCTATGGGTGCAAGAAGCGCAACAATGAGCCAGTGGAGCGCGATCACTTTGCCGGAGTGCAGCATTATGGGGAAGTCATTATGGCGGCATATCACCGCGAGACCGCTTATGTTCCATCCGTAAAGGGACAGTGTTCTGTGATAAAGTATTGTGAGCTGCCGCATCTGTTCGGAAGGCTCGCCCATTGCATATATAAGGATGTAGAAGACACCGGAAACGGCGGTCATAACCAGAAAAACTATACCCGATGTCAGAAACGCCTTCTGCTGCTCCATGTATCCTGTCTTTATATATAGGAGAAGCACGGCGGAAACTGCGACGAACAGGGTGAGCGAAATCGAAAGCTCAAGCCACACCGCCTCGAACAGGATGAACAGGAAGAATATAATGACGCCGACGGTGATTGTCCAGAACAGCGCTGTTTTGAAAAAGATAATCCGTGCAGTTCCGTATTTTCGCATGGCGGCGAAGAGCACGCTGAGCGTTATCAGCGAACTGGGGAATGAAAAACCAAGAAAAAAGGTGTTCAGCGACAGTTTTTCGAAGTCCAGCCAGTGATAATATTCATGGTTGAGTATCGCAAGGACTGAAATCAGAAGTCCTATGGACAGGCAAAGCAGCGCTGCGTTGTGGAATTTTACTGACACTGAGTCCTTTGTCGTGAAAAACTGCCACGGAAAAAAGCCGAATTTTTTTATCCGTACGGACTCGGTTATGAAGCAGAGCGCCAGAGCTATTATAATGCACGGCACATACAGCTTGAAAAAAGCAAAAACCGCGAACGCAAACGCCAGAACATAAAACAATATAAGCCGTTTAGGCATTTCGTTCCTCTGCATTGTAAAATAGAGGATTATCGTGCCTCCGGAACAGAGGTTGAAAAGGAAGATATGGAGCCTCTCAAAGTCATAGCCGCCCACGACATGGTGCATAAAGCCGAAACTCAGCGCCACGGTCATTGTCACAAGAAACAGCATTTTCAAAGAGACGCTCATGATGCCTACCCTCCCAGAAGATGCCCGAAAGCCTGGATAAGATCCGGATACCTGAACCGGAATCCGCTCTTAATGAGTTTTTCGGGGTAAACGTTTGCTCCGGACAAAAGAACTTCTTTGCCCATCTGCCCGTACATCTTCATGATAACATAGGGCGGAATATTAATAAATCTAGGTTTTCGCATATAATCGGCAAGTGTATCGGAAAATTCTTCAGATGTGACTGCTTTCGGAGAGGTAAGATTCACGGCACCGCTTATCTCCTTGTGTTCCAGAAGATGTCCTACACTGTACAGTACGTCGTCCATGGCAACCCAGCTCAGGTATTGCTTTCCGCTTCCGAAGACAGGACCAAGACCAAGGGAAAAAGGCAGGGACATTCTTTGCAGTGCGCCGCCAGCAGGTGTGAGCACCACGCCGATGCGCAGAAAAATGACGCGGATGCCTTTGTCCAGAGCAGGTTTTGCAGCCTCTTCCCATTTTTTGCATACTTTCGCTATAAAGTCGTGACCGCCAGCCTTTTCGTCTTCAGTGATTATCTCGTCTCCGTGTGCACCGTAATAACCGATTGCTGAGGCGCAGATAAAAGTTTTCGGCGGGTTTTTCATTTTCGCCAGAGTGTTTGCAAGCAGAGCAGTGCTGCGCACGCGGCTGTCGATTATCTCGCGCTTCTTTTCGTCCGTCCATTTGCCCTCGCCTATGGGTTCTCCTGTGAGATGGATAACCGCATCGGCGTTTTCGAACTTATCCTCTATTATGCCAGCGTTGGGGTTCCAGCATACGTCGCCTATGCAGAGTTTGGACTTATCCCTCAGAAGGCGTATGACTCTGTGTCCCTGGGTCTGAAGAAAGGGAATCAGCGCCGAGCCGACAACACCGGACGAGCCTGACACCACAACGGTTTTAGGGGCGGGGCTGTACTCCTTGTAAAATTCTATGTCGTTTCTGCATACGTCTTCTCTGTAGCGAAACATTTTTTCAAGTTTTGTCCGCACAAAGTTCCCTGCCACAGCCGTTGAGAAAGGATGCAGGGGCAGTCTGTATTCAACGTGGTCTTTAACTGTTGTTATGCCGTCTGATTCAGTGAAATAATGCGAATGTTCCCATTTGGAAAAGGGTCCATTGTTCTGTCTGTCTTTAAAGAATGAATTTTTTTCGTAACCGATGTGCTCTGCTTTCCATACCATTGAAACGGGTCCGGTTTTGAGTCTGATGTCGCACTTTGCGCCGACCTGAATGCCGTCGTCGCGCCTTATGAGTGATACATTCTCCCATGGCGGACTAAGCCGGAACAGCGCTCCCTCCCTTTCGTGCCATTCAAAAACGGTGGAAATATCTGCTTTAATACTGGTTTCGTGTTCAAAAATATTGGGTGAGTAATTTTTAACCATTTCTCAGTGTAAATCGAAATTTTAATATATGCAACGGTGTGTTGCTTTTTTTTTGTGCACCGAAAACGGTTCTGAGAATGCGTTTAGAACAAGTAGGCAAAAGACAAACAGTATTTATATTTTCCGCGTTTGCGGATATATTATGTTTTTACATACGGATAAGCATATGTAAGATATTTGGCAATAACCTTATTTCAGTAAATATTTCCAGAATTTAACTAATAATTCCAGATTATTATCGGCAAAAATCTATCGGAAAAAATCTATCTGGAGACCGTATAGTCAGCTTAAAATTTTGCATTGAAGTTTTTTATAATGTAATGTAAAACGTAGTATCATTTTGGTCTATCGGAGGTCTTTATGTCACTGATGCAGAAATTCTGGGATATTGCGAAGGCGAGAAACAAAACCATCGTCCTACCAGAAGGCTGGGATGAACGTACCATAGATGCGGCGAACGCCATTGCGGAAAACGGTCTTGCAAACGTTATAGTTCTCGGAAAAGAGGATGCTGTTAAAGGTCTTTTTCAGTCAAAAGGTTATGAAGTGCGCTGCAAAATAATCGACCCCGAAACCAGTGAATATTATGTTGATTTTGTAAATACATACTATGAAAGCAGAAAAGCCAAAGGGATGACCCTCGAAGAGGCTCAGGCAAGTATGAAAGACGTAAACTATTTCGGTTCCATGCTTGTTCAGAAAGGCATTGCCCACGGCGCCGTTACAGGAGCCTGCCACACCACAGGCGACGTGCTCCGCGCTGCTATACGCGTTATCGGTACGAAAAAGGGAATGAAAACCGTATCAAGCTGTTTTATTATGGTGACACCAAAGACCGAGTTCGGAAAGGACGGGGCGGTTCTTTTTGCAGACTGTGCGGTTATTCCGAACCCGGATGCGCAGACCCTTGCGGAGATAGCCGTTGCCACGGCGGACAGTTGCAGGTCTTTCCTTGAGGTTGAGCCTAAGGTGGCTATGCTGTCTTTTTCCACAAAGGGAAGCGCACAAAGCCCCGAAACGGAAAAAGTTATCGAGGCGACGAAGATAGCGAAAACTCTCGCACCCTCTCTTAAAATAGACGGAGAACTTCAGGCGGACGCTGCGCTTCTTGCGGCTGTCGGAGCGAAGAAAGCCCCCGGAAGCGAAGTTGCAGGCTCTGCGAATGTTCTTGTGTTCCCCACACTTGACGCGGGAAATATTGGGTATAAACTTGTAGAAAGGATTGCAGGCGCAGAAGCGATAGGGCCTGTCATTCAGGGACTTGCGAAACCGGTTAACGACCTCTCCAGAGGATGCAAATACATGGATATCGTCAATGTGGCGGCTATAACCGCCGTTCAGGCTGACTAGGGGGTTTATTTAGATGGATATTCTCGCTCTTAACTGCGGCAGTTCATCGGTTAAATACCAGCTTTACAGCTGGACCAACAAGCAGGTCATTGCAAAGGGTCTGGTTGAAAGAATAGGTATCGGCGATTCTTTCATCGTGCACGAGGTTCCGGGAAAGGAGACGCTGCGTGAGGAATATGAGTGCCACGACCACTCCGCGGCAATAGGTCTTATTATCAAAACACTCTCAAGAGGCGCATCTGCCGTCATTGACAGCATGGAGCAGATATCTGCCGTCGGACACAGGGTTGTCCACGGAGGCGAGGTTTTTGCCAGAAGTGTACTTATCAACGAAGAAGTTCTTAAAACAATAGAAGATGTTGCGCATCTTGCGCCGCTGCACAACCCGCCCAACCTTGCGGGTATCCGCGCCGCGCAGAAGGTTATGCCCAACGTTCCCCACGTTGCGATATTCGATACGGCATTTCATCAGACAATGCCGGACTATGCATACACATATCCCGTGCCCTATGAATGGTATGAAAAATACGGTGTGCGCAGATACGGTTTCCACGGAACAAGCCACCTTTACGTTTCAAAACGTGCGGCGTCTCTGCTTGGAAAACCTGCGAAAGATTGCAATATCATCACCATGCACATCGGTAACGGCGTTTCTCACACAGCCATAAAAAACGGAGTGAGTGTGGATACGTCAATGGGTATGACTCCACTTGAAGGCGCTGTTATGGGAACAAGATGCGGCGACGTTGACCCGGCTGTTCCGCTTTTCATGATGCAGAAGCTGAACGTTGACGCGAAAGCCATGGACAACCTGCTGAACAAAAAATCAGGCGTTCTCGGCATAACAGGCAGATTTACCGACAGACGCGACGTCATAAGCTGCGAAGACGAGGACTACAAACACCGCTGTACTCTTTCGCTTGAGGTGGAGGCATACAGACTTCGCAAATACATCGGCGCATATTATGCAGTGCTCGGCAGGGTGGACGCTATCGTGTTCACTGCGGGCGTTGGCGAGAACGCAGGTGTTATACGTCAGATGGCTATAGAAAATCTTGAGCCGATGGGGATTGTTGTTGATAAAGAGAAGAATCTGAAAACTTTCTCCAAGCACGGTGAGACAGAGATATCCACACCCGATTCAAAAGTGAAAGTTTTTGTTATCCCCACGAACGAGGAACTTGTGTTTGTGGAGGATGTGGTTGCGATACTTGAGGGGACTTACAAAGATCATACGGAGTATCCCTATTCTTTCTTAAAATAGCCCGCTTCGGCGGGCTTCTCTTTTTGCCGCATATCTGCTTCATTCTACCGCGTCAGATTCCATTCTCTCGCAACACATACAGAGTACGTATGCTTTTGCTTGTCTCATAAAATCTTCCTTGTATAACCCGCATCTAAGCAGCAAATTTTAAGACAGTCTGGGAATCGTCACTGCGAGCGATGCGGAGCAGTCTCAAGAATTTCTATCGTAAAAAAAATCTGCAATTATTTTAAATTTCCCCTTTAAAAAGATAAAAAAAGTCCTATTCTGATTTTTAGAGCTGCTAAATAAAAGGTGACACCCTTTTAATCCTCAAAACCACCCGTTAAAAAGGCATAACATGAATGCCACCTCTTGGGACGGTGCGGGCAGCCCCCCGCACCGTCATTTTACTCCCAAACCTTGCAATTATCTGTAAAACTGCTATTGTAGTACATCTATTAAATCAATCCACAGGCGGACGGATGGACGACATCTTTTCCAAAGACAAGCAGCCGGAGGACTTTCAGACACAGAACATCAGACCCGGCGGGTTTGACGATTATGTAGGTCAGTCAAAGGTTAAGGAGAATCTCAAGGTCTTTGTTCAGGCGGCGAAAAAGCGCGGACAGAGCCTTGACCACTGCCTTTTCCACGGTCCCCCCGGACTGGGAAAGACCACCCTTGCAAACATCATTGCCCACGAAATGGGAGTGAATATAAATTCCACCAGCGGTCCCGTCATAGAGCGTGCAGGAGATCTTGCCGCACTTCTGACGAATTTACAGGAGGGTGACGTTCTCTTCATAGACGAGATACACAGGCTCCACTCAAACGTTGAGGAGATTCTGTATCCCGCAATGGAAGACTATAAACTCGACATTCTCATCGGTCAGGGTCCTGCCGCAAGAACCGTTAAAATAGACCTGCCCCCCTTCACCCTCGTTGGCGCCACAACCCGCGCCGGCCTTCTCACCTCCCCTCTTAGAGACAGGTTCGGGATGATTCTTAAACTTGAATTTTACGGCATAGACGAGCTTACCAGCATAATTCTGCGCGGAGCATCAATCCTTGAAACGAAAATAGAGGATGCCGCCGCGAAAGAGATAGCTTCCAGAAGCCGCGGCACACCCCGTATCGCGCACAGGATACTCCGGCGTATCAGGGACTTTGCAGACGTGCTGAACAACGGCTTTGTTTCGCTGGACATAGCGCGTGAAGGACTCTCCCGTCTGGAGATAGACCGGGAAGGACTGGATAATTCAGACCGTTCCCTGCTGCTCTCCATAATAGAGAAGTATGGCGGCGGTCCTGTAGGCGTGGATACGCTGGCGGCTACGCTCAGCGAGGAGCGCGATACCATAGAGGATGTTATCGAACCCTATCTTATATACAGAGGCTTCATCAAAAAAACCCCCAGAGGGCGCATGGCAACAGCCATGGCTTATGAGCACCTGCGGCTCACGGCACCCAACCGCGTTACAGTTGCGGATTTTCTGGACGAGAACGACTAGATGGCGAAAAAGAAGAGCCGTTACGTCTGCCAGAACTGCGGATACGTTTCGCCGGGCTGGATAGGCAAATGTCCGGAATGTTCAAGCTGGAGCAGCTTCATTGAAGAGATTGAAGAACCGTCTGCGCCTGCAGGTAAAAAAAGTCAGACGGCAAACGTTACGGCAGTGAATCTGCGTGAGGTCAGGGGACTTGAAACCGAGCGCACCCGCACCGGCATAGGTGAACTGGATCAGGTGCTTGGCGGCGGACTTGTAAAGGGTTCGGTGATACTGGTCGGCGGAGAGCCGGGGATCGGTAAATCGACGATAGTTTTGCAGTCGGCGGGTATACTTTCCGGCGGAAACAGGAAAGTGCTGTACGTTTCCGGCGAGGAATCGGCAGCACAGATAAAGCTGAGAGCCGACAGGCTTGGGATGTCATCTGCGGATATCAGCATCCTGCCCACCAACAGTCTTGAGGATGTGCTTTCGGCGCTGGATAATGAGAGATTTGATTTTGTCGTACTGGACTCAATACAGACGGTCGCCTCTGCGGAACTTAATTCTGCCGCAGGAACCGTAGGGCAGGTTCGGCACGTTACATACAGACTGGTTGAGGTTGCAAAGAGCCGCGCCATAACCGTTCTTATTATCGGTCAGGTGACTAAGGACGGCTACATCGCGGGTCCTAAACTTCTGGAACACCTTGTGGACACAGTGCTTTATTTTGAAGGGGACTACAGCCGCGGGCTTCGCATCCTGCGCTCCGTGAAGAACCGTTTCGGTCCCACGGACGAGGTGGGCATCTTCGAAATGAGCGACAAGGGGCTGATGGAGCTGAAGAACTACAGCTTTGCAGACGACGCGGACAGGAGTGTTTCCGGACGGGTGAACGTTCCCGTTATAGAGGGTACGAGGGCTTTTCTCGTAGAGGTGCAGGCACTTGTTGCGCCGACCTTTTATCAGTTTCCCAAGCGCAACGCCATGGGAATTGACCTTAACCGTATGAACATGCTCATGGCGGTGCTGGACAAAAAGGGCGGGCTTAACCTTGCGGGCAGTGACGTTTATGTGAACGTTGCCGGAGGCATGAAAATAACGGAGACCAGTGCCGATCTTGCGTTGTGCGCTGCAATCGTTTCATCATACAGAGAGCAGGCGATATCGCCTGAGACCACCTTCATAGGCGAAGTGGGACTCACAGGAACCGTGCGTCCGGTATCAAATATGAAGAGCAGAGTTGCCGAATGTTATAAAATGGGTATCAGGAAATTTTTCCTTCCCGAAAAAGTCGAGTTTGACAAAAAAATAGAAATCGTTTTAACTAAGGATATATCAGGGTTCCTTGATATGTTTTAATAAGGAGAGAATATGGGACTTCTTGACGGTAAGAAGGCATTGGTTTTCGGTGTTGCGAACAATAAAAGCATCGCATATGCCATCGCCAGAAATTTCATTGAACAGGGCGCGGAAGTGGCTTTCAGCTATGCAGGCGAAAAGCTGGAAAGCAGAGTGGCAAAGGTTTCCGAAGAACTCGGAGGGAAATTTCTCGTTCCCTGCGACGTTACCAAGGATGAAGAGATAGAGGCTTGCTTTAACATCGTTAAAGAGAAATGGGGCAAGTTCGATATCCTCGTCCACTCGGTTGCATACGCACCCGGCGATGCGCTTAAAGACCGCTACGTCGATACAAAAAGAGCGGATTTTGCTCTTGCAATGGACATCAGCGTATATTCGCTGCCTGCACTTGCAAAATATGCTGAACCCCTCATGAACGAGGGCGGCAGCATAATCTGCATGTCATACCTCGGAGCGGAAAGAGTTATTCAGAACTATAATGTTATGGGTGTTGCGAAGGCGGCTCTTGAGGCTTCCACACGTTATCTTGCCGCCGACCTCGGCGTGAACAAGGTGCGCGTTAACGCTATCTCCGCAGGTCCCATAAAGACGCTCGCCGCTGCGGGAATATCCGATTTCAAAAAGATATTCAACCACATAGCGGAACATGCCCCCCTGCGCGACAACTGCACACAGGAAGACGTGGGCAAAACAGCCGTTTATCTTGCAAGTGACCTCTCATCCGCTGTAACTGGCGAGGTCATTTATGTGGACAACGGCTACAATATAATGGGTATATAAAGTTACTTTTCAGTAAGCATATCGGAGGGCATTTTGTGTGCCCTCTTTTTATTCAGGCGGCATAATGTCGGAAACGGAAACAGCAGTCAGTGTCAGAAATCTGAATTTTTCATACGGCGCAAATGAAGTTCTGCGCGATATCAGCTTCGACATAAAAAAAGGCGAATTTCTCGCTGTGATAGGTCCCAACGGCGGAGGGAAGAGTACGCTTCTCAAGATACTTCTGGGTATCCTCAAGCCTCAGTCCGGCGATATCCGGGTGCTTGGTCAGAGACCGGGTACTGTGAACAGGATAGGCTACGTTCCCCAGAACGTAACCTCCGGCGGCGGATTTCCCATTACAGTGGAGGATGTGGCGCTGATGGGCAGGATGCTCACCCGCGGCGGGTTCACGAAAAAAAGCGACAGGGATTACGTCCGCATGGTGCTTGAAGAGCTTCAGATAGGCGAAATAGCCAAAAAACGGATAGACGATCTTTCCGGCGGTCAGCGGCAGCGGGTGCTTATGGCGCGTGCGCTTGCAGGCGAGCCGGAGCTTCTGTTTCTGGACGAGCCGGCTTCAAACGTCGATATGGAGGGTCAGACCCGCATATACGATATCCTTGCGAAGCTGAACGAGAAAATGACCATCGTGGTTGTCAGCCACGATCTTACTATAATCCCTAAATTTGCAACTTCCGTTGCCTGTGTGAGCACGACACTGCACAAACACGACGAGGCTGAAGTCACCGACGAAATGATGCAGATGTCATACGGCGCGGATGCCCAGTGTCCCGTTGAGCTTGTTGCCCACGGACACCCCCACAGGGTTCTCATGGAGCACAAATGACCGACATACTTTCATACGGATTCATACAGAACGCGCTCTGGGCAGGTGTTCTTGCCTCTATCGCGTGCGGGATAATCGGCACCCTTGTTGTTGTTAACCGCATAGTCTTCATATCCGGCGGTATAGCCCACACGGCATACGGCGGTATAGGCATGGCATTCTTTCTGGGCATATCCCCTCTTCTGGGAGCCGGAATATTCGCAGTTGTTGCGGCAGTGATAATGGCGCTCATAACGCTCAAGGACAAGAACCGTTCCGATACGGTGATAGGTGTCATGTGGGCGTGCGGCATGGCGTTCGGTATCATTTTGGCTGATCTGACACCCGGTTACGGCGTTGATCTGATGAGCTATCTGTTCGGCAGCATCCTTGCGGTGCCAGACAGCGACCTTGTGTATATGGGTGTGCTCGATATCTTTATAATAGGATACGTTCTGTTCTATTTCAGGCAGATACACGCCGTCAGTTTCGATATGGAGTATGCCACCAGCATGGGTGTGCGTTCAGGACTGATCTACACCGTTCTTCTGGTTATGTCCGCACTTGCGGTTGTGCTTCTTATAAGGGTGGTGGGGCTTATTCTTGTAATAGCGATGCTTACTATCCCGCCATACATAGCTGAGAAAAAGGTCTGCTCTCTTAAAGGCATGATGATCCTTTCAAGTATCCTGTCGCTGGTGTTCACCATAGCTGGGCTTTACTGTGCTTATGTGTTCAATCTCACGTCCGGCGCAAGCATAATAGCCGTATCGTCAGTATGTTTCTTCGTCTTTATATTATATGAGAAACTTAAAGAGAAACTGCGTTCCTGACCTTCCGTTCTTTCTTGACCTTATACATTGCTTTGTCGGCTATATCTATCAGCGCCTGCATATCTTCTGAATCATGGGGGAATATCGCATAGCCTATGCTCCCGCTGAAAGGCAGTGGATTATCTTCGAAGCTGAAAGGTCTTTCTATTTCCGCGTAAAGTCTGTCTGTAAGCATATTTCCGTCAGAGTTATTTTTTATATCTCCGCCTATGATACCGAACTCGTCTCCGCCGAGACGGGCAACCGTGTCATTTTCCCTCGAAGCGCTGCGTATTCTGAATGCGAACTCGTTTATAGCGGCATCACCTGCGAGGTGCCCGAAATTATCATTGATATATTTCAGTCCGTCCATATCAAGTATCAAAACGCCGAAACTCAGAGCAGAACGGCGGGATAAGGTTACCTTTCTGCGCAGTTCGTCATAAAAAGCGGCACGGTTTGAAAGTCCTGTCATAAAGTCCGTGGTAGCTTTTTTGAACAGTTCCTCCGTATTGTTTCTGGACGCATTGTATATTGATGAACCGAGCATATCGGCTATAAGGGAGAGGACGCACATATCAGTCTCAGTGAAAAAATGCGGTCTGGAAGAAGTTACCTTGAGAACTCCGACACATTCTTCCTCATGTTTAAGCGGTACAACAAGCAGAGAAACGGCGCCGACCTGGAGACAGGCGGCTTTATTGACCCTTTCGTCACAAGTGGAATCCTTGCAGTACATGATATTGCATGAACCGACGCACATGCCGGAAAGACTTGTTCCTTTTTTGAGTCTTAGTCCAAGATATGAGGAGAGGCTGCCGGAAACTGCCCTGTAAACCATTTCATCGTCTTCTGCCAGCTCAACGGTTGCTCCGTCTGCGTCAACAAGAAGCTGTGCCTGTTCGCATACGGCGTTCATTATGCTTCCAAGGTCGGGTCCGGCTTTGGTTATTTCGGACTGTGCCCTGATAATTTCAAGCATTTTGCCGCTGTCGGGGAGAAGTTTACATCCGGAAAAGTCAGACATACATGCTCCGTTAATAATATATATCCGATAATAAATGTATCCTTGGAGATAGTATTCCAGAAATCCTGCTTTCGCAAGGCGGTTTTTGAGACATAAATTAATAAATTTTGATTTTCACTTTTTTACAGATAAGGTATATTGAACGGCTTATGATAATAAACTGTCTTGATTTTTATACTGTAATTTATTAGGCTGTAAGACTAATGGGAAAAATTATCGCAATTGCAAACCAAAAAGGCGGCGTAGGCAAGACCACGACCGCGATAAATTTAAGCTCGGCGCTGGCATTTGCCGAGGCAAAGGTTCTTGTTGTGGACATGGACCCGCAGGGCAACGCCACAAGCGGTCTCGGTGTGTCCCTTGAGGAGGGGCAGCCGTCCATCTATGACGTTTTGATAGGCAGAGCGGAAGCGAAGGACTCCATTATCCACACAAGCGTTGAAAACCTCGACATAATCCCCGGAAACATAAACCTTTCCGCAGCGGAGATTGAGCTTGTCACCGAGATATCAAGAGAAACCAAGCTGAAAAAGGCGCTGGCAAAGATATCAGACGATTACACTCTGGTGATAATCGACTGTCCTCCTTCGCTGGGACTTCTCACCGTCAACTCGCTTACGGCGGCAAACTCCGTGCTTATCCCGCTTCAGTGCGAATATTATGCTATGGAGGGTCTGGGGCAGCTTCTCAACACCATAGGTCTGATACGCGAAAGCCTGAACGAAGAGCTTGAGATGGAGGGCATACTGCTCACCATGCACAACCCCAGCAACAACCTTTCAAAAGAGGTTCAGAAACAGGTGGAGGAATATTTCAGCGAAAGCCTGTTCAAGACCATCATCCCAAGAAATGTGAAACTTGCCGAGGCTCCCAGTTTCGGTCAGTCCATAATAGAATACGACCTTAAATCAAAGGGTGCCGCGAGCTATATTGACCTCGCAAAAGAGATGCTGGAGAGGATATCATGAAAAAAACCTCACTGGGCAAAGGACTTGAATCGCTGATACCTAAGGCTGACAAGCCAAGAACCATGGTCAGCGAGATAGACATCACGGATATCTATCCCAACCCCGACCAGCCGAGGAAAGTTTTTGATGAAGAGGCTCTTGCAGAACTCACCGAATCTGTCCGCAGAAACGGTATAATTCAGCCTATCGTTCTGGCGAAAACAGAGGAAGGCTACGTTATCATAGCCGGAGAAAGGCGCTGGCGCGCGGCGGGTCTCGCCGGACTGCGCAGGGTGCCTGCGGTTGTGCGCGAGATAATCAGAGAGTCCGAGCAGATGGAGCTTGCCCTCATAGAGAATATCCAGAGGGAGGATCTCGGCGCGCTGGAACTTGCAAGAGCGTATAAAAACCTGATGGAAACCCACGGCTACCGTCAGGAGGATGTTGCGGACGTAGTAGGAAAAAGCCGCTCCGCAGTGGCAAACACCATCCGCCTTCTGGGGCTTCCTTCACGTGTGATAGAAGCTCTGGAAATGAAGAAGATAACCGAAGGTCACGCAAGGTGTCTTATCGGTCTGGATGAGAAAAAGGCTGTTGAAATACTTATCAGAATAATAGAAAATGACCTTTCCGTCCGTGAAGCCGAAAAACTGGCTTCCAAAAAAGAGAAGCTGGAACCCGAAAAAACGGAAAAATCCGAAAACGTATTCCTGCTCAGTCTCAAAAGCGAGATGGAGGAATTTTTCAAAACTCAGGTTGAGATCAAATCCAGAAAAGACGGCGGAACAATTGAGATAAAATATACCAGCAATGATGAGCTTGACAGAATTATCAGGAGCATCAGAGGGGAATTAAGTTGATAAAGGGAAAAGACACCGGCGGCATCGACGCGTTTCTCGGCAAAAACACGACGTTTCAGGGTACATTGATTTTCGACGGACTGGTCAGAATCGACGGTAACTTTGAAGGTAATATAAAAACAGAGGACACTCTGGTTATTGCAAACTCCGGCAATGTTAAGGCGGAGATTGAAGCGGGGGACATAAAAATTTCCGGACGCTTTGACGGCGTTATCACTGCGAAGACAAAGGTCGAGCTTTATAAGCCAGCATATGTGACAGGAACCATTATCACACCGGTTTTCAAGGTTGAAGAGGGTGTTGTGTTCAACGGAAGCTGTCAGATGGGCGAGGACAGAAGCATCGGCACAGAGGAGTGACCCCCATGAGAAAACCCCTTATATTCGGCAACTGGAAGATGAACCTCGACGTGAAGCAGTCAGATGACCTTGTGCGTTCTCTGCTCTCTGTCAAACTGGACTACGGAATGGTTGACGTCGGTGTTGCGCCGGATTTCTGCAGCCTTTCCACAGTGGCAAGAACAATCAGGGACATGGGTGTTCCGATATCCGTTGCCGGACAAAACGTTTCCCAGCATGAAAAAGGAGCATTCACAGGTGATGTAAACGCCGATATGCTTCTTACAGCGGGAGCAGATTCCGTTATTATCGGACATTCAGAGAGAAGAACGGTTTTCGGAGAAAGTGATGAACTTATCAACGAGAAGGTGCGTCTTGCTCTTAGATGTAAACTCCACACCATCCTCTGCGTCGGCGAGCTTCTTGCTGAAAGAGAGGCTGGAGTTCATGTTGAAAAAGTGCTTTACCAGCTTGGTATGGGTCTTAAAGGGGTAAGCGTTGACCGTGTAAACAACATTGTCATTGCTTATGAACCTGTTTGGGCGATAGGTACAGGAAAGACGGCAACCCCCGCGGACGCGGAGGAGATGCACGCCGCCATAAGAAAGTTTCTGTCTAAGACTTATGGACCTGTAATAGCAAACAAGATACGCATCCTTTACGGCGGAAGCGTTAAGCCCGACAACATCGGAGCGCTGATGCTCAGAGAGAATATTGACGGAGCACTGGTTGGCGGAGCCAGCCTTGTTGCTGAAGATTTTATAAAAATAATCAACTATTATAAATAACTCGGAGATTTTTTAATGTACACTGTAATTCTCGCAATCCATATCGTAATCTGCTTTCTGCTTATCCTTGCGGTTCTTATACAGTCAGGCAAGGGTTCTTCACTCGGTTCTGCATTCGGCGGCGGAGCCGGCGACGTTTTCGGACCAGGCGCACCGGTTAACATAATGAACAAGGTTACAACCGTTATTGCCATTATCTTTATGCTGACATCGCTTACTCTGGCTGTTCTTTCCACGCAGAAAACAACCGGCAGCATCATGCAGAGCAACCCCGCTGGTCAGCAGGCACCTGCCGAAACCAAAAAACCTGTTATCCCGATGGAGTCTAAGTAAGGTGATCAAAAAGTTTCTTGCCGTACTGCTTGTTTTTGCCGTTTTCGGCTGCGGGCAGAAAAAATCGGACAGCGGCGCAGAGCCGGAAGTTTCGCGTAAACGGGCTATTCCCAATGCGGTTTACGGAGATGCTGTTGTTGTTTCAATGCTCGGTGACGCGACGGGGCTTATTTACAATATAACCTCAGATTCCGCATCACACGACGTAGCTGATAAGATTTACAACGGTCTGGTGCGATACGACAAGAACATGAATATAGTCGGAGATCTGGCTGACAGCTGGGAGATTGTTGACGACGGAAAAGGTATCATCTTTCACCTGAATCAGGACGTCAGATGGCACGACGGCAAACCTTTTACTGCTGAGGATGTGGAGTTTACCTATAAATTCATGATAGATGACAAAACGCCCACTTCTTACGATGCGGATTTCAGGCTTGTCAGCAAATTTGAAATTATTGACAAATACACAGTAAAGGTTTCTTACAACGAACCGTTTGCTCCGGCACTCATAAGCTGGGGAATGCCTATGCTGCCCAAGCATCTTTTGCAGGGGCAGGATGTTAAAAAGTCCCCTCTGCTCAGAAGACCGGTGGGTACAGGTCCTTATAAGTTTCTTGAATGGAAGGCGGGTGATTCAATCACCCTTGTGGCAAACGACGACTATTTCCTCGGAAGACCGTATCTTGACAGATACATCTTCCGGATAATCCCAGACACTGCAACGACGTTCCTTGAACTACTCAACGGTTCCATAGATATTATGGGGCTTTCACCTCTGCAATGGTCAAAGCAGACAGACAGCAACCCCAGGTTCACCAGCCAGTATAACAAGCATATGTATCTGGCTTCCAGCTATGACTATGTGGGATATAATCAGAAAAAACCCATGTTTCAGGATAAGCGCGTGCGTCAGGCTCTGGCATACGCAACTCCGAAGCAGGACATAATAAAAGGTCTTCAGTTCGGGCTTGGTGTTGAGGCGACAGGACCATATAAACCAGGAACGGTCTGGTATAATCCCAACGTCAAAAAATATGATTACAACATTGAAACCGCTAAAAAACTCCTTGCTCAGGCGGGATACAAAGATACCAACGGCGACGGAATCGTTGAAAAAGAAGGTAAACCCCTGAAATTTGAACTGATAACCAATCAGGGCAACACTGTCCGTACCAGCATATGCGAGGTTTTGCAGAAAAGCTGGGAGAAGATAGGGGTCAAGGTTGATATACGGGTCCTTGAATGGGCGACCTTCATAAACGAATATATAAACAAACAGAAATTCGATGCAGTTGTGCTCGGCTGGAACATTCTGAACGATCCAGACCTGTACGATGTTTGGTATTCCGGCAACTGCGGCGGACAGAAGCTGAACTTCATCTGCTATCAGAACAAAGAGCTTGATGAACAGCTCATCGCCGGACGCAAAGAGTTCGATCCTCAAAAACGTAAAGAATATTACTTCAAGGCTCAGGAGATTCTGGCTGAGGATCAGCCCTATACATTCCTTATGGTGCCCAATGCTCTTGTTGCGGTAAGCAAGCGTTTCAACGAAGTGCGACCCGCGCCCGCCGGCATAGGATACAATCAGGAAGACTGGTGGGTTGAGAAGGACAAGCAGAAATACAGCTTCCAGAAGTAAGAGTTGCAAATGCTCAGATACATAGCCGCGAGACTCGCAGGGATGATCCCTCTGCTCTTCGGCATCACCCTGATCTGCTTTTTTGTTATCCATCTTGCTCCGGGGGATCCCGCGCAGTTTCTTGCGTCCATGAATCCGAAATTTTCGGAGACTGCATACCAGAAATTTGAAAAGATGTACGGGCTGGACAAGCCTCTCCCCGAACAGTACATTATATGGCTGAAACGTGTTGCGGTGCTGGATTTCGGGGAATCTTTCAGTCAGGACGGAAAGACCGTCACTGCAAAAATAATGGAGCGGATGCCCGTCACTATCTATCTGAACGTTATGGGTATGCTCCTCATATTCCTCATAGCCCTGCCTCTTGGGGTCTGGTCGGCGTATAAACAGAACAGCCTGTTCGATAAAAGCGTTACAGTGTTCGTATTCATAGGGTTTGCCGTACCAACTTTCTGGCTGGCGCTCCTCTGCATGTACTATTTCGGTGTGATAAAGGGCTGGCTGCCCATATCCGGTCTTACTTCATATAATTTCGATCAGCTTTCATTTTTAGGCAAGGTATGGGATGTCGCGTGGCATTCTTTTCTGCCTGTTCTTCTGTCGGTTTTCGGCGGTCTGGCGGGATTGAGCCGTTTTGCCAGAAACTCAATGCTTGAGGTGCTGGGTGAGGATTACATTATCAGCGCACGGGCGAGAGGGCTTTCTGAGCGCAGAGTTGTTTTCAAACATGCACTGAAAAATGCTATGCTGCCTGTGGTCACTATACTGGGGCTTTCCGTTCCGGGGCTTATCGGCGGCAGTGTCATTTTCGAATCAATATTCGGCATAGCCGGAATGGGGCAGCTTTTCTATCAGGCTGTTATGATGCGTGACTATCCCGTTGTCATGGGTATACTGGTGATGGGTGCCGTGCTCACCCTTATCGGCAACCTTATTGCGGATATCTGCTACGGGCTTGTAGATCCAAGGATACGATATGGCAAAAAATAGGCTGCTCGGTAAGGTTAAGGGGAGTTACCTGTTTTATTCAGGTCTTGCAGTGGTGCTGTTTTTTATAATTCTTGCAGTGTTTGCACCTGTTATCGCTACTCATGACCCAACCGCAATAGACCTTAATAATATATTCGCCGCACCATCCGCAGAGCATTTCTTCGGTACTGATGAGCTTGGCAGAGATGTTTTCAGCCGCATTCTATACGGCAGCCGCATATCTTTGTTTGTCGGCTTTGTCGCAGTGGGTATATCGCTTATAATAGGTGTTTTCCTCGGACTTATCGCCGGATATTTCGGCGGCTGGACAGATATAATCATAATGCGCATTGTTGACATAATGCTCTGTTTCCCCGCTTTTTTCCTGATACTTGCGGTTATAGCATTTCTTAACCCCTCAGTTTTCAACGTAATGGCAGTAATAGGGCTAACCGGCTGGATGGGAGTGACCCGTCTTGTGCGGGCAGAGGTTATGAGCGTTAAAACCCGTGATTACATAACCGCGGCGCAGGTGCAGGGAATTTCAGGAAGAATAATAATGTTCAAGCACATTCTGCCAAACGTAATGACGCCTATTTTCGTAACGGCGACTCTGGGCATAGCGGGAGCTATACTCACTGAAAGTTCTCTGAGTTTCCTTGGGCTCGGCGTTCAGCCCCCTACCCCTTCATGGGGAAATATCCTGACAGCAGGCAAGGACAATATCATGTTTGCTTGGTGGCTGTCCATGTTCCCCGGTCTTGCCATATTCGTCACTGTACTGGGTTATAATCTTCTGGGCGAAGGTCTGAGAGATATTTTAGACCCGAAAAACTAGCGTCTGGGCGGCTCTATGTTCATAAGGACGGAAGGGTCCGCCTTAACGATGGTACATCTTCCCACAGCTTCTTCCAGAGAGAGATCGTAGCCGTCTCTGATATCCGCAAGGGTGTTCGCCAGAAAAAGCGCTTCCACACATGCCTTTGTGTTTGCAGATGCAAGCTCAGGCGTATGATGAAACAGGGCTGATTCCACTGCATACTGGTTAAAATTCCACATTTTCAGAAAATATGCTCCTACCTCTGCATGGTTGACAGAAAAGTTGCCCGATTCCTTTTCACATGTAAAATAGTCAGTATCGGGATTCTCCGCTCTGTATGCCGTAATGCTCTGAAATTCCAGAGGAAAGAAGACAAGCTGGATTATTTTGCCTATGTCGTGGATGATGCCCACAGAGTTATTAAGCGGTGAGAGCGAGCACTCCCTGTATATGTGGGAGATGCTGTTCAGATAATAGTTTGTTTCGACTGAATGTTTGACTGTAGCCTCAAAATACTGGTTCTGCTCGGCTGTCATGTTAAGGTTTGCAGCCAGCGAGTGCATCAGCACAATGTCTTTAACAGTGTTAAGCCCCATGAAGATTATCGCTTTTTCAACAGAGGTTCCCGCAAAGCTGCCGTAAAATGCTGAGTTGGCAACGTGAAGTATTTTTGATGTCAGGGTAACGTCGCCTGAGACTGTCTGGGCTATTCTGGTCAGTGGCAGGTCGTTGTTGAGCGCGTTCATAAGGGATTCGTAGATATTCATGACAATTGGAAAACTGTTGGAACCGTTATGTATCTGACGGATGCGCTTGTTATCCATGCTGGTGTGCACACGCGCCATGTCCGCGAGTTTTGACATGATAAGGTGTCTGTTGGACGAGGAATCTATATATGCACAGGCTATACCTTTGATGATGGCTTTGATGATAGTGTCTTCATTAGTGCTGCTGCCAACAATGAGACGGGTTGAAAAGCTGTTCAGGGACGCGGCGTATTGAAGAAATTTAATTCCGTCGGTTCCGTCCAGATCGAATTCTGAAACGATTATATCAAAATTTCTTTTTGTAAGCAGGTCATATGCTTCTTCGGTATTTGCCGCAATGGTCATATCAAAACAGAGGCTGCCGAGAACCTCCTTAACGTCCATGCAGGCACGGCTGTGGTTGCATAAGATCAGCAGGGAAATATCAGGGTGTGTCATATATTTTCTCTAATCTGAGTATAGAACATTTGTTATGGTTTGGAAAGCGATTATAGATTCATGTTGGTCAATTTGTGAAAATTTGCAAAGAACGCCTGACCAAGGGAGATACACCCGTCGTTGGGCGGTACTTTTGAGTGCAGGTGCAGCCGGACGGGACTTTGGGCAAAGAGAGAAACAAGCCTTCGAACGAGAAATATATTCTGGAAAACGCCGCCGGAAATAACGGCGTCCGTTATACTGTTTTCACTGCACAGCCTGACTGTCTGACTGAAAATCCAGTCCGCAAATCCGTTATGAAATGCGGAGGCTATGAGCCGTCTGTCGGTGCCTTTGTTCAGGTCGTCAATAACGCAGGAGAAAAGTTCGTCTGGAGATGAAATGTTGTAAGTTCTGGTGTTATCACAGCAAAAACCTTCAAGTTTCATGGCTGCATGTGCCTCGAAAAGATTTACAGGGGTTTGTGTGATAAGCGCTCCGGCACTTTCAAACATGCGCCCTGTGCTGGTTGTGGATATACAGTTTATATTCTTTTCCGTCATTGTTGTGATAAAACTGATATCCTTTTCGGGCAGCCCGGTTTCGGCAGTGACCAGCTGGATATTGTCTTTAAGCAGACCGAAGCTGTTAAGATAGGACACCAGCATCCGCGCAGGGTTCTTCGCTGCTGAGTCCAATCCCGGCTGCGGAACGGACGGCAGATGCAATGCGCGTGAGATGTTCATATCTTTCATAACGAAGAACTCCCCGCCCCAGATGGTGCGGTCTGTGCCGAGACCTGTCCCGTCGAGAATTATTCCGACAACGTTGTCTGTAAGTCCGTTCTCCGCCATACATGCGAACATATGGGCGAGATGATGCTGAACCTCTATTGTATCAATACCCAGAGAACGGGCATAGCGCGTGCCGTGGTAATCGGGGTGGAGGTCGCAGACGACAGTTTCCGGAGTGAGCCCGTAAAGGGACTGCATCTTTTTGACAGTTTCATCGTAAAACGAGCAGGTAGCAGGGTTGTCCAGATCGCCTATGTACTGGCTGACGAAGCCGTAACCGTCCTTTGCCAGCGTTACGGTGCTTTTAAGATGGGCTCCGGTGCCGATAACACATTTTTCTGATTTTGATGGCAAAATTACCGGATAGGGTGCAAAGCCTCTGGCACGACGCATGATGTACGGATATCCGTTGACCACCGCGGCGAGAGAATCATCGCACCTGTTATGTATAGGTCTGTTGTGGTGAAGAAAATGTTCAGTGAAGAGTGAAAGCGTCTCTTCCGCTTCATGGGGATCTTTTGCGATAGGTTCATCTTTCAGGTTTCCGCTGGTTGCTACGATGAATTTTGTTTTCAGATATTTCATGAGAACCATATGCAGCGGCGTGTATGCGGTCATGTACCCCACTGCACCGGACATTGGGCAGACCAGCGGACTTATTTCATGATTGTCACACTCCAGAACAACTATGGGTGCCGACTGGCTGAACAACAGGTTTTTTTCAGGTTCAGAGATGTTAAGCCGTTCTAAAGTTTCAGGCAGCGCCATCACAGCCAGCGGCTTATCAGGACGTTTTTTAAGTTCACGCAGTTTTCGGATGGGCGCATCGTTAGCAGCGTCGCATATGAGATGATACCCGCCAAGCCCTTTCACAGCGACCAGTTCTCCGCTGTCGATGAGCTTAGCAACAGCAATCACAGCTTCAATGCCAGTGAGGTGGCGATAGCTTACGGATGGGCCGCATACGGGGCAGGCGTTTGGCTGTGCGTGGAAGCGTCTGTCCGCGGGATTTAAATATTCATTCCGGCAGTCAGGGCACATGGTGAACTCAGACATAACCGTGCGCGGTCTGTCGTAAGGCATATCCAGCATAATGGTGTAGCGCGGACCGCAGTCGGTGCAGTTGGTGAACGGATATTCAAACCGCCTGTCGGAAGGGTCGGAAATCTCTTTTGCACAGTTGGGGCATATGGCTGTATCCGGCGGAACAAGGGACAGTCCGCCGGAGTGGGTTGATTTTTCTATGGTAAAACCTTCGTAATGGGTGTGCGTAGCCTCGGAAACGGAGCTTTCGGTTATATGCGCCAGCGGCGGCGCGTTTTTAATGATTTCATGGAGGAGGTTTTCTGCATCCTGTAAAGACTGTGCGTTGATCTGCACCTCAACGCCGCGTCCGCTGTTTACCACAGAACCGTTTATTCCCCTTGCCACGGCAAGGTTGTAAACAAACGGGCGGAAGCCCACTCCCTGCACTATTCCGTTGATATGTAATATAAAAGTTTTCATTTGCGCCAGAACATCGGAGTGAAGAGCACGATAACAGTGTATATCTCAAGCCTGCCGATGAGCATGGCAGCGCTTAAAACCCATTTGACGTATTCAGGGAAGAAAGCAAAATTTTCTGTGGGACCGATAAGCCCGAAACCGGGACCTATATTGCCCAGAGTCGTAAGCGAAGCGGAAAACGCAGTTGCTATGTCGACGCCTGATGTGGAGACTATCAGGGCAACAATGAGCGCCGTTGTTATGTACAGGAAGAAAAATCCGCTGATGGCATATACAATATTCTTTTTTACAGGCTGTCCGTTGATGCGCAGTGCGAAAACCGCGCGTGGGTGAATCAGATATTTCATCTCGTTGAGCCCCTGTTTCAGCAGAGTGATTATCCTTATGACCTTTATACCGCCCCCTGTGGAGCCGGAACATCCGCCCACGAACATGAGGAGAAAAAGAACTGTCTGTGCCAGAAAAGGCCATTTTTCGTAATCGTCGTTGGCAAATCCTGTTGTGGTTATAAAGCTGGCTACGTTAAATACCGCATAGCGCACGCTTGTTGCAAAGTCCGGATAAACAGTTCCCGTTAGTGAATATGCTGTGACCAGAGTGGCAATAGTTACTATCACCAAATAGGTTTTAAGCTCGGAATCAGCGAACACAGGCTTGAAATTCCCTGTGAGAAAGCGGAAATGAAGGGAGAAATTCAGCCCCGAAAGGAGCATGAAAACTGTTATCACATAGTCTACATATGCGGAGTTATAGTGCTGGACATTAGTGTTCTTCGTTCCGAAACCGCCCGTGGCAACAGTTGCAAAAGTATGGTTGAGAGAATCGAAAAGGGTCATTCCTCCAAGCATAAGAAGTACGGTTTCCGCAACTGTAAAGAAAAGATATATGTACCACAGATATTTTGCAGTTTCTGTGATTCTGGGTGTCAGCTTGTCCACTGTGGGACCGGGTGCTTCCGCCTGAATAAGCTGCATACCGCCGATTCCCAGAAGAGGCAGAACCGCAACGGCGAGAACAACTATGCCCATTCCGCCCAGCCAGTGGGTCAGCGAACGCCAGAATAGGATGGATCTTGGCAGTGCTTCAATGTCCGTAATGATGGTTGCGCCTGTTGTGGAGAAACCGGAGATGGTCTCGAAAACAGCATCGGCATATGTGGGCACAACACCCGCGATATGGTATGGAAGTGCACCAACGAGAACTGCGGCAACCCAGCTTGCGGTAACCAGAAGAAACCCGTCTTTTGTTGAAAGGTTTTTCGGCTTTTCATCTTTAAGAATATACAGTGCGACGGCGCCAACGCTTATGAGCAGGCTGCCGGATATGAAAAAGCTGTTTGTTGCGTGGCTCTCTCCGAACCGGATGGCGAGAACACCGCACAAGAGGTGGAAAGCGGCAATTATCACCTGAAGAATGGCGATTGTTTTTATTATTGCCCTGTAGTGCATGGCTTACTCAGAAAAGAACGACTGGAGCGATTCCGCTGTGTTCCCTGCGGAAAAGGTCAGCGCTATGTCGCCAGACTGCATAACGAAATTGCCGTCGGGGATGAAGGTGTTGTTTCTTCTGGCAACGGCGATAACAAGGCTTCCTTTGGGCAGTCTGATATTTTTAAGAGGTTTTTCTGTAACATCCGCCCCGTGTGCCACAAAAAATTCCGCAACCTCCGCCATTCCGTTGAGGACCTTAATAACACTCTTGATATTACCCTTTCTGATATATTTCAGTATGGCGTTTACAGAACTGACTTTGGGGCTGACGGTGGAGTCTATGCCCAGATCGTCGGAAATTGTGATGTAGTTGCTTTTGTTGACCAGCGCAACCGCACGTTTGATGCCTTTTGATTTTCCGTATATGGCGGCGAGGATATTCAGTTCCTCGTTGTGAGTCGTACAGATGATGGCGTCGCAGCCGAAAAGTTGCTCGTCCTCGAATATGCTCTCGTCGGATATGTCTGCGTTGAGCACCAGCGCGTTGGGGAAATCCGCCGTGAGCATTTTACATATCTCGTAATCCTTATCGATTATCTTGACGCTTTTGCCCTGTTTCAGAAGCATATCGGCAACATGGTGCCCTATGTTTCCACCGCCGAGTATTACGATGGATTTCAGTTTTTTGCCGTGCATCCCTGCCTTTTTAAGTATCCTCACAAAACTTCGGGACGATGCCACGAGATATATGTGGTCTTTGTCGAGAACAACCGTGTCGCCGTCTGGTATTACGATTTCTTCGTCGCGCATGATGCCGGCGATGAGAAATTCCTCTTTCAGATCGCGTTTGATGTCTTTAAGTGTCTTTCCGCAGAAGAAAGAATCGTCGTCAACGATGATGTCTCTGAGCTGGATATTTACGTCTTCGAAAAGGAAAATGTCGCTTGTTGCTCCGTGCTGAACGGTTGAAACGATGGTTTTTGCAGCTTCAATCTCAGGGTTAACGACATAGTCAACGCCCGCCAGAGCAGTGCCGAACATTTTACGTTTGGAATAGCTTACGTTGCGCACGCGGGCAATTTTTACAGGCACTTCGAATTCGCTTGCGACGATGAAACAGGTTATCATGTTTACCTCGTCGTAGTCCGTTGCGCTGATGAAGGCGTCGGCACTGTCAATGCCCGCCTCTTTGAGTACGTCAGGGTTGGTTGCTTCGCCTGTTATTACGAGACAGTCCAGATGGGACGAGGCATACTTAGCCCGCGCCGGATTTTTTTCCACCAGAACAACGTCCTTGCCTTCGTTTATAAGGGAGGATGCGATATGAAAACCGACCTCTCCCGCGCCTGCAACAACTATTTTCATATATGAAGCCTACTATATTACAGTTGTAAACTCAACATAATTGTTTTATCCTTTACTCCATGCTGAATAAGGATTTTATCGAAAAATACACCACTGTTTTCGGAAACGGTGCAGAAAAGTTCTTCGAAACACTGATGCGGGAGAAGAGCCGCCACATAAGGCTTGCTGCCGCCAGAAACGCCGATTATCTGAAAGAGCTTTCGGAGCTTTCCATAGGGTTTGAGACTTCGGAGATACCCTCGGTTTACAGGATAACGGAGAATGCTGACAGGCTTACGGACACAATAGGCTTTCAGACGGGCGGGTTTTATATTATGAATCCCTCCTCCGTTTTCACTGCCGGAGTGCTTACGTCCCTTATGCCCGACTATCCGTACATCCTCGACGTTTCAAGTGCGCCGGGCGGCAAGACGTGCGCCATGGCGGACATCCTGAAAAACCGCTGTGCAATAATCGCCAACGAACCATCCCCGAAACGCCTTAAATCATTACAGTTCAACATAGAAAAATACGGAAGCTATTCGGTGCGCACCGTCAGCATGGACGGACGGAGCCTGCACAAGGTGTTCGACGGATTTTTCGACGGTATATTGCTGGACGCACCATGCAGCAATGAAAACAAGATTGGGCGCAACAAAACCGTCAACGCCGAGTGGTCGCAGGAGCTTACGGAGCGTATGGCGAAGCTGCAGAAGGAGATAGCGGATTCCGCCTTCGTGTCGCTTAAAGAGGGAGGCGTGATGGTCTATTCCACCTGCACGTTTGCTGTCGAAGAGAATGAGGCGGTGGTCAGACACCTGCTGGACAGTTTTGATTGTGAACCGGTTGACATAAACAACGGTCAGTATACGAAAGGCATAAGCGGCGACAAGGAAGTGGACGAAAAGGTTATCCGTTTCCTGCCGCATCTGGATGAGTACGACGGCTTTTTTATTGCTGCCATACGAAAAAAAGGCAAGCCCTCGGAGGGCGGCAGTTTTGTTCGGTTTAAACCTGACAAAGAGGTTAACGAATTTTTCACGGAATTTCCGGAATACGCCGAAGTTTATGAAAAGGGCGGTTCAAAGTTCCTGACCACCCGCATGGACAGAAGCATCAATTTTAAGAGCAACGGCATAATGCTGTTTAAGAGAGAGGGCGAGCTCACCTCTCAGGCGCTCTGGCAGCTTGCGGACATCGTCAGGGATGATATAAAGTCACAGACCGATTATAATAATGCACTCAGGTACCTGAAAGGGTTTGACATAGACATGCCCTCTGACTATCATGGCGGGGCTGTTTTTTATGATAACATACCCGTCGGAATGTCGAAACCGGTTCAGGGTATGCTCAAAAATAAACTGGATCGCTATTTCCTCTACGGAAAAAATATTGAATGGTAGGGTTATGAAAAAGTTTCTGATTATTCTTCTGCTTTTAACCGCTTCCTGTGCATTTGCGGCAAACACAATAATTAACGTCGCGGCGCAAAGGGGAGAGAGCTTTAACGCTGTCATCGTTGAAAAGGAAAAGAGAAAACTGCACGTCGTGCGCGTCACGGGCGACGGGGTATCAATCATAAAATCGGTCAACGTGCTTGTGGGCAAGGGAAACGGGGACAAGGCTTCCCGCGGGGATCTTAAAACTCCGGAAGGTGTTTACAGAATAACGGGTTTCCTCTCCGGTCAGCGCCTCATAGAGATGTACGGCAAAGAGACCGCAAAGATATACGGTTTCGGTGCGTTTCCTCTGAACTACCCTAACCTGCTTGATAACCTTAACGGGAAAACAGGAGGAGGCATCTGGCTCCACGGAAAGGAGGACAACAGGCAGGATCCCGCCACAAAAGGCTGTGTTGCTCTGGACAACCCCGACATCCGCGGACTTTCGCAATACTTAAAACCCGGTACTCCGGTTATAATAACAAGAAACGCTCTCATAGGTTCCTCTCAAACATACAGGCAGTCGTATGACACCGCCAGAGCCGCTGTTAATGAGTTTATAAACGCGTGGCAGGCGAATAACTTCGACAGATTCAAGAAAGCATACGGCAAAGGCTTCCGCTCCAAGGACGGCAAAAGCCTGCAGGCGTATCTCAACTATAAAAAATATCTGATGGACACCTATCCGGACAGGAAGATAGCCGCGGACAACTTCCGTATCTTCCATGAGTCAAAGGATGAGGTTGTGGCACAGTTCGACCAGTATTATTCCGCGGCGAATATGACCGTTTACGGGCGTAAAACCCTTTATTTCCGTAATGAGGGCGGGCAGCTCAGGATTGTTGCGGAAGATTTTGAACAGATGAAAGGCGGAAACGTGAGACTTGCGGCAAAAGCACAGGAGAGCAAGCCTGTTCTGCCGGAGCTTGCTGAAAAACCGAAAGAGCAGTCTAAAAAACCTGAGCCTGTGGTTGTTGCCTCTGCGAAGCCGTTACCCAAAAAAGAACCGGTGAAAGAGGTTGTTAAAGAAACGCCGAAAGAGACCCCGAAAGAAACTGTTAAACCTCTGTCTGAAAAGATAATCGCTCAGGTTGAGCCGGAAAAGACAGAAACCGCACAGCCCGAAATTCATGAAACTCCGGAACAGTCCGAGCCTGAAAAAATTCTGGAAGACAACATGACCGGCATCCGTGAAACTGCCGCCGCGCTTCTGGACGGATGGCAGACTGCATGGGAAAGCAGAAATATAGACGAATATATGTCATACTATTCCGAAAGGTTCAAAGGCGGACGCATGAACTTTGACGCATGGAAAAAGGACAAGGGCGGCAAGTTCGGAAGAATAGCCTCTATCTCCGTAACGATTGAAGACGTCAAGGTTGAGATGGGCAAAGACGACACTGTAGTTGTCACATTCATACAGAAATATACCGGCGATACCTACAGCGACACTGGTATCAAAACACTTATACTTGAAAACGGCGACAGCGGACTCCGTATAGTCTCCGAAAACTGGAGAGCGAAATGAAAAAACTTTTATTGATTATTGTCACGCTTCTGACGGCGGTTTCCGCATTTGCCCAGACAAGACCCTATACGAAGGTGGAGAACTATTTCAGAGGAACAGACTACGAACTGCAGGTCTATAAGATATACGGGCGGCAGGACGGACCCACCATGCTTATCCTCGGCGGTATACAGGGTGACGAGCCGGGCGGGTTCCTTTCCGCGGATTTATATTCCGACCTGCGGCTTGAAAAAGGCAACCTGATAGTAATACCCAGAGCTAATTTCAAATCCGTTATCCTATTCGACAGAGGACCCGACGGAGACATGAACCGCAGATTTCTGGACGAACCGGAAAGGTTTGAGATGGACAAGGTTGTGTCCGTCGTAAAGAAACTTATGAAAGAATCTGACGTATTCCTTAATCTGCACGACGGGTGGGGATATCACAATCCGGTTTATGTGGATGCAAACCGCAACCCCAACAGGTTCGGTCAGTCTGTTATTACTGATGCCGACGTGTATAAATGTGCGGACGGCAGAAGCATTGACCTGAAAAGCCATGCCCTCGATGTCCTTGAGACCGTAAACTCAAAGATAAGCGATGAAAGGTATCACCTGCACTATTTCAACACTGATACTGCTAATCCGAAAACCCCGTTCAGCGATATGCGCAAAACAGCCACCTATTATGCTGTTAAACAATACTGCATTCCGGCATATGGGATAGAATCCTCCAAAAACCTGCCCAGTGTGGAGCTTAAAGTGCTTTACCATAACTACGCTGTGAACGAGTTTATGAAGATATACGGCATTGTGCCGGAAGTTCCCTCAATTATCCTTGAAAAGCCGAGATTTGACTACGCCATAATCGCCGTTAACGATGAGCCCAAAAAAGTGGACAGAGGTGAAACCCTTTATATCAGCAGGGGAGATGTGGTGGAGCTTAGGCACATCGAATCCAACTATGACAGAGGCGTTTCAGGCGATCTTCTTGGGTACGGCACCCTTAACGATCTTAATTCTAAATTTATAATAAAAAACAATTCGGTACTCCAGTTACGCAAGGACAACGTAAAAATTGGAAATATCAATATAGCGGTTGCTAAAACGACTAAGCCAAAGAAAGAAACCGTCACTGCAACTGCGAAACCTGAACCGGCTAAAGAACCTTCAGTTCAGGCTCCGGTTTCCGGCTATTCTTTCAGCATAAAAGTGAACGGAAAACCTTCTGTTGTAACAAATGGCGACACTCTGACCGTGCGTGTGGGAACGAAGCTCGAGCTTATCGCACTCCTGCAGGACGGAGCGGACACAGGTCTTTCCGTTAACCTGAAAGGATACGTCCCCTCTTTCAGCGTCGTTAACGACGGCGACGACAGAGGCTATGTTATAAATCTTCAGCCAAAACGCTTCATGACAAAATATGCGGAAGACAGCTCTAAGATGCTATATCCCGTTGTGGTTTCAAAAGATAAGGCTGAAGTTGCGAAATTCTGGATAAAAATGAAATGATACGCGTCCGAGCAAGGGTATACGGTATTGTGCAGGGTGTGGGCTACCGCGCCTCGGTGCACAGGCGTGTTTCGCGTCTTGCCGTATCAGGCTATGTACGCAACATGCCCGACGGCTCGGTTGAGCTTGATATAACAGGTGAAAGAGCCGCTGTTGAGGAGGCGCTTGCCGAAGCGAAAGAGGGTTCGCCCTTCTCGTCCGTTGAAAGTATGGACATTGAAGAGATACAGGGTGATTCCGGTTATACGGAGTTTGTCATAGAAAGATAAAAAATCACTCTTGCGAACGTATGTGAAAAGTAATATAGTTTTAAAACCGTGGGGGTGCCCGATGCGGCTGAGATATACCCCTAAGACCTGATTCGGGTAATGCCGACGTAGGGAACGGACATTTAGCAAGGCTTTATGACCCCGTTTCGGCATTTGTCCGGAATGGGGTTTTTTGTTAAGGAGTGAAATATGACACAGCTTGAGGCGGCAAAAAAAGGAATCATAACACCGGAGATAGCGAAGGTTGCGGCGGATGAGTTTATAGACGTTAACGAACTCGTTAACCTCATAGCGGAGGGCAAGGTCGTTATCCCTAAGAATATAAACAGAAATTTCGATGTGCGCGGCATCGGCAGAAAGCTGAAAACCAAGGTTAACGCCAACATCGGCACGTCCGGCGACTGCCCTTTTCTTGATGTGGAGCTGAAAAAACTGGAAGCAGCGATACGCGCCGGGACAGACAGCGTTATGGATCTTTCCACAGGGGGCGACCTGAACGCCATCCGCAGGGAGATAGAGAAGAACTGCCCCGTTATGCTGGGTACGGTTCCGATATACGCAGTTGCTGCGGAACTCGCCATGAAAGACCTTACCACTGACAAAATCGATGAAGAAGTGCTCCTGCGCAACATAGAGAAACAGTGCCGCGAGGGTGTGGACTACATCACGGTTCACTGTGGAATAACCAAAGAATCCGTCGCCAGAATGGACAACAGCGATCGCGTATGCGGAATCGTTTCACGCGGCGGTTCAATTCTTGCCAACTGGATACGCACACATCAGAAAGAGAACCCCCTTTATGAATATTACGATGAACTGCTAAAAATTGCATACAAGTATGACGTTACGCTGAGCCTTGGCGACGGTTTCCGTCCGGGTGCGACGGCCGACGCCACCGACAGACCCCAGATAGACGAGCTTATCATCCTCGGCGAGCTGGCAAAGCGCGCCTATGACAAAAATGTTCAGGTAATGATTGAGGGACCCGGACACGTCCCGCTGAGCCAGATAGCCACAAACATGATGCTCCAGAAGCGCCTCTGCAACGAAGCACCCTTCTATATTCTCGGACCGCTCCCCACAGACATAGGCGCTGGATACGACCATATCACCGCAGCCATCGGCGGAGCCATCGCCGGTGCCGCAGGTGCGGATTTCCTCTGCTATGTAACCCCTGCCGAGCATCTTTGTCTCCCTGACGAGGACGATGTTTATCAGGGTGTCATGGCTTCCCGTCTTGCCGGACACATCGCCGATATGGAAAAGGGAGTGCCCGGAGCCGTTGAACGCAACAGACAGATGAGCATCGCCAGAAAGGAACTGGACTGGGAACGCCAGTTCGAGCTTGCCCTTGACCCTGAAACGGCAAGAAAGAAATTCAAGCGCAATCACGACATGGGTTCATGCTCCATGTGCGGAAAGCTGTGCGCGGTCAAAATAGACAAGAAGCTGTGATGAAAAACCATTTAAAGCTCTACCTCGTTCTTGAAACGCAGATGCTGAAAAAACCTCTGGAGGTTTTCATTCCGGAGGTGGTGAAAAACGGCGTGACGGCGGTTCAGCTTCGCGACAAGGGCATGACTGCCAGAGAGCAGTATTTGACCGGACAGAAGCTCATGGAGCTTCTTACGGGAACCGACGTGCTTTTCGTTGTTAACGACAGAATAGACCTTGCACGCTGTCTCGGCGCGCGGGCGGTGCATCTGGGCGTTAAAGACATTCCGCTGAAAAGGGCGAAAGAGACCTATCCAGATATGCTTTACGGCTATTCGTGCAACACGACAGAGGACATTGATACTGCGAAACTTGCGGACTACATCGGTGTGGGTCCCGCTTTTATGACGGGAACAAAGAAAGACCTGCGTCCGGTTATAGCGCCGGAAGGCATAGCGGAGCTGATAAAGCTCACATCAAAGCCCGCAGTTGCAATCGGCGGGATAAATGCTGAGAATATACACACGCTTTACGGCTGCGGGCTGTCAGGCGTTGCTGTTTCCTCGTGCATATGCGCGGCGGAAAACCCCGCAAAAGCGGCGGCGGAACTGCGCGAAAAAACGGAAAAGTTATGAAAGAATTCTCTCTTATAGAGAGTTTGTCACATATGCTGGATAACAGCGGCATCGCCCTAGGGGTAGGTGACGATGCCGCCTTATTCGGCACGACACTTATTGCAAAAGACATCATGGCGGAGGGCGTGCATTTTACACACGACGCTCCGTTCAGTCATATCATGCAGAAACTCCTTACAGCGAACGTCAGCGACATAGCCGCAATGGGCGGCGTGGCGAAATATGCACTTTTGGGGATTGCCGTTCCGGCAGGAAGGGAAATTTCCGCTGAGGATATAGTCAGACCGTTTGAATCATACGGCGTAAAACTCATAGGCGGGGACACAACGTCTTCCGCATCGGGGCTTTTCGTTTCGCTTACCATCGTCGGGGAGCGAAATGAGCACGTACTCACCCGTTCCGGTGCGAAAGTCGGTGACCTGCTGTTTCTTTCCAGACCTGCCGGACGCGTGCGGCAGCTTCTTGACAGAGAGATTGCGGGCAATACGGATAATTATAACCACTATCTTGTGCGCGCAGAGACTGCTCTGGGGGATTTTCTCGGCAGAACGGGTATCGCGAATTCATGTATAGACGTGAGCGACGGTATTGGCAGAGACGCTTCCCATATATCCGGCAGGAGCGGTGTAAAAATTGTTATTGAATATCCAAAGGTACCGCATGACGGTTATTCCGTTGAATACGCACTGGGTTCCGGCGAGGAGTTTTCACTGCTGTTCACAGTTCCTGCTGACAGGGTTGATGATCTGAAATCAGCATATCCGTCCGCTGTATGTATCGGGCGTGTTGAGGCGGGTTCCGGCGTGTGGCTTGAAAAGGACGGACAGCTTACCGACATCTCAGATGTCGGCTACGAACACAATTTTTAATGTCTCTGTTTCACTTCTGAAACTTTTTCATCCTGCCGTAATCAGGCGGCGTTCTGAAATTGAACATCGAACAGGCGAAATAATAAAAGAGATCGCTCCACCAGTCCCTCGTGAACTGCGGATCTCTTATGAAGGTCATGGCTGTTTTCAGGGGTCTGCGAAAAATTTCCGCTATGGCTCCAGTCTGGTTGGAAGGGTCGCGGAAACACTCCCAGTCGCATTCGCGGCAATAAGATTTTATGCGGATATCCTGCGTATTCAGACTGACATATTCACCTAAATCGTCACCGGAACGGAAGCCGCATGGATAGGCGTGTCCGTTTACGCTGTTGACGAAGAAATAATCTATACCGCCGTAACATGCAAATCCGGCATCTTTTTCGCCGGAATACTGGCGCATCAACATCCGCAGTGAGTTTCTGGGGGTGAAAATGCGTATCCTGCCGCGAAACTCCGGTATTGTGTCATAAAGAGCTTTGAACAGCAGATATTTTTCCGTATCATTGTAACAGACCATGTTGTCGGATGATTCCGCCTTATAGACAGCCCCCTCCTGCATACTCATGGGATAGCAGGCGTTCGCTATGGTGAATCCCATTGCCTCGGCAAATCCGTAAAATTTAGCGAAACCCTCTCTGTAAGCCTCATAGAAACGTACTTTTTCAAAGTCGCTGCTGTCTTTGTCAACCGTCAGTTCGCCCCGCACTATCGTCCTGTTTATGCCTAGATTGGCGGACGGGTAGATCCCCTCCTCTCTGAAAACAGGCAGTGCCATGCGTATTCCGTCGGTGACACCGGCGAGACCGCGGTTTGCTTCATGCTCCATTACGTCCCATGTGTCCAGACTTATCCAGAAGGTATAAAGCCCGCTATGTTTCAGCCTCCGCGCAAACTCACGCATACGGTCGGCGAATCCTGGCTTATTAGCCCCAATGAACATGAAACCGTTGGTGCCTGTGCGGATGAAGGGTATATTTCTGCGGTGTGCATGTGCTATGCAGGTCAGCAGTGTCTCCTGAAAAAGGAAGGGCTCGCCCCCTGTGAAAGAGAGTGCTTTTACGCGGTTTTTTGCCGCGCGGTCTATTATCGCTATAATGCTGTCGCCGTCCAGTTTGGAACGTTTGAACTGCTCCTGGGTGCGCATTCCGCACTGCGGACATTTCGCGTTGCACATGTCCGTGGTCTGAATTATAAGCTGTCCCGCTGTCCTGCCCCGCATCAGTGCCGGCAGATTACTCACAGCCTCTTTAAAAAGTCCCATCAGACGGCAAGTCGCCTGGATATGGCGGGTTTCGGAGCATCAGCGTCGGGCTTGCGCACAAAGAGTTCCTCAAGAACCTTGTCCCAGTTAAAATGTTCAAGGACGTGTTCGCGGGCATTCCGTCCGAAATTTCTGTAAGCTGCAATGTCCGTCTGCCATAGTTCTATCATATAGGAAAGTTTCTGCGTCCAGTCTGAATAATCGCTCGCCTTGGCAACGAATCCTGTGAATTTGTCCTCTATAATCTCTTTGGGTCCGCCCATGTCTGATACTACGGCGGGGATGCCGCACGCCTGCGATTCAAGCACAACCATGCCGAAGGTGTCGGTGTTGCTGGGGAATACGAAAAGATCACTCTGGGCATAGACTTCCGGCATTTTCGAGTGCTCTATCTCCCCTTTGACGATTACGTTGTCCCTGCCCTTGGCAAACTCCTCAACGCGCGGACTGTAGGGTCCGTGTCCGGCAATGATGAGCCTTACCCTGTATTTTTTTTCAAGGTCGGTGAATAGGTTCAGCAGGAAATCGATGTTTTTGTCCTGCGAAACCCTTCCGGCGTAGCAAAGGGTGAATACGTTGTCGGGTCTTTTGTCCATAGGGCAGAATAGACGCGCATCTATACCGCGTTTGAAAACGGACATCTTGTTTCTGCTTATGCCTCTGTCTTCAAGGTAATCAAGGTACTGTGCAGATGTTGTTTTAAGCTCCGTAACGGAATCAAAGAACCATCTGGTATAGGCTTCCACAAGGTTTGACAGCGAGTCGTTATGGGTTATCTCTTTCGCCTCTTTTGTAAAATCCGTGTGGTAGATGCCTGTCGATTTAACGGAAAGAAGTCTGGCGGCAAGCAGCCCCAGAAGCCCCACCGGTCCCGGAGTCGATATAAAGACCTCATCCGGTTCGAAGTCGTAAATCTCTTCCAGAGCGCGGATAACTGAGGGCACTTTTACGGTTATCTTTTCATAGTAAGGCAGCTTGAACGTTTCTATGGGTTTCAGGTTTATGAGGTTGGGCGGTAGACGGTGGTCTATCTCCTCCGGCGTGAGACAGGAGACGATTTTAAGGTCGTATCCCTTGTCGTGTGCCATTTTGCCGATGGTGCGCAGGGTGACGGAAACACCGTTCAGGTCGTTTATGGTGTCTGTAAACCACAAAATGCGTTTGCGGACGGGTGTTGACCCGTAGTTGTAGCTCTCGTTCAACTGGTTTATCAGCTCCCTGTCCTTGTATATCTGGTTGAAAGAGCTGAAAAACGGTATGGACAGAAACACAGCCGGAAGCGCAGTGGTGACACTTCTGTAAAGGTCGTCCATGTTTATCTTTTCGATATCTTTTGCCATGTGGGAAAACATCATACGGAAATATTCGTCTGAGATGTCGGAAGCCTTGTGGTAGACCATATTCAGCTTGCGCTCTATGTTGTTGAAGGACTCGTTCTGCATCTCCTGAATCAGCTCCACTATGAGCTGGTTAATTTTGCCGGAGTTCTTCATTTTAAAGCCTTTCAGCTTTATGCGCTCCATGAGCGACGGTTTCTCCTGTTCGAAGATATAACCCGTTATCTTGCTGAAAAAGCCACCTGCAAAGTGGACGCTCTTTTTTGTGCGGCTGAAATCGTGGGCTATTTTGTATACGGTGAATGCGAGTGAGTGGAAATCGCTGTAGCGTCCCGCGTGGCGACATTCCTTTTTGCGGATGCCCTCAACGTATTCCTGCGGTGTCGCCGCACGGGTGAGGGTGTATGTCTTGCCGAGGAAAAGCCCGGCGTGGTCGTCGGAACCCGCCGTAAAGCCCTTTACCCAAGGCGTATCGCTTATAGGTTCTATGCGGTAGCGGGAGTAAAGATTCTCCATTGCAAGTGGTGTCAGGTTTTCAAGAGTGCGCACCCACGTGGTGTTGTGCAGTTTGCCCCTTCCGCCGTTTATGCCTTCGAAAACGTCGAAGAGCAGCATCAGTTTTTCAAGGTGGTTAAGCGCCAGCCGTCCGTTTACGCTGAACGTTGCGTGGGCGACGGAGTATGCCAGCCGCTGTTCCTTTATATAGTCGCGGAACTGATATATGTCCCGCCTGAGTTTCTGTATCATCTCGAACTGCTTGTGGTTAAGCCCGTATACGAGAATGTGCATCTTGCATCCGTCTTCGGGGAAATATACGGTGGACTCCACCCCTGTGAAGGTATCCTGCGGATATTTTTCGTTAAGGTAAACGGAGGCGTCTATGCAGTTGTGGTCTGTTACGGTGACAAAATCCATTCCGCGGCTTTTCGCCGTCTGATAGATGAAGTCCGGCTCCGTGTATGATTCGGCAGCCCCGATGCGCTGAAGAAACCATTCAGAAGGATGTTTTGAGAATTTGGAGTGACAGTGCAAGTCCGCCTGTGCCATGTGCCGACCTCTCATATGTTTATATGCGCTTATATATATGCCAGCCTTGTCAGCATAATTTCCCTGAAATGTCAGATTGTTGTTATAAATAGCGGCTGTTGTGAAATATTTGATGGATTTATTGCAAAATACGCACCGTTTTTTAACATTTGATTGCTACTTTTCAGACATAAACTGTGAGGTGTCTATGAACGCATTAAAGGAAAAGCTGGCTCCCGCGAATGTGAAAAAAGCGGTGGGCGTTATAAGGGACATTTCGAAGACTCTGCGTTTCCGCATACGCACATACCGCCCCAACACAACCTTCTGCGAGGACAACAGCAGATTTGTAATTAAGATAATAGAAAACGGCGACGAGCTTATGGAGGTTCTGCGCCTTCGCTATCAGGTGTTTTACGGCGAATACGCATATAAAACAGATCTTTACGGCATAGACGTTGACAAATTTGACACTTTCTTCGACCACCTTGCCATAATTGACAAAAAAACAGGAAAACCTGTGGGCACATACAGGCTGAACAGCACGAGATTTAATAAAAAGTTCTATTCGGAGAAAGAGTTCCACATGGATGAGATAAAAGAGCTTTCCGGTCACAAAATAGAACTTGGGCGCGCGTGCGTACATCCTGAATACCGCAACGGAGCCACCATAGCGGCTCTCTGGAAGGGGCTCGGTGCTTATATGTCCATAACCGATTCAAGATATATGTTCGGCTGTTCGTCAATCCACTCCGACGATACTTTCCAGACGGCGCTCATCCATCACTGGCTGCAAGGCAGCGGCTATCTGCCGGAAGAATACGAAAAGATAAGACCACGCGGCAAATTTAAAGATAAAAAATTTGACAGAATGATCGAAAAAACAGGTGAAGAGCGTTTCGCACCTTTCCGCGAGGCGGCGGTGAACCTTGTTCCGCCCCTTCTGCTCTCATATCTGAAAGCTGGCGGTTTCGTATGCGGGAAACCTGCCTATGACAAGGCTTTCAAATGCTACGACTATCTTACGCTCATTGACCGCAAAAAAATGGATCCCTCATTCGTAAGGAAGTTCCTGAAATAGCATGTTTAAAGCATACCGTCTGGCGGGCGTTGTTTTTCTGTTCTGTGTTTTCATCATCGGCGCGCTGGTGATGCGGTTTTATGCAGTAACTGACGTGAACCGCCGCAGAGTATCCGTGTGGTGGACGTCTGTGATGTGCCGCACAGGGTGCAGGTTTCTGGGAATAAGAGTGCGCGCAGACCTTTCGGATGATTCCTGTGGAAAAGGCAGGCTCATGGTTTGTAACCATATGTCATATCTGGATATTATGGCTATATCGTCCGTTCGCCCTTCAGTTTTCATCTCTTCGGTTGAGATGGAGAATACCTTTTTTCTGGGATTTATGGCGCGCATCGGCGGAACTTTTTTTGTGGAGCGGCGGAACGTCCGTAACATAAAGGGAGAGCTTGACGGTATAACGGAGATAATCTCACAGGGTTTCAATGTCGTGCTCTTTCCGGAGGGGACGTCCACAGACGGCTCACAGATTCTTCCCTTCCGCTCGTCTTTCCTTGCAGGAGCTTCTGAGGCGGGTGTTGACGTGGTGCCTGTCTGCCTGAAATATTCGCGAATAGACGGCGCGGTCTTCTCTCCTGAAAACTGCGATCTGGTCTGCTGGTACGGAGATATGAGCTTTGCTCCACATTTTCTCCGGTTTATCACAGTGCGCAGAACGGAAGTTGACATAGCTTTTATGCAGGGGATGAACAGCCTTGAACATGACAGAAAATATATTACCCGCCGCGCGCAGGAACTCATCGAGTCGGTATATTTCACAGCATCCTGAAATTCTTTTTAACTCTTCACATTTAACGGCTATACTGTATAATATTATTCTACGGAGGATTTGCCGTGTCTGAAAAAATCATTATCGTTCACCTGACTTCAAGCGAACCCATAAAAGCGGGAAAGGCGCTCAGATTTGCAAAATCGGCACTTAGCCACTCTTCGGTGGTGATTCTGCTCCTTTCCGCGGAAGGAGTGCTGGTCGCGGATAAGGCGAAACCGACATTCACCGTGCCGACAACCCAGATGGACGCTCTGGACACCATCAGAGAATTTATCAAAGACGGCGGGCGTGTGTTTATCGGTCTGGACGATATGAAGAGTCTTAACATTCGTGCGGCGGATATAATCGCCGGATGCGAGCAGGCGGAGACCAGCTA
Organism: Seleniivibrio woodruffii; assembly: GCF_029267515.1. Lineage (GTDB taxonomy): Bacteria > Chrysiogenota > Deferribacteres > Deferribacterales > Geovibrionaceae > Seleniivibrio > Seleniivibrio woodruffii_A. The sequence goes on from NZ_JAJUIS010000001.1 coordinate 321,360, forward strand.
TTTCTTTAATATCCTGATGTCTGATCAGGCAGTTATAATGTCGTGGTGATATGCCTCCCAGAAAAAATGTAAGAAAACCGGCAGCAAGACCCCGGCGCACATCAAAAAGCGTAAATAAAAAACAGATGCCGATCGGCGTTCTGATAATCTTCCTGCCGCTTATAGTCGCGTCCGTTTTCTATATGATGAAGGACGATGATAAATCACCTGCCAGAAAAACCGCAGTACCGGAAAAGACTGTTGTTGAAAAAAAAGCGGAGAAGAAACCTGAAGTAAAAATTGTTGAAAAAACCATAGAGAAAACCGTTGAAAAAACGGTGGAAAAACCTGTTGAGGTAGTGAGCGCCGTTAACGCCGTAAAACTGTTCATGTTCGACCGAGGTCTGAGTCAGGACAGAATAAGCCGTGCGGATAAATCAATCACCATACAGACCGACAGCGAACAGGCGGCGAAGAAACTTTCCGCCGACCTTGCCGTATATATGAAAGAGAACGGACTTGAGATAGTCTCGAAGTCTCCGCTGGTGGTGAAAGATACTCACGGCGAATACTCCATCGGTTTTTTTGTGCCTAAGGCTCCGAAGGTTGAGGAAAAGAAGCCTGAACCGAAGCCGGAAGTGAAAAAGCCTGCTGAAAAAAAACCGGAACCGCAGAAACCCGTATCTAAGAAGGCACCGGAGCCTAAACCGCTTCCGGCTGTGAAAAAACCGATAAAATATACCGCAAAACTCGCCGTTGTAATAGACGACTGCGGCTACAGCATCCCTCTGGCAAAGCAGCTTGCGAACGTAGGCTATCCTGTAACTTTCGCTGTTATTCCGTACACCCCTTATGGCGTTGAGACAGCGAAAATAGCGAAAAGCAGCTCCAACGTTGTTTTCATACACTTTCCAATGCAGCCCAAAGCATACCCAGATTTTGACCCCGGAAAGGGCGCCTTGCTGCTCAATATGCCCGATGCCCTCATTGGCGCCATAACCAAGGCTAACTTTGCATATTTCGGTATGCGGCTTGACGGCGCGAACAATCACACCGGTTCGGCGTACACTGAGGATGCTGAGAAGATGGAACAGGCTCTTAAATATATGAAACTTTATACTGACAGATTTCTGGACAGTCACACTTCCCCGTCTTCAAAGGCATATGAAGAATGTCGGAAGGCTGGAATGAAGTGCGCTGTTAACAGCACGTTTCTGGATAACGAGGAACCGGGGCTGGTGTCGAAGACTGACAAGGAGAACCACGTCCGTGTTCAGCTTGTGGCTGCGGCAAGAAAAGCTCTTTCAAACGGAACATCAATTGCCATCGGGCATCTGAGAGACGGCACGGTCGGGGCGCTGCCGGAGGCGCTGGCTGAGATAGAGAAGATGGGAGTCAGGATAGTTCCTGTTACCGACCTCATGTATTGACAGGTTGTTATTGGCGTTTATATGCTTCGCATTTCTGCATTGTCGTATAAAAAATAATGCTCATGTACTTTTATACGTACAATGCGCTTATTTTTTCTCCGCCGCCTTGAACTGCCCGCATCTAAACACCGAGTTTAAATACCGGAGTCTTTCTTCCTCTTTTGATAAAGAAGGGCTTAAAGTGAGATCGCTTCGTCGCTGTGCTCTTCGCGAAGACGGAGAGAGTGATGTCAGACGACATTTTGATGCCTGACAAGTGTCCATGGATGGACACCGCGGAGGAGTTTTTAGTGGTTTTACCGCATAAAACTCAGTAGCGTGAGCATAGGGAGGTTTAACCGACCGGAGCGTTTACATCAAAATGTCACGACGACATTTTGATGTCTAACCTTTCTGACACTTAGGGCATATTCCGTAAAGGTTCAGCGAGTGATCCACAAGCTGATAGCCGTATTTAGAAACCACCCTTTTCTGGAGGTTTTCAATCTCTTCGTCAAGAAACTCTATATTCTCTCCGCATTTAACGCAGACGAGGTGGTCGTGGTGTTCTTTGCTTGTGTCGGGTTCGTAACGGATTGAGCCTTCGCCGAAGTTAAGTTCCCTTGCAATCCCCGCTTCTGTGAGAAGTTTCATGGTTCGGTACACAGTGGCATGTCCGATTGTGGGGTCTGCTTTTTTCAATATTTCGTAAAGCTGTTCGGCGGTGACGTGTTTTTTCTGTTTACAGAAAGTTTTAAGAATAAGTTCGCGCTGAGTTGTCATTCTCAGGTTCTGTTCGCTCAGATATTGAGAAAATATACTGTGAATGTCTTTTGTATTGTGGCTCATGCACATCCCCGACTGTTTTCTTTATTACAGAATAACCCGATAATTCTGTTTATTCCATATATTTTTGCACTGGAAATAAATTTCGGGATTAAAAATCCGCAATTACTATGCAAATTTGATATTGATAATGAGTTTCATTCGCTGTATAGTTAGCATACGGGAGAACTCGAAGTGTCAAATACATGCTGTGAAAACGCAATTACAACAGTTCCGCTTCTTATGCTGAAAGCGGGCAGCCGCGGGATTATCAGAAAGCTGGTCATAGACTGCGAAGACCACGAGCACTGCCGCTTTGCCCGTCGTCTGAAAGAGATGGGCATATACGAAGGTGCGAACGTTGAGGTTTCAGGCAACGACGGCGGCGGAGAAATAATTGTCACCTGCGAGGGTACGAAGATTGTTCTCGGACGCGGCATGGCTGGCAAGATACTTGTTCAGATGACATCTGGCGAACTCCTCGACGACAGCCGCCTTGGCAGGTTCTGCCGCAAATTCGGTATCGGCTGCCGCATCTGACTTTTCTTTAGATTGCAGTTATCCCTGTCTTATATTATCATCTGCCAATGAAAGAAAAACTCATTCCATATTTTTCTGCTCTGCTGTCGGCTTTCCTGCTGACACTCGCTTCTCCCGGAATAGATCTCTGGTTTCTGGCATATTTCGCACTGGTGCCCGTTATTCTGGCGGCATCGCGAAACAGCCGTCCGTGGCTGGTTTTCTTTACTTTCGCTTTCCTTTATTATTGTTATAACCTTAGATGGGTCGAAACGTCCGTTTCGCATTTCGGCGGTGCCCCCGCCATAATCGGAATGATGCTGGTTGCGGTTTTTGCCGCTGTGCTGGCTCTTTTCTGGGCGCTTTTCGGTTGGGTATATATGCGCCGTCCATCGGCGAATATCCTTGGGGCTACGGTAATAGTTGCGCTTGAGATAGTGCGTGCACATTTTTTTACAGGTTTCCCGTGGCTTTATCTGGGACACACGCAGACTTCGTTTGCTCCAGCCGTTCAGGCGGCGGACATTGGCGGAGAATATCTGATAAGCCTTGCGGTGGCTTATTTCAACCTTGCGCTGGCGTCTTTTATAAGGGACAGGAACAGAAATTCGTTCGCAATCGCGTCTGTGGCACTGCTTGCCTTGTTTGCATACGGTTTTCTGGCGCAGCACAGGGAATATAACCACGAAGTGCTGAAAACTAGGATAATTCAGCCTGCTTACAGCCAGAACGACAAATGGGATACGGACAAGGAGCTTGAGGTTACCTTGCAGGTGAGCGAACTCATACGCAATTCGTCCCCGCAGAACTACGAGCTTCTGATGCTGCCGGAAAGTGTTTATCCGAAAATGATGGATAAGGATTTCACAGGTTACAGGCTGATGAGTATCGTTTCGGAGGATACTCCGGTGCTGGCGGGTGTTATACGCAACAACGGAAAAGTGAAGGACAGGGAATATTACAACAGCGTATACCTGTTTGAAGGAAAGAACGTTCAGACGTATGACAAACGGCACCTTGTGCCTTTCGGGGAATATTTTCCGCTGGGTGCTCTGTTTAAACCTATAGACTACTATTTTTTTAAAGGGGCCGAGGACTTTTCCGCAGGCAAAATTCCTGGGGTTTTCGATTACGGCAAGATAAAAGCTGCGCCTCTGGTTTGTTACGAAAGCGCATACAGCAGTCTTGTCCGCCCGCAGATAGAAGACGGGGCGAACATGATAGCCGTTGTTACAAACGACAGTTGGTTCGGCGATACACAGGGACCCTATCAGCACATGGCAACCGATATAATGCGCGCTGTTGAGTACAGGCGGAGTGTAGTCCGTGCGGCGCAGACCGGAGTTTCGGCGTGTATAAATCCGGATGGAACTATTCAGGCGGAACTTGGTCTGAATAAAGCGGGCTATCTCGACTGCGATGTGCAGACAGTTACGGCGCGGAGTATATTCTCCGTGACGGGTTATCTGTGGCTGGTGCTGCTTATACTTGGAATTTACTTATACGAACGCAGAAGACGTTTTTATAAATAAACATTGAGTTTTTCCACTATTGCATATATTAGTGGGTAACACGGAGGAGAAACATGTTCGGACTTGGTTCAACAGAGATTCTTGTTGTTTTAATTATCGCCCTTGTTGTTTTCGGCGCGGGCAAACTTCCCCAGATAGGCGAAGGCATGGGCAAAGCGATCAGAAATTTCAAAAAAGCGGCTAACGATGTAAGCAGCACGGAAGATGCTGTGGACATTACTCCCAAAACACAAAAAAAGATCGCTGACGACGAAGAAAAGCAATCCTGAGAATAGATGGGCATGGCAGCAGGCGACAGGACTGCTGCCGGTTCTGTTCTTTATGAGCTGAATCCGGCGGTTAAGCTGATCATATTTCTGAGTATAATCCAGATGGTCGGCATGTCCGGTTCGGTATTGTCATACTCACTCATAACTATTCCTGCAATAGCGGTGCAGATTTTTGCAAGGATCAGTCCAGTTGAAACTTTTTATAAGATAAAACCTTTCATAACTGTTCTGATAGTCACATTCGCAGTTAATTTCTTCTTTGCTGCAGGTCTTAAAAGCTCCGCCGTGCTGACATACCGCTTTTTTCTGATAATATATTATTCCATTCTTCTTTCGGCGCTGACAGACACGAGGGCTCTCGCAGCTCTGCTTTCATTTCCGGTGCGCGGAAATGCCGGAAAGAACCTGCGGGTGGTGATGATGGTTGCTCTGGAATTTATCCCGATATTTATAGACGATGCGAAGAGGACAGTTAAAAAGATAACACTTTCGCCTGAATACAGCGGAAAGGCTTATAAAGTGCTTTTTCGCCCCAACGAATATATCAAGCCGCTGATGCACAGCCTTCTCGCCCATGCCGACACTGTGGCGCGTAAGGTTGACGCGGGCGAATATACCGCTGTGCCTATCAGTCTGCCAAACATGTATGAAATGCTGCTCGGTGCCTGTGCCGTTGCGGCTGCGGTGCTCTATGCCCTCGTATAATAAGGCTGTAATAGTTGAATACGACGGGACAGACTATTCCGGCTGGCAGTGGCAGACCCACTCCCCTTCCATTCAGGAGGAGCTGCAAAAAGCGCTCAAGGTGCTGTATAAGCAGGATGTCGTTGCTGTCGGTTCAGGCAGAACCGATTCAGGTGTCCACTCTCTGGGGCAGACGGCAAATTTCATAACTGAAACCTATATCCCGGACGAAGCGGTTGTTCTGGGTCTTAACAGCATTTTACCAATGGATATTTCAATAGCTAAGGCATGGGATGTCCCGATTGAGTTTAATGCCCAGCGGTCTGCCGTTTCAAAGACTTATATGTACAGGATGCACCACGCAAGGGTGCGCAGCGCATTCATGCACAACAGAGCATGGTGGGTGCGCGGGCGCATAGATTTCAGCCCTGCGCCGGATATTCTGGCTGCATTCGAAGGAACGCACGATTTCACAGCCTGCTGCGCGGCGGAGAGTCTGAGGGAGAATTGCGTCAGGACGATAAACTTCACTAAATTCTATAAAGAGGGAGACCTCTGGTGTCTTGAGGTGAACGGGAGCGGGTTTCTTCACAACATGGTGCGGATAATCACCGGAACGGTGGTGAAGTTCTGCCGCGACGGACACGGACCTGAACGGGTGCGGGAGATGCTTGAAACCAGAGACAGAAAAAAGGGAGGTCCGACGGCTCCGGCGGAAGGGTTATACCTTAAACAGGTCTTCTATTGATATTGCCGTTTATATGCGGCGCATTACTTCTTTCTGCTCAAAAAAATAATGCTCAGGTACAAACCTCGTACAATGCGCTTATTTTTTGGCACGCCTCAAACTGCTTGGTTCTGAACAGCAAGTTTCCTGACTGAATGAGACTGCACCGCCCCTTCAGGGTTCGCAGAGACATGACTTTTATTCCGTCTTCGCTAGGAGTGCAGATACGCGGTGATATGCTCCATTCAGCATTAATATGTTGCAAATGGAGTTCGCTCCTCTCGCAAAGAGAGCACATCTTATGAAAATGCTCTAAACGGCAATCCGGTAGAGTCCTATTCTTCTCAGCAGCCTTCGCTGGGTTTGATAAATATCTTGGTCTCTATGTCGAGATATTTTGCATACCAGTCCGAGAATTGGCTGTCATACCATTTTTTGTCCTCGTCGCAAAGGGCGTTGTACAGGTCGTCGTGCTCTTTCTGGAGTTGTTTCAGTTCAGTCCTTTCTTCTGGGTCAAGCTCTTCATAGGCGTCTTTCATGGGGAGAATCTTCTTTCTGATTTTAAGCGCTTCCTCTTTCATAAGGCACCTCTTGTGTTGTTAATTACACTATAATGGTCTTATTCTCATTTGTCAACCAAAGGACAATTTTTGTCCGTTACATTTCCCTTGTTTTTAAGGGCAAGTGTAATAAATTAATCTCTATGCCGATATTTTTAATAATTATAGCAGCATTTGCTTTTCCTGATATATCTTTTGCGTGGGGGTTTGAGACCCACCTGAGCATAGGGATGCAGGTGCTTCAAAACAGCAGAATAGACGTTATCACCTCAAACCCGCAGTTCTTCCTTTGCGGTAATATCTTTCCCGATCTGTTCAATCTGTTTAAAGATTTCTCAAGTTTCAAGAAAAACCTGCCTACACATAGCTGGCAGACGGTTTCAAAGATGTTTTCCGATATCCGCAGTGATGAGGAACAGGCATTTGCCTACGGGTACAGTGCCCACCTTTCAGCGGATGTCATCGCACATAATAACATGGTTCCCCAGCATATCGCATATGTAGATGCGGGGCGGATGCGCTCCCACCTTATATTTGAAATGGCGGAAGAGTCAATGCACTATAACCGCTATTCTAAGATGCTGCAGCTCCTGCTGAAATTCTCACCGAAATACGGCGACGTTTTCCTCAGGAACATGGGCATAAAGCCCGACTGGTTTGCAGGAGAGGTCAGAGCCATACGTCTTGGTGTCATTTCCCAGAAAAACCTTAAAATACACGCTATCACACGTATGATAAAAAAGACTGCCCAGCCGGGGTTTGAGGAGCGGGTGGCATATTTCAGAGAGGCTGCACTGAAGCAGGCTATGGAGGCTGTGAATAACGGTTTCCAGAATCTTGAGCATATGGATCCTTCCGGCAGACAGAGCATGGAATCTGCAAGACAGCTCCGCCAGGAGATGCTGAAAAACAATTCGAAACGTGAGCTTCGCCGCGAATACCACAGCCGCATAGATCAGCAGCACTTTTCACTGGAAAACAAAGGCGCATCCTGATTTTTTCTTTTCATTTGTTTACATCGCGTTCCGCTTTTTTTATAATAAGCAAACTTATTATTTTTCTGAGGTTGATATGGACAATCCGGTAACATTTTCCAGTTCCAACGGCGTGTGCCTGATAACCGTTTCATGCAGCGTGCAGGGCAACCCCGTCTGCATGGAGACTCTTGACGGGCTTTTCGCCGCACTGGACGCGGCGGAGGGAGACAGAAGCGTCAATCTTGCGGTAATCCGCAGCGGACATGATGGTGTTTTCTCCAAAGGGCACAACATCGAGAAACTGTCAAAGGCTGACACTGCTGTGGTTAAGCAATATAACATAATGGGGCAGAGGCTGGTTTCATTCATCAGAAATATGAAAAAGCCTGTGCTTGCCGCTGTGGACGGAGATTGTTTCGGTCCCGCGTTTGAGATTATACTTGCCTGCGATATGGTGTATGCCACAGCGAAGAGCCGTTTCGGTTTCAACGAAACTGAATACGGCTTCGTTCCCGGTTTCGGAGGAACACAGCTTGCAGCAAGAAAAACCTATGAAACGTTTGCGAAATACCTCGTTTTCACAGGAGAACCTGTTGACGCAGCCGAACTTTACGGCAAAGGGATGGTCAGTAAGGTATTGGACGGCGCAGACTCACTTGCGAAAGCGGTTGAGGACACCGCAACCCTTATGAGCAAACGCAGTTCGTTTGCCGTGGGGCTTGCAAAAGAGACCATAAACAGTACGCTGGATATGGATTTTGCCAAGGGACTTCTTCTGGAGCAGAACGCATTCACCTTCTCATTTTCTACCTTTGATAAGACGGAAGGTACTTCGGCGTTTGTTGAAAAACGCGAGGCGCAGTTCAGAGACAGATGGGAAGATTACAGGTTCTGATATGATAGAAACCCGTATAGAGGGGCTTACAGCCCATATCAGACTGGTTCCGCAGACAGGGCAGTTCACGCTTCTGGATGTGGAGACACTTAAAGAGATTATAAAAAATCTGCGCATGGTGAGAGACAGTCACGCGAAGACCGTAAGAATTTACGGCGAGGGCGGATGTTTTGCCGTGGGTGCGGATCTGCGCACGCTGAGCAAATATAACGGATTTGAGGCGAAGTGGTTTTCGAAACTGGGCAACACAATGTTCGGGACAATAAGAACCATGCCGCAGGTGGTGATCGCCGAGATAGACGGTTTCTGTATGGGCGGCGGGATGGACTTTGCGGCTTCGTGCGATTTCCGTTATGCAACGGGGAAGAGCAAATTTGCACACCCCGGTGCAAAGCTGGGCATCATAACCGGATTCGGCGGCACGCAGGCGATACCGAGACTGATGCAGTCGGCGGCGGCTTCCGAGTTTCTGATAACCGGAAACGCGTTCGACGCGGAATATATGAAGCGAGGCGGTTTTCTGAACGGTGTTGCACACAGCAAGGAAGAGCTTAAACACATGACCGACATCCTCTGCGAAAAGATAAACCGCAAAAGCAGAGTGCTGCTTTCCGGCTTTAAACTGTCACTGGATGGCTCTTCAGCTATTTTTTAGGGTTTATTTTTGAAGACTGAGGCATAATTTATATAATTATTGTCTTTATTCAGGGAGTTGCGATGGGAAAGATATTTCTGGCCGCAGCGGTCATAGTCGTTGTAATGTTTGCCACATACGAAAAAAAGGTTGTGTATGCGTCGGAGCATTTCCGCGACGGAACTTTTCACAACCTTATAGAAACCCCTTCCGGGGGCTCCGGAAATAAATTACTTTCTATTTACAGGATACTTTTCGAGAGCGGTAAGTTTTCTCCTGAAGAGACGATAAAGGTGCACCGTGTCAACCCAATGTACGCCAATATGGATACAGGCGACACCCTTCAGGCGACATGGCTCGGTCATGCAAGCGTTATGCTTAAACAGGGGCAGATGAAGATAATCACCGACCCCGTGTTTTCCGATATAGTTTCTCCCGTCAGCTTTCTTGGACCCAAACGCTATACCGACATAAATCCCATTGAGGGAGTAAACATCGGTTATGTCGATGCTGTCATAATCTCCCACAACCACTATGATCATCTTGATGAAAAGGCAATAAAGGCGCTCAAACAGCGTGTCGGTATGTTCATAGTGCCACTAGGCGTGGGTCAGTATCTTGAGAAATGGGGTGTGGAACCTCTGCGCATCATAGAGCTTGACTGGTACCAGTCGGTCTCCATGCCTAACATTAAGATTACCGCCACTCCGGCGCAGCACAGATCCGGCAGGGGTTATTACGATACCAACAAGACTTTCTGGGCATCGTATGTCATTGAGATGGGCGGTCACAGGGTATTTTTCAGCGGTGATTCAGGATACATGGAGCAGTTCAAACAGATAGGGCACGAGTTTGGACCCTTCGACCTGGCTCTGATTGACATAGGCGCCTATAACGCTAAATGGGCATACAGCCATATGACGCCGGAACAGGCTGTGCAGGCATCGGAAGATCTCGGCGGCGGGCTTGTTCTTCCGATACACTGGGGAACTTTCACTCTTTCAGAATTTTACTGGAAAGAACCCATCGAAAGATTCACCGCAGAGGCGCATAAAAAACACCTCAGCTATGCGGTTCCTGAGATAGGAATGCCGTTCACTGTGGGCGGTGTTGTGCCCGTCGGCGGATGGTGGGAAAAGTATAAATGATGCGTCAGTATTTCAAAGGATTCGTTCCTGAAACCTTCGGATTTTTCCGCGGTATCAGGGACAATAACAACCATGAATGGTTTGAGGCTCACAGGGACGAATATAAAAAGTATGTCCAGACTCCCATGAAGGAGCTTTCTGCGGAACTTACCGACGGTATGCTCTCCATAGACGAACAGTTCATCACCGGCGGACGAACAGTTTCGCGCATACGCAGGGACACACGCTTTTCGAATGACAAGACGCTTTATAAATCGGTGAGCTGGCTTGTTTTCAAAAGACCGAATGCGGACTGGTGTGACGCTCCTGCTTATTTCGTTGAGATAGGAGCGGAACGCTATGTGTGGGGAATGGGTTTTTACAGCGCAAAATCCGCCACTATGCGCCGTTTCAGAGAGATGATAGACACAGATACAAAACGATTCGCAGACGCCGTGTCTTTTTACGGTTCAGATTCCGGTCAACCCTTCTCACTTCAGGGAGATGAGTATAAAAGGAGACCTTCCGGCAGCGGAAACGACCTTTTTGCCGAATGGTACGGACGTAAGAACCTTTTTATGGTCGCGGAAAGAGACAATGATGAATCTATATACGGAAACGGGTTCGCAGGTATGCTGCTCGAAGGTTTTTTCAGCCTCGCGCCGTTATATCGCTTTCTTCTGGAAGCATCCCGTGAACCCGTCGCCTGATATACTGTGTCCTAAACCACCGGATTCATCTTTTTCAGCCAGCTTCCGTCCGATACGCTTTTTCCAAGCATATCTGAAATCTTACATTTTCTCAGTTCGCCGAGGAACATTCCCCTTGCCGCGTTAAAGGCTTCCGTCAATCCGCATTTGCCTGCCAGTCCGCATTTGCGTGATCTGGATTCGCATTTGTAAAAAGCGTCGCCCTCAACAGCATTGAAAATGTCTTCCAGAGTGATTTCATCAGCAGATCTTGCTAAAACGTATCCTCCATTTACCCCCACGGAGGATTTCAGAATACCGCTCTTTGTGAGCAGCCGCATGACCTTTGCCAGATACTCTCTGGAAATTCCCTGTGCAGCGAGTTCGTCCAACAGAACTGTCCGGTCTTTAAAAAAAGTAATATAGAGCACACTGTGTACCGCGTACTCGGTCTTCTTGGATATTCTCATACTATATTATATCACCGTATGTGGGGAAATGTCGAATCATGACGAGGTTATTATTAACAAAAATAAGCGATTATTGAAAAAATACTGTTATTCCTGTATGAGACGGTATTGAAGGGATTCGAGGATGTGTTTTGCACCGATATGCTCTGACCTGTCTAAATCTGCTATTGTGCGGGCTGTTTTAAGCACTTTTGAATAACTTCTGGCGCTTAGATTGTATTTCTTTGCCGCGGTTTCCAGCAGTTTAGATGTTTTTTCGTCGAGGATGCAATATTTTTTGGTTTCCTTTTCGCTCATTCTGCTGTTGAAGCGGGTTTTTGAATGTTTAAACCGAGCCGACTGAACCGCGTGGGCATGTGCAACCCGCCCGCGTATGGCTTCGGATGGTTCACCGTCAGCCATTGCCGCAAGCTCGGCTATGTCTGCTGAACCGACCTCCACGTGGAGGTCAATCCTGTCCATAAGGGGACCCGAAAGCCTCGATCTGTATTTCTGTATCTGTGACGGCGAGCAGGTACACTCCTTCTGTTTGTCGCCGAGGTATCCGCAGGGGCAGGGGTTCGCAGCGGCAACAAGCATAAAGTTTGCAGGATACGTCACTGTGCGTCCGGCTCTGGAAACAGTGACCTCTTTGTCTTCAAGTGGCTGGCGCAGGGTTTCCAGAACGCTTCGGGGGAACTCCAGCAGTTCGTCAAGAAAGAGTACGCCGTTTGAGGCGAGGCTCACCTGACCAGGAATCGCTTTTGATGTTCCGCCGATGAGGGCTATGCTGCTGCTTGTGTGGTGCGGGCTGCAAAATGGTCTGTGCACTGCAAGGTCGCGTCCTGAGCGGATCAGTCCTGCGACCGAATATATCTTTGTTGTTTCAATAGCTTCTGTAAGTGTCATATCAGGAAGGATGGTGGGCATCCGGCGGGCAATCATGGTTTTCCCGCTGCCGGGAGAGCCTATCATAAAGAGGTTGTGCATCCCCGCCGCGGCTATCTCCGCGCATCTTCTGGCGGCGAACTGCCCCTTTACGTCGGAGAAATCCACGTCATATTCCATTACGGATGTGAAGAGCGACGCTTTGTCCAGAGTGTGCGGAGTTCCTTTGCAGTCGTTGTTGATAAATTCAGTGACGGATGAGAGATCTTCGAAGGGGAAAACGTCTATGCCGTCTATAACGGCAGCCTCGTCTGCGTTATCCGAAGGCACTATGAGCTTTTTAAATCCGGCTTTTTTAGCACCCTCCGCAATAGGGAGTATTCCGCCAACGGCGCGCAGTTTTCCGTCCAGTGAAAGTTCCCCTGCGAAAAGGCAGTCTTCGGGGACAGACTTCACCATTCCCGCGGAGCAGGTTAGCCCCACGGCAACAGGCAGGTCGAAGTGCGTACCCTCTTTCTTTATGTCGCCGGGTGCGAGGTTAACGGTTATTGGGTGTGCGAACACGTTGAGGTTCATATTCTTCATAGCTGCTTTAACTCGGTCGCGGCTCTCCTTTACGGCTGTTTCAGCCAGTCCAACCATGTTGAATGACGGCAGACCGACGGCTCCTATGTCCGTTTCAACCTCAACAATCTCCGCCTCTATACCGTTTACCAGTGCACTGTATACTTTTGAGAACATACTGCGATTATACAGATATTTTTGAAATATGTGCAATTCATTTAATTTTCCCACTTGCGGATTTGGCTCGGCGGCACATATTAACATTATAAGTTGCAGCCTAGGCAGTAACGAAGCCCCCCGAACAGAAGACGGTATCTGAGAAGAAGTTACTACGGATTTGAATGGTTTCGCGAAAGGTTCGGGACAGGAGAAAGACCAATGGGTAATGAGTTGACGCCACCCAACGTCTAAAGCCCCGCCAATCAGCACAGATTGCGGGGCTTTCTACTTTTCAACCTTCTGAAGCTCGCCGCTTCTGTCTTTCGATAAATCTATATCTTTGAGTCCCCTTTCAGGGAGAATCAGCGTAAGCCTTCTTTCAGTTTCTGCGGACACACTTCCATCCGCCATTTCAAATCCGAGTATGTGACCGCCGTATGTCTTTGAACTGTCGATGAAATGCAGGTGATATCCGCCGACGTTTATCCCTTTAACGAACGCGGGCAGTCTGTAACCGACTATGGTACCACTGATGTTTTCATACTCGAAAACCGGCTGTGTTTTGACCACCTCCGCAAGGGGCGGATACGGTTTTGCCTGTGCCGGCACGGAGCGCACCTTCATCCTTTTGAAGTTCCCTTCCGCCTTAACGGCGCAGAAAACGTTCATATCGGGTACTTTTTCATCCACTAGCTTTTCAATCTCTTCGAAAGTGGCGGGTTTATCTATATTGACAGTGATTTCCGGTTCGAAGAACGATACGGATGCGAAAGGCGTTGTGATGTTCTCCGGAGTGTATATCCTGCCGTCCGCCTTCGCCTGATATACTTTGCCGTCAAGGACTATCATTTCCCCTTCCAGCCTGTCGAACGTGCCTATTCCGAAATTCCCGTATTTCGTGAGCTTCGAGGTCTTTTCAGATCCGTCGTAGTCGCCCGCAAGAAGTGCATCAATGGTAGATATCTGGGTTATTGCTCCGGTGTCATGTGCACATCCGGCGAGCGCTGCGGCAAAAACAAAGGACAGCAGAAGCCGTTTCATTTTTGAAGCTCTTTATACTGATCATAGCTCATGTTGCCCTGTCGGAGGCATTTCTCTCTCGCTTCACCTTCAAGTTTTCCGCAGTCATAGTTGTGTCCTGTCTGCATACCGTCATACCATGCTCTTTTGGAGCATCCGGCGGTCAGCAGAAGAAGGGCAGCCAGCAGAATAGCGGCAGTTTTCATATCACACCTCATATACGTCGGTTATGGTTTTCATCGCAAGGTCGATGAGCGGTTCATCTTTGCGGTTTTGCAGGCAGGAGATACATATCGGAACGGAGATTGTCTTGTCATGGAGTATGTCAACATATCCCTGTTCGGCGAGTTCCTGTGCGTTGTCCTCACGGAGAACGCAGACCCCCGTACCTGTTTTAACCAACTCTATCATCAGATTTTCATCGGATGCGACGATTATCTTTTTCGGATTTTTTATGCCGGGCAGGGAGCGCACAAGCTCCGTGCGGAAAGGGCAGTCCTCGCTTCCCCATACCCACGGAATTTCCGCAAGAGTATCCCACGATACGTTCTCTGTGCTCTCAAGATGGTCTTTCGGGACCACCATGCAGAGTTTTACAGGGAAAAGCTCTATTGTATATATGTCCTTATCGGCGTATCTGCCGTATGAAAAACCGAGGTCAAGCTCGCCGGAGCGGAGCATCTGGGGAGTCTTACCGGATTCACTCACGGCAAAGCGCAGCGAAATGTCGGGCATGTTTTTAAGGAATGCGGTGTTGATTGTCTGGATGCGCAGAAAGACGGGGTTTGTGTTCACGCCGAGGGTGACGCTGCCTTTAACCTCTTTCTGCATACGCAGTGCCTGTCTTTTTATGCTCTGCACTGTGTCGTTGACTGCAATTGCACTCTCAAGGAGTGCCGCACCTTCCGGAGTAAGATCAACGCCCCGCGCCTGTCTTGAAAACAGGTTAACGTTCAGCTCTTCCTCAAGCAGTTTTATTTGCGTGGACAGCGCGGAAAGGCTCAGGTTGAGCTTCTGCGCCGCCTTTGTCATATTTTTAAGTTCAGCCGTAGCTGCAAAAGCCGCAAGCTGGGCAAGCTCCATGGTCAGAGTCCCGGTTTGTACAGATAGTATATACCGCCGTCAACACCCTCTGAAGCGGCGAGTGTCTTCGCCTTTGTCATGAGTGAGCGAAGAAAACTCTGCTCCGGCTCATAAAACTCCTCAATCTGAATATCGGGCATATCAAGCTGTTTTTTCATAGCTTCCTCTGCATCTTCTCTGGTGCCGATGTTATCTATGAGACCCAGCTTCTGCGCCTGTCTCCCGCTGAATATACGTCCGTCCGCAAGTTCGCGGAGTTTCTTTTCGTCGATTTTTCTGCGTTTAAGGATATCGCGGAGAAACTGCTCATAGAAGTCGTTTATGTTGCCCTGAAGGTATTTCTGTTCCTCTTCCGTAAGGTCCCGTGTGGGTGACGGAACGTCCTTCATTTTTCCGCTTTTGATGACGACGCTCTGAACGCCGAACTTATCCATCAGCCCGCGGAAATTTGTGTATTCCATGATAACGCCGATGCTGCCGGTTATGGTACTCTCCATAGCGTATACTTTGTCACATGCAACGGCTGTGTAATAGCCGCCGGATGCCGCCATGGTTTCCATCACTGCGTATACTGGTTTGTGCATCTTCATTATGCGGATGTAAAGCTGCTGTGACGGTGCGACAGCGCCGCCGGGAGAGTTTATTTCAAGGATTATTCCTTTCACTTTGTCGTTTTCATCGAGGCTTTTCAGCTTTTCATCCAGATAGTGCGTGTCCATTATAACACCCTCAAGGCGGACGACAGCTATGGTATCCTCAAGGATGAGGTCTTCGCCTGATGCGCTCATAACGGATATTATTCGGACTATGACTGCGAAAATGAGAATGAAAAGAGCCGCTTTGCCGATGAACTTAAAAAATCTGCTCATATAACCTCGCGGATTAAAGAAAATAAAGGCTTCTGATAATCAGGAACATTTTAATGAGACTGCCGCGTCAACTTTCCTGCTCCCACGCAGAGACAGTTATTTGTCTTCGCGAGGAGCGAAAGCGACGCGGCAATCCCTTATCTATTTACTGCTGCAGTTTGTCTTTAAGGATGTTTCCGAGGCTGAAGCTGCTGTCGTCGGACTGTTCCAGCCTTCTGAGGTACTCTTTTACCTCGCGTTTTTCGGAATCCTGCTGGAATCTGCGTACTGACAGAAGAACGTTCCTCTCTTTTGCATCGTTGCGGAAGACAACGGCTTTGATGGTATCGCCCACTGCGAATTTATCCGCGGGGTCAACTCTTTCGACATCAAGCTCGTTTTCGGGGATGAAGCCCACAAGCTCTCTGGGAAGTTCTACCTCAAGTCCGTCTTTGCGGATTGAAAGAACCTTAACCTCAACAACTTTGCCCTGAGGAAGAAGTTTTCCTATCTCTCTCCATGGGTTAGTTTCCATCTGTTTGATACCAAGGCTGATTCTCTCTCTTTCGGGGTCAATTTTAAGGACTTTCGCCTCAATTTTGTCACCCTCTTTGTAGAGAGTGTTCAGATCCTGAGGTTCGTCCGTCCATGAGATATCTTTTTTGCGGATGAGACCGTCAAGAAACTCGCCGAAATCTACGAAAATACCGAAATCTGTGATGGACTTAATAGTCCCTGCAACAACAGAACCTTCGGGGTGGTTGTTTTTCAGCGACGACCAGGGATTTTCCTGAAGAGCTTTCAGGGAAACCACGAGTTTCTTCTTTTCGTTATCGATATCGGTTACGCGTCCGAGAACGGCATCTTTGGGTTCGATGGATATCTTGGCGTTTTTGAGCCATGAAATTTCTTCCAGAGGGATGAAACCGTCAACGCCCTGTTCGATCTCCATTACGAAGCCTTTGTTCTTTCTGGCAACAACCATACCTTTGACTTCCGAGCCGACGGGGTATTTTGCCGCAGCCATATCCCACGGGTCAACAGCCATCTGTTTCAGACCGACTTCAAGTTTCTCGTTTTCGAGGTCAATGCTGAGAACCTTGACTTCAAGCTCGTCACCCTCTTCAAGATACTGGTTGGGGTGTTTAACAACGCCCCATGCGATGTTGTTTTTGCGCAGGAAGCCGTCCACGGAACCGAAGTTCATGAACGCGCCGTAGTGTTTTATGGTTTTCACTTTACCTTTAAGCACCTGACCCTCTTCAATGCCTTCGAAGAACTCTTTTTTGCCGGCTTCGATAGACTGGATCATGTGGAGCTTGCGGGAAGCAAGGAAAGAACGCTGTTTCTTATTGGATTTCAGAACTTTAACTTCGAATGACTTGCCGATATATTCTTCGGGTTTCATTGTGGAGTTTTTGAAATCCATGTGGTTTTCCGGAATGAAACATTCGATTTCCCCGTATTTGCCGAGAAATCCTTTATCAACAACAGCAGTTATCTTAACTGTCAGAGGCGCGCCGCTTTCCAGAGATTTATCGACGTCCACCCAGTCCGTTTCCTTTTCGATGGCTTTTCTGGACAGCTTGAGATAGCCGCCGCCGCCTGAAACGCCGAGGAAAAGAACCTCGATTTCGTCGCCGACTTTAACGCTTATTTTGCCGTCTTTGAGAAATTCGGAGGTGGGGACGATGCCCTCTGTTTTGTACCCGATATTCACCAGCACGTCGCTGTCGTTTATCTGGGCTACGGTTCCTTTCACGACGGAGTTCTTTTCAGGCTGCTGGAGAGACTCCTCAAGCATCGCTTCAAAGTCTTCCATACGCATGTTGTCGCCGCCGTTTTCGTTAATCCTGCTCATTAGTGACCTCTTTTAAAAATTCTATTACTTCGTCAACCAGATAGCCGGGGGTACTGGCTCCCGCGGTGATGCCAACCTTCCGGCAGTTTGTAAACATTTCCTTTTTCAGCTCGTCTTTGGTCTCGATATGCAGTGTATTCGGGCATATCTCTTTGCATATCTCGAAAAGCCTGCGGGTGTTGCCGCTGTTCTTTCCGCCGATGACAAGCATTGTGTCCACCTGTCCTGCGAGACTGATGGCGGATACCTGCCGGAGATTTGTCGCGTTGCATATAGTGTTGCTTACGGTGAGACCGCTGCATTTAGTTTTAAGTATTTCGGCAATTTTGTCAAATGATTCCGAATTTTGTGTGGTCTGGGCTATCAGAGCGTATTTCTCTCTGAATGGCAGAGCTTTTGCCTCGTCCTCGCCGGACACGATAAAATATTCAGAATCTATAAAACTGACAATGCTTTTCACTTCAGGGTGGTTATTTTCTCCGTAAACGACCACACTTGCGCCTCCCTGTCCCAGCTTTTGTGCAGAATTTTGAGCTTTTTTGACAAAGGGGCATGTTGCATCGACAATATTGACCGACTTTTCGTTCAGATCGCCGTATATCTGTTTCGGAACGCCGTGGGAGCGGATTACAACCGTGTTTTCGCTGTTGAACTTTTCAGTGTCTTCGCACACGCCGACTCCCTGTTCGGCGAATTTTCGTACTATCTGCGGGTTGTGAATTATGGGTCCCAGTGTATAAACTTCCGTGTGTTTGCGGGAAGTCTCCTCAACCAGACCCACGGCTCTTTCCACACCGAAACAGAATCCGGCATGGTCAGCTATTATAATTTCCACCTATTCTCCGTATCTGTTTTTCAAAATAAGGCTGCCGCGCCGATTTCATCGGCTCGCAGAGGCGTCTTTGCGGGCACAGCAAAGCAATCTGCTTTACTTTCCGCTTACCGTCTGGGTTATTATTGATATAACTTGTTCTATTGTCAAGTCAGTTGTGTCGATTTCAACGGCATCCTCCGCCTTTTTCAGCGGAGCGTGCTCCCTTTCGGAGTCCAGTTTATCACGTTTTATAATGTCTGCTTCTATCTCTTCGATGGATTTTTCAAACCCCATCGCCTCAAAATCCTTCATTCTGCGCCTTGCGCGTTCCCTTGGGCTTGCCACCAGAAAAAATTTGTATTCGGCGTCAGGAAAAACACAGGTTCCAATGTCCCTTCCGTCCATTATTACGGATGTTTTTGAAGCCATGAATCTCAGCTTGTCCGTAACCAGCCTGCGGATATCCTCCATGGCTGCAACGGCGCTGACATTCGCAGCTATTTCCGGTGTGCGTATGACTGTTGATATATCTTCGGTTTCACCGTTAAGGGTGAGAAAAAGTTTTCCTGTCGTGTCGAACTCTAGTCCGGCATGTGCGACCTGCTCAACCAGTGCCGCGTCCTGCGTACCGGTTTTCACGCCTATGTATGCGCACGCTCTGTAAAGTGCGCCGGAATCCAGGTATGTGATGCCTAGATTTTTCGCAACAACCTTGCTGACGGTACTTTTGCCGCTTCCCGCGGGACCGTCCACTGCTATTTTCATCATCCCTCCAGTTCGGAAAAGGTCTCCATGAACGTGGGGAATGATACATCGACACACTGTACGTTGTCCACACTGATTTCACCGCCGAACCTTTTGGCAAGCATAATGGCTATCATGGCAATGCGGTGATCGTCGAATGATTTCAGAGCGGCTTTGGTGTTTACGTTCTTTATGGGGTATACCTTCATGCCGTCCTCGTACTCTTCGGTTTCGGCACCAAGTGCGTTGAGGTTATGGAGAGTTGCGGCTATCCTGTCGCTCTCCTTGACGCGAAGCTCCTTCGCGCCGCGTATGGTGACAGGGCTGTCCGCAAAAAGCCCCAGAGTGGCAATCATAGGCAGCTCGTCTATTATGTTGGGGATGATGTCCCCCTCTACGGTGCAGCCGTTGAAGTTCTGAGAGGTTATGATTATGTCCCCCAGCTTTTCCGCCCCGCCCCGCTCGTTTTCGATTGCGTATTTTACTCCCATGTCGTCGAGAATCTTGAGCATCCCGCTTCTGGTGGGGTTCAGCCCGACGTTCTCAAGCATAAGCTCCGAACCTTCGAACATGAGCGCCGCGCCGAGAAAGAATGCGGCCGACGAAAAATCGCCGGGAACGACTATGTCTATGGCGTTAAGGTCAGCTCCGCCTTCAACGGTTATTTTAAGCCCTTCTGTGCGTATCTTTGCACCCAGAGCGGCAAGCATTATCTCGGTGTGGTTTCTGGTGACAGCTTTTTCGGTATAGGTTGTTGTGCCCTCCACCTGGACGCCAGCCAGAAGAACGGCACTTTTGACCTGTGCGCTCTTAGTTTCCGCCATGATGTCAGCGGCGTGCATATTCGAAGGCATTATAGTCAGCGGGAGGCATCTTCCGTTGTCACGCGCCGCGAAGTTCGCTCCCATCTTCGACAGTGGGATTATAACCCTGTCCATGGGTCTTTTGCGCAAGGAGTGGTCGCCTGTCAGGACTATATATTTGCCCGAAGGCGCGTATACGCCTGTGAGCAGTCTCGCAGTTGTGCCGGAGTTCATGCAGTCGATAACGTTGTCGGGTTCCTTGAAATCTTTGTAACCCTGCGATGTGACCGTGAAGCCGTTCACCGTCTCCTCAAAGGTAACGCCCATCGCCTGCATAGCTGCCATTGTCGCCTTTGTGTCAGCGGAAAGGAGCGGGTCGATTATGCGCCCTTTGCCCTTCGCCATGGAAAGGAACATGAACGAGCGGTGGCTGATGGATTTGTCCGAAGGAACACGGACGGTGCCTTTAAGGCTCTTAACCTGTTTAAATACGGTCATTTCAGGGTTCTCCTGATGCCCGCCGCCTTCTCTATCATGCTGTAAACGGCATCGGCATCTTTATTCTTTATTGCTTCTTTCCACACGTTCAGGAAAGAGATGTATTCGTCTATCATTGCGAGCATGTTTCTGTCGTTCTCCATAAAGATGTCCGTCCACATGCGCGGGTCGCTTGCGGCTATTCTGGTAAAATCGCGGAAACCGCCCCCAGTATAGTTGAGCGCGTTGCTGTCTGTTTTGAAAACCGTCTGCACCAGCGCGAAAGCCGATATGTGCGGGAGATGGCTTATCAGCCCGAAAACCCTGTCGTGGGTGGCTGCATCCATTATGCAGACCCTCATACCGATTGATTCGTGCAGATCTTTCAGCCCTTCGGGGTCTAGTCCGCCCTCTATTGGTGTGAGGATGTGGTATGCGCCGCCGAAAAGCCCTCTGATGGCGTTTGAAAAGCCGGAAACCTCTTTCCCTGCGATGGGGTGCCCGCCGCAGAAATTAAGTTTCGCCGCTTTTGCCGCCTCAACCGTGGCGGTTTTTGTGCTGCCGCCGTCGGTAACGGCTCCTTTGAACCCTTTGGCTCCGAGGTATTTCACAAACTCCACAGCCGAACGGACAGGCAGGCAGATATACAGCAGGTCGAAATCCAGAGACAAAAGGGTATCGGCATCATCGGTCAGATACTCGAAAAGCCCCGTTTTTGCGGCGTTTGCCAGCGTTTCAGGGTTCTTGTCGTATGCGATGAGACGTATATTCTTCTCGGCGAAGGAAAGAGCCAGTGACCCGCCGATGAGTCCCAGACCCGCAAAAGCTATTGTTCTGATACTCATGCAGTGGTCAGCTTTCTTCCTATGGTTTCTGCGATTATGTTAAGACGTTTCATAAGAACGTCGAAATCATCGGGAAGTATTGACTGGTCACCGTCGCTGAGAGCCTCTTCGGGACACTGATGCACCTCGACTATAAGTCCGTCGGCACCCGCCGCAACAGCCGCCTGCGACATGGGCAGGATACAGTCTCTGCGCCCTGTGCCGTGGCTTGGGTCTGCCACAACAGGCAGGTGACTCATGCTTTTCAGCACGGGGATAGCCGACAGGTCGAGTGTATTTCTGGTCTCCGTTTCAAAGGTGCGTATGCCCCTTTCACAGAGGATGATGTCGTCGTTTCCGCCCGCCGCAACATATTCAGCCGCCATGAGAAGTTCCTTCATGGTCGCCGCCAGACCGCGTTTAAGCATGACTGGTTTTCTGACGGTGCCCAGATCTTTAAGCAGACGGAAATTCTGCATGTTCCGGGCGCCAATCTGGATTATGTCAGTGTATTTGCAGATTAAATCCATATCGCGGGGATCCATAAGCTCTGTTATGACAAGCATATTATGCGCGTCCGCAGCCTCGCGGAGGTATTTCAGACCCTCCTCCCCAAGCCCCTGAAAGGCATAGGGGGATGTGCGGGGTTTGAAAGCGCCGCCCCGCAGTATCCTTGCGCCCGCTTTGCTTGTGCGCTCCGCAAGATACATGAGCATATCGCGGTTTTCAACGGAACAGGGCCCCGCCATGACGACGACATTTCCGCCGCCAATCTTTACGCCCTTTATGTCGATTACGGTTTCAGTCTTTTTAAAATCGGAGCTTACCAGCTTGTAAGGTTTTGATATGGGCACGACCTTTTCAACGCCGGGCATGGCAAAAAGAGGCTTTTCCCGCAGAATACGTTCGTCGCCGATGGCGCCGAGTATCGCTCTGCCGTTTGTTTCGGACATGCTCGTTTTAAAGCCGAACTGTTCCAGCCTGTTCTGAACATGGTCGATGTCAGCCTTTGCCGCATCCTTTTTAAAAACTATAATCATTTGCCCAGAACCTTTTTGAGCTGTTCAATGAAGGCTTCGTTCTCTTCCATCGTGCCCACGGATACACGGATGTATTTGCCAAGTGAAGGTCCGAGGTAGCGGACTATTATTCCTTTTTTCAGAAGGTCGTTGAAAACCTTTTCGCCGTCGCCCACTTCGACAAGGATGAAGTTTGCCTGTGACTTGACGAAAGGCAGTCCGAGGTTTTTGAACTCTTTCTGGAGATAGTTTCTGCCTTTTTTGTTCTTTTTGATGACTTTGTCCAGATATGCCTCATCGCCGAGTGCTGCCTCCGCAGCTACCTGTGCAGCCATGTTGGTGTTAAAGGGCTGACGCACGCGGTTCATCATGTCTATAGCCATTGCGTCCGCAACCACATATCCGCAGCGCAGAGCCGCAAGACCGTATGCCTTTGAAAAGGTGCGCATGATGAAAATATTGTGGAATTTGTCCAGATATTTCATCGTATCGGGGAAGTCTTTAGCATCTGCAAACTCGACGTATGCCTCATCGAAAACGACTATGACATCGGAGGGAACTTTTTCCATAAACGCGCGCAGTTCTTTGTCTGCGGTGTATGCGCCTGTGGGGTTATTGGGGTTCGCTATGAATATCATGCGGGTCTTGTCGTTTATTGCGTCAAGAAGCGCGTCGAAATCGAAGGAGAAGTCTTTTTTACAGGGTATCCAGTTACATGATTTGCCCGCCGCCTGAGCGATTGATGAGTAAACGGAGAAGCTGGGCGCGGGGCTTATGACATGCTCGCCGTCTTTCAGGAACGTGCGGATTGCGAGCTCTATTATCTCGTTTGAGCCTGTTCCGAAAAGGAGCATGTCGGCGGGTACTTCAAGTTTTGCGGCGAGTTTTGTGCGCAGGTAGTGCGCGTCGCCGTAGGGGTAGCGTGAAATTTCGGGAAAGAAGTCTTTAATTGCCGCTTTCACCTTTGGTGAGGGACCGAAAGGGTTTTCGTTTGATGCGAGTTTTATGGCTTCCTTGATTCCAAGCTCTCTTTCAAGCTCTTTAACGGGTTTGCCGGGTTTGTAGGGTACGATATCTGATATTGCTTTTCCGGCGAGTTTTTTGAAATCTGTCATTTTTCCCCCTTAGGATAGGAACCGAGCACCTTGAAAAATGCCGTATGTTCGCTGAGACCGTCCAGTGCGATTTTTAATCTTTTATCCGCTATATGCCCTTCAACGTCAACAAAAAAGACGTATTCCCACGCCTTTTGGCGGGACGGACGGGACTCAATCTTTGTCATGTTAACTTCCGCCTTTGCAAGAACAGAGAGCGCTTCGTAAAGCGAACCAGCCTTGTGGGCAACGGAGAAGACTATGGAAGTTTTGTCGTTGCCTGTCGGCAGAGGCTCATAGTTGCCTATCAACAGGAAACGTGTGAAATTGTTCGGGTTGTCCTCAATGGACTTTTCAACCACCCGCAGGCTGTATTTAAGCTGAGCCATCTCGCTTGATATGGCCGCAACGGTGGGGTCTTTGGATGCAAGTTCCGCAGCTTTGGCAGTGGAATCTATTTCGTGAACAGGGATGTCGGGGCAGTTCGCGGCAAGCCATTTGCGGCACTGACCGATTGCCTGATAGTGGCTGTATATCACCTGAACATCCTCGAAATTGCCCGTTTTGTTCATAAGGTTATGGCTTATCTCAAGGTATATCTCGCCGCATATTTTCAGGTGGCTGGTGGTGAAGGTGTCTAGCGTATGGTTGACTATGCCCTCAAGGGAGTTCTCCACAGGCACTATGCCGAACGCCATCCGTCCGCGCTCAACACTGTCGAACACTTCAGGGATGTTGCGGATGGGTATCAGCGTTGCGGAGAGTCCGAACTGCTTTATAGCCGCCATGTTTGTGAATGTGCCTTCGGGTCCGAGATATCCCACCTTCTGCACCTCTTCCAGAGAGAGGGAGGCGGAGATTATCTCACGGTAAACCGAGCGCAGAGCGTCGTTGGGAAATGGTCCCCTGTTAAGCCCTGTCAGGCGGTCAAATATTTTCTTTTCCCGCGAAGGAACGTAAAGGGGCTGTCCTGCGGCTTTTTTAATCTCGCCTATGTGCATAGCCTCTTTTGCCCTGTTGTTCAGGAGTTCCAGAATTTTCTGGTCGATATCGTCAATGTTTTGTCTGTGTTTGTCAAGTTCTTCCATGGAAGAGAAGATAGCAGACAAATGCCCGTTTCGCAAGAGTTTGAAGCGCGTTTTGATGCAAAAAAATTAAAACGCTATATTATCTCGGAAAACCGTATCGCGTTGGTTAGTTATTTAACTATTTTCCGAAACAGATTGATTTCGTCCGCGGCTGTCTGTATATTCTGAAATACCAACGTAATCAGGTGAAAATAACTTGAAAATATTAATATTCAATCCGTCCTTTCTGGGCGACAGCGTGCTCACTACGCCGCTGATACAGGCTGTTAAGAACAAATATCCCGAAGCGGAAATATCTTTCTGTGTACGTCCGGAATATGTGCCGCTCTTCGAGGGGCTTGCCGAAATTTCGGAAGTGATACCCTTTGATAAACGAAGAAATTATTCAGGTCTGTCCGGCATTTTCCGTTTTGCAAAGGAACTTGAACAGCACGGATTCGATATGGTGCTTTCGCCGCATAAATCTTTCCGCACCAATCTGACTCTGTTTCTGGCGAAGATACCCGTACGCGTGGGATTTGTTGAGGGTGCGTTCTCCGCTCTTCTCACGAAATCCTGCGCAAGATATATGGATATACACGAGGTGCAGCGCAACCTGACCCTTTACGAGACAGCGTTCGGTGAGTATCCGGCGAAATATCCATTAAAGGTTGCCATAGATGCAACCGCAAAAGCTGAGTTTGCGAAGCTGGGCGAAAACCTGATAGGTATAGCTCCCGGAAGCGTATGGGCTACGAAGATGTGGCCTGCGGAGAGGTTTGCCGAGGTTGCGGACAGGCTTAAAGATGAAGGCTATACGCCTGTGATAATCGGTGCTCCGGACGACGTTCCCGCCGCGGAAAAACTTATGCAGGCGGCAAAGCATAAACATATTAACATGTGCGGAAAAACCTCGCTGAAAGAGCTTCCCGCGCTGATAGCGAATTTTGAGTTTCTTGTCACCAACGATTCGGGTCCTATGCACATAGCCGTTGCGGCGGGTGTGCAGTGCATCGCAATCTTCGGACCAACTGTGAAAGAGCTTGGATTCACGCCTTACGACGAAGTAAGCCGCGTTGCGGAAGTGGAGGGGCTTAGCTGCCGCCCCTGCGGACTGCACGGCAGCAGAAAATGCCCTAAAAAACACTTTCGCTGTATGCTTGAGATATCTGCGGACGACGTTCTGGCACTCCTTGAAAAAGAGGTTGTACCGGAACCTGTAAAAGCGAAATACGAAACCGTGAAGGCGGACTGATGAAAGTTCTTTTTGTCCGTTTCAGCTCCCTCGGCGACATAATCCTCACAACTGGGGTCATCCGCAAATTCAAAGAACTGTTTCCCGATGCCGAGGCGGACGTGTTGACCTATGCGCCCTATGCCGACGTTTTCAGGGGACTGCCGTTCGTTAACCGGGTGCTGGAGCACAACAAAAAGGATGGGATAATCTCCTATTTCAGCCTTATCCAGAAGGAAACCGAGGAGTATGACCATATCTTCGATCTCCACGGCAAACTGCTCTCCATGTTTCTCAGGTTCCACGCGCAGGCTGACTACCATAAATATGTGAAGGATTCCGCCGCCAGACGCAGATTTGTGAAGACGCGGAAACATGATCCGCGGCTAGATCTTCACGTCGTG
This sequence comes from Seleniivibrio woodruffii, assembly GCF_029267515.1. Lineage (GTDB taxonomy): Bacteria > Chrysiogenota > Deferribacteres > Deferribacterales > Geovibrionaceae > Seleniivibrio > Seleniivibrio woodruffii_A. The sequence goes on from NZ_JAJUIS010000001.1 coordinate 347,538, forward strand.
CAGAAATATTTCGAACCCATAGCGCAGACTTTCAACGTTCCCATGCCGGAGCTTGAAGAACTCCGTCCTGTGCTGTTTTCAGATGCAAGGTCGGTGGCGAAGCACGTTCTTGTGCATCCGTTCGCCAGCAGATATACGAAGACCTACCCCTATGCCGGGGAGCTTGCGGAGCTTCTGATAGAGAACGGCTATATGCCGGTTTTTGCAGGTGACGGGAAAGCGCCGGATGTTAAAGGGATAATCGACAGGACAGGCAAGTCAAAAATAAGGGATTTTTTCGATACGATAGCATCATGCGGAGCTGTGATATCGTCCGATTCGGGTCCGCTCCACGCCGCCGTCGCCCTTAAAAAGCCAACGGTCGGGATATTCGGTTCCACAACGAAAGATTTCGGGTTCTATCCGTCGTTTTCCGGTGTTAAGGTTGTGGAGGATAACTCCGTTGAGTGCCGTCCATGCGACGTGCACGGGCTTGAAGCCTGCCCGAAAGGGCATTTCGACTGCATGAAAAGACTGACTCCTGATAAGGTTGTGGAAGCTCTTAAAAGCCTTTAACGCCGTTCAGGAAGAGTTTTACGCAGGTTTCCGCATGTTTTTCTATCTCGTCTGTGCATGGAACATCTCTTGTGTTCATTAGTATTGGCGAGCGCATGGAAAGCAGCATGGTTATAAGCAGGTTCGCCATTCTATCCGCTTCTTTGACACTCAGTCTGTCAGACAGAAATTCTGTAAGCGGTTTTCTGCGGGCATCCTGAATCATGCTTTTGAACATTCCGCCTATCTCGCTTCCGTCTCTGCTTTCGGCTATCATCATACGGAAAAGCTCCAGTCTGTGCCTTGCCATGTGCATGGAGATAAACTGTATCCCGAATTTTTTAAGTTCCTTTTCGGGTGTCATATCGCCGAAAGTGTAGATGTCGTTCTCTTTGCTCATCTGTGAGATAACTTCAGCGAACAGGTCGGATTTCGACACAAAATAGCGGTAAACCGTCTGTTTGGTCACGCAGGCTGTCTTTGCCACCTCGTCCATGCTTGTGCGGGAATAGCCGTGGTTCAGAAAAAGCTCTCTGCCGGCTTTTATTATTGATTCGCGTTTCGTTTTGTAGTTTTCAAGCGCCTTTGACATGTCTAAAGAATACCTGTTGACAACAATACTGTCAAGTATTAGCTTATCATACTATATAGTATGATTTCATTCGGAGGTTCATATGTCAGAGCAGTTAAAAGGTACTCTGTATGCGTTTTCAGGGATCTTTCTTATGAGTTTCGATGCGATATTCATCAGGTTTTCGGGGCTTGGCGGATTCGAGGCATCCTTTCTTTTCGGTGTTTTTTCGTTTGTGTCGATGGCGGCGGCGGCTCATTTTTTCGGGAAGGGAATTTTCAGCTCTTTGAAAAGCGGCGGGTTCATAATAATTCTGTCCGGAGCTGTGATGGGCGGCAGCGGAACGACTTTCGTTCTGGCGGTTCAGGAGACAACCATAGCAAACGTGGTGCTTATTATGACCTCTTCCGCAGTTTTCTCATCGGTTTACAGCCGCATACTTCTGGGCGAGCGGACGGATTTGTGGACGTGGGCGGCTGTTGCCGCGTCTGTTATCGGGGTGTATATAATAGTGCGCGGGTCTATGGCCCATCACGGGTTAAAGGGGGATATGCTGGCGCTTGCCGCTTCCATGTTCTCGTCGATGAACTATGTAATCTGGCGGAAATACCCGCAGATAAGCCGCACTATGGCAATCGCTCTGGGCGGATTTTTTGTGGCGATATTCAGCTCGTTCGGAACGGACTTCGGCGGTTTCGGCATGGTTCCCGTTCTGATAATGGCTGCCATGGGGCTTTTCAGTGCGCCCGTGGGCAGGGCTTTCATTTCAACCGCGGCAAGACACATAACCGCCATGGAGATAAGTCTTTTCACACTTTCCCGCACGGCGCTTGTTCCTTTTCTGGCGTGGCTGTTTTTCACGGAGGTTCCGCCTGTTCAGACATTTGTAGGCGGCGCAGTGATTTTTTCCGTGGTTGCGCTCCATTCGCTGTCCCGTATCAGACGGGCATCAGCCAAATAAATTGACACATCTCTGCATACGTTATATAAAGCCTAAGCCGAAAGGCTTATATATGAAATAACTGAGGTAATATATATGAGAAACCGAGGCTTTGACGTAGATTTCACCGCAGAGGATGAAAAAGCGCTGGCGGAGACCGCAAGGTTCTGCCGCGGCGATATACTTAAAATGACAACACTTGCCGCAAGCGGACACCCCGGCGGCTCAATGTCTTCCATAGACATGTATCTGACCGTTTACAGGTTTGCCAACATCACTCCTGAAAACGTAAAATCTGCCTCACGCGACAGAATATTCGTTTCCCACGGACACACCAGCCCCGGCGTATACTCCGCGCTGGCAAGAAACGGCTTTTTCGACATTGATAAGGCTGTTTCCGAGTTCCGTCTTGCAGGGAGCATCTATGAAGGGCACATCGAAAGGATGGTGAACGGCGTTGAATGGACTACGGGAAACCTCGGGCAGGGACTTTCCGCTGCCTGCGGCGCTGCCATGGCGGGCGAGATTGCCGGTGAGGATTTCAACGTATTCTGTTTCATGGGCGACGGCGAACAGCAGAAAGGTCAGCAGTCCGAAGCAAGACGCTTCGCCGCCATGCACGGACTGAACAACATCACCGCTTTCATCGACTATAACAAACTCCAGATAAGCGGCGATATCGAACACGTTATGTATCAGAACATCAAAGACGACTATACGGCGGACGGCTGGTTCGTTATCACAGTTGACGGACATGACTATGAAAAGCTCTTCACCGCCATCAAATACGGACAGAAGATAGAGCAGCCTGTGCTTATCCTCGCCGAAACCGTTATGAGCAAGGGCGTATCTTTCATGGAAAACATCCACGGATACCACGGTAAGCCACTCACTGATGACCAGCTTGATAAGGCGCTTGCGGAACTCGGTCTGGAAAACGACATAGCTAAATATAAAGAGATGAGGAAGAATTTCGTATTCGATCCGTCTCACCATGAGCTTGAGATACCGGAAGTCAGAGTTTCATACGATAAAGACAAGGAATACGGACTGGATGTTAAAACCGACTGCCGTTCGGCTTTCGGGGACGCTATATACGACCTTGTGAAGGGTTCGCAGGCTGAGGGCATGACCCCCATAGCCGTTTTCGACTGCGACCTTGCAAGCTCTGTCAAAACAGACAAAGTTGAAAAAGATTTTCCCGACAACTTTGTTCAGACGGGTATTCAGGAGCACCACGCATGTTCTGCGGCAGGTGCGGCAAGCGTGAACGGCGTACTTCCGTTCTTCGCTGATTTCGGTGTGTTCGGTGTTGACGAGGTTTATAACCAGCAGAGACTGAACGACATAAACGGCGCGAGCCTGAAAACCGTTACAACACACATCGGCATCGATGTGGGCGAGGACGGAAAGACTCACCAGTGCATAGACTATCTCGGCACACTGCGCAACCTCTTCGGTTTCCGCGTGATAATTCCCGCAGATCCCAACCAGACTTACAAGGCTGTGTGCTTTGCGGCGGAAAACCCCGGCAATTTCCTCGTCGGTATGGGACGTTCAAAGCTGGCTGTTGTTGCGAACGGTGACAAACCCTTCTTCGGAAAAGACTACAGTTTTAAATACGGACAGGTTGACGTTCTGCGCGACGGCGATTTCGCCATCGCAACCTACGGCAGCATGACCGCAAGGGCGCTCAAAGTAGCGGATATCCTTGAGAAACAGGGGATAAAGGCGGCAGTGCTCAACTGCTCATGCCCTCTTCACCCTGACATGGAAGTATTTGAGAAATATACTGATAAGCCGGTTTTTGTTTATGAGGACCATAACGAATTTACCGGACTTGCCGCGACTCTGGCGAATAAATTTTCAGATGACGGAGAACCGGTGCGTCTGGTGCGTTTCGGCGTGAGAGGCTATGCGTTTTCAGGAACACCGGACGATATCTTTAAGCTGCTCGGTCTCGACCCTGAAACAGTCGCAGAGAGCATCAAAGCGGAGCTTGCATGATAGTTCACGGACGCAACACTGTTGAGGAAGCCCTCAAACTTGATATGGTAAAACTCCTTCATGTGAAGGTGAACTCAACTTTCGATCCCAAAAGGTTCGGAGTGGAATACCGTACTTACGGTTCAAAAGAGTTTGAACACTTTTTCGGACAGGAGGCGCAGGGTGTCGCCGCCGAAATTAAAGATATAGAACCGAAAAACTTTGACAAAGCGTTTGATAAAATACTTGAAAACGGTCCTGTAATAGTTCTGGACAGGATTTTTGATCCCCACAACTACGGGGCGATAATAAGAGCGGCTAACTGCTTCGGCGTTAAGACGGTACTGGTAGGATTTGATAAACAGGCTCCGGTAACGGCAGCCGTATGCAAGGCTTCCAGCGGAACTATTTTCCATACGCTGATCGTCGGCGCGGTGAATACCGCAACAGCGCTTAAAAAGCTGAAAGACTCCGGATACAAGGCGTATGCTGCCGATGTTAACGGTCAGACAGCGCTGAAAGATGCCGTGTTTGATCAGAAATCAGCGCTTATCATGGGTTCAGAGGGGAAAGGAATCCGTCCCGCTCTTCTGGAGATGGCGGATACCCATGTGAAAATCCCCATGCGCGGGGATATAGACTCTCTGAACGTTGCTCAGAGCGCTGCTGTTATACTTTATGAGTTTACGAGGAATTTGTAAAAAGTATTCTTTCACTCTGAAAAGAGTTGACAGACTAAAACTCATTCTATATTTTACGAGCAATTCCGATGCTGATAAAAATTGTGATGGCATCCAAAATTAAAGAGCCTGAGATAAAGAACTTAGTTGACAGATACATAAAAATGTCTAACGGCTTTGTTCCCGTTCAGGTTGAGGTTGACAAAAGCAGCCGCGGCGGAAACTGCAAAGGACTTCTGGTGGGGATGGATCCCGCCGGGACGAAGTTTTCCAGTGAAAAGTTCGCTGAATGGCTCAAAAAACGTATCGAAACGTACGGGGATGTCACTTTTTACATCGGCGAGGCGGAGGGACTGCCCGCGGAAGTTCGGGCGTCGGCTAAAGAATTTATTTCGCTGTCCGAAATGACAATGGCACACAGGGTCAGTCTTTTGGTGCTGGCGGAACAGATATACAGGGCGCTGACCATCATGAACGGTCATCCGTATCATAAATAGAAACTGCGTGTAAAAGGCTTTTCTGCTTTTACATCTGGCTTTTAAGGAGGGCTGGTATGGACAGGGAAAGACTGAACTACCACAGGGACAAACTGCTCAAGATGAGGAGAGAACTCATCGACAAGCTCAACGAGAGATATCAGGATGCAATGAGCCTCGGCGAAGACGGAACACAGGACGCCGCCGATGAAGCATACAATCTCTATAACAAAAACCTCATGCTGGGGCGTGTTGAGACGGACGCTTTAAAGCTCCGGCTCATTGAGCAGGCTCTCGTGCGCATCGAAAACGGCACCTATGGCGTCTGTATCGAATGTGAAGAGGACATTGAGGAGAGACGCCTCGAATATGTGCCCTTCGCCAGATACTGCACCGACTGCAAGACCGAACTGGAAAAGAAAGGTCTTATCAAGATGTAACAGGCACCCCGTCTATTATGGCGGGGTTTTCTTTTTTGTGCTAAACTCACGTTCAAATCACCAATCTTTTTGGAGAATGTCATGTCGAATCAGAAAACCGTACTGCTCATCCTCGACGGCTGGGGTCTCAGAGACGAGGAAGAATATAACGCCATCAGAATAAGCAAAGCTCCGAACTTCTTTAAACTCATGGCGGAATGTCCGCATACAAGGCTTAATGCCAGTGAGGAATATGTCGGTCTTCCGGCGGGTCAGATGGGAAACTCTGAAGTCGGTCACACAAACATCGGCGCGGGACGTATAGTTTATCAGGAGCTTCTGCGCGTAACACTTGCCATAAAAGACGGCAGCATGGCGAAGAATCCTGAATTTGCTGCCTTTCTGAACACCGTTAAAGCTGATACGGGCAGACTGCACCTTTTCGGACTGCTCTCCGACGGCGGTGTGCACAGCCATATCGAGCATCTTAAAGGTATCATTTCTATAGCGAAACAGTTCGGAATACCGGAAGTTTATGTCCATGCCTTTATGGACGGGCGGGACACTCCCCCAAAAAGCGGTCTTGGTTATATGCAGGAACTGGTTGCATATATGAATGAACTGGGCTGCGGCAGGGTTGCCACAGTTGCCGGACGCTATTACCCGATGGACAGGGACAAAAGATGGGACAGAACCAAGCTGGGGTATGAAGCCATTCGCGAAGGTATCGGGTTTGAGGCGGACGATCCATGTGGAGCCGTTCAGTCCGGTTATGACAGAGGCGAGACCGACGAGTTTATAAAACCTACGATCATAAAAGGTTTTGACGGAAAAGTGAACGACGGCGACGGTGTTTTCTTCTTCAATTTCCGCGCGGACAGAGCAAGGCAGCTTACCACAGTTTTCACAGACAAGGCTTTTACGGAATTCAGCCGTGTCACACCGGATATACACTTCATGACTCTCACCCAGTACGACAGCAAATTTCCGTGTCCCTATGCTTTCGGACCGGAAGCTCTTAAAAATATCTTCGGAGAGGTTGTCAGCAAACACGGACTGAAACAGCTTCGAATAGCAGAAACCGAGAAATATGCGCATGTTACATACTTCTTTAACGGCGGAGCCGAAACGGTTTTCGAGGGCGAGAAACGCGCACTGCTGGAATCGCCCCGCGACGTTGCCACATACGATCTGAAACCCCAAATGAGCGTTTATCAGGTGGTGGACAGGTTCAAGCAGGAGATAGATTCCGTTGACGTTGTCATCATGAATTTTGCAAACCCCGATATGGTGGGGCACTCAGGTATTCTTGATGCGGCGGTCAAGGCTTGTACGGCAGTTGACGAGTGCCTCGGCGAAGTTATGAAGGTTGTTAAAGAGAAAAACGCGGTTCTCGCAGTTACGGCTGACCACGGAAACTGTGAGCTTATGTGGGACTATGAGAACAACCAGCCACATACAGCTCATACTTTGAATCCTGTTCCTTTCATTATTTATAATTATGACTGCAAACTCACGGATAAAACTGGCAAGCTGGCCGACATAGCGCCCACCCTGCTCGATATCATTGGAATTGACAAACCCGCGGAGATGACGGGAGAAAGCCTGATAGTGAAGTGATGCTGGGTGAGATATTTTCGCCTGAGTGCGCAGGATGCGGGGGCAGATGTGAAACGCGGCTTCCGCTTTGCAGTGACTGCAGAGGCGGTCTGACAGGATATAAGCATTTCTGTGAAAACTGCGGGCACCCTTCCGGTTCGGAGGTTAAGGTATGCGGGCACTGCCTCGGCGGTGCGCCATGGGACAGGATATATATTGATTACAGATATACGGGAGCGTTGAAAAAGCTCCTGCTCCAGATAAAGTTCGGATACAGGGTGACGGGCGTCGGCAGTCTGGGTGCCCTTGTCCGCGCTGACTTTTTACAAAAATATGATATAATCACAGACGTTCCGTCACATTTCACAAGAAAATTCAGAAGAGTAGCACATCCCGCACGCAGTCTTGCAAAACATATTGCCGGGCTTTGCGGGGCTGAATATGAACCGTTGCTTGTCCGCGGGCGAAAAACCGAATATCAGTATAAACTTAAAAGCAGGATGCGGCATCTTAACGTTAAAGGCGCTTTTTTCTGCCGCATGGATTTAACTGGTTTGAAAATTCTGCTCGTTGATGATATTATAACCACAGGCGCCACTGTCAGCGAGTGCTGCAAAGTGCTTAAACAGTCCGGTGCTGAAAAGACGGAAGTTTATGTCCTTTCGGGCGGACATTACTGAAATCTCTCAGATAAAGTAGTGTCCAAGAGGTATTGATGAACTCACTTATATCCAGAGTGTCTGTTATGTTCAGGGACTGCTCTTTCCCTGTGTATATTTATTTACCCGATCAGGGAGCGTTTTATCAGGTCGTCGCCGGACAGCATGAAAAAGTTCCGGTGCCCGTTACAATGAAGTCCTATCTGGACAGTGACGAAACCTTTTTTCAGTCCTTTAAAAAGGGCGAAACTATGATGTCCTTCTACTTCCTTCGCTCAGTACACGAAGGGGAGCGGGTCGTCGTTATGATAAACTCCGACAAGAACCGCAAACACCTCAACTCGGTGGCCCGGTCTTTTTACGGAGTCATGGCAGAGGCACAGGAGTCCGTAAGGGTTCTCCGTCACAGCCGTATGAAGATGATGAAACTGCTGGACGGTCTTAAAATGCCGCTTTTCAGCGTTTCTTCTGAATATTTGATAATAAACGTCAACAAGGCGCTGGCTGATTTTCTGGGGATAGCCAATATCCCTCAGATAATCGGGAAAAAGTGCTATGAAGTGATACACGGACGCACAGAACCATGTTCATTCTGCCGCATGGCGGAGATAATAGCCGGGGAAAACGTCGGGTCACAGAATATACGCATAGAAAAAGACGGCGAAACAAGGCATTTCGAGCACCATATGTTCCCTGTGTATGACCAGACGGGGGAACTGAATGAGTTCGGCGAGTTTATGTTCGATATCACAGAGAACTTTCAGCTCGTACAGTCCATCGAAAAATATAAGGAACGGGTTAAAACATTTCAGAAGGCCGAAGTTGACAAGATGAACGAGATAGGCGATCTGAAAAAGGCGTACAAAGACCTTGAAAAGAACTATGACGAGGTTTTCCTTAAAAACCGGAAAATGAGCAAGGCGCTTGAAAAACTCTTTGCGGACGACAACATAAATGAGCTTCTTAAACTCCGCCAGGAAAATAAGGATATAAAGAACAAGCTGGTGCGTTCCGCAACTGCGCTGAAAAACTTTCAGAGCACACTTGAATTGCAGCAGGAGAAATATAACGACCTCAGCAAGAGAACCGTTTATCAGCTTGAAAGGCTTATCAATACTGTAAATAAGAAATCCGTTGTTACTGACAAGGAGCTTGGGACGCTGCTTAAAATGGTGACAGACGAGATAAAATCCGTCCGCCGCCACCTGAAGCTGGAAGCGCCCCCCGAAAGCGACTGAAATATAAAAATATCGGAGTGATGAAAAGTCATAAATCCGGATCGCCGCGTTGCGGTCGTTCCCCGCGAAGACAAACAGATGCCTCTGCGAGGAACATTGTGACGAAGCAGTCTGTTTTTATGAAAATGGTTTATCGACACAGTAATAAATAACAAGGGATAATACCGGAGGTTAAAATGGGTGTAAAACTTGGAATCAACGGTTTCGGACGTATCGGACGCTGTACCCTCAGAGCTATAATCCAGCGGGGACTGGATGTTGAGATTGTTGCCATCAACGACCTGACAGACACCAAGACACTGGCACATCTGCTCAAATACGATTCTGTCCATGGACCCGCAAAGTTTGATGTTGAAGCTGCGGAAGACGGCATCATTATCAACGGTAAAAAAGTGAAAATATGCGCGGAAAAAGACCCCGCCCTGCTGCCATGGAAAGAGATGGGTGTTGAAGTGGTTCTGGAATCCACAGGCAGATTCACAAAAGGTCCCCTTGCACAGAAACACATAGATGCAGGCGCTAAAAAAGTTGTCATCTCCGCACCCGGAGAAGATGTTGACCTTACTCTGGTTATCGGCGTTAATGACAGCCAGTATGACAAAACAAAGCATCACATCATCTCCAACGCTTCCTGTACAACAAACTGTCTGGCACCTGTTGCCAAAGTTCTCAACGACACCTTCGGACTGAAAAAAGGTATCATGACCACAGTCCACGCATATACAAACGACCAGAACGTACTCGACCTGCCCCACAAAGACCTGCGCCGTGCAAGAGCATGTGCCGTCAGCATGATCCCCACCTCAACAGGTGCGGCAAAAGCTGTGGGTCTGGTTCTGCCCGAACTGAAAGGCAGGCTGACAGGTTATTCCGTTCGTGTTCCCACTCCCAACGTCTCCATGGTTGACCTTACCGCTGAGCTTGCCGCCGAGACAACAAAAGAGGCTGTGAACGAGGCGATGAAAAAAGCCGCCGAAGGTGCTATGAAAGGCGTTCTGCGTTATACCGACGAACCCCTTGTTTCAATCGACCTTAACGGTGAACCCGCATCATCAACATTCGATTCTCTGCTCACTATGGTGCTTGAAGGCAACATGGTGAAGATTGTAAGCTGGTATGACAACGAATGGGGCTACTCAAACCGCTGTGCCGAGCTTATTACTAAAGTTATTTAAGGGTTATTTATGGCGAAATGTATCAAAGATCTGAACCTTAAAGGAAAAAGAGTATTTATCCGCGTAGATTTCAACGTCCCTGTGAAGGGCGGTGTAGTTAAAGACGACACCCGCATCGTGGAGGCTATGAAAACCATCCGCTATGCGCAGGGACAGGGCGCAAAGGTTATCCTTGCGTCCCACCTCGGAAGACCGAAAGGAGAGAAGAACCCCGACTATTCTCTCGCTCCGGTGGCAAAGTACATAACAGACAAGTTCATCCCGGTAACATTCGTTGAGGACTGCATCGGTGCTCCAGTTGCGGATGCGGTGGCGGAAATGAAGGACGGTGACATCATCCTCCTCGAAAACCTCCGATTTTACAAAGGCGAGGAGAAGAACGAATCCGAATTTGTGAAGGCGCTTGCCGCAAACGCAGACGTTTACATCAACGATGCGTTCGGAACATGCCATCGTAAGCACGCATCCACATACGGCATGGCTGAGCTTATTCACGATAAGGCGGCAGGCTTCCTTGTCGAAAAAGAGATAAAGTATTTCAGCCAGCTTATCAGGGATCCCGCAAGACCATTCGGCGCAATTGTAGGCGGAGCAAAGGTTTCGGACAAGATAGGCGTTATCAAGTCCCTTCTGGAACTTGCAGACGATATCTTCGTGGGCGGAGCAATGGCGTACACCTTTCTGAAATATCAGGGACATCCGGTGGGCACTTCCCTTGTTGAGGAGGATCAGCTCCACGTTGTTGAGGAGATATTTGCCATCGCCAAAAAGAAGCAGGTTAAGATAATGCTCCCCATGGATCATGTAATCTCCAAAGAGTTCGGAGGAGAGCCCGTTGCATGTGACGGTGTGGACATTCCTGATGGATTTATGGGGCTTGATATAGGTCCTAAGACAGTCGAGATGTACATCCACGAACTGAACAGATGCAATACTATCCTCTGGAACGGCCCCATGGGCGTGTTCGAGAATCCGCAGTACGCAAACGGCACCTTCTCCATAGCGAGGGCACTCGGTAAAGCTGGTGGCACGGTTGTTGTGGGCGGAGGGGATTCCGTTGCCGCAGTGAACCTTGCAGGAGTAAGTGACAGTATCGACCATATTTCCACGGGAGGCGGCGCTTCTCTGGAGTTTATAGAGTTCGGGTCTTTGCCGGGAATCGACATACTGGACAGATAAATAACGTGCGGGGCATGTTTGCCCCGCTTTTTTTGGCGCATATATACGTCGTATTACGGTGTCAGGCTTTTTTCGGGGCTGCTAACATACTCCTCTGTGTGCTCACAGTCCTCTCAAAAAGGCTTCCTTGTAATGCTCGCATCTAAGCACCAATCAAAATAACATAAGCCTGATGCGCGGTTGTCTCGTTTTTCAATATCAGTTGTCATAGTCTGGGGCGTTTTTGCGAGAAAAGCGACGGGTTGCTCCGAGGTTATTATGAAAGAAGTCAACGTTGTTGCGGCGGTTCTTCAGAAGGAAGGAAAGTATTTCATAGCCCGTCGTCCGCTGGACAGACAGCTTGGCGGTCTCTGGGAGTTTCCCGGCGGAAAGATAGAGCCGGGCGAAACTCACGAAGAAGCTCTAATCCGCGAAATGCTGGAAGAATTTGACGCTGATGTAAAAGTGTGCAGGTTTATCCAGACGATTCAAAAGGTTACAGACGAGAGAAAAATTATTTTGCACTTCTACCATTCTGATCTGATTTCGAGCAGATTCGAAATGAAAGAGCATATCGGCATGTTTTGGGGAACCGTGGACGAACTCAAAACAAAAGAGCTCGCCCCCGGTGATCTTGAAATTCTTGATTATTTATAGATGTTTTTGTAAATCGCAAACTGTTTGGCAATTCTGCCGCTTCTTCCGCCCCTATCCATCGCATAGGCTTCAGCTTCAATTTCCCATCTCTCGTAAAGACCTATGTTAAATTGCTCAAGATAAGATTTAACAATTTGTTTGTAGTCTTTGGGATTCAAGGGATAAAATCCTATAGCAAGCCCGAAACGCGCAAACAGAGAGGCTTTTTCGTTCACTTCGTCGCGGTCGTATACGTCGCCGAAGGTTTCAGCCTTTTCCGTTATCATGTGCCGCTTGTTTGAAGTGGCAACAAAGATGCAGTTTTTCGGCTTTTCTTCCAGTCCTCCTTCGAGGATAGACTTGAAAAGGCGGTACACGGAGTCTCCTGCATCGAAAGAAATATCGTCCATATATATCATAACAAAACGATCAGGCATCTTACGGATTTCTCCATAAAGACCATAGAGATCCGTAATGTCAGTATGGCGGAACTCAACTGCTGTAAGCCCCTCTTCCGCATATTCCGTAAGGAGCATTTTTATCATGGTGGATTTGCCCAGTCCCTTTTCGCCCCAGAGGAGCATGTTGAGAGCGGGTATGCCTTTTATGAACGCTTCAATATTTCTGACAGCCAGATCCACCTGCCTGTCGATGGCGACAAGATCGCCTCTGAACACCTTTTCAATGTGGTCTATCTGGACAAGTTCGCCTTCAAACCACCTGTAAGCATTTGTTTTATTTCCCAAGAGCTTTCGCCGCTTCCTTCGCGTAATAGGTTATGATTATGTCAGCACCCGCACGTTTGATGGATGTGAGTGCTTCCATCATGGCTCTGTGTCCGTCCATCCAGCCGAGCTGGTCTGCCGCCATTATCATAGCATATTCGCCGCTGACGTGGTATGCGGCAACGGGTCTGTCAAAATTCTGTTTCAGATCGCTGATTATGTCCAGATAGGGCAGAGCTGGTTTGACCATTATTATGTCGGCACCTTCCGCTATGTCCAGTGCCGCTTCTTTAAGTCCCTCTGTGCGGTTCGCCGGATCCATCTGATATGTTTTTCTGTCGCCGAATTTAGGAGTTGATTCCGCTGCCTCGCGGAAGGGTCCGTAGAAAGCGGAGCAGTATTTAACGGAATAGCTCATAATCGGTATGTTGGAATATCCGTTGTCGTCGAGAATATTGCGCATCTCTTCCACGCGTCCGTCCATCATATCGCTGGGTGCAACCATGTCCGCGCCCGCTTTGACGTGTGTAAGGGTTTCAAGGGCGAGGTAGTGGAGGGTTTCGTCGTTGTCCACTTCGCCGTTTTTAATGATTCCGCAGTGACCGTGGTCTGTATATTCGCACATGCAGACGTCGGTTATGACCAGCAGGTCTTTAACGTGTGCCTTGATTGCGCGTATGGCTTTCTGAATTATGCCGTGTTCGTTGTATGCTTCGGAACCCATTTCGTCTTTATAGGCGGGGATGCCGAAAAGGATTACGCCGGGGATGCCGAGAGCTTTGACTTCCTCGCACTCTTTGATGATGTTGTCGATGGACATCTGGAAAACGCCGGGCATGGAGGAAACGGGATTTTTGATGTTCTCGCCCTCGCAGACGAACAGCGGGTAGATGAAATCGTTTGCGCTGAGAGTGGTTTCACGTACCATTCTTCTCATTGTTTCGCTGGTTCTGAGTCTTCTGGGTCTGTCTATGGGGAACATATGCCACCTCTTTAAAGTGAGTTTATAATCTCTGTCATAGCCTCAAGGGTGAAATCCTTAGGGGTCAGGCAATCTTTATTATATTTTTTAACCGCGTCTGCGGTGGTTTTGCCGATTACGACGATGGTTTTGTCCGTATCTGCCACATCGAAGAACGCACGCACGGCTGAGGGCGAAGCAAAAGTGACAACGTTGATTGCGTTGTCAGTGATATAAGCCTCAATTTCAGCTTTTGTTCTCTGAACAGGAACCGTTCTGTATATAGTGACAATTTCGGCGGTGCATTTGTTCTGTTTCAGCCACTCGTGAAAATTTCCGGCGCGGGTTTCAGCACCCGCCATAAGGAAGGTTCTGCCGGTCAGGTCGCGTCCTTCAAATAACTTTATAAGTCCTTCTGCGGAGAACTCCTCCGGCATAAGGTCAACATTAAAGCCAGCCTTTTCCATGGCGCCTTTCGTTGCGGAACCAACCGCCACTATCTGTCCGAAACGGACGGAATCTTTATATCTGTCAAAATATTTCACCGCGTTAAGGCTGGTAAAAACGCCAAAATCGTAATAGCCGCCTATCTCCGCATCAACGGGGACGCACTCTATCATCGGCAGGGAGAACGGGGTGTGACCCGCCTGCGAAAGAATTTGTGCAAACTTCGCGGTTTTGTCGGCTTCCCGTGTTATAAGGACGTTCATCAGGCGTTTTTGTAGATTTCGTCCAGTATCTCTTTTCCGCCGTTGCCGAGAATCTTGTCGGCAAGAGCTTTTCCGAGAGCTTCCGCGTCTTTTATGTCGCCTGTGATGCTCTCTTCTATGAAGACGCTGCCTTCGATATCGGAAACGAGACCACGCATGGATATCACGTTATCTTTGATTACGGAGTGTCCTGCTATGGGTGCCTGACATCCGCCCTCCAGACGGCGAAGGAACGCACGTTCGCATTTAACGCGTGTTTCGGTTTCGTCGTGGCGGAGGAAATTCAGCAGGTTCATCATCTCTGTGTCATTCTCGCGTATCTCGATGCCGAGTATACCCTGACAACAGGCGGGGAGCATCAGTTCTGTGTTGAAAGTGTCGCGGACACGTTCTTCGAAACCGAGGCGTACAAGTCCCGCTTTCGCAAGGATTATACAGTCATATTCGCCCTTTTCCAGCTTGGCAAGGCGTGTGTTCACGTTGCCGCGCAGGTCTTTGATAACGAGGTCGGGGCGGTATTTTTTAAGCTGCACTTTTCTGCGCAGGCTGCTTGTGCCGACGATTGCGCCCTGAGGCAGTTCGTCCAGCTTATTATATTTAACGGAAACGAAGCAGTCATAGGGTGTTTCGCCTATGGGGCTTGCGTAAAGTGTCAGTCCTTCGGGCAGTTCCATTGGAACGTCTTTCATGCTGTGCACGGCTATGTCGGCGGTGTTGTCCAGAAGCGCCTGTTCAATCTCTTTAACAAACAGCCCTTTGCCGCCTATTTTTGCCAGCGGAACGTCGAGGATGATGTCCCCTTTTGTCTTTATTACGTTAAGCTCAACCTCAACTCCATGTTTTTCCATAAGCAGTGCTTTGATGTGTTCTGCCTGCCAGAGTGCGAGGTTGCTGCCCCTTGTTGCGATTACGACTTTTTTCATTTCACATCCTCAAGTTCGAATAAGATTTTAAGAGCCTCGTCCAGTGAGTATCTGCCCTTAACCGCGGAAGCGTTTTTCAGGTTTTTCAGCGGCGTGTGCAGCACTTTGTTCATGTATGCAGTAACGAGGTATTCTATTTTAGCAAGTTCTTCTTTGTCCTCAATCTTGAATTTGGACGAAAAGCGTTTAAGCTCCTCCTCCTTTTTCTCTTCAAACTGCTGACGCAGGGATTTTATGACGGGAATTATCTTCATGGATTCCAGCCACTCGTAAAACATTTCAAGTCCGGCGTCGATGTATTCCATGGCTTTGACAGCCTCTTTTTCACGCTGTTTGCGGTTGGCGTCAACAACAGCCTTGAGGTCGTCTATGCTGTAAACGTATACGTTTTCTAGTTCGTTTATGAGGGGGTCGATGTCTCTGGGCACGGCAATGTCTATGAAGAACATGGGGCGGCGTTTTCTCTGCGCCATAGTCTCTTTAACGTCGGCGGCTGTCACCAGAAGGTCTGTCGCGCCTGTGGAGCTGATGATTATATCAGAATCGGGCAGGCAGGTTTTGAAACGGTCAAATTCAACAGCCGAACCGTTCACCTCGCCTGCGAGGCGCTGCGCCTTTTCAAAGGTTCTGTTGGTAACGGTTATTCCGCCTATGCCCGTGGTGACAAGGTGTTTCGAGGCAAGTTCGCACATCTCGCCCGCGCCTATGATGAGCGCATGTTTGTCGGAGAGGCTGCCGAAAATCTTAGTGGCAAGCTCAACGGCGGCGTAGCTGACGGAAACGGGGTTTTCGCCTATACCTGTGTATGTGCGCACTTTTTTGGTGGTTTTGATGGTGTATTCCTCAAGTTTTTTGAGGAAAGTACCCGCACCGCCGTAAAGACGGCAGTTCTCGAACGAGTCTTTCACCTGTCCGAAGATCTGGGGTTCACCCATGACAAGAGAGTCCAGTCCGCTCGCCACACGGAAAATATGGCGCACGGAATCCTCTCCGCAGTGGATATAGGTATACTTGCGAAGTTCCGACCTGTCCATTTTGCAGTGTTCGGAGACAATCTCAAGAACGCTTTCAATGTTGCACAGGAAATCGTCGGTTACGATGTAGTATTCCACCCGGTTGCAGGTGGAGATTATCATAGCCTCATAAATCCTGTCGTTGCTCATTATTTCAGAATAAATCTCAGCAAGTTCCGACCCGTCAACGGCAAGGGTTTCCCTCACGCCGACAGGGGCGGTGTTGTGGTTTAAGCCTAAGACTGCAAGCTGCATATTTGTGTCATCCCATTACAAAAAAAGCCACACCGACGTATGTTATCAGTACGGAAATAAAACCCACTATGGTAGACAAAGCGGTGTCCTTTGGAGACATCCCTTTTATCTGTTTATAAAATGTTATACCGCTGTAAATTATCCATGTGATTATGGCGAAAACGAGCTTGGGGCTGTAAATATTTATCATGCCCTTTGCGTACATCATCCATATGAGTCCGGAAAGAAGTCCTATGGTGAAGGTGTAGAAGCCTATGTAAAGCGTGGTATTTATCAGTTTGTCTATGGTGTCAAGCGGCGGGAAGCTGCGGAAGATTATTCCGAAGTTCTTGTTTTTAAGCTGGCGCTCCTGAACGAAATACATGATTCCGCCGATGGTGGAAACCATGAAAAAGGCTGTGCCGATTATTGTGAACGGCAGGTGGATATAGAGCCAGAAACCAGCCGCGTGGGGGTTTACGTTCGCGGGAATTCCGCCTGCGAAACGGGCTATAATAATGAAAAGCACCGTAAGGGGGAAAATGAACAGTCCAAGTGTAAGCCTTCGGTATTTCACATACATCATGACATAAACAAGCATCAGCGCCTGAGCGAGAAACAGGAAAAGTCCGCTGACAGAGCCGAAGGGAAGCACATGCTTTGTCTGCCAGAGGGTGATGAACTGTGCCGAAGAGAACACCAGCCCAAGAACGGCGAAGATGTTTGTTATTGCCGCAAGCCTCTGGTGTCCCATGAAAATGAACAGGGTCACATGCAGAAGCGCAAGCACTGCGCACAGAATGGAAAGGTCGAAAAACATTGTTTATCCGCTCCGTTTTACGCTCTTATCTCCCCCTTTAACAAAGGGGGATTAAGGTGGATTTTAATTAGATATCAATTAAATCCGCCCCAGCCCTCCTTTCTCAAAGGAGGGGGTAAGACACGGTTGTTTAGTCCGCCGGCAATCCTCTGTCGGCGATGAATCAAAACCTGAAACTAAATTATATATAACACAGGTATTTTTGAAAGGGAAAATTTATTAAGCCCCGATGCAAAATTATTTCATAAATGAGATTTTATGTTGCGTTACTTGGCATTTAGGGCGTACAACAACAAAATAATTTTTATACTTGCATTTAATTGAGTTTGGACGAAATTGATGTAGATGGTACAATGTATGACAGAAATGATCGGCACACCTATCTCGCTGGAACATAAATCAATGCTTGCTCCAAAGCTGAAATCCGTTAATATCCCTGTATCCGAGTACAGTTTTCAGAACCTCTTCCTTTTCCGCGGAAACCATGACTACCACGTTTTCGACAGGGACGGTTTTACCTTCATACAGGGAACGACATATGACGGAAAGACACATATCATGCCCGCTGCGGACATGCGCGAGGTTCCCGTTGAAACACTGCGCGCACTTCAAAAGAACTGCGACTTTTTCTTTCCCGTTTTCGAGGACTGGGCGGAGTATTTCAGACAGTACGGCGTGAACCTTACATATCTTGACGGCGATACGGACTATATATACACCAGTGTGAAGATGTCCACCTATGCCGGACGCAAACTCCACAAAAAGCGTAATCTGCTTAAACAGTTCACACAGCTTTATTCCGCCACGGCGTTCATGATTACTGACGACAACATTCAGGACGCGTTCTATATCCTTGACGAATGGCAGAAACAGGCGGATCTGCCCAGAGAGGAGACCGATTTTAAAGCGTGCCACGAGGCGCTTACGCTTTATAAAGAGCTGGGGATATGCGGCGGGATATACTATGCGGACAAGAAGCCTGCGGCGTTCATCCTCGGCGAAGAGCTGACGGAGAACACTTATGTCATGCACTTTGCAAAAGGGCTTACCATGTACAAAGGCATTTATCAGTTCATCTATAATGATTTCGCATCGATACTGCCGAAAAGGTACGAGTTTATAAACTTTGAACAGGATCTGGGCAGTGTCGCCCTGCGCGTAGCAAAGACCAGCTACGTTCCCGACGTACTTGTCAAAAAGTACAGAATGACTTTTATTCAGTGACCAGAAGAAGGACGGCGAACAGTATCACCGCCGCCGAAACGAATCTCTTAACAAAAACGTTCCCCGCCTTAACGGAAAATTTTGCGGCAATGACAGCTCCGGATGCCATTCCGAGACCCAGAAGAATTCCAGGCAGCCACATCACCTTGCCGTTGTAAATAAAGACAACCATTGAAAGGGTGGCTGTGGAGAGGTTCATAAACATCTTTATGGCGTTCCCGCGGATGTAGTCCATTCCGCTCATAACGCAGTACGCAAGAACCAGAAAGCCCACCCCTGCCTGTATGAATCCGCTGTATATGCCCATAACAAAGAACACCAGAACGCTGACAGCCGTATTTTTAAGACCGTGTTCAAGGTCTTCCGCGACTTTAAGCGATTTCGGTCTGAAAAAGGTCACAAGGGTCATAATGACCATAAAGAACGCAAGATATTTGCGGAAAGCATCCTCGGCAACGATTGTTGCAAGATATGAACCCAGAAGCGCACCGGTCACGGACGGAATTATTGATACTCTTCCCATGCGGACAGGAAAATAGCCCATGGTGCGGAATTTGTTGAAACCGAAAACGGACTGTATCCAGATGCCAAGTCTGTTCGTGGCGTTTGCCACGGTGGGTTCCAGACCTGTGAATATCAGCAGAGGGGTTGTAAGAAACGAACCTCCTCCAGCCATGGTGTTGATGAATCCGGCAAGAAAACCGAATACCGGAAGTATCAGATATTTAAGAAATTCAAAGTCCATTGCGGATTTTACACTTAAAAACTGCGTATGGGCAAACGGAAAAAAATAAATTATAAATAGAACGTATTGAGTAAAGACGGGATCGCGTCGTCGCCGAGCTCCTCGCGAAGACGGGTATCGTTTGTATTTGCGAGTGCAGCAAAGGAATCTCATTCGATCGGATAAATATGGATAAAAAAGAACTCTCGAAGATTTTTGAAAAGTATCTGGAAGAGAACTGGAGGGATGCCTCCTGTTCGCTGGACTATGTAAGCCCGTTCCAGCTTATCTGCGCAACGGCTCTTTCCGCGCAGTGCACCGACAAGCGGGTGAACGAAATCACCCCTGAGCTGTTTAAAAGATATCCCGACGCTTTCGCTCTGGCATCAGCAAAATACGAGGACGTGTCGGAGATCATAAAGAGCGCGGGAATGTATAAGGTCAAGGCGAAGAACCTTATCAGCATGGCGAACGATCTTGTGGGAAAGCACGGGGGAGATGTGCCCGAAGATATGGACGCGCTTACGGCTCTGGCAGGTGTCGGGCGCAAGACGGCAAACGTTGTGCGCGGCAACATATGGCACAGGGCGGGTGTCGTTGTGGACACACATGTCAAAAGGATAACTAACAGGCTGGGTCTTGTGGACAGCGAGGATCCGGTTAAGATAGAGCACGAACTTGAACAGTTGATAGACGGAGAAAATCACTGCATTTGGGGGCACAGGTGCATCCGCTTCGGGCGGGAGATATGCACGGCAAAAAATCCGAAATGCGGAATATGCGGGGTGAGAAATGTCTGCAGGTACTACGCTTCACTTTGATATAGTTTCGGGGATATCCGGCGATATGTCTGTCGGGGTTCTCTGCGGGCTGGGACTTGACATAGCGGAGGCGGCGAAACTCGTTTCCGGTATGGTCGGTGTAGATATAAAGGCTTCCATGGAGAGTGCTGACGTTTCCGGTGTTGTCTGCGGACGGCTGAAACTGGATCTGCCACATGAGCACGCCCACAGAACAATGAAGGATATACGCGAAATGCTGGAGCGCTCCGCTTTTTCCGGACAGGTGAAGAGGGATGCAATCGGTATATTTCAGATAATTGCAGATGCCGAGGGTGCGGTTCACGGAAAATCGCCGGAGGACGTGCATTTCCACGAGGTAGGGGCGCTGGATTCCATATTCGATATAGCCGTGTTTGCATACGGCGTGGAGCAGCTCGGCATAAAGTGTATAACCTCGTCCGCACCTGTTCTGGGCAGCGGTATGGTGAAAATGGCGCACGGTATGATGCCCGTTCCGGCTCCCGCAGTGCTCAAAATACTTGAGGGCATACCGGTCGCCCCTTCATCGGAACAGACCGAGATGACCACTCCCACAGGCGCCGCAATCCTGAAATATTATGTGAAACAATACGGCGGATTCTCCGGAAAAATGGTTAAGACTGCATTTTCCACCGGAACTAAGACTTTTAAAACAGTGCCCAACATGCTTCGCGGCATACTTATTGAAGATGCTGCTTCCGGCGGGCTGGTCATGGCGGAAACGTCCGTTGACGACTGCACGGGAGAGATGATGGGGCACCTGTTCGCACGGCTGAAATCAGTTGCGCTGGATGTCACTGTCACTCAGACCATCGGCAAAAAGAACAGACCTGTCTTTCTTCTGAACGTACTTTGTGAAAAGGAGAATCTTGAGGCTGTGGCGCGCGTGCTGTTTGCTGAAACTTCCACGGCGGGACTGAGACATTATCCTGTTGAAAGGATTATCATGGACAGACGGATGGAGAGCGCCGATGTGCGCGGAGTCAAGGTTGGTGTCAAGGTGCTTGAATACAAAGATATTATAAAATACAGTCCGGAATGGGACGACTGTGTTGCAGCGGGAGAAAAACTGAACATACCCGCCGCCGAGGTGTATTCCGCTGCTAAAGCAGCTTTTTACCGCTCCTGAGAAGTGCGACGAACTCGCTGAAAGTCAGGGGCTTGCTGAAAAAGAAACCCTGAATCCCGTCGCATCCACGCTCGCGGCAGAAATCCAGTTGCGCCTGCGTCTCCACCCCTTCGGCTATCACATGAAGGTTAAGACCCTTCGCCAGATTGATTATAGCCGTGGATATCGCTATGTCGTCGGCATCTTCCGGGATATCTTTTATAAACTGCCTGTCCACCTTCAATATGTTTATGGGAAACAGTTTCAGATAGCTCAGTGAGGAATAACCCGTGCCGAAATCATCTATGGAAATCTTTATCCCATGCTGAACAAGATGGGCAAGGGCTATGATGGTGGTCTGGATATCCTCCATCATAGTGTTCTCCGTTATCTCAAGTCCCAGAAGCTCAGGTTTTATACCTGTTTCCTTAACTATGCCGCATACTGTGTCTATGAGGTTTTCATCTCGGAACTGTCTTGCTGAGAGATTCACGGCAACGTCGATATCTTTAAATCCGAGTTTGTGCCATTTAACGGCGTCACCGCAGGCTTTTGTCAGAACAAATTTTCCTATGGCGATTATGTGCCCCGTCTCCTCTGCAATCGGGATAAATTCCTGAGGGGAGATTATCTGTCCATCTCTGTTCCAGCGGATAAGGGCTTCCGCGCCGCATATCATACCCGTTGTGAGGCTGACTTTGGGCTGATAAACGACTTCGAACTCTCCGGACATAACAGCTTTCCTCAGCTCTCTTTCCATGCTGACGCGGGTCTGAACTTTTTCGTTCATGTTTTTAGTGAAAAGCTGATAGCCGTTTTTGCCCGTTTCTTTGACACGGTACATGGCGAGGTCTGCGTTTTTCACCATGGTTAGAACGTCCTCCCCGTCGTCCGGATAGATGGTTATGCCGAGGCTGGCGTTTATGAAGAACTCGTTCCCGTTTATATTGATGGGTTTTGCAAACTCTGTCAGTATCCGCCTTGAAGTCTCAACAGCGTTGGATTCCGTAAGGATGTCCTGAAGAATAAGCATGAACTCGTCACCGCCGAGACGTGCGACGGTATCTTCGGTGCGGACGCATTTTTTTAGGGTTTCTGCGACACGCTGTAAAAGAATATCTCCGACATAGTGTCCCAGTGTGTCGTTCACGTTCTTGAAGTTGTCAAGATCTATGAATATGACGGCAACCTTCTGACTGTGGCGTTTTGCGAAAGCTATTGCCATTTCCAGACGGTCGTTGAAAAGCTGTCTGTTGGGCAGCCCCGTCAGAGTATCGTGGTTCGCCTGATATTTGAGCTTCTCCTCGCCCTGTTTAACCTCTGAGATGTCGTGGAACACAGCCACAAAGTGGGTTATGTTGCCCAGTTCGTCCTTAATGGCGTTGATGGAGAGCCATTCGGGGTATGCGTCACCGTTTTTGCGTCTGTTCCATATCTCCCCCGACCAGTTGCCTCTTTTTATTAGGCTCTGCCACATGCTGCTGTAAAACTGCTCGTCGTGCTTTTCAGATTTCAGTATGCGCGGAGTCTTACCTATTGCTTCTTCGGGTGTGAAACCAGTTATCTGGGTGAACGCGGGGTTCACCTGCAATATTGTGCCGAAGCAGTCCGTTATGGTGATTCCTTCGATGGTATTCTCTATAACGCTGGCGGCGAGAAGAAGCTGACGCTCCTTTTCGATACGCTCGTCGATCTCTTTCATGAGCTGACGGTTTGCTTCGTTCAGCTCGTTTGTGCGCTTTTCCACCAGCGATTCGAGGTGTTTTCTGTATTTGACCAGTTCATCTTCGTATTTTTTTCTCTCCGTAACGTCGGTTATTGAGCAGATGAACCCCTTGATGCGTTGTTTGCTGTCACGTATGTAGTCCCATGCCAGCTCAACGTACACCGTTTCGCCGTTTTTTTTCAGGTGTCTGTGGGTGAAGCGTGTCGGAAGCGCCTCGCTTATAGCCGCCATACGGAAATTGTCCATAACAAAGCTGCCGCTGTGCTCCTCAAGAAGGATTGAAAGGCTCTGCCCGTGCAGTTCTTCAGCGGTATAGCCGTAAATCTCCTGAATCGCTTTGTTGGCGGTTATAATGCGGCATTCCGTGTCCATTTCTATCATTCCGCCGGGCATGGTGGAAAGGATGGTTTCCAGCCGGGCGGAGATTTCCGAACTGCCGGAGTTGTCGCTCATATATCCGGATATGCAGTCTGAAGTAATGCTGAAAAATGAATGAACGCTGATTATTTTGCCTGAACCGCAGATTATGCGGAAACCGGATTCGAAGCACGCCGTCTCTTCGTCCTGCACTTTTTCCTCAAGTGTTGAAAGGACGGAGAAACGGTCATCACGAAAAACTATATCGGTCAGACATAAGCCATTTTCGATATCCGCTTCAGAGTAACCGATTATATCTGCTGAGTTCATGGACAGCCATGCAAAAGGGTATCCGGTTTCAGGTTTAAGCCTGAAAAAGATAATGTTCCCCTTGCTCAGAAGATCTGCGAGACATTCACCCGTGTTTATCATGATATTTTCCTAAGTATAATCTAACAGAAAGGTTCTGCCGCCGCAAGTCGGTCAGGATGTGAATAATGCCCTAAATTTACTGTAGCAGCAGATTATTTGGATGAGCAGAAGTTTAATTCTGTTTCTATCGGATTTTTCGGCAGTCTGCATGGAGGCGCAAAGTTCCTGCAATCTCAGAACCATCATCCCCGCTGCAGCACCCTTCATCTTGTGTGCGACGTGGGTAATAATCTCTTTGTCTCCGGCGAAAACGGAATCTCTGAGGTTGAGTATCTCCTCGTCCATAACGGCTATAAACTCCTCCATGAGCATTAACATGGTTTCACTGTCCAGACCGATTATCTCCGAGACCTGTGTGATATCATATTTAATATCTTCGCAGCACTCTTCAACGGCGTGTAGAAACTGTGAAATATCATCACTCATAAATGGTTTTGAAAGGGAATAGTCGAATAACGGCGAATCTGAAAAGTCGTTGTCGGCTGAGATACATACAAGCACAGGCGGTTTTTCGTTTCTGTCCGCAAAATCAGCCCGTATCTTTTCCGCACAGTCGGGACCCTGAATAAATGGCATGTTTATGTCCAGCAGCACTGCATCGAAGTTTCCGGTCAGGGCAATGTCCAGCGCTTCCTGTCCGTTTTCCGCAAGGGAACACTCTGCTCCCAGCTTCTGCATCAGCTTTGAAAGCAGAATCCTGTTCATTTTGTCGTCATCGGCAATGAGCAGCTTTGACATCAGAAGAACTCAATACTCGACTGTTCGTCCTCAGAAGCGAGAATATCTTTAAGCTCGGAATCGTTCCGTCCTCTTGTGAAGTCATCATCGGAAAGGATGCTGTCGGTGAGTCTGGCGTTGAATTTTTCAAATTCTTCCTGCACGTTGTCAATGAACTCGCCGAAGAGCTCTATAAGTCTTTCCGTGTTGGAATCGAAAAACGTCATATATTTATCGCCGGTGAATATGGTTCTGAAATGGGTGAGATGTTCCTCCAGTTCGTAGGTGTTTTTCAGCATCTGGTCTCTGTCTGTAGACATTGTGGCGCTGCACACGGACCGGAGATGTGTTCCTGCTTCCTTAAAAGTCGAGCTGAAATCTTTCTGCAGGTTCTGCCAGAGGGTTATGTTTGCGTGCAGTTTGAGTATAAGTGTCTGCAGTTCCTGCTCTGTGCTGAGCATTGACGAAACAACACTTCGGAGGTCTTCGTCGTTTATGCGTGCAACCTCTATGGCTGTCACCACAACAAGGTTTTTAAAGGTCTTGGATTGCTTTCCCAGCCCGTTGACCCGCATTGTCGCCTGATTAATTGCCGTCTGGGATTGTGTGGTTTTAACCTGCAAATCGCGTATGGTGTTGCATATGGTGCTTGAAACCTCATGCACCCGCACGAGCTCTTCTCTGAGGATATTGGTCTTTCCCACTATATTTTGCAGGTCTGTGTTGAAAGAATAGAGGAAATCTTTCATAACCTCTTTAATCATGTATAACTTATTCTGAAGTTCGGATTTGATGAAATCAAGTTTTGCCAGTGACTTTTCATATACTCCGAAAACCTTTCCCGCTTCGTATGCGTTCTGGAATTTGTTCTGTCCCATGGCTTCTTTGATTATCTCAAGCTCCTGCGAGAAGATATCGTGAAACTGGGAATGTTCTATAAGGACGGAAACGTCGGACGTTATGACAATGTTGTCTGTATCGTCCAGTTTAAGAAATTCGGCGCTGCTGTTAATGTCGCTGTTGAGGATATTTTCGGCTATGTAGCGGAATTTCTCATACACCTCTGCAAAATCCTTTGTTATTTCGTCCAGAAGGCTTTTGACGGTTGTGGAGTATTTTTTAATTTCCTTGCTGATGTGGGTGATGGTTGAACCTTTGTCGCCCAGCGCCATTGTGCGGCAGATGGTGTTGTACGACAGAAGTTCAAGCTCGTCAGTAATGGACAGGAAAGTCCCGGTAGCTTCGTTGAGCTCCTCCCGCATTTTATCCATGTTCAGGTTTTCGATTTTCCTGTTTATGTTCTCGGAAATGTGGCGGACTATCTCGTCCGTATTGCCGACAAAACTGTGGGAATCGCTCTGAATCTTCTCACCGACGCTGAGCATAGCGGCGAAACTCTCGCTGCGGTGCTCGATTATCTCGTTGATAATTCCGACGATTTGATAGAAACAGCCGTCAATTTCACCTTTCAGTTTGTCGTATGCGCTACTCATATTTTTTCAGTGTCTCCGCCAGAAGGGTTTCTGTTACCGGTTTAAAAATAATTCCGTCGAAACCCGCTCCGTCAAGATGGCTCTTTTCCGCAACATCCGCTGTCAGCGCTATGTATTTTGTACGCGTCCATTTATTTTCATCTTTCAGCATTTTCAGGATATCGACCCCTGTCACTCCAGGTTCAAGCCTGAAATCCACAAAAGCCACGTCCGGTTCTTTCATGCTGCGCAGTCCGCTTTTGAGACTGGCAACCGATTCCGCCGTCTGCACGGTGTGCTTCAGCTTCTCAAGTAATATTCTGCACATTTTAAGGTGCAGAGTATTGTCGTCCACAATAAGTACGTTCATAAGACCCGCCATTATAATAATTTATTGACGTTCAGAACCAGAACAGCCTGCCCGTCGCCTAGTATGGTCACTCCGCCTATGTAGTTGAGGTGTGCAAAGTATTCAGGAACGGGTTTTATGGCGATGTCCATCCTGTTCAGCAGTTCGTCAACAATTATACCCGTTTTGCCGTCGTCTGTAACCGTTATAACAATATTTACTTCATCCGCAAGGGCTTTTTCCCCATCACCAAGTAGTTTTGAAAGATGCACAAGGGGGAGTACGTTGCCTCTGTAGTAGATTCCGTTGCCGAAATGGAGGTCTTTAACCTGTTCTTTGGCAACCTTTATGGTTTCTGCCACATTTTCGATTGGGAAAGCATAGTGCTCGTCCGGGTGCATCCTCACCAGAAGCGATGTTGACATGCCTATGGTTACGGGTATTTTCATTACAACCCTTGAACCGTCACCCACGGATGATTGCACGTCAATAGTACCGCCGACGCTGGTTATGGAGCTTTTAACAACGTCCATGCCCACGCCGCGCCCTGATATATCTGTCACCTGTTCTGCTGTGGAGAAACCGGGGGCAAGGATAAACTGGATTATCTCGTTATCGGTGAGCACCGCGTCTTCGGAAGTAAGCCCTTTCTGTATAGCTTTTGCCATTATTTTTTTCGGATCGATACCGCGTCCGTCGTCGATTACCTCTATGTAAACAAAACTGCCCTCGTTATAGGCTTTAAGAATCAGGTGTCCCTCTTCCGGCTTGGAGGCTCTCGCTCTGTCCTCCGGCGGCTCAATGCCGTGGTCGCATGAATTGCGCACAAGGTGCACAAGCGGGTCGGAAAGGATATCGGCTATTTTTTTGTCAATTTCCGTGTCCTCGCCGATTATGCGAAGGTCTATCTGTTTGTTCTGTTTTCTTGCGATGTCTCTGACAACTCGCGGAAACTTGTTGAAAATCTGCTTGATGGGCACCATGCGCAGGGACATGATATCCCTCTGGAGATCCTGTGAAATACGGGAGATAAGATTCGAGTTGTCCTTGAAGTCTTTTATAAGACTTGTGGGCAGGTCAAATTCGCGTATGAGCCGCTGCATCATGTATTCGTATGCGTTCTTTGCCACCACAAGCTCGCCTATGGTGTTGGTGAATTTATCTATCTTTTCCTGATCCACTTTCATGGACTGGGAATATTTCTCTTTGGATGAATCGCCCTTTTCCTCCTGCTCCTCTTTTGTGAGAGCGGATGCAAGGGAGATGCTGTCGCTGTCTGCTGCCGCGCCTGTGGCTTTCATGATAACCTGTTTTTTCAGGGCTATCTCAAGGTCTTTCTGTTCCAGTTTCCCCTGATCGACGAGTATCTCGCCTATCTTTTTCTGCTGCGCCTTCGCCTCTTCAATCTCTTTTGCTGTGACCTTGCCTGATTCCACTAAAAGTTCGCCCAGTTTTTTTGCGGGTGATTTCAGAACCTTGATGTAACTCTCTATGTTCGCAAGTTCTGCGGAGAAATCCGCACCGGAACCCGCTTTGTTTGCAAATTTCTGAGCCATTTCCATAAGGTCTGTGAAGCCTATGAATTTTGCCGCGTTTGAGAATCCCATAGCGGCTCTTTTAAGCATACCGGCATTGTTGCCGTCAGCCTTAGCAAGCCCTATTATCTCAAAGAACTGATCCACCTGAGAAAGAAATATTTTGATGTCGCCTGTAACGGCAGGCACCTTCTCCTCAAGGGTTAGCATGGATTCCTGAAGGTTCTGGAGCTGTCTGTATGTTTTCGGGAGTTCAGGTGTGACCTTGTTCAGCAGTGCCTTTACCAGCGCCTTTACGTCGGAAATAACGTTGAGGATAAATTCGGCGGCCTTTCTGTCGAACACTATTGCACCGGAACGTACTTTGTCCAGCATGTTTTCAACTAGGTGGGCATATTTTTCAAGGAAGGAAAAGCCGACGTATCCGCAGTCTCCCTTGATATTGTGGAAAACACGGAAGATGTTGTCCACCGCATCTTTTGTGCCCTCTCCGGTTTTTTCTATCTCTATCAGGAAGTTTTCTATCGATTCGAAATAGTCCTCTATACCGCTGGCAAGCTCCGCCAGCATCTCGTATTGTATGCCCGCCGTATCAACGGTTTCGACGTCCAGCTCCTCTTCCGTGAACTCTTCGTCTGAAAAGGGTGCCGACGCTGCTGTCTCTTGCTTTTCTGGTTCTTTCAGAGAAATCTCGGTGACAGTCATCAGTTCAGGGTCGAAAGCCAGATCGGCTATCTCCTCCGGAGAAGCGTCGCTTATTATATATATATCAGGATGCAGATAGAGTTTATAAGGCTCAATAGACGAAAGTTCAGGCACGGAGGTATCGGTTACAGCAAGGTAATATTCGGAAATTTCTTTGAGGTTTGAGAGCAGCGTCTGGGGGTCATACCCGTTCTCAAGCATGTCGTCGGTGAAATTCATCTTGATCTGGTAGGCTTTTCCGAAACCGGGGTCGTGTTGTTTAAGAATCTCTGAAATGTCTTTTCCGGCAAACGGCAGTCCGGCAGCGGGCGCTTTGTCCGCAGCTGTTGCAGGGGCGTCCTGCTTCATGTTGTTTGCCGCACCGAAAAGTGTGATTATATCTGTCAGGTCGCGGTCATATTCTCTTTTTTGCCGTGCGTAATCGATCATTTCGAAGAGGATGTCAACGCCTTTCAGCAGCAGATCGGTGATATCCGCGTCAATGGTGACGTCACCGTTTCTCAGCTTGTCCAGAAGTGATTCGAGGTGGTGGGAAAATTCCGACATATTGTCGAACCCGAACCCGCCTGCGCTCCCCTTTATAGTGTGGATATTGCGGAAAACCGCGTTAAACAGTTCCGCGTCTCCTTCCGATTCCGCTTTAAGGATGCTCTCATTGGCGTTCTCAAGCAGGTCTGCCGCCTCCTCAAGAAATTCCATCCTGAATTTTTCCATATCGATCTGAGTCATATTTCCGCTCCGGTAATCAACTGATGCCCAGCAGCATCTTGATGTTAAGTATCAGGTCGTCGGGCTTAACGGGTTTTGTTATGTACAGGTTTGCGCCGGATTCATATCCCTTCTTGCGGTTTTCCAGCTCTTCCTGAGTCGTTATTATGATTATCGGGGTCTCTTTTCCCGTTTTTCTGTATTCTTTTATAAAGGTTATACCGTCCATGCGCGGCATGTTCAGGTCGCAGAGCATAAGGGCATAGTTGGTCTGCATGGACTTTTCGAGAGCATCCATGCCGTCGATGGCACCGTCAGCCTCAAATCCCGAAGATTTCAGGATGTTGCTGTGGAAATGCCTTACCATGTCCGAGTCATCGATAACCAATACCTTAATAGCCATAATTACCCCTTGTAATATACAACGCCTGAACCCATGCGTTTCATGCTGAACGCGGTGGTTATCCTGCCAACCGATTCACTGTGTCCGAGAAAGATATACCCGCCCCTGTTCATGGAGATATAATAGTGATCGACAACCTGTTTCCGCGACAGTTCATCGAAATATATCAGAACGTTGCGGCAGAATATGAAGTCGAACCCGCGTTTTTTGCGCATGGCTTCTCTGTCCATCAGGTTGAGATGTTCAAATGTGACCATGTTCCGCACCTCTTTGACCGGGGAGTGGAAACCACCGGAGGTTGTGAAATATTTCCTGAAATATTCCTCCGGAACGTCTTTCAGGCTGCGGTCGTCATATTTTGCCTCTTCGGCTTTTGCCAGAACGTTTTCGTCGATATCGCTTGCTAGGATTCGCACGTCCCAGCCTGTCAGGTTTTCCAGCATCTCCCTTACGATTATCGCCAGCGTATACGGTTCCTCGCCAGTGGAGCAACCTGCCGACCATATGCGTATGTTCCTGTCGTTTGCCGCAGCTTTTTTCTCTGCGATCTCCTGAAGACAGTGCTCCGCAAAGGTTTCAAGAGTTGCGAACTCGCGGAAGAAATAGGTCTCGTTC
Organism: Seleniivibrio woodruffii; assembly: GCF_029267515.1. Taxonomy (GTDB): domain Bacteria; phylum Chrysiogenota; class Deferribacteres; order Deferribacterales; family Geovibrionaceae; genus Seleniivibrio; species Seleniivibrio woodruffii_A. The sequence continues at coordinate 377,891 of NZ_JAJUIS010000001.1, forward strand.
ACCGTCAGCAGGTTCATGAGAGCCTGAAATTCCTCTCCGGTATCTTTGAACTTCAGATAGCGCAGGTATTCCCGCACGCTGTCCGTTCCCATCTCAAGGAGTCTTTTTTCAACCCTTTTGTTGATGAAATACCTTTTTTTCTCTTCAAACTTTATTCCTGACTTTTTATAAATAAAAGCGGTCAGGTCTGTGTAGTCATCGTTGTTGATGAACATAAGCCGGTTGTGACGCTCCTATAATGTTTCCAGAAGTCCCTGCAGCATCCTTCTGAACTCGCCTTTTGCTCCGGCGAGTTTCATTTCCGTTATCCTGATAGCTTTGTCCCTGTCTGTCACAGCCAGATGCTCAAGAGCAGTTAAGCAGATGTTCTCGTTGCTGTCTGACGCCAGTTCCTCGTAAAGAGCGGCCTTGTCCGGGATATCAAGGTGCGACACAATGTAAAGAAAAGTAAGTCTCTCCTCCGGATAACCGTCGAGATTGCGGAGGTTGTTAAGCATGAATTTTGTATGTTGCTCGTCCAGCTTGTGTATGTCGTGTCTGGACACTATTTTCAGTACTGCGTTGGCAATCTCCTTGAAATACATCGTGTTCTTGTTGTTAAGAAACGAAAGGAGAAAATCCAGATGTCGGGTTGAACCTTTTTCGCCAACCAGCCTTAAAACCGTAGGTTTATAGATACTGTCCATGACCTTTCCGCCCACAACGGCGAGAACTCGGTCCACTGTAGCAGGTTTACCCATTATTGTTAGCGTTTCGAGACACGACATCCGCACCATCGGCTCTGTCGTCTGCTCGAAAATCTTCATGATATCCTCTAGGGAATCATCGTCGTAAATCTTACCGAGATATTCCACAGCGGTCATCATGACGTTTGGCGCTTTGTCATTAAGCGCCGCCCGCAAAGCGGGAATGGAGTATTTTGAGCTGGTCGCCACAAGGCTGTCCAGCACCAGCTTGCGCACTTCGCGGTTCTGGTGATCCATGATGGAAGTGAGAAACGCCACCGCGTCCTCTCCCTTTGCGCCGAAAATCTCGATGGCGCAGTTTCTGACGTATGCGTCGGAAGACTCGAAATATTTCGCTATATCGGCGAAGAAAGGTGTTATGTCGAGCACTTTGAACGCCTCGACTATCAGCTCGCGGACAAGACGGCTCTTTTCCGAATACATATGGCAGATGAGAACCTGATAGAGGTCTTCGTTCTTTTCGGAAAGAACATCCTCAACAGTATATATTCTCTCCGCCTCGTCAGTATTTTTCAGCTTTTCAATGAGCGTCTGTCTGTCCACGTTAAAGCTCCCGCCGTCAGCCGATTATCTTTTTTATAACTGCGAGAAGATCGTTGGGTTTGAAAGGCTTGACTATCCATGCCTTTGCTCCCGCCTGTCTGCCCTCTTCCTTTATCCCCGCCTGAGACTCTGTTGTAAGCATTATCACAGGGGTGAATTTATGTGTGGGGTTCTTTTTCATCTCTTTAAGAAAGGTTATGCCGTCCATGTTTGGCATGTTGACATCGGAAACCACAAGGTTGAACCTTCCTGTGTCCAGCTTTTTGAGTGCATCCACCCCGTCTCTGGCATCAACAACTTCATATCCTGCTGATTTCAGTGTCGCCGCAACCAGTTGGCGCATAGTTATGGCGTCATCTACAATAAGAATACGCTTCATTAATTCCCTCCGACCGCATCTTGTATATGCAGTCCGTACAGACTGAGTAATTTATCGAATGATTCACATGATTTTACTGATATTTTCGAACCCGCGTCCTTTGCCGTTTTAAACAGAGAAAGGGCTATCTGCAGGAAAACGGTGTCCATGGACGAAACATTGCCCATGTCGGTCTCAAGCTCTTTTCCCGCAAAGGTGACGCCGCCGAACAGGGACAGAAACTCCTCCGCCATGAAAATTTCGGATTCGTCGGGGAAAGTTACTTTAACTTTGGTTTTAAGTTCCTTAACTTCCATATTACCAACCTCTTTCCACTTTTCTGCATATTTCGGCAGCTATCTTATAGCTTGGAAGCACTGCATCCGCGCAGCCTTTCAGGACAGCCTCTTTCGGCATACCGTAGACCACCGCTGTTTCTTCCGATTCGGCTATGGTATATCCGCCCGCCTGCTTTATTTTGCACATGGACGCGGCACCGTCGTTGCCCATTCCTGTCATGAGCACGCCGATAGCTTTGTCTGCGAAAACCCCGGCTACGGATTCCATCATTATGTCAACGCTGGGGATGAACGCATGGTCGGGTGTTTTGCCCAGCCGCATGGTAATCTCGCCGTTCATCTTTTTGTAAAGGGTCATATGGTTGCCCGCTTTGCCGACATAGCAAACGCCCGGTGTGACTATATCTCCCGGAGCAGCTTCTTTAACGGTTATGCGGCACGATTCGTTCAGCCTTTTCGCATAGGATTCTGTAAACCCCACAGGCATATGCTGAACCATGAAGATTGCCGCGTTGAGGTTCTGCGGTATGTGGGGCAGAACGTCGAATATTGTTTTCGGTCCGCCTGTGGATATACCTATGCACACCGCTTTGAAATTATCTGGGATGGTATGCGGAGTGGTATATACAGGTTCCTGCACTTCGTATTTTTCAATTTTTGCCGGTTCCGTTCTGCGGGTCAGCTTGGCAAGTCCCATCCCTGCTGCCGCCTTAACTTTAACGGCGAGTTCACGCTTCACGGTTTCTATATCGCGGGAGACAGTTCCGCTGGGTTTTGCCACAAAATCGAACGCGCCCAGTTCCAGCGCCTGAAAAGTCGTGGATGCCCCCTCCTGAGTGAGCGAACTGAGCATTATGACTGGGCACACTTTCTTTTCATTTATTATCTTCAGAGCGGTAAGACCGTCCATCACCGGCATGTTGACGTCAAGCGTCACCACGTCCGGCTTCAGCGCCAGCGCTTTTGCAACTCCGTCCTCTCCGTTTCTTGCGGTGTCGATGACCTCAATGCCGAAAGATTCGTCCAGCATCTCTTTGATTTTCTTCCGCATCAGTGCAGAATCATCGACAACCAGTACCCTTATTTTTTTCATTCCTGTTTCATTTTCTCCAGTTTGCTCATTTCGGAATGGGAGAACAGGTCTTCAATGTTCAGAAGAAGTATCATCTTCTGTTTGCTGACCACGTTGACAACCCCGCCGATAAATTCCGAGCTTACGGTTGCTGAAAGAACAGGCGGCACCACATCAATATCATCGGTTTTGATGCGCAGAACCTCGTCAACCCCGTCAACAACGAAACCGACTTTCATATTCTTTAAATTAACTATTATTACGCGTGTAAATTCGTCCCTTTCTTTTGCTTTAAGGTCAAAACGGGTGCGCAGGTCGATAAGGGGGATAACCTCGCCCCGGAGATTTATTATGCCCTCGACAAACTTAGGAGTTTTGGGCACCTTCGTAACGTTCGTATAGCGGTTTATCTCCTGCACTTTTTCAATGAGGATACCGTACTGTTCGTTTTCTATCTGGAATGTGACAATCTGTTTTTCGTCGTCTTTAGAGTGGGTGTTAGCCTCAGCCATGGTCAGATCCCCTGCGGACTGTGCGGCAACTCTGGAAAGTGCCTCCAGCTCCGTTTTATTCACAATATTCTTAGGCTCAAGAGCCATAACCAGTCTTTCGCCCTTTTCAAGTTTCAAAACAGCGGCTATCTCTTCCGTATCCTCGGTAAATGCTTTCGGCGGCTCTTCGATGAGGTTTTCCTCAACGCTGAGAACGGCATTCACCTTGTCTGCGGCAAATGCTACCATCACATTGTTTATGTCAACTATGATGACCCTGCTGTTTTCGTTTATACCGCTGTGTTTCCTGCCGAACTTGTCGTGCAGGGAGATAAGGGGTATAACGCGTCCCCTGAGTGAAAAAATCCCCAGCACATAGTCCGGAAGCCCCGGAATAGCAGTTACTTCGGGCATCCAGATGATCTCGTTTATGCGGTGTATTTCAACTGCATATTCCAACTGCCCTATATTGAAGCTGATGAAGCGTTTTTCATGAAGAACTGCCGCCGCTGCCTCTTCTGACCTTGCTGCGGAGGTTTTGCGGAATCCCTGTTTCTCTATCTGTGCCTTCAGAGCGGTTATATCGATAATCTCGTCAGTGTTAAGTATCTGGATGAGCAGGACGTTTCCGCCCTGATTTATCTTCATTATTCCGCTGATGTATCTTTTGTCCACTTCCGCATTGAGCATTTCGGGGAAAGCGTCAAGCTGGTGTATCTCGGTGGATTTCACCTCGCTGACCGATTCAACTACAAAGCCGTTCAGCGTGCCCTCTTTTTCAACCACGATAACGCGGGTGTCGTCCGTATTTTCGCAAGGCTTTTGATAGCCGAGACGCAGGGACAGGTCTGTCAGAGGCATGACCTCTCCGCGCAGATTGCTCATTCCCAGCACATGGGAAGGCATTTTCGGCACACGGGTGATGTGGGGCAGACGGATTATCTGCTTAACATCGTCGATACCTATGCCGTATGTTTCCTGACCCAGCCGGAACGAAACGTATATGCTGTCCTGCGGACTTTCAACTGCTGATGACATTTAATTCTCTCCTTTGTCGGAATGCTGTAAGGAGCATTATCAGAATGTCTGCATTTCATCTGCTAGGGATGCGACCTCTTCCGCCGCCGCCGCTATCTCGCGCAGACCTTTAACCTGCTCGTCCGCTGCGTTTTTCGCCTCTTCGGAAAGGGCTTTGAGGTTTTCCGCAGCCTCTCTTCCCTCTTCACAGGCTCCGTTGACCTGCTCAACCTTGTTTTCAGCTGCGTCAACGTGGTCTGAGCATTTTTTATAGAGTTCCACAAGGTGTTTGCGTATCTGACCGACCTCTGCGAGGTTGTCAACGGCGTATTGTGATTTCGTAATCTGAACGCGGATGAGGGAGGTTATCTCTGCCAGCTCATTCTGGAAGTTGATAACCTGTTCGTACATCTCGTCCAGAATATCTTTCATCTTGTCGGCATTGTCTGCGGATTCGTTTGCCAGTGCACGAATATCTGCGGCAACGACGGAAAATCCTCTTCCGTATTCTCCGGAACGTGCTGCTTCGATATTGCCGTTAACTGCGAGCATGTTTGTCTGAATGGCAACGTTATTGATCGTATCAACGATTTTTTTGATGTTGCCGAACGATTTGTTGAGAACGGTCACTTCGTCGTGAACGTCTTTAAGGTTGTTTATGGATGCGACGAAACCTTTGATGATAAGCTCTATCCCGTGTTTGAAGTCCTTAAACTGGGTTTTGAACTCGCCGACGGACGGTTTGACCTTTTCGTCGTAGATGCGTCTTGCATCCTGCATCTTACCCTCTTTCATGAGGTTGACAATCTCGCCCGCGCCTAGGTGGACGTGATTATGGGGTTCGCGGATGCACTCGTACGCTTTTTCCTCTTTGCCGGCGTCGGGTTTGTATGTGAGATACCACGCGCCGAATGCACATTTTGTGGGGTCGAGCTGTCCGTGGAATTCGTGATTATTGTTCATTGCGTCTTCGAGCTGGTCGAGGAAGACAAGGTGGTCGAGAGCTTTTATCTCATCCAGTGCGTTGTCAACCAGCTTTCCGTGGTCAGCCATCACAAGCCAGCTCTTTTTCACGTTGTTGATGTGTGTGCTGATTTTGTCGAACTCTTTTGTGATGCCTGTTATCTCGGTGAATATCTCTGAGGTTCCGGTGTCCATCTGGTCTATGGCTTTAAGAACTTCATCTGCGGATGCGTCCAATTCCTCTATTGTGGAGGAAAGCTCTTCCGCTGCGGCTGCGACCTCTTCTGAGGATTTTGCGATGTCGGTGGACTGTTTAAGGTCGTCCGCCATTTCCGCCAGTTCCTGAGACGCTACGGTAAGTTCGGTGAAAGCCTTGGTCTGTTCCTCGGTGAATTTGCCCACTTCTTCCGCCGCTGCTGCGTTTTGTTCAGCGGAGGATGCAAGTCTGTTCACAAGATCCATTGAACGGGTGGATTCTTCGCTGACGGCTACCGCTCCGCTCTTTATCTTGCCGACCTCGATGCCTATTTCATCCGTATGGCTGCCGACATATCCGCAATGTTTGGAGATGAAATCCGCTTTGAACAGGTTGGTTCTGGAGAGGATGAGGAAGCTGTCAACCTTGCTGACAACATGCTGAACCTGTGTGAGTGACTGATCTATAACGTTTTTAATATTTTTTGCCGATTTTTCGGAAACTTCCGCCAATGTACGCACTTCGTCGGCGACAACCGCGAACCCTTTTCCGTGTTCGCCCGCTCTTGCGGCTTCGATTGCGGCGTTGAGTGCCAGAAGGTTTGTCTGGTCTGCAATTTTTGTTACAACCTGAACTATCTGACCTATGGAGTCAGCCTTCTCTTTAAGCTGGTCAACAAGCTGGGTGGATTCCTCAACCTTTTCCGTTGCGTCCTTGACAGATTCTTTCAGTTCGTTTGCCGCTGTAACTGTGGATTTGACCTTTTTGATGAGTTCCGCCGTGGAGGTTTCATATTCTATGGTTGTGGCGAGAACGTTCTTTGCGTCGGATTCAAGAGCGGTCGTATCATTTTTGATGCCTTCCGCGCTGCGGCTCGCCTGTGCGGAGGCAATTGTAACCTGCTCCATGGAGGCGTTAAGCTGGTTTGCCGCGCTTGATGCCTGTTCGATGGCAGACGCCATCTCTTCGGATGCAGTGGCTAGTCTTTCAGCGTTTGACTGCTGCTTTGCCAGGGTTCTTGCCCGAGCTTTTTCAACAGCCTGCTTTTTGGATTCCTCCCTTGACGCCGCTGCGGATTCTGCATCTTTTTTCAAAATACCCGTCCTTCCGGTTAGGCTGGTGGGTTTCGCCAGCTTTTTCATAATGTATACCTCCAAATGAACCTAATATATTATAATATCACTAATCTTATCAGAATCGAATGACGCTTTCAGTGTGAAATCGGTTTCCCTGCCGGAATTAACATCTCTGGCTGTGACGGTTACTATCCCGCTGTCGTCGATGATGAAGCATATATCAATAAGAGTTTCTTCTCCGCTATTCTCCACTGTAAAATCGAATTTTGCAAGGCTAATGAAGTAGTCGGGATCGTCTTCCGGGCTGTCGGAAACGTTAAGGCTTGAATGTGCTGTGTCCTGAAGTACGTGCACGGTTATATCCCTTATGTCGTCACTCGCTGTCGTGAACCTCTGGGTGAAGGATACGGGATATGGCTCGTTCTTGCGCATGATGATTTCAAACATTCCGTTGTCGTCTTCAAGCCCCATATTGTGGCTGGTGACATCGTAAAAAGTCCTGTCGCCGAGAAGTCCGAGACGCATTGCGGCATTGGTTGCAGCGCCGCACACGACAGCCTCTTCGGGGTTCAGGTCTTTGCTGACGGATGCCCCGAACATGGTTTCAACAAAAGCCCGCACATTGCATATCCTGCTTGCGCCGCCGACGGGCAGCACACGGCTTATGTCTTCCGGTTTTATATTGTTTTCTCTCAGCAGTCCTTCCGTTATCTCTCGTATGCCCTGAATTATGGGTTCGGTTATCTTTCCGAAAAGCTGCTTGTTCAGCTCCATTTTGAAGTGCAGAGGACCTTTGGGGGTGATTGTTATGTAGGGTATTACAAGGTTGGTTTCGTTCAGGCTGGAAAGCTCCATCTTTGCCTTCTCCGCCTGAAAAAGAAGCTGCTGATATGCTATAGGGTCGGTTTTCAGGTCTATTCCGTGTGTTTTCCTGAATTCATCATTCAGGTAGTCCGCAACGGCAACATCGAAATCCAGACCGCCAATCTGCGTTGAGCCGCCGCTTGCTATCACTTTCAGGCAGTCTTTATTCAGTTCAATAAGGCTTATGTCAAGCGTTCCGCCGCCAAGGTCGAAAACGAGGCAGAGTTCGTTCTCTTTTTTGCCTATGTTGTTGTAATATATCGCAGCCGCAGTGGGTTCGTTAAGCAGGGCGATAACATCGAAACCCGCCGCCTGTGCCGCCGCTCTCACAGCTTCTCTCTGGAGGTGGTCAAAATAAGCCGGAACGGTTATCACAGCCTCCGACGTGTCGTCCCCCGTATAGTCCCTGTGCAGATTTTTCAGCTTTTTAAAGAAGAGCGTGGCAAGTTCAACCGCCGTATATTCCTGCCCGTAGACGGAGAATTTTTTATCTGAGCCCATGTATCTTTTTACGTTGGCTATAGTGTTTTCCGATTCCAGCATCTGCATACTTCGGGCATTGTCGCCCATAACCGCTTCTTTGCCGTTCTTGAAATATATCACAGACGGCAGAAAGCGTTTTCCGCTGTCGGATGAAATGACCTCGATGGTTCCCTTCTCCTTAAATATTGCTATCATGGAGTTTGTTGTACCGAAGTCTATTCCGGCGGGATATCTGCTCATTTGGACACTCCTTTAGCGACGGTTACTTTTTCCAGTATAAAATCGGCTAAAAGATTGAAATCCATACACCCTCTGCTGTGGGGAGCGAATAAATTTATGGGGATTCTGTATTCGGGAGCCTCGGCAACCCTGATATCGTTGCGTATTCGGGGTGATATCATTGCTTCACCGAAGTTTTCGTAAATCTCTTTCATGACCCGCTTGGAGTGGTTGCTGCGGATGTCGTACTGGTTCGGGATAATGCCGCACATGCGCAGGTCCGGATTGAAAGCGGCGTTTATTCGGTATATGGTCTGCGTGAGCTGAGCAAGCCCCTCTATGGCGAGGAAGTTCAGCAATATCGGTATGAAAACGGATTCCGCAGCCGCCAGCGCGTTCAGCGTCAGTGCCGCCACTGTGGGTGGGGTGTCTATGAGTATGCAGTCATAATCGTTCTGAAAATCCAGCAGCACTTTTTTAAGCTGACCTTCGGGGTTAGGTTTGTCCAGAAGCTGCTTTATGAAGGAAGATGAAAAGGCTGTGGATGCGGGAAGAACGTCGTAAAGCCCGTGCTCAGTGCGGAAAAGAGCGTCTTTCCCGCTGCATTTGCCAAGCAAGGCGTCATAGATGCTTAGATAAGTATCGTATGTGTTGACGCCTGACCAGAAAGAGAGGTGTGCCTGCGGGTCAAGATCCACTGTGAGTACCCTGTATCCGCGACCTCCGAGAACTCCCGCAACGTTAACCACCGTAGAGGTTTTTCCGCTTCCGCCTTTTTTGTTTGCAAATGTTATTACTGCTGACATAATTGTATACAATTATAGTGTAAATTGAAAAATTATGCTACATTGATATTGATTAAAAAATACTCGGAGATGGTATGGCGAAAGGACTTTTTCTGGACAGGGACGGCATAATCAATGTTGATAAAGGGTACCTTTTCAAGTCGGAAGACGTTGAGTTCATCGATGGCATCTTCGATCTGTGCCTTTATGCAAATTTCAAAGGATATAAAATATTTGTGGTCACCAATCAGGCAGGGGTGGACAGAGGATTTTATACCGAGGAGGACGTTGAGAACCTCCACAGGTGGATGCGGAGTCAGTTTGAATCGCGCGGGGTGGAGATAACCGATATGTTTTACTGTCCGCACCATCCCGATTTCACAGGGGAGTGCGGCTGCCGCAAGCCCAAGCCGGGTATGCTTTTGATGGCAATGACAATGTATGACATCGATGCCTCGCAGTCCGTTATGGTGGGGGATAAAGTCTCGGATATGCAGGCGGGCAAAGCCGCAGGCGTGGGGCTGAATATCATCGTCGCCAGTCAGTATACGGACACAAAGCCGGAAGAGGCGGATGTGATGTTTTCCACTGTCGGAGAGGTTAGCGAATACCTGAAAAACAGGTTATGATCAGCGGGTATTGAGATTTTATACTGATGCGCCTTGCTTTCTTGCCATAGCGATACTGAAAACAACTCCGTTTGGTCTGTTTGCGACAGTAACGGAGCCGTTGAATTGTTGTTCAATAATCCGTTTTGTCATGTATAATCCCAGTCCCGTTCCCTTTCCTTCATCTTTCGTTGTAAAATAAGGTTCGAATATCCTGTCAATATATGCGTCATTGATTTGTGATCCTGTGTTGGATATAGCTATGAAGAACCATTTTTCATCGGTTGTGATATCGATCATGATGTTTTTGGTTTCAGATTGCATTTCCAGTATGGCATCCCTTGCATTTAAAATTATGCTTGAGATAACCTGTTTGAAATCTTCCTTATATCCTGAGATGATGTCTTTTCCTTCGTTGCAGTATTCGCCGAAATCCTCTAAAGAGCAGAAGTGATATTTGTTGGCGCATTGGCATTTGAGATTAATAGAAATTCCGCTGGAGTTCAGAAGGGCTTTCATGTCCTTCATCGTCTCTCTGGTTTCGTGGACAAGTTTAAAGTCTTCTTTAACTGACAATTTTTTATCTAAGGCGAATATGTCTATGATGTTTGAAAGATAATGTATTCTGTTCAAAATGAGGGAATGCAGTTCTTTAACATCCTCCTCCGTTTCTTTCTTTTCTTCTTTCAATTCGTCAAGAATCTGTATTATAAGACCGATTTCATTAAGAGGCTGCCTCCATCTGTGGGCAATTGAGCTTAAAATCTCACTTTTTGAGTCAGATATAGAGTTATTAGTTATGATTTTATGCTGAAGTTCAATTTTCTTGAAGAGTTTCAGAGGCAGTCGGGACATTATGTATGCGGCAATAAGCGAAAGAATTACTGCAGATATTGCAATAATTATGATGCTGCCGAGAAGCTCGCCCGCAGTTCTTATATGAGTTTTGATCACTATGCCGAGTATATTGCCGTCGCTGAGCTTTATAACGTTGTTAAATTTTTCAATGTCAAATCTGTCATTTTTTCGAAATACATTTGACCAGTTGTGAGCCTGAGCGTCGCCTGAAAAAATCACCCGCTTGTCGCCATCTAAAAGGTATATATTATAAGAGATTGATCTTGTGAGATTTTCCAGAAAGGTCTGCATAAAATAATTTATTACTACCACGCCTTCCGCTTTTCCGTTTATAAAAACCGGAATACCAATCCGTAGCATGGGCTTATGGGGTATCTCTATTTTGTTGTGCTCAATATTAAGGTCGATGTCTGAAATATAAACAGAACCTTCGGCTTTACTTACAGACTCGGTAAAATAGTATCTGCCTGATTTATTCTGCATGTCATTCTCTGCAACGATGAACGGTTCAGATTTGCTGTCTGCTTTATCGACACGTATAAGTTCGTTACCGTCTTTACCTATAAGTCTGAGCTGGTTGATATCTGGATCCTGTGACACCAGCACAGAAAACAGACAGTTTAAATTGTCCTGCTCTGTTTTCGATTTATTAATCAGAAAGTCTTTTACCCTGCTGTTTGTACCTAAGGTTCTGACAAGTGAAAGTTTTGAAGCGATAAAATTTTCATATTTCTGTTGTCTTGCCTGAAGACTTGCTGCGGCATTTGCTTTTGCAACCTTTTCGTCTCTGCTTTTTTCAGAATAGTACATAGCTGCAACAATCATTAAACTGAAAATGAGCGATATTGTTATAAACAGCGCAGTTAGGTTGCGGAAATAGTGTGGCTGGATAAGGTCTTTCTGAGGCAGCAGCTTTTTTTCAATACGCATTATTTCGCCCTGAGTAAAATTATGTATGCTAAAAGAAAAGTCAGGCTAATCTGTAAAATATTTTGTGTATTTATTAAGTATGTTCCAATATACATTAATTTACATATATTTGCACACTACAGATAGTGGTGGGTGAATAATTAAACGTTTTGATTTTGTTATGAAGTGAACTTTCGTTATTTGAACAAGGCTATTCCGCCATAACGACTTTGTTTCGCCCTGTCTGTTTGCCTGTGTAGAGGGCGTCGTCAGCTTTTTTTATGCTGTGCTCAATACCCATTCCCTTGTCGTAGCCGGACACTCCGAAGGTCATGGTCACTCTGAAATTTTCTCCTGCAAACGACATTTCGGTGCTTTTTATCGCTTCGCGCAGCTTTTCCGCCACGGAAACCGCTTTTTCAAGTTCTGTCAACGGCAGCATAATGAGAAACTCCTCTCCGCCCCAGCGAGACACTATGTCCTGCTGGCGCAGGTTGGCACGCATGACATCCGCGACGTTTCTCAGAACGTAGTCTCCGGTGTCGTGCCCGTAGGTATCGTTAACTCTCTTGAAAAAATCGATGTCGCACATGATGAGCGAGAAAAACCCGCCGTTTCTGTCGCAGCGGGAAACCTCGACGGCCAGTTGGTTCATAATGCTTCTGCGGTTCGCGAGTCCCGTCAGCGAGTCGGTGAGCGCAAGTTTTTCTATGGTTTCGTATGCACCCTGAAGCTCCCTGTTCTTCTCTTCAAGCATATCTCTGGAAAGTTTCAGATCGAGATGTGTTCTGATGCGCATTAAAAGTTCTGTTTCATGAAATGGTTTTGAGATATAGTCTACGCCGCCGGCTTCAAATCCCAAAACGGCATCCTCAGCCTCTGTCTTTGCTGTGATGAAAATAACTGGGATGTTGGCGGTTTTTGGGTCTTTCTTTATCTGTCTGCAAACCTCGTATCCGTCCATATCCGGCATCATGACGTCCAGAAGCACCATGTCCGGTTTTGTTGTACTTATAAAATCCAGCGCTTCAAATCCGTTCATGGCGAATGCAAGCCCGTATTTTGTGTTCTCTCTCAGGATGTTGCCAAGAACTTTAAGGTTCTGCTGATTATCGTCCACAATCAGTATGAGGGTTTTGTTGTATTCTGTCTCGTTGGTCATCTGATGTCTTTCGTCCTTTCGTGAATTTGCCGGAACAGTTTTTTGATTTTGTCAATTTCCATATTATCTATACAGGCTTTAAGATGTTCAGACAATGAAATTATATCTCTGTTTTGCAGTTTTTTCCCCTGAAAAAGGAGCATATCGGCTATTTTTTGTGAAAAACCGAGGTCAATAACGGTTATACTCTTTTTGAAAAGTTCCAGAATATCCTTTGTTTCATCTTTATTTACAAGCAGTTCTTCTACAGCATCCACTGATTCCATATCGTGGAGCGGTTTTTCCTTCACAGATTTTCCCGCCTCAACGGGCAGGTATTTTGCGGAAACCTGCATAAGATGCGTAAAATCAGCCGGTTTCATGAGAAAATCGTTAAACATACCCTCTTTGTTGGTTTCATCATGTGCGGCGGTCAGTGCTATTATAGGTATTTTTGCGGTAGCGGGATCGGCTCTAAGCCGTTTTGCCGTTTCAAAACCGTCCATGTCGGGCATCCTGATGTCCATAATGACAAGAGCCGGAACTATCTCCTCCGCTATCAGTGCCGCAGCGTTTCCGTTCTGCGCCTCAAGGACAGTCATACCGCATCTTTCGTACATCTCCCGCAGGATATTACGGCTCATCTCGTCGTCATCCACGATAAGAACCCTTGCCGGCTTGAAAGTGATTTCCGGTGCAGACCCTTTTTCAGAGAAAGCCGCTTCGGCGGTGAGCACGTCCGGCAGGTCAACAAAAAACTGTGACCCTATGTCCACCTCGCTGGTGACGGAGATTGTTCCGCCCATCATCTGCGCCAGTTTAAGGGAAATGGAAAGCCCCAGTCCGGTTCCGCCGTATCTGTTGATATTGTGGTCGTCACGCTGACGGAACGGTTCGAAAATTGTTTTGAAGTCACTTTCGGGTATGCCGATGCCGGAATCGGAAACCACTATGCGAAGGTTTGTTCTGCCGTCGTTGACAGGCGTGCATGTCACGTTTACCCGGACGAAGCCTTTTTCAGTAAATTTAACTGCGTTGCCAACAAGATTAAGCAGTATCTGGCGTATCCGCGGAGCGTCTATCATGAGTGCTTCGGGCACCTGCCTGTCTATGCTGCTGGTGATGGTCACACCTTTGGTGACGGATTTAAGGGAAAAGATGCTCACGGTGTCAGCGACGAGATGCCTTATGCTGGCGGGAGAAGTGCTTATCCGTGCGGCGTGGGCTTCCAGTTTAGATATGTCAAGGATGTCGTTTATCAGGTTCAGAAGGGCGCGCCCGCTGGTTTTGATTGATTTGATGTAAGATTTAGCCTTAACGTCTTTAACGCGTGCCTCCAGCAGTTCGCTGAAACCTATGACAGCGTTAAGAGGTGTACGTATCTCGTGACTCATATTGGCAAGGAACTCACTTTTTGCCATGTCGGCTTTTTCAGCCTTTTCTTTCGACTGTTTAAGGGCGTCCTCGTATTTTTTTCTGTCTGTAATGTTTCGTGCTATGGCATAAATGAGCATGTTGTCTCTGTCGGCGGTGGCGTACCATGACAGCCACACCGGCTCTTTTCCTGCGGAGACGTGTCTGCTTTCATAATCGGTGATATCTGCGCCACCCGCCAGTCTGCTTATGAAGCTGGACGCTCTGCCTGCTTCGTCCCGCGAGAAAACGTCGAGAAACTTTCTGCCCGTGATACGCTCTGCGGGGATGCCTATGAGGTCTTCAAAGGCGCGGTTGACATAGCGGAAGTGACCGGAAAAGTCCGCGATGCAGATAATGTCGCGGCTGTGTTCGAAAATCCTGTCCCGTTCCGCCTTCGTCCTTTCGGCTTCGGTGATGTCCACAAGCTGGGCTATGAGATAAAGCGGGACTTCGTTCTCGTCGTGTGCCAGAGCGGCGCTTACGGAGACTATAATCAATCCTCCGTTTTTATGGATATATTTTTTAACTACAGAATAGTGACTTATTTTGCCTTTTATAAGGTCGTTCATCAGCGACATAGCGGTTTCTGCATAGTCAGCGTGGAGAAAGTCGGTGAAAGGTCTGCCGTTCATCTCCTGCTGTGTGTAGCCAAGCATAGCCGCCATTGCACGGTTCACCTGTATCAGTTCCCCGGTGAGCGAGATGATCGCCATACCGTTTGCCGACGATTCGAATGCCGCACGGAAACGGTTTTCGCTGGTGCGAAGCTGTGATGTCCTTTCCTCGACTTTTTTTTCCAGTTCGGCATTAAGACGGTTTATCTCCTCTTCCGCGTCTTTACGCTCTTTAAGCCTCCAGACGCCCTCCATGAAGTGCACAAGACCTATGGATTCGGTTACTGTGTAGGTTGTCTTTTTACCGCTGAGGCAAAGGATAAGGCTTACACCTCCCTGCGCCATGAGGGGAACTATCATGGTGTTTTTGCCGTCCGAGCCGATATAGGGTTCATTGTCTGAAAGGACTGCTTCCAGTCCATGTATGTCTCCGGTTCTGATGAATACCGACTGCTGAAGAGGGTAAACGGCTTTTCCGTTTTCCGTGAGAGAAACCACAAGGCGCAGACCGCCTGCCTCTTTGTCCATTATGCTTATGGAACCTTCGGTACTTTCTGTCTGTTCAACGGCGCTGTCCAGAGCATAGTCCAGTATGTCTTCGAACTCCGCCTCATACATCTGTCCGAGAACGGCGAGTGATCTGTTGCGTTTTTCATTCATTCCGGCAAACATTTCAGCCTGTCTCTTTGCGGATGCTCCGCGCAGGGGCAGCATTTCGGAATAGATTACTGGAGCTATGGCAAAAATGGCAGGCGTGCTTCCGGCTAGCTCTGTTTTCTTTGCCGCGGTAAAAGTCTCCGAGGCAAACATAACTGCGGTGCCGCCGTGAAGCTGTGCGCAACTTTTTGCGGAAAGATATTTTCTGCCGTCACGGGCATCTATTAAAATGAGATCGAAAAGAGCGGGATCAAGAGAACCGGGATCATCCGGCGAAAAAAGGCTGAACTGCACGGCTTTCCCGTACAGAAGCCCGTCGGGGTTTTCTGAAATGACCGCCAGCTTTAGTTTATCGGGCATAAAGCACTCCTTTCTCAGGAGGAAAGCGGGATCTTTAAGGTTATTACTGCGCCGTTCATGCTGTTTCCGGCGCTTATTTCGCCGCGCATATGTTCCTGCACGACCAGCCGTGAGATATAAAGCCCTATTCCGGTGCCTTTGTCGTGTTTTTTTGTGGTGAAATAGGGTTCGAAAACTCTGTCTATTATATCTTCCGGTATGCCCCCGCCGTTGTCTTCAATGTTTACAATGGCGGATGTTTCGTCGCAGTCCAGAGATATTTTTATAAGTCCTTTTTCGGATTTTCCGTTTTCAAGCCGCGGCAGAATGGCGTCTTTCGAGTTCGCCAGCAGGTTCATGATTATTTGTTTGAACATGCCGCTGTCGCCGTGTACCATGATACGCGGCTGTCCTGTGCTTTGTGCGAACTGGTCGGAAATCTCCGGTTCAAGAAATATACCGAGTCTGTTGTACTGTACCTCCACAAGAGAAATCACCTCGTGTATGGCGGGTACAAGGCTGAAGGTGTCCTTGTCGGTGTCGCTGCGGACGAGAGAACTGAAATCATCTATGGTGGACGACATGTGCATGACCAGTTTCAGGCATTTGTTTACACTGTCGTTGAGATAGTCTCTCGATATCCCTTTTTCGTCGTGTTCGTCCAGCATATCCTGAATTATCATACCGAGGGCGTTGAGCGGCTGTCTCCATTGGTGGGAAATGGCTTTCATCATTTGTCCCATAGCGGCGAGTTTGCTCTGCTCATGGAGAATCCGTTCGCTTTTCCTGCGGTTTTCGGTTTCTATTGCAACACGGTTTTCAAGGGTTTCGTTAAGCTCCTGAAGAGCCTCTTTCTGCTGCATAAGCAGTTTTTCTATTTTCTTGCGTTCACTTACTTCATTCTCCAGAAGGTCGTTGGTTGCTTTAAGCTCTTTCGTGCGGTTATAGACTTCCGCCTCCAGCTTTTCGTTGAAGTTTTTAAGCTGCTGCTGTGAATCTTCCAGCTTTTTAACGCTTTCTGTGAGCATTCTGTTTGTTTCTTTGTTGCGGTTGTACAGTTCGAAACTTTCAAGCTGGTGGGCTGTTTCATTCATAAGAATAGTTATGAGATAGAACACGGCGTCGGGTATGTCCTCTTTCGCAGTGCTCAACTGACCGATGAATAGTCCCCTTGTGCGGGATACTGTAGACATAACATGCAGAAGAATATGTGATTTCAGGGATTTACTTTTTATTACGGTGGTTTTGCCGGTTTTGACAGCCATGGCAAAGGTTCCGTCGATTATCAGTTTGTCGGTTTCCGTAAGAAGAAGCTCTCTGTCCTCCTGCGGAAAGAATTTTGTAGGTGAGAAATTGCCTGAAAGCTCGTCAACAAGAAAAAATCCGCCGTTTTTCAGTCTGACCAGTGCCAGAAGTTTGTTGAAAGCGTTTTCAAGGATGATATCGTGGGTATCCAGCTTATTGAGGCTGGTATTAAGATTGCGCACGGAGCAGATGGCTTCGAGCACCTTCATTGTGTTGTTCTTTTCGTTCTGCAGGTGTTCGGCTTTGGCTTCTATAAAGTCCATATGATCTTTTTCTGTCATATATCACCCGAAGAACGCGTCTTCAATTTCATCTATCTGCCGTTCAGACTGCGTGACCACATTCGCTATGACGGATGTGGATATCCCCAGTGCGTCCCAGACCTCTTTCGAGATGGAGGGAATTATGAATGAACTGGTTACCGGGGAGCCGAATGCCACCGCCATGCAGTCGGCGGCAGCAATAATTGATGATTCTATATGAATGTTTTTTACGCTGTGGTGAAACCGAACGTTTTTGACAAGCTGGGTCGGGAACTTCCATTTCTCAAGAAGTGCCCCGCCAACGTCCGCATGGTCGAATCCAAGCACTTCGTATTCTATATCCGCCAGCGGCTTTTGAAGTTTGCATGACATGAAAAGGGTATATGCCGATTCCTCCGGCAGAGCACGAAAAATAACCAGTCTGCCTATGTCGTGCATCAGACCGGAAACAAACAGTCTCTCCGTGGAAACATCGTCTATATGGACTCCCAGAAGTCTGGCAAAAACGCCGCACGCTATTGAGTGTCTCCAGAATTTGCGCATGTTGGTGAACTCCGTGGGAATGCCTTTAAAAGCCTCGATGGCGGAGATGCCCACGGCGAGTGTGCCCAGTTCCTTCGTGCCGATAATGGTGATTGCGCGGCGGATGGAATCTATTCTTGAAGGAAAGCTGTAAAAAGCGCTGTTAACTATTTTAAGAAGTTTTGCGGAAAGGCTGGTGTCCTTTTCAACCACGTCCGCCATGTGCGAAGCGGAGCTTGTCGGGTTTGAAAGAACGTCTTTTATTTTATAATATACGTCGGGGAACGAAGCCAGACCGACCTCTTTTTCCACCATTGAATCGGCTGTCACTGAACCTTTGGTGAATCCTTTCGGGAGTCTCGCCTCTGTTACGGCGGGTGCTTTCGGGAGTGCGTCCGCCCCTTTATTTTCGACTCTGTTGCAGAGTATCAGCTTATTTATCCGGTGAATTTCTCCCATGGCGGGAACTGTCAGATCTGCGAAACGGTAAAGCTGTTCCATATACGCGTCCACAGACGCCATGGTTTCGGGACTGAATCCTGCCTGTGCTTCCAGATTCAGCGTTTCCCTGTCCATGCCGACGACATGAGCCTCGGTGATCCCCCACGAGCGGGCGATCCTGATATGTTTTTCTTCCAGTATGGAACCTGAGCTGAGCAAGAAACGACCGTTAGGACAAATCAGATCATGTTCCAGCTTCATACCGGGTCTTAAATCATCAATATAGATCAGTCCCATAATCTGCCTTTCTTATCCGTATGTTATGAAGTTATCACAAATATTGAGATAACACAAGCTGAGGTATTGTCAATTGTCATATGTCAGCGTGATGGAGAACAGCGCGCCGTATCCGGTGTTTTGCGCCACAAGCAGTCCGTCCATGTGGTCTTCAATAATGATTTTTGACATATAAAGACCGATTCCGGTGCCTTCTCCTTCCGGCTTTGTTGTGAAATAAGGGTCGAATATCCGCCCGAGTGTTTCTTCTGGGATATTGCCCCCGTCGTTTTCGATATCTATTTTCAGCCTGTCGGTTTTATACACTACTGTGGTTATTATGTTGCCAATCTTTTCACCCGTGTTCTTTCTGTAGTCGATGATGGCGTCTTTGGCATTCTGGTATATGTTAAGCAGCACCTGTTTCAACTCGCTTGGGAAGATAGTGAGCTCTATGTCGTTTATGGGTTTATAGTCTTCAGGTATCTTGTTTTCGAAGATAACTTCGCTTTCATTATCTCTGATTATTACTTTGTAATTTATCATCTGGCTGCGGAACTGAGTTGTGACCAGAGACAGAGATTCAAGGATTACTGCGGCAACGTCAACTTTTTCAGTTGAGTTTGCGGAATGGAAGAAGTTCCTGAAATCGTCTATAGTCGCTGACATATGGTCTATGAGGCGCATTGCGTTGGACGCGAAGTTCATGAGATACTGTCTGTCAACCTCGCCCATTTCGTGGGCATCCTCTATATCCTGCACATAGAGGGCAAGAGCATTAAGCGGCTGTCTCCACTGGTGGGCGATAGCGCTTATCATCTGTCCCATGGCTGCAAATTTTGCCTGTTCGAAAAGCATCTGCTCATTCTTTCTTCGCTTTTCGGTCTCAATCTGTACCCTCTTTTCAAGACTCCTGTTCACGTCCTCAAGCATTTTCTTCCGGTTGATAAGCTCCTGTTCCATCTTCATACGGTCGGTGATATCCCTGAAAACGTAGACGGAACCGATTATCTCGCCCTTGTTGTTCGTCATTGCGGAGGAGGTTATGAAAACGGTGATAACACCTGCATCTTTTGTAACCATGTTTGCGCGGTAGGTACGGTTTGATTTCGGTGACAGATCGGTTATCTTTTCTGTAAGAGATTTTCCGGTCTCATAGTCGTAAACCTGGATTACCTCGTTTATGTTGTGACCGAGGATAAACCTGTATTTCTGCCCAAGAATATTTTCCGCACTGCTGTTTACAAGGGTTATGCGACCGAACCTGTCTGCGGCGACGACACCCTCGCCGATACTCCTGAGTGTAACGTCCAGCCGTTCTTTTTCACTTTCAAGCTCGTTCTGCACGCGGGTTATCTCTGTTATGTCGATACATACGCAAATGAAACCCATTATGTTCCCGTTGGAACCGAAAAGAGGATATACGGAGCAGAGAACGGGGAAGACCATGCCGTTCTTTTTGACCATTTCAAGCTGCTTTGTGACCATTGCGTCGGTTCTGCGGCTCTCCATACACATGTCTGAAAGTTCGTCGCCTAACGCCTTTATAAGTCCTGCGGGCGGCAGACCGAGCAGTTCCGACAGCTTGTATCCGAAGATTATCTGTGCGCCGACGTTTGCATCCATTATGATGGGTTCCGAGTCAGTGGAAATTATGAGAATACCTGTGGTTGTTGTCGAATCGAAGACGGAACGCAGATATTCCTCTTTGTCCCGCAGTTCCTTTTCCCGGCGGTCAATGGTTATCATCATCTTTTCAAAGCTGTCGTAAAGGGTTCTAAGCTCTTTGAAAACTCCCTTCTCAGAGTCCTTGAACTCAAGGAAGGTTCCCTGGGCTATCATTTCGCTGCGTTCTGTCAGAAGACGCATGGGAACGATCACTTTTGCCCTGATGAAGAACAGGACAAAAATAGAGAAGCCCACAAGAACAACGGCGGAACCGACGTTCATAAGCAGTATCTGTGTGAAATAGACGTAAGCGGAGGACGCGGACTGTTCGTAAAGGAGGAACCAGCCGGGTGTGCGGACTGTTTTTATGGTTCCGACACGTTCCTCTTTTCCGAAATGATAGTTAAGCACAACAGGTTCATAGCTGCCGGCGAGCGACATAAGCGGATGTTTTGAAAGGCTGCCCGCCATGTTTTTTACAGACGACGCAATGATTGTTCCGTCTGCGGCGGCCAGAGTTATAACTGTGCTGCTGTCCTGTACAGCCTCTGAAAGAAGTTCGCTTATGAATCCGGTACTGATGTCGCCGACAACGTACCCTCCGTCAAACTCCACAACCGCCCTTACCACCATATTGTTTGAAAGCGGCGACGTTACGGCTCTGCTCCACTTATTCTCCATTCCGGTTTTATAAGAGATATCCGGCAGAGGGATGCCTATAAAGTCGTCACGGTCGTAACTTTTGTAGTAAGAAGAGTCAAAAAGCGATATTCTTGCTTTATCGTCAAGGACATATATTGCTTCAAATATCTTAAAGCTCTTTATGCCGGAAGAGAGCATCGTGTCCAGATGCTCGTTCTTCTGTCCGTATTTTTCCGTCACTTCAGCGATTGTCTCAAGGAATCTGTAAGGGTTGTCCAGTCTGTCGTTTATCCTGTCGTTCAGTGAGGAGGCGACGATATTAAGCCTGTTCTTAACGTTTTCATCCTGCGAATCGTAGGAACTTAGGAGGAATACTGTCAGCACCGCAGCCAGCGGGAGCATGAGGAAAAGAAGAAAGGAGACCACGAACATTCTGCTCAGGGCGGGGTTCTTTTTCATTCGGCACTCCCGATACGTTCGACTTTTCCGTTTCTGATTATAAAGGCGCTGAGAGGGAGGCTCGCATCGCAGTAATTATCCAGCGTAAGTCCTTTGAGCAGAGTTATTGTCTTTGCGCTCTCCCTGACAGCTTCACAGAAGGGTGTTCCGCTTTTTATACTGCCCAGCGCATTAAAAAGTATATAGCCCGATTCGTACCCGTGGACACTCATCCACGACGGTTCTTCATTGAACATTGCCTTATATTTTTTACTGAACTCTTTGTATGATTCAGAATATTTATCTATGTAAAAATCGAAAAGGTATACTCCGTTAACTGCATCCCCGCCGAATTTCATAAATTCGTTGCCCGCTGCCCATGCCCGGATGGCTATCTTTGAAGCATATCCGGCTTTGCGTATCTGCCAGATTATAAGCGCAGTGTCCAGAGGAGAGCCAACTATGTAATACATATCTGGCGGGTTTGCTTTGTCCTCTTCAATGAGTTTCTGCATACTTTCGCCTGATTCCGGATTGAAAGCGCGGATGTCCCGCACGCTGCACCCGCGCATCATGAACGACGCGGTGATGTTGCGAACAATATCCGTTGAATATGAACTGTTTCTGGTGTCATAGATGATAACGGTCTCTTTAACGCCAAGTTCCCGAACGATGTAGCCCGTTATGCGCATTGCCTGATCTTTGCTGTTGTACGGGATTATTCTGACAAAATTATCATTGATGCCGGCGAGCTCGGAGGTGCTGACAGTCGGGCTGAACATATACATACCGCGGCTTTTAAGGAGAGGAACCGTGGATTTGGCTACGTTGCTCAGTCCCGGACCTATTATATATTTCACTCCCTTGTCAGAAAGACGGGAGAGTGCAGATGCTCCGCCCTGCGGCGTGCCTGTATCATCTTGAATATCAAGGGAAATTTTGTCTTCCAGTCCGGAGTCGGAAAGAGCCAGAAGTACCCCCTTCATGGAATCCTGCCCCATGTCGGAGTATCTTCCGGTAAGAGTGTTTATAAAACCGACAGTTGTTTTGCCGGAATCGGTACTGCATCCGGACAGAAAAAGCGCGGTTGAAATAATGAATATCAGAAAATATCTGTACATTGTATCTCCGCCGTAATCATATCACAGAGCGGATTTATGTACAATTATATTGTGTTGTATGCAGAATTATGCATACACATCAAGATTGTAGCCCGGATGTCCGAATCTGCGTTCTTTCCTTGAGCTGTCCTGATGCTGACTTTCCATAGTGTCCGTGCGTACCGACTGGCGATATGTCGCATCGTCATTATACGAACGAATACGTTCACTGTGGTGATATTGCTGATACATTTTTTCGGTGTTTTTCTGTCTCTGTTCTTCCAGCATACGAGTGTATGCTTCATTTGAGGCGGAACCGCCTATAACTCTGGACATGGACGCACCTGACGGAACATCCCTGTATAAAATTACGCATCCGTGCTTTTATCGTATCGGCATAATAAGCCATTACTTTAGAAAAAAGAAGAGGAAATTTTTCTGTTGTTTTATGCGGGCGGCAGGAAGTCATTTTATGTATATCTAATCAGAAATCATCCTTCTCCCGCTCCGCAAGCTGTCTGCGGCGTATCATTTTGTTATATGTCGTGATTATATCTCTGCGGGTGATTATCCCCAGAAGTTTCTGGCTGTTTTCGGGATCGAGAACCGCAAGCAGTTCAACATTTTTGAAACCGATGCTGTCGATTGCATCGGCAAGTGTAGTGTCAGGATAAACGTATGGGAGGTCTTTTTCGCAGACCTCACCAGCAACGACGATATCTTCAAGACCTTCGTCGAAAACAAATTCGCGGAGTTCCTCAAAAAGCAGAACGCCGACAAACGAACCATCCTCTTTAAGAACGGGGAAGTTGTTGTGCTTTGTTTTTGATATTAAATGAACCACGTCGCTGAACTTCATGGTTTCAGGAATCGTTATCGGGTCGGGACGCATAATGTTTTTGACTTTAATATCCTGAAGAACCTGAAGAAAGAACTCTCCTTTGTGTGCGGGCGAGTCGCTGCGCTGGGGCACCTGATTGTAATAAAGGTTGGTTTTGCGCAGAAGCAGGAATGAAAGCGTCGTCACCCACATGGATGGAACCAGAAGATGATAATTTCCGGTCATTTCGCTCACCATGATTATGGAGGACAGAGGAGTGTTCGCAATCCCGCTGAAAAATCCCGCCATGCCGACAACGGCGAATGCACCAGGCTCCGGTGCGATTATGGGGAGCAATTCATTGAGACTCACGCCGACCATGCCGCCGACGCAGGCACCGATTACCATTGAGGGACCGAAAGAACCTGCGGAACCGCCGGAACCGATGGTGAAAGCGGTAGCAAATATTTTTGCGAAGATAAAAAGGACAAGGAAAAGCAGTCCGAGATTATTTGACATCGCGTGGTCTATCTGGGCATAGCCGCCTGACAGAACTTCCGGGATGATAATTGCAACGCAGCCTGTAAGAAACCCGCCTATCATTGGCTTAATATATGGTTTAACGGGTATTTTTTTAAAAGTTTCGGCAGATTTTTTATATACCGTGACAAAGAACCAGCCGAAAACCGCACACGCGAAACCGAGAATGGTATAGCCTATCAGTTCCGCAGGGTTTCGGAACGTAAAGTCATGGGCTGCAAACAGTGGCTCCCAGCCGAAAACGCTGCAAAAAACAGAATATGCGATTATGGATGTTATGGCAGAGGGTAAAAGCGCTTCATATTCCATATCGGAGGACGAATAGAGCACTTCTGCTGCGAATATTGCACCTGCCAGCGGCGAACGGAAGATAGCCCCGACGCCTGCGCCCATTCCTGCGGCTGTAAGTATTCTCTTCTCCCTGTCGGTGAGACTCAGCAGATTGCCGAGAAAGGACGCGAAGCCCGCGCCTATGTGGGAGATCGGACCCTCCCGACCGCCTGAACCGCCGGTACCGATGGTTATTGCGCTGGTAAAGATTTTGACTATAGGCACCTGCCAGCGGATGTTGCCTTTTTTCTGATGGATTGCTTCAATGGCGGTGTTTGTGCCTGCGCCCTGCGCTTCCGGCGCGAATCTGTAGACGATGTATCCGCTCACCAGACCGCCGAGGGCGGGAACGATGAGCAGAAGCCACCTGTTGAACTCTTTCCCTGAGTGACCGAAAAGTGAAGGTTCGCCGGATGTTTCGCCCACGGGCCAGCCGACAGCAACATCAAGGAAATAGTATTCGCAGACCTGAATCATAAAAAAGAGGGCTATGGAGGCGAGACCCGCCACAATACCCACAATGGAACCGAGTATGAACCATCTGCCGATTACAGGCAGTGTCAATTTTTTAAACTTAAAACGTTTCATTATATATATCTTACCAGTAGGAACCGCTACAGTAAACACCCGCGGCGGTGAAGTCAAGGTTTTTGGAAAATAAATAAGCCTTTTTTGTCTGTATATGCCTTTATGCGCCCGTTCTCTGTTTCAACGCGGTATCTCTGTTTATATTCCGCAGGCAGGTCAAAGAATGCTTTTTCTATTTCGGCGAAAAGTTCCGTCGACGGGTTAAGTCTGTTTGCCCATTCTGAAAAATCGTGCCGCTTGTGCAGTATGACAGCCTCTTTCGCCTCCAGCCTTTCGCACTCTGCCATGGCAATTATATTTTCCACCGTGTGGCTTTTTTTGTGGGTTTCGTCCCGCAGAAGCTCGATGCGGTTCAGGTGTCCGTCGTCTGCGTCAACTACGGAATCTATCAGCACAAAGATACCGTCCTGTTTCATGATGCGGAAAACCTCGCCCATGAACATGCACGGATTGCGGAAATGGTGCATGGCAATGCGGCATCCGACAAAATTGAACGAATCATTCTGAAACGGCAGAAACTCTGCTGCGGAAACGGCGCCAAGGGAAAGCCCGAAAGCCTCGTCCGCTTTTTTCAGCATGTTCAGGCTCAGGTCGGTGACTATCTTTATGTCCGCAGGTACGGCGTTTGCGAAGTGTCCCGCTGCGCAGGCGACATCCAGCATCCTCCCGAACCTTACCTCTGCAAATCTTTCCGCCAGAAACTCCAGATCGGAACCTGTGCGGTGGTCGCTGCTGTTCAGGTAATTTGCGGCGCTGGAATCGAAACTCATATCATACTCTGCCGAGAAAATCTTTTATCAGGTCTGTCTGCACCTCGAACTCAAGGAGAAACGCGTCGTGTCCGTAGTCGGATGTGATGTTCTCCCAGTGAGTCTCTTTGCCCTGTTTTTTAAGTATTCCGACTATCTCTTCTGTCTGATATGAGGGGAAGAGGAAATCGGAAGTGAATGTCATAAAAAGAGATTTAGCTTTTATAAGCGACAGCGCTTCTTCAAGGTTGCCCCTGCCGTATGACAGATCGAAGATGTCCATTGTTTTAAGCACGTAAAGGTATGTATTCGCGTCGAATGTCTCTGTGAACTTATATCCGTTGTATCGCAGATAGTTCTCCACCTCAAACATGCCTTTGAAGTCGTAAATACCCTCAAAGTTGGCATATCGTCTGCCGAACTTGTTGTGGAACGCCGGGTCGGACAGATAGGTTATATGTCCCGCCATCCTTGCTATGGCAAGCCCGTCAACGGGTATCTCGCTGTCGTAGTAGTCTCCGCCGTTCCAGCGGGGGTCTTTCATAATGGCGAATTTCGCAATAGCGTTAAATGCAATGGACATGGGGATAATATATGCGCCTGTTGCTATAGGTATTATGCTTTTAACGCTGTCCGGATAGGTTGCACCCCACTCCAGAGCCTGCATCCCGCCCATGGAGCCGCCCGCCACGCAGAGCAGTTTTTCTATGCCGAGATGGTCGGTGAGCCTTTTCTGCAGGCGCACCATATCGCGCACTGTTACGACGGGAAAGCGCAGTGCGTAGCGTTTTCCCGTGGACGGGTCTATGGAACTGGGACCTGTGGTGCCGAAGCAGGAGCCCAGGAAGTTTGAGCAGATGACGAAATATTTATCCGTGTCAAACGCCTTGCCGGGACCTATCATGGAATCCCACCATCCGGGGCGCTGTTCGTCCGCACGGTTAAAGCCCGCCGCATGGGCGGAACCTGTGAGCGCGTGGCAGACGAGGATGGCATTGTCCTTCGCCTCGTTCAGCTTTCCGTATGTTTCATAGGCGACAGTGACAGACGAAACGACCCTGCCGCTTTCGAAAAAGAAATCGTCTTTAAATGTAACGTATCGGGTCTTTACAATCCCGACAGAACCGTTGTTCGTCATTTAACCGCCTTCATAGCCTGTTCGAAATCCTCGATTATGTCGTCAATATTCTCGATGCCCACAGCAACGCGGATAAGCTCGTCCGGAATACCGCCTCTCTTTCTCTGCTCTGTGGAGAGCTGACGGTGTGTTGTGCTCGCCGGGTGCGTAACGATGGTTCTGGCATCGCCGAGGTTTGTTGCGTGGATGGCTATCTTCACGTTCTCAATGAAGTTTCTGCCGGCTTCCAGCCCGCCTTTCAGTCCGAAGGACATCATTGCGCCGGAGCCTTTTGGCAGATATTTTTTAACAGCCTGATAGTTCCTGTTGTCGGGCAGGTCGGGGTAGTTTACCCATGCCACCTTATCGTTGCTGAGGAGCCAGCCCGCCAGCCTTTTTGCATTTTCGCAGTGGCGGGGCATACGCAGGTGAAGCGTTTCAAGCCCGTTCATTATCATGAACGCGTTCATAGGGGAGAGGCATCCGCCCACGTCGCGCAGTATCTGTGCGCGCATTTTTACGGCGAGCGCCATATTGCCGAATTTTTCCGCATAAACAGCGCCGTGGTAGCTTGGGTCGGGTTCAGTGAACGAAGGGAATCTGCCGCTGGCGAACCAGTCGAAGTTTCCGCCGTCAACGGCTATGCCGCCCATTGCCGCGCCGTGCCCGCCGATGAACTTTGTCATCGAGTGCAGAACGATGTTGGCGCCGTGCTCCAGCGGTCTGAAAAGATAGGGCGTCGTGTATGTGTTGTCCACTATTAGGGGTACTCTGTGTTTCTGCGCAACTTCGGCTATTTTTTCAATGTCGGGGATATCACTGCCGGGGTTGCTGACGGATTCGATGTAGATGCCTTTGGTGTTCTCGTCAACGGCCGCATCGAAAGCATTCACATCATCCTGATCCACAAGACGGATTTCTATGCCGAGTTTCTTGAATGTCTGTGTAAAAAGATTGTAGGTTCCTCCGTAGAGTTTTGCGGAAGCCACTATGTTGTCACCGTTTTCGGCGAGAGTTGTTATCACCATATATGTTGCGAACTGTCCGGCGGACGTTGCAACGGCGGCTGAACCGCCTTCAAGCATTGCAATACGGTTTTCAAGAACTTCAACTGTCGGGTTTGAAAGACGGGTATATATGTGCCCGCCGACGTTCAGGTCGAAGAGGTCTGCTGCGTGCTGTGCATCTTTAAACTGGTAGGCGTTTGAATAGTATATGGGAACCTGTGTCGCCCCGGTTTTTTCATCGGGTCTGTACCCGCCGTGGATTGCAATGGTTTCAAATCTCTGCTTGCTCATATTTCCTCCGGATATCAAAAAAAGCCTCTGTTCCCGTATGGGAAAGAGGCTTATGCTTGTTATACATATAGGCTTATCTTTCCTTCATCGGCAGGAATTAGCACCAGACATCGGATTATATTGCCGACCGGCTGCTGTAGCTTCACAGGGCCCTTTCCCTCCGCTACTCTGGATAAGTTCTGACAGGTTATACGGAAAAAAGGAGTTTGTCAAAGGTTTTTATAAAGTGCGGCGGGGGCTGTTAGCACGGCTATCAGAAGCATTGTGAGCATGACCACCTCTGAGTCGCCGAAATTGTTTTCGGTTAGCCCCTCCATGAGGAATACGATGAAAACGAAAAGAGCAGCCTTTGCAGGAGGATATTCTTTTGAGCGCCTGTGGATAAAGCGGAAAAGACTGATAAGGAAACCAAGCAGAAACACAAGTCCGAGGAGTCCGTTGTTGAATGTGTAGTGCAGGTATGAGTTATGGGCATGTGCCGTGCTTGAAAGTGGTACCTTTACGTTATCTTTGACATACTGGGTGAAGTTGCCCTTGCCGAAACCAAGGACAGGACGTTCGGCTATGGCTTTGATGGCTGTTTCCCAGAGAACCATGCGGGTGCCCACGGAGGAAGCCGTGTCTTTCCCGCCCCTGTCGGTAAATATTCTTTCACGCAGTGGATCGTCAAAATATATAATCACTGCGATGATCATTGCGATGCAGGTCACCGCTGCAGCCGCTTTCATCTTATACTGATAGATGAACATCAGCGCAGCCGTGGCAGAGGCATACAGCATGGGACCTCTGCTGACGGAGAGAAGCAGGGCAAAACCGGACATTAAGACCGCCGCTGCGGTGAGAATACGCAGTTTCGGAGGCTGAGTTTTAACGAATATCAGAAGTCCGAGCGCACAGATGAAAACCACCGCCGCCGCATTGCCGTATGTAAGCGCGTGGGTATAAAAGCCTATTGCACGGTCGAAGCCAGCCGCGAATACGTCATAAACGCCGGATATGGCATTCAGTATGCTTCCGGCAAAAAAAGCGTAAAGCACTCTGTTAAGGTTTGCACCGTTAAAGAGTATAAGGCAGGAGTACAGATACATGTATGTCCATATGGAAGGCACTTCGCTTAGTGATTTCTGAATATTTGTTCCGGCAAATGCCGAAATTGTCTCTGTTATGACCATCAGGATGAAAAATTTTGTATGCCATGATGTTATGGGTGAGAAATCTTTAGTTTTATAAAGTTTCACCGCCGAAAAAATTATCAGCAGAGCCAGAAACAACTGTGCTGCCGATATGGAGACGTTAACAGAGAAAGCGCCAAGCTGAATCAGAATTGTTTCAAACAAGCAGAGCCTCTTATTTCTTTTTCAGAACGGCGGCAAAAAAACCGTCCGCATCGCTTTTGTAGGGCAGCGAGACGAAATAACCTTCGTCAAGAAACTGCTCTGCACAAACTGGTTTAACAATTTTAAACTCCGGATGCTCTTTCAGAAAGCACTCGACAACGTCTGTTGTCTCTTCTGGTTCCAGCGAGCAGACCGAATAGATTATTGTACTGCCTTTTCCTGTAAATTTCACTGCTTTTTCAAGCATTTCTTTTTGTCTTCGTGAACAATCGTCAATATCCGTTGTTGTGCGAAGCCAGCGCACTTCGGGGTGTCGTTTTATGGTGCCCAGAGCGGTGCAGGGTGCATCCAGCAGAACAAGGTCAAACTCCGCTTCCGTATCAAGCTCCAGAATATCCGCACAGATGCAGTCTACGTTGGCATACTGCACCATTGAGGCTTTAAGCTGTTCGTATCTTTTTTTATTTTTTTCAACTGCAAACACGCGGGATTGGGGGTAGGTCTGCGAAAGAACGAACGTTTTACCGCCGGGTGCCGCACAGCAGTCCAGAATGGAGAGCGGGTCTGCGTCTCCGGCAAGGCGTGCCACGCTGAATGACGCGAGGTCCATAATGTGTCCTTCGGATTCGCCTTCGGTTTTTTCGATGGTCATGGAGGCGGGATCGACGCTGTAAAACGACGGCTTGGTGTTCAAATCCGCCAGAAAAGCGTCAAGTTCCGCCCCCAGACGTTTTTCCCATCTTTTAACGAACCAGTCAGGGAAATCCTGACGGATGGAGTAATCTTTCATCAGCGTTTCTTTCTGCCTTGCCAGATTTCGCAGCACTGCGTTGACAAAGCTGCGTTTCTGTTTCGGCACGAGGGAGACGCTTTCGTTCACGGCGGCGTATTCGGGTATGTCGTCCATGAACATTATCTGACAGGCGCCAAGAGCCAGTGCGGCGCGAATCTCGGCTTCCGGCGGGCGGGAATAGAGCTTGCCCAGTGCCTTTTCTATGAAGCCGAGATGACGGAACGTTTCGAAATATATTTTGCGATACAGTCTTTTTTCACTGGAATCCTGAAAATAGTCCTCTTTCAGACTGCCAAGATAATAGGATTTCAGGATGTCGTAAAGTCTGTAACGGAACCTGTCCGCCATTAACGCATTCCCCTTGCCTGTTCGCGGAGTCTTTTAACGCGCTCCTCAACAGGCGGGTGGGTGGAGAAAAGGTTAAGCATACCGCTTGCGGAGAAGGGGTTCATTATCATCATGTGAGCTGTTGCGGGTTTTGCCTCCTCCATGGGGTGATATGCCACGCCCTTGGATATTTTTTCCAGCGCGGATGCCAGCGAAAGCGGTCTTCCGCAGAGGCGCCCTCCCTCTTCGTCGGCTCTGTATTCCCTTGAGCGGGATATCGCCATCTGAATAAGGGTTGCCGCCAGAGGTGCGAGTATGGATACGACTATCATGCCCACCATGCCGAGCGGGTTGTTGTTTCCCTCTTCATCGTTGCTGTGTCCGCCGCCGAAGATGGCAGCCCAGCGTGCCATGTCGGCAAGCATCATGATGGCTCCCGCCATGGTTGCCGCAACGGTTCCTATGAGGATGTCGCGTCCGTTTATATGTGCAAGCTCGTGGGCGAGAACGCCTTCAAGCTCGTCTTCGGAGAGTATTCCCATTATTGCTGTGGTGACAGCCACTACCGCGTGCTGGGGGTTTCTGCCGGTTGCGAACGCGTTGGGTGTTGCGCTCTGCATAACGCAGACCTTAGGCATGGGTATATTTGCTCTTGTGGCGAGGTTTCGCACAAGACGGTGCAGCGCGGGGTATTCCGCCTCTGTAACCTCTTTGGCTCCGTACATTTTAAGCACGATGGAACTGCTGAACCAGTATGAGAAGATGTTCATTGCAAAAGCGATACCGAATGCGATGTACATTCCGTTCCTGCCGCCGATGAGTCCTCCCACAAACACGAAGAAGACCATCAGCACAGTCATGAGCAGAACAGTCTTTAAGGTGTTCATATTGCCTCCTTGATATTATATATATTATTTATTTCATCCTCTATCATGCGGGTGTCTATGCGGGTGCTGACACATTCTCCGTTTGGTCTCCTGTTGCAGAAGCCGATCACGGGAAGGGGATATGTGTCCTGAATACCGCTTAAAAGATCCCGCTCGCACGCCACAGCCAGAATCAGATCGGGGCGTGTTTCCTTAACGATTTTTCTTGCCACGGTGCCCCCTGTGGCAATGTTTATAGAAATATTATGCCTGTCGGCTATCTTAACAAGTTCTTTTACATCGCAGCGTCCGCAGCCTGTGCATTTTGTGATGTCCTTTGTCAGTTTCAGTTCGCATCCTTCAAGCTGTATGCAGTGTGGCAGCAGGATGAGCAGCTTATCCGGTTTTTTCCGTTTTATGATGCCGCGAACCATGTCGTTGTTTATGTTAACGAACGCACGCACCAGCATGTCTCTGTCGATATGCGCGTGTTTTGCGACCCTGAGCATGAAAGGCAGCGTAAGCCTTGTCGCCACTCTTCGGGGACCCTTCACCATGTTCAGGTCTCTGCCTGTCAGCGCTGTATATGCGAAAATCAGGGTGAAAACTGTCACTGATAATGAGAAGATGACGAACAGCGCAGTGATTATCTCCGCCGCCAGCGGTGAAACAGTAGCGGCGCCAAGCATCATCAGGAACCAGACCACCAGTCCGGCGCCGAATATCACACATCCGCAGAGGAAGAACAGCGCCATGAATATGGCTCTGTCTTTGGACATCCGTTTATTCAAATTTTTCCCCGCCCGCCAGCTTTGCTCCGGCAAGAAAACTCACGGCAGGCATCCTTTTTTTGCCTTCCGGCTGAAGCTCGGTTATCATCAGCGCGTCTTTTGCACATCTGACACAGAAGCTCTTCTTAGTGACATCGAATATTGTGCCGGGTTCAGTGTTATTTTCTATAGTGACAATTTCCGCAGCAAAAAGTTTAAACATTTTGCCGTCGAGGAAGGTGTAGGCGGCAGGCCACGGCACAAAACCGCGTATCATGCACTCTATCTCTTTTGCGGATTTTTCCGCCCATTTTATGTGCCCGTCCTCTTTTTTCATCATAGGGGCATAGGTCATATCCGCATCGTTCTGTTTAACGGGAGTGATGCTTTCGAACTCCGTCAAAGTTTTGATAA
The DNA here is from genome assembly GCF_029267515.1 of Seleniivibrio woodruffii. GTDB lineage: Bacteria > Chrysiogenota > Deferribacteres > Deferribacterales > Geovibrionaceae > Seleniivibrio > Seleniivibrio woodruffii_A. The sequence continues at coordinate 410,149 of NZ_JAJUIS010000001.1, forward strand.
GGAGTTTCGCACCTGTTTCAGAGAGTTCCTCGGCTATCATCACAGCGTCTTTTCTGCCTATGGGTGTCTTTTCAACCAGCAGAATGTCGCCTGTGTCCAGTCCCGCGTCCATAAGCATAGTGGCGACTCCGGTCTCCTCTTCGCCGTTTATAACAGCCCAGTTCACGGGTGCCGCTCCTCTGTATTTGGGGAGTAAAGAGAAATGTACGTTTACAGGCGCTTTCTCAGGCACATCAAGAACAGCCTGCGGGAGTATCTTTCCGTATGCGGCGACAACGATGAAATCCGGCGCGATGCTTTTCAGTTTTTCAAGCACCTCTTCGTTGTTTTTCAGGCTTTTTGGCTGGATAACTTCTATGCCGACGGACTCAGCATATTCTTTAACAGGCGGGGACTGCATCTGGTTTCCCCTGCCTTTCGGCTTGTCTGTCTGTGTTATGACCAGACAAACCTCTATGTTGTTTTCCACCAGTGCTTTAAGTGTCGGCACAGCCATTTCCGGCGTACCCATGAATACGGTTCGCATAACTACTCCATGTACCTTAGTATGCACAGTTTATATTATAGCGGGATAAAATCAAGGCGTTTGAACAGATTTCAGCGTTTCTTCGTAAACGGAAAGATTATTTCCGCCGATTGATACCGCTTTTTCCGCGGCATACAGTGCGAGCTTTTTAAGTCCCGTTTCGTTGAGAACGTGGGCAAGATTGTTCCAGCCGTCGCCGTCGTCAGGATATTTTTCAGTAATTGAGCGGAATATATCCATTGATTCGGTTTTTTTGCCGGCGGCATAAAGTGCGTTCGCATATGCAAACATCACTGGTTTGCTGTCGAACTCATCATAGGCGTTTTTAAGTGTTTCTATCGCTCCGTCGGCGTCGGTGAGAGAATATGCGAACGCTGCATCAGCAAGTTTCACAGGATCAGCATCGTTCAGTATCTCGCCGGGACGAAGGAGTATGAATCCCCAGTAGCCTCCCCTTGCCCAGACCTTGTCGAAGGTTGCAGTTCTGAATTTTTCGTTGGGGGTCACCCCTGAATGGAGAAGAAGGTATCCGTCGCCTATGCCTGTGACAACTGCGTAGTGCCACACGGGATAGAAATCCAGTCCCATGTTCATGAACACAAGGACGGGCTTGTCTTCCCGCAGTGAAGAGTAAAGGTCAGCGGGAGAAGTTACCGGATACGGTATGCGTCCGCTCCTGCGTGCTCCGGTGAGCATATCCTCTTTGAAAGATCCTTTTTTGGATGGGGTGAAGACCTTTTTCGCAAGTTCGTCGGGGTCAGCCTTAATACCGCTCTGTTCAAGCATCATGGCGAGAGATGACGGACCGCAGTAATAGTCTTTCTGGGCGTAAAAAGGGACGGACAGCGCTATATCCTGCTGTTTTGATATCACGCTGTCCCATCTTGATGAAACCTTTGCCGCGCACCCTGTCATGATCAGAAACAGACAAAGGGGCAGTAAAAGCTGTTTTATCATCTTACCGCTTTGGTGAACTTGAACACCTTCGTAAAGCCGAGTATGTCGGTTATCAGAAGCACAATAAACACGAACAGAGCCGCGCCTACAACAAGTCCGAGACCGTCGCCGCCCGCGGGAGCGTTCTCCATGCTGTCTGCAAAGGCTATCGCTTCACTGTCGGAAAGGGACTGCGCCCTTTTGACTGCTTCGTCAGGTGAAATGCCCATGGATGTAAGTGTGTTCTGTACGTCCTCGCGGGCGAGAAAAGCGTTTATCTGTGTCTTCGCCTGCTCCGCTCTTGCGGAGTCGATGACCGTCTGTGTGCCTATCATTGCCGCCTGTGCATTGTGAACAGGACCTGCGAGGAACATAAGGCTGAATATCAGCAGAAGTCCGATGGTTCTGCTCTGTTTCCTTAACATATTCATAGGTCTCTCCTTCATATTGATGAATATATTATAGGAGTTATCGGAAACAATTGAAGTGAATATTCACGACAGTATTACTTTGGTAAGATCCAGTATCGCAGCGATTATCAGAACCAGAAGCCCCGCGATGACGGTTATGAATCCTCCCGCACCGGCAGGCGCATTATCGATATTCTGCGCCGCAGCAATGGCTTCGCTGTCTGAAAGAGCTTTTATTCTGCCAGACGCTTCTTCAGGATTAACACCCATGCCGATGAGGGCGTTTTTAACATCCTCTCTCGCCATGAACGTATTTACGGTTTGTCTCGCTGTCTGTGCGGCTGTGTCAATGTTTTCCGTATGATAGGTTATCATCGCTGCACGGGCGGAACCGGACATGAACATGATAAAAAAAACAAGAACAAGACTCGTGTACTGTCTGAAATATCCGGCAGATATCATAATTATTCTCCTTATATTGCGCACTTTCGTACCATATTAATACAACAGAGAATTATGTTTGTTTCATGTTTCAATTGCGTATAAATGCTGGGTTTTTTATCCGTCCGGTTATGCGGTATTATAAAGACTTGTTAATCAAGATAAAAAAAAGATCCTTCGTGCTATGGTTTTGTTTAAATGATTGTTTAGTTAAAACTTGTGAATATCGGAATTTGTGCGATTAGAAGGTCAGAAAAGATGATACGGAGGTAACTCATGATAATCACACCTGCAAACTCACCCGAATATTATAACACGGTCGGCAGAGCGGATACTTCCGGTGCACAAAGCAGAAACCAGTCCGCAGCTCAGATACAGACGGCTCCGGCACAGAACACTCAGGCAGCATCAGTCTCGCAGATTCCTGCGTATAAATCTTCTGTGAGCGCGGAAACTATGGCGAAATTTAATGCTTATGACAGCAACGGCGACGGCGTTATGAGCGTGTCGGAGTTTTCTTCATATACACCCGCCTCCGGCTGCTGCTGTATGCCTTCTGCCCCAGCAGGGTATATGCCTTACGGAAATTATTATAATGCTTATGCGTAAGTAGCTTTAGCCGAATGATAATATGGCACAAATGATTTATGGAGACGTTTAATACGCATCTGTTTCGTCTGCACATATTTGTGTGGAAAATGTGTTTTATTGAGGCGTCATATGCGGTTTTATGTGTGCCAATTGTGTGCGCCTCTCCTTTATTCAGTATTTTTCAATGGTTTACAGACGCATTTTGCACATATTCGGAACACAATATGTATTTTTAAGGAATTTATATTTTTCCTCCTTGCGGCGATATAAGGGACATCGAACATCTATCCACCAAGGAGGAAGTCATGAGCATCTCTACGAACTATTCCGTTTCATATTCCGAACTGACAGCGGGCACCATGAGCATAAAAGGTCAGGGGCAGACCGCACAGAAGCAGAACAACGAAGACACTTCGGTTAAGAAAACTGATATGGATACGGTTTCCATCTCAACATCGTCCTATAAGATAGGAAATAACAGTGTCAGCCAGTCTGAATTTGAAAAATACGATTCAAACGGAGACGGACAGATAAGTCAGGACGAACTGGCGGCATACGAAGCCGACCAGCAGGCGGAAACAGAAGAGACGGAGGAAACGGACGAGACGGCAGCGGCTTCGTCGTCCGCGATAGAGAAACTCAAAATATCAGGAACAAGTACGGAGGAGGCGCTTCTTCAGGGGCTTTCTTCCGTTGATATGTACGCATAAAAATATGACCGGCAGAGGATACCTCTGCCGGTCATAAACGGTTCACGGTCTGTCTGAAAATATCCTGAAAATATGGTAAATTGTGTTATTTATGTTATCATAAAAGCATAGACAATGATTATCCGCAGCGGGGTATACGATGGACAGATTACGGTCTCTGACCGGATTCATTCCTACAGCAGTTTTTATCTTCGCCATCGCCCTGTCAATAATGCTCTATGAATCAGCCGCCGACTCTCTGAATAAAAATATAAACAACACTTTCGATATCTATGTAAATGAGATGAGCAACGCCATATCCGTGCGTATGGGTACATATGAACAGGTGCTTCGCGGCGGAGAAGGGCTTTTCATGGCAAACGGTGACAGGGTTACCAGAAAGATGTGGATGGAGTATGCCCGGTCTCTTGAACTGGACAGGCTTTATCCCGGTATTCAGGCGATCGGTTTTGCCAGAGTTGTCGCCAGAGAAGGGCTGGAACAGCATATCAGAGAGGGCAGGACTTCCGGTCTGGCTGGTTATACTGTTCATCCGGTAAATGACAAGTCCGAGTATATTGTCGTAACGATGATGTATCCTGAAAATGTCCAGAACATGCGTGTGATGGGGTACGACCTTTCCAGTGAGTCTGTGCGGGAATCTATGCTTAAAAGGGCAGCAGAAACAGGCAAAACAGCCGTTTCCGGAAAAATGGTGCTCCGTCAGGAGACTGTCACGGAGAAGGCGCCTGCGGGGATACTTATGTCCATGCCCGTTTTCCGCAACGGAAAACTCTACGGCTACGTTTCGGCTCCGTTCCGCGTGAACGATCTCATGCGCGGCATTTTCGGCAGCTATGCAAAAGGTGTTTCACTTAAAATATACGATAACGCAGTTGCGGACGAAAACCTGATGTTCGAAACCAGGACGCCTGTCAAAGCAGGCCTTTCCAAAACCGTTCCTCTGAATATCTACGGCAGAACTTGGTATCTGCAGTTTCAGGCAGGAGAAGCGTTCTTTGAAAAGTTCGATATGAACAAACCTCTTCTTCTGCTTATCGGAGGCGTTGTTACGGGCGTTCTTTTGTCTCTTCTGATATATATACTGCTGAAAACCAGAAGCAAAGCGTTCGAAATGGCAGAGCAGATGGCGCAGAAGTTTTATGAGAGTGAGGAGCGGTACCGCAGAACTTTCGAACAGGCTGCCGTGGGAATTGTTATGACCACCCTTGATGGCAGGTTTATAAAGGTTAATTCGTGTTTCAGCAGGATATCTGGCTACAGCAAGGATGAACTGCGCAAAAAAACGATGCTGGACATAACCTATCCTGACGACTTATACACAGGCGACGGATGTGCGTCGGGACTTCTCAGCGGATCGATAGACACCTATGTCTCAGAAAGGCGCATTGTGCGTAAAGATTCGGGCATTATCTGGGTCGAGATAACCGCATCGGTTCTGACAGACAAAAGTAATACGCCTATGTTCATCATTATGATCGTTGAGGACATCACCCGCAGAAAACAGGCGGAGGAGGCGCTTCTGGCGCTTAACCTGCGTCAGTCGGCAATAATAGAGAACTCCCTCGTCGCCATTATTCAGGTTAAAGACAGAAAATTTGAATGGGTAAACAACGCCTTTCTTGATATGTTCGGCTATAAGGCGGATGAAATAATCGGGCAGTCCACAATAGTGATCCATCCTGATGAAAAGCATTATGCGGATTTCGGCAGGTTTGTTGATTCAGAAGCGCTTATGAAGATCAGTGGCTATGCGCAGGCGCGCGTGCAGTTCCGCAAAAGGGACGGATGCCTCGCATGGGTGGATATTGCAGGAAAACTGATCGAAGAGAAGGACGCGCAGCCATATTCAATATGGGTTATAACCGATGTCACCGAACAGAAACAGGCGGAAGACAGACTGCGGGAACTTAACGTTGATCTGGAAACGAAGGTTGTGGAGGAGACAAAACGCCGCATGGAGCAGGAGAGGCTTTTCATGCAGCAGGGCAGACTTGCCGCCATGGGTGAGATGATCGGCGCCATAGCCCATCAATGGAGACAGCCTCTCAACGTTATGTCACTCATGGTTCAGAACATTCAGGAAGAATACGAACTGGGTACGCTGAACAGCGAGATAATGGATGAATTCGTTGATATAGGCATGAAACAGATATTGTTCATGTCCAGCACCATAGACGATTTCCGCAACTTTTTCCGCACAGACAAGGAACGGGCTGAGTTTTCAGCTGCTGAACAGGTGGATGTTGTCATCGGACTGGTTAACCAGCAGCTCCTTGCCCACGGCATAAACGTTTCAGTTGAAAAAGAGTGCGATGCGAAGGTTTACGGTGTCGCCAATGAGTTTGCACAGGTGATGCTGAACCTGCTTACAAACAGCAAGGATGCTTTTCTCAGCGCGAATGTCGTGCACCCGCGGATAAATATAAGGTTAACCTGTTCAGACTGCACCCTGAGAGTTTATGTCGCCGACAATGCGGGAGGAATAGCGGACCATATAAAAGACAGAATATTCGATCCTTATTTCACCACAAAAGGACCGGAACAGGGAACTGGTATCGGTTTGTATATGAGTAAGCTGATAGTAAACGATCACTTTAAGGGTAAGCTGACCTTCAGAAATTTTGAAGGCGGTGTCGAATTTTTAATAGAGATGCCAGCTTTGAACTGCGGAGCGTGCAGATAGGGCGGGCAGGCACCCGCCCGACGATGTCTATCCGTTAAGCCCTTTCATGCCCTCTTCTGGGTATCTCGCCCCTTTTATCCTTTCCGGTGCTGCAATCCTTTCCATCTCTGCAAGATCATCCGCAGAGAGTTTTATATTGCAGGCATCCAGATTGTCTTTCAGATATTTAATACGTTTCGTGCCTGGAATGGGCACTATGCCCTGACCTTTTGCAAGCACCCAAGCCAGCGCGAGCTGTGCGTTTGTGCAGCCAAGCCGTTCAGACACGGCTGAAAGCTCGTCAACCATCTTCGCGTTTTCGGCGATATTTTCGTCGCTGAACCGCGGACTGAGTCTGCGAAAGTCCTTTTCATCAAGATTTTCTTTAGAAGATACCTCTCCGGTGAGAAACCCCCGTCCCAGCGGGCTGTAAGCCACGAGACCTATGCTAAGTTCACGGCATACGGGAAGTATCTCTGCCTCTATGTCCCTTGTCCACAGGGAGAATTCAGTCTGAAGAGCTGTTATTGTGTGCACTTTGGATGCACGGCGCAGCGTTTCCGCACCGCACTCGGAGAGCCCCAGATATCTGACCTTGCCCTCTTTTACCAGTTCCGCCATTGCCCCCACAGTCTCCTCAATGGCTACGTCCGGATCTTTTCTGTGCTGATAGTAAAGGTCTATGGTATCCACGCCGAGTCTTTTCAGACTGGCTTCACAGGCGGAGCGGACGTATTCCGGCGTTCCGCATATGGAGCGCTCGTATCTGCCCTGCTGACGCACTATGCCGAATTTGGTGGCAATGACGACGCTCTCCCGTCGCCCCTTCACAGCTTTGCCAATAAGTTCTTCGTTGTGCCCTGTCCCGTACATGTCCGCAGTGTCCAGCATTGTCACTCCGCTGTCCAGCGCCGCATGGATGACCTCAATGGACTGTGCGTCGTCCGCCTGTCCGTAAAACTCGCTCATCCCCATGCACCCAAGCCCCATCGCCGAAACGGAAAGCTGACCGAGATTTCTCTTTTCCATATTCTCCTCCATAAAAGTAAACTATACGGTGTAGTTTATGTTCCTTGCCGGAAAAGTCAACACAATTTATTGTAATTATACACTCCGGTGGTTATAATCACCGCGGAAGGAGAGCAAATTGGAAGAGAGTTTCACCCAGAAAAAGAGAAAAGCTGTCGTTTCTGCGGCGGCGGAGCTGTTTCTTGAACGGGGGTACGGCAGTGTCAGTATGGATGCCATAGCCGCCCTTGCCGGTGTATCAAAACGTACAGTTTATAATCATTTTCCCTCGAAGGAACTGCTTTTTTCGGAGATAGTGAAGGATATCTGGACTGACTTCGGCGTTCCCGCGCTTATTTACCGCGAAGGGGCGGATATAAGGCGTGACCTTGAGGACTATGCGGCAAAATGTCTTGTGATGCTCCGCAGCGAACGTTTCACAAAGCTGCTGAGGCTGGTTCTGGGAGAATCGGGACGCTTTCCGGAGCTTAAAACTGTTTATTCGGAGAACGGCATCCGCTCACTTCTTGATTCATTGGGGGCGTATCTGAAAGCCGCGGGAAAGCCCATCGAGGATATTCCTCTGGCGGCGCAACAGTATCTTGGGATGATAAAGGAGGCGCTCTTCTGGCCTGTTCTTCTGGGTATCCTGCCCATGCCGTCGCCTGAGCGCGACAGGTATGTCATTGAGGACTGTACGGAGAAGTTCGGGCGGCTCTATAATCTTTTCTGAGGGAACATCTTTTTATATATCAGAAGACTGGTGCCTATTCCGAGCACCATCCCCGCCAGAGTGTCGCTTAAAAAATGATTCAGCGTCGCCAGCCTTGTAACAGCCATCAGTATTATGAAAACAGCCGCAGGAAAGGTCAGTTTCCGCCAGTGGAGCGCCAGCATTGAACCCAGCGCCGCCGCAACTGTGGTGTGACCGGACGGGAATGATGTTTTGTAGTATTTCGTGTGGAAGTATTCGAATCCGTATGTGTCGAAATCGTAAAGCATCACAGGTCTGTTACGCCCGAAAAAGAATTTGGAAAGGTTGGATGCAAGCCCCGCAATGACCACCGTAAGAAATATTGAAAGTGCTATCTTTGCTATCAGCGGTTTGCGTTTTCTGAATATCAGCCAGACACCCAGCGAAACGGGAATATATACGTCGGATTTGCCAAGCTCAGTGATATCTGCACTGAAACGAAAAAAAACCTTGTTTTCGTGTGATTTGAAGAATCCGGCAACAGGTACGTCGAGAAAAATAATGGATACTGCACATGCTATACTCAGCAAAATGAGCAGACTTATAAGTTTTTTTGCGGGCATCAGTTCCTCTTAGGCTGTATTCTGGGGAGGGTGATGGTGAGGCAGGCGCCTCCGTTGATATTGTTTGCGGTTATGTCGCCGTTCATTTTTTTAATGATGAGCCGTACCATATACATACCGATGCCTGTGCCTTTTTCGCCCTTTGTGGTGAAGTAGGGGTCGAAGATATGTTCTATAACGTTCTGGGGTATACCGCCTCCGTTATCGGATATTTTGACTGATATTCTGTCGCTGTTTCCTGAAATATCTATGTTGACATGCCCTTTAAAGCTGCTGTTTCCGTTGGATTTCTGCTGAATAGCATCCTTTGAGTTGGACAGTATGTTCATGATGCAGTGGCGGAACTCGTTTGCAACACCGTAAACAGCCTCCCTTGCGGAAAGGTTGTTGGTTATGTCTATTTTTGTGCCGCGCACGCCGAAAAGGGGCGAAAGCAGCCGCACAGTGTTGTTCAGTGTGCCTATCAGGTCGAAGGGGCGCGGATTCTTGTCATGGCTGAAGAAGTTCCTGAAATCCTCTATGGTTTCCGCCATAAATTTAACCTGTTCTGTGCAGGTCTCTGTCATTCTGTTTATCTCGTTCAGTTCGGCATGTCCGCTGTCAATGCTCTCTTTTATGTTTTCCAGAACAAGGTTAAGGACGTTCAAAGGCTGTTTCCACTGGTGCCCGATAACGCCTATCATTTCGCCCATGGCAGCCATTCGGGACTGCTGTATGAGGAGCTGTTCCTGATCTTTCTGCTCTGAAAGAATTGATATCCGGTCGGTGATATCCGTAAAGGCGTAAACGCTGTAGGACGTTTTTTCGTCAACGGGATACACTGTGACGTTCATATATGCGTAGCGTGTTTCACCGTTTCTGTTTCTGAACATCACTTCCGCTATTGCGCCGGAAGAGGTGCGGACGTATTTTTCATAGTCGCTTTTATGGGAAGAGATATTGAAATAGTCTAGTTTTCTGCCGAGTATCTCCTGTTCGCCGTAGCCTGTTATATCGGCAAATTCTTTGTTTACGCGGATAATATTTCCATCCGCGTCGAGAATCACGAAGCCGATGTCTGCAATGTCAAACAGCGACGCCAGCAGCCTTTCTTTGTCTTTGACCTGTTTTTCCAGCTCGCGGATATCTGTGAGATCCTGCATGGTCACAAGGAGGCGTTTGCCCTCCCTCTCGTTTCCGAAGACTCTGCCGTATATGCCCACCGGTTTTTTCCGGCCGCTCATGCTGACAATCTCTGAAAAGACGGAGAAGTTTCCCGTATCCGTTTCCAGTGTCCTCTTGCACAGTTGCTTTATCCCTTCCGCGTGTGAGCCGTGGAAAAATTTATGTATGTCGTCAACTGATTCGGGTTTAAAATTCGGATCACCGAGGATGTTCTTCATTCCCTGGCTGACCTTTATGCTTCCGTCGGAGCAGAAATATTCAAAGCTGCCGGATCTGGCAACCTCCTGCGCAAGCTGGAGCTGGTCGCGGCTGCGGCTCAGTTCGAAGTTCAGCTTTTTAAGCTCAAGGTTCTTCTCGTCATATTTCCGGCTCAGTTCGTTGTTAATGTCCTGAAGCAGGCGTTCCTTGTTTTTCAGCCTTGTGATGTCCGTCATGGATACGATAATGTAGTTTTCACGTTCGGGCATTTTTCTGGCGCTGAATATGAAAGAACGTTCTTTGCCGCTGCGGTCGAAAACGTTTATGCGGTTGGTGATGTCCGATTCCAGACTGGTGCGTATGAAGTTATAGAAGCTGGTCTCTTTTGTCATGAGATAACTGTCGTGGGTGACAAAGCTCATAAGGTCGGCGGAACCGGAATTTATCCTGTCGACTATGTCGTATCCGAAAAGCTCAAGAAAGCTGTAGTTCCAGTTGATTATGCGGCTTTCGTCCATAACGAAGATGATGTTCGTCTGGAAATCCATGGTGTTTTGCAGCAGGACGTGCTGTTCGGCGAGCTTGGACGCGCTTATCTCCAGATTCGCCCTTGTCTCGAAAAGTGACGTCTGATCGTATATCATGCAGAGAACCTGTTTTTTGGGTTTGTCGTAAATGGTGATTACGGCATTCTGGAGCATAAAAGGGAACAGGCTGCCTGTCAGCTTTTTGCTGGGCACTTTGATGAGGTACTTTTCAGCCTCCGCGCTTATGAAAGCGGGTGAGTTGAGGGTAAAAACCTGCCGGAGCTTGCGTTTAAGCATGTTTGCATTGACATCGGGAAACTGTTCGGTGATTTTCTGCCCCTCTATCTCGCTCTTTTTGATGCCCGTCTGAAGTTCAAGCCAGTGGTTGAAATAGAGAACGGTCAGATTTTCATCCAGAACCATAGCGCCGTTCAGGATGTGATCAAGATAGTTTAGGGATGTCATATATTATCCGGAGTAGCTTTCAATAAAATAGTCGAGAGCCAGCTTGAACTTTTCAAATGAGTCCTCTTTCAGAAGGATATACATGTTTCCTTTAACTTCGGTGGTGTCCACATCAATTATGATCTTTATGACGATAACCTGAGTAAACTCCTGATTGCGGTTCATTTCGCTCAGTTTCGTATGGTCAAAAATGCGTATTTCCGGAGGCTGGAAATAGATTTCAGTGTTTGTAAGGTCGCCTATCCTGCCCAGAAGAGCGGATGAAACGATGTTGGTTATTTCCAGAGTGCAGCTTTTAACATCATCCGGATCGTCTGGGTTAAGGCTGTCGTCCATCTTAGCGTAGCACTCAGTGAGAGCTTTCGCGGAGCGGGTGCTCATCAGCATAACTGTTTCGCCCTCCAGATAGTTCAGAAACACCTGCGAAACGATGAAGTATCCTTTGTTTTTATCTATGGAGTTGTATGCAACGTTGGTGAACTCGTCAATACTGACAATCTCCATTTCCGGCACATACATAGTTGAGTGCATCCCGATGGAATCGGATATGAGGGAAGTCGCCATGCCGTATGCGATGTTGAAAAGCTCAATCATCGCTTCCGTTTGAATTTCTGAGAGATGATTCATTTTTACTGAAACCCCTTGTGCATCAGCACATAACGGCAGTCAGAGCCTGGGCGATCTTTTCGGCGTTAATGGGTTTGTTCACCATGTAATCCGCTCCCAAAGCGATGACGTTTTCCCGCGTTTTAAGCTGGATATCCGCAGAAACGACGATTATCTTGGATTCCCTGTCAAAAGTACGTATCTCTTCGAGGATATCCTCTCCGCGCACTTCCGGCATTGTCAGATCCAGAAAAGTAAGATCCGGTTTATGCTGTCTGAAAAGCGGAACAGCTTCTTTTCCGTCTCCTGTATCAACAATCTCCCAGCCTTCAAGCTGTTCGTTAAGAAGTTTTATGAGCGCTCTGCGGGCAAATCCTGAATCGTCTACCACAAGTATTTTCACGTTAAAGCTCCGATAATGAAGTTGCCCCAATATATCAAAAAAAGTTTCGTCTGTCATTTGAATAAAGGATGTTTTAACACCGAAATCGATATAAAAAAGGTCTTTTTACCATTTATGTTAAACAGTTGTAACCTTTTTCCATCCGGTAAAATAATTTTAATAACAAAAATTTTCTCAAGCATTTTACTACAATCTGTTGCCAGTGGAAAAAAGTTGTCTTAAAATATCTTATGTCGGTTTTTCACAGCGGCAGGTTCCGTTGCGTAAACCGGCTTTCAGGAGGCAAAAATGAGTAAGAAAGAGGAAAAGCATCTCACCACTGCGGCGGGGGTTCCCGTTGCGGACAACCAGAACGTCGCCACAGCAGGGAAAAGAGGTCCCATGCTCCTTCAGGACATATGGTTTCTTGAAAAACTGGCGCATTTCGACAGAGAGGTCATCCCGGAAAGAAGGATGCACGCGAAAGGCTCCGGTGCGTTCGGAACGTTCACCGTTACAAACGATGTAACTAAGTATACGAAAGCAAAGATATTCTCTGCCATCGGCAAAAAGACGGACATGTTCGTCCGCTTTTCAACCGTTGCAGGGGAACGCGGCGCGGCAGATGCGGAGAGGGACATCCGCGGATTTGCCATGAAGTTTTACACTGACGAGGGCAACTGGGATCTTGTGGGCAACAACACCCCTGTTTTCTTCCTGCGCGACCCGCTGAAATTTCCGGATCTTAATCACGCAGTCAAACGCGACCCCCGCACAAACCTGCGCAGCGCACAGAACAACTGGGACTTCTGGACTTCGCTGCCGGAGGCGCTCCATCAGGTTACGATAACTATGAGCGACAGAGGAATACCGAAATCCTACAGGAACATGCACGGTTTCGGCAGCCATACCTACAGCTTTATCAGTGCGGACAATGTGCGCACGTGGGTGAAGTTTCATTTCGTTTCACAGCAGGGCATCGCAAACCTCACCGACGAAGAGGCTGAAAAGGTCATAGGCAAATGTCGGGAAAGCCATCAGCGAGACCTTTACGACAGCATAGAAAAGGGTGATTTCCCCAGATGGAAAATGTACATTCAGCTTATGACAGAGGAGCAGGCCCGGAAAATGCCGTATAACCCGTTCGACCTTACAAAGGTATGGTATAAAAAAGACTTTCCTCTTATGGAGGTCGGATATTTCGAGCTGAACAAAAACCCGGAAAACTACTTTCAGGACGTTGAGCAGGCGGCTTTCAATCCTGCGAATATTGTTCCCGGCATCAGCTTTTCCCCCGACAGGATGCTTCAGGGCAGGCTGTTCTCATACGGCGACACCCAGCGTTACAGACTCGGCGTGAACCATCACCAGATACCCGTTAACAGACCCCGCTGCCCTTTCCACAGCTACCACAGGGACGGACAGATGCGAGTTGACGGAAATCATGGTTCAACTCTGGCGTATGAACCGAACAGCTACGGCGAGTGGAAAGATCAGTGGCAGATAAAGGAACCTCCGCTGGCGCTGGAGGGAGACGCTTATCAGTATGACTTCCGCGAGGATGACGACGATTACTACACACAGCCGGGACTCCTTTTCCGCCTTATGTCCCCGGCACAGCAGAAAGTTCTCTGTGAAAACACGGCGAGAGCCATGGGCGACGCTCCTGAGATGATAAAAGTCAGACATATCGGCAACTGTCTGAAAGCCGACCCTGCATACGGTAAAGGCGTTGCAGACGCCATGGGGATTTCACTTGATAAAGTGAAGTGATGTTCCTATGATATAATTTTCAGAGGGGGCGCACCCCGCCCCCTTTTATTTGTTCTGCGGAGTTTCGTTTGAAAAAAGGTCTGCTTATTTTCTCAGGTTCACTGTTCACGCTTCTTGGGCTGGTCGGTGTTTTCGTTCCGGTTCTGCCCACCACGCCTTTTCTGCTTCTCGCCTCAGTCTGCTATGCAAAAAGCTCCGAAAGACTTAATAACTGGCTTGTAAATCACAGAATATTCGGCGCATATATCGGTTCCTACATGAAATACCGCGCTGTCCGGAAGGATATGAAGATACGCGCGGTGCTGTTTCTCTGGGGTTCGCTCATCCTGTCGGCGCTGATTGTTCAGAAGATACATGTGGCGGGCGTTCTTTTCGCTGTCGGTATCGGGGTAACGGTATATATCGTTTCACTGAAAACCATGACCGATGAGATGGAAGCCGCCGCCGAAACAGAATAAAGGGAGTGCATTATGGACGGAAAAACACGCTGCGGCTGGTGTGCCGAAAAGGATTATTACGAGAAATACCACGACGAGGAATGGGGAGTACCTGTTCACGACGACAGAAGACATTTCGAGTTTCTCATCCTTGAAGGTGCACAGGCAGGATTAAGCTGGGACACCATCCTGAAAAAACGGGACGGCTACCGCAGGGCGTTCAGAAACTTTGACCCTTCCGCCGTCGCCTCCATGACAGACGAAGAGCTTGAGGCTCTTCTGCATAATCCCGAAATAATACGCAACCGCCTGAAAGTGTTCGGTGCGCGTAAGAACGCAGTTGCTTTTCTGAAAATACAGGAGGAGTTCGGCAGCTTTGACGCTTACGTCTGGCGTTTTGTCGGCGGGAAACCGATTCAGAACAGACGCAGAACCCTTTCAGAAGTTCCGGCATCCACACCAGAATCCGACGCTCTTTCCAAAGACCTGAAAAAACGCGGAATGACGTTCGTCGGCACGACGATTATCTATGCCCATATGCAGGCGACAGGACTTGTCAATGACCACGTTGTCGGCTGTTTCAGACACGATGAGCTTTCCTGACATCTGTTCCGCGGCTGATTCAATTATGTACATTTGACATCCAAAATGCCTCATGCTATTATAACTTACTGTTATATATGATATTTATCAAAATATTGTAATATATCGTTTGTATTCTTAATTACTTTTTTTATCGGGAATTTTGTCTTTTGTTTTAAACGGAATGATTTATATCGGGCGGCTTTGTCTGCGCGCCCGCACCGGAGAGGTTTATGAGCTTGAAATTTAAAATTATTGTCACGGCTCTGGCGGTATTCCTCGCCATCGTGACGACACTTGTGGTTCGTTCCTATTTCTACACGGAATCCATAGCGACCCGTATGATTGAGAATGAACAGATCGACAGGAGCCGACAGGTTGCATCGCTTATCGGTCTCTGGGCAGACGGAAAGAAGAACGCCATTGCCGCGGAGGCGAGAAGACTGGAGGCGAAGGGTGCAGGGTTTAATGACGATGCGGAGGCAAACACAGTGGACTATGCGCTGGTTGCCGATGCAAACGCCTTTGACCTTGTGTATTTTGCACAGGACTCCGACGGTAATTTCACAACATCCAAACCCGTACAGCTTCCGGAGGATTACGACCCACGCGGAAGACCATGGTACCAGCTTGGAAGAGACCGCAAAGGCGTACAGTTCACTGAACCGTATGTGGATGCCATCACCGGAGCGCTGGTGGTTTCCATTGTTTCACAGGTCAACGCCGGCGGCGGTTTCGCCGGAGTGCTCGGCTCTGACATCCCCCTTACGTCGATAATCGAAAAGGTTATGAATGAAGGTGCGGGCAGTGCGGGCAGACCGTTCGTTACCGACAACACCGGCAAGATACTGATTCACGACGACAAAGAATCCGTGCTTAAAAAGAACGTATCCGAACTTGACCCGTCCCTGTCCGGTGTCATGGACAGAATATCGGCTGAGGAGAGCGGCATAGTACCCTGTTCCGTTGACGGAAAGGATATGCTTCTTGCGTTTTCAAAGGTACCGGAACTGGGCTGGGTGTCTTATATGATGGTGGACGAGGATGCAGTCTTCGCACCTGTCAGAAAACAGGCGTACAGCCTTATCCTGATATCACTGATACCCGTTCTGATAGGCATAGCGCTTTTTTATGTGCTTGTGAACAGACAGCTCAGACCCATAGATAATCTCATCGACAGGCTAAGGCATATTGCCGAGGGCGAGGCTGACCTCACGAAAACTCTCGACCAGTCGAGAAAGGACGAACTTGGCGAGGTAGCCAGACTCTTTAACAAATTCATCGGACGGATGAAGAACATTGTTGAATCCGTCTCTCAGCTTTCCCACGGTATGGCGGGCAGCATCTCGGAACTCTCTGCGACGGTCGGCAAGATATCCTCAGGGATGCACAGCCAGACCGACGAGACCAACAGCCTTGCCACTGCTGTTGAGGAGATGAACCAGACCATAGGGCAGATAGCCGAAAGCGCAAACGAAACCTCCGTTCAGGCTAACGCCACAATAAACAGTGCGCAGGGCAGCAAGGCTTCCGTTATGGATACGGTTGCCAAGATGCAGCAGATTGCCGAGAACGTTAAGGAATCTTCAGAGGTTATCTCAAGACTTGGGGCGTCTTCCGCTCAGATTGGAGATATAATCAATGTTATCAATGATATTGCAGATCAAACAAACCTTCTGGCACTGAACGCCGCCATTGAGGCTGCGAGAGCGGGCGAGGCAGGACGCGGGTTCGCCGTTGTTGCCGATGAAGTGCGCAAACTTGCTGAGCGCACACAGTCCGCCACGAAAGAGATATCGGACATGATAACCATGCTCCAGAACGAATCCAAAAACGCCGTTGTGAAGGTTGAAAGCGGCGTGGGTCAGGTCGAAGCGGGCACTCAGTCCGCCGATTCCGCAGGGAAATCCATTGTGCTCATCATGGAACAGACCTCTGTCACGACGGATATGATAAACCAGATAGCTTCCGCGGCGGAGGAACAGGCTGCCACCACAACGGAGATAGCCAGAAACGTTGAGAAGATAAACCGTATAGCCGAGGAGAACAGCCGCGAGCTTGCGGAGGTTTCCGACTTTGCGGAACAGGTGCACAAAAACGCAGAAGAGCTTTTAAGCACCATAAATCAGTTTAAGATAAAATAATTTACAAAAAACAGAACCGCCGCGTCAGCTTGCTTTTCAGCAGGTCGGCACGGCGGTTTTGCGTTTCTATTTAACCGTAAATCTTACGAACCCTTCGGGGTTGATTACCCTGAAAGTGAAAGATTCAGTCATGAACAGGTTGACGTTCTCCGAATCGTGGCTGGTGTAGCCTATGGCGAAATCCTGTCCGACCGTAAGTTCCGCATCGCCTCCGCGGGCTGAAACCAGCATGGCTCCGTCTACGGAATTGGAGTAGATTATTGATCCGCCTATCTGAGTCTTAACAGTGTCGCCGAGTGTGCCTCCGGGAACTACATGTGCAAGGAACTTCCAGATATCCTGATTGACCACAAGGTTTGCTCCGCCTGTGACACCCTCTTTTCTCATCATAGCCACTGCTTCCGTAACCGCGTCTGTAACGCTGTCTTTGTCGAGGGTCATAGCTATCTTAGGAACGTTAAGCTGGTTCAGACCTGCTATTCCGCCCTCTTTAAATCCGTTGTAAACGGCTGTCTCTTCAAATGCCGCCGTTTGTTTTGCCGCTTCTGTCAGCGGGTCGAGATTTATGTCTTTCGCGCCTCTTTCAATGTTGTCAAGTTCCCAGAGACCGAGTGAGAACGGCGTTCTTATCTCGATAAGTGGCAGTATTGTGCTGATGCCGTATTTAACTGCTCCTTTCTGCGCTTTCGGCAGGAACAGCCTTCCGAGGCTTACCGCCGAGAAATCCAGTCCTTTGGGACCGTCAACGTCTACAAATTTTCTTGAAGACAGGTTAGCCATGAGTGTGTCTTTCGCCTGTCTGTTAATCTCTTTCCATGCTTCTTCGCTTATCGGAGCGAATTCCTTCCGTAAGAAATTCATAAGTTTCTCCTTATTTCTTCAGGCTTCCTATGCCCAGACCACCGTCTTTGGGGTCTGTCTCTGCAGAGCCTGACAAAAATTCTTCTTCAACCTCTGCATAACCCTGCTGATAAAAGCCCTCTTCATCCGGCGCCAGCTCTTTGAGAAGCCGCAGAAATTCACCTGCGTGAACCTTCTCCTCATCCGCGATATCCAGAAGCACCTGCTGAGCCAGTTTGTTGTCTGTGGATTCCGCAAGCTGTTCATAAAGCTGGATAGCTTCATATTCTGCGGCGACCATGAACCTTACCGCCCTGATAAGTTCTTTGTCTGTCAGCTTTCTGCCGTTTTGCAGCCCGCTGAACGAATTCCCGAAATCAGGCATGTCTACCTCCTGTAATGATTATCATAATCATATTATAGGTCATTCGTTCCGGAAAAAAAGGAAAAGATAGCAGAAATGATATATTATCAGATAATTTTTATTATGGCAGAGGAGAGCGCCAGAAGATCGGCACAGCCGCCCATGGTCAGATTCATTTTTTTATAGTATTCGTTGCGGGAGAAAAGCCAGTTCTCCGGGTTCTGTCCGTTTTCCAGCATGATTTTAAGCAGTTTGCCGTCGCTGCGCACTGTTTCGAGCCCCGCCTCACCGCACCTGTGTAGGCTGGTGGAATCCTCAGCCCGCTCCATTATGCAGGCGAGTGCGTAGTGGGGCTTATCCGGCATGGCTTTCAGAGCGGGGATACCCGCGTCAAACACCGATGGAAGCCCGTTCAGACATTCGCTTATGATGCCTCCCGTGCCGTAATCCCGCCTTGCCTGTGATCCGTTGGACTGCGGCAGGGAGGATGAGAAAAATTCTGCGGAGAGTTCTTTTATGCCGCTTCTGACGTCCGCGTACATGATATGTGAGAGCAGAGCAAGACCGCTGAGGAAGATATAGCCTTTGTGAGTGTTGCTCCCGCAGGCTTGAAGCATCCGCCGCTCAGCCGCAAGTCCCGCCGAGCGGAAATCTTTTATTCCGCCGCCTGCAAGACAGCAGTTGCCAAGCTCTTCAAAATAAGCGGGGAGCAGATTTACAGACGTCTCCATTATTCCGAAACTGAGGTCGGTGTGTGAACCGCTGTCGAAGCAGTCCACCAGACCGGGTTTCGGCGTGAGTGTCAGCTCAAGCATCGCCCCTTCAGTGAGCGCCTGTGCAAGCCCTCTGAAATCCTTTAAGAAGACGTTCCGTTTCCGCGATAATGTCGCAATAGTCATGTCTCTGCGTCCTTATGCAGTCGGCTGCGGGTTCACCGCACAGAAGACACCTGCGCGGAGCAAGCCCCATTGCGCTTCTGTCGGCAGGCGAACCTTTTTTGCCGTAAATATCTATATCCAGCAGCCTGTTCCATTCGAATGAGGACTCTATGGCGACCGCCTTTTCCTTTGCCTGTGCCGTTTTCAGGGAGCTGCGCATAAAGACTATATATCCCGCAGCATCGCCGTATGAGCCGATGGTGAGGGCGTTTGCATCCTGTGCCATGTGCTTTTCGGCATGGGTTATCAGTTCCCGCAGGACGGGAGAGTCCTTAACAGCTCCTGCGCAGTTGCCCGCTATGGTGACTATGCACCCTTTTTCAAGGTTATCCGCCATGTTCAGAAGAGTGTCCCACCTCTGCTGGCGGGCTTTGAGGATGCTATTCCTTAACTCTGCGTACTGCATCTATTATGCTCCCGTCCCTGTATTCGATAAGCGCGGCTATCTCGTCGGTGAACTGCACGGGTCTGGGGACTCCTGTGATGTCGGTGATCTCCTTTTTGATGTCGTGTATGTTTTTGACGGGCAGCTTAGCTTTCAGCAGTTCCTTTTTCAGTTCGGGGTGCTTGTCGTTAACGGCTATGCCCCGCTCGGTGACTATTATGTCTATGTTCTCGCCGGGCGTGGTGACGGTTATCACGTCATCCATGATTATGGGCAGTCTGCCGCGTATGGACGGTGCGACTATTATGGCGAGTTTGGCTCCTGCCGCCGTGTCTGTGTGCCCGCCTGTGTTGTGGAGCAGATATCCGTTGGACTCGGTGTTGACGTTCACGTTGAAGTTGACGTCTATCTCCGTTGCGCCGAGGATAACCACGTCCAGCATATTCACTATGGAGCCCATGTTGAATGGGTTTGCATAAAGGTCTGCGCTTATCTCCTGATGGTTGAAGTTTTCGCCGATGGATTTTACTGCGTTCAGGTCAAAGCACTGCACGTCCATGAGTGTGTGAAAGAGCCCCTCTCTTAGCATCTCCACGAAATATCCGGTTATGCCGCCGGAACCGAACGAGCCTTTGATATTTTTCTCAAGCATCTTGCGGCGGACGTTTTCTGCCACGGCGAGGGATGTTCCGCCGGCACCCGTCTGGAATGAAAATCCGTCTTTCAGAAGACCTGAAGCATCTATAACGTCGGCTGTGTTTTTCGCAATCATAAGCCCGATAGGGTCTTTGGTCACTTTTGTTGTTGTGGAGACTATCTTTGCGGGGTCGCCGAGGGATTCCACCGCGACGACGTAGTCCACACAGGTCTGGGAAATAGCTATGGGGCTTACGGGGTGCGGGACAAGGTTATCGGTGACGGCTATCACTTTGTCGGCATATCGCGCATCCACATGGGAATAGCCGAGGCTGCCGCAGGCAGATTTTCCGTAATATCCGTTCATATTGCCGTATTCGTCGCAGCAGGGCGCGGCTATGAACGCCACATCCACTTTCACTTCCCCTGTCATCATGGAGCGGGCGCGTCCGCCGTGGCTTCTGACGATTATGGGTATGTCCAGCTCGCCTTTGGTGGCAAGCTCGCCTATGAGTCCGTTGACTCCGCACTCAAGGCTTGTTATTACGCCTTTGCGGATATAGGGTATCAGTTCCGCGTGGACGGGATGTACGGAGCTTGATGCTATGGTGATGTTTCCGATGCCCAGTTCGTCCAGCTCTTTCACGATGGCGTTCAGCAGAAAGTCGCCGTTGCGCAGGTGGTGGTGGGTGGATATTGTCATTCCGTCTTTCAGACCGGAAGCTATGATGGCTTCCCGCAGAGAGCCGAGAAGTTTTCTGTCGCCGGGTCGGAACGCCTTTACAGGGCGCGCGTATTCCCGCCCGACGGGTATTATTGTGTTCGGTGTTTTATAAGGAATGCGTTTTTTGCCGTTATAAATTTCGGGGATGAAGCGCCCCAGACTATTTTGTACCATGGATAACCTCGTCGCTTATCTCTATGTCTATCATACCGAGGGACGCAGCCGTGCGCAGTACCCTTGCGGCGCGTTTAACGATGGGCGCGTCAATCATTTTACCCCGCAGAGAGATAACGCCTGTTCCCATCTCGCGGGCAAGTTTTATTGCCTCTATGATTTCAAGGGCATATTCTATCTCGTCTTTTCCTGGTGCGAATATTTTATGAACTATGTCTATCTGTCTGGGGTTGATGAGCGATTTGCCGGTAAAGCCCAGACCCTTTATGAGCCTGACCTCACGGGTGAAGCTCTCCTCGTCGGAAACGTCTGCAAAGATGGTGTCGATAGCCTGTATTCCCGCCGCTTTCGCCGCCCAGACTACGCGGTTGCGCGCCTGAAACAGCTCTTCGCCCGTTTTTGTTCGCTCAATCCCCATGCTGGTTGTATAGTCTTCCGCGCCGAACGCAAGGGCAATCACGCGGGATGAGCATCTTGCAGTTTTGATGCAGTTGATAACGCCCAGTGCGCTTTCGATGGACGGGATTATCTTGAATCTGCCTATTTCAAGACCGAGATTCTCTTCGCACTCTGTCAGAAAGGTGTCCAGCCGCTCCACAATCTCAGGCGTGTCCGCCTTCGGCAGGCGGACTCCGTCGGGCAGTGCCGGAAGCACGGTAAGCAGGTCGTCATAGCCCCACTCCGTGTCCAGTGCGTTCATACGGAAGAAGACCTCTTTGTTGCGGTTTTTGTACGATTGGATGAAAGATTTCACCAGCAGCCTCGCCGCGTCCTTCTCGTTCATGGGCACAGCGTCCTCAAGGTCTATGAAAACCGCGTCACAGTTGAATATCGGTATGTTCTGGAGCATTGAGGGCATGTTGCCCGGCACATAAAGCAGTGAGCGTCGTATGGATAATGTCTCTTCCATGTTATTCCTCTATGAAGATGGTGGGCGTTCCGGCGGATTTTGAGACGTGGCGCTCAATACCCATGGCGGAAAGCTCAGTTATCATTATCTCGCATGATGCGAAGACCTTTGCGTTGAAAAGGTGTCCGCCCAGAACCTCGCCTGAGGATTTCGACATCTGGATGTGCAGGTGACAGTCCGGTTCGCCGTTTTCATCGGGGAAGATGTTGCCGTTAAGCCCCAGAAGCTCCATGGGATACTCTATCTCGTGTACTGTCATTCGGGGTCTGGTGATAGGCAGTTTCGCACCTGTTTTGATACCGCGGAACTTCACGTCTGTTACGGAGCCGACGGCGGATACTATCACGCAGTATTGTACATCCAGTTCTTTGACAGCTTCCGTGAGCTTTTCAACTATGGATTCGCCGGGCAGAATTTTCACCATGAAACTGCGGTCGGTTTTCGCCTCTTTATACCACAAGCCTTCCATATTAAGCCCCCTGCGAGCGCAGAACAGCCGCCTGAACCCTTGCGTCAATGGCATAGTCCAGCGCGCCTCTGTCTTTGATGCGGATAGTTCCCTGTGTAACGCTCATTCTGTCCAGAACCTCTTCCACCTTTGCGCGGATAAGGTGTCCGTACTGTTTTGCCACCGTTGAGTCGATGATTATTTCAAGCCCGTCCGAAGGCTCTGTGAACACCATCAGGTCGCTGGACTGCATTGTCCCCGCCTGCGCCTTTTTCAGTATTACCATAAAGCACCTATGAATTGAGAACCGGAGTTGCGTTCTTGCTCGCAAGAACCCCCGTGTTCTCGGTGAGATATTTGTATGTCGCTTCGGGAACCATCTCCCGCAGTTTTTCAGTTTCCCCGCAGAGGAGCATCTCCCGCACTGATGAAGCACTGATTATGCGCCCCCCCGCCGTCTTGCGTTCAATTTCAACAAATTCTATCCCGTTTTCCGGAAGTGATTTGCGCATGGCATCGTTGTACATGGCGGTGAGTCTGCAAACCGGTTCCTGTCCGGCGAAGCGTTTCTTTATGCCGAACGCGGGAGCTATGTATCTGCAGAAGATTGAAAGGTCGGTTTTAAGCTGTTCCTGTGTCACTTTGTCCGCATCTTTCAGGAAATATGACGGAAATGTTATGCGGCTAACGGCATAGGGTCCCGTTGAAAGGATATGTACGTTGCAGAGGTCTTCAGTGCCCTTTCTGACCAGTTCCATGCGTTTACTGAATGGTATGAGCGAAGAGTCCTCTTCAACGACAAAAACATATACGTTGTCTGACTGCGAGGCGGCTGTCTCTATAAGGTAGCGGTGTCCGAAGGTGAACGGGTTGCAGTTCATTACGATGCCGCTGTTTGTACCCTGCCGGACGATACTTTTCCATTTGTTCAGATAGTCCTGAATGCTGTAGCCGTATTCAAGAACTGCCGTGCTGCCTGTCTGCGCCAGCGGGCGGAAGTTCAGATACTGAAAACTCTGCGAATATTCAGGTTTGGTGAAAACGAACGTGTGCTCGTATCCCGCCTGAAAAGCGTCTTTAACCAGAGCGCTGATTATTTCGGCAAAAATCCCCGTGTCCCTGTGTTCGGGCTCAACGGCAACCATCTTCAGGACGTTTTTGTGCCTCGCCCCCACGGCGATAAGGCATCCGCCCTCATAATAGCCTAGAAAGATGTCGAAATTTGGGTCAAAATCAAGACCTGAATCAATCAGCAGTTCTCTGGCTTCTCTTATCCGGCTGTCTGTCAGCAGATAACTAATCATTGTGCACCAGATTATTGCGGAAGGCACGAAATTCCGTGCCCGCCTATGCGTATTTCCATAAAACCGGTGTTTCGCGGTTTTATGCCCTCCAATATATGCATAGCAGAGACGAATGCTAGCATTGTTTGGTTCCTGCTTCAACCGATATGTGACATTTTACAGTATTTTTATGTTATTATGAACTTTCTATGCATAAATCAGGTCGGAGCATAAACCTGAAGGCTGCGGGTATCATTGTGCCCTGTCCGCCAATTTATTTATTCGGAGAGTTATGATGAACAAAAAGATGATTCCGGTGTTTCTTGTATTTATTGTCGCCATGATACTTGTCAGCACATGGCCCTATGTTGTCGAATCCAGAATGCCCGTGAACCAGTTCATCTCGAAAGAGAAAAAATCGGGTATGATACCCGTTGTGCAGTTTGTTACAGACAATGCACAGGCGAAAGCGGCGGAGGATGCGGCAAGGATTTTCAATGAAAAAGCCCCAACTAAGGTCGTTCTTAAAACGTTCGATTTCAAAGAGAATGAAAAATCCGCTGCGGGATATAACATGGAGCAGGCTGGTTTTGTTATCATCGATGCCGACGGCAAGGTTGCCGCACAGAACTACGGTGTTATAACCGCCGAAGCTCTGACAGAGATAATATCCGGAGTCCATACACATTAAATCGTAGCAAAACGGACAGGGGTTAACAATTCCTCTGTCCGTTTTTTTGTTATTCCGGCGCGATTCCTCAGCAAATTCTTTCGGTGATACGGTATGGTTTTGCGTTCATCTGCGTTATTCTTCCGCTTTCTTCATAAAAATATTGCTTGACCCTGTAGCTATTGTAAATTAAAAGATTGTCAGAGATCGTTATATACGCAACAATATAACGCTTATAAAGACGGCCAGACATAAAGAACCAAAGACTAGGGACCTCTTGGTTATCGTTGGATGCGGGAGTTTTCTATGCAGTGTATGGGGTACATCTGCACGGCGAACTCCCTTTTCCATTTATCATGCTTATCTGTTATGTTCCTAAAATTATTATGTTATGATATGTGAAGTTTAAACAGTTGCAGGTCTATATGAAAAAATATACCTTCACATTCAGTATTCTGTTGCTTTTTGCGGGACTCACCCTGATCCTTTCCCTGTTTCTTATGGGCAATTTTTTTCTCAGAGGGATTAAACAGGCTTACGAGATAACCGAAGATAAGATTAACGAATCAAACAGAAACATCACTCTTACGATGACTGAAAGTTTGCAGTCAATTTCAAGCGACCTTTCGGTATTGCTCACCGTCGGCTCGGAAAAACCTGTTACAGAGAACAGGGAAATACTTCTTAAAATTCTATGGGAACAGATGATGGACGGCAGCCACATCTCAAGTATCTTTATCGCTGACAAAGACGGCAGTTTTTTGCAGGCAAGACGCTCTCCTAAGCTCGCCGTGCGCGTAATTGACTGTGCCGGAGAAAAACCTCAGGATATCTATTATTATAAGGATACCGGATACGCGACTGTCTCTGAAGAAGCTGTTACGGCGGAATATGACCCCAGAAAAAGGAAGTGGTACGAAACCGCAGGAAAAACAATTACCTGGACGGATCCGTATATTTTTGCCTCGACAGGCAGACCTGGAATAACGCTCTCTGCTGCTTCATACGATGGAAACGGAAAAAAGATAAAGGTTGCGGCGGCGGATTTCTCTCTTGGCTCCCTTTCGGCGCTGCTTAAAGAGAAAGCAGGCAGTATCAACGGGGATATCATTCTTTTTTCTAAAGATGCGGATGTTATTGCCGCGTCTTTTGATATTGCCGGAATGAGCGACAGAAAAGAGATAATTAAACTGAAAAGCCTGAACAACCCTGTGTATTCCGCTGCGTTCGGCTCGGTTGCCGAAGGCAGATTCAACGGAAGCAAAAAAGGCGGCGGGCAGACCTACGAATATTTCGTGGAAAAACTTCCGTCATACATAGGGAAAGAATGGTATATCGCATCGTTTGTTAAACGTAGTGTTATTCTTGACGAAATAAAGGCAACTATGCTTACGACTCTGCTGATTTCAATTTTTATTGTCGGAATAACGTATTTCCCCGTTCTGTACATTCTTAAAAAACTTTTCATAAATCCTATAAATAAATTAAAGCTGATGACAGATGCCGTTGCGGGAAACAGGTATGACAGTGTTGAGAATATCGAGACAATTGTCAGTGAATTTCACAGCCTTTCAGATTCAATGGTCAATATGTCGGTTTCCATAAAAAGACACGAGCAGGCGGAAAGAGATCTTATCGATTCGTTCATAAAGATAATGGCGGGAGCTATCGATGCCAAATCCAGATACACAGGCGAACATTGCGAAAGAGTACCGCAGCTTGCAGTTATGCTTGCCGAAGCTATTGCCGAGAAAGGCGGCGGGCTTGCCGGTAAACTCAATCTGCGCACTGAATCAGACTGGCGCGAGTTTAAGATAGCTTCATGGCTGCACGATTGCGGAAAAGTGACTACTCCTGAATATGTTGTTGATAAAGCAACGAAACTGGAAACAATTTATAACAGAATACACGAGATACGCACGCGTTTTGAGGTGTTATACAGAGATGATATTATAGATTATTACGAAAAGCTGGCGGCGCAGCCTGAAAAGAGGCAGGAGTTTGAATCCGAGCTTTTTGAGCGCAGGAAACAGCTTTACGATGATTTTGACTTTATCGCAAAATGCAACATAGGCGGGGAGTTCATGAGCGATGAAGATATTCTCAGACTTAACGTCATTGCGAAGAGAACTTGGACAAGGTATTTTTGCGACAGAAAAGGACTGAGCATAGCAGAAGAGCTTAGGCTTAAAGATGTTGAACAGGTTCCGGCTCCGGCAAAAGAAAATCTGCTTACCGACAGAAAAGACCATCTTATTCCAAGAGAAAGCACCATTGACAAAGATGAATACGAAAGTTTCGGGTTCAATGTCTCTGTGCCGGAATTCGCATATAACACAGGAGAAATTTACAATCTGTCCGTAAGACGCGGAACTCTTACGGAGGAGGAGCGTTATAAGATAAATGAGCATATTATTATGACCATAAAAATGCTGTCCGGCATAAAACTGCCAAGCGAGCTTGATCGCGTGCCGGAATATGCAGGCGGGCACCACGAAACTATGACAGGAACGGGGTATCCCAGAGGGCTTAAATCGGATGATATTCCGATTCCGGCGAAAATAATTGCAGTTGCGGATATTTTTGAAGCTCTGACAGCTTCCGACAGACCGTATAAAAGAGCGAAAACACTTTCAGAGTCGCTGAAGATAATGGAATATATGAAAAAAGACGGGCATATCGACAAAGATGTTTACGAAATCTTTATCAGAGAAAAAGTTTACATGCGGTATGCGGAGAAGTTTCTCAGCAAAAGCCAGATTGACGAAACATGAGTGCGGGGTTAATATGGCGAAGCGATCAATGAAGGTAGTTTATGATAAGAAAAACAGTTTTTGCTCTGATATTGCTTCCTGCTCTGTCCTTTGCAGCGACACCTGCCGGTCTCTGGAAGACCGTTGACGACAAAACAGGTAAAGAAAAATCCATTGTCAGGATATCCGAAAACGACGGCGTACTCAGCGGAAATATTGAAAAACTGCTTGAGCCGAACGTTAAGAAAGACGCTGTATGCAGGGAGTGTCCTGACGACAGAAAAGGAAAACCAATTACGGGACTGAATATAATCCGCGGACTTAAACGGAGCGCGGGCGATGCCGACGTTTGGGAGAACGGGACAGTTCTCGATCCGAAAAACGGCAAAGTGTACAAAGCCCGCATACAAGTTATTGACGGCGGAAAGAAACTTGAGCTGAGGGGATATCTCGGACCGTTTTACCGCACACAGGTCTGGCTGAAGGCTGACTGAGGAATTAATATGCAGTTTTCCGTTGGAGTTGAATACGCACTGCACTGCCTTTGCTTCATAGGTCGAGAGAGACCTGTCGGTGTTAAGGAACTTGCGGCATATCAGGGCGTTTCCGAAACCTATCTGTCAAAAATGCTCACAAAGCTGCGGAAATCCGGTATAGTAAGGTCTATTCCGGGGGTGAACGGCGGATATGAGCTTACCCGCGAACCGGACGAGATCACCTTCTGGGACGTTATTCAGGCAATCGAGGGTGAAACGCCGCTGTTTCAGTGCTGCGAAATACGCCAGCACAGCGCTATCGTTGACAGAAACAATCTGCCTGATGCCTATTGCAAACAGCCGTGTACAATAAAAAAGGTCATGCTTGAGGCGGAAGAGAAGATGCGGGACTATCTTAGGTCAAAAACAATCGGCTGGCTGAACTCACAGCTCAGGAAAAAGCTCGACCCGAAACAGATAAAAGATACCGAAGAATGGTTTAAGCATAGAAAGACCTCCATCTGACAGGGAGGTCTTTTATTGATGATAAGCCGACATTGTACCGATAAAAATGAGAATGCTTCGGGCTGAAGCCCTCGCAGAGACGGCAGTTGTCTTCGAGAGAAGCGCAGAGACGAAGCGATCTGGTTTTTTATACGGTCTGTTTCACATGTTCGGGAGTGATTTCCAGCGTCATGCGCTGAAACGGATACTTCGCCTGCATCATTTCAAACTCCGCGCCTTCCGACACGAGTTTTGCCGTACCTTCCACCCTGAAGCCAGTGCCCATGCCGAAAAGCCCCTGAACGTTTTTACTGCCCAGAGTCAGCTTAACCTTATTATTCACCGCAAGATCTGCCTCCGTGCTGGTCATTCCCGCCGCAGGAACAAGAAGTCTGCCGTCATCCGTCAGAACAATGTAAGAGTTCCATGTGTTTACGACGTTCGCCTCTCCTCTGCCCCATGTGACTACGGACACGACCCCTTCATTTCTCAATACTTCTCTGAATGTTTCGTTTATCATTTTATACCACCTAGTAAGATATTGCAGATATATATTATCTGTTATTAGTATAATGAAAAGAGTGCATAAGGTCAACATAAAACCGCAAGAAGTATGAATCCCTCACTAAGACGAAATAAAGGTCATGTCTCTGAGAGGAATGAAGTTACACTAGCCAAAGGCTGAACGAAGCCGCTTGCGGCAAGCTAAAGCAGTCTCGTCTTTTCTATATGCGACATAACTTATGAAATACGCTTTAGCAGTTAAGCCTTAGCAGAGAATCAGCTTTCTTTGCCATTTTTATGTTGAAACGGTCGGTGTTTATTGTGAAGCGTTCGTGGGAGCCCCTGCCGATAAGTTCTTTCTCGTCCCATGCCTCGACTTCCCATGATGTTTTCTGTCCGTCAACGCCTGTGCAGACTGCTTTTGCGCGCACCTTCATGCCCACTGGCGTAGCGGCGCTGTGGGTGACGTTGACGTTTATGCCGACGCTCTGTTCCCCTTCATCAAGATGCGGCGCGAGAGCCTCCATGCAAGCCCATTCCAGAAATCCTACCATAAAGCCCGTGGCGAACACCTTTGGCATGGGTTGGAACAGTTTTGATTCGGGATAGAGGTTTGGAACGGTTTTATTTTCAGTGACGGTTAATTCAATTTCAGCGGTTGTGCCGACAGTAATAGTGTTTTTCATGGTTTACCTCCGAATAAAATATTAACTAATATCGGAGGCTGTAGGGATGTTCGCAAGATTAAAGAAAAGGTTTGAGATATATCGTTAAAATCATATAATTAACTTTGTGGCCGGGGTACGGGCTTCAGGCATTCTGCGATGGTCTGAAATCGGAGATTTCGTCCAGTTAGCGTTGGGTTGACAATCGTGGAAAATACTGCCGAAAGCCCGCTCGGGCACCCCGTTAAAATGCCGCTCGGGCAGTGTTGATAATGAATATCATTATCCTGCTGTGATTTCAAGCGGAAATCTATTCGGCTGTTATTTTTTCGGCTGTTTTTTCGGAAATGAACACTCTGAGCCCTTCAGCAGTGCATATCACCATGTCGGGGTAGTCATCCAGATGTATTGATTTCCCTGTTTCTATGCCCTCAAGGGTGAGGATTGTCCCTTTCTGGATACCGTTCACCGCCATCACCTGACTGTAGGTCTCCTGACTTAAAAGCTCGTCAACGATGAAATCTTTATTTTTCGACGCGAAGGAGAACTGTTTTCCGTCACCAAGAATGCATGCGGCATGGGCTTCGGAGAGGCGGCATCTTGTTTTGTGTCCTATGAGAGTTATGTATTCCATGTGGGGAAGTTTTTTTATCACCTGAATTGTGTCTCCGCCGTTTATGCCGAGCTTTGACATATCTTTTGCCGCCATCTTAGGCACGACGACAATGAAGCCCGAACCTGTTTCGTGTTCGTAGATGCTGCGTTTTTCTCCGGAGGGTGATTTATAGAAAAGGTGCCGACCAAGGGATCCGCTCAGGGCTTTTGTTCCGTCTTTCGTACCGATTTTCAGCGTGGCAAGCTCAATGTCGCCACGTCCCACCTTTGAAACGATACTTCCGGCGAATATCCCGTATGCGCCCAGTTTGCGGGCAAGCTCCGGCTCTTTCACGGATATTATTTTATAGAAGCCTCCGCTTTTTGCATCGGATAATTTCATTTCGTTCTCCCGCTCTGAGAAAGGCTCAGAGCATAAAGCAGTGTGCCGAGTGTTGTACCGTTGTGCATGACAGCGGATTGCAGCGGGCTTATGCGCCCCATGACGGACAGCAGTACCGTTACGGTGTTTATGCCTATATTAGCGACGGACACGCGTTTGATCACCTTCATGGTTCGTTCCGCTGTGATGCGCGCTGTGAGTATTCCTCTGAGGTCGTTGCGCAGAAGTATAACGTCGGATGTTTCCCTTGCGAGGTCAGCGCCTTCCGGCATACTTATCCCCACGTGTGCTGAAAGCAGAGCCGGAGCGTCGTTCACGCCGTCCCCCACAAAAGCGATTTTCCGTCCCTCCGCTTTGAACCTGTTCACAACCTCAAGTTTGTCTTCCGGCTTCATCTCGAAATATACTTCGCTGATGCCGAGTTCCTTTGCTATGTGTTTCGCTGTGTCCCTGTGGTCGCCGGTAAGCATGACAACACGGTCTATTCCACGTTTTTTCAGGTCTTTGATAACCTGCGCTGATTCACTGCGGGGAACGTCTTTCAGTGCTATTATGCCTGCCAGCACGCCGTCACATGCCACATAGAGGATACTTTTACCTGTCTTGCGCAGTTTATCGGATATCTCGTCTGCGGCGGAGCAGTCGATATGTTCATCCTCGTGGATGAAGTGTCTGCTGCCTGCAAGAACGTGCTTTTTGCCGACGTACGCCGAAACGCCGTGAGCTATGATGAAGTCCACCTCCCCAGTCTCTTCAAGGGGGATGTTCCTTTTTTCCGCTTCTTTAACAACAGCCGACGCTATGGGGTGGCTGTAGTGCTCTTCGGCGCTGGCGGCGGTTCTGAGAATTTCCCGCTCGTCCATCTCCGAAAAGGTAATTATGTCCGAAACCTCAAGGGTACCCTTTGTCAGCGTTCCCGTTTTATCGAATATAATGGTATCTATCTGCGCCATGTTTTCAAGTGATTGCGCGCCCTTGATGAAGATGCCTTCAGATGCGGCGCAGTACATGCTGGATTTTATGGCGGTGGGGGTTACGAGTTTCAGGGCACAGGAGTAGTCCACGGACAGCACGGATGATGCCCTGCGGAAATCCCGTGTCAGAAGCAATGTCGCAAGCCCTATGCCGAAGGTGACGGGAACCATTCTGTCGGCTATTTTGAACGCCTGAACCTCCGTATTGGAGCGGTTTTTCAGTGAGTTATTGATGAATTTTGCTATTCTGGCGGTTGTTGTTTCAGCGCCCACCTTGCGGGCTTCGATTATGAGCCTGCCTTCCGCCACGACGGTTCCTGCGTATACCTCGCTGTCGCATCCCGCGGTCACAGGGAGGCTTTCGCCAGTTACTGATGCCTGATTGATAAGCCCTTCGCCGCCTCTTACAATGCCGTCAACAGGTATCATTTCGCCCGATCCGATTATGACCAGACTGCCGACCAGCACCTCGCCGATGGGTACCTTTTTTTCGGTTTGTCCTTCCAGAATCCAGACGTGCTCGGCATCGGGCTTAATGAGGCTTTTCAGCATCCTGTCGGATTTGTACTGGGTGGAAGCCTCAAGATAGTGTCCGAGATTCAGCAGAAAGGTGATTGAGCCCGCTGTGAAATAGTCTTTGCGCACAAGCAGCATGGATACAACAGCCGCATCAAGCACTTCAACTTTAAGTCCTTCGTTCACGAGAGTGTCTATACCTTTCAGAAGCACGGGGGCTGCACCTGCGAATGTCAGAGGAGTACGGAACCACTGTGGCAGAATCAGCTTTGAAAGCCACATTGAACCTGCCCAGTAGACGTTTATCAGATCTGGTGAGTCAACAAGCTCCTCCTCCGCCTGAAAAACGGCATGGGAGAAGGTTTGCAGTGTCGAAAGGAGCGGTTCGGTTATCTCTGTGCCCTTTTCGTGTTCAACCACAAGGGTATTTGCACGCTGATTTACGCGGACGGCAGTTACGCCGCTGATGCACTCCAGGGTCGATTCCAGAAGAGTGCAGTCAAGGGCGGGGTTGCCTAGCACCCCCGCCTTCAGCCGTATCCTCGTATCAGTTTTGTGAGCGATACTCACGCTTTCAAATCCGGTCGGATAGTGTTTTTTCTTCGTCATGACCTGTTTTTATATAAAAATGTGTGGTAAACCGACAAGCCCACCAGAGCCACCCCTGCGATGGAGTGGATGTTTCTTGAGGTTTTACCCTTGTTGAACCCTGAAACCACAAGAACTCCAAGCGCCGCCGTCATGGCGTATTTGGTGTATCTGCGTTTCTTCTGCATGGGGCTTAATTTTTTTTCTTCGGGCATATTATTCCCCGCCCATCTCCGCCTGAACGTCTCTTATCTGTTCTTTCAGCTCTTCAACTCCGCCCTGCAGACCGCCCCAGAGCTTAACAACGCCCTTCACTATGGCTTTTTTTACTGCGGGGTTTGTGAGAACCAGCGCAACACCTGCGCCGATTACGAAACCTTTAACGTATGACGGCTCGCGGAAGTTGAACCATTCTTTAAGATGGCTCGCAGCTGTGTGCTGCTGGGGATAGTATGCCTGCTGTGCATACTGAGGTGCGTAGTAATGCTGCTGCTGTTGTCCCTGTGCTGCTTCGGGTGCTTTTTGCTGTTCCATGATTAGCTCTCCTTAACTGTAGCTGTATTTGTCGGTTTAACTGATGAATCCCAAAGATATTTCGCGCCTGCTGACGCCGCCGTGAAGGCTATCAGGGACATGAAGACCCCGAAACCGAACATGCTTGCCGCGGCAACGCCTGCTGCCGTTGCTATACCTGTTCCTGCCGCTTCTTTAACAACGTTTTCAGCCGCCTGTTCTTTTGTAATCTTTCCGGCTTTAAAGTCCTTCGTCTGTTTTGCGGCTGATACCGCGCCGCCTATGACTGCGCCTGCCAGAGCGCCGGACACCGTCGCCCTGCCTATTGATGGTCCTATATGCTTGCTCATATCTGTTCCTCCGAGTCCTCTGTGAACATGCTTACCGTTTTTCCCAGAATGTCGCTGAGTGCCGAACGCACCGATTCGCTGCTTAAAAGCATCGCAAGTCCCGCACCCATCACAAGCCCTTTGATGAAGTCGCTTCCTGTGGCGTTCACCATGCGGCTCACCTCCAAAAGCTGCGGGTTGCCCTCGATCATCTGTCCGAACATTCCCATAATTCCGCTCATAGGATCTTCCTGCTGATGGTGTCCGCAATGCTCGCCCTGCTGTGGGGGAGGCGGTGCGGGTTGAAATCCGTATTGCGGCGGATAGGGCGGCATATACGGCGGATAAGGCGGATATGGTGCGTAACCCTGCATGGGCGGGTAGCTTGGGGGCGGATACATGTATGGGTTATACATATATGGGTTGCCCATAAAAGGCTGCTGCATCTGCGGTTCGCCCATGTATGGGTTCTGCATCTGTTCTTCCGCTTCCTGCTGTCCGGAAGTTTCGTTTGTTTCTTTCTCTTCCACAAAACCCTCCTTTTATTTTATGAATTCTTTATATTTTTTAAGCACTTCGAGGCTTTCGCCGTCGGAAGCCCCCAGCAGAGTTGCCATGTCCGCAGGATGTATCACCGCTGGGTCATAACGCAGCACCACCGAACGGGCAAGCATGTTCACCCGCTTGTCCAGCACGCCGGGTATGGACGCGCTTATCTCCTCCAGCCGTTTACTCACAGGGTCTTTCATGATGGCAGGGTCTACCTTGAGCCTGATTCGACCTTCGACGTGGTGCACGACTGAAACATATTTTTTTACTGCCAGAAGTTCTTCTATCATTCCTTTTCTCCGTCGTAGTTCATAAGTCTGGAAGAGTTCACCATTATGCCGCCTGTGTGGGCTATGTGCAGAAGACCTGCCATAACGGGGTTCAGTATGCCCAGTGCGCCCAGCACGGCTCCGGCGATGTTGGTTGATGTTGCTAGGGTGAAGTTCTGATGAACTATGGTTTTTGTCTTTTTGCTGAGCTGACGCAGGAAGACTATCTTGTTCAGGTCGTCGTCCACCAGCGCTATGTCCGCCGCTTCCACTGCGACGTCGGAACCCGCCGCGCCCATTGCTATGCCGAGATCAGCCTGTGCAAGAGCCAGAACGTCGTTAATTCCGTCGCCTATCATTGTGACCTTGTGCTCTTTCTGAATCTGACGGATGATGTCCGCTTTGTCCTGAGGCAGAACGGAGTAGTGACATTCGTCGAAACCGAGGCGCTGTGCCAGCGGTTCCGCGGACTGCCGCTCGTCGCCCGTTACCATAATTAGGTTTTTAACGCCGTCTCTGCGCAGAAACTCTATTGTTTCGGCAACGCCCTCTTTGTCCTTTGTGCGGATGGAGATGATGCCGAGGAGTCTGCTGTCCTCTGCGACGTAGAGAACGCTTTTGCCCTCTTCCGCCCATTTTTCAGCACGGCGTTTAACTGTGCCGGTTTTTATGCTGAACCGATCCATGAGCTTTCTGTTGCCCACGCAAACGGTGCCTTCCGCTGTGTCCGCCGCAACCCCCATGCCTAGGATGGTTTCGCACACGGCATGGTCCGGTTTTTCCAGACAGAGCTGTTCCGCTTTTTTGCGTATCGCCGCTGCCATGGGGTGTCTGTTGTGCAGTTCCGCCGCGTATGCACGCATGAGCAGATCCTGTTCGGATGAGCCTTTAAGCGGATAGATGTCTATGACTTCCGGCATGTCTGTGGTGATTGTGCCGGTTTTGTCGAAACAGAACGATTCCTGTTCGCCGGCGTCTTCAAGGTAGCGTCCGCCCTTTATGAGCACCCCTTTGGATGCCGCATTGCCGATGGATGCACTCACTGCGGAGGATGCCGCCAGAGCAGTTGCACAGGGACACGTCATAACGAGCATGACGGAGAGTGTTCTGTACAGACTGCGGGTGAGCACAAAGGTGCCCGCCGTCATTATGAATCCGATGCCCACGAGTTTCTTTGCCAGCTTGTCCGCTTCAAGCTCAATGGGTGCTTTGTTTTCCAGTGATGTTTCCACCGCCTGCAATATGCGCGCAAGGTATGTGCTGTCGCCGACCCTGTCCGCGCGGATATAGATCAGTCCGTCCTGAACGTAGGTTCCGGCGTAGACCGATTCGGATTTGACTTTATGAATAAGTTCCTGCCGCCCGTTTATGGGAGCTTCGTTAACCATGGCTTCGCCGCGAATTATCTCACCGTCAACTGATATTTTTTCACCCGTGCGTACGATGACGGTTGCGCCCTGTTCAACCTTTTCAACGGGAACCTCTATCTCGCGTCCGTTTACCAGTATAAAGGCGGTTTTCGCGGTTATGTCGAGGATGTTTTTTATGGATGCGCGTGATTTCTCTGTGATGTGCTCCTGCATAAGCTCTGCGCCGCTGTTCACCCAGAGTATCTCAAGGGCGGTCATGGTTTCCCCTGTGAGAAGCGCCGCGCCGACACCTGCACCGAGAAATGCGTCCAGACCGATCTTTTTGTCTTTAAGTGATTTTGAAACCGCAGCATATACAAGAGGAGCGGCAAAAAACGCCGTAAGAAACCACATAGGGCTGAAAACTGCCTGAGAAATGACCTTACCGAACAGACGTTTCGAAATGAACGACGCGCCTGTCATTGCTGTGAGCGCCGCAAACTCGGTCTTTTTGTTTAGAAGAGCAAGACCGTCCTTCGCATCGGAACATGCACAGCCCGCTTTTGCCGCTTCTGCCGGAACCAGCTTAACGGGTTTTATAACGGAAACAGCATTTACTATATCCGAAACGGAGAGAACACCGCCGTCATATGCAACGATGAGACTTGCGCATTTTCTGTTGCACCGAACGGACGCTATGCCATTTTTCGATGAAAGGACGCTGATTATGGACGAACAGAGGTTCTGTTCTGTTTTGAGAATCGGATATTTAAGCCTTACCCTGTTTGGGGAGGAATGAGCAATCTTTAACACACTAACCGCCCTGTGCGCCCCGTGCCCGAAGGGGAGCAGATTTGTTAATGTGTCAACCCGAACGCTTATCCAATGTTAAGCACCGCGAACACTAAAAGTCAACTTTATTTTATAGTATGAAAATGAGTATCAGTAATGATTTAGATGTTAAAAAAGGCGGTCAGAAGGGCTGACCGCCTGAAATTTTTAAAGAATTATTTTTTTAAATTGGCAAAATAGTCTTTGGTTTCAGCAAAAACAACGGAGGAGAGACCCAGAAGACCTATAAGGTTGGGCAGTGCCATAAGTCCGTTGAAAATATCGGAAAGCAGCCAAACTATGTTCAGCTTCGCCATGGCGCCGACTCCGATGAAAAGGATGAAAATTATTCTGTAAGGGGTGATGGACTTCACTCCGAACAGATATTCCATAGCTTTTTCACCGTAATAGCACCAGCCGAGGATGGTTGAATACGCAAACAGTACAAGGCTTATCGCAACCACTACGGGACCAGAGGAAAAACCGAGGGAGAAGGCGTGGTTCGTAAGATCCGCACCGTTCTTTCCTATGTTCCATGCGCCTGTGGAGATGAGCACAAGACCTGTCATGGTGCAGACCACCAGAGTGTCTATGAACGTCTGTGTCATGGAAACCAGAGCCTGCGCAACAGGATGCTTGGTCTGTGCCGCTGCCGCTGCGATGGGCGCGCTGCCGAGACCGGATTCGTTGGAGAAAACACCGCGTGCAACGCCCATGCGGATAGCCAGCATAACGCTTGCCCCTGCAAAACCGCCTGATGCCGCCGTAGGGGTGAACGCCTCTTCAAAAATGAGCAGGAACGCCGCGGGTATCCTGTCAGCAAACATAACGAGGATAATAAGCGAGCTTATTACATAGAAAATTATCATGACAGGGACAAGAACGCTTGTCACCCTGCCGATGGATTTGATTCCGCCCAGAACAACAAGAGCTGTGAAAACCATTAGCACAAGCCCGGTGATATATGTCGGAACATTGAATGTCGAGCGCAGAGCGTCTGCGACCGAGTTTGACTGAACCATGTTGCCTATGCCGAAGGATGCAATCACCGCGAAAACAGCGAACAGAACGCCCATCCATTTCCAGCCGAGACCGTTTGAAATGTAATACATCGGACCGCCGCTCATATTGCCGTTTGCGTCCACCTCGCGGTATTTAACGGCGAGAACAGCCTCTGCGTATTTTGTCGCCATGCCCACAAGACCTGTCACCCACATCCAGAACATCGCACCGGGTCCCCCGATGGCGATTGCGGTTGCAACACCGGCTATGTTGCCTGTTCCGACAGTCGCTGACATTGCAGTCATAAGCGCCTGAAAGTGTGTGATGTCGCCTGGTTCATCGTCATCCTCTTTGCGTTTGACAAGGGCGAGCCAGAGAGCATAGAAAAGTTTTGTAAACTGAAGAAAACGAAGATTAATCGTAAGATAGATTCCCGTACCAACCAGAAGGACAAGGAGCGGAACGCCCCATACAAAGCCTCCGATAGTATTTAGTATGTTCTCAAACTGTTCCAAATAAAGCCTCCTTATTTTGACTGGATTAAACTTACCATTAATTATAGAAAATCTCAATATATTAAGAAGTGCGGATTCATCTGATATATAGGCTGAATTTTATTTTGAAGATACTGAAACAAGTTTAGTTTTACTTAATTGCTGATTCAAAAATCATCATGGCTTTTTTGCGTTCTGTGCCCCATCGGTAGCCTGTCACAGCTCCTGTCTCACGCAGAACCCTGTGGCAGGGGATAAGGTAGCCTATGCCGTTCTGTCCCAGCGCGGTTCCCACCGCGCGGGATGCTTTCGGCATGTTTATCATGCACGCCACGTCTCCGTAGCTGGCGAATACACCGGCAGGAAGGTTCAGCACCGCCGTCCAGACTTTTATCTGGAAG
The DNA here is from genome assembly GCF_029267515.1 of Seleniivibrio woodruffii. Taxonomy (GTDB): domain Bacteria; phylum Chrysiogenota; class Deferribacteres; order Deferribacterales; family Geovibrionaceae; genus Seleniivibrio; species Seleniivibrio woodruffii_A. The sequence continues at coordinate 448,117 of NZ_JAJUIS010000001.1, forward strand.
TTGGTGCCCTTCATAAATATCTTTATACCGCTGGTTTCGTTTGAGAATATCTTTTCGGTCACTTCTTTTACGGCGCTGTCGTTTCTTGTAAGTTTTGCGTTTTGCCAATGCGCCCTGAGTCTTTCCGTTTCTCCGGTTTCGTCTGTGTCGTGGAGAAAATACAGTCCGCATACTCCCCGCTCTGTCAGTGCTGTCAGACAGTCGCCGAATGGTGTGGGCTGAAAACCGTAGGTTATCTCAAGTCCTGCGCCCATGGATTTATATTCGCCGGGAGTGACCGCATCAACGCCAACGAACAGGTCATGCAGTCTTGAAGGACTGCTCAGTCCGACGTCCAGAGCGGCGTCCAGAACGGGGCGGGATTCGTCCAGAAGTTTCTTCGCCGCCTGAATGGTCAGGCACTGCATGAACCTCTTGGGGCTTATTCCCGCCCAGTCCGTGAAAAGTTTCTGAAAGTGGTACGGGCTGAGACCGATATGTGCTGCGATGTCGTCCAGCGCAGGCTGGTTCTCCGCGTTCGCCTCTATGTATTTTATAGCCCGTTCAATGCGTTCATAGTTTCCCATAGGGATACATTACATCGCCTTAACGGATGTTTCCACCCGATTCTTGCGGATTTTCCGCGCAGTAGAGTTCCAGTATCCGGCGGTGGGAAAGCTCACCTTCGGTCTCGGATGCCGCCTTGCATATCTTTATAAATTCCGCCGCCTGCTGTGCGGTGAGACTTATGCCCGCCTGTGCAAGTATCTCTGTGAGAGCTGAACGTCCAGACTGGCTGGTGAAGCCCATTCTGTCGTTCTGCTCTCTGCCTATGGCGCTGAAATCCATGGGACGGTATGCGCCCTTTGTCATATTTTTTGTCTTCGCCGCTCCATCCTGATGTATGCCGCTCCGGTGCATCACCGCCTCTTCGCCGAAAAGTGGTGCCTTAATGTGTATGGGTGTTTCGGAAAGCTCCGCCATCCGCTCTGCCGTTTGTGCAAACAGCTTCATGTTAAGTCCGGTTTCCACGCCGCAGTTGTTCAGCACCGCCGCTATCTCAAAAAGATTTGCGTTGCCCGCCCGCTCGCCTATGCCGTTCATACAGGTCTCAATCTGAACAGCACCTGCGAAATATGACTCCACCGATGTTGCCGTCGCCATGCCGAGGTCGTTATGGCAGTGGACAGAAGCGGTAACCCGTTGCGGCAGAGCTGTAACCACCCTTTCCACCATGTTTGTGAACAGATACGGACGGTAGCGCTCCACTGTGTTGGGCATGTTTATTATGTCCGCGCCCGCGTCTGCACAGGCAAGGAACGTCTCCGTAACGAAATCAAGATTTTCCATGCAGTCGCCGAAATGTTCCGCGGTGAACTGCACCTCCCCTTTGTTTTTGAGGAGTGAGCGGGCATAAGCCACAGATTCCACTGCGAGCTGTTTCACCCTTTCAGGCTGCATCTTCAGCACGTGTTCCATAGTGAACGGGCTGAGCGCCAGCACTATGTGTATGCGGGGATTTACAGCGCATGAAATGCTTTCGTATGTTGTCTTTATGTCCTTTTCCACTGCCCTTGTGAGCGCGCCGACGGTGGTTTTTCCATCAGCTGTCTGCGCAATGGTTCTGCACGTTTCAAAATCCATCGCCGATGCCGAAGGAAAGCCGGCTTCTATTTTTTCAACACCTAGCGCTTTCAATAGTCCGAACACTTCCAGTTTCTCCTCAAGATTCCATGGTTTTGCAAGTGACTGGTTGCCGTCTCTGAGTGTCGTGTCGTGAAAGACAGGTGTTTTTTTCATGTCGTCCTCCTGTGGGAAAGATTATAAACCTTGCGGGATATTAAAATCTAACGATAATATGACTATGAATATCGGAAAACAGACAACTTATAAACCTGTTGAAACGGGATACATAATTGACACGTCAAGACCTGTGATAGCTTATGTTGCGGAAATCAGCGGGCAGATATGTCCGGATTTTCATGAGCACCCCAGAGGGCAGCTTATGTATGCCAGTTCAGGTGTGAAGAAAGTCATAACGGAGAAGGGCATATGGCTGGTTCCGCCTCTTCAGGCGGTGTGGATTCCCGGCGGAGTATCCCACAGAGCAGAATTTTCAGGCAGAACTCTGGTGAAAAATCTGTTTTTCGATCCTTCTTGCTCCCAAAGACTGCCAGACAGGTGTTTTGTGCTTTCTGTCAGCCCGTTTCTGCGGGAACTGATAGCTAAATTCTGCCTTACGGATGATGTTGATAAGCTGGCTAATCTGTCAGCGGTGATTATAGACGAGACAGCGGATGCGAAGGAGGAACCGTTCTCTCTGCCCGCCGCATCAAGCCCAGCTATTGTGCGTATCATGAGGTATCTCGATGAAAATCCTTCGTGCCGCAGGACGCTCGACGAATGGGCTGCGGAGGCGAACACCAGTCCTCGCAATTTTGCCAGAACGTTTCTGAAAGAGACGGGAATGACATTCGGTTCGTGGCGGAAGAGGCTGAAAATCATTAAGGCTGTCCAGATGCTTATCAGTGGAAAATCAGTCACCGAGTCGGCGTATGACCTAGGCTATCAGAGCATCAGCGCATTCATAGAATCTTTCCGCAGGGAGACCGGAAGTCCCCCCGCGAAATATCTCAAATCTAGTGTTTCTCAATGAAATCGTCAATCTGTGCGTGCCATGCGTCAGGGTCGCACTCGCCTGCGGGCGTGTCTGTGCCGAATAGAAGATCCGGCAGATAGCGGGGAATCCTGCCGCCGTTCTTCATAGCCTTTACGCATGAAACGCAGTATACGGCAACATCCTCCGCGGGCATCTCGTTTCCGCGTTCGCTCATCTTTTCCAATACCTTATCTTTGGGCAGAACACCGTAAAAACTGTCGCCGCAGCATTTGCCCTCTGTCCCGGTGCGTATGGGTTCAACAACAGTTATATTCATCTTTTTCAGTATTGAGCGTACCGCATCGTGCATCTGCGGATAAAGCCTTGTGGGGCAGGCATCAAGAACCGTCATAGTCATTCCGCCGTAATCCGGGAAATTGAAATCTGGGTCGCGGTCGACAAGCTCCCACAGGGATATTGCGCAAACATCGCTGTAGAGGGTGTCATAGCGCCTTATGCAGCCGGAGCAGACGCAGACTATTTTCGTCTCTTCGCTTGCGCCGGGGTCGTGGTGACAGCAGGTTGAGTGTACTTCGTCTATGTTGTATCTGTGTCTCAGATATGCTGAAATTTTTTCTGCCAGTTCTATGTTGTGAATAAAGAGCGCACAGCCTGGTGCAAATATTGTTTTCATAAGTTTCTCCTGACGGTTGTACAGATTAAAGCCAAACCTCAGATATTTCCACCCGATTCTTGCGAAAAAAATAAACTCATTCTAAAATAGTAAGCGGGGGTGCATATGAAAGTCATAGGATTGATCGGCGGAATGAGCTGGGAATCGTCAGCGGAGTATTACAGGCTGATAAATCAGCGGGTTAAAGAGAGGCTCGGCGGATATTCTTCTGCGAAAAGCCTTATGTATTCCGTGGATTTTGCAGAGATAGAGGCGCTTCAGGTGCAGAATCGCTGGGACGAGGCGGGGGAACTGCTCGCGGATGCGGCGAAAAGGCTTGAGGCGGGCGGTGCTGATTTTATCCTGCTCTGCACTAACACCATGCACAAGGCTGCGGATACCATACAGAAAAGCGTGAGCATCCCTTTTGTGCATATAGCGGATGCAACCTGCGAAGCCGTTAAGGCACAGGGCTTAAAGAAGGTCGCCCTTCTCGGCACGCGTTACACCATGGAACAGGATTTCTATAAACAGAGGCTGATCGACAGCGGGCTTGAGGTGATAGTCCCCGAAAAGACGGACAGGGATACCGTGCACAACATAATTTATGAGGAGTTGGTGCAGGGTGTTGTCAAGCATGAATCACGCCTGCGCTATCAGATAATTATCAACTGTCTTATGAAGCGTGGTGCCGAAGGTGTTATCCTCGGCTGCACGGAGATAGGGCTTCTGATAAAGCCGGAAGACAGTCCTGTGCCTGTGTTTGACACCACGGTAATTCACGCGCATACTGCCGCCGACATGGCATTGAAATAAAGAAGGGGCTGCATCGCAGCCCCTTAATGTCAGTAGGTTTCAACGTCGGGATCCGCAACGTCCTCCGGACGCACGGGGTGCCTGAATAAGTAATATGTCCATATCTGATACGCAATGACTATCGGTACGAAGATAAGCACGACGACGGTCATTATGGTCAGGGTATACTGGCTGGACGACGTATTGAACGCCGTCAGCGAAAATTCAGGTGCTATGTTTGAAGGTATCAGGTTCGGGAAAAGACCGATGATGCCTGTGAACACAGTGAGCACGATACCCAGACAGGACAGAAGAAACGCCTTTGCGCCCTTCATAAATCCAGCCGCTATAAATGACGCCGCACACAGAACAACAACCGCGAACCATGCAGGGAAAGCCATGTAGTTGGCGAACAGATCTGTTTCAAACCATGTGTAGACAAGGAAAAGCACTATCACCGCCAGCATAGGGATGAACAGCTTTTTGTATGTGGCTTCCGCTCTTTTCTGCAAAGCGTCCGTTGTTTTGCAGGAGACCCACAAAGCGCCGTGAAAGGCGAATATCAGCACGAACATTATGCCTGTCAGAAGGGCGTAAGGGTTAAGCAGCAGGAAGAAGTTGCCCTCGTATACGAACTCTCCGTTCACCATGTTTATGGGTATGCCGCGGAAGATGTTTCCGAACGCCACACCGAAAAGGAGCGAGGCAAGGAAGCTGCAAAGAATTATTGCTGTGTCCCACGCCTTGCGCCAGCCGTCTGAATCCTTTTTGCCGCGGAACTCAAAGGCAACTCCTCTGAAAATCAGGCAGAAAAGAATTGCCAGCAGCGGCAGATAGAGCCAGCTGAACATGTAAGCATATGTGGTAGGGAACGCCGCAAAGGTTGCGCCGCCCGCCGTTATAAGCCATACCTCGTTTCCGTCCCATACGGGACCCAGAGTGTTTATGATAACCCTTCTGTCGGTGTCGGACTGTGCCAGAACGGGCATAAGCATACCCGCACCGAAGTCGAAACCGTCCAGCATGAAATAGACCGCCCACAAAAGCCCCCAGAGGGCAAACCAGATGATCTGTAAGGTAGAAAGTTCCATCTTTGCGCCTCCTTATGCCTTTTCAGGTCCTTTTTTGGAATATTTAATGAGCAGCATAAAGTCTATGATGCCCAGCAAGCCGTAAAACGCCACAAAACCCACCAGCGAAAGCACAACGTGCGCCGACGACAGGTTTTTGGACACCGCGTCCGCGGTTTTCATCAGCCCGTAGACAATCCACGGCTGTCTGCCCACCTCTGCCACTATCCAGCCGAGTTCTCCGGCTATGTATGGCAGCGGTATGGAGAACAGCAGGACTTTAAGAAACCATGACTTGTCCTGTATATTGCCCTTGCGGATGAAGAACAGAGCAAGCGCAGTCACCAGAATGAAGTAGGTGCCAAGCCCCACCATCGCCCTGAAACTGAAGAATGTCAGACCCACGGGCGGGCGCATATCGGGTGCGAACTCTTTAAGTCCCTTAACTTCCGCATTCCAGTCGTGGAAGGCAAGGAAGCTCGCCAGTTTAGGTATCGGGAGAATCTCTATGGTGTTGCGCTCGTTTTTGCTGTCGGGTATGGCGAGAATGTATTCAGGAGCGCCGGACTGGGTTTCCCAGAGCGATTCCATTGCGGCGAATTTCGAAGGCTGGGTCTTTGCAACCTGAACACCGCTCGTGTCGCCTATCAGTGCGAGAAACAGAGATGCCGCCAGACCGAATACCGCGCCGAATTTAAGTGATTTTTTGAAAAATTCAGTCTCGTTCTTTTTAAGAAGGTGATAGGCTGAAACGCCCATAACGAAGAATGAAGCCACAACCCAGCCGGAAGATACGGCGTGGAAGAATTTTGCCCATGCGTGGGAACTGAAAATAAGTGCTCCGAAATCCACCATTTCCGCTCTGCCGTCTTTGAGAATGTAGCCCACCGGATGCTGCATCCATGCGTTTGCAATGAGAATCCAGAGTGCGGATAGGTTTGAACCAAGCGCCACCATCCACACTGCGAACAGGTGTGCTTTTTTGCTTATCTTTTTCCAGCCGAATATCCATATGCCGAGGAACGTTGATTCTAGGAAGAACGCCACAGTCGCCTCAATTGCGAGCGGTGCTCCGAAGATATCTCCGACGTATTTTGAATATTCCGCCCAGTTCATTCCGAACTGAAATTCAAGTGTAATGCCCGTAACGACACCGACGGCAAAGTTTATCAGGAATAGTTTTCCCCAGAACTTGGTCATGTTCAGATAAACTCTGTCTCCTGTGCGGACATACATGGTCTCCATAAAGGCGACCAGAATTATCAGACCCAGTGTCAGCGGCACGAAAAGCCAGTGGAAACCGGCTGTAAGCGCGAACTGGAGTCTGGACAATGCTATTGCGTCCATCAGACTGCCTCCTGTTGTCAAGTTGATTTGGGCTTATGCCAATATTACACCCGATTAAATTCATTAACAACAGTTTAATTATGAGTTTTTTTGTCTTTTTACACGGAGGTGCTATTCGGATGTTGAAGCGAGAGGAGATTGTTTGGGTTCAAGCACCATGGGTCTGCCCATGTATGGCTTTTTGCTGAGGATACCTGTAACGGGGCGGTATGCAACCATCCGGGTGTTTGTGGATGCGTCCCACACCCAGACTGTCTCCGTTTCAGTGTCGTAGTGCATGAAAACAGCAACGTGGTCTATCCTGCCGTCGTGGTTTACGTCCAGAAAGAGGAAATCTCCTGTTTCATAGTCCAGAAACTGTTTCATATCTGTGATTGGTGAGGGAGCCGCCGTGTCATAGACGTACATGTCGTTTGACGTTATGTCGTCAACAACGTCTTCGTCGTTGCGGAAACCTGTGTAGCCGAGTCTTGAATATGCCCAGACGAGGAGACCGGAACAGTCTATGCCGCCCTCCGGTTCGTTCCCGCCCCAGACGTATTTTGTTCCGGCTGCGGTTTTCACGGTTTCTATCAAAGCGGTCTTTTCGCTGCTGTCCAGCTCGCGCAGGTAGTAGTCTATGAACTTCTTCTGTTCAGGTGCGATGGTGAATCCGTTGTCGGGAGTGGGTACCAGCACGGTCTGTTTTCCCGAAAAGCATCCGGAGGCAGTTATCAGCACGAAGAGTATCAGCAGAGCATATTTCATTTTCATATCAGGTAATATAGCACGCAGTACCGTCAAAATCAAAACTATCTCTCGGTGAGAGCCGACTGTTTAGTTTTGATGATTGGTTTAAGTATATACTGCATAACGGTCTTTTTGCCGGTGATGATGTCCGTCTGAACCACCATTCCGGGGATTATCCTGTGGGTCTTGCCGTTCTTCTCTATGGAGTTTTTATCGGTGGTAAGCTGAACGCTGTAAAACACCTCTTTTTCCTGAACGGTGGTATCGGGGCTGATGTGTGTTACGGTGGCGTGCAGTCCGCCGTATATGCTGTAGTCATACGCTGTGAGCTTTATCAGCGCTCTGTCCCCCTCTTTGATGAAGGCTATGTCCGAAGGCTTTATCTTCGCCTCCACAACCAGCTTGTCCTCAAGGGGTACAACTTCCATGATGTCCATTCCGGGGGTAATAACGCCGCCGATGGTGTTCGTGAATATCTGTTTCACAACACCCCTGACAGGTGAGGTGATTTTGCTTCTGTCCACCTGATCCTTAACGCCTGTTATGGTTTCACGCGTTTTGCCTATCTCGGTCATTATATCGTTGAAGTCCTTCTGGGCGGTGCTTCTGCTGTTCATGGAGACCTCGGCGAGCTTGCGGGAATATTCGGCTATGTTCGCGTTGTTCTCCTGAATACGGGTGCGTGCGGAATCTATTTCGGACTGGGTGCTGTTCGCCTCTTTTTTCAGTTTCAAGAGGTCAACCTGTGATGCCGCGCCGCTGTATATGAGCGGTTCGGTCATTGCTATCTCTTTTTTTGTAAGTGTCAGAGCGGAGTTGAGGTTCGCTATACGCTCCTGAAGCTCTTTGTTGCGGATGTGCACCTGATTTATCTGCTCGCGGATGATGCTTGCGTCGTTCGATGTATATGCGGCGTTCTTTCCGAACAGACTGCGCTCCTCCTGCAATGCGTCGGAGGGGATATCTTTGAAGTTCAGCTTTCTGAGCGCCTCGTCAAAATTCGCACCGTAGCTTTCGGCATAAAGCCTGACCGCCTTTGCCTTCATCCTGCCGAGGCTGACGGTGTTCTCGCCTAGGCTGCTGACGAACCGTTTGTTGTCGATGCGTATCAGAAGCTGTCCCGCGTCCACTATGTCCCCCGCCTTGACAGGGATTTCGGCGACTATCCCGCCTTCGAGACTCTGGATGACCTGAACGTGACGTGAGGGAATTATCTTACCGAATCCGCGCACCACCTCCTGCACCTCGGCGAAGGACGCCCAGACTATCGCGCAGAAGGAGAAAAGCGCTATGGCAAAGAGTATCATTCTTGATTTGTATGAAGTGCCCTCAACTGAGGACGCAGTTTCTATGGGGAGGAAGTCCAGTTCCTCCCTGTTTCTGTCTTTCTTAAAAAACATGTTGCTATCCGTTGTTCTTAAACATTTTTTCTTTGGGACCGTCAAAGATTATCTGCCCTTCGTCGAGAACGATAACTCTGTCAACCAGAGCCAGCAGGTTGTTTTTGTGGGTTATCAGCACCACTGTGGAATCTTTCAGCGCGGTTTTGAGGTTATCTATGATGCGGCTCTCCGCGTTGTGGTCGATACCGTCGGTTGGTTCATCCAGCAGGGCTATGCGGAATGGCGCGGCAAATGCGCGGGCGATGCCCACCGCCTGTTTCTGCCCGCCGGAAAGGTTGTTTCCGTCCTCTTCTATCTCCCCTGCAAGTCCTTTGGAGTGCCTGTTTACCATATTCTGAAGGCTTGCCGTTTCCACAGCCCTAAGAACGGAATCGTCGTCCGCGTCGGTTTTTCGTATGGTGATGTTCTGACGCAGTGTCCCTCTGAAAATCTCTATTTTCTGTGGAACGTATGCCATTGCCGAGCGGAGGGACGCAGGGTTTATCTGGCTTACGGAGATGCCGTCCATCGTGACCTCGCCGTCGGCGGGTTTATAGAAACCCATGAGCAGTTTCATTACGGTGGTCTTGCCTGAGCCCATTTTGCCCAGAATAGCAACTTTTTCGCCGGACTTAATGGAGAAACTTACGTTTTTCAGGACGCTTACGCCCTCTTCGAAATATTTGAACGTAACGTTGCGAAACTCCACTGCGCCTTTGAAATCCGTAGGTGCCACAAGGTCTTTCCTGTTCTCCGATTCGGTGTTCTTCTGCATGATGTCGTCTATGCCTTTATACGCCACTTTAGCCTGATCGTAGGTGGTGATAAGGGATATCGCCTGCCCGACGGGGGAGAGAGCGCGGGATGAGAGCATTACAACGGCGATAAGCCCGCCCGTGGTGAGTTCGTTGTTGCCTATCAGGTAGGTGCCGGCGATTATAACGCAGACCGTGTTGAAGGACACCATGGCACCGAAAAAGGTGTTCATGGTATAGGAATAGCCCTTAACGGCTTTTGACTGGCTGGCGGCTTTCGCCACGATGCTGTCCCATTCCCAGAGGCGGAACTTGTGATAGTTGAAAGACTTTATCGTCTCAAGGCACTTGAGCGATTCTATGAGCAGTCCGTTCTTTCGGGCGGATATGGTATAGCTGTCCTGAATGAGAGTTTGCAGAGGTTTGCGGATTATGAAGGCGTATGCGAGTATCAGGATGCAGATGATGAGCGGTATGAAAAACAGCAGAGTGCCGCCTATGTAGGCTATTACCGCGAAGAATATAACCATGAACGGGAAATCCACAAACACCGCCAGAGTGGAGGAGGAGAGGAAGTTCCGTATCATGTCAAAATCTTTTATGTTCGATGCGAAAGAACCTATGACCTTGGGTCTGTCTGAAAGTCTGTAGTCCATGACCTTTCCGAACAGCCTGCTGGACAGCATCATCTCGGTCTTTTTCGCTGAAACTTCAAGGAAGTGGTGGCGCAGGTATTTCAGGATCGAATCGAATACGAAGACTATAACAACACCGATTGAGAGCGCCCAGAGCGATTCCACAGCGTTGTTGGGCACTATTCTGTCGTAAACGTTCATGGTGAAAAGCGGCGTGACCACCGCAAAGATGTTTATGAACAGCGATGCAAGCAGAACGTTTGCATAGATTCCGTCGGACATTTTCACAGCTTCGAAGAACCACGCGCTCTTCTTTTCAGTTATCCGTGAATCGTTGAAAACCGTTTCCCGTTTAAGAAGAAATGCGGCATCTGCGGAATTTGCCTCTTCCGGTTTACAGACCGTTTCGCCGTCCTTTGTGATTATTCTGACGGTACCGTTCTCTTTATCAAATGAGTCCGCAACTGCAGCCGTTCCGTCTTTCATAAAAAAGATGAAGGGAGCGGCGTCGGGATGGATATCCGCGATATTTTTTCTGATGAACTGTGATTTCATTCCGAATTTTTCAGCAATGAGCTGTGCTGTGAATCTCTTTCCGGTTATTCCCAGCATGTCTGGGATGGTCTTTCCCTCTTCCATGGGGATGTCGGAAATGAGCACGGCGGGGTTTATCTGCCTTTCATAGAGGCAGATAAATAGGTGCAGGGCGTTGAAGAACGACCCGTTGTCGATAGCAGATACTTTTGTTTCCATCTTGTTTCAGCCCGCATATAAAACACGGGGCACCCATTGCAGAGAGCACCCCGAGTCTTTTAAAATTATTATTTGTGCATAATGATATAAGTTCTGTTCTTGGGCGTGTTCCTGTCCGCCGTGATATCGTCCTCATTCAACTCGTGGTCGATGCCGAAACTTGTGATGATAACGTTATCCATTCCCATTTTTTCAAGCTCTTTCGCAGCCAGTGCAGCGCGTGCGTCACTTACGCTTTTATTTGCGGCTGCGTTCTTTTTGTCATAGCTGAAATTTATGACGTCAACCTTAACGTTTGCCGCCTGAGTTCTTGCCATTGCTGCAAAGTGTTTCATGGTGTCCAGAGCAACTTCGTCCAATCTGCCCGTGTCGTCTGCTTTTTCCGGTTTTGCTCCTTTAAAGGAGAGTGCGGATGTTGAGAACAGTTCGTAAACGTCCTCCTGCGCGTTGTTCTGGTCTGTAACAGCTATCTGGATATAGTTTTCCGGCATGTCGGTTGTGCCGGAAGGATATGCTTTGCCATATGCCGTGAGGCTGGACATAACGATGTTGTTTTTCAGCATCACACGGAACATGTTGTATGCTCGTTTTGAAGAGAGGATATAGTCCTCGTTTCCGTTTCCGTTGTCCTTTGAATAGACAAAGATGTCTATGTTGTTGTCGGCGGATGCCTCTTTAAGCTGGGTAACTATCTCGCGCATAAGTTCAACGGATTCGGGTGTGAACTCGTTCTCTTTGTTTTTAAAGAACGTGAGAGCTATGGTTGTAAGAGTGTTTTTGGTCATTTTATTCTGTTTAAGCTCGCCCGTATTTCTTATCAAATTGGACTTTATGACCGCTTTCGGCTCTTCGAACCTGTCGTTAAGGAACCCTGCTGTGGATTTAGCGTCGCATCCGCTTATCTCGGTGTCTCCCTGTGAGTTTTGGCAGAAGTCTTTTGCGTCGCCAACCTTGTCCGTATCCTTGTCGTCGCTTACGGGCAGGGTGTCTTTTATAACTGTGAGCTTGTCGCCCTCTTTCTCTGTTATGGCGAGTTTAACGCCCATTACCTCAGGCAGATTCCCTGTGGTGTAAAGCAGTTTATATTTGAACAGAAGCAGTTCGTAGTTCGTGGCGGCTATCTTCACGTCAATGTTGTATATCTCGTTTTCGAGATCCATTATGTCGATTACCTTTCTTTTGCCTATCTTAAATTCTGATTTATAGGCTTTCTGAACTTTGACCAGTGCGTTTCTGTTCTTTTGCAGAAGGGTGAGCTGCTGCGCAAGAAGTCTGTGGGCAGACCACGTGAGCTGCAGGTCGTTGTTAAGGTCTCTTGCCACGCGGTTTCTTGTTTCAACAGCTTTGTGGACAAGGCTTATGTTCTTCTGCACCTCTCTGTAGTCCTTTGTTCCGTTGAACAGGTTATAGTGAAGGTTTATGGAAGCCTTCGTCTCCCTTTCAAGCCCGTCCGTGCCGCCCATATCGTTTGAAAGGTCGTGGCTCAGCTCCGCATATATTTCAGGCCAGTAGTCTTTTTTACTCTCTTTTTGGCTGTTTTTGTAGTATTCGATGTCGTATATGGACGAAACGAGCATCGGGTTGTTCTTGTTTAGTATCTCAACGCTCTCCTGAAGGGAATATGGCAGAAGTGCGCTGTCAAGTTCCGGTCGGGTCATGTCCAGCCCGTCGAGGAACCTGCCCAGAAGTTTCTGGGTGCGTATAACAGCTTCCTTGTAATCGTTAAGTTTGACAAGGTTGTCCGTTTGCAGTGTAGCCAGCTTTGCGTTGGCTCTTTCAAGGTCGTAACCGTTGTCAATACCGGAATCGACTCTTTCTTTTATGAGCTTCTGGTACTCCTCCTGCTGTTTTATGTTCCTGTTGGAGATGTCCAGTATGGTCATTGTTTTAAGCGCGTTCGTATACTGCTGCGCCGATTCGAAACAGAGGGTGTTTACCTCGTTGTAATACAGATACTGGGTTGAGCGTATCTTCGAGAGCTGTTTCTTCACCTCGTTCTGCACGCCGAAACCTTTGAAGAGATCCTGTCTCAGTACAACTTTGCCTGAGTAGAAATCCGTGTCCCAGTCCTCCCAGTTGGTGTTTGAGTTGTTCACCCATTCGTGACCTATCCCGCCGTAGATATCCAGACGGGGGAGATATCCTCCCTTCGCCTTTCTGTATTCCTGATACAGCGAGTTGTAGCTCTTCACCTGTTCCTGCGCAGCGGGGTTGGTTTTAACAACCTCGTTCGCCATTTCCTGTAATGTCATTCCGTGTGCTGTGGCACAGAGCAGCCCCACTATGCCTGCAATAACCCTTTTCATCACTCCTCCTATCCTACGTTAACGTCATTATGAATTTTTATCGTATAATCAACGCCGTCTAAACCTGCGGTGTAAACGTTATAACTGCCATCTGTGGTCGCCGTTCCCCAGTCGCCGTCAAGGGAAACGCTGTCGCTTGAATCCCCCTCGATTGTGAGCGTTGTGGAATCTCCGAGAATATCTTTAACATTCTCCACAGAAAGGCTATCGATGCTGTTTGCGCTTCCGTTAGCCATGTCAATCTTCTCTATGGAAGACATCTGCGATTTTGCAGAATCCAGATCTATGCTGTCGGAAAGTTTAATGGTGTCGTTCCCGCCAAGCCCCATAAAAACGTCGCTGCTGTTATAGCTGAACGTATCCGCACCGGATGTTCCGTAGTGGATGGTTGCAAGGTGGGTGTCCGCGCTGTCGGAAACCGTCACGTCGAAGGCTTCCGTGCCGGACGGTGTAACGGTCAGGGTGGAGCCTGAAACGTTCAGCCCCGCTGCGTCGTCAGTGGACGTTGCGTGGGCAATTGCCGTGTCGAATGTGAATGTGTTTCCGCTGAGCGTGTCAATGTGGTGCGTATCGGCGGCTTCGTTCACTGTTACCACCAGAGTTCCTGTCGATGCCGCGGATGTACTTACAACGTTTCCGTCTGCGTCAACCTCCTGAGAGGCGATGCTTATGTCAAGCCCTATGGTGCCTGACGTGTCTTTGGAAACGAAGCTGAGTGAATCGAGCTGTTCCTGCGTAAGTTTGCTGACGGTGTAAACGTCGTCCGCAGAATTTTCGTCTTTAAGCAGGTGATACCCGTTTCCGTCTTCGTAATAGAACGCCATGCCGCTGTCCACTCCGCTGAACGATACTGTGTAAAGCTCGTCCAATCTGGAATCATCCGGCTGCGCGTCGGCGTAATATGGAGACTGCTTGAACACTTCAGTCTCTATCAGCGCGCCTTCAAAAAATCCTGTGTCTCCTGCCGGGCGGATGAAATCGCCCTGATCGCCTGACGCCTGATGCAGCGTAGCCACCACGCCGTCGGCTATGGGGTTGACCGTCACTGTGAACGCAGTGGAGTTTGTGGCGGTTTCAAATGTCTCCTGCTCAATGGCGTAAACCGTCAGACCGAGGGTTTGCGTTCCGCTCCAGTTTGCAGGCGGCACGAAATATATGCCCGCCGCAACGTCCGCTTCGGAGCCTTTCCATGTGCCGTCGCCGTTGTTCTGCCCCACAAGCTCACCAGCCGCGTTAACAATGAGCGCGCCAAGGGGTATTCCCGTGAGTTTGAGTGAGTGTATCTCTGAACCGTCCGTGTCTCTGAACACCGCTGTGATATCCAGAAGCACCTTTGTGTCCTCATTCGTTACTGCATTTTCGACGCTCAGTTCCGCGGGAACGGTTGTTCCGTCGGGTGCACCTGCGGGGTCGGGCTGAGGCGTAACGTCTATGGTTACTGTAGCCGTCCGGTCTATAGCCGTGTCGGTCTGAGTGACGGAATCAACCACGCCGGTGTCGGTTACATCCGCTTCAACTGCTATTGATATAGTGCCGGAATCCTGTTCTTTGGACACTATATATACTGTTTCAGTGCCGTATTTCACGGTTCCGTCGGCTTCCACAGTCACCGCTATGGTGTCTGAAAGATGCGTTCCGTCTGATTTTGTGAAATAGCCGTTTGTTATGGTAAGGCTTACGTTGCTGACGGTTTCCAGACCGCCATCGTTAACGTCAGTGCTGCTGTCTGCTGTGCCGAGGCTCAGTTTAAGCTGTGTAACAGCATCCTCAACGACTGATGAAACGCCTGCGGATGCTGTAAGAGCGTCCGCAACCGGATTGACGTGGACTGTTATCTCCCGCTCGGTGAATGCCGATTCGGGGTAGCCGTCGCCTGTTTCAGTCGCTGCTGCAATAAGGGTGAATTTCGTATCGCCGCTGAAATCCGCAGGGATTGTAATCTGAACATTGTCCAGCGCTTCAGTGACGGAGGTTCCGCCCACCATGAACACCCTGATGGCTGGTTCGCCCTCTTCATCGATGTAGTCCACCAGACGAACCTTGGTTTCGTCCAGCGAAGATATGGTCATGCCTTCGGGCACGTCTTTTATTACGAAGCTGAGCGTCTCCGTTCCTGTGGGGTCGGAAGCATCATCCAGTTCCGCCTGTGTCACGAAGCTGCCAAGAAGAACAGATGCGGAATCTTCGCTGACCGTTTGGGGGACGACTGTCAGAAACGGCGGGAATACCGTGTGGTCGTCGGAGGGTCCTCCGGTACAGGAACCGTCCGTGATTGTGAAGTCTATGGTTTCGCTGCCTCTGTCAGTGCTTTCGCCGTCTATGGAGTAGCCTTCCACTGTAAGCGTGTAGTCTCCTGCGACAGCGCCGGGGTAAACGTCGATCCCGACGGATGAAAGGTCAGCTTTGTCAACATACCATGTGCCGTCGCCGTTGTAGCTTGCGTTGGTGAGCAGACATCCGTCCGGTACCCCTTTGATTATGAAATAGTGGGTTTCCGAACCGTCGCTGTCGGCGTATGTTGCGCTGAGACCGAGGGGGATAACTCCGCTGCTGCAAGCGCCGTCAAGGGTGTCGTCGGCTATTGATATATCAGGTACGTCCGCAACAGGCGAAATGACGATGGGCATGTCGTTTATTACTGTGGTTTCAGTAACAAGCGACGCCGTGTCGGTATCCGTGAGGTCTTTGATGTCCACCTCAACACCTGTTATTGTGTAATCGCCGCTGCCTGAATACTGCGCCTGCGGGTTTGATATGGTTATTTTGTCGAAATCGTCAGTGATAATGTAATAGCCGCCCGCTATGTTTGTGACCTCCACACCGTTGTGGTACAGGGTCACTCCGAGTGCGTCTATGCTGGCAACGGGGATGCGTATTTCAGTGATAATCTCGCTGCTTTCCGCCGTTCCGCCGAAGCCGAGTGAAATGTTTTCGTCTTCAACACCGGATGCGGTGCCGATTATACTGTTTGTAGTGGTTATCACCGACTGCACTTCCAGCGTGATGGGCATCTCTGTTTTAATAGAATCGCCGTCGTTCTCTGTTGCTATGGTGTAAAGGGTTATACCGGATATGATACCTGAGAAGTTTGTCGGTGTTTTGAACATAAGCCCCGCAACTTCCGCCTGAGTGAGCGACCATTTACTGCCGCCGTCCGTTCCCGCGCCCATGTATGTTCCAACTATTGTGGTCCCGTCCGCCGCTACGAGTTTCACGTCTGACGGAACGTTGTCTATGAGGTAGGAGATGGTTTCGGAGCCGTCAGAGCCTGTTTCGCCGCTGGCACCGACCATGCCCAGAGATATTCCGTTGAAACCGGAACCTGTCAGCTCAAGACCTCTGATGCTTACATCGCCTGATGTATATGTGTCGCCGTCGGAAACGGGTGAACCGTCAACGTAGGGATCGCTGTTGGGTGCGTCTGTGAATGTAACTTCGGGCATATCCGCAACACCCTGAACGTGGACTGTTACGTCTATAACGTCGCTTTCGGATGCCGCTCCGCTTTCATCCTGAATTTCGGGAGTGACCTTCAGTATTATGTCGCCGTTTGATTCGGCGGGCGGTGTAAACCGGAGCGTGGAGAGGTCTTCCATGGTAAGCGTATTTGTGCCGAGGTTCCTGACTGTTCCTATATTAAGGACTATCGAACCTGAGCTTACGTCAAGTGAAGTTCCGTCAGCCAGTTTCAGCACGGCACCTGCGGGGATGTCCGCAATGGTGACGGACAGAGGTGTTTCCGAAGTGTCGGTTATGACGGGGCGGAAATCCAGTTCAACGGTCTGATCCTCTTTTGTGAATACCTCGCGGACTGCAATGTCAGGCGCGTCCGTGACAGGATTGACGGTTATCTGAACAGCATCCGTCTGGATGTTGGTGTCGTCTGTGCCGCCGGAAGCATTCATATCCTTAATGGTTGTGATAACGTTCAGGTTGAGCGTTCCGCTGTAGTTCAGTTCGGGCATTATATGTGCCGATTCAGCCTGTTCTTTTGTAAGCTGCCATCCGGTTGCTGTGAGCGTTCCGATCTTGTTGCCGCTTACGTCAACAACGGTGAACCCGCTGCCGTTACCGGTGTCGCTGTTCTGAATGATAACGGTTATCTTCTCGGAACTGTCTGTTGTTCCGTTGGTCTCGTTTTCATAGCTGTTAAGGTTAATGCCGAGGTCAACTTTCGTATCCTCGTTTGTTGAAAGTGTGGTCGTTGCGCCTGTGGTGAGCGTATTGTCAATCTCAACGTACAGTCTGCCGGAATCGTCGTAATCCGCGTCGCCTTCGATGGTGTCCACAACTCCGATAACGTCTATCTTCACCGTTGCGGAGTTTGTCGCAAGTGTTGCGCCTGAATCGCTTTCAGTCTCAGTAACGGTGACTGTGAGGTTAATATCGGTGTTTGAATCCTGCGGCGGCAGTATTCTGAACGAACCGGAATAGGTCGTAGCGTCAACGTCGCCGGGGACGACGTAGCTTGTTACAGTACCATCGGTAAGCTGTGTGAGTCCGTCAGCACTGTAAAGTTTCGCGCCGAGCGGAATATTCGATATCGTAACGGTTTTAAGTGTTTCGGACGAGTTGTCGTCACCCGTTGCAGTGCTGGTATCGGTTATGGCGGCGGTTATGGTGAAGGCTATTTTCGTGTCTTCTTGTCCGCTGCCTGAACCGCTTATTGTGGGTTTATCGGAAACGGGATTTACGGTGATGCCGAAGTCAACGTAGTCCGATGTAGGAGTTATGGCGGTTTTGTGGTCGCTGTCGCTGTCCAGAGCGGTGAGCGTCGCCCGCAGTCCTGTAACGTCCGTTGAATCGTTGTGGGGCGGTTTAAGATATATCTGCGAGTTGGCAGCCACAGTGAAGGTTCCTCCGGTGATGGAGGTTTCCGTGCCGGAAGCGCCTATCTTATATGTCCATCCCGCAGGAAGATTTGAGATGGTTATTGTATAGGTTTCCGAGTTCGTGTCGTTTTTGGTCTGGGTGAAAAGGTTGTCTATCCTTACCCAACTGTCCTCGTCAACAGTCGTTGTTGCACCGCCCGCAAGCGCTATATCAACCGGATCTGTCACGGCGTAGACATCCACGCGAACGTTGCTGGTGCTTTCCGCACCTGCAACACCTGCAAGCCTGTTGCCGTCGTCATCGGTTTCATAACTGGTGGCGTGAACAGTGAAGGTAACGTCCGTGCCGCTGTTTGAAGGCGGAACGAAGGTTAGCGCCTGATACTCTGCCGCGGTGAGCTTTATGACTCCCGCCGCGTTTTCGTCGAGGTCTGTGTAGTGATAGTTTGTGTCAAGGTTGCCGCTGCCGTCAACAATCACCACCGTAAGGGTATTTGAGCCTGTTGCAGTGAATATCGTGTCGCTGCCGTTCTTTATGAGCACTCCGCTGTCTATGCCTGTGAGCGTTATATAGCCCAGCCTTTCCCCGTGGTCGCCCGCACCTGTGCTCTGGTCAGTGTTGTCAGATATTACGGGGATTGTGAGTCCGGTGAGGGTGACGTTCGTATCCTCAGGTGTGTTGTAGGATGTCGTGCCTGTCCATGTAGGAGCATCTGATACGGGGTTGACAGTGACATAAACGGTTGTGGTTTTCTCAACGCCACTGTCTGTGGTTGTTGTATAGGTGAAACTGTCGGTGCCGCTGAAATTTGCATCGGGGGTATAGGTTATCTTTCCGTCAGCGTCTATTACGGCTGTCCCGTGCCCGCCCTGAGTTATGTCCGTTGAACCCTGTTTAACGTCCGCGTTTGTTGTGAACGTGATGGAATCGTCCTCGTCCAGCGATATGTTCATGGTTTCGGGCGACGCGTCATCATGCACCGTAACGGTGAGCGTGCCGTCGTCTTTGTCGCCGTCATGGTCTGTGACCGTGTAGGGCAGTTCAAGGATAACATCCGAACCTTTGTCAAAGTTATCGCTGAGAACGAATGTGTATCCGGCGTTGTCCGCTGTCGGGTTGGTGATGCTCACTGTGAAAACGGTTTCTCCCGCCTCGTTCTTAACGGTCATGGTGTGCCCGTCTGCGGATATGGTTATCGTATCCGCTGTTATGTCCGAATTGTTGGAGCTGAGGTTCAGACCTGCTACATACGCTTTTGTGGTTTCGGTGAATTTCGTATCGAACGTGTCGCTTCCGCCCGTAACGTTAAGGCTGCCTGTCTTGGTCAGCGCCGCCGCGTCGGGGTCGGAGCCGTTTTCCAGATTCTCTTCATAAAGTTCGGCGGATGCTCCTGATTCTATGTCGGGATCTGTGCCATCCTTAACTATGATATTCTGGGTTGCGAAGTTTGAAATATCGCCGTCGGATGTGTCCTTTATGCTGTAGCTGAAAGTTTCCGTTACGCTGTTGCCGACAGGGTGATCTATTGTCTGGTCGGCTGTGAAGGTATATGCGCCTGTGTTGCGGTTAATGCTCAGACTTCCATATCGGGTATCAAGTGTCGTGTTGAGGGTTGACAGCGTTACAGTTGTCAGCACACCTGCTGCATTGTAATACGTTACCTGATATATCTGTCCTGTGCCGCCCACAGGCAGGAAGTCCTTTCCTTCGCTGCTGTCCGCGCCGTCTGTGAGCAGGTTGCCTGTTACGGTGTTTGTGGAACCGTCGTATGATTTCTCAAAAAGTTCTTTGTCGGCCGCCTGATATGCAGCAGGTTCATCGTCAACGATGGTCACTCCGAACGATGATGATACGCTGTCGCCGTCGTGGTCGGTCACTGTGAACGGGATCGCGAGAGTGACGTCGCCTGAATCTTTGATGGATCCGCTGAGGCTGAAGCTGTATCCGGCGGTGTCCTCCGCCGGATCTGTTATTTCAGAGGTGAAAACGGTGCTTCCTCCTGCCGATGCAGTCAGAGTGTGACCGTTGTTGCTGATGCTGTAGGTTATGGAGGTGCCGTCGGGCGTTGTCAGTCCGAGACCGTTCATATAGTCCAAAGTGCCCTGAGTGAAGACGGTATCGAACGTGTCGCTTCCGCCTGCAACGTTGAGGCTTCCCGTCTGCGTGAGTGCCGTCGCATCGGGGTCAGAGCCGCCTGACAGAGATGCTTCGTAAACTGTTGACGATTCTGGTGTCCCTATCGTCGGATTCGCACCATCTGTTATTATTACGTTCTGGGTGGCGAAGTTTGAAACGTCGCCGTCTGACGTATCTTTGAAGTTATATTCAAACGTTTCAGTAACTTCGTTGCCGACAGGGTGGTCGATTGTCTGGTCGGCTGTGAAGGTATATGCGCCTGTGTCGCGGTTGATTGTCAGGCTGCCGTATTCTGTATCAAGTGTGGTTTCCGTCTGGGTGAGGGTTACTGTCTGCAAATCCCCCGCCGCATCGTAGTATTTCACCTGATATATCTGTCCAGTGCCGCCGTTCGGCACAAAGTCGCTGCCGTCGGTGAATAGATTGCCGTCCACAGTGTTTGCCGTTCCGTCGTATGACCGCTCAGTTACGTTCACGTCGGCGGATGTATACGCCACTGGTTCGTCGTCAACTATGGTGATGTCAAAAGAACCCGCCGCAGTGTCGCCGTCAGCATCGGTGATGTCAAGCGGCACAGTGAACGTAAGGTCGTCCGCGCGGTCTATGGGTGTTTTCAGTGTAAAGCTGTAGCCCGCTGTGTCCGTATCCGTTCCGGTGAGCGTCAGCACGAAAACTTCCGTACCGTCGGCGGTCGCAGTCAGAGTGTGTCCGTCCGAAGACAGAGCGTATGTTACAGTCTGTCCGCCGGCGGTGATGTTGAGCGCCTCAAGCTGGCTCACGATACTATCGTTAATTGTGACGTCGAAAGTGTCGCTTCCGCCTGTCACGTTTATCAGTCCTGTTTCGGTAAGCTCCGCATTGGTTTCTCCGGCAAGCCCGCCTGTGAAATCGGTCTCCTCAACTGTGACGTCTGTTGCGGAAACGAAGACCGGGTCGTTGCCGTCGCGGATGATAATGTCCTGATCTGCGAAGTTTGAAACCTGACCGTCGGTGATGTCTTTGATGTTATAGCTGAACGTTTCCGTTACAGCGTCGGAACCTGTGTGGTCTGCGGGAGTGTCAGTGGTATAGCTGTAATCTCCCGTTTCGCGGTTGATGGTCAGCTCGCCGTATTTTGTGTTCAGTACGGTTGTTGTTTCTGTCAGCGTAAAAGTCTGCTGAACGCCGTTTTCGTCGTAATATTTTATCTGATTTATCTGCGCTGTGCCGCCTGCAGGAACATAGTCCTGACCATCGGCATAGTCAGCCCCGTCTGTGAGCAGGTTGCCTGTAACGCTAACGTCTGCGCCGTCATAATATTTTTCGGTGATATCCTTGTCCGCCGCCTGATTGGCGATGGGAGCCTCGTCGCTCACCGTCACTGTAAAAGAGCCGTCAACGCTGTCGCCGTCGGAGTCTGTGACTGTGACGGGGAAGGTATATATCACGTCCTCGCTGCTGTCCAGCGGCTGTTTCAACTCGAACGTGTAGCCCGCGGATTCAGTCGTCGGGTTTGTGATGGTTATTGTGAAGACCTCTGTGCCGTCTGCCGTTGCCGTGACTGTAAGTCCGTCCGCGGAGAGTTCGTATGTAACGTCGTGACCGCCTGATGTAAGCCCCATGTTCGTGAGCTGTGTTACGATATTGTCGCCGAAACGCACGGAGAAATCGTCGCTTCCGCCTTCAACGCCGAGAGTTCCGGTTTTAATCAGAGCCGACGGATCTGGTGTTATACCGCCGGGCAGGTTCATCTCGCTTACTGCGGAGTTCTCTGGGCTTATGGCGGGGTCGTCTCCGTCGTAAATGACTATATTCTGGTCGGCGAAGTTTGAAATATCGCCGTCGGACATATCTTTTATGCTGTAGCTGAAAGTTTCCGTAAGGGTGTTGCCCGACGGGTGGTTGAGTACGTCGTCCGCTTTAAAGGAATATTCCCCCGTTTCTTTGTTTATGGTCAGTTCGCCGTAAAGCGTTTCGATAACCGTTACGGTATCCGTAAGCCCGATTGTCTGCTGCTGACCTGTGGTGTCGTAATAGCGCACCTCATAGACTTGGGGAGTACCGTTTTCCGGAACAAAATCCTTTCCGTCGGCATAGTCGGAACCGTCTGTGAAGAGGTTTCCTGTTGCCGTCTCGCTTTCGGCTATCTCTTTATCGTCCGCCTGATTTGCCAGCGGGACTCCGTCTATTGTTATTGTGCTTGTGCCTGTCTGACTTGTGCCAGCTCCCGCAAGGTCGCTGTCCGCATCGGTCACCACCCATGTTATCTCACGCGTGGCGCTGTCTGTTGTGGGCGCTGGGTTGGTCGAACCGAAGCTGATGCCTGCAAGAACCGTGCGGTAATTTTCTGTTGTGTCGGTTCCTGTAAGCGTCAGGGTTCCGGTGGCAGCGTTGTATACGGCTGTTATGGTCGTTCCGGCTGTAATTGCGGTGAGGTAGTCCCCGTTTGTGAAACCATCCGTTATGCGCACCACAGCTCCGCTCATATGTGTATCGTCAACGTCGGTTATGGTGATTTCCGAAAGCGCGGTAATATCGCTTCCTCCTGCCTTGTAGTCTGCGTCGCCGCTGACAGTCAGTTCAGGATTATCCGTTGCGGGTATTACGGTTACTATTGAATTTAATGTGGTTATTAGGTTTTCAGAGTTTGTAACTGTCCATGTGATTGTTCTGGTTCCGGCTTCAGTGTTGTCTGTGGGGTCTTCGGATGTGGTGCTGAAAGTGATGGATGAAAGAACTGAACTGTAAACCTCCGGTGCCGCTGTGCCGGTAATTGTCAATATGCCTGTTGCAGCGTCGTATGAGGCTGTAAGCCCGCTGCCCGCAGGCGGGTTGCAATGCAGGATATCCCCTGCGGTGAGCCCTTCTATCTTTACAGTTGTGCTGATTATGCCTGAGTCAGTGTCTTTGAGTGTTATTCCGTCCGCAATTGCAGTTGCGGAACCGTTCTCTGTGAAAACGGCAGGGTTGATAGTGCCGTTGGTGAATACCGTCGGGTCGTCCACAGGCACGATATGCACTGTCATATTTCCCGGCTGTGCGCTGTATTCTTTCCCATCCGACACGCTGAAAAGGAATGTAGTATAGTTTTGCCCGTTTTCATCTGTATCCGGCATAAAAGTGAGCTGCCCCGAAGATATCTGTTCAGGTGTGACCGTTGTTCCTGCGGGAGCGGGTACGCCGCCGATGAGCAGTGTGCCGTCAGCAGGCAGCGTATCTATCCGTATGGTTTGCAAAAGATCGCCGTCAATATCGGCAAATCCGAAATCTGAAAGTGTGAATACATAGGGAGTGTCCTCCGTTCCTGTGACAACGCTGTCATAGGAAGAGGGAGCATTGTTTGCCGCCTCGGAAACCGGAGACTGTGGAGTTTCCTGTCCCGTTCCGGTTGTTTCGTCCACGATTGCAGGTGCGGATGGTTCCGGCTGATAGTTTACGGTTATGATGGCTGGCTGAATTTGTTCCCCTGATGACTGTTCGGAAGAGATTGCAGTCTCCTCCTGCTGCTGTCCGCGGGGTGCATCGTCGCGAGCCCGCCCGCGCACGGTTTCCTCTGTGTCCTGCGTGTCCACACGCGTTGTCTGAGGTTTTTCCGTCTGGTCGTTTCCGGTTACGTTGTTTTCAACCAGATAATATGAAGTATCTGTGAGAACAACTGTTTCGCCGTTGACACGGTTAAGCTCGATGAAGTTGCCTTCTGAACCTTCGTTCTGTGAATAGACAGCTTCCCCTTCATAAACAGGATCGCCCTCTTTAAGAAGTCTTACCTCGCCTTCCGGCGTGCTGGCATAGTAATTGCCGCTTATCTTGCCGACTACGGCCTGCAACTGTTTCATGTTTTACACCCCTTGACAATAACAGTAATAATTATGGAGTTTAAACAGAAAAACAAATGCTTGTATACAAAAAAATACGGCTATCAGTAGTGGTAGGTGTAAAAATAATCTAAATTTAACAATTATTTATAATAAAACATTTGATTATGGAGGCAAAGTGAATTTTACCTGTAATTTAAGTAAGGATGACTATCAATTTAGAAAAGTTATTATACAAGAGTATAATAAGATAAAAT
Organism: Seleniivibrio woodruffii; assembly: GCF_029267515.1. Lineage (GTDB taxonomy): Bacteria > Chrysiogenota > Deferribacteres > Deferribacterales > Geovibrionaceae > Seleniivibrio > Seleniivibrio woodruffii_A. Next base: position 472,160 of record NZ_JAJUIS010000001.1, read on the forward strand.
ATACTATATTTATCAATAGTATTATATTTTTAATAAAATAATAATAAAAAGTATCGGAAAAGCACTGCGGCAGATATATTGAGGCATATTGTATTGTTAATATTGTAGAATCAGGATTTAAAATTTTATATAACTAGAATTGACATTTTATTTTAAAAAGTTAACAAAGACTTTGTATTCAAAATCTAAATTATTGACAAAACTTGGCTTGTTTTGTAATTACCCCGTATTGTCAATAATTAATGCGATATGTGCGGATATATGGTTTAATGGAATCGTTGATACGGTTATTCCGCTTTACACGCCGGAGCATTAACTATAAAATTGTGCTTTATTTTAATTTTCGAGGTAACCAGATGCTTTCCGTGCATGACGAAGACAAAGAAAAAGATGAAAAACAATACGGCCATGATGAACATTATAACGGGAGACTTCTGTTCATGCTGCTGGTTGTTGTGATCATCGGTCTTCTTATCAAATATGTAAACTGAAAAAATTCTTTTTCCGCAATAAAATACCATATATTGCTGATTTCATGGTAATACTAATTTAAAAAAAGTCATACTTTTGTATTGACATTGCCTCTGTACGGTTGTTTAATTTTCTGAAGAACCGGAGGAGGCAATATGAAAAAGTTATTGACCTGCTTAATGATTATGATAGCTGCATCAGCGATGGCGGACAGTCTTATGCAGGACACCTACTATCTCGACAGTATTACTTATGAAGATACGGCATATTCAGGCGGAACAGATACTCTGGACAAGACCGACGCAAAGGTTGTTGAAAAAAACCGCAGCAACAATATCGCGGATTTCATTTCAAAAGATCCTGAAATTTCCATGAAGCGTAAAGCTGCGTTCGGCGACAGCGGTGACGTGCTTTCCATAAGAGGTATGGAGAGCAAGCGGATACTCCTCAATCTGGACGGCAGAAGCATAAGCTCCACAGGTAACGTCGGCGGCAACTATATAGATTTCGGAACTATCCCGCTGGACAGCATTGACCGCATTGAAATAATCAAGGGCGGAAGCTCTGCGGAATACGGCAACAGCGCCCTCGGCGGCGTTATCAACGCATACACGGCACATCCGGCAAAGGAGCCCGAACTCAGCATTTACGGCACCCTTGGCGGATGGGACAATGCCGACGATTTCCACAATGTCCGTGCTGCATATTCACAGCAGTTCGGGGCTGTTGGGGTCAGTCTCGGTGTCAGCCACCAGCAGGCGGAGGAATACCTTCTCAACAACGATTATGAATCGTTCCATATCGCTCCCAAAGTCTATCTGAAAACACCTTGGGATGGCGGCGAACTGGTGTTCGGCTATAACTATACCAAAACCAGGCGCGGACTTATACGCACCAACCGTGCGGACGGCGTTCCCGGAAGCGATTCGGATCCCAATCTTGCAGGATTCAATACGAAGATATACGGCGATTATCCTCTTTCAAGCGGGGAGACATTCGCAGGAGGCACGCCGACACCATCAATGACTGTTATAGGCGACGGCGCATACTGGACGAAGATACGCCAGCTGCTCGATGTGAAATATTCCCAGTTCTTAGGGCAGAACGTTTATGTGGAGGCATCTGCATATAAAAACATTGAGGACAGGACAGAGAAGAACTATGCCGACATAGAATCAAGACTCCTTGCCCAGACAAGTCCCATGGACAATTTTGATGCGACAGAAACAGCCGAAGGCGACCTTGTTTTGGACAGGGACGTTGAGGTTGACAGGAGCTACGGGTTCAAACTGAAAACGGAGATTACTGCCGGAAGCCATTTTATCGTTGCGGGCGCTGAACAGAAACACCTGAAATCCGGCGGCATTGATGTTAATTATGTCGATACCAACTATAACAGCGCGGTACAGAACGGCTGGAAAGGTACTATGTCTGATTCCGGCGGAAACGATGCCCGTACGGATGGACTTTTCATCTCCGATGCTTACAGCGTCACCGAAAGGCTGACTCTGAATTTCGGTGCGAGATACGATGTTTTCGATTCCGACGTGGAGGGAGCCGACTTCACGGAATCTGCGGTAACCCCGAAACTCGGCGCAACTTATGCTATAACCCATTCGGACAAGGTTTCCCTGTTCGTTTATCAGAACTACAGAACGCCCACGCTGCCTGAAGTCTACTGGAACTCACAGTCAAATGCAGGGCAGATAGCGTATCTTGAAGGCGGGCTTAAACCTGAAAAAGCAAATGCCATCGATGCAGCGTTCAGACACAGTTTCTCCCGTGATGAATTCATTCAGCTCTCAGCCTATTACTATGACGTTGACGACTACATTATGCACAAGTCTGTCCCCGTTTCGCTGACATCTACAAAAACGTCGTGGGCGGCATACAACGCGCAGGCGAAATTTTTAGGTTTAACGCTGACAGGCGCACACGGCATAACCAAAAACCTTTCCGGTAATTTCGGCGTAACGTATCAGAAAACTGAGAAAGAGGATGACCCCGCAGATCCCGACAATAATCTTGAAAAGGTGGACTATATTCCCGACTATAAGGCACAGGCGGGGTTAAGCTGGAAGATAACCGAAAAGACGTGGCTTGATGTTGGCGCAACGTACATCGGCGAAAGGGAATATGCAATCAACGCCGAAGACGTTGCCACACTTGACAGCTACACCACGTTTGACGCCAGCATAAGACATAAGCTGACCGAAAAGCTCACCCTTGAGCTGTATGCGGACAACATAACCGATGAGGACTATGAGGAATCGTGGGGATATCCCGCACTTGGATTTAACATGGGGGTAAGTGTGAAATGGACACTTTAACGAAAGATCAGCAGGTGAATTTCTGGGACAATAAGGCGCAGACCTTTCCCAGATATGAGGATAAAGAGAATAACTACGAATCCGGTATGCTGGACAGGATAAAACGGATGGGCGTGGTGTTCAAAGACGCAGACGTGCTGGACGTTGGCTGCGGCAGCGGTATGTATACCATCCGCATAGCCAGAGAGGCGAAAACCGTCACGGGTACGGACATCTCCGGCGAGATGCTGCGCATCATGAGTGAGGATGCGAAGGCGTACTGCGTTAACAACATAACCACTGTGCACACCGACTGGGCAGGCTTTACACCTGAAAGGAAATATGACGTTGTTTTCTGTTCCATGACACCCGCCATTCAGTCCGACGAGGCGAGACGCAAAGTCACAGACTGCTCATTGAAAAGCGCAGCATATATGGGGTTCGCAGGAAAAATGGATTCCGCAGTGCTGAACGGACTTTACGGAAAGTTCGGCATAGAACAGAGAGATTTCAGCGATTCATACAAAATGAAAGAGTGGCTGGATCGTAATAAATACGCCTATTCGGCGGAGGTTGTTGACGGCGAATGGGTGGTTGTGCGCACTCTGGATGAGATGGCGAAGAACGCTTACGACATGCTTTCTACATATAACGTGCCTCTGGATGCACAGTATATCAGGGAATACGTTGAACAGTTCAGAAACGGCAAGGGCGAGTATATCGACAGGACGAAATACCGTATAGAGGTAATCGTATGGCACGTTTAACAATCATCCTGCTGATGCTCTGCGCTGTTTTTTCAGCACAGGCAAAAACAGTTACCGATATGCAGGGGCGCAAGGTTACGGTGCCGGACAGGGTTGAAAGGCTGATAGCCCTCGGCAGCAGCATGAGCTTCGTAACATATATGAAGGCGCAGAACCTTGCAGTAGGTGTTGAGGATATTGATAAGCGGGCTAATTTTCCTAAGCCGTATATCTATGCGAACATGGAGATGGTAAAAAATCTGCCCGTGGTGGGCAGGGGCGGTCCTGCGCAGAGCTATAATGTTGAAGCCATCATCGGTCTTAAACCGGACGTGGTGTTTATAAATGCCGAAGACGGAACCGTTGCCGACATGCTTTACAGAAAGCTGAAGATACCTGTTGTTGCCGTGAGCTACGGCAGAGGCTCTTTCGATCTTAAAACCTATATGCAGTCCATCACCTTTACAGGTGAGGTGCTTGGCAGGCAGAAGCGTGCTGCGGAGCTTAACGCGTATATAAAGAAGATAATAAGCCGGCTTAATATTGATGTTCCGCAGAAAACTCAGGCATATGTCGGCGGTATAGCATATAAGGGGTTTCAGGGGATAGACAGCACGGCGGGTGATTTTCTGCCGTTCAATATTGCTAAGATTTCAAACCTAGCCCATAAAGCTGGAAAAAGAAGCCAGATGTTCGTAAATAAAGAATTTATCGTGAGCATTTCGCCACCTCTGGTATTTCTGGATGCGGAAGGGCTCACAGTCATGCAGAAGCAGTTCAGGGACGACCCGCAGCTTTTCGGAAAACTACCCGCTTTCAAAAATGGCAGAGTATATCTGATGCTGCCCAACACCGCGTATTACGTTAATCCTGAAGTGATGCTCGCAAACTCCTTTATGGCGGCGAAAGCGGCTTATCCGCAGAAATATGCAGACATAGATCCTGCCGCTGAGGCGGACAGGGTATTTACAGCGTTTGTCGGCGTGCCTTTGTATAAGCAGTTTGAGAAAGATACGGGCGGCTACCGTAAGGTCGTGCTGAAAGATGGCGGGCTGAGAACGGAACCACTTGGAAAATGAGAAAAGAGGCAGTTTTTTTCACCGTTATGGCTGTGCTGCTTTTCGCCGCCACTGTGACGGGGCTGCACAGGGGCGAGGGAGGCGGTTCGTGGAGCGATACCGTTTCCGCACTTTTTCTGAGCGGCGACAACAAAGATCTTGAATATTTTATATATTATCTGCGGCTGCCGAGGATAACAGCAGCGGTGTTCACAGGCATGAGCCTTGCGGTGTGCGGGGTTATATTGCAGAATGTGCTGAATAACCCGCTCGCCTCATCGTTCACACTTGGGCTTTCTCAGGGTGCGGCTTTCGGGGCTGCATTTTCGATAATAGTGCTCGGTGCGGGCAGTACGCAGTTTACAGGTTCCGGCGTTGTGCTCGGAAATCCGGGCTATGTCGCGGCGGGCGCTTTCGCGGGTTCGCTGGCGGCTTCCGCAGTCATTCTGCTGTTCTCGTTCGTAAGGGGCATGACACCTCAGGGTCTTATACTGGCAGGTGTTGCGGTCTCCTCCTTTTTCGGAGCCTGCACGATGCTTCTGCAGTATTTTTCCACGGACAGCCAGCTTGCGGCGGCTGTTTTCTGGACGTTCGGCGACCTTGGGAAGGGAGGCTGGACAGAGGCTCTCACAATGGCGGGAGTCTGTCTTGCGGGTACGCTTTTCGTGCTTAGATACAGCTGGGACTATAACTCTGTGGCGTGGGGTGAATCCTATGCGGCGGGGCTTGGGGTCGAGGTCAGAAAGGTGCGGGTGTATTCGCTTGTTGTAACAGCGGTTATGGCGGCTTTTGCCACTGCGTTTTACGGTGTCATAGGTTTCATAGGGCTGCTAGCGCCCCACATGGTGAGGCTTGTTTTCAGACAGGCGGGGCACGGATTTCTGATACCTGCCGCGGGACTTCTGGGGGGCGTGCTTCTGCTTTCGGCGGATATTGCGGCACAGGCGGTACTTTATCCGACGGCGCTTCCTGTCGGAGTAATAACCTCTTTTGCCGGAGTGCCTGTATTTCTTGGGCTTCTTTTGCGGAGGTCGATTAAAAATGCTTGATGTCAAAGATATTTCATACAGCCTGAAAAACGGTAGAAAGATACTTGACGGTATAGGATTCAGTGTGGGGACTGGGGAACTTTGCGCAGTTATAGGTCCTAACGGTGCCGGAAAGTCTACGCTGATGAAGGTGATTAGTGGGCTTATTAAGCCTGAGAGCGGCTCAGTAGGCTATATGGGCAGTGAACTTACGTTGCTCAGTCCGCGGGAGCGCGCAAAGGTTGTGGCGTATCTGCCGCAGGTGACAGATGCAGTTTCCAGCTCGGTTGCGGATGCTGTTTTGCTGGGCCGAAAGCCTTATATAAGCTGGTATCCGTCAGCAGAGGACAGAGCAAGAGTGGCGGAGGTTGCCGACAGGCTGGGGCTGACCCATATGCTTGAAATGAATGTCACGGAGCTTTCCGGCGGTGAGCTTCAGAAGGTGCTGATAGCCCGCGCCATTGTGCAGGAAACTTCCGTTCTTATACTTGATGAACCGGTTAACCACCTTGATGTGAAGAATCAGATAGATATAATGGAGACCACGCGACAGCTTACGCAGAAATCCGGGTTGAGCACACTGGTTGTGATTCACGACCTTAACCTTGCGCTGCGCTATGCGGACAGTATTCTTCTTCTGGACAACGGCAGGCAGGCGGATTTCTGTCCGTGCATGGGTCTGAAAAGCGAAGCCGTTTCCGATGTTTACAAAATACCTATGTGTATTCGTGAGATAGACAGCAGGCTGTGCGTTGTCTACTGAACGTGTTTCGCCGTTTGGTTTACCCCTGAAACAACTCCTACCCTGTATTGCAGTACAGGACAACAACCATTAGCATGTTAAACATGGCAAGTAAATAAAAAAAGTGAGCTTGGTAATTAATCATATGATTAAATAATTGACGGTTTAATGTATGTATATTTTTGAGTTGCCGTGAAAAAAAAGAAGCTCCGGCAGGAACGCCGGAGCCTCAGGTGTTATGCTTTGAATTTGCTTACAAGCCCTTCAAGCTGACGGCTGACCCTTGTCATGCTTTCGGACTCAGCGACAAGGTTGGAAACTCTGTCGGTACTGTTTTTTGCGATATGAGAAACCTCGGTGATGTCGTCCGAAATTCCGCGTATTATAACGTTCTGTTCTTCTGCGGCTGCTGCAATCTGGTTTATCTGAGCCGCAACCTCTGAAATCTGGGAAAGTATGACAGTCAGGTTTTCGCCTGCAGTGTCCGCCTGTGTGGAACCCTCTTTGACTTCGGCAACACGCTCTGACATCTGGCTTACGGCGGTATCCGTATCCTTTCGGATCCCCGAAAGCATCGCCTCTATCTCTTTAGTGGCTGTTGCACTCTTTTCAGCCAGCTTCCTCACTTCGTCCGCGACAACTGCGAAACCGCGTCCAGCCTCACCGGCTCTTGCTGCCTCAATGGCGGCATTCAGTGCGAGAAGGTTTGTCTGATCTGCTATGTCTTTGATAACAGAGATTATTGATACTATCTCGTTAGATTTTTCATCCAGCTTGCTGACAACTTCCGATGTTCCGGCAATTCTGTCGGATATAAGCATAAGCTGATCGACTGAATCGTTGACAGCCTTTATGCCTTTTTGTGTTGTGTCTGTTGTATTGTTGGAGGCCGCTGCCGATATGTGGCAGCTTTTGGCTATGTCGGTGGATGTTGAAGTCATTTCCTGAGAAGATGCAGAAATGCTTTCCGATTTGTCCGAAAGAACACGGAAATCGCCTATTACAGCGTCAACCATGTTGTTTATTGTGTCTGTGGAGGACTGTACCTCTCTGGATGCACTTTTTATCTCTATGACTATTTGGCGGAAATTCGCAATGAATTCGTTGAGTTTCTCCGCGACCATGCCGATTTCGTCTCTGCCCGTATACCCGAACCGCACTGTCAGATCCGTGCCCATGCCTGCAAAGAAATCTCCAAGCTGTTTCACAGGTGCAATGAACATTCTGCGCAGAACAAACATGATGAACGCAACCATGATCAATATCATGAAACCGCTGATAAGAAACATGAACTGTACTGCGTTTATTAGTGTCGCCGTTCGTGCGTCAAACTCTGCTCTGGTTGTTCCGACAAGAGCCGCACCGTAAACTTTTCCATTTGCGTCCTTCATCTCATGGAGACCGTAAAGAGCCTCGTCGTTCAGAGCTTTTCCGGTTCTTTCCAGTTCCTCAAAAGGAGCTTTCTCCGCCCATGTCACAGTTTTGTCGCTGAACCATTTTTTGTTCGCAGTCAGATATTTATCGCCTATTTCAACATCGGAAGCCTTTTCCATGTATGCGGCAGTATCCACAGCGTTTTTGTCAACAAGCAGAATGAAGAAGTTTTTTTCGTTTTCAAACTGTCTTGATATGCTTCCGACACCCATGGTCAGTTCCATTATGCCTATGAAGCGTCCGTCTTCGGAAAATATGGGTGAGAGCGCGCGCAGACCCATTCCGGCTTTTCCGATTTCAACTCCGGAAACGGGGCTTTTTGTTTCGACAACTTTCTTTACCATGGAACGGAATGAAATGTCGTCGCCGCGTTTCGGGTCGAAACTACGGTAAAAGCTGTGCATGTCCGCTCTGATAAGATGAAATCCTGTACCTTTAAAATCCACTGAATGATATTCCTTTTCTATCAGGGCAAGTTCTTTGACAGCCTTTTTCGGATCCCCGGATTCAAGAGATTCGATGATCTTTCTGTTGTGGCTGAGCGTTATTGAGAGCGTCTGGATTGTATCCAGCTTAATCTTAACGGCATTTTCGACGCCTTGAGCCATTTCGGCTGAAAATGCGGCAGCTCTTGTTTCCCTCAGATTGTGCAGGAAAATGAAGTAGTATGCTCCTCCCGCAGCAAGCATGAGCGCGAGAAGAATCAGAATGAAGAACAAAAGTTTTGAAGAAAGAGACCTGATCATTTTAACCCCGATGTTTTTATTATCGAGCCTATTTGTGCTGATGTGCAATTATTTAAATAGAAAAATATATATATTTGTATCCGTATAATTTAGCGGCATCTGTTTAATTTGTCAATCATGAAATTATCTTTTTAGTAATATAGATGAAGCTATGCGTTACGTGTGCAGGCTTTTAACTTTGTTTAAATATGTGACCGGTCGAGACTGTATCCTTTTGCAAAATGCCTCCCCGCATGTACTATGAAGTCCTCCGCTGACGGCGGCATATATCTGCCCTCCACCCAGGAGAGCCATATGCCCCTTTCGCATTTGAAATCGCTTATGTGCATGACAGAAAGCGACGTCATTCCTACCATCCCCAGCCACGAAGCGGGTATTATGGCGTTGCCGAACCCCTGCCCCGCAAGCTCGCAGATTATCTCCGGCGTGGTGCACTCGAAAGATATTTTAGGGTTGATTTTCATTTGTTTAAGAATTGCATCTGTTATCCTGCGCAGCCCCGTTTCGTATGAATGATAGACCAGCGGCTCGTCCGCTATCTCAAGCAGGCTGGCGGATTTTCTGCCTGCCAGTCTGTGATTTTTCGAAACTGCAATGAGTATCTCGTCGGACGCCTGTCTCCGGCATTCCACCCCTGGTTCGTCTATGGGCATGATGGAGACGCTCAGGTCTATGTCACCGTCAAGAAGGTTTTTACGTATCATTTCATGGTTTGTTATCTGTATCAGGTTGAACAGGATATCGGGATGGGTTCCAAGGAAATCCGTGAGCAGTTTTGGCATGATACGCGCTACTGTGGAACCGATTATTATGCGGTTCTGTTCCAGCTTTGCCATATCCTTCAATTCCCTCTGTGCCTGCTCCATGTCGCTGAACATTCTGCGCACACGTTTTTCGAATATTTTTCCGTAAGGGTTCAGCAGAATTCGCTTACCCTTCCTTTCGAAAAGAGCCATGCCCAGATTCTCTTCCAGTCTGGATATGGTTTTGCTCAGCGAAGGCTGGGTGATGTTCAGCTCGTCCGCCGCATGGGTGATGTTTTCGTGTTCCGCAACCGTCAGGAAATATCTGAGCTGAATATGTTCCATAAATCACCTTATATATAACTTTAAAGCTATATTATCATGATAAAATATGTATTTCAAATTATTAATCAGCGGTGATATTCTGTCAGAAAAACATAAGGGGACTGACCATGTGGTGTAAAAGGATAATGGTTGCTTATGACGGTTCCGCTGCGTCCGACAGCTCTCTGGAACGGGCGATTGCTCTTGCGGAAACGTGCAGTGCCGAGATTATGGCTATTCATGTGGTTGTCGGCGCTCCGTCAGCCGAACTTTCAGAAATTTACGATCAGGAATGTGAAATTGAGGAGCGTGCGCTCGCCATCCTCAACAGATTCAAAGGAAGACAGAAGTTCATGATGATAACCGGTATCTCGCCTTCCTACGTTATTCTTGAACAGGCGGAGAAGACCGGCAGTGATCTCATTATGATGGGAAGCCGCGGTCTTACGGGTATCAAAGAATATTTGGGCAGTGTCAGTCACGGCGTTGTTCAGCACGCAAGAGTGCCTGTTATGATAATTAAGGAGCAGGCTGCTATATGACCTCCGGTGTTTTCACAAAGGACTTTATTCTCGGCGCATCGGTTAATTTCTTTCTGATGCTCGGCTACTATATCCCCATGATGGTGATGACGCTTTATGTCACCGATTCCGTCGGCGGCTCAATCGGCGAAGGGGGACTGGCGGCGGGGCTTTTTGTAATCGGAGCGCTGATATCAAGAATGTCCTGCGGAAAATGGATGTCATACACGGGCAGGTGGAACCTGCTTTTTTACAGCACTGTGGTCTGCCTTGCCGCGGTGCTTTTGTATTTTTTCGCGCACAGCCTTGTTATGCTTTATGCCGTGCGCCTTGTTCACGGGATAGCATACGGCGCAGCCGCCACGGCGGTTGGAACCATTGTCGCCGGAATGATACCTCCGGAGCGAAGAGGCGAAGGGCTTGGGTATTATCTGCTCAGCATCACACTAGCTTCGGCAGTGGGACCATTCATCGGAATGGTCATAATCTCCCGCTGGGGATTTAAAACGATCTTTGCTGTGTGTACGGTTGCAGCCCTGATATGTGTGGTTCAGACGGCTTTCATGGGCAGGGACTGCAAAAAACGTCCGGTGTCAGTGCAAACGACCGCACACGGGGGGCTGTCGTCATATTTCGAATTTGCCGCCGTTCCCATCAGCTTAGTGTGTCTTGTTATGTATTTCTGCTACTCAGGCGTTATGGCGTTTATCACTCCTTTTGCGAAACAGGAGGGGTTTACAGCCGCCGCGTCGATGTTCTTTGTTGTTTACTCTGTTGTTATTCTGGTTTCAAGACCCTATACGGGCAGGCTTTTCGATACCAGAGGTGAAAATATCTCCATGTACCCGTCCTTTGTCGCAGTTGCAGCGGGTATGTGTCTTCTTGGAGTCTCAAAGGGCGCTGCCGGTGTTCTCGCATCGGCGGCGCTCATAGGCTTCGGTATAGGTGTTGTGCAGTCCTGCGGTCTCGCGATAGCCGTTAAGCTGACCCCGCCGTCGAGACTGGCTCTGGCAAACTCCACCTTCTATTCGTTCGTGGATGCAGGTGTCGGCATAGGACCTCTTATTCTGGGTCTTGTTATCCCTTTTACCGGATACAAGGGGATGTATTTTCTTCTGGCTGCGGTTGCTCTTCTCTGTATGCTGCTCTATTATTTCATACACGGAAGAAGTGCCGGACAGCCGCAAGGCGTTGAGGAGACGGTTCCCCAGACGCTGTGAAGTTCTTCAATTTTTAATGCACCCTGACGGACTTTTTTGTTATTATTAACCATACTTAAAAAAGTGCGGAGCAGTGATGCGGATATTGATTGTTGACGACGAAAAGGAACTTGCGCAGCAGATAAAACAGGCGCTTGAGGAACAGCGGTATACGGCGGAGACCGCCAGCGACGGCGAAGAAGCGCTTAACAGACTTTTCGACGTTCCGTTCGATCTTGTAGTTCTCGACATAATGCTGCCTTTGCGCGATGGGCTTTCGGTTTTGAAAGAGATGCGCAAGGCAGGTATAAAGACGCCTGTTCTGATGCTCACTGCAAGAGACAGCACAGTGGATAAAATAAGCGGACTCGATCTTGGCGCGGACGACTATCTTACGAAGCCGTTTTATACGGACGAGCTGATGGCGCGTGTCAGAGCGCTTTTCAGGAGATCAGGCAATCAGGCGGACAGCGTTATTCAGTCCGGCGGGCTGAGGCTGGACACCGTGAGCCGCGAAGTGACCTTGAACGGCGCACCGGTGGAGCTTACCGCGAGGGAATTTTCAATCCTGGAGTTTCTTCTTTATAACAGGAACAGAGCCGTTTCACGATTCAGTCTTGCAGAGCACGTATGGGGTGATGATTTCGACCCGTTCAGCATGTCCAACTATATTGACGTTCATATGAAAAATCTCCGGCGAAAACTGGGCGATTCCGCTCAGGGTTCCGTCATTCGCACCATAAGGGGCATGGGCTATATAATCAGGGATGAACAGGAATGAGCATACGGTTTAAAATATCCATACTCATTGCGCTTGCAGGTTTTCTTTCGGGATTTATCTTCTCTGCATGGATGATGCACGAGGTTATCCATGAATATACTGAGAGTGTTGACCACGACCTCAAAATGTTTTCAGAGGAGGCGGAGCGCGCCTTTTTTGAAGACAGTCCTGATGAAATATCAAAATATGACAGCAATAAATACTGGATGGAGATATATGAAAGCGGAAAAGACACTCCTGTTTTCCGGACGGAACTTGCAAAGCGGCTGACCATTGCCAAACGCTCATCCGGACACTGGAATGAAAGTGTAAAGGTTGACGGTAAAGCGCCATATGCCAGGCAGAGCCGCGACGGCACATCATTTTTTCACATGCGCATGAAAGAACTCAGTCATAACGGGATAACATACGTTGTTTATACCGGTGCGCCGGTGGAATATATGCGCGGTGAGCTTATAGAGCTTACGGCAGGGCTTGCAGGCGGACTGGTGCTTGCTTTGCTGCTTTATTTCGGAGGCAGCTATTTTCTTGCCGGAGTTATACTTAAACCCGTCAGAGAAATCAACGACAGAACGAAAAACATCACTGAAAAACACCTGCATATGCGGCTCCCATTCAGAGAGAAAGGGGGAGAGAATGACGAGTTTAACGAACTTGCAAAAACGCTTAACGGGCTTTTTGACCGTCTTGAGAACGCGTTTAAAAGACAGAAACGGCTTATTGCAGACGTTTCACATGAACTGAAAACGCCTCTCAGCGTCATGCGGCTGGCAGCGGATGGATTGCAGCGTAAATTTGACGCTTCAGGAGCCGACATCCCCGAAGAAGACCTGCGCCGCCTTTCAGATCAGGTCATGCGTATGGACAGGCTGGTTAAAGATATCCTTAATCTGTCGGCACTTGAGCTTACTGGCTCGGTAAGCACAGAACAGGTTGATGTTAAAAGCATTATAGAGGTTCTGGCGGAGGACTACCGTATCATCGCGGAAGACAGAGGGATATCTGTTAACTGTATGCTGTCTGCCGGTCTTACTGTTAAGGGAGACGGGAGTAAACTGACGCGAGCAATTTCAAACATTCTGGACAACGCGGTTAAATACAGTGATGAAGGCGGAGTTGTGCAGGTATCCGGCAGACGCGGGGACGGTTCTGTGGTTATAGAGGTGACCAACGGAGGATGTGTTATACCCGAACAGGATACGGAAAAAGTATTTGAGGAGTTCTTTAGGGTGGAGCAGTCCAGAGCTTCCGGATATGGCGGCGCGGGGCTTGGGCTTGCAATCGTTAAAAGAACTGTGGAACTGCACGGAGGAATCGTTACACTCGAAAATTCGGATGAAAAGAGAACTGTCGTAAAAATTATTCTGCCGTCAGCCTGATAATTCATCAATTCTTCATGTTCAATGGAGTATCTGTGCTCCATGAATATGAAAACATCAAACAAAAACGGAATATTTCTATTAATTATCCTCGCGGTGTTCACCGGAACTTTTGCATACAGAAGCGTCATTGATGTTGATATCATGGAGGCGCGCAATTTCGTTGCGGCAAGGGAGATGGCGGACGGAGGAAGTCTGCTTATACCCACCATGAACGGCGAACTGCGCCTTGCGAAACCGCCTCTGCCCACATGGCTGACCGCCGCCTGTGTAGCGTATGCCGGAACGGACAACGCAATGAGTATCGTTCGGGTGCCCGCAGCTTTTGCCGGGCTTCTGATGCTGGCGGGGGTGTATGTTTTCGCCCGCTTTTTCAGCGGCTCCGAAGACGTGGGATTCTACACTGTGATTATCCTTTCAACAGGTTTTCTTTTTATGCTTATGGCAAGGAAAAATACATGGGACATATACGCTCATGCCTTTATGGCTGCGGGGCTTGCAGCCATTGTCTATGCACACGCGGAAAAGGTGAGAAATGCACTGCCGCATTACGCTTTTGCCGGGCTGATGTTTGCCGGATCGTCCATGAGCAAAGGTCCCGTGTCATTCTATACAGTTCTTATACCTCTGCTGTGCGCCGCCTGTTTAACATTTTCACCGCTGTTGTTCATCCGCAGATATTACGGCAGAATACTGCTGTGCGCCGCCTTTACGGTGGTCTTCTCGTCCCTTTGGCCTCTGTATGTTTATCTGCATGAAACACATGCCGTCATCAACACCGTTTCCGCAGAGAGCACTGCATGGGTTAGCAGGCATATGAAACCGTTCTGGTATTATGTACAGTTTCCGGCAATGCTCGGAATCTGGTGCGTTATGCTTATTCCACTGCTCTTTCCGAAATTTGCATATAAAAGAATAGACCCCGTCAGAGCGAAATTTTACCTCATATGGCTTTTTTCCGCTCTGGTCCTTCTTTCTGTGATTCCGGAAAAAAAGGACAGATATCTGCTGCCTGTCGTTTTGCCGTCCGCTTTTCTTGTGGGCGAATATCTTGCAGGTCTTGTTAAAGAAATCCGGCTGGTAAAAGCCGACAGATATATAGTGAATTTATGGGCTTTTCTGGGCGTTTCACTGCTTTTCGGTGCTGTGGCAGGCACTCTTTATCTACAGATATCGAAAGGTTATGTTTCATGGGTGCATTTTGCCGTTTTTTGGCTTGTTTCGGCGCTTATTCTGTATTTTTCAGTGCAGAAGATAAGAAAGAGAGGTGCAGTAAGGGCTATTCCATATGTGATAGCCTGTATGTGTCTTACGTTTCTTCTGGCGGCACCGTTTGTTAAAAGATCCGGTCAGGATTTCAGAGTTCTCGAAAAGATCAGAAACGACAGGGTTTTTTCGCAATATAAAGTTTTTTACGGAGATCTGGGCATAAAAGAGGTGTGGGCAATCGGCAGAAAGGTGCGTCCTGTAAATGAAATGCCTGCGGATTCCGCGGACGCAGTTTTCGTTACAAGCGAGCAGGACGAAGTGCCGGCAGAGTTTGCTGGAAACAGGATTGCCGTATATTCCTCAATAGGCGGCAGAAGCTGGAGCTTTTACAGACTTGGCAAGCAGGACGGTGAACTGAAGGAACTTATAATCGCCCGCTCTGCCGCTGTGCACGAGGACGAGCAGTAGACAGTTTTGTATAAATTCCTTGAATCACCACGGTTTTCCGGTTATTGTCTTTGGAAACGCTGAAAAAAAGAAAGGATTTATCTATGTCATCAATGCCTAAATGTCCGCAATGCTCTTCTGAATATACCTATGAAGACAGAGGACTTTTCATATGCCCCGAATGTGCCCACGAATGGAGCGGCGAAACGGAACAGACTGAAAATTCCGGTGAAACAGTCGTTAAAGATGCGAACGGAAACGTTTTGCAGGATGGGGACAGCATTACAGTTATCAAAGATCTGAAAGTCAAAGGCTCTTCGCTGGTTGTCAAGGTCGGCACAAAGGTCAAAAACATCCGTCTTGTGGACGGCGACCATAACATCGACTGCAAAATTGACGGTATCGGCGCTATGAAGCTGAAATCCGAATTCGTCAAAAAACTGTAGAAATTAATTGAGACATCACGACAGGAACTGACGCTTAATGCCTCCATAATAATGTTATTAGGAGGCTCGTATGATAGAGATGTTTTTTATCATTGTATGCTTGTTCATTTTTAGCAGCATTTTTCTGGCTATTGTGATGTATGCCGTAATCGCAGTCTTTTACATACTGAAATTTTCTCTTCCGCTATTCCTCAGATTGATTCTCTTTGTCTTTTTTGGTCTTTCAGTGATAAAACCGGACAATCGCAAATCATTTGACGGCACATATGTGGTCAAATATCTTAAATGGAACGATGGGGACGGAAAAGTGTATTCGACTGATGATAAAGGAGTTAAGCCTAAAAAGATGTATTACGGCTTCAAAGGGGAAGAGTTTTTCAGTAGTTTTGAAATTGAACTTCCGGATTCAGAACCAATTAACGAATGTCTGAGAGGCAGGATGGTTGAAAGCGGAAAAGCTGTATGCAGAGTTGAAGGCTGGTTTACTTTGTTCTGTAGTGGTTCCAGTACATACCCGAACGGTAATATTTTGGATTTTGAAATAAGAATACAGAAAATCAGCAATAGAATAGTCGAGGAATTTTTCAAAAGTGAGGCGTCTTGAAAAGCTGATGCCGTAATAATTATATTGGCGGAGGTGCACAGGAATCGAACCTGCCTGACGCACAAGTACGTCACAATCGGTTTTGAAGACCGCGGGGGACACCAGCACCCCATACACCTCCATTCGTCATTCTATCATTTTACTCAATGAAAACAATAGGCATTGATTTTTATCATATTCAATCGGACTATGCGAATATTTTATGCGGTAGTTTTCTGACATTTTTTATGTTCTGAGATTTGCATGTGTGCGGATTTCGAACATCTCCATATTTATAACATATTGGTAAACATCTTTTATATATTGGCATGACTATTGCGTATATATGGCGTCCTGAGAAATTTATTTTAAAATAGGAGATGTTTATGTTTGATGTGACGAGAAGAAGTTTTGTGAGATCAGGTATTGTTCTAGGCGCAGGTCTTTCTCTGGGGCTAACAGGTTGTTCATCCGATGACAGCAGTGGTGAAACGGCAACAGAGCCGGCTACCGGAAACAGTCTGAAAGTTTCAGAGACGACCCCTTCCGGGAGTGCTTTTGACTCAATGTATGTTCTCAACGGAACGCCGGCAATAAAGGCATATGCCGCAATGGATTCTGCTGTTAAGACAAAAGAAGTGTCCGCTCTTGCCGTTGGCAGTGTGCTTAATCTTTCTGTATTCCATTTCAATGACTTTCATCACCGCCATGTTGTTACAAGTGCAACGAAGGGTAACACAAGGTATATGGCTCAGATGATGAAGATAATCAACGGAACAAGGTACACGGAAAATGATCTTGACAGAGTTATGCTGGTATCCGGAGGGGATGACCATATCGGTACATCATTGGACGAACTTATGGGAACCGATACTTCCACATTTGTGATGAGTCCTGCTTATAAAGCGTACAGTGCGGCAAAACTTGATTTTGCAGTACTTGGCAACCACGAATACGACAAAGGGAGCAGTGTTCTCAAAAAAATGATATCCGACAACGCATCTTTTCCGGTTCTTTCAGCCAATCAATACGGCTCAACAATACTGACCGATGAATATGTTCATGTTGGTGTTATAGGTATTGTCAAAGGAGTAAGGATCGGTGTTATCGGCATAACGACTCCGGAGGAGACAAAAACCGGTCTTGCGGAAGACGCTGGACTTGCATTCGGCGGAGTTATGACCACTCTTAAAAACGTTATTCCTGCTATTAAGAGTGCTTGCGATTTTATTATGATAATTTCACACGTGGGCTTTAACGGAACGGACGCAAACAACACCCGACATGTTATTCCTGAAGGCGATATTGAGATTGCTACATATATGGGCAGTATTGGAGTGCCGTCGATAGTAATCGGAGGTCACACACACTCTGTTCTTAACACAACGGCTCTCAGCGATGTGAACGTTGTTAACGGCGTACCGATATTTCAGGCCGGAAGCTGGGGTGCGTATCTCGGCAAAATTAACTTAAAGTTTGAGAAAACATCTGAAAAACTCAATGTTTCCGTTTCCTCTGCAAGTCTTTACGCCCTTAAACCGAGAGATAAACGTGTAGCATCCACCGCCGACAACTATTCATCATACGAACAGGATTCTGATGTGGACACCGCTTTTCAGACGACGGTTATAGACCCTATGCTTGTCAGTCTCAGTTCCAAGCTGACAGAGGTTATAGGCAGCACATCCGATGATGCAGTGATGTCAACTGAAACAACTATTGCTGACAGATATATAGGTGAATGTGCCATGGCGAATTTCATGAACGATGCCATTGTTGCCAGAAGTAAGACATTCCCTGGAGGCGAGGTCGATTTCGCTGTGTTCAACTCATCCGGTGTTGCGGCAGGCGTGCCTCTGAACGCCCAGCTTACGTTCAATGACTGGTACGCTGTAATGCCTTACGCAGATATAATCCGTATCATAGAAATGACCGGACAGCAGATTAAGGACATGCTTATAAGTAATGCCAAAAGGATTGTCAGAAGTGAAGAGACAACGGTAGATGTAAGCGGATTTATCTCCAGAGGATATCTCCATTTTTCCAGCGGTATAAAATATACTATAAGCAAAGGCGCAGACGCCACTGCAGCAACAGCCAGAGACATCTCTCTGCACGGGTACCCCATAGATACTGTTCTTAGTACAAAATTCCGTGTGGGTTTCAGTGATTATATTGCCGGCGGAAACGAGGGCTGGAAGGGGGCAGAGGTCGGTGCAGGTCTTCCGACCGGAATAATCGGATTTAACATCAAAGCTCTCACATATGACGATACTGGGCTTATTTACAGAAACGAATTAATTGAATACATAAGAACTGTTAAAACAGTATCATCGGCCACAGGAGCGGTTAAGGACGGAAGGGTAACCGTTTCAAACTAACTTTTTGCTTTAGCCCCGTTTCAAACGGGGCTAAAATTTAATACTGAGTGTGCGGTTATGTAACACTGAGCGCTGTAGGCGCACACAGGAGATTCTTGTTAACTATTTGTCATGGATGCTTTTTGCCGGTAAGATATCAATAGTTATAACCGGAAAAATGTTCACATTCCATCTACGGTGCGGTCAGCTATTTTTTGTACCAGTCGTTTTCCATGGGTATGGAAACGATATTCAGGTATTCCCTGAGAGAAGGCGGCATTTTTATTTCGGATGCACTGGTTTTTCCCATCCATTTTTCATACATGATTCTGTACTGACCTGAAAGAACCGACCATCTTATCGTGCTGTTTACGAAATCAAGAAAATCGGAATCGTTCTCTTTAACAATGTATGCGTAGGGGTCATATGCAACCGCTTCATTAAGTATATGCAGTGAGTCCGGGTTTCTGTCAGAGGATTTTATCCCCTGCAGCAGTGACCTGTCGGTTGCATATGCGTCAATTGTCCTGTCTTTTAAAGCATTTATACCGGATGAGATAGTGGGGAAAATTTTTATGCTCCCTTTGTGGATGTGTCCGCTTTTGACCAGATGTTGTATTTCGCTCAGGGTGGATGTTCCTTTCGCACAGCCTATCTTTTTGCCGGTCAGGTGTTTCAGTTTCGTGACACCTGAATCTGACAGTGTCATAAAAGTTGTTTCAGACTGGAAGAAAAAAAGACTGAAATCCACGTTTCTCTCCCTTTCAAAACTGTATGTTGACGACCCCATTTCAATATCGACTTTTCCGGAAATCACTGCTTCAAGACGTTGGTCAGCTTTGACACCAATAGCTGTTATTGTGATTTTTTTCCCGAATCGTTTGGAAAGGTTATTTGCCAGCATGTTTGCCATATCGACAGAAAAGCCTTCATGCTGTTTTGTTTTATTATTGAAATACGAAAATGGATACGCGTCCGGGCGAAACCCTATTTTTAATCTGCCTGATTTTTCGATACGTTCAAGTGTGCTTTCTGCGAAAGCTGTCCATGCAAACAGAAGTGCGGAAAAAATTAAAACCGTAATACGCATAGGGTTATCCTGTCAGAAAATTTTATAATTATTAAACAATCAGATTCATATTAACATGATATTATAACAAAATTGTTAACACATCGGATGCGTTCAGATGAAATTCAGTCACAGAATATTTGCTTTCTATGTTTTTTTTGGTCTTGTTCCGCTTGTGCTTCTCTTTACAGTATCATTTGGCGAATATGTATCTCTTATTGAATCGGAAAGCGAGAAAAAAATGGAAGCGGCTGTAAACGAAGCCGCAGATAATTTTGAACAGAAGGTAAAAGGAGCCGGGGACGCCATTGAGTTTTTGGCGGAAAACGGAGATATCCGGATAGCCTTTTCAGGTTACATGACAGCTCCTGTGAGAGATACTCTTGAAGACAAGCTCAGAGAAGAAGCTGAAAAATCAGGGATTTTTGACAGGTTTGTAATGGTTTCTCTCGGTGGACAGATTCTGGCTGACAGCGCCGGAAGTATAAAGAAAACACGGGTAGTGACACCATCTAAGAGTGAAAATACAATTATTGAAGTCTTTTCAGAAGGCTACTGTATAGTAACTGTGAGAGTAAACAGTTTCCAGGATAATCGTACGCTTGTGGGATATATTCAAGGATATGTCCCCACTCAAAAGCTGACGGAAGCGGTCAAAAGTGCCGAGTTTCCGGTCGGTTCTGCATTAAAAATCGTTGGCAGCAGCGGTGTTGAAATATTTACGGACAGGTTCGTGAATGATTTGCAGATTTACGGAACCGAGCTTAAACCTTTGGGATGGCGACTTGAGGCGGGGATACCCTATCCCGTTATTTACGGAAAGACTGACGAAATTAAAAAGAAAGGAGCGGCTTTTGTGACGGTTGTAACAGCCGCAGCCGCAGTGGGTGCATATTTTATAAGCAGGCGGCTGACTGTTCCAATAGGTATGATAGTTGACGGCACCAAAGAGCTTGCTTCCGGGAATCTGGACTACAGAATAAATATGTCCGGCGGGACAGAACTGAAAAAACTTGCTGATGCCGTTGATATAATGGCGGCACAGATGAATTCAAGACAGAACGAGCTTGCCACGGCAAACAGGCTGGTTGCTCTGGGAACGATGGCGGCAGGAATTGCGCATGAGATAAAGAATCCGCTGGCAGGGTTGAAAGCCGCCGCGCAGGCTATTGACATATTGATTAAAGATGAATCTGTGAAAACTATAAGCAGAAAACTTGAGTCAGAAGTGGATCGATTGAATGGAATTGTTTCGGAGATGCTGGACTTTTCCAGACCCAAACATCCGGTTATGACTCTTTTCCAACTGACAGAAGTTGTTGAAAGTTCTGTGGGGCTGGTTGCAAATACTCTTTTTAAGCGAAATATAAAAACTGAAACAGAAATAGGCGCTTATAAAATATATGCCGATAAAGAACAGGTCAGACAGGTGCTTATAAATCTTCTTCTGAACGCCTCAAACGCGATAGATCATGTTGATGGTGTTATCAGAATAACATCAGGTGAGGAGGGCGGCAGAATTCTGCTGAAAATAGCGGATAACGGCTGCGGAATTCCGGAAGAGTTTGTAGGTAAGATTTTCGACCCTTTCTTCAGTCTTTCGGGAAAAGGAACCGGGCTTGGCATGTCAGTGGTATATTCGCTGCTGAAGCAGAACGATGCTGAAATAGCTATAAACAGCATTGAAGGCAAAGGCACGGAGGTCTGTATGCTATTTAAAGGGAAATATGTATGATTGATATATCAATAGTGGATGATGAAGATGTCCTTACTCATTCCTTAAAGATGACGCTGGAGTACTGGGGCTATAGGGTGACTGTTTTTGACAAAGGCAGCCTCTTCCTTGAACATCTAAAAACAAGCAGTCCTGATATAGTATTTTTAGACATATGTCTTCCGGATTCAAACGGAATAGATGTTCTGAAGGTGCTGAATGAAAAATCACCTGATTCTTCGGTCGTAATGATAACAGCTCACGGAAACGTCCGCACCGCAATAGAGGCGATAAAACTTGGAGCATACGATTATCTTAACAAACCTTTTGAGATGGATGAAATAAAACTGATCATAGAAAAAATATTATGTGAAATACGCCTTTACAGAGAAGTGGAGATGAGGCGTGAGAGAGAATATAAATATTGGGTCAGAGAAAATATGGTTATTTCATGCGGCGCTATGAATGAACTCCTTAAACGAGCAGAAACCGTCGCCTCCGCTGACAGCACAACAGTTATCATGCGCGGAGAAAGCGGAACAGGAAAAGACTTGCTGGCAAAGACAATTCATAACATGTCCGCAAGAGCGTCCAAACCGTTTATTGAGGTTAACTGCGCCTCCTTTCCTGAAAATCTGCTGGAAATGGAACTTTTCGGTTATGAGAAAGGTGCTTTCACAGACGCAAAAACACGGAAGAATGGTCTGATTGAAATAGCTGATGGCGGTACTATATTTTTTGATGAGATAGGAGAGCTTTCTCCTTTTATGCAGGCAAAACTTCTGAAATTTTTGGAATCTCACACTTTCAGAAGACTTGGCGGAGTTAATGAAATAAAGGTTGATGTGCGTGTTATTTCCTCCACTAATAAAAATCTCGAAGAGGCTGTTAAATCCGGTGAGTTCAGAAGTGATCTTTATTACAGGCTGAGTGTTTTTCCTTTGGAAATTCCTCCTTTAAGGGAGAGAGGCGAGGACATTATCCTTCTGGCGGAGTATTATCTCTCATTTTTTGCAAAGAAGTTCGGCAAGCCGGCGCCTTTGATAAGCGATGACGCCAAAAACAGCTTCATATCATACAGCTGGCCGGGAAATGTCCGAGAACTCAAAAACATATGTGAAAGGATAACAATACTTTCAACTAAGCGGGTTATTGCCGCTGCCGATCTTCCGCAGGAGATGTTTGGAAAGGAGGTCTATTTCAGAATGACAATGGACAGAGTCAGCCCGTTCAGCGGCAGCATTGACGATGTGCTTATGGAAATAGAGAAGGAAATGGTTGCCGATGCCATGAAACGCGCAGACGGCGTCAAACAGAGCGCAGCAAAGCTGCTGGGAATAAGCCGCCATGCGCTTATCAGAAAGCTGAAAAGGCTTAATTAGATTTATTTCACCAGACCGTGTATTTTGTGCGCCATCTTGCCCATCTCTTCAAATCCGTTATATTCCTCGTGCTGACGGTCAAATTTAAGCCCGTCGTCCTTTTTTCTGGGGATGATATGAAGATGGGAGTGGAAAACCTCCTGTCCGGAGTCCGCCCCGTTGTTCTGTATAACGTTTATGCCGGATGCTCCTGTCGCTTCTTTAACAGCTGCGGCAACCCTTGCCGTAACCTGATAGATAGCTTGCGCCTCCTCTTCCGGCGTATCAAATAGATTTTCGAAATGCTTTTTCGGCACTATAAGGGTGTGTCCCTTTCTGATGGGTCTGATATCCAGAAAAGCGATGAAGAGATCATCTTCATACACTTTACTGCATGGAATTTCTCCGCTGATTATTTTACAGAATATACAGTCCATAAAAGCACCTCTTCCGATTTACATATTATTCTAGCATATCGCTGTGGGAAAACAAGTTTTAACTATTTCTAATGTGTATATATTTTCTATGTATCAACGTTACGCTTTTGATTAGGTAAAATTTAGGTTAAATTTAGGTAAAATCCTACAAAAAATTAGTAGATTCATTTATTTCTTTATTCAGAAACACATATGGTTTTTTTTATTTTATTCAGAAAATTTTTTGTTTGAAATATTCATCCGGTCTGAACATGAAAAAAACTTTCATACTTTTTAAAAAGACGTAATCAGTCCTTATAGGCATATGCCCCTCCAAAACAGCCTTACATAAGAACATTCAGATATCTAAATCTATGGAATAACAGGAGTTAACCGTATTGGGCATATGCCAAGTTTTGTTGACTGTAAGATTTTCGTATGCTTGAATTTGAACAAGCATATAAATCCGGGCGGGGGTCAGTTGCGTGAACCTTCGCCCTGAGTGGTTCGTAACTAAAAGCGTGATCAGGACATTTTGTATCCGGCTGAACTTGAACAAAACCAGTAACACGTATGGGCATTTGCCTGAATTGGAGGATTTTATGAAGCACTCTTTATTGAGAAAGTACCGCTTTCTTGCGGTAGCTGCTGTCATTGCCTTTTCGCTGGCGGTACTGACAGCATGTGGCGGAGGTGGCGGCTCGGTAGACACCTCTGTTGAAAACAACCCCCCCCTTTATTCCTGGTGGACAGGTTACGACCAGAAAGCTGACACAAACGTCAGCGTGGCAACTCTTGACACATGGATCGCAAACGGATTTAAAACTGATGCGGGAGAGCCTGTTGTTATCATTGACATCAGCTCAACTTTCGGCACTGACAAGACTATTCCCGGTTCTTACAAGGGCGCCGATGTGGGCTATTATAACAGCTACACAAGAGACGAAGGTCCGCTGAATGCGTCCGAAGCGTATAACGGAGTTAACCCTTCTGATACCACCAAAACTGTAGATAACAGAACAGCAGCATCAATGGTTCTTACCGGTGAAATGGTGGATACCATCCTTTCAAAAATCGGCGCAGATCAGGACACTGTTATCGTTTTCGCTCAGAAAACCGGTATAAACACAGGACTTGCAAGAGTCTGGCAGATGTTCTACTACTGGGGATTTCCTGAGTCAAAACTTAAAATACTTGACGGAAACGTAACAGATGTTGCTACTGCCGCAGTTTCTCTTAACTACGCAGCAGCAAAAGAAGGCACATTTTCCGTTAACAAGCTGCCCCAGCTTCACTCTTCAGCAAGAGCAACCATTAAAGATGTGATTCAATCTCTCGAAGATGATTCAGCCATAATATGGGACTCATGGGGAAGCCATAGCAACGCAGGAAGCAAGATTGCCAAAAACAGATTCTTCTATGGTCAGGGCAACCTTTACACCGGCGGCGCTTATAAAGACCCCAACGTAATTCTTGACGCTCTGCTTACCGCTATGATAGACCCCACAAACGGTCTCAGCACCACAGACGGTATAGGCAAGGTTCTTGCGAACCTCACAACAACAGAAGAGAAAAGAGCTGCAGCTTATGAACTTCTGAAAACTAAAAAGATAATCACTCACTGCGCAGCCGGTAACGCTGCTGCGCCCGCTTTCTACTTTGCGAAAGAGATACTTCCCTCGCTTACAGGCAACGAAAATGTTGCAATGTTCGACGGTTCATGGAGCCAGTGGAGTGTTTATACCGACAGAAGCCCCATGGGTGCTGTTTATGCACAGGGTAAATTCACTGAGTTCAACACGACACCTTACACCACAATCACCAACGAAACAACTTTCCTGACCTATGCTACCAAGTTCTGGTGCAGGGAATACACAACAACAAATGTTTGCAACAGCCCTGTAAGCGTGGACACGGACTTCGACGGCAAAATGCTTAACGATATCGACAAAGAGTATCTTGAAAAACGCAGTACAGGCAGTTCTGACGAATCAGTCACCAACGTTGGCGGTGGCGGCGGTTCTTGCTGATTAAAAACGGAGAGTAATTATGTTTAAGACAAAAATATTAACAGTACTTATGCTGATGCTTATGTGCGCGGGAAGCGCCTTCGCCTTCAAACCGATTGATCTTGGCGACGGAAAATATCTGCAGTTCTTCTATGACGCACAGTTCGGCTACACAGGAAGAAACACAGGCAGCGGTGACACAGGCGAGGATGACACCAACGAGTTCAACTTCAGAAGGAACAGAATCGGTTTCATCGGAACATATAACGATCAGCTGAGCTTTTATGTTCAGACAGAGTATGTTGAGGACAAAAACATCAACCCTCTGTACGTTGACATATCTGACGACGACAGCCAGAATTTCTATCTTCTGGATGCCCAGATCAGATATACCCCCTATGAGAACTTTGATATAGTGCTTGGTAAGTTCAAACACTCACTCACAAGGGAAAACCTTGAAGGATGTTTCAACCCTCTGACACTCGACCGTTCGTTCTTTGTATACGCACCCTTTAAAACAAGCCGTGACAAAGGTATCGGTGCGCGCGCCGAGTTCCTTGACGACATGATACAGGTAAGAGGCGAAATTCAGGAAGGTCGTACAGGTGATGCTTCTGAAGGTTCACCCGATCCCGGTTCAAACCTCCGCTATACCGGTCGTGTTCACTTCTCTTTCTTTGACAAAGAGTCCGGTTATGGCTACAAAGGCACATATTTCGGTCAGAAAACAGTCCTGACAGCGGGCGCCTCATATCAGTATGAAGCTGATGCTGTGTACGCTGACGTGGACAACCTTGAAGATGCGAAAGACTACAAAGCATATTCATATGATATCTTCGGTGAACTCCCCACAAAAGCGGGCGTATTCACACTGTCTGCAGCATATCTTGACGTAGATTTCGACGACGCATACAAAAGCACAGACTCAGACGTTAACTCATACGGTCTGAACGGTCAGCGTGACGGTTACTATGTTAAAGCCGGCTATATGCTTCCCTTTAACGTCGGTCCCGGCAAAGTGCAGTTCTTCGGACGTTACGATTCTTTCGACTTCGCAAAACTTAACGGTTACGAAGACAACTCTGTGGATTTCATGGCTGCCGGTGTGAACTACTACATTGATGAAGACAAAATTAAACTGACTGCTCAGTATTCTAAAACAGACTTTGACAAAGAGGTCGGTTCGGATACTAACTCACAGGATTTCGATACTGTAGAACTGTATATGCAGGTCAGATTCTAATTGAAAACAAGCAAAAGGAGATGAAGAAATGAAAAAGAAACTCGGAATTATCGTGCTGGCAGTGATGGTTGTTACAGCGGGAATAGCGATCGCTGCTGCAAAATCCTCCAAAGGTAAGGTTACAAGCGTTGACGGAACTAACATCACCATTAAGCTGGACAGCGCAATTGATGTTAAGGCTGGCGACGCAGTGAAGGTGGAAGCTGTCGGCGGCAAACCCGGCTTCAAACTTCAAGGCTGTTGATCTATTTTCGGCGGGGCTTTATGCCCCGCTTTATTTTCCATTCAACTTCTCATATAATCAGAAAAAACTTTTGGTGGGCAGATGCTGAAATACATAATTGCAGGAATTTCTTTGACAGTGTGCGCTGCGGCGTTTGTGTATTTCGGGTTCTATCACACAGGTAAGACAGTCGTCGGCTGTATGTCCGAAAACTGCCATGCGGGGATAGAATATCCCTCGAAGAATCATGAGATCCCATGCGAACAATGCCACGGAGGCGACCCTAAGGCTGCGGACAAGACCGTTGCCCATGCTGATATGCTTGGCGGGCGCAATCCCGGCGATCCTTCCGTCTGGGACAAGACCTGCGGTCAGTGTCACCAGTATCAGCTTGAGCGGGTCTCCAGAACACTGATGTACACCGCCACCGGAATGATAAAAAACTCACAGCAGGCGTGGGACGACTATAAAGGCAAGCTGTACAGCACCCACGGTGCGGATGGGTTCGACGCGGAGGGCAATCCGCAGAAAAGACCGTCCGTTGCGGAGCTTGAGGAGCTTTCCGGCGAGCTTTACAGAAAATTCTGTGCTGCCTGCCACGTTGGCTATGACAAGCTGGAGGGCTACCGCGCCCACCACTCTTCCGGCTGTTCCGCCTGCCACTTCAACCACTCTGTTGAGGGCACATACAAAGGCGGCGACAAGAGTATCCACGGCAAGGGACCCTATCCTGAGAAACACGAGATATCGGCACTTCCGTCAAACGACGTATGCCTCACATGCCACAACAGAAGCGGGCGCATAGCTCTTTCTTACGAAGGCTTTTACGATGGCAACAACTCACTTGTGCCCACGAAGGACGGCTATCCGGGACCGGATCTGATAGACGGTGTGCGAAACGTCCGACACATGCAGGCGGATATCCACTTCGATTTCGGTATGGAGTGTATCGACTGCCACACCTCCGCGGATATGATGGGCGACGGATATATGTACGAGAACATGTACATGCAGATAGAGACCGCCTGCGAGGACTGCCACGGCACGGAAAAAGAGCTTCCGAAAACGCAGAAGGTTACGAAGGAGAACAGCAGACCTGTCCGCGAATCGCAGAACTATGCGTTCAGGGTTAATTACGGTGACGAGATGGTGCTCACCTCCAAAGGGCGCATGTATTCCAACGTGCGCAAAGAGAACGGGAAATATTATCTGTACACAAAGCGCGAGGGCAAGCGCATAGAGATAAAGACGGTTAAGGGCAAGGACAACCACGGTGTTTACGGTCACGACCGGATGGAGTGTTACACATGCCACTCAAATACCGTTGTCCAGTGCTACGGATGCCACACTTCATACGACAAGAGCGAGAAGATGACCGATCTTATAAAGGGGGAGGACACCTTCGGCTCGTTCAGTGAAAAAGAGGATTTCCGCACCCTGTTCCCTTTTCCTCTGGGAGTTAACCAGCGCGGGAGGATATCACCTGTAACTCCAGGCTGTCAGACGTTTCTGACTGTTATGGACGAAAAGGGCGAGATGGTTATGGACGATTACGTCTTTAACTACAGAGGCGAAAAGAATTTCAAATTTGCACCGTTTTACAGCCACAACACAGGCAAAAAAGCGGTAAGCTGCGAAACGTGCCATGGGAAACTGGCGTTCGCCGGCTATGGTCAGGGTCTTGTTTCCGTTAGTAAAAAGAACATCAACAGCGCGTATCTGTGCGATAAGTGCGATAAACCGCTGGATTCGCTGTACAGCATAAAGGGCGGCAAACAGGATGTGATATCCGATGTTGTCCGCGACCATTCAAGGATATTGAACAACAATGAGCTGGCTTCCATGGTTCGTGCGAACCAGTGCATTGTGTGCCACGAAAAAGGAGAAGGCAGGATATATGGCAAAAAGTTTTCATACGACAGTGTTCTTTCTGACCCTGTGCATAAGCCTTTGCTTCGCTGAAAGCAGTTTTGCGCTGGAAAAAAGCGATAAAAACTGTGCCGCCTGCCATAAGGAAAGGGTTGCGGGGGTGCACGGAAAGCAGAAGTGCGAAACCTGCCACGCTCCCAATAAGGAGCATTACGATAAAGCTGCGGACTTCTCCGTTTCGGCTAAGGGATGCCTTAACTGTCATAAGGAATACTCAGGAATACTGAAAAACCCTATGGTGCACAGAAGCGCTGAAAAGGCTTATGTGAAGAAGACATACGGACGCATTGACGGACAGTTCTGGAATAAGAACTGTCAGAACTGCCATGTGCAGAGCTGTATGAACTGTCACGACGGCGGAAATCCTCACACGATAAAGAAGCCTTCGACCGACAACTGTCAGGAGTGCCACAGGGATTATTATACAGGCATAGAATACAGCGGATACGGACAGCGTGAAGACCATGAACGCTACTCAAGGGGTAAGGAGCACAAGGGGGGCAAATATGCCTCCATGCTGCCGGACGTGCACCACACCAAGGGGATGCAGTGCGGCGAATGTCACTCCATGAAGAGTCTTGCGGAGGGCAGAACCTTTTCAAAAACCTGCACCGACTGCCATGTTATGAACAAAAATTCATCCGTGGAACACTCGATACCCCAGCACAGCCGCATGGAATGTTACACATGCCACTCCGCATGGGCTAATCAGGAGTACGGCACCTTCTGGATATATTTGCAGAATACTAAATTTGCGGAGTATTTCAGATGGGTAAAGCGCCCTCACCTCGATTATGCAAAGAGCAGTCACACCAAGCAATATGCTGATTTCCCAATAGGTGTGAACGCGCGAAAAAAATATTCGCCGCTGCGCCCGCAATACATAGCTTTTGTCACTCATATTAAGGATGACAAGGTTGTCGGCAGAGACAACGAGATGCTTTCGGCTGATTTCAGAGCTGTTTTTCCCCATACTGTGAGGCGGGAAACCGTGATGTGCGAGAGCTGCCACGCAGACGAACGCAGATTGATGCGGGAGCGGAAAGAGGACAGGCTCTATCTCACAGATAAGGACGGACTGCCTTTTGACAGTTTTTACAATTTCAAAGGGTTCAAGGTTGTGAATGGTCGATTTATAAATGATTCTGAATACAAAAGAATTGTGAACAAAAATAAGGAATATAAGAAAGCGTCCATGAAAAAATGGCGCCAGGTGACAGACGTTGTGGAAAGTGCAGGGAAATAGTGATGAATATGGAAACCATATTTATGTATTGGCATTTGCTATACAATACTTGAGAGTCTGATATCTTCTAATTCTTTTATATTTCGATTTAATTCAAAGTAAAATTGTATACAGTATTTTTACTTCATATTCTTTACTTATAACTATTGACAAATCCACTGGTATGTTTATTATTGTATTTAGTTCAAGCAAGATACAAATGTCCCTCATCACGCAAAAATCAAGAGGGACACAAGATGAAAAGCAAAATCTCCCGCAGGCGGTTTATACAGGGAACCCTTGCCGCTGGTGCGGCGGCGGCGACTCTGCCGTCACTCAGTCTTGTCGCAGGAGAGGTTGAGCACTCTACCCCATCCGGAATTACATACGCCCAAAACTGGTGCGAAATGTGTTTCTGGAAGTGCGGCCTCACGGCGAAGGTTGTCGATGGGAAAGTAGCGAAACTGGAAGGACAGAAGGACTGCCCCAGCAACTTCGGAAAACTTTGCGCAAAGGGCAACTCCGGCGTTTTCCAGCTTTACGACCCCGACAGATTGCAAAAGCCTCTCATCCGCACGGGTGAAAGAGGGTCAGGTCAGTTCAAAGAAGTCTCATGGGACGAAGCGATTAAGTATATCGCTGAAAAAGCGAAC
The DNA here is from genome assembly GCF_029267515.1 of Seleniivibrio woodruffii. Taxonomy (GTDB): domain Bacteria; phylum Chrysiogenota; class Deferribacteres; order Deferribacterales; family Geovibrionaceae; genus Seleniivibrio; species Seleniivibrio woodruffii_A. The sequence continues at coordinate 502,528 of NZ_JAJUIS010000001.1, forward strand.
GCGCTTAAAGCTAAGTACGGTCCTGAAACGTTTACTCTTTTTGCCCATGGTTCCGGTGAACACTCATTTGTTGATCTTATTCATATAATGGGCTCTCCAAATATATGTATCCCTTCTTATTCCCAGTGTACTGGAAGCAGGGATATCGGCTGGGCGCTTACATACGGAAAACCTGTCGGCGGAAAAGAACCTGTGGATTCCGAGAACGCAAAATGTATCATGCTCCTCGGACGTAACATAGCGGAGGCTCTCCACGTCGGCGAGCTTCAGGATTTCATAAACGGCTGTGCAAATGGTGCTTATGTTATCTATGTTGACCCCAGATACAGCAAAACCGCTGCAAAATCCAACAAGTTTATGATGATCAAACCCGGAACGGACACAGCTCTGCTTCTGGCGATGATAAACTATATCCTCGTAAAAGAGATATATAACAAAGATTTCGTTGAAAACTACACTTCCGGTCTGGAGGAACTGCGCGAGCACGTCCGCCCCTATACCGTGAAATGGGCATCCGAGATAACCGAGATACCCGAAAAAGATATTATCGAAGCCGCAGAAAAACTCTGTGCGGCAGCACCCCACTGCTATATCCACCCCGGGCGCCGTCTTACCAGATACGGTACGGACACCCAGTTTGTAAGGGCAATCGCAATTCTTAACGCTCTTATGGGCAACTGGGAACAGCCGGGCGGTATATACAGACCCGTCCCTCTGAAACTCGACCAGCCCCATATGGTTCACGACCTTGAACGTGTTGAGGCGGACAGAGCCGACGGCGCAGGTACTGATTTCCCCATAGCGTCAACAGACCTTGGTCTTGCGAACAAAATGATGCAGGCTATCGCCGAACAGAAACACCCTCTCAAGGGGATGTTCGTTTACGGCTGCAACCCGTTCCATAACCAGGGCAGTACGGAGACCGTGGAAAAGGCTATCAAGGCGAGCGAGCTTATCGTAACCTGTGAGATATACATGACGGATACCGCATGGTATTCAGATGTTGTTCTGCCGGAATCCACATATCTGGAAAGGTATGACCCTATAATCATCACATCGAGAAAGAGCGGTTACATCCAGTATCGCGAACCCGCAGTCAAGCCTCTGTACGACACTCTGGGCGGTTGGGAAATTGCGGCGCGGCTTTCAAAAGCAATGGGCTATGAAAACCATTTCATGGATGTACGCGAGTATAATAAAGAGTTTCTTGACTCCATCGGTCTCACAGAGGCAAACATGAAGAAACACGGATGCCTCGTTGGTGCAGAGGGAGACCCCTTCCCTGTGGCTTCCGGCGCTGAACCTGAGTTCCACACGCCATCCGGCAAAGCGGAGCTTTTCAGCAGCATGATGAGCGATCTGGGTTACGAGGCTCTGCCCTCTTATGAAGCGCCTCCCATGCCCAAAGGAGATGAGTTCAGGCTTCTGTTCGGTCGTCTCAGCTTCCACACCCACGCCAGAACACAGAACAACGCTTGGCTGCTTGCCCTGCACCATTCTCAGGTTGAGCTGTGGATAAACAGCGAGCGCGCGAAGAACCTCGGCATTAAAAACGGCGACGACGTTTGCATTGTCAAAGGTGAAAAGAAGAGCAATCCGTGCAAGGCAAAGGTTGTGGACTATATCCACAGAGACGCCATATTCATTCCCCATGGCTTCGGTTCCGTAAGCAAGATGCTGACCAGAGTGGTTGGTGTGGGCGCGCGAGACTCCGATTTCACATCGGACGTGACAGACCCCGTCAGCGGCTCGGCAGGCTTCCATAACGGATTCGTCAAAGTTGTAAAGGCATAAGGGGGATGCAAAGATGAAAAAGAAATACGCAATGGCATATATTGTTGACCGCTGTGTAGACTGCAAGGCTTGTATGGTGGCGTGTAAAGCGGAATGGCATGTTCCGGACGAAGATTTCCGCACCCACATAGACACGGGCAAAAGCCCCGACTACACGGACAAGCTGAGGCTGCACTTCCTTCCCCACCAGTGCAACCACTGCGACGATGCGCCCTGTGTCACCGTATGCCCCACAAAGGCAAGCTATAAAAGGGAAGACGGCATAGTGTCCATCAATCAGAAGATATGCGTCGGTTGTAAATATTGTATAGTATCGTGTCCTTACGACGCGAGATTCTTTAACCACGAACTAGGCGTGGCGGAGAAATGCACTTTCTGCCTGCCCAGAATAGCTGAAGGACTTGCCCCCGCATGTGTTACAACCTGCCCCGGCAACGTCAGGGTCTTCGGGGACGTTAACGACCCCAAGAGCGAAATATCCGCTCTGCTGAGAGATGCCGCGGAGAAACACTATAAGGTGTGGAAACTGCGTCAGGACCTCGGCACAGAGCCGAATATCTATTACGTGCAGAAGTAGGAGGGCGGTATGGTTTTTCAGGAAGCATTTGAATGGTATATCGCCGTTTATCTTTTCCTCGCCGGAGTCGGCGCGGGTTCGATAGTTGCGGCTGTATTGGCGGATATGTATGACAGAGAGAAATATATTTCGTTTATAAAATCGGCGAGCGTGATAGGTATGCCGCTGGTTGCGATAGGTATATTCTTTCTGTACATAGACCTCGGACAGGGTATGTGGAAGCCGTGGCTGCTCATCCTTCTGTTCGTCAACCCCACGTCGGCTATATCATGGGGTACGGGTATACTGACACTTTTCATAATTTTTTCGATGCTGTACGCGATGTACAACCTCGGACTTTCAAGACTGCTGCGCTTCATGGGCGGCTGGCTGCCTAAGCTCGTTGACGGTATGGGAAGCAGCAAATGGATAAAATGGATGCTTATCCTCACGGGGATATGTACTGCAGGGTACACGGCGGTTCTGCTCGGTGTTCTTAGGGCAATCCCCTTCTGGCACCAGACGTCTCTGCCTATCCTGTTCATAATCTCCGCGACATCCACAGGTATCTCAGGAGCTATGATAGTGCGCGAGCTGGCTTTCAAAACGGAAGACAGTATGCACAAGATAGAGACTACCCACTTTTATCTGATAGTGCTTGAGATTCTTCTTCTGTTCGGCATGTTCCTCATCGCCATGCAGGGCGTGCCGGAGATGCAGTATTCCGCAAAGAGCCTTCTCAGCGGCAAATTTGCCATCGAGTTCTGGGCTGTGCTTGTGTTTCTCGGTCTGCTTGTTCCGGCTGTCGTTTTCGGCCTAGGCGAAAGCGGAAAGATGCACGTTACAGGCGGAAAACTGATCTTTTTCGAGGCTTTGGTACTTCTGGGAGGCTATTTCCTGCGTTTCCTTATAGTCCACGCAGGGGTTTATACCCAGAAGTTTACGGACTATATCCAGTAGGTTTTTACGGCGGACGGGAGTCTTCAAAAAGGCTCCCGTTTTTCAATTATTTATATTATGATATTCAAAAAATCAGAGGTTCTTTCATGCCCCTTGCTGAAAGCGTCACCAGGCGCGGTTTCATCAAAAAACTGTCCGTTTTCATAGGCGGAGCATTTGCGGCTTTCGGTCTGTACAGGTTTCTGACCCCCGATGTTGAGGGCGGTGACGTTATTTTAAGCATCGAAAGCGCGAAGGTGCCCGAAGGCGGCGCGCTGATATTTTCGGACAAACAGACCGCCGTGATGAAGCTGGACGGAAAGATAACCGCTATGTCTCTGACCTGCACCCATCTGGGCTGTACCGTTGCGCTGGACGGAGACAGATTCGCATGTCCGTGCCACGGCAGTATTTTTGCACTTAACGGCGATGTTATCAAAGGACCTGCGGTGAAAAGACTTGCGGTGTTCGCCGCAGAGGAGAAGGACGGCAAGGTAACGGTCTACCGCAGGAGCGCGGTATGATATCCCGCTTTTTTGCCCACCTCTTCCCCGTAACGTTTAATAAAGACACCCTGCTTTTCCGTAAAACAGGGTATCTCGGTATAATATGCACCGCCCTGTTCGTTCTGCTTGGGCTGACGGGCGTGCTGCTTTTGTTTTACTATTCCCCCGAAACTACGGCAGCATACAGTTCCGTCATGTTTCTTGAAGAGCACGTCGCTGGCGGAGCCTTTATCCGGTCGCTCCACCGCATGTGTTCCCACATGCTTTTGGTTTTTGCTGCACTGCACCTGTTAAGAACAGTGTTTACAGGTGTTTATGCCGCGCGGAAAAAGAACTGGCAGCTTGGTTATATAGTATTCGGGCTTATAGTTTTCGAGGCTTATACAGGATATCTTATGCCTATGGATCAGCTCTCCTTCTGGGCAACCAAAACAGGCATGGAACTGATGAACACCCTGCCCGCAGGCGTTTTTCTTAAAAATCTGCTGATGCCTGACGACGTTGGCGGGCGGCTCACCCTTCTGCGCTTTTTCGCTCTGCATATAGTCTTTCTGCCGACCATCACGCTGACGCTGCTGTCGGCGCATCTTTATAATATCCGCAGGGACGGCGGACTTGTGCCAATGCTTGAGCCTGAAAAGGTGAAATCCCGCGAACAGCTCGTGCGGTTTTCTCTTATCATATCGTTTGCCGCAGTTGCTGCCGCTATCCTGCTTTCTGTGATATTCAAAAGCCCGCTGGAACTTCCGGCTGATCCCGCTTCGCCGCCGAACCCCGCAAAAAGTGCATGGTTCCTGCTGTGGATTCAGGAAGTTGTGAGCTGGCGCGCTTCGCTGTTCAACGCCGTTGCCGTGGTTTTTATACTCTGCTATTTTCTTCCGTCTTTTAATAAAGAGCATACTGAACGCGCCGTCTGGTTCGGCAGAAGCGGAAAACCCGTGTGGGTGTCCATGCTTGTGTTAACGGTGTTTATACTTGTGCTGACAATAATTGCAGTATATTTCAGGGGGGCGAATTGGGAGCTCGTGCCTTTTTATTACTGATATTTCTGATGTCCGCCGCGGAGGTTTTCGCGTGTGTGAAATGCCATGAGCCGCACTATACTGAGGTAGGTACCTGTTCGGCGTGCCACAGAGGCGAGATGCGCTCATCCCGCGAAAACGTCGCCCATGCAGGGCTGATAACTGCGAAATACTCGTCATTTTATACGGATAAAAAATCGGTTTCCGCAGGCGAAAAGATAGTGTCTGATTCAGCCTGCCGCAGATGCCACGCCATAGGTGCGGAGGGCGGAACAGCCGCCGCAGACCTTAACGCGTCCGCCATGAAATACACTGGCGAATATCTGGACGATAAACTGAAAAACGTTAACGAATATATGCCCGATTTCCACTTTAACGATGGGGAGAGGCGGCTTGTGATACTCTATCTGTTGAACGCCGCATCGAAACAGCCGAAAAAGGCGAACGAGCCGTATGTCGCGTATATCACGCCCGCGAAAAAAGGAGCGTTTGAAAAGCATTGCGGCGGCTGTCACAGAATGATAACCAGAAGCGGCGGCGGAAAAGGGACGGGTATTGAGGGGGCTAACCTTTCCGGTCTGCTCACTAAATATTTTGTACCGTCCGTACTGCCTGCGGGCGAAAAAAACTGGACGGAAAAGCGCCTGCGGGAGTGGATAAAGAACCCCAGAAGCGTTAATAAACTGGCTGTGATGCCCCCCGTGCGCATCACGGATGCCGAACTGGACAAAGTTATAAAAGAGATAAAATGAAAGATAGCCTTACTCAGCATATGTGTATTACATATAATACAGGCATGAGGTGAAAATATGCTGACCGTAAGGTTGCCGGATGAAATAGATAACAGACTCACTGCCCTTGCAGAGCAGACAGGCAGACCCAAAAGTTACTATGTTCGTGAAGCGCTGGAAAACTATCCGGAAGACATTGAAGACATCTATACTGCTGAGACAGTTTATCGCAGAGTATTGGAAAGCAAAGAGGATGTTTCAGCTTTGGAAGAGGTTGAGAAGCGCCTTGGCTTATAAAATCAAGCTGACCGTAACAGCAGAAAAAGAACTTGCAAAGCTGGACAAGCAAGTTATTGTCAGGATAATTAAATTCCTGCGAGAACGTCTTTCTGTTTCAGATAACCCAAAATCTTTAGGAAAGCAGCTGGCAGGTTCAATGTGTCAGTTCTGTCGTTACTGAGTCGGGGATTATCGTATCATATGTGATATTCAGGATGATGAGCTTATAGTTCTTGCCCTTCGCATTGCTCACAGGAAAGAAGTACTCAAATAGATTTACAAATGAAAAGAGGCGGTCGCCTGACCGCCTCTTAAAAGTATGGTGTTTGCAATACCTTACTATTTTACGATGAGTTTCAGACCAACAGGGACGTATGCCTGAACTTTTTTGCCTTCAAGTACTGCCTTTGCAGTTTCAACGCCTTTCGCGCCGATGAATGCGGGCTGCTGTGCAACTGTAGCCGCCATTTTGCCGTCTTTAACAGCTTTAACAGCGTCATCTGTCGCATCAAATCCCACTACCATTATATTCTTTTTAGCCGCCTGAACAGCGCGCAGAGCACCGAGCGCCATTTCGTCGTTATGTGCGAAAACTGCGTCTATTTTGGGCTGTGACTGGAGGATGTTCTCCATTACGTTCAGACCTTTTGTTCTGTCGAAATCTGCCGCCTGACGTGCAACAACTTTGACAGCCGAACCTTTAAGCGCTTCGTTAAAGCCTTTGCCGCGGTCTCTTGCTGCGGATGTTCCGGGTATTCCTTCAAGCTCGACAACGTTTCCTTTTTTGCCGAGTTTATCGGCGATGAATTTCCCTGCCATTTTGCCGCCTGCAACGTTGTCGGAGGCGATGTGTGAAACTACTGTTCCGGCATTAGCGCCTCTGTCGAGTGTGATAACGGGGATTTTTGCTCTGTTTGCCATTTTGATTGCGTTGCCCACAGCGTCGGAATCTGTGGGGTTGATGAGTATTGCCGCAACGCCTTTAGACAGGAGGTCTTCAACGTTTGCGATCTCTTTTGCAGGGTCGTTCTGTGAATCCAGAACTATAAGGTTGATGCCGGCTTTTTTTGCTTCGCCAACTGCACCGTCTTTAAGTGTCACAAAGAATGGGTTGTTCAGCGTGGAGACCACGAGACCCACAGTCTTCTGTGCCGCAAATGCCATCATGGAGGGGATGACCATGAGGGCTGCGAAAATAGCAAATAATCTTTTCATACGTCACTCCTTAAATGGGACTGCCGCGTCGGCGACGAAACGGTCCCGTTACTTCTTTCTATCCATAAGAACGGCGATAAGTATCACCGCACCTTTTGCAATCATCTGATAATACGAGGAAACATTGAGAAGGTTGAGCGCGTTGTTCAGTATGCCTATGATAAGCGCACCTGTGAAGGTGCCGAATATCGTACCTACGCCGCCCGCAAGGCTTGTTCCGCCGAGAACCACTGCGGCGATTGCGTCAAGCTCGTATCCCGCTCCGGCTGTGGGTTGAGCAGAGGAGAGTCTTGAAGTGAGGATTATGCCGGCGATTGCCGAAACCAACCCGCACAGCGCATAAACGGCTATTTTTATCCTGTCCACCCGCACGCCTGAAAGCCTTGACGCTTCCTCGTTGCCTCCTATGGCGTAAACGTAGCGCCCGAAACGGGTGTGTTTAAGAACATAATGGGAGACAAGGAAGACGACTATCATGAGTATGACTGGAACGGGTATTCCGAAGACGTAGCCGGTGCCGAACCATGCGAAAGCGTCAGCAGCCGCGTCGTAACCTGTGGAGATGGGCTTGCCGTCAGTATGCACGAGTGTCGCGCCACGCAGAAGGGTCATTGCCACAAGAGTAGCTATGAACGGCTGGATTTTGCCCTTTGTGATGGCGATACCTGCCAGAACGCCCAGAAGTATACCCAGTGCAAGAGTGGCGAAAACCGTTGCCGCAACGCCGAATCCGCTGGATATCATAGTCGCAGCTATGGCGCCGCATAGAGCCAGAATAGAACCGACGGAGAGATCTATGCCTCCGGTTAAGATGACGAATGTCATGCCCGCCGCTATGACTGCGTTTATTGATGTCTGGCGCATAACGTTCAGTATGTTGCTGACGGTGAGAAAGTCGGGGCTGATGAGCGACACTATCACCGAGAGGATGATAAGCCCAAGGAGCGGGCGCGACCTTTTCAAAACGTCTTTCATATCTATTTTCATAACTTCTCCGAATCTATACGGCGTTCTTTATATTGCTTATGGCGAGTTTCATTATGTTCTCCTGAGTGGCTTCCGCACCGGAAACCTCGCCGGCTATGCGTCCCGCGCTCATGACGAGTATGCGGTCGCTCATGCCTATGACTTCGGGCATTTCTGACGAGATTAGAATGATTGACATTCCTTTCGCTTTCAGGAGATTTATCTGCTCATAGATTTCTTTTTTCGCGCCGACATCCACTCCGCGGGTGGGTTCGTCGAGAATGAGCACCTTGGGTGCCGTGACGAGTCCCTTTGCAATGGCAACCTTCTGCTGGTTGCCGCCGCTGAGGTCTACAACCCTCTGGGATGGTCCCGTGGTCTTGATGGACATCATATCTATATATTCTTTGGAGACCTCCTCCTCTCTTCCGAAGGAAATCTTCGAAAGGGCGGTCTGAAATTTTTTCAGTGCCGGAAGGGTGATGTTCTCCTTTATGGTCATTCCGATGATAAGACCGAGCTGTTTTCTGTCCTCGGAAACGTATGAAATCCCGTTTTTGATGGCTTCCGATGGGTGATTTATGCGCAATTCTTTGCCTGCGAGGGAGATTTTACCTTTTTTCAGCGGCATTTCACCGAATATAGACTTTGCGACCTCGCTTCTGCCGGAACCCATAAGTCCCGCTATGCCGACAACCTCGCCGCTTCGGATGCTGAACGATACGTCGGTGATACGGCTGTTGGTCAGTCCTTCCGCTGTGAAGACCACGTCTCCTGCTTTGCAGTCGCATTTAGGGTATCTGTCGCTGATGGGTCGCCCCACCATGAGCTGAATTATTTTCTCCTCGTCAAGTTCCGAAACGGGTTTCTCGTCAACAAAGGTTCCGTCCCGAAGGATGGTTGCCCTGTCGCACACGTCAAAAACTTCGGAGAGTTTATGGGATATGTATACGAGCGCCTTTCCTTCTGCTTTCAGGCTGCGGATGACCTTGTAAAGATTTTCCGTTTCAACGTCTGTGAGCGCGTCCGTAGGCTCGTCCATGATTATCACTTCCGCGTTCATGGAGAGCGCCTTTGCTATCTCAACCATCTGTGCCTGTCCGACACTGAGGGAGGATACCTTTGCTGTGGGCGAGGTCTTTTCGCCGAGCTGTTCAAGGTACCTTTTGGCTTCGGCGTTCATTTGTGAATATTTTACCTTGAGAAAAGCGTTCACAGGCTCCCGTCCGATGAAAATATTCTCTGCAACGGTGAGTTCGGGAATAAGGTTAAGCTCCTGATGGATTATGGCAATACCCTTGTTCATGGCGTCTTTGGGGTCTTTTGGTGTATGGGGCTTGCTTTTGAAAATCATTTCGCCGGAATCTTTCGTATAGACTCCGCTGAGTATCTTCATGAGAGTGGATTTACCGGCTCCGTTTTCGCCCAGAAGCGCCATGGACTCGCCTGAGTAGATGTTCAGGGATACGTTGTCCAGCGCCTTTACGCCGGGGAAGGATTTACAGATATTTTTCATTTGCAGAACGGGTGAACCGGACATCAGAACACCACCCCCGAATGAAGTATCACGTTTGCATAGGGGGTGCATTCCCCTGTGCGGATAACGGCTTTCGCGGTTTTTGTGAGTTTTTTGAACTCCTCATGGGAAACTGTATTCATCTTCGCGCCTTTCAGCATGTCTTTTATTGCCGATTCCACATCTGGATTTTTGTCAAAGATTTCAGAGGCGATTGTGAACTGTTCCACCTGAAGTTCTTCGAGAACGGTTTTAAGGACGGTGACGAAATCAGGCACTCCTGCGCAAAGGGCAAGGTCGATGCGTTCCGCGCTGTCTGGTATGGGCAGTCCGGCATCGGAAATAACTATAGTGTCGGTGTGTCCCATTTCGGAAATGACCGCCGAAATACGGCTGTTGAGCAGTTTTCCTTTTTTCATGTCACCCTCTATAACATTAAGAATACCAGAGCGCTGTAAGATATCAAGTAAAAATATTAGCAAATTTTACTAAAATTTTAGTTGCCGTTCACTGAAATATGCTATAATAAGAAATATAGGCAGTGAGCATAATGCGCGATTATAAAAGGTATTTGAAAAATCTATGGCAGCATTTGCTCATGTGTAAATTTTAGTAATAAATATGAAAAAAAATATAACAATAACCGAAATAGCTAAAATGGCAGAAGTGTCTGTCAGCACAGTTTCTCTGGTGCTGAACGGAAAAACAGGGGTCGGTCCCGCGGCGAGAGAGCGTGTGCTCCGCATCGCAAGGGAACACGGGTACAAAGGTACCACGGACAGCGGGCTGAACAGACGGCACAAGACCATCCTCTTTGTGAATATTGTCAAACACGGACATATACTTAACATGAACCATCAGGCTTTCGTGGCGGACTATATCAACGGTGCGCAGATGGAGGCTTCGAAAAAGGGCTATTCCCTTGAGGTGGCGGTCTTCGACAGGTTCGACCCTTCGGAGATAACAGGCTATGTTAACAACTCTTTCGCAAGCGGTGCCGTGATTCTTGGAACTGAGCTTGACGAGGCGGATGTGGAGCATTTTCTAAAAATCCATATTCCTCTGGTCTTTATAGATATTTTCTGTCCGTTCATGCCGTATGACTTCGTTGATATGAACAACGCGTCGTCGGTTTATAACATGATGTCGTATCTGACCCGCATGGGGCACAGCGAAATAGGAATAGTTACCGGACGCATAGAGACGATAAACTTTCAGCAGCGTCTGGATGCTTTCGAAAAAGCTATGAAGCATTTCGGGCATAAATTACGCAAGGATATGGTATTCACGGTGGAATCGACCTATGAAGGCGCATACGAGGACATGCGCACTCTGCTTAAAAAACAGAAGGAACTCCCTTCGGTGCTGTTCTGTGTGAACGATATCATAGCTCTGGGGTGTATGCGCGCTCTGAAAGAGGCGGGGCACTCAATTCCGAATGATATTTCCGTAGCGGGTTATGATAATCTGCCCATGAGCGCAATGGCGGAGCCGCCGCTGACCACTGTGGACGTTTCAAAAAGGAGCATCAGTACAAAGGCGGTTCGCATACTTGTGCAGAGGATAAAAGAGGGCAGCGGGATGCCTTATGAAAAGACGGTCATCGGCGGTGAGGTTGTGGAGCGCGGAAGCGTAAGAAACCTTATCGGGGAGGAAGAGGCATGAGCAGATTCTGCGTGGCGGGGAGCATAAACACAGACCTTGTTACAAAGACTCCAAGATTCCCCAAACCGGGAGAGACCATGTACGGCGAGCGTTTCAGCACCTTTACAGGCGGTAAGGGGGCTAATCAGGCTGTTGCCCTTGCTAAGCTGGGCGCGGACGTTGCCATGGTGGGCATGACCGGAAACGATATCTATGCAGATGATTATCTGGCGTATTTCAAACGGCTGGGTGTTGACACCAGAGGTGTTGAGAGAGCGGAAACATCAACTGGGATTGCTGTAATCACGGTGGACGGCAGGGGTGAAAACTCCATAATAATTGTGCCGGGTGCCAATGCTAAGGTTGATAAGGATTACATACTGAAAAACCGCGGAATAATCGAAGGCTCTGACTATCTGCTTTTACAGTTGGAGGTGCCCATGGACGCGGTTGTTCAGGCGGCAAGGAGCGCTTCGGAGGCGGGAACTGTGGTCATTCTTGACCCTGCGCCTGCAGTGCCGATAAGCGGTGAGCTTCTTAAATATGTCGATATAATCACGCCGAACGAGACAGAGGCGGAGATTTTAACCGGAGTCAAACCGGCGGACGAGGCGGGATTCGCCGCCGCCGGACAGAGACTTATAGAGATGGGTGTCAAAACTGCGGTGCTGAAGGCGGGGAACAGGGGCGCATATGTTTTTGCGGACAGCACTCTTACTCATGTTGAGGGATTCGTTGTCACCGCAGTTGACACCACCGCCGCAGGGGATACGTTCAACGCGGGGCTTGCTTTCGGACTTGGCAGAGGGCTTTCGATGATTGATGCGGTACGCTTTGCGAACGCCGCTGCCGCTATCTCCACTACGAAACCCGGTGCGCAGGACGGTATGCCGTCTCTTGAAGAAACTGAGAGACTGCTAGCCGGAGCTTGAATCAGACTACATTAGTCTTGTATTGTGCGGTTAGCTTCTTAAATTAGTATTTAAGGAGAACCGTATGTTTAAAGTAATCACATTTATAATAGTAATGTCCGTCCTTTTTGGGTGCGCTTCAAAGTATGATGTGAACCTTACGGGATACGGCGGACAGGAAACTTTCAGAAACAAAACCTACGATTTCGCACTTCCTGCGAATATAAAAACAGATCTTGAGATGATGAAATACGTCGGCGTGCTTGAGGCGCAGTTGAACTGCACAGGCTGGAGAAGAGATACGCGTAATCCGGCTTATGCTATAACGCCAGTGTTCGGGGTGATTCCGGGCAACGCACCGGCTGAGCCGCGATTCAGTGTCGGCGGCGGTATAGGGATGTTTTCCGGCGGTCTGGGTTCGGGATTTTCTCTGGGCACCGCTGTGGGGCGTGACGTTTCCGGCGAGAAGGATACCAGCTATCTGGACATAAAGCTGTTTGCTGCCGGAAATACGGACAAGCCGCCCGTATGGCAGGGTAAGATATTTACCCGCGACGGTGAACTTTCAGAGACAGCGGCTGTGCTTTCAAAGTATGCCGTTGATAATCTTGGTAAGAAGACCGACGGCGCTCTGGAGTTCAGGTTTGAAGCGGACGATGCTTCTTTGAAGGGGCTTAAAGGGTGTCCAGCCCGATAGATTAATCCTCTGGAAGACTCATGAATATGATGTTAAAATACCCCCGTTATTTAAAGCGGGGGTATTTTTTGTTCAGACTTTTGATATTGTTTTTTGTCATTCTGGTTTCCGCTTCCGCATATGCGGAGGAAAAGGGGACTTTCAGTCTGGTGGCGGAAAACGACATATTTCACAGCGACAGATATTACACTAACGGTATAAGGGCTTCGTGGCTCAGCGCGCCGAACGGCGGCAGCAGTCTTGCGCGGAAGGCGGCACGTCTTTTCCCGCTTTTTCCGGAGGAATTTACTGTCAGAACCAGCTATGCCGTCGGGCAGAACATGTATACTCCGAAAAGCATAACGCAGGAGGATCCTCCGGAGGGAGACAGGCCATATGCCGGATGGCTTTACGGCTCCGTCGGACTTATTGCCGAAGACGGTAAACGTCTTGACCAGCTTGAACTGAGCATCGGAACGGTCGGTCCTTCGTCCCTTGCGGAACCCACACAGAAGGCGGTGCACAGGCTTATCGGCTCCGACAACCCGCAGGGCTGGGACGGGCAGTTGAAGGACGAACCGGGGTTCATACTGATGTACCAGCGGAACTGGCGCAGTCTCATAACAAACGGCGCGTTCGGATTTCCTATGGATGTTACTCCCCATATGGGCGGTGCGTTCGGCAACATATTCACCTATGCAAATACAGGGTTTATGGTTCGCTACGGTCAGCAGCCTGACCTTGATTACGGTCCGCCGAGGATACAGCCCAGTATGCCCGGTTCCGGTTTTTTCGTGCCTGAGAACAGGTTCCGGTGGTATGTTTTCGCCGGGGCGGACGGCAGGGCTGTCGCACGTAATATATTTATAGACGGCAATACCTTTCGCGACAGTGCCAGTGCGGACAGGGAACCTTTTGTCATGGACGTCCAGTTCGGCGTCGTCGCTTCGTGGCGCGAATATCGTTTGGGCTACACTCAGGTGATGCGTTCGCGCGAGTTTGAGGAACAGGGCAGCAGATATCAGAGTTTCGGGGCGGTAAGTTTTTCCATGCAGATGTAAATGCGTGCCGCAGCCTGAAATTATTCCGAGCATTTTACTGAAAATTCGTGTAAAATAATTTTACTATGCTGTTAACCGCGGCTTTTATTTTTTGCCGTGTGGAAATTTATAAGGAGTGCGGATGACTTCATCTTCGGATATTGAGCGTCGTCTGGATGTTACATACCGGTATTTTTCCCACCATATAAGAACGTGCACATCCGTTGTCGTTGCGATGCTGGATGCCGTTGCCGAAGGGCTTACGGACAAGTCCATGACTGACATGATAATGGAATCCGGCTATCTGCTCGACATATACGACAGAGGCATGAGTGTCTGCTTTAATCATGTGCTTGGGAAACCCCACGGCATAGAGATTGAAGAGATGGACATCAGCCATCTGATTGAACTTTATGTCAAAAATGCCGTGTCGGAAGAGGGGGCGGCCGTGACAAGCCATCTCAAAGGCGTAAAGGTGCTCTGCGACGCGTATTCATTTAAAAGCCTTTTCCAGATTCTTTTGCAGGAGGGGCTTTCCTCCTCAAAAGATGAGCTGAAAATTACCCATGATTCAAACAAAATATATATTCTACCCGATAAGGGATATAACGAGATACAGCCTATTTTTGCCATTTTTGCGGAGATTTTTGAAAGAACCGGTATCGTGATGAGTTACGACAAAACTTCCATTATTTTGAGGTTCCAAGATGAGAGTATTAATTGCCGATGATGAGCTTCGCCTCCGCAAAGTGGTGTCGCTGCATTTGAAAAAGAGCGGGTTCGATGTTTATGAGGCGGGTAACGGTCAGCAGGCGGTTGACATGGCAAAGGAGCTGGTTCCCGACATCATAGTGCTGGACGTTATGATGCCGGAGAAAACCGGACTTGAGGCGTGTGCGGAGATTAAAGGTATAAAGGAGCTTGCGTCCATACCTGTTGTGCTGCTCACAGCTATGGCTGAATCCGACGATATTAAAAAGGGAAGAGAGGCGGGAGCAGATGAATACCTTACCAAGCCTTTCAGTCCCAAAGAGCTTATAGATATTATAAAAAGCAGGACATGATGCGGGTTTTGTTCATAGGCTCTCAGGAGAGCAGAAATCTGTTTCAGGCAGCTTTGGCGGGGCATGGAGAGATAACCTCCGACAAAAATGCGGACTGCTGCGTCATAGAGATAGCGGAAACCCAGACGCTGTTCAGACTCCCGAAAAAATTTCCTGTACCGACTTTTTTTTATATAACAAAGAAAGACAGACAGCTTCTTGATGCACTTACGGATTTTAAGATATCCGGCATTTTCTTTCCCCCTCTGAAACCTGATGAGATAGTTAAAAAGATGTTTCAGGGGAACATACAGACAACGGCCGCTAACGGCAGCGGATTCGACACTCTGAAAGCGAAAATAATAGCCAAGGCGGAGAACATTCCGCCGCTGCCTTCCCTTGCAAGGGAGCTTGTTCGGCTCACCCGCAACGACAAGACAAGGATAAAGGATTTCGTTGATCAGATAAAAAAGGATCAGGGGCTCAGCTCCCGCATAATAAAACTTGTGAACTCCCCGTTTTACGGGGTGCGTCAGGAGATATCCAGCATAGACCGCGCGACGGTGCTTCTTGGGCTTAACACTGTTAAAAACCTTGCGCTGGCGGTATCCACGGAGTCTTTTTATAATAAAAACTTCAGTCTGCTGAAAACAACAGGTCAGAAGATATGGCAGCACGGGTTTGTGGTTGCGAGGCTCTGCGAAACCATAGCTAAGCTGACGGGAGAGGACGAGGATGCTCTCTATCTGGCAGGGCTTATGCACGACATGGGCAAGACGGTCATAGTTGATTTCCTCGTTAAAGAGGCGGTTACGATTGAGGATGAACGCAACCAACTCGGCACAGACCACTGCGCCGTTGGCGAACTTGTGCTTACAAAATGGGCTGTCATGAAGGACATTGCCGAGGCTGTGCGCCACCACCACCATATGAGCAGGGACGCTTTCAGCCAGATACTCTATTTCGCGAACCAGATGCACAAAAACATAGAAGACCCAGAAACACTGGAAGACACCATTTCGGACTGCGCTTTCGCGCTCGGAGTGCCTTTGGAAAAGCTGCACGAGGCGGTTGACCCCGTGCTTGAGTCGGAGCAAGCGGATAATGATATTTCCTAAAAAACTTCTCGATGCCCTTTTTGCCGGCGGCGTCCATGATTTTTACCACGGAATGAGGGAATATCTGGACAGCTCGTGCTTTGCGCCTTTCACAATATGGCAGATAGACATGAGCATATGCACACCTGTGACGGGGGCATACAGGAACGCAGAGGGGAGATATGACATTCACGACCTCGGTTTCGACGGCACAGGAAACTCCAAGGAACGAAGGACGCTGGAATTTTTTGACGAGAAGATAGAAGTTTACGGCACGGTATTTTTCAGCCATATGGGCACAGTGTACTGCGCTGTGAGCTTTCACGAGGCGCCGGAATACAAGATATTCGCGGAGCTTATCGCGTTCAGCGACTATATCGGTCAGAGGCTTGCGGAGCTTATAGCCCGTGAAAAGAATATAAACGTATATGTCGATTACCAGAAGAAGATAGAGTTTGTCAAACAGAGCAGCAGAATACTGCGTGCGGTGGAACTGGATGAGGTTGTCGCCATGGCGCTGACCTTTTTCATGGACGTGTTCTCCGCAGAGGCGGGATGTGTTCTGCACAACGGAGAGTTCATCGGCTTCGGGCTTGAAGAGAGCGATCTGCGCAACAACATCCGCATAGGTTCTCAGGGCGCCTATGCCTACGTTTCCGGTGTTGAATATACCGAGTTCATCGAAAACAGGATAGACTGTTCGAAGTTCAACATTGAAAATATCTTTCTCATATATGAAGAGACGAAGAATATAAGAATACTCCTTTTTAACATACATTTTGATATTATTCCGGACAAGGAATTTTCCGAGCTGGTTTCCTCCATAGTTTCGACTGCTGTTGAAAACGCAATGTACCATCAGAAGATGACAAAACTGAAAATTCAGGAATCTGAGATGACCGCCACCGGAGACATTCTGAACAAGTTCGTTTCCAAGTCCGTTTCGTCCGACTGCGGCATAACCCTGCGCGGAATAAACCACCCTGCTCGGACGGCGGGCGGAGACTATATGACCGTTAAAGAGACCGAGGACGGGCTCTTTTTCTGTATAGCAGACGTATGCGGAAAGGGATATTCCGCGGCGGTGTTTACAGTGGTTCTCAGCGTTTTCACCGAGAACGCAGATCTTTTCGACAGGGATATTGCGCTGGACAAGCTGGCGGGCACTCTGAACCGGTTTCTACTTGGCAAGAATTTCGGCGACAGATTCATCACTGCCTTTTTCGGTTACATAGATAAAAAGGATTATACTCTGAAATACCTGTCGTGCGGGCATGAGCCGGTTATGCACATAGCCGTGAGCGGTGACAAAAAGATATTATCGGATTTTCTTCCCATCGGTCTCATGGAAGAGGGATACACCGTGAAATCGGAACCTCTTGCAAAAGGGGACACGCTTTTCCTTTACACGGACGGGCTTACGGAGTATATGAACGAGGACAGCCTTGCGGAGAAAGTTAAGCAGCTTACGGATTCAGGGGCAGATAATATACTTGAAGTCCTTTACGAGGATATGGTATTGGACAAGGATATGCAGAGGGATGACTTCACCTGCATGATCATCAGGATTTAAGGGGTTTTTTCTTGGAACAGAAATCAAAAGAAATACAGCAGATGTTCGACAATATAGCCGGAAGGTACGACCTTCTGAACAGGCTCCTCAGCTTTCGCACAGACGTACGCTGGCGCAAGAAAGCCATTAAACTGGCGGGCATTGCGGGCGGTCAGACCGTTCTCGATCTTGCGTGCGGAACAGCCGACATGATGATAGAGATGGACAGGCGCGTTGACGGCGTTAATCTCGTCGGCGGTGATTTCAGCTATAACATGATGCTGATAGGCAAACAGAAGTTTCCGAAAGGCTCGTTCAGTGTGGCAGATGCACATTGCCTTCCTTTTGCGGACAAGAGTTTTGACAGGATAACCATCTCTTTCGGTTTCAGAAACGTTACGGACAAACCGAAAGGACTTAAAGAGATGCACAGGGTGCTGAAAGACGGCGGAAAACTCTGTATTCTTGAGTTTTCACAGCCGGAGGGTCCGGTTTTCAGCAGGCTTTACAGACTTTATTTCACAAAGATACTCCCATTCATCGGCGGAATCATCTCCGGAAACAGAAAGGCATACGAGTATCTGCCCGATTCGGTATACAAATTTCCGAAAAGGGACGCTTACAGACAAATGATTATGGACGCAGGTTTTTCAGTGGTTCAGTTCAATCCTATGAGCTTCGGCATTTGCGACGCGACTATCTGTATTAAAAACTAATAATTCAGTTTGTTAATTTTTTTATTGAAATCATGGGCATAAGCCCTATATTTTTGCATACAATAAACACATCCGTACTTTAATTTTCGGTTTTGGGGGAAAGATGAATATCAAAAGCATCAGGGCGAAATACTCGCTGTATTTCGGCATTCCGCTTATCTTTATTTTCCTTATACTTGCCTATTCCACCGGCGAAAAAGTGAAAAAAGAGATGCTGCTGGAATCCAGAGCCTCACTTGATGAGAACACGGCCGTTCTCGGCGAAACGGTAAATCTTTTTTACGCTCAGTCTATTGAGCTTGTCCGGTCCAACTTTTCAACCTTCCGCACTCTTCTTTACATGAAATCAGATTTTTCCATCGACAACGCGAACACGAAAACTGTCACTGCCGTTGACCAGAAGAGCGGCGAGGAATATTCCGTGACCATCCCCGCCATGTTGTATGCCGGCGAGGATATTTACGGCAATTTCGCACCTGTTGACGAAGCGGCAAAACGAGCGGACATAAAGGGGCTGACCGCAACAATTTTTCAGGTTATCGACAGCGGACTTCTGAGGGTATCCACGAACGTTATGAAAAAAGACGGCACCCGTGCCGTCGGAACGTTTATTCCGCAGGATTCTGCCGTTTATAAAACAGTGATGTCCGGCGAGACCTACAGAGGCAGAGCAAACGTCGTAGGAAAATGGTATTGGACTGTTTACGAGCCTATCAGGTCGGAGGAGCGTATAATCGGCGTTTTGTATGTCGGCATTTCGGAAGACGTTCTTCTTGATTCCATACGCACATCATTTGCAAAAATGAAGGTTGCCGAGACAGGATTCCCATTTATTTTCGATACCGAGGGCAACTATCTGGTGCATCCGCAGAAACAGGGGCAGAACGGACTGGACGAAAAGGATGCTGACGGTGTTGAATACATCAGAAAAATGATTGAAAACAAAAGCGGTGAGATAGAATATCAGGAGCTGAAAGACGGTAAGCAGGCAAAAAAACTGCTGAAATATTTCACTGTGGATAAGCTGGGCTGGGTTGTCGCCACAGGTTCTTTTGAAGATGAGTTTCTGTTATATCAGCAGAGAGTTATCAAGGGACTGGCGTTCATTCATGTCGGAGCCATTGTGACTCTGCTTCTCACAGTCATAATCGTTACGGGAATACTCGCCAGAGATCTTATCTTCCTGCGTAACAAAATGACCAACGAAAAAGACCTTACGAACCGCATTGAGCTGAACAGGGCGGACGAAGTTGGTCAACTGGCGTCATATCTGAATATTTTCATAGAGAATCTGCAAAGGATAATCATTCGGGTTAAAGAGAGCACAACAGACCTTTCAAGCATAAACAGCGAGCTTGCATCCACGATGGAGGAGTTTTCGGCGACATTCCGCATACAGACCGACGAGATAAGCGGTATAAATGCGGAGCTTTCCGCTGTGCGTGAACAGTCGGATGCGGTGGAAAGCAGTCTTGGCAGCATATCCGTTCAGACAGAGAACACAATATCAAAAACCAGAGACGGCGGTGTTAAGCTGGACAGGTCGCTGAGCGCCATTCAGGACATAAATACTCAGGTTGCAGAACTATCCGCAACGGTGGACAGGCTTTCGGAATCGTCAGGCGAGATAGGAAATATAATAAACGTTATCAGTGATATCGCGGATCAGACAAACCTGCTTGCTCTGAATGCTGCCATCGAAGCGGCAAGAGCCGGCGAGGCGGGCAGAGGTTTTGCAGTCGTCGCAGACGAAGTGAGGAAGCTGGCGGAGAAAACCCAGTCTGCAACCACGGAGATAGGTAAAATAATTACTGCTTTGCAGTCGGAGACAGTTACTGTGAACACCACCATGAAAGAGGCGGCACAGACTGTTACTGTTGGTGTTTCAACAATTACCGATGCCAAAATCACCTTTGATACCATCATCAACGCCATGGACGAGATTAAAAACGCGAACTCAGGCATGTCCGCATCCGTTACGGAGCAGACAAAGTCTATGAACGAGATAGGCGCGCGGCTTGAAAACGTTACAGACAGTATTAAACAGAGCTTCATTGCCGTTTCAAACGTCAACGATACGGTTGCACAGCTCCAGAAGGATTCATCGGAGCTGATGGCGCTGGCGAACGAATTTAAAACAGAATAAAAGTGTGTTAACATCTTTTTTATGTGTATAATCGGGTATAGTGTCAGGAGGACGTTATACCCGATCTTGATTATTTTCTGAAACACACAGAGATACCCTTTCTTGAGGGTGAATACAGCGGAACGGAGCTTGCGAGGCTGGCGAAGACAGGCTGTAAGGAAGGAAAACCGCCATTTTTCGCCCGTGTCAGTGGGTCTGAATTTCCTCTGCTGATAAACGCTTTTGCATCAATGAAACGGCTTGAGACGGCATGGGGTATGTCCTCAGACTCCATCGCGGAGCGCGCAAACCGCATATCGCGGGATATTACACGGCTTTCATTTACGGAACCCAGAGCATATGACACTCTTGAAGGTCTTGAGAGTCTGCCGCTGTGCAGATTTCACGAGGGCGATACGGCGGGGTCCATAAACCTTGGGTGTGTCATAACCGAACATAGCGGCATCTTTCACGGCGGCATTTACCGCATCGAGCCCATCGGACGGAAACGTGCTGTAATTCACTGCGCAGACAACAGCGGACTTGGAAAGACAATGGCGGAGGCGCACGGCGACGTGCCCGTTACGATAGCCGCCGGATGTTCACCTTTTCTCGTTTTCACCTGTGCGTGCAGTTTTCCATACGATTCGGATGCGCTGGGTCTCGCCTCTGCGCTCGGCGGGGTGAAATACATCCGCACGTCGGGCTTTCCCGTCCCCTCGGATACCCGCGTCATAATCCACGGAACCATCGGGCGTGAACGCGCAAAAGGCGGCAGATTCTTCAATCACACCGGAAAATATACCGAACCGAAAGATTTCCCCGTAGTCAATATAAAGTCCGTGCAGATGATGCGCGGCGGATTTCTTCAGACAATGATAACGGATATTCCGCCAACGGAGAACGTATATCTGGGGCAGGCGGCGGCGAGGGTGAATTTTCACCGTTTCCGCGAGGGCTATTCCGCCGTGCGCGACATCCGCCATCCGGAGGTGGGGGTATACGGACGGCTCTGCTTCGTTCTTGCGGACGGAATCAACGATATTCTGCTGAAAAGGCTGAAAAACGACCCGTTTTACGGGAAATTTTCCAAAATTTTCGTATTCGGCGATGATACTGACATCACCGATGTTTCGAACGTATTCTGGCGAATCGGCAACAGCCAGCGCTTCGGAAGGAACATCGACGGAAAGATATTCATCGTCTGATGTTTAACTTGCTTGTTTTTTCCCGCAGACTTCTTTAATATACTCTTATGTCTTGTTCTATTTCAATTTTAGGCGGTGTCGGCGAGATAGGCATGAATATGTATGTCTACGAGACCGAAAGCTCCGCTATTATTGTTGACTGCGGCGTAATGTTTGCCGACAGCAGCTTTCCCGGCATAGACTATGTCATTCCGGGGTTTGATTATATCGAGCAGATAAAGCATAAGCTGAAAGGGGTTTTCATAACCCACGGACACGAAGACCACGTTGGTGCCGTGCCCATACTTCTGCGTAAATATAATCTCCCCGTATACGGCGGGAGGCTGTCCCTTGGGATTCTGGCTGCCAAAGGGCGCGCCAGACACTGCCCTTTTGACCTTAATTTCATCGACCCCAGACAGACTGTTCAGACTGGATGTTTCAATGTTACCTTTCTGCCGGTGACCCATTCCATAAGCGACACATACGCGCTGCATATTGTCGCAGAGGATTTTTCCGCGCTCCACTGTTCCGATTTCAAGATAGACCAGACACCTGTCGGCGGCGAACCTTTCTGTCCTGCGGATTTCACCGCTCTGGCTGAAAAGGGGCTTACAGCTCTGCTGATTGATTCCACCAACGCCGAACGGGAGGGATTCACCCATTCCGAATCGTCAATCCGCGGCGACCTGCTGAAAATATTCCGCAACGCGACGGGGCGTATTTTCTTCACAACGTTCTCGTCAAACGTGGACAGGTTCAAACAGGTTTTCGACATAGCACGCGAGTGCGGACGAAAGGTTGTTCTCGAAGGAGCGGCGCTTGACAGGAACGTTTCCATAGCGGCGGATCTCGGACACGTTGAACTGCCCACGGACCTCATTGTGGATCTCAAAACCGCAAAGCGCATGGATCCGGAAAAGGTCTGTTTCATAATCACAGGCTGTCAGGGCGAAACGAACAGTACCCTTTACAGGGTCGTTTCCGGAGAACGCAAGGATCTCTCCGTTAAGGAGGGCGACCTTTTCGTCATATCCGCCCGCGTTATCCCCGGCAACGAAAAGAACCTTATAAATCTCGTTAATATGATATACAAATCAGGCGGCACCGTTGTTGACATCGGCAAGAACAGAATACACGTTTCCGGTCATGCCTCTCAGGAGGAGATAAAGCTGATGGTGAACTTCACCCGCCCGAAATACGTCATTCCCATACACGGCGAACCGATGCACCTTATCACCATGAAAAGGATGCTGAAGAGCATGTCCATGCTGGACAACGACAACGTGCTTATGCTTGAGGACGGGGATAAGATAAAATTCCACCGCGGCGGGTTCGAACGCAGAGACAAAATACCCGCGGGTAAGATTTTCATCGACCTGCGCGGTCACTTCTCAATGGACGAGGAGTCCGTTCGGGAGCGCAAACACCTGAGCCGCGACGGAGCGGTCACTGTTGTGCTTCGGAAAAACGCGGACGGAACTTTTGAACTGCCCCCTGTTGTGGAGACCGCCGGCTTTAAACCGGATGAAAAAAATCTGGCAAGGCTTCAGGATTTTCTGACGGAGCATATGCACGAATTTATTAATGCGGAAGATTATGACAATACGGAGATAAAGGACGGGCTGAGACGCCTGACAAAGCGGTATTTCAAAAAGACACTGGACAGAAGACCGCTGGTTATCCCTGTTGTTACGGAGAAATAAATGAGTTATTTGGATGCCATTATCTTGGGTATCGTTCAGGGGCTGACAGAGTTTCTTCCGGTCAGCAGTTCCGGACACCTCGTTATTGCACAGGCGCTTATGAAAGATTTTCAGCAGCCGGGGATGCTTTATGACACACTGCTGCACGGCGCCACTCTCGGCGCTGTTTTTGTGTATTTCCGCCACAGGATATTCGAGCTTCTCATAAGCCCTCTTGGGCTGGTGAACAACAGCTACAAAGTTATTTATTTTGAAAATAAAAGGTTTTTCTGGGGAATCATCATTGCGACAATACCCACGGGCATAATCGGTCTGGCGCTTGAAAAGAGCGTTGAGGGGATGTTCGCAACGCCTACTTTCGTCGGATATTTTCTGATAGTCACGTCAGTTATGCTGCTTATCTCGGACAGGTTTCACGGACAGAAGATGCTGTCCGCCGGAGCCGCGTTTATCATAGGCATTGTTCAGGGAATAGCTGTCCTTCCCGGAATTTCAAGGGCAGGATCCACCACTGCTGCAGGACTTTTTCTCGGAATAAAACGTTCCGAAATGGGAGAGTTTACTTTTCTCATGTCAATTCCTGCGATAATCGGTGCCATCATTTTGCAGTCGAGACATCTTGACGCTGTGCCCGACGGGCATGTGCCCATGTATATCACAGGAATGATCGCTGCGTTTATAACCGGACTTTTTGCAATAAATATTATGGTATACTTCATAAAAAGGGCTAATCTCAGGGCTTTTGCTCTGTATTGCCTGATAGTGGGAATCGTATCGATAGTATGGATATAGAAACCAAGAACATCAGAGCCGACATTATTTTTCTCGCCGCTCTGTTCCTGACGCTTTTTGCGGCGCTGGCTGTTTATTCACATTCGGAGTCCGACCCCGGATACACCTTCATAGTTTTTTCAAACTACGAACAGCATGTGTCCAACCTTTTCGGAAAAACCGGAGCCTATATAAGCGATATCCTTGCGACATTTTTCGGCTGGACGACGTTTCTTCTGCCCAGCGTGTTCATCTGGCTTACATACAGCGCGCATCTTCACCGCAAAGACAAAACTCTGAAATGGAAGCGTACGATTTTCCGTTTCATCCTTTTCCTGCTGCTGCTTTATCTGTTTTCAACTCTGTCCGGCTTTGTCGGCGGGACGGATTTCATCTTTTCCCAGAAACCTACCGGTGGTCTTTGGGGACTTTTTTCCGCTGATCTGTTTTCGTCCCTTGTTGGGCGCGTCGGCGGCGTTCTGGTGTGTATCTTCCTGATACTGCTCAATCTGCTTGCGCTCTTCCCCCGTGTTATCATCGGTTTTATCCGCGAGGGCGTAAATCTTCCGCAGATACCCGAACTGAAAAAGAAGAATACTTCAAGCCGCATTATTACGGAGGAAGAGGAACCGGACTACGGAGACTTCATGCCTGTTAAGAATATGCCTGCCGATGAACATTCGCCCATAGGCAACCTTAACAAGGCTGTCGGTGCGGACAAGGATGATGTTTACACCCCGCCTTCGAAGGTGACAGTGCCTGAGAAACCGGCAGTACAAACCATTCCGAAAGATGAAGAGGATCTTGGCAATCTCGAAAGCGTAGCCGTGTCGAAACCTAAGATAAAAGAACCTTTCAACCATATTAACATAAAAGAACCTGTGACTATGGAGCAGGTGCTGGGGAACTACACCGTCCCTCTTACGCTGCTGGACGAACCGAAAAAGGACAGCCGCGCCGAGACTCCTGAGGAGATGAAGGCGAAGGGTGAGCTTCTGCTCTCCAAACTGGCTGATTTCGGCGTTAACGGAAAAATACGCGAGATTCAGCCCGGACCCGTTGTAACCCAGTATGAATTCGAACCCGCACCCGGTGTCAAGATAAACAAGATTGCGAACCTGACAGACGATCTCGCCCTTGCGATGTCCGCCGTGAGCGTCCGGATCATCGCCCCGATCCCCGGCAAGTCCGTGGTGGGGATAGAGCTTCCCAATAAATACCGCGCCATGGTATCTCTAAGCGAGCTTCTTAAATCAAGAGAATACGCGAACAGCGGTTCACCCCTTACATTCGCCATGGGCAAGGATATCGCGGGGAAGGGTTATGTCAGTGACCTTGCCACCATGCCGCACCTGCTTGTCGCGGGAACCACAGGAAGCGGAAAGTCCGTAGCGGTGAACACCCTTATATGCTCAATTATTTTCAAAGCCTCTCCGGACAAGGTCAAATTTATCATGGTTGACCCAAAGATGGTGGAGCTTTCAGTTTACGACGATATTCCACACCTTGCCGCGCCAGTCGTCACAGACCCCCGCAAGGCTGCGAACGTGCTCAAGAACGTTGTTGAGGAAATGGAGAACAGATACTCTGCCCTCGCGTCACTTAAAGTGCGCAACATAGATTCATACAATATGAGAGCGGAGAACGATCCGGAACTGCCGAAAATGCCATATCTCGTGGTTATCGTGGACGAGTTCGCCGACCTTATGCTGGTTTCCGGAAAAGAGGTTGAACAGTCCATAATCCGTATAGCCCAGATGGCGCGTGCGGTTGGCATACACCTTGTTCTGGCGACACAGCGACCGTCTGTAAACGTCATCACAGGCATCATTAAAGCGAACATGCCTGCGAGATTGTCGTTCAGGGTTTCTTCAAAGATAGATTCCAGAACCATTCTGGACACCGGAGGCGCGGAAGTGCTTCTGGGTAAAGGCGACAGCCTTTTCATACCCCCGGGCATGAGCGACTGTACCCGTGTGCACGGATGTTTTGTGTCAGACGAGGAGGTCGGGCGCATTGTGGATCACCTCAAATCACTCGGCAAGCCCGAATACAACATGGATCTTGTCCGCGAACAGACTATAGATGCCGACGACGTTGACGACGGTGAAATGGATGAAAAATATCAGGAAGCTCTGGAACTCGTTCGCCAGAAGGGTTTCGCTTCAATATCGATGATACAGAGATATCTGCGCATTGGGTACAACAGGGCGGCGCGTATTGTGGAAATAATGGAGAAACAGGGTATCGTAGCCCCCAGCGACGGTACTTCAAAGCCCAGAGAACTTCTGATTAAGGACTAGGAGGTCGGTATGCCGGACATCAGCACAACCTATATGGGAATCAAACTGAAAAGCCCTGTGGTGGCCGCAAGCAGCACACTGACAAAGGATATCGACAACCTGAAAAAAGCTGAGGAGGCGGGTGCCGGTGCCGTTATTCTGAAATCACTGTTCGAAGAGGAAATTCGTCAGGACAGCGGACTGGACATCGATACGGCTTTTCACAGCGAGGCATACGACTATATGTCCGCCGATGCCGCCATGGTCTATGGTGCCGGGGAATACCTTGAACTGGTGTGTAAAGCCGTTAAAGCAGTTTCGATACCGGTTATCGCCAGCGTAAACTGCGAGGGCGGAAAATGGTGGGCGGAATACGCAAAATCCATTGAGGAGGCGGGTGCCCACGGCATAGAGCTCAATATCTCTTTCATGCCGTTCGACGCGGGTATATCCTCCCAGGAAGCTGAATCAAGATATTTTGAAGTGGTTCATGAAGTAAAAAAGACGGTGAAGATTCCTGTCGCGGTTAAAATAGGGCAGAATATTACCGCAGTTCCTTACATGGTGCGCAGACTCCACAGCGCCGGAGCATCAGCTGTGACGCTCTTCAACAGATACTATCAAATGAAGATAAACACGAAGACCCTTGAGCTTGAACCGGTACACTATTTTTCACAGGAGAGCGAAGCATACAGCGTTATCCGCTGGGTCGCCGCCGTTGCCAAGGAATCTTCAATAGACATTTCAGCATCCACAGGCGTACACAATGCTGACGTCCTTACACAGTACATCCTTGCGGGGGCATCCACCGTTCAGGTGGCCTCGATGCTGTATAAAAAGGGATTTTCAGCCGTAACAGAGCTTAATCAGGGGCTTGGAAAGTGGCTGGATGAACACGGCATGAATCTTGAAGACGCAGTCGGGCTTGTTCTGCGCAAAAAGATAAGACAGTTTCAGACCCTTGAGAGGGTTCAGTATATAAAAATTGCGGACGGAAGCATCATCAGATAATCAGGCGAACAGATCCAGCCCGATAGCTTTTGCTATATTGCCGAGAGTTGTACTTTTAACATCTTCGACAGCGTCCTCTGCATCGTTCTTAACCTTTGTTTTGACTGATTCAATGTCGCTTTTAACACTGCCTTTTAAGTCTGAGACCGCATTATTCACATCATGCCTGATCTGCTTTTGTGCCGACTGGACATCACTTTTTATCTGTTGTGCCGAGTTTGAAAGACCGCTTGTCAGAGTTATAGAAGACATTATTCACCTCGAAATTATGCAAGAATGTTTATGGACGCGGTTTTTATTACATCCTCTGTAAATGACTCCAGTGCTGATTCGGATTCCTCAGATTTTTCAGGAGGAAATGGCCAGACAGGTTGAAAAAAATCTTCAACAGCCTGAAAGAATCCGCCTTCGGACTGAGTTTTAGATGCGGTTCGTGAGCCTGATGTCTGGGTTATAACCGGATTGTTGAGGTTTGAGCCTGATGTTATGCGCATAAAATTCTCCGCTTATCAGCATATCGGAATTTTATGTATTAACGTTATGTATTCTGAATGGTGTTAATATGTATTATATGTGTGGTTGTTCTGCATCGGACAGAAGCATTACAAAATAACCCGCGGTCACGCAAGTATATCTATCATAGATCCTTTCATAGCTCCCTGTGCCGCATTGTTTGCACCCTGCGCCGCATCGAGAGGGGCAAGAACCGAAAGTCCTGCCTTCTGGCTGTCCAGAGCCATTTTCATGACCTTTATACTTGCCGCATACTGTGTTTCCGCCGCCTTCATGTCGCTGGCTGCTGATGCTATTCCTGCTAAGTCCATAAAAAACTCCTATGTTTATATATCGGCGAAAAAAACATAAACTTTACATGATTATGGTTGTGATTTTAACTATTTTGATTAGGCGAAAGACTATAATTAGTCTGACAAAACATTTGAAATTATCATGACATTTGTTATAATCAGCCACCGACGTTTTCCAAGGAGTGAGATTAATGAGAAAGTTATCCTTTATTATGCTCGCGCTGCTCATATGTGCTGTTGCGCACGCGGAGATAAGGCTTGGCGGTCTTTTCTCTGTTACAGGACCAACCAGCTTCCTCGGTATGCCAGAAAAGCAGACACTTGAGATGCTTGTTGACGAAGTGAACAAACAGGGCGGTATCAAAGGCGAAAAGATAAAACTTTTCATCTACGATACGCAGGGTGACGAGAACGTTACCATAAACGCCTTTAAAAGGCTCGCCACAATAGACAAGGTTGTCGCCGTTATCGGACCCTCAAGAACCGGCGAAGCTCTGGCAATTAAAAATCTCGCGGTTAAGTTTAAAGTGCCGATGATTTCATGTGCAGCAAGCCTTGATATTGTCACTCCCGTGAATAAATATCTGTATAAAACACCCCAGTCCGACACTCAGGTTGCCGAAAAGCTGCTTGAATATCTCGCTGCAAAAAAGAAAAAGAATATCGCTCTTATCACCGAACAGAGCGGCTACGGCTCAACAGGCAGGGACGCTGTTCTCGATATCGCTAAAAAATACAGAATGAATATCGTTGCCGATGAAAAATTCCGCGACAAAGATAAAGACATGACTTCTCAGCTTTCTAACATCAAAGGGAAGAAGTACGATGCCGTTATCTGCTGGGCTGCAGGTGCAGCACCCGCGATTATCGCCAGAAATGCCCAGCAGCTCGGCATGGGCGACCTGTATATGACACAGGGTGTTGCTTCCATGAAGTTTATTGAACTTGCCGGTGATGCCGCAAACGGTATAAAGCTCACAGCGGGCAGAATTGTCGTTGCGGATCAGCTCCCTGATACTGACAAATTCAAAAAGACCCTTATGAAATATAAAAACGATTTCGAGTCAAACTTTAAATCTCCCGTATCTGCTTTCGGCGGACACGCGTACGACGCTTTCATGCTGTTCAAGGCTGCTTATTCTAAAGCAGGTTCAGGCGGCGACAAGCTGGCGAATGAGCTTGAGAAAGTGAAAAAGATGATAGGTATAGCCGGAGAATTCAACATGTCTCCCGCGGACCACACAGGGCTTACAAAAGATTCGTTCGTAATAGTTGAGATAAAGAATAAAGACTTTGTGCTTGCCAATTAAAAACTTATTGACTGTAATAAAAAGATAGGGTATATAAACATCCCTATCTTACGGCGGTGTAGCTCAGATGGTTAGAGCATGCGGCTCATATCCGCAGTGTCCGGGGTTCAATTCCCTGCACCGCCATACAATAAGCATTTCAGGGCTTCCGGAGAAATCCGCGAAGCCCTTTTTAATTCAGCCTTTCAGCTAGTTTGAGTTCCAGTAAGTACCAGTACTATTCTATGAAATCTCGATATGTTTGACGGTATAAAAGACGGTATGTTATACTTGTGTTAGAGCTTGTACCGTCAAAATCTAAAAACTATATGCCTTTAGGATGTTATGTGTGACGGTATAAAATATTCTGCTATGGAGATACCGTCATGGCAACTACAAATACAGCCATCTGTAACGCAAAATATACCGATAAACCCTACAAAATCACTGACGAAAAGGGAATGTATATTCTGGTTAATGCCTCTGGAAAGTATTTCAGGTTTGATTACAGGTATGCAGGTAAAAGACAAACATTAGCAATCGGTGTTTATCCTGAAGTATCTTTAAAAGAAGCCAGAGAGAAGAGAGACGAAGCAAGGAAGCAGGTTAAAAATGGAATAGACCCTAACGAACTTAAAAAGGCAAAGAAACATAATTTAATCTGCGAAGCAGGAGACTGTTTTGAGGCGATGGCTCTTGAATGGCATACAAAAAATAAACCTAGATGGAAAGAAAGCACTGCCAAGCGGAATTGGAGAACATTAGAGAAAGATATTATTCCATATATCGGTAATAGACCCATAAAACAGATAACAGCTCAAGAGCTTTTAGCTGTGCTTAGAAAGATTGAGGAAAGGGACAAGGTTGATTCTGCCCACAGGGCAAAAATTTTGTGTAATGGTGTTTATTCCTATGCAGTAGCAAGCATTAGAGCAGATAGAAATATTGTTAAAGATTTGGACGGAGCTTTAACAGCAAGAAGCACAAAGAACATGGCTGCTTTAACAGATACAAAAGAGATTGGAGGGCTTCTTAGGGCGATAGATGGCTTTAGAGGTGAATTTAATACTAAGTGTGCTTTGCGCCTTTCTGCATACGTTTTCTTACGTCCGGGTGAATTAAGACAGGCTGAATGGTCTGAAATAGACTTTGATAAAAAAATATGGAAGATTCCTGCGGATAAGATGAAAATGAGCCGTCCGCATATTGTACCGTTGTCAAGGCAGGCAATGGAGATATTGAAAGAGATATACCCTCTGACAGGTAAATGGCAGTATGTTTTTCCTTCTGTTAGAGGAAAAGACAGACCCATGAGCAATAATACTGTTCTGTCGGCTCTGCGGAGAATGGGTTATACAAAAGATGAAATGACTGCACACGGATTTAGGCGTATTGCATCTACACTTTTATATGAAAACGGATGGGAGAGTGCAGTTGTTGAGATGCAACTTGCCCATGCCGAAAGGAACAAGGTAAAGGCTGCATATAATCATGCAGAATATCTGGAAAGAAGAACTGAAATGATGCAGTGGTTGGCTGATTATCTGGATGGTTTGAAAAAGGGATAATCATGGAACAGACAGCAAAGGATATGATGGCATATTTTTGGAATAAAATTATTTCTTATGAAAAATGCCGTTATGAAGAATATTATGCCCGTAATATTAAAAACTTACCTCAAGATATTGACAATGTAACTGAAAAAGGCTTGGAGTTGGCAAAATTTATTATAAAGATTTTCCCTACACCAACAATAGAGCCAACAGAAGAATCATTGCCACATCCTGACAAAAAGAGGGCTGACAGTACTGTTGCTAAGTTGTTAAGCGGTGAAGAGACCTCTCTCAATTCAGATTTAGTTGCTGTAGGGTGTATCAATGACCCAAGACTAATTCAGGTTGCAGCGAGCCGGATGAGTGAGATTAAATATGTTTATATCGGTATGCAAAAATTATTGAAAATATATAAAAAGAAAACCCCTGAAGGTATAATTTCAAAACAAGTTTATTTGCGACCAGAAGAAATTATGACAATGGCTTTGGAGCGGTTGTATAATTTGCCCGAAGAAATTTTTTCTGATGTATATAGTGTGTTATCAATTATGAAAAAACCACCAAAACAAGGTAAAGATAAAAACCCATTTATTTCATATCGCCAATATTTAGCTGTTTGGGCTTTAAAAGCATTTTTTAACATAAATCCAGATAGAAATCAGGCAGCAGACATAAAATTTTCTGGATGTGATATAGTCGCAGAAGCAGACGGGTCAACATATGAAGGCATAAGAAAGGCTTGGTATGGAAATCACCCATTCGGTTTGTATCATCTTTATGAATTAGATGAGTTTGAATATCTATGTAGGAAATTAAAGATTAGAGATTACGGGTAAGTAGTGTAACTGGTTTATATTGTTATCTAATTTTGTTGTTTGTCAAAAACGTCCAACCTAGCATACGACCTTTTATGAGTCTCCAATTATTATTACTGAAAATAACAAATGGGAGGCGCAAATGGCGTACCAATTATTAAGACGTAACGATGTCGAAGAACTCACGGGGCTTTCAAGAAGTGCAATCTATCAGAAAATGCAACAGGGTGATTTTCCTAAACAGATTAAACTTGGGGAAAGAACAGTTGCATGGCTTGAGACTGATGTAACTCAGTGGATTGAATCAAAAATTACTGCAAGCAGGGGGAACTAATGAGTACACCTGCAAATAATCAGAAGAAATTTAAAATTCCAAGTGGTCTTTTCAAAAATGCAGAAATGTCAGCTATTGACTTTGAAACTGGTTTGTTAAACAGGCTCAAGCAAGTTAATGGTAACATGGTTAGTATTGAAAAAAAGAGTGCCTATCAGACCAACTATGTTTTTAAAGTGCCGGGAAATAAGTACGCAATCATTGCTGTTTACAAAAAAGGAATAAGAAATATCACGGTTACTTATAACATTTGGTACTCAACCTATTTTGTAAGTTACAAAATGGCAGAGTCCGTTATCAAAGGGAAAGACATCACCAAGACTTTCAGTCCAGAACATAGTGTCAAACCTGACAGGGTTTCAGAATGAAGATTTCAGATAAACAAAAAAATTTGACATTCTGGTTGCCGGGCAGGAAAAGGACAGATTATATTTTGTCGGCTATGTACACCCCTATACACCCCCCTTTTTCTAATAAGGGGGGTATACCTTGTAAAGGTGCTTGATGAAAATAGTGAATTATGGAATTGATAGAATTAAATTCTCATTGTCTGACTATAGCTTAAAAGATGATGGACGTTTCGGCTCAGAATATTGTTTTACTAATACAAGCCGTGGCTTTGATTGGTATAAAGGTGCATTAGGTGCTATAGGATTTTCAAAAAATAGTAAGTATTGCATTGTTGAGCTTTATGCCCTGCATTTTATTAAAAGCCATAAAGGATTCATAGATTTGGAATTAAAACTGAAAAATTTTCTGAATCAGTATTTTCAAAGCCATTCTGAAATCAAAATAACACGCATTGATGTTTATATTGATGTTGAGGGTGATGTGGTATACCCCCTAAGAAAGGCAGACTACAGCGGGAGAACTAAAATAGACATGTTTGATGCTAGAAAAGATGATGTTGAAATTGGAGGTTCATATCTGAACGCTGAGTCAAGAATATGGACAGTGAGGCGATATGATAAAACCGCTGAAATAATTAAGAAGAAAATTCAACACAGATATTCTGATACTTACATGACCGGAGTAATAAGAACTGAAATTTCATATAGTAAGGGTTGTTTGAAAGAATTAAACAACAGGTCTGTTTGTGGGGCTTTTGCTTACATTGTTGGACACCTTAATAAGCTAAATCAGCCTGAAATAGCAAAATTGACAAGTTTGATTGAAAAAGAGCTTCAGCCCGGTAGGGTAGAATATAAAGCACCAAAAGGTAATTATTCTGGCAAAAGGATTAGAGCTGAAATATTGAAACGGACAGAAAACCTTCAGGCTGAGTATATCGCTTTGGGTGGAACGCAAACAGAGTTAATCACAAACTTGATTCGGGCAAATAATAAATGAATTTCTAGACACCACATAGAGATGAATTATCAGAATTTATAAACTTCTTTTCGGTGGGCGATGTGCAGGGCAAGAATGACAAGCTCATTATCTTGTATGTCGCAGATAATGCGATAGTCGCCCACTCTATAACGCCAAAATTGACACATTGAGCCAGTTAATTGCTTTCCTAATGACTTTGGATTGTCTGATGCGGAAAGTCGCTCACGAAGGAATTTAACGATTCTGGCA
Organism: Seleniivibrio woodruffii; assembly: GCF_029267515.1. Classification (GTDB taxonomy): domain Bacteria; phylum Chrysiogenota; class Deferribacteres; order Deferribacterales; family Geovibrionaceae; genus Seleniivibrio; species Seleniivibrio woodruffii_A. The sequence goes on from NZ_JAJUIS010000001.1 coordinate 536,191, forward strand.
GCAGTTTGTTTTTCCAGTTTTGACAGTTCTTTTTCCGCAGTTTTGGTTAGTTTGATTTTATAAGCCAAGACGCTTTTCAACCTCTTCCAGAGTGGATATGTCCTCTTTACCTTCCAGAACTCTGCGGTAAACAGTTTCTGCTGTGTAGAGGTCTTCTAAGTCTTCCAGATAGTTTTCTATCGCTTCACGGACATAGTAGCTTTTGGGTCTGCCTGTCTGCTCTGCAAGGGCTGTAAGCCTGTTATCTATTTCATCGGGCAATCTGACGGTAAGCATGTTTTCACCTCATGCTTGTATTATATGTAATACAAAATGTTCGGCAATAGAAATGATGAAATGAACGTGTAAAAGTTGCTTTAATAATCCTTACATAAATGATTCTTTTGCTGAAGCATTTCATTAAACATCTTTTGTCTTTGGTCATATTCAAACATATCTCGCAATATATCTGCATTACGATAGGTTGGGGATAATTCCATGTTTCTCTTTATTCTTAATTGTTCTTCATGCAGATAAAGCAGATTAAATCTATTCTGAATTTCACCAAATTCATCTTTGATTGTAATAAAATACATAATTCACCTCATAAGAGTAAATATATCCAGTGAGAGAATAAGTGCAATGTTACGAGGGTAGTTCGGAATTTGTTACGACAGTATCTGACGCTTGCTTAGGTTAAATTATTATCTGGTTTCTTCGATAGAGCATATAAGCTCTTGCAGAGAGATTTGAAGACCTGAAGCTAGTTTTTGTAACGTGGATAAGGTGGGAGAAGACGGGTTCTGACCTTCTAATTTTTGTAAATATTTGTAGTCAATGCCTGATAACTCCGCAAGTCCCTCTTGGGTTAATCCTTTAGAGGTGCGAAGGTTTCTCAATGTTTTGGCAAATCTGATGTTAATATCTTCCATTTACAGATATTGCGAAATTGTTTAGAATTTAAACACCGTATATGTGCGGTTGCTAATGAAAATTAGTTTTCAATTTGATATTTAGAGCCTTGATGGTATTATTAAAACGAGGTGGATATATGTGCAAAATTGCGAGAACAATAGTATTGCTTAGTTTTGTTATTTTAATTGCCGGATGTGCTTCAACTCCCCCCGGCAATCCAATTACGAATATTGACTTTTATCATGATATAAACAAAAGGACTGGTATTCAGGAATTACGTTTACCTCCGTTGGGTACGAAGATGACTAGAAATATTGGTGAAAGTTTGTATGAGCAACTTCGGCAATTTGAGTATGACACATATACTGTTGTGTTGGATGGAGATACGGAAGCAAGACTGCACGACACCACTATTAAGACAAATGGTGATAGAAGCAGTTATCCGTTGTATGCTTGGAGTAGCAATAAGCTAAAGGCTTTTTGTATTGGAAATGTTGTTATTGGATTCGCAAGTGTTGAAAGGCGTAATGCCTGTTTGATAGACACCGATAATGACGGATATTTTGACAAAGCAGCATATGGTAATAATGACCATTTGTATCCTCTTCAGAATACAGTTCGGTATATTTTAATCCCAAAACCACCAACGCTTGGACAAGATTATTTTAGGTATCTAGTGCTTTATCAAGGTAAGGTTGCTAATTCCATCAAATTATCTTTTAGAGAATTTAAAGATGATTATGCTAGACCTGCTTTTACGCAAGATATTCAATATGAGCTTAATGGAAAAGGTGATACTGAGATTGGGTTTAAAGGATTAAGAATATTGGTGCATAATGCGTCTAATACCTCAATAACATACACTGTTATAGACGGGTTATAAGTAAATATATCCAATTTTAAAGAGGTAATTATGACTAATGTTCGTATAAAACAAATATTGGATATGCTAGATTCCGCTGGTGAGCAACTAATGTCCATACCTGATGATATGTTCTTGAGTATTAATCCTGTTGACAATAAAGAACTTGAGAAGGTGCAGCTTATTGTAAAATTTAACGATAGCTTGGAGACTTTTTCAAATGTAGCCTCTGAAGTTAAAGAACAAATAAAGTCATTTTTTTTAATTGACCCAGAAAATGAAGATATTGAAAGAGAGAGTTCAAATGGTAAAAAAGGTGAGCGGATTATTAAGGAACTTGATAAATCAGAATCACATTCCATAGATGAAGATTTCACATTTAAGCGACCTTATGGCTTTGTTTTTGATGATGTAGCTTGCAAGGGACTTAAAACATGGAAAAGTTTGTATATTCAGTTGTTGAAAGAGCTTAATAATAAAAATCCCGATTTATTTGCAAGGTTACCTTTGGATGAAAACTTTGTTAGTGAAAGGGGGAATAAAATATTCTCTGCCAATACTGAAGAACTTAGAAAACCTGAAGAACTATTTCCAAACATTTTTGTTGAAACTAATTATTCTGCAAAAGGAATTATTGAGAACATCAAAAGAATTTTATTGTATTTCGATATTCAGGTGAATGATTTCAAAATATATCTCAGAGAAGACCGTAATGCGTAATTGCGTATAAAGGAGAAAATATGGGCAACGGTGTGCGTATTGGGACAATCTACGAAAAATTCCTTGAAGGTATGGAACTTAAAAATAAAGCATATGATGATGCCACAAAAGACTGTATTTTTGAAGCAGTTTCAAAAATGATTGTTACTACTTCAAACGGAGAGCGACCGGGTATGTTGCTTGGAAAAATCCAAAGTGGTAAAACGAGGACATTTTTGGGCATAATATCGTTAGCTTTTGATAATGGTTATGATATTGCAATAGTCTTTACAAAAGGAACTAAAGCACTTGCCAAGCAAACTGTTAAGAGGTTAGTTGAGGACTTTGACTCTCTTATACAAGACGACCTAATTGGCGTTTATGACATCATGGATATTAAAGATGTCGGCTTGAAGCTATACCAAAGGGAGAAGAAATCTGTATTTGTTGTTAAAAAAGAGGATGATAATTTAGGACACCTTCGTAAATTGTTATTTGAAAAATATCCTGAACTTTCTAAATTACGTATTTTGATTGTTGATGATGAAGCCGATTTTGCTAGCATATCTTATGCAAAGGATAAGAATCAAGAAGTCAATGTTGGAAAAATCCAAGCATCAATTAATGAATTGCGTAACAATTTGTCTGGAAATAGTAGTTTTTTGCAGGTAACAGCCACACCTTATTCCCTTTATTTGCAACCTGAAGATTCTTTTGAGATTAAGTCTGAAATATTTAAACCTTGCCGTCCAGCATTTACTGTTGTTGTTCCAATACATGATAAATACATCGGTGGTGATTTTTACTTTAGAGAAAGTGAGAACGAGAATAGTATTGCGTCTTTTCTTCATGTTAAAGTATCGCCAAATGAGATGTTACGTTTGAAAAAAACGGATATGAGACGGTTGAACTTCAAAGAAATCTTAACTGACTACAAGCTAGAAACATTGAGAGGTGCTGTTATTGGCTTTGTAGTTGGAGCGTGTATAAGAAATTTACAACAAGAAAAAATGAAAGAACGCACGAAAAAATATAGTTTTATTGTACACACAGATTCGAGTAGAGATGCCCATAGATGGCAAGATAATATTATTCAGGCTTTGGTTGATAAATTCAAGGATGCCATTAATTGTGATAAAGAATTGGTAAATAGACTTATTTTAAAAGAATACAATGAGTTATTTAGTTCATTGAAATTACACCAACGTGATAATGAAGAGTATATTATTCCAGAATTTATCGATGTTCAAAAAAAGGTTGTGGATACATTTGATTATTTGGATGTTACAATAGTAAATTCTGATTCTGATAATGATGTCGATAAATTACTTGATATAAATACAGGGCAGTTAAGGCTAGATACGCTTTATACAATATTCGTTGGAGGGTCGATTTTAGATAGAGGGCTTACTATTGATAACATGATAGGCTTTTTTTATGGTAGAGAACCAAAAAAATTCCAACAAGATACGGTCTTGCAGCATTCAAGAATGTATGGTGCTAGAGATAAAGATGATTTACCTGTAACAAGGTTTTATACTACAGATTATATTTATAATGTGATGAAGAATATTCATGAGTTTGATAGTAATTTGAGGGAGCAGATAGAAAAATATGGTAATGATGCAGGTGTGGTTTTTATTGAGCGAGACATGCAGAACAAAATTATCCCGTGCGCCCCTAATAAAATTTTAAAATCAGAAATTACAAATCTAAAACCATTTAAACGCCTATTACCAGAGGGGTTTCAGACTGGTTATCCGACTAAAATCAAGAAGTATGTTCAAGAAGTTGATAAATTGATATTGCCTATAGAAAAGCAAAATAACCCCGTTCTGATTGATTTTAAAAAAGCAGAAACAATACTAGATTTAATTTCGGAAACATTAAAATTTAGTGACGCCGATTTTGAGAAAGATGGTCAAGTGCCAAGTGCTTTTGAAGATTTGGGATTGAGATGGGATATTGATGCTCATAAAGCAGCAATGAGATATATTTCAAAAGGATGCGCAGAAGTTGAAAGGCAAAATAAGATATGGTGCTTGGTTAAAGAAGGTCGAGGATTAAGTCGTTTGAAACAAAGTGGTTTTTCTGATGCACCAGATACAAAGCCAGAGATGAAAATAGCTAAAGAGTGGGCTAAAGACATTCCGTTATTAGTGTTGATTAAGCAAAAAGGTGATAAAGAGAAAGGTTGGATGGGAGCTGAATTTTGGTGGCCTGTAATAATAATGCCAGAAAATTGTGGAGTAGCTGTTTATGCTCAATCAGCACCTAAAAGAAAAAAATAGACGGTATTTTTGGCGGTATAAATCAAAATAGAGCAAGTCACTACTTAACATTACTAATTATCTACGAGAATAATGCTATGGTCTGCACCGCCATACAATAGAAAAGCCGAACCTTTGCGGGTTCGGCTTTTCTGTTTAACCGTATTCGTTATTGTGCTTCAGATTCAGTTTGCATAGCTTCGGGTGTTTTTCTCTGTTCAATATTCCCGCTGAAAGAATAGGTTGCGACAATTTGTTTGCCTTCGTTGTCGTGCAAAACCAGAGACAATTTCCAGTTGTCCACGCTGGATATTTCCGACGGAACATTATAAAAAAGCGTGCCCTCTGTTGCGCTTCCGGGTACCAGATTGCCGCTTTTCAAAAATCTTGATGAAATATCGGCTTTGATCTGTTTATTAACTTCTGCAACGTTATGTATGCTGAAAGCTGCAAAAACACCAGTGGCAACCGCCCAGCCTGCGCTTCTCCATTGGGATTTTTTTATCCTTTCATACGTTTGGTCAGGCGACAGAAGAGGTACTCTTGCTCCTGTGCCGTCTATAAGGTTAACGCCGTCAAGATTCAGCAGGAAGGATTGATTTGATTTGTTGAACACATATACCTGAACGGGGAGAACGCCGTATTTGATAGTGTCCTCGTCGTAATAGGAAGTAAGCTCAGCATAAGAATGGATAGGTTTCGCCATCAGTTCAATTCCGTCCTGAACAACTTTATTTTGCTGGGTGTTCAGGTCATAAGAGAGTGAAGGCTGCTGAACAGCATTTCTGGAGGCACACGAAACAGTAATAGTTGTGATAAAAATAAAAAACAAAATGTGGCGTAGCATTGTTCACCTTTTCATAATTGATAGACAAATATACCTTACAGTTTTTATGCTGTCTATGCGATTGAACAATGGTGTATTGTTTAATTAGCCGACGAAATAAAATTGTACCGAGCAAAGGATGTTTGACTTATTGCTTACAGCGGCATCTTTTTCGCGGGTTTTTTGTGGTTTTTCTGCAAAATACAGTTTGTGCAGTTGTCCTGATCAATAATAAGTACCGATTCGTTGCCGAAGCAGAAGGACATCACCCAGTCGAAGAAAACAGCTACCTGCTTTTTGAACATTCCGATCTTTGACAGATATGCGATTTTCCATATGTAATATGCCAGAGCACCGCGCATCTTGATTCCGAAGAGGTTCACCACAGAGTTGTTTTTACCCAGCGACACCAGATAACCGAAGTGCAGGTATGTGAAGTCTATGGGCTGTTTGCCTTTGATCAGGCGCATGATATTTTTGACTGCCATGACACCCTGCTGCATTGCCAAAGGAGCCACAGGAGGCAGAAATTTGCCTTTATATTCGTATGCGCAGCTATCGCCGATAACAAACACGTTTGGGGCTTCCAGTGATTGAGGATTGAGTGTTTTTGTTATTTTCAACCTGCTGTCGGGCGTTGTTTCGCCGCCGACCTCTTTAAGATATTCCTGACCTTCCACACCTGCTGTCCAGACGGTTACGGATGAGCTTTTTGTGAGAGGCTGACCATCCTTTTTATAATTTATACTGTCCAGCCCTACCTCATCCACAGAAGCGCCGTTGATAACGTTTATGCCGTTGCTTATAAGTATTTCCTGCGCTTTCTGGGCCTGCGCCGGATCGATTGCAGGCAGGACAGTTTTGCTGTATTCAAAGATAGTTATATCGTATTCGTCCGGCTTAACGGTGTTGTATTCTTTCTTTATCTTTGCGCGGATGTAGTCGTTCATTTCGCAGGCAAGCTCAACCCCTGTGATGCCTCCGCCTATTATTGAGAAGGAAAGCAGGCTTTTTTTCTCTGCCGGATCTGTCATGGTGCTTGCTTTTTCAAGAAAATCTATGATCATATATTTGATGTGTATTGCATCCGTTATGTTCTTGAATTCAAAAGCATTTTTCATGGCAGACTGATTCCCGCGGAAGTTGGTGCGGCTGCCTGTGGCTACTATGATATAATCATATTGATATTCGCCGTTTTCGCAGGTTACTTTGTTTGCCGGAGTATCAATATGCTTCACTTCATCCTTAACGAAGTGTACGCCGTTATTAACACATATCTCTCTGAGAGGAAAGACTATATTCTCCGGCTTAACGTTGCCGCTGACAACCTCCGCCAGCATGGGTGTGAATAGTGAATAGTTGTTTTTATCTATGAGAGTAACTGAAACTTTGCCTGATTTAATGTGTGTTCTGAAAAATGAAACAGCAGTGAGACCGCCGAAGCCGCCCCCAAGAATAAGAACGTTTTTCATAAAAAGCCCCTGTGTGTATTATAATCTAATTTACACAGTATTGGTCTTTTTGTACAGGAGGAAAAGGTTAAAAGTTTAAACCTGCGCCGACTCCGGCGAAGAACGATTCAGCATCAAAGAAGTCAACGTTTGCCTCGCGTGCGCCGTATCCTCCTGAAAATGAAATGAATTTGTCTTTAAATCCGAAAACGTCGTTAAGGGTGTAAAGTGCCATTGCTCCGTATGATGTCTCTTCTCTTGTGTTGCCGAAATATGGGTTGTCCGCTTCGTATTCAACCTTGTCCAGTGCAAGAAGGAATACCAGCAGGTTTCTGTCTTTTGTGAATGCGGTGACCTTGATGCCTGTTCCGTAGCCTTTGAATGATTCAGCCTCGCCTTCTCTGTCGCCTACAGTGTATTTTGCGAAAACATCTGTTAATGTTTTGTTTTTGACAAAGGTATATCCTGCTTTAAGCTCTGTGTCGTTTCCGGTTCTGCCGAGAGTTGAGTACGCATCCTCAGCGGTGTCCTTGCTTATATTTCGCTTCATGCGAGCCAGTTCGGCAAAAAATCCTGTGCCTATTAACCTGCGCAGTTTAAGTCTGATCCCGTAACTTTCCGCATCAGTTTCGTGTCTGTTGTCGGTATAAGGGTTCTGCCATGTTTTGTCCAGGGGACTTGCGATTATGGATAGATCTGCTTTTGTCCTGTTTTCAAATTCGCGGGCAACGCCGAGTTCCAATTTCGGAAAAAGGTCTGTCTGGGGTATGCCGAAATGCAGCCTTGTACGTTCGTTAGGCTTATAATTCATTTCACCTGTTATGATAGCGCCGATTTTTGTCAGAGTATCAAAGTGCACGTCCTTTGCTTCGCCGTCCGGGATCAGTTTGTCGTCGGAATTGATAACGATAACGCCGCCGGAGATATAACCGGATATTTTATCTTCCGCATAAGCTGAAAAAGTCAGCAGCAGGCAAAAAAGCAGAGTTGTGAACTTCATTTAATCCTCTATATCAAATTCTTTCAGCTTATTATGGAGTGTCCGGCGCGATATTTCAAGGATTTCCGCCGCTTTGGATTTATTTCCTCCGGTTTTTTGTAATGCTTTCACAATTAATTCACGCTCGTTATTGCGTATGCTCAGTCCCGCGGTTTGTCTGGTGCCCAGAGGGGGCAGTGTGGAGGCTTCCAGCTTTTGTGCCGTTGTTAATATGATGCTGCGTTCCACAAGGTTTTCCAGTTCGCGGATGTTGCCCGGAAATGAATAGTTTTTCAGGGCGCGCAGATATGCCTCGTCCGCAGATTTAACAAGTTTTCCGAATCTGTTGGAGTGTTTTTCAATGAAAAATCTTACCAGTGCGGGCAGTTCCTCTTTCCGCTCACGCAGAGGAGGTATTTCCACAGGAAAAACAGCCAGACGAAAATAAAGATCTTCACGGAAATTTCCGGTTTCAGAAAGTTTTTTAAGGTTTTTATTGGTGGCGGCAATGATGCGCACGTCGGTTTTAATGGTTTTTGTGTCGCCTACCCTTTCGAATGTGCCCTCCTGAAGAACACGCAGGAGCTTTGCCTGGACAGTCTGGGAGAGTTCGCCAATTTCGTCCAGAAACAGTGTTCCGCCATCCGCCGCCTCAAAGAGTCCGGTTTTGTCTTTAACAGCGGTGGTGAAAGCGCCTTTGACATGCCCGAAAAGCTCGCTTTCGATGATATTTTCGCTCAGTGCGGCGCAGTTGATAGCGAGGTATGGTTTATCCTTGCGGCGGGAATTGTCGTGAACGGATCTTGCCACCAGTTCCTTGCCTGTGCCTGATTCACCGAGAATAAGGACTGTTGCGTCTGTTGGGGCAACCAGTTTCAGTTGGTTTATAATGGTGCCGAGTCCGGTTTCGGAATACACGCCGCCGAAAACGTAACCCTGAACAGGTGTGTACTCGCAGGCTGCGCCGGACGATGCACAGTTTTCAAGGGTTTCAAGCAGCGCCTGAATGTCCACTGGCTTTGTGATGTAGTCCGCTGCACCCAGTTTCATAGCCTCTACGGCGGTTTTGACTGTGGAAAATGCGGTTATGATGATAACGGGTGTTGCGATTCCCTTTTGACGCATCATGCCGAGAGTGGTTATTCCGTCCATGATGTCCATCTTCATGTCAAGAAGCACAGCGTCATATGCCGCTTTGTCCATCATGGCGAGCGCCTCCATGCCGTTAGCTGCCTCACTTGTTGTATGTCCGGCATCTTCAAGGTGCAGTTTAAGCATCAGCCTGTGGTTCTGCTCGTCGTCAACAATGAGTATGTTCATCAGAAAGTTATCTCCACGATAAATTTATTGTCAGCATGTATTTCAAGTCCGAATCCGTGCAGGGCAAGTATCCTTTTAACAATCGCTATCCCCAGCCCAGTTCCGACAGTCTTTGTGGTGTAGAAAGGGGTGCCGATCTTGCCGGAATCAGGCAGTTGACCGTATATATTATTTGAAACTATGAGAGAGTTTCCTGTAACGTTTACGCTTATGGCTCCGCCAGAGGGCGAAGCCTGAACAGCGTTGAGCAGAAGATTAAAGAGCACCTGCATCATCTTTGCGCCGTCTGCGTGCAGCGGCACGTTTGCGCCTGTTATGCTGATAGTGACGTCTTTTGCCTCTGCATCCGCCTGAAGGAGTTCAGCGGTACGCTTTGCAAGCTCGAGTATGGAAATATCCGATTTTTCAAGGGTCATATCCCGCCCGTAGGTGAGGAAATCGTTCACTATCCTGTCCAGCCGTGAAAGTTCCTCAACGCAGCGCTCGGCAATGTCCTTTGCCGTTCCCTCGCTTTTTTTGGCGGAATATTCTATCAGTCCTTTTACGGAACTGAGAGGGTTTTTAAGTTCATGTGCCATAACAAGCGACATTCTGCCCATTTCGGCTTCGCGTTCGGCAAGTTCAAGCTGGCGTGCCTGCTCAGAGTGTTGTCTGGAAAGGCGGAAGCTGTAGAAAAAGACGACTCCTAGAAGTATCTGAAGCAGAACGACTCCTCCAAGAAAACTGTATTGGGATGCGCGCAGATTTTTCAGATTTGTATCGTCAACCAGAGCGCCGCCGTATGCTATGGGTGTTTTCATGTTTTCGGTTCCGGTGCGCATTCTGCCCATCCCCATGCCCATTCCCATGCCGAAATGATGCGGTTTGATGGGTTTTATAACCATTATGCCCTCTGATGTCTGGAGCACCAGCTTGCTGTTGAATGGGAATTTCGGCAGTTCTATGTCCCCTGTGTTGAGAAGAACGTTTCCGTCCTTGTCGAACAGATAGATGGAACGAACGGCAGAGGTTCCGGCTGATTCCCGCAGGAACGTTTTGAAGCGGGGGGCAAATTCCGGGTCGAGAGCCATCATAGCGCGCCTTCCGCCTTCAAACGTTGTAAGGGCTGCGAATCCGGTGAGAGCCAGAGTATTCTTTGCACTCCTGATAGTGGCCGCAGTGTTGTATATCTGGGCAAAAATTACGAGCAGGTTAAGAGCAAGCGCTGCGATAAGAAGGTTTTTAAGTTTTTTGGCTGCTGTGTATGTCATAAAGAAATAATACACCACAGTGTCAAAAATTTACATTGGTAAAATTTGCCTCCTGCTGTGCAAATTCTGCACACACTTTTGTTTCCCGCTAAAGAATACGCGGTAATCATTAATTTTTTGGCTAAAAGTACGCCATAATCTGTAAAATAATGTTGATTTTCATGTCATAAAACTGTTATATCGTTGTTTAATTTATTAATTATCAGTTATTTAGTATGATAAGGCGGGTAATTAAAAATTTCTCTGCTTTTTTGATTTTTTTAGGCGGCAATGATATAATTCTAATGGAAAATAGTAGCTGAGTGATAGTATTATATTGACATTCGAAATGTTTTTCCGTAGATTTCCCTGTCTCAAGATAAACGGCGGGAGTTTGCTTATGTGGCGTGACCCTGAGAAATGTAAGAACTGGACCATACAGGATTCCGAAGAACTATACGGGATCAACAAATGGGGTGCGGATTATTTTTCAATTAATCCGCTGGGCGATGTTACCGTTACGCCTTTCGGAAAGGACAACGGAGCGCGCATCAGCCTTTATGATATCGTTCAGGAGATTGAGGAACGCGGCATGAGTATGCCCGTTATCCTGCGCATCGAGAATATTCTCGGTTCACAGATAAAACTGCTGCACCAGACATTCCGCAAGGTCATAGAGGACACAGGATATCAGGGGCAGTATAAGGGCGTTTTCCCCATCAAGGTTAACCAGCAGGAACAGGTTATCGAAGCTATCTCAGAGTTCGGAAAGGAGTTTAACCACGGACTTGAGGCGGGCAGTAAGCCTGAGCTTCTGGCGGCTATCAGTATGCTGCAGAACCGCGATGCCTGCCTTATCTGCAACGGATACAAGGACGAGGAGTTTATAGACCTCGGTCTCAACGCCGTTAAAATGGGCTATCAATGCTTTTTCGTTATAGAGGTGCCGGGTGAGGTTGACCTTATCCTTGAGCGTGCAAAAAAACTCAAGGTGCGTCCGCTTCTGGGACTTCGCGGGAAGCTCTCAACACAGGCGGAAGGTCAGTGGTCTGAATCCGGCGGCGACAATAGTGTTTTCGGTCTGAACATCAGTCAGATGGTGGACGTTCTGGACAGACTGAAAGAAGAGAACAAGCTGGACTGCCTTAAACTTCTTCACTATCACATCGGTTCTCAGATACCTAACATCAGGGACATCCGTGCGGGGGCTCTTGAAGCCTGCCGTATATATGAGGAGCTCGTCAACGAAGGCGCCCCCATGGGGTTCATAGACTTCGGCGGCGGGCTTGCTGTTGACTATGACGGTTCAAACACAAACTACCACTCAAGCCGTAACTACTCCGTTGAGGAATACTGCTATGACGTTGTGGAATCAATCATGAACGTGCTGGGCAAAAAAGGGATTACGCATCCGACCATAATTACGGAGTCGGGTCGCGTAACTGTTGCTTATTACTCAGTTTTGCTGTTCAATGTTCTGGATGTTTCAACGTTTATCCCTCATCCGATACCCGATGAACTGCCGAAATGCAACGGCGGACTGCTTGACAATTTGCTGGTGACTTTCAACGACGTTTCGCCGCGAAGCATACAGGAGAGCTGTAACGATGCGCTGTTCTACAGAAATCAGGCAAGACAGCTTTTCAAGCACGGACAGATAACCCTGCGTCAGCGAGCCATGGCTGAAAACCTCGTGCGCCATATACTTATGAAAATATCATCCACAGCCAGAACAATGACCCACGTTCCAAAGGACGTGCAGGACATAGACAAGCTGCTTTACGATATATATTACGGTAACTTTTCGCTGTTCCAGTCGCTTCCCGACGTATGGGCTATTAACCAGATTTTCCCCGTTATGCCTATCCACAGGCTGAACGAGGCTCCGACACGTCCGGCGATAATTTCGGACATAACCTGCGACTGCGACGGAAAGATAGATAACTTTCCCGACTATTCGCACGACAAAAATGCCATCCTTCTGCACGATCTGAAGGACAGCGACGAATATTACCTCGGCGTGTTCCTTGTCGGTGCTTATCAGGAGACGCTTGGCGATTTGCACAATCTTTTCGGCGATACAAACGTAGTGTCCATAAATGTGAACATGGACGGTTCCTATCAGGTTGTGCGCGAACTTGAGGGTGATTCGGTGGCTGACGTGCTTTCATACGTCGAATATGACGTTAAGAGCATGAAGCACAGGCTTAAAAAGATAGCGGAGGATGCGGTTCAGCAGGGCTACATCTCCGGAAAGGAACGCAAGGACATCCTCAACGGGTTCGACGAGGGGCTGCGCGGATATACATATTTTGAAAAAGACTGATAACGTGTCTGCGATGAGTGGAGCGGCGTGACAGTCCAATAAGTAATCTGAGGAGTGAAAATAATGTCAAAAATTCTTATAATCGGCGCCGGCGGCGTCGGAAACGTTGTTGTTAAAAAGTGCGCACAGTATACGGATGTATTTTCGGATATCCATCTTGCAAGCCGCACTAAATCAAAGTGCGACCTGATAGCGAAAGAGGTTAAAGACCTGTACGGCGTCAACGTTGCAACCTATTCTGTGGATGCTGACGACGTTGCAGACCTCGTAAAGCTGATTAACAGCATAAAACCCGCACTGGTGCTGAACGTTGCCCTGCCCTATCAGGATCTTGCAATTATGGATGCGTGCCTTGAAACAGGCGTGAATTATATGGACACAGCCAATTATGAACCCAAGGATACCGCCCATTTCGAATATTCATGGCAGTGGGCTTATCAGGACAGATTCAAAGAGAAAGGGCTTATGGCTGTTCTCGGCTGTGGTTTCGACCCCGGTGTTACGAACATCTTCTGCGCATATGCACAGAAACACATGTACGACAGCATTGAGACCATAGATATACTCGACTGCAATGCTGGCGACCACGGACATCCGTTTGCAACCAACTTCAACCCTGAGATAAACATCCGCGAAGTGACACAGGTTGTACGCCACTGGAAAGAGGGCGAGTGGGTGGAAACCCCTGCAATTCTCGACGACACTTGTATCCATTTCCCTTTCGACTACCCGCAGGCGGGCGTTAAAGAGAGTTACCTGCTCTATCACGAGGAGATGGAATCACTGGTGAAACATATAAGAGGTCTGAAACGCATCCGTTTCTGGATGACCTTTTCACAGAATTACATCACACACCTCAAAGTGCTTGAGAACGTCGGCATGACCCGCATTGACGAGGTTGAATACAACGGTGTGAAGATAATACCGCTTCAGTTTCTGAAAGCGCTCCTGCCCGACCCCGGCAGTCTGGGCACTAACTATACCGGCAAGGCTGTCATAGGCTGCGTATTTGACGGTGAAAAGAACGGCGAAAAGCTGAGAAAATATATCTATAACGTTTGCGACCACGCAGAGTGCTACCGCGAGGTTCAGGCACAGGCTGTCTCCTATACCACAGGAGTTCCCGCCATGATAGGCGCAATGATGATGCTGAAAGGCATCTGGACTGGCGAGGGCGTTTTCAACGTTGAGCAGCTTGACCCCGACGCGTTCATGAACGAGTTGAACAGGTGCGGTCTGCCGTGGCAGGTTGTGGACTTTAACGGCGAGCTTCCCGCGTAATAATGAGCAACCTTACTATATCGGATTTCCCGAAAGAGATAACCGACAGGGTGGAGACTCCCTGTTACCTTATAAGCGAGGATGTGATACGCCGCAACTGCGAGATTCTGGATGGAGTGCAGAAGCGCACAGGGGCGAAGATACTCCTTGCCATGAAGGCGTTCGCACTGCCTAAAGTATTTCCGCTCATAGCGCAGTATCTCCACGGGGTATGTGCCAGCGGACCCATAGAAGCACAGATGGGGCGAGAGGAGTTCGGGCGGGAGGTACACACATACTCGCCCGCGTTTAAAAATGAGCAGATGGCGCGCACCATTGAGTTCAGCGATCATATAGTGTTCAATTCCGTCAGCCAGTGGCATACCCACAGGGAAGCTATAGCCGTTTCAGGCAGGAACATTGAAGTGGGGCTGCGTGTCAATCCCGGACATGCGGAGGTTGAGGTTGAGCTTTATAACCCCTGTCTGCCCGGTTCAAGGTTCGGAGTGAATCCAGAAGATCTTGAAGGCGTTGACCTGACAGGCATAAGCGGACTTCATTTTCATGCCATGTGTGAACAGAACGCCGATGTTCTGACCCGTGTGCTGGCGAGCTTTGAAAAGCGTTTCGGACATCTCATCGGGCAGATGAAATGGATAAATTTCGGCGGCGGGCACCATATCACCCGTGATGATTATGATGTGGAACTGCTCTGCGAAACAATAAACGGTTTCCGCAGCCGCCATAACGGTATTCAGGTTTATCTGGAGCCGGGAGAGGCTGTGGTTCTGAACGCCGGAGTATTCGTCACTCAGGTGCTTGATGTGATACGCAACGGGGTCGATATAGCCGTTGTTGATTCATCCGCCGAGACACATATGCCGGACGTTCTGGCAATGCCCTACCGCCCCGTGCTTGTCGGTGCGGGACAGGCGGGGGAATTTGCCCACGATTTCAAAATCGGCTGTATCTCCTGTCTTGCGGGGGATTTCATAGGCACCTATTCGTTCCCTGAAAAACTGAAAATCGGTGACAGGCTGGTTTTCACTGATATGGCGCTTTACTCTTTTGTGAAAAATACTAACTTTAACGGTGTGGAGCTTCCCGACCTGACGGTGTTCAGCCTTGAAAAGGGTACACTGGAGGTTGTGCGCAGGTTCGGCTACGAAGATTATAAGAACAGGTTGTCATGAGCGAATACATCAATTTCCATGGGGACGACGTACCTCAGTCAGAGCCGGAAAAGGCTCTTTTTCACGTTATTCCGGTTCCATACGAGAAATCAGTGTCATACGGTTCGGGCACTGCTGAAGGTCCTGCGGCGATACTCTCATCTTCATGTCAGCTTGAGGTTTTTGATGGAAAGAGCACTCCAGCTCAGTACGGTATCTGCACATATAAGCCCGTTGACTGCTCCGGCGGGCACGGGCAGTCCATTGTAAACATAAAGGACGCGGTTCTTGAATGTCTTGTCTGCGGAAAGATACCGGTTGTGCTCGGCGGCGAGCATACAGTCACCAACGGGGTCATAGACGCACTCATCGAAAAATACGGTACGGAATTCGGCGTTGTCCAGTTCGATGCCCACGCAGACCTGCGTGAAAGCTATGAAGGTTCAAAATTCAGCCACGCCTGCGTCATGAAGCGCACCTTCGACAAGGGCATACCTATATACCAGCTCGGCACAAGGAGTTATTGCCTTGAGGAGCACCAGCTTAGACTTTATAATAAAATACCCTATATGGACGCAGAGGACATTGATCGAGACGGGACTGATGCCTTCCGTCTGCCTGATGATTTCCCGGAAAAGGTATTTATCACATTTGACATTGACGCTCTGGACTCATCTGTAATGCCTGCAACGGGCACTCCGGTGCCGGGCGGTCTGACATGGTTTCAGTCTATGCGGCTCATCGAAAGCATCGCCAGACAGCGCACCTGTATAGGGTTTGACGTTGTCGAATATGCTCCTATGAGCGGTCTGCACAGTGCGGATTTCACCGCGGCACAGTTGGTTTACAACATAATGGGTTATGTTTCACGCAGCATTGGGGTACGCAAGCTGTTTTCCATCTCCTGAAATCTTCTGTACAAAACCGTTACAAAACGGTATTATTGTTTAAGTTTTTCATATTTCACGGACGGGTATGAACAGTTTGAACATCCTGCTTTTCTCTTTTCTGATAAGTGCCCTGACAGTGCCGCTGTTTACAGACATGGCAGTCAGGCTCGGAATAATAGATATTCCCGACGAGAGGAAGATACATTCCGGTCACACCCCCCGCCTCGGCGGGCTGGGGATCATTACAGGTGTGTTCCTGTCCGTTCTGATATTCTGTAAGACAGACGTGCATTACCTTTATCTTGCCCTCGCAAACATGATAATAATCGGAATCGGTGTTTACGACGACAGCAGGGGTGCCTCTGCTCTCCAAAAACTTTTCTTTCAGGCGCTCGCCGCCACTGTCGTTGTTTTTGTTATGGATGTGCGGTTCGAGTTCTATATTCCATGGCTTACATGGCTTAACAACGATATTCTCATAATTCTCGTCACCTATTTCTGGATAGCTCTGGTTACGAATGCGGTGAATCTTATAGACGGTGTGGACGGGCTTGCCGGAGGCATATCTTTCATGGCGTTCGGTTCCCTTATGGTGGCTTCATACGCAGAAGGCGGAATGAATTTTGCAGTTTCTCTGGCTTTTCTCGGCGGGATACTGGGCTTTCTGAGGTATAACCTTCCGAAAGCGTCTGTTTTTATGGGCGACACGGGAAGTCTGTTTCTTGGTTTCAACATCGCCGTTCTGTCGCTTTCCTCATCATTTAAAACGAATACGGTGATGTCGGTAGTCATGCCGACACTTTTTATACTGATTCCTCTTTTTGATACCTTTCTTGCTATTGTTCGGCGTCTTCTGCGTCTGCAAAACCCCATGAGGGCAGACAGGGAGCATCTTCACCATAAACTTTTAGACCTGAACCTCAGCATGGGACAGACTCTTATGGTGTTCTATTCACTGTCTATCGTTCTTTCAGGGCTGGCGCTTATTTTTTTCCGTGACCGTAAGCTGTATATGGTTCTTCTGGCAGTGGTGATACTTTACGTTTTCCTGCTGATGATCAAGTTTCTGAATTTTGCCAATCTCGGCAGGCTAATAGGCGACATCAACAGCAGAATAATGCAGGAGCGCAGCCGCGAATGTCTGGCTCGTATGAAGGCGGACAAGACAGGTTTCGCCTTGAGTACGGGTGTAATAGTGTTGAGCACACTGCTTTCAGCACTTGTTTTTTTCCGTTCCGGTTCCTACCCTCAGTTGGGGCTTACGGCTGTTCTGCTGTTCTTTATGACAGCATCGGTTCTTCTGGCATACAGGGTCAGCAGTGTCAGCGAGCTTTTTTATTCCAGTCTTGCTGCTTACTGGCTGTTTTTTGCGGCGGCTTATTATGCCGGAAAGGAGGGTCTGGCTGTTCTTGCTGTGTGCGGTCTGTGCGTAAGCATAGTAATGCTCCCCAGATTTTTCCGGCTGTCCAGGGTTTTCGTTCCTTTTGATCTGCTGAATTTTTTCATGGTGCTGTCAATATGGGTTTTAAGCGGAAAAGGGGTTTACGATTATATTATAACCGTTGCTGTGAGCCTGCTGCTTTATATCCCTTTCAAATCAGCTTTCGTGTACGTTATTTCGCACAGAGAACCTGAGAACGTAAAAGAGATAGTCTGACCTATCTCCCCGTTTTTCCGGTGATATAGCTTGCCTTTGCCATGTGGTTCTGGGCAAAAACATCCGCAGGAATCTTTTTGAAAGGCAACAGGGCATCCGGCACAAGATACTGGTGCATTTTTATTATCTTTTTCATCACAACGGTGAAAAGACCGCCCAGCTTATGCTTTTTTACGACCTGATAGTCATCCTTCATCTTTCTCATGAGGTTTTTCGGCGTATTGTTGCTGGCTCCGCCCGCCCGCATTTTCACAAGCAGCTTGGGCAGATAGCATGATCTTTCGCCTTCGCTGTTCATAATGCGCAGTATGAGGTCGTAGTCGGCAGATATTTTGAAACTTGTATCGAAAAGCCCGTATTTCTGATAAAGCTCCCGCTTAACGAAGAAAGACGGGTGGGGAGGCATCCATCCCATGAAGAGTTTTGCTTTGCTGAATCTGCCGCTTTTCCAGTACCTTACAAGCCTGTCCGAATCGTCGTGGCGGACGATGGCGAGGTCGCCGTAAACCGTTGAGCAGTTTGTTTCCTCAAAGCATTTCACAACGTCGGAAAGCACCGTGTCGTTTGCGTAGACGTCGTCTGAGTGCAGAATTGCCACTATGTCACCTGTGGCGAGTTTAACCGCTTTGTTCAGGGCGTGGTAAAGGTTTTTATCTTTTTCGGAGATAAGAACGGAAATCCTGCTTTTATATTCTTTGATTATCTTGAGGGTTTTGTCAGTGGACTTTCCGTCTATGACGATGTACTCAAGATCGACATTTCTCTGACTGATGGCGGACTCTATCGCCTGCCTGATAGTCCTTTCGTTGTTTTTAACAACAGTGATGACACTGACTTTCATTTTCCCTACACCGGCAATTTTCAAAAATTTGAGACATTCCGACACATTCCTTATACTCTTTAGCGTGACAATTTCAACATATTTTATTGAAACACCATTTTAGAAATCATAGGTGCGATTCCTTCCGCTGCCAGAAAGGCTCCGGCAGGTGACAGATGGTTGTCGTCAATGTATAGCGAAGTGCCGTTTTTCTCGCCTATACAGCTGTTTTGCGGGCAAAGTCCGTCGGCGAGTTCCGCCGTGCCGAAGTTGTATGTTGAGGAAAGATTTTTCAGTATACCGCGCACTTTCTGATTCTCATTTTCGTATTCATCTCTGGTTATGCCCACGTTCGTGTTTTCGGCGAGGGCGGGAAGATATTTCTGAAGCACGGTGAGTTTCGCAAGTTCACGCGGCACGTCGTATGGAAAATCGGGATTGTCCATAACAAACCAGACGTTTTTACCTTTAAGCGCGGCAAGGGTGCGTCCGAGTCCGCGTTCAAGAACTTTGGGGTTTTCCTCTGCGGATGATTTCACCGTAGCGTCGTCTTTTATGAAAAAGTGAGGAGCGACAGGTTCGGAAGCCGCTCGCCATCTGGCGTTTATCATAACGTTTTTAATGTCGGAATCGTTGAGCAGGCTGATGATCTTATCGTTGAACTCCACGCATCCGAAGTTTTTTGGCTTTGTGGAGCGGGTGACGCCTTGCAGGGGCGCACATGCAGCCTTAGCCGCCAGTATGCCCGATATGCCGTGAGCTTCGCCGTATGCGTCCATCCCGTCCGCCAGAACAAGTGCATGGGAATCGCCCCAGAGCACATAGGACGGCTTGACGTTTTTATCCCCCATTATGCAGAGTCCGCCGAGGGTGATGGTTTCAGGCTTCATTCCGTAACATGCTGGAATTTCGTATGCTCCCTTGGCTGTTTTGGCATAAGCAGCCGCCTGCGCGGGTATCCTTTCGGGCAGACCGTCTTTGACTATGACATATCCGCCCACGAGACATCCCGCCGCCATAACGGCGTAGGTGTATCTGAAAAAGAGTTTCTTGTTCTGTATCTTTTTAATGCGCAGCGGTTTTTCAACAATATAGTAAGAGAAGGATGCGAACGCGAAGGTCAGAAATATCAGGAAGATATCTGATTTATAAAACGCCGGGATATGGATGCTCTCCCAGTAGTTGCGAAGCGCGAATAAAGGCCAGTGCCACAGATAGAGAGAGTATGACAGAAGCCCTATCCAGACGACAGGTTTAAGACTGAGTATGCGGTTTACAATACCACCCTGCGCCATGATGATGAGCGCGGTTCCCAGACAGGGCAGAAGCGCCGCATAACCGGGGAAGGGCGTTGTTGTTTCGAAAGCGAAAACGCTTATGCAGAGCATCGCAAAGCCCGCAAGGGACATGATATGCAGATAGAGCGGTTTTTCCGTTTTCGGGAAGAAACCGAGGGATATCAGCGCGCCCAGCATCAGTTCCCACGTGCGGAACGGAATGAGGTAGAACGCCGCTTCGGGATGCGTTTTCGTTCCCCATACGGAAAGCCCGAAAGAGATGACGAACAGGGTCAGCGCAAACCGGATATATTTCTTGCTGCCGTATCTGGCAATGAGCATCAGCATTATAGGGAAGAATATGTAAAATTGTTCCTCTACTCCCAGCGACCACGTATGCAGGAGGGGCTTTGTCTCCGCCTGTGCGTCA
>NZ_JAJUIS010000015.1 GCF_029267515.1 Seleniivibrio woodruffii
AAACGAATACAGGGTTATCGTACCCAGTCCCTTAACAAAGTATCTTCTGTTCATGGTTTAGCTCCTTTAGAATTATTTTTTTACAAATCCGGGAGCTTTGGGGATGTTTTTGCCGTGGCAGTCCGCGCAGTTGTACTGGGCAGGCATAAGGGCTTTCTGCGGTCCGAACCATGTAACTTCTTCATGATAGTTGCCGTCAACCCAGTCGTTAAGGGTCATAACCAGCTTATAAGCGACGGAAGCCGAGACCCTTGCGCACCTGTCCTTGCGTTCGGGGCTGCTTGTTGCAAATTTTGACGCTTTCTCCCACCTTCCCACAGAAACATGGCAGAGGGTCGAATCGCTCACCGTATGCACAATGCTGTCCTTGTTGGCTTTGGGTTCTTTGGGAACGTAGATGGGCATATTTGCGTGACTGTACCAGTCCATAGTATTGATAGCCATAAGAACTGACGTTTCATCCTTAGTAGGAGGACCTATTATGAGACTGCATACCATAGCAGCGCCGTTGAGCGAACCGCAGAGTGTTCCCCACCCGCCGAGACCGCCTTCAAATATCACGAACGTTTCATCGGGAAAAGATTTATAAGGCTCCCCCACCTTTTCAGCAAGCTGGCTGAAAATGGACATTACGACTGTTCCGCCGCAGCCCAGTTCATACCATCCGTTGTATGCGAGTTCAGCCGTTGCAACCGGATCGAGTTTGACATAAGGCCACGGCCACTGTCTCATCAACGGTTCTTCACCGCTTTGGGTCTCCTCTTTTTTACTTCCGGGTTCTGTGGGGCAGGGTTCGGCAGTATCTGCGGATGCGATGCGTGTTCCCGCACTGCCGACGGCTATACCGACACTCAAAACGGCTGCCTTTGCCAGAATGTCTCTGCGAGTAATCTTCTCTTCCATACTAGACCTCCGAATAATACGTTATATATTTTTTTATATAACGATAGGCGCGTAAAAAAAAGTACGGCTCTGTAAGACGGATAATGCCGCACCGATACGCACCGTTATCAGATTTATATATACGTTTAAATTCTTCGTCAACTCTATCTAATGCACTCCTAACTAAACGAAAACCGATTTTTTTCATAGTTTGCCGCAACATTATGTGCCATTTCATTTTTATCTTTTGTTAATAATTTTTAAAATAACGAATGAATAACAGTTCTTACATGAAACAATAGCGGGCATATGATATTTACAGTCTTCTGCGATAATGTATAATTATTTATATGAATACTTGAATATATTATAAACAACTGTCAGCACGTAATAAGATAAAATATGTCGTTATTTATTCGAAAAGAAACAGACAAACCTGCATGGCGGGCTTTTGCCATAAAAAGAAAAGGAAGATCAGTTGAGAGGAATACGGACGGTAAACTCTGTGCCCACTCCTTCGGTGCTTTTGAACTCTATTGTGCCCTTATACCTGTTGACGGCTATGTCGTATACCAGTGCCAGACCGTGCCCCGTTCCTCTGCCTATAGCCTTTGTAGTGAATCCTGGGTCGAATACCCTTTTATAGTCCTGCTTTTTGATACCTATCCCTGTGTCAGCAACTTTCAGTTCGAAAAACTCTCTGGTGTATCTTGTTGACACGGTTATCCTGCCCTTCGTGCCGTCCGCTTCACTTTTTTTCCTCACGGCATAGGCTGCATTCACCAGCAGGTTGAGCACCATCTGTCCTATCTCATCCGCATAGCAACGCAGAACTCCGTGCTGTTTTGCGAGGTTAAGCTCCATCTCGCAGTATGGTTCCCATTTGTCGCTGGTGAGAAGTACGCAGTTTTTCACAAGAGTGTCTATGAAAACGTGCTCCTTCTCTATGTTGTCCTTCTGGGTTATGGATGCAAGCGCATTAAGAATGGCGGTGAGTTCGTTCAGATATTTCTCCGCCTCAATGACGTGAGGAAGAAGCTCGTTCGCCGCGATTGAACCGCAGCGGTTCGGGCACTCCTTCAACGCCTGAATTGCAGATTTCAGAGTTGCGGTTATGTCTGCGGAGGCGGCACCCATTCTTATCGGCAGCCCCAGCGCTATCTCGCCTATGGACTCAAGATGCTGAACGTGTCCCAGCCTTCTCTCAAGCATTTTTTCACGTGTTATATCGAACATAATGACAAATCTGTGCCGCTGACTCTGGAGCCATACCTCAATGCTGAAAACCCTTATGGGCATTGTGCCGCCGGAGGTTTCCATGAGTTTTTCCTCGTTGCTTCCGGCCTTTTCGGCAAGTTCGAACAGTCCCATGGGGTTGATACCTGTGTCATCATAAAATACAGGTTCCTGAGCACCCTCATCACCGCTGATAAACGGCAGCATCTCTCTTGCCTTCCTGTTGAACTCTTCAACGGTGCCTGTTTCCATGTTAAGTACCAGAGCGGCTCCCGCTATACCTTCCAGAAGGGTGCTGCGGAATGATTCGCTCTCAGCAAGCCTTATCCCGGCAGCCTGTCCGGCACTTTCGCCGCTGAAAGTACGGAAACCTTTCACCGCGTACTCTTTATACTCGCTCATGAATCCAAGCTCGATGTGATCGAAATAGCGCTTCATAAACGAGCGGCAAAGACGACAGTCCTCCTCGCATGAGGTATTAAGCTGGATAAGATCCTCGTATGACTGGCGGATATATTTAAAGATACCGAAAAATATCACAACGTCGAGATTTCGTCGCAGAAACAGCCTTGCCTGCGTTATGCCGAAAAGCGCATATGGGTCGCTGCTGAAATCTGCGTGGGGATGCAGCTCCGGCACACCGAAATATGCCACGGGAGTATCCGCCACAGGGCGGTTGAGCTGGCGCAGAGCATTAACCAGCCATTTATCCGTGTCAGGCAGATAAACGTCATAACCCTGTTCTTTCAGATAGGACATGACCCGCTTTACAAGCCACGATTCTCCGGTCTGCACCATCTTTTTCAGCATTTGCGCCATGTCTGGATTCAAAGGTTGTCTCATACAGAACTTATACCACGTTTAGACTTCTTTTTCATGTATATAGCAGAAAAAAAGATATCACAGGAATGTCACACTTATTGCATTTGTAAAATAAAACAGACTGATTTATAATATGCGCCGCATACGGAGAAAATATGAAAACAGAAAAATTCATTACGTCTTTTTTCATGCTCAATATTATTTTAGCCGTCATTCTGGTATATTCCATGAAATCCGACGGCATCATCTCAGTTTTTGAGGATATCTTTTATTCGAAAAAGGTCTCAGCAGGATACATGACATTTTCGCCCGAACTTCTCGGCAGTTCTTTTAAAAGGGACTCGGAAACGGACAGAAATGAAGGCTATAACCGCATTTTCACCGAAACTAACATTCAAAGACGCTATCTTACCGGAATATCCGCCGTTCCGCCTGTTGAACGCGCCGGACTGATCGTTAAGATAATGGGAAAATCAGGCGACGGCATGTGTCTCGACGGCAAGGATATAGTTGAAAAAATAGATATGACTGAGCACCGCAAGGGATGCTCCAAGGATTTTGCAGAAGTTTTTTCCGTTCTGGCAAACTACACCGGACTCGAAACCCGCATGGTTAAAAACGACAGGCACTACGGCGTTGAGATTTTCGACGGTAAAAAATGGTTTTTCATCGACCCCTATTACGCAATAATCCCGTTTGACGATAATTCCCACCCGCTGTCATTCACAAATATGGCGGACAGGATATCAAAAAAAAGGCACGTCAGGCTTGAATGTGTGGGCGGAAACGACCACTGTTTTGCCGGAAAACCGACGGAAAGCCACCCTTATTTCGCGGAAAGATCCGACTTCGCATCAGTATATGTGCTAATGGGCAACAACATCTTCGGTATTCTGAAAAAAGAGACTATCACACCTTTAAAGCCTAAATTCGTATACACCTTCGCACCCTATCGCGAGGTGAAACCCCACTGGGCACATCTCATAACCGATACGGAAAACACGACCCATCTGCGCAAGATAGTGGTCAGCTTTATGATGCTCTGGATATGCCTGTTTCTGGCAACTGACATAGTTTTTCCTGTATATTTCATCTACTCGAAACTGAACCAGAGAAAGAAGTAGAACGGGAAACACTGATGACGTAAAAATAGCGTCACTGCAAACTGATGTGAAGCAGTCTCCCAAGTCAATTAAATGATGGCACCACTGTATCTTTGCGCGGAAGTTCGCTTCGTAGTGTTACTCCTCGCGAAGACGTGGAATATGCGTAGGCTGTTACGGGATACGCTCAGGTAATAGCGCGCACCTCAAAGTTATTTCCCTGTGCACGAAGTCTATTTAAACTCCGCCCACACAGGCGCATGGTCGGAAGGTTTTTCCATGCCTCTGACATCGTAATCTATTCCGGCGGCAACACATCTTGATGCAAGCCCTTCTGTTGCAAGAATATGATCTATGCGCAGTCCGCGTTTCGGTTCCGCCTCGAAACCTTTGCTTCTGTAATCAAACCAGCTGAAAAATTCTTTGCTATCAGGGTAAAGCCCTCTGTAAACGTCTTTCAGACCGCAACCGCACATCTTTTCGAACCATTCCCGCTCCTCCGGCAGAAAGCTGGTCTTGCCCTCTTTCAGCCATCTTTTCGCGTTCTGCTCGCCTATGCCTATATCAAAATCCGTTGGAGCCACGTTCATGTCGCCCACGAGAACGACATCAGCACCTTGGGCGCAGCAGCTCTTCAGATAGTTTGACATATCAGTGTAAAACTTTGCTTTTGCAGGAAATTTTACCGCATGGTCTCGGCTCTCCCCCTGCGGGAAATAGCCGTTTACGAAGATAAGATTATCATATGCACACATGAGCATACGTTTCTGCGCGTCGTCCCCATCCGACGGAAAGTTCTTCTGTACCTTTACAGGCTTAACTTTCGACATAACGGCAACACCGTAATGGGTCTTCTGTCCGGTGAACTCGACGTGGTACCCCATGGCGTTTATCTCCGCCACGGGAAATTCATGGTCCTGAACCTTGGTTTCCTGTAAACCTATTATATCAGGGGAATGTCTGTCGATTAGTTTCTGAATTTGATGAAGTCTTGTCCGTATACTATTGACATTAAAGCTAACTATTTTCATGATTACTTTTTCAGCTCCATTATTTTTACTCTTCTTCCGTTGACTGTTTTCTCTGAAATGTCAGCAAAACCATACTTTACATAAAGTTTGTGCGCACGCTCGTTATCTGCGAAAACTTCCGAGGTCACAGTATCCACCCGCAGGCAGTCAAAGGCGTATAATAAAAGTACATCCATCAGAATTTTTCCCGCCCCTTTCACGTCAGGCGCTGCATAAATACCCATCACAGCATTTTTCTCTTTTATATCAGTGAAATATATACAGCCCAAAGGTTCTCCGTCCTGCCTGACAAGAAAATACACCCTGTCGGTTGCATTCCTAAGAGATTCAATGAAGGCAAGATGAGAGGATTCTTCTATGATATCAGTAGAATACATATTAAATCTTATCCTGTCATCGTTACGCCACGCAAGTACGGTCATCTTGTCCGCATGGGTGAGCTCCGTAAAATTTATCAGTTCTGTCATTACTTTATAACTCTGACAGTTTTAAATACCTCGGCGTATGCAAGCCCTGTGCGCATACCATGCCAACGTGCGTTAAGCTCTATACCCTCAACACTTCTGGGATGCGGAAAATCCCTTATTTCAGATCCATAAAGCGCCATTGCCTCTTTCTTTTTGGATATTGAGCCGGATATGTCAAAATATATGTCCGGCGAAAAGGTCAGCGGGTAGTTCCACTCGGTTGAGGAAAGAACCTCGAAAGAGTATATCTCTTTCACGGTCTCATTCTCCATAGGTCTGCAAGCCGTCAGTACTGCGTTGTAGGTCACTCTGTGGTCTATGTTCAGGTCGTTTGCATAGTGGGTGAACACTATATCCGGCTTAATTTCCTCTTTAACTGTCAGAACAGCTTTAACAACATCAAGAAGATCAACACTGTCGAACCTGTTGTCCGGCAGCCCTGCCGTAAAGACTTTATTAATACCTATAAGGTTGTTAGCCAGCTTCATCTCGTTATTGAGAGCTGCGATCTCATCCCCTCTGGCGGAAACGTCCCTGCTGTCGCCGCGGCTGGTCTTGCCCTCTCCGAGAATAAGCGTGTAGGCCTCGCACCCCTCTTCTATCATGCGCGCCACTGTACCGAAACAGCCCAGAACCTCGTCGTCGGGATGGGCGGCAACTATCAGTATTTTCTTTGTCATTATGCATCTCCGTACCTGTACGGTTCTTTTCTTGGAATAGACGGGCACGTTTTCACGTCTTCCGGTCGGTAAAGCGCGCCTGCACTGTCTATGAAAAAGCCTTCGTCCGTGCAGAAAGCAGTCAGCGGATTCTCTCTGATATACACGGCGGAGGTGTCCAGTCCTATCTTAGCATCATCCACATAAACATGGAAGAATCCCGTATGCCCGAATATTATCTTTTTTCCTCTTATTCTGTTCATATTGCTCAGGAAATCGTATCTGTTGTGAATGTATTTTTCCGTGGGAATATTTTCCGGTGCAGTATCGTAACAGTCCGCAGGAAGCCCGCTGTGGCTTATGAAATACTTTCCGGTCTCATAAAAGTTCATCAGGTTGTCAAAATATGCCCTGTAAGGCTGATATAATAGCTCGTTTACGGTATCCAACGTCATTTTAAGGTCAATAAACGTGCTTTTTAAACCGTATTTCAGCAGTTTATCGGCGCATGAGCCGTCTTTCAGATAGGAAAGATAGTAATATTCGTGATTCCCCATGAGAAACACTGAGTTTTTCATAGTCACGAGCATATCAAGCACAGCCTTAGAGTCTTCGCCCTTGTTTATGCAGTCTCCTATGAAAACATACTGCGGGCTTTTATCAATAACGGCAATATTTCTCAGCAGAGATTCCAGTTTTGATATCTCGCCGTGGACGTCGCCGATAACAAATATCATACTATCTCTCTGATATATTTTGAAAGTCTGTCGTAATACCTCATAAGAGGTCGGCATCCGGAATCCAGCCTGCTGCTGGTGAGATAGAACTTTGAATAACTGCCGATATGTCTTATTTCAGATTCCGATTTCAGAAACTTTTTAATGAAAACGGCAGTCGCTAAAGGGTCTGTATCCTCTCCGTAGGAAAGATTAAATATCTCAAAACGCTTTTCAAAGGTGTATGAATGAATGAAAGCTATCAGCATATGCAGAAGGTCGTCGATGTGTATCGTGCACCAATAGCCCATGTCTGTGAAATCCGGTTCAAACGTTTCACCCTTGGCTATCTTTCTGACAGCGTTATGGATATAACCGTCCATCCTTTCGCCGCCGTAAACTCCCGGTATTCGCAGAACAGCGGTCGGCAGATTATGAAAACACAGCATATGCTCCGCGTACAGCTTTGAAAGCCCGTATCCGTGCATAGGGGCTATAAGCCCGTTCTCGTCCGTTGCACCAGAATTTTCCGGAGAATATACTGTCATACTGCTGAAATATATTATTCTTACGTCACGTTTTTTAAGCTCTGAAAGGAGGATGTCAAGCCCGGCTACGTTTGTAAGGAACGGTTCCTTAGTGATATCAGCCGTTCTGTCGTAACTCTTTACCGCAGCGAGGATTATACATAAACTGACGTCTCTGCCGTTCAGATATTCAGCCACAGATATCCGGCTGAGGATATTCATATCTCCGCTTGAAAGATATATGAACTCCGGCAGCACCTTACGCATATGGCGACCGATGTATCCGCTTCCGCCCACCACAAGGGTTTCACCCATAAAAAACGTTCTCCCAGCGCCTAATCAGTTCAACGCTTTTGAATTCATCAAGATACGGAGCATTATTATCATCATAGTGCTCAATGTTGAGGTCTATCTCGTTTATTCCGGCGGCTGTGCTTAGAACCAGAGTAGTTGAATATCTGGGGTTTATCTCGAATATATGCAGTTTTCCGCCGTCCTCTTTGAGTTGTACGTTGAAAGAACCGCATGGGGTGAAGTTCTCAACGACTTTTCTGCAAAGCGTCTCTATGCCTTTATGATGTGCACAGGCGGCGTGCTTCGTTACGCCCTGTTTCAGATAAACTATTTTAGGCACGACGGAAATCAGTCTGTTAACGCTATTGGTCACCACGCTCACGGTGTATTCCTGCCCGTCGATGTAAGGCTGCACAAGCACCTCTTCTTTAGTGTAGTTTTCCAGCACGAAATAGGCATCGAACGCCTCCCGACTGCATATTCTCATGGCTCCTCGGCTGCCTCTGCCCGTTTTCGGTTTCAGAAACAGGGGGAAACCATATGAACCGTCGTATCTGTCTGCGGTTTCCGTTGGGATAACTGAAATTCCGCACTCAGCAAGTGCTTTCATCAACGCCAGCTTGTCGAGGCACAGGCTCACGAACTCAGGAGAAGGCGAAAGCACCCTTACTCCACATTCTGCGGCTACCCTGTGCGCAATAAGAATCTCCTCATCTATCAGAGGTATATAATAATCCACGCCTTCATTTTTTATAATGTCCGTCATGGTCTTCTCAAATGACGGGTCAACAACTTTCGGAACTATGCGGATATCACTTTCGGGATAGAGTTTTTTCACCAGCTCACTGCTGTCCGTCAGGATAACGTCATATTTTTCAGACAGCACGTCCGTAAGATATGGAAAAAGCGAGCCGCCCGCGCCGGAGATAAGCAGTTTTTTTCTCATACCATCTCCCACGTTATCCATTCGTCCGCTTTTATGTCCCTTTTCGCCCTTCTGCCTGTCACAATATCCTTAAACTGCGGCAGAATACCGTATCCTGGGCGCTTTATCACTATATCGTCTCCGGTGATGACACTTCCTTCGGCAATGTCCTTTGCGGCTATTATACTGCGGCGGAGGCTGAAATTTTCCTTCTCCTCGTCACGCGCGCCGTTCTTCATGCCGTCGCCGAAAGCCTGTTCAACGTCCCGTATCTTCTCCACCATGGCTTTCAGTTCGTCCGGTTCCATGGCAAACGGATGATCCGGACCCTGCATAACGCGGCTCAGGGTGAAATGCTTCTCTATTATCTTCGCGCCCATTGCAACCGCAGCGACTGGGATATGATCGCCCATGGTGTGATCGGAATAGCCCGTTACACAGCCGAAGGAACGAGCCATGGTGTCCATTGCGCGCAGGTTAGAAAGATGCGCAGGTGCCGGATACAGCGACGTGCACTGGAGCAGTGCAAAGTTACCGTTTCCAGCTTTCCGGCAGGCGTTTACAGCGTTCTCTATGTCGCCCATGGTCGCAAGTCCTGTGGAGAGTATCACTCCCAGTCCGGTCTTCGCCATATAATCGACAAGGGTAACGTCCGTCATATCGAAGGAGGCAACCTTTAAAACTCCGCAGCCCAGAGCCTTCATCTCGTCCACCGATTCCCTGTCACACGGGGAGGTGAAGAAATCGATTCCCTTGCTGTCGCAGTATCTTTTCAGCTTCGAGTGCCAGCTCCGGTCTATCTCAAGTTCCTTTATAAGCTCGTGGATATTTTTGTCATATTTCAAGTGGAGGGGGGTATACACGGAATAGTGGTCTTTCGCGCGGAAGGTCTGGAACTTCACAGCGTCGCATCCGGCCTCTTTCGCTCTGTCTATCATCTCAAGGGCGATGCTGTAGTCGCCGTTGTGGTTGCTACCTATCTCCGCGATCACATACACGGGGAAGCCTTCGCCTATCTTTCTTCCGTTTATCTCAAAAACGTTCATATTCAGCTCTCCGCAACGTTTCGGGTTATTTTTTCGTATCTGTTTCTGTGTGCTGAAAGACGCCTTACAAGGTCGGGCAGGATATCCATCTCCTCTTTTTCAACACATAAAAAATCTTTGTTCCTCAGATAATTATATATCTCATGCTGATTCTCCGCAACTTTTACGGCGATGAACGGCAGTCCCATAAAAACAGCCTCGTTCGCGGTCACACTGGCGGTTATCACGCCGAAATCAGCCGCAGCCATCAGTTTGCCTACGCTTTCCGAATCGACGTGGAGACTTATGCCTCTCTTTCCCGCAGCATATTCCAGCAGATCATTAAGCCTGCCGTTTGCAGTCGTTGTAACCACGTCGGCGGTGAGTTCCGGCACCTTCAATATCTGCTCCAGCACAGGGATATTCATATTGTACGAGTCCGCGCCGCCCATGGCGACGAAAACCCTGCCTTTTATACGCTTATAGCCCGCCGACCGCGCCTCTCTCAGCTCGCGGCGCACCAGAACATGCTTCATGCCGCATCTCAGTTCGCAGCCGTCCGGCACAAGCCCTTTATACCTTTCAGGGTCGGCGGACATGTTCGGGCTTAAAAGCACGTCGCAGAAATGTTTTTCATAGTAATCGTCCAGACAGATAAGTCTTACGTCCGTAAGTTCCTTTATCCGCTTTTCGTAATCGTAACCGATGTCGTAATTATCTATGACAAGGGTCTCTGCGCCATGTTTTTTTATGAGCTGTGCAAGCTCCTCCGCACTGCCGTCTGACAGCAGCTCGAAAGGATAACCCGATTCAGCTATCTTATGGTTTATGCTGCCTTCCAGTTCCCGCACGGCAAACAGCACGTCGCCGAACTGCTCCGCCAGCACAAGGTCGCGCATGATATGCCCGATACCCTTTTTATAAGACGAATCCGCCCTTATGACAACCTTAGCCATCGGCTCTCTTTATAGCCTCGAACATGAGTTCAGCCCGCTTCCAGTCCTCCGGCGTGTCGATGTCCTGCACCAGATAGCGGGGTATCACAACGGGAATGCTGACTTTGCTGAACATAACGGCAGCAGGATACTGTTTCTGTCTGCTTCTGCATGTCCAGTAAAACTGCCCCGCGTCCTGATACGCCTCCTCCAGATCCTGACTGCGCACGGCGTAGCACTCAGGAAAAAACATCTCTGCCCTGCCACTTCCGTCAATCTTAAAGGTTCTCTGCACTGGAAACGGCATGGTGGCGCATGAAAAGGCGTTCACAGCATCGCTGTCTTTCAGCAGTTCATAGCCTTTTCGGATGTATTCAGCGCGGACAAAGGGCGCTGTGGCGTATATCGTGCAGATGAAATCGTAATTTTCGCCCTGCTTTTCAAAATATTCAGCGGCGTGCTCAACAACGGCGGCGGTTCCGGTGAAATCGTCCGCAAGCTCTTTCGGGCGGACAAACGGCACCTCAGCACCGTACTGGCGCGCAACGGATGCAATCTCTTCATCGTCTGTGGACACAACAACGCGGGCAAAAAGTCCGCTGTCGACAGCAGCCTGAATTGAATAGGCTATCAGCGGCTTTCCGTAAAAGTCCCTGATATTTTTACGGGGTATGCGTTTGCTGCCTCCCCGTGCGGGTATCACCGCAAGCGCTCTATCCACAGATAAGCTCCTTTAAGGATTCGATAACCATATCCTGCTCTGCATCTGTCAGCGACGGGTACATGGGAAGCGAGAAACATTTTTCATAATATTCATCCATAACCGGAGTATACTCTTCACCGTATCCAAGTGCTTTGTAATACGGCTGTTTATTTATAGGTATATAGTGAAGCTGGAGTCCTATGCCCCGCTCGCGCATTTTCATAAAAAACTCCGCTCTGGTCAGTGCGCATTTTTCAAAATCTGCCATAGCGACGTAAAGGTGATAGGACGAGCTTCCGTTATATGTATACAAAGGGCGAACCGAACCGTCTGCGAAAGCTGCATCATACCGCTGTGCAAGCTCCCTGCGCCTTTTTAAGAAACCGCCGAGTCTCTTGATTTGTGATATGCCAAGAGCACATTGTATGTCTGTTATGCGGTAGTTGTATCCGAGTTCCTGCATCTCGTAATACCATGGGTTTCTGTTGCCCCTGATATCGTAAGCCATGCCGTCGTTGACGAACCCGTCGCGAACGATGCCGTGGGTGCGCAGCATGGAAACTTTATCGGATATCTCTTTCGAATTGGTGGTCACAGCCCCGCCTTCGCCAGTGGTAAAATGTTTGACAGGATGGAACGAAAGTATTGAGCAGTCGGAGCCGGCGCAGCTTCCGGCTTTGGATCCACCGTCAGAAGCGCCTATCGAGTGGGCGCAGTCTTCCAATATTTTGATATTATAAGTTTCTCTTAGATATCGCAGTTTCGACTGGCTGACTGGATTGCCTGAAAAGTGCACAGCATATAATGCTTTGATACTTCCGTCTTTCTTTATCATCTCTTCGCAAAGGTCAAGGTCTATATTTCCGTACGGTGTTATGTCGCAGAATACAGGCTCGCCGCCAGCATAAAGAATTGAATTTGCCGTTGCAGCGAATGAGTTCGGCGTGGTGATAACCCTGTCCTTTTCGGACAGAAGCGCAAGGGACGCAAGGTGCAGGGCAGCCGTGCCGCTGCTCACGACAACAGAATACGCCGCTCCGGTGAGAGAGCACAGAACCTTTTCAAATTCAGCTATCTTGGGTCCCGTTGTGAGCCAGTCCGAGCGCAGAACCTCTGCAACGGACTCTATATCGTCATTGTCAACGCTTTGCCTTCCGTATGGTATGAATGACATCTACACCTCTTTAAGAAGCTCCCTGAACTGACCGTGGGAGAGCCATTCGGTATTTTTTTCCGAGCTGTATTCAAAACCCTGCGGTACTTTGTGTCCTGTTTCGCCCAGCAGGTTTTTTGAAAAATCCACCCGAAAGGCGAACTGTATCGTTGGGGTTATGACATAATGGTCGTCAAATTCGTATGTAAGATGGGAATCGTCCGCCGGACACATTGTCTCGTGGAGTTTTTCGCCGGGGCGGATGCCTATAATCTTCTGTGGAAGCTCAGGCGCCATAGCGCTTGCCAGTTCCGTCATATACATGGACGGTATCTTGGGCACGAAAATCTCGCCTCCCTGCATCCTCTGAAAGTTTTTCAGAACGAAGCCGACACCCTGTGCAAGTGTAATCAGAAACCGCGTCATTTTGACGTCGGTGATGGGCAGTTCCTTTACCCCGTCGTTTATCATTTTCTGAAAAACGGGAACAACCGAACCGCGGCTGCCGATAACGTTGCCGTAACGCACTACGGAAAAACGGCTTCTGCGTTTGCCAACAATGTTGTTTGCAGCTATGAAAAGTTTATCGGACGCCAGCTTTGTCGCTCCGTAAAGATTAACCGGGTTTGCCGCCTTATCAGTTGAAAGGGCGATGACCTTATCCACATGGTTGTAAAGAGCCGCCTGAATGACGTTCTCCGCACCGTGGATGTTTGTCTTTATACACTCCATAGGGTTATATTCCGCAGCGGGCACCTGTTTCAGCGCCGCCGCATGGACAACGTAGTCCACGCCCTGCATCGCCTCTTTAAGCCTTTCGCCGTCCCGCACGTCGCCTATGAAATATCTCATGCACGGCTGGTTGAACACCATTGACATCTCGAACTGTTTCAGCTCGTCGCGGCTGTATATTATAACCCTGTTGGGCTGAAATTTTTTGAGCAGGATTTCAGTGAATTTCTTTCCGAAGCTGCCTGTGCCTCCGGTGATGAGGATATTTTTACCGTTAAACATCTTGTACTCCCTATTCTTTTAAAATAGTAGCCCATGGAACCCGAATATACAATTGAATTGTCTGACCCTTTAAACAACAAAGGGCGGTCACTGCCATGACCGCCCTTTCGGGTAACTCTTCCCTGTTTATTTTACAGTTTTACGGATTCCGTTTTGCGGATGATGGTTACCCTTCCCGCTTCGAATTTCACTTCAACGGAACCGTAGAAATTTGTCTGAAACATCTCTTTAAGCATATCGTTAAGCTGTTCCATCTGCGATTTATTGTTATTATTGTCTTTTTTCTGTACAGTCATTGCAGCCATAGTATTTTCCTCCAAAAACTACATTTTATAAGGCGCCCCAGCTTATTGAAGAAGCTGCATTGCCATCTGAGGTACCTGATTTGCCTGAGCAAGCATTGAAACGCCCGCCTGAGCCAGCATCTGATACCTTGTAAATGTAGACATCTCTTCAGCCATATCGAGGTCGCGAATTCTTGATTCGGCAGTTGTCATGTTCTCTTCCGCCGTGTCAAGGTTTGCGATTGTGTGTTCAAGTCTGTTGACCTGCGCACCGATTGTGGCTCTTACGCTTACTACCTGAGCGATAGCGGCGTCGATATCCGGAATCGCAGCCTGTGCGAGATCCTGAGATACCATAGTGATGTTGTCCAGACCGAGACCTGTGACATCGAGCTGAGGAATACTTACGGCAAGTGTCTGTCCTGCGTTTGCACCTATCTGAAGGTCTGTGGAGTTATCCACTATGTGCAGATAGAAGTTTTCTTTCGCAGCAGCGGCGTTTGTTGTGAAGTCAACCTGTTCCTTTGTGGTATTCCATGATTCGTCAACACCCGCTCTGGAATCGAGAACTATCTCAACACCGTCTATTATGCCGTATACTCTGTCGTTTCCTGTTTCGTCCGTACCGACAAGCTCACCTGTGTGTGCGTTATAAACTGTCACTTTGGTGGTGTTGTTGGTAGCTGCCTGTATCTGGTTGAGACCGAGACCGTTGATAAGGTCTTCGTCACCGGAGAATGCAAGCTGTCCCTGTTCGCCTGTAAGTGCTGTCTGGATGATGAAAGTACCTTCAACCGCTTTGATGCCGCCCTTCTGGTTTGCCAGAGAAACATAGTCTACAAGGTGGCTGTTAACGTTGTTGTTGTCGGAACCCATACCCAGACCGCTTACGATTGCATCTGAGAGCTTCTGCTCAAAGTCGGCGATGGTGTCGTCCGCTTCCAGATAAATTGTTGCGGATGTGCCGTTACCCCAGATTGTAAGCTCCTGTTTGTTTGAAAACAGGTTGTTTCCGTCGGAATCAGTGAACACTGAAAGATCTTTGAGCTTGGTGGTTGTGGCTGCCGCTTCACCTGCTCCGTTAACTT
Source organism: Seleniivibrio woodruffii (assembly GCF_029267515.1). Taxonomy (GTDB): domain Bacteria; phylum Chrysiogenota; class Deferribacteres; order Deferribacterales; family Geovibrionaceae; genus Seleniivibrio; species Seleniivibrio woodruffii_A. The sequence continues at coordinate 14,865 of NZ_JAJUIS010000015.1, forward strand.
TCAGGCTGAGATCGCCGGTAGTGGTTTTACCTGTGGGGTCGGGAGTACCTTCGTTGCTGTCTTCCTTGAAGTTGATTGTCATGTTTCCAAGGTCGATGTTGCCTGTCTCTGTGTTTATGCTCGCATAGTAAACTGTCACGCCGTTTGTATCGACAAAGTTGTCTTCGTTGTTATGAACGGTGAGAGATTCAGGGTCAAGGAACTTCAGGGTGGGACCTGTCTGCCCCTGAGGACCGCCTGAAACTGTTATCGTACCGCCGCCTGATGTTGCAACGCTGCCTGCGGGGGCAGTGTGCTCTCCTGTGAAGCTGAGCAGAACTTTATCGCCGTCCTGTATGGAACCGCTGACGCCGAGATCCAGAGTAAGATTGAAAGCAAGCGTTCCGTTAGCAGAATCCAGAAGACCTGTAGTGTTGCTCGCAGTGATGGTTACAACTGAACCTGTGGCACTGATGTTGATTGTTTCCCACTCGCTGACAGTACCTGTCAGGGCGTTGATATATCTTATCTGCGCTTTATAGCTTGCTGTGGTTCCTGTGGCGATATCGTCTTCGAACATCACTTCGATATAGCCGGAGGATGTTGCTGTAGATGCTGCGTCGGAGCCTACGGACGATATGGAAAATCCGGAACCTGTCTGCATGTATGCACCTGTCAGAGACACTGATGCACTTGTTGTTGTTGCTGCGTCAATATCGCCGACTGAAACGGTGTAATAGCTTGTTCCTGTTGATGCAAGCTGGCTTGCATTGGTTACGGAGGCTATGTTTGTGTCGTTTGTTCCGTCAACAACCTCAGTTGCGATCGCGTCTGAGTTCAGGGTCATGATGTCTGTTTTGAAAATCTGGTTTGTCCCGGGTTTGGTCTCAAGGTTGATTTTGTAGTTGCCTTCAGCAACTTCGTCTCTGATGATAGCTTCGATATTGCTGGAGCTTGATGACCAAAGTGCCGTTCCGTCGCCGTTCAGAAGTTTTTTGGTGTTGAACTCTGTTGCTGTGGAGATTCTGTCGATCTCGTCTTTAAGCTGTTCAACCTCTTTCTGAATTTCGATACGGTCGTTTGATGTGTACACACCGTTGGACGCCTGCACCGCCAGCTCACGCATCCTTTGGAGCATGGAGCTGACTTCTTCAAGTGCGCCTTCAGCCGTCTGCAACATAGAGATACCGTCCTGTGCGTTCATAGATGCACGCTGAAGTCCGGTGATTTGACCTCTTAATTTCTCAGATATTGCAAGACCTGATGCGTCGTCTGCTGCGTGGTTGATACGAAGACCTGATGAGAGTCTTTCGATTGATGTTGCCAGAGCTGTCTGGTTTCCGCTCAAGTGTCTTTGTGAGTTCAAAGACATGATGTTTTGATAGACTGTAAGTGCCATTCTATCCTCCTTGATTGTTTCAATAGAGGTCATGCGCATCCTTGCGCATTTTTCTCATCGGCACAATTTGATGAGTTCTTTAGAGGAAAAATAAAAAAAAATTTAAATTATTTCATAACACACTGAATTTAAAGAATAAAAAATTTACAAAAAAAGCCCCTCCAAATACGGAGAGGCTTTGTTATATATGATAAAGCGGCTTATTTATTACTTAAAGAGCCGCATTATGTCGTTGTAAAACGCAAAAAACATAACGAACATCAGAAGCGCCATACCCGCAAGGTTGGCAACCTCGCGCACGCGTATACTCACCGCACGTCTGGTTATCGCCTCGATAAGCAGGAAAAATATGTGCCCGCCGTCAAGCACGGGTATCGGCAGGAGGTTAAGTATGCCAAGGTTTATGCTGATAAGAGCCATAAAGCCGAAAAATGCAACCAGCCCCGTCTCTGCCGACTCCTTAGCCATCTGCACTATCATTATGGGTCCGCCCAGTGAATCCGCAGGCACGACCTTCTGAAACAGCTTAACCACACCTGTAACCATGAGCACGCTTACATTATATGTCTGGGTCACGCCCTGAGAAACTGCCTTTGGGAATGAAAGACTCACAACCTCGCTCTTTTCCCCTCGCATAACACCTATGCGCCCCACCTTGATCTCTTCACCGAATAGATTCTTATCTGTAACAGTTTTCGGTGTTACGGAGACTTCAAAGGTGCGCCCGCCTCTCTCTATACCGAGGACAACAGGCTTTCCTCCCTTTTCCTGAACGTATCCGCTCATTTCGTCCCAGTATTTCATGCTGCGCCCGTCAACAGAGATTATCATATCACCCTTCGCAAGCCCGGCCTGCTCAGCCGCAGAACCGTCCGAAACGCCGCCGACCTCTGCAAGAAATCTTGGGGTGCCGTGCATGAAGATTGCAGAATATATGATTATCGCAAGTACGAAGTTGAAGAAAGGTCCGGCAAATACTATCAGAAAGCGCTGAAAAACGGTCTTGTTGTTAAACGCTCTGTGTGCCTTTTCTGGGTCAACCTCAGAGTCCGGCTGTTCGCCGTACATCTTGACATATCCGCCGAGGGGTATTGCAGAGAGCGCATACTCTGTTTCGCCCTTCTGCCATTTGAAAAGCACAGGACCGAAACCTATTGAAAAACGCTCAACAAGCACTCCGGTATATTTTGCCAGAATGAAGTGACCAAGCTCATGTATGAAGATTAGAACACCCAGAAGGATGATCGCTGAAATTATACCCATTATCTGTAAAACCTCTTAATAATCTTTTCCGACGCCTCCCTCGCCATCATATCGGCGGCGAGAACGTCCGCTATTTCGGCAGGTTCGGCAGGCACGCATACATCCAGCACAGCCGAAATTACTTTTGCAATGTCGCTGTACTCAATCTGTCCGCCGATGAACTCCGCCACTGCAACTTCGTTAGCAGCATTCATTACTATCATAGGAGCATTACTGTCCTTTTTCAAGACCTCCACTGCTATTCCGAGACATGGATATTTACCCATATCCGGTTCCAGAAAGGTCAGACAGCCCACCGATGCCAGATTCAGAGGTTTCACCCCCGACTCCATCCTTTCAGGATATGCCATTGCATAGGCAATGGGCGTGCGCATGTCCGGTTCCCCCATCTGGGCTATGATGCTCCCGTCGCGGAATGACACAAAAGAGTGAACAACCGACTGGGGATGTATCACAACACTGAGCATGGAAGGGTCTATATCAAAGAGGTATCTCGCCTCAATAAGTTCAAGTCCTTTATTCATCATTGTGGCACTGTCCACTGTTATCTTGCTGCCCATGGACCAGTTCGGGTGCCTGAGCGCCTGCTCTACGGTTACATATTCCAGAGCATCCGCAGGAGTATTGCGAAACGCGCCGCCGCTTGCTGTCAGCGTCACGCGCTCAAGAAATCTTTTGTCCTGCCCCTCAAGACACTGAAAAATTGCAGAGTGTTCGGAATCAACAGGCAGTATTCTTGCTCCGGTCTTTTTCGCCGTATCGAACAGTATCCTGCCGGACGCCACGATAGATTCTTTGTTTGCAAGAGCAAGGGTTATGCCCCTTTTAACCGTTTCATATGCGTAAACTGTGCCCGCAGCGCCTACGGCAGCCAGAAGCACCATGTCAAGCCCTTCGCTGTCCATGATTTTCAGTATCTCGCTTTCTCCGCACAGAACGCCTTCGCAGGAAAGCCCTGTGGAGCAGAGATACTTCGCGCCGCAAAGCTCGCCCTGCTGTTTCAGAAGCTCAAGGTTGCCGTTGCAGCTCAGAAAAACAACGTCAAATCTGCCTGGGTTGCGGCCGATAACATCTAAAGCCTGCCTTCCGATGGAACCTGTGGAGCCGATTATGCCGATTCTTTTCATGGATTACACTAGATATATAAGATAAAGATACAGGACTGGCGCGCCGAACAGAAGTGAATCAACCCTGTCCAGTATGCCGCCGTGTCCGGGGATAAGACTACCCGAATCTTTTACGTTCGCTTTCCGCTTGAACATTGACTCAGCCAGATCTCCTATGATGCCCGCAGTAACCACCAGAATGCTGACGATAACACCGTGCACCGGTTTGAAATCCAGCAGAAGCCAGCTATAAGCAACGCCGAGAGCAACACCGCCGATATACGCGGCTATGACGCCCTCGATACTCTTTTTAGGGCTTATCTTTTCATAGAGTTTGCGCCTGCCGAATCGGCATCCCACAAAATACGCGCTGGTGTCGCTCATCCAGATGAGAACTATCAGAAAGAAGATATATGCCCCGTGGGCGTCCATCTTCCTTAACAATATTATGAAAGAAAACATCAGGGGCGCATACAGAACCGTGGTCAGCGTTCCGCCGATGCTGTCGAAGGTATCCTTGAGCGCGTCCTCGGAAAACAGCTTCATGGTCATTGCAAGGAGAGCCGTAATAAGCAGCGCACCGGAAAAGAAGCGCACGTCCGCCGTATATATGCCGTAGGGCAGTGAAACAGCACCGATATACGCAGGTATACGCAGCACTTTAACGTTCCCTGCCTCAAGAATGTCGATGAACTCGCGTGTGGAAAGGAGTATTATAACAAGTACTGCGAGAAAGAAGACTATGTTGTCAAACTGATAGATAAATGCAACTATAGGCGGTATGGCAACCAGTGATGTCAGTATTCTTTTTTGTCTGTCGCTCACTCAGTTACCCACCTGTTCATCAGTCATACCGAACCGCCTCACCCTGCCGGAAAAATCGGCGATGGCGCGGTCAAGCTCTGCTTTGTCAAAGTCCGGCCACAGACATTCCGTAAAGAAAAATTCGCTGTATGCCGCGCGCCAAAGCATAAAGTTGCTTATGCGCTTTTCGCCGCTGGTGCGGATAACAAGGTCAACGTCCGGTATATCCGCGTTATAGAGACAGGAAGCCATAAGCTCCTGTGTGATGTCTTCCGGTTTTATCTTCCCTTCCGCAACCATCTGCGCCATCATCTTTGCAGCGTCCACAAGCTCGTTGCGTCCGCCGTAGCTGAGGGCGATGTTCAGCACCATCCCTGTGTTTTCACCAAGGATGGAAGCGGCGCTCTGGGTTATCTCCTTGGTTTTCGGAGGCAGAAGGTCAAGCCTGCCGGAGAATACAAGTTTGATGTTGTTCTCCTGCATCTTGTCCAGTTCCTTTTCCAGATATTTCTGCAAAAGATCCATGAGAAAGCCCACCTCCTCTTTGGGTCGGAGCCAGTTCTCCATGGAAAACGTATAGAGCGTGAGATAAGAAACGCCGATATCTGAACAATACCTTACGATATCTGTGACAACCTCCGCGCCGCGCTTATGTCCGAAAACTCTTGGCAGCCCTCTGGACTTTGCCCAGCGCCCGTTTCCGTCCATGATTATGGCAAGGTGTCTCGGTATTATTATATCAGCCACTAGATCTCCATGATCTCTTTTTCTTTCTCGCCTGTGATAACGTCTATTTTTTTTATGAAATCATCTGTAGCAACCTGAATCTGCTCGATAAATTTCTTGCCGTCGTCTTCGGATATTTCCTTATCTTTTTCCATCTTTTTGATTCTGTCGTTTGCGTCGCGTCTAAGGTTGCGAACGGCGACCTTAGTATCCTCTGCAACCTTCTTAACGTGTTTAACGAGGTCTTTTCTGCGCTCCTCAGTAAGCTGAGGAACGGGTATGCGGATTATCTTGCCGTCGTTTGAAGGGTTAAAGCCCATGTTTGCGTTCTGGATAGCCTTTTCGATGGGGCTTATCATTGAAGTGTCCCAGGGGGAAACGGTTATCATTCTGGGTTCCGGTGCGCTCAGTGTCGCAACGCCGGAAAGGGGCGTGGGAGAACCGTAATAGTCGATTTTTATGTTGTCGAACATCGAGATTGAAGCTCTGCCCGTGCGTATCGTTTTCAGTTCATCTTTATAATGCTGGATGGTCTTGTCCATCTTGTCTTTCATATCTTTTACAACTGCTGCACCCATTGAATTATCCCTCCACGATTGTTCCGATTTTCTCGCCCGTGACAACCTTTTTCATGTTGCCCTTGCCGTAGATATCGAAAACTATTATCGGTATTTTATTGTCCATACACATTGTTATAGCTGTTGAATCCATAACCTGAAGTCCTTTGTTGAGAACGTCCATATAAGGAATGGTGTCGAATTTTACGGCATTTTTATCCTTTTTTGGATCCGCGGTATAAACGCCGTCAACCTTTGTGGCTTTCAGAATAACCTGCGCGTTTATCTCCGTTCCTCTCAGAGTCGCCGCCGTGTCCGTTGTGAAATAGGGGTTTCCTGTTCCAGCAGCGAAAATCACTACTCTGCTCTTTTCAAGGTGCCGCATTGCGCGCCTTCTGATGAAGGGCTCCGCTATCTGGCGCATTTCTATAGCCGTCTGAACGCGGGTGGGAACACCCACTTTTTCCAGTCCGTCCTGAAGAGCAAGAGAGTTTATAACGGTTGCAAGCATACCCATATAGTCAGCCGTAACCCTGTCCATATTGCGGGCTGTGCCCTGTATGCCCCTGAAAATATTTCCGCCGCCGACAACAACGCCCACGCTGACGCCCATATCGACAACCTCTTTGATCTCGTTAACGATGAAATTAGCGGTTTTAAAGTCGATGCCGTACTCTCCGTCACCCATGAGAGCCTCGCCGCTAAGTTTCAAAAGAATAGTTTTGTACTTGACTTGCACGGTTTCCACCTTGTTCTGTATTCCTTAATTATTACATATTATAACGTTTTAATCAATTCCTGTATTGCCCGCCGCACTATTTGATGGGTTTGAAGAATCTGTCGAATCTATCGTATGCAGGGTTCATAAAACGGAACATACTCAGCGGGAATTTTGACCAGACTGAACTGTATTCAGGATCTTTCAGCGACCAGTAGATAAGTACCGCATGACCTTTTATGGAGCTTTCGTCAACGAAGCCCCAGAAACGGCTGTCATAGCTGTTGTCTCTGTTGTCGCCCATCATGAAGTATTTGCCCTGAGGCACCGTGAACTGAGGAAAGTTATCCTTTGCGGAAAGCTCTCCCGGCATAGACACTATGCCGTTAACCTGTTTGTAAGGTTCGGGCTGTGCAACGCCGTTCACATATATTGTTTTGTCTTTCAGTTCAATCTTATCACCGGGAGTGCCTATGACCCGTTTGATGAAATCCTTTGAAGGGTCGAGCGGGTACTCGAACACCACGACGTCGCCCCTTTCAGGCGCGGAAAAAATGTATGCCAGCCTGTTCAGAAGGATGAAATCGCCTTTCAGAAGAGTTCCCACCATCGATTCGGAAGGTATCTGATATGTCTGGAGCAGAAGTCCCTTGATGACCATGGCGATGACCACAGCCACCACAAGGGAGTCGAAGAAAGTGTCTTTTTTGGCTTGCGGTTCAGTTGATTTATCTGTCTCTGTCGCAGGATTTTTTGTATCGTTCATATCGTTTTTACTCATTTCCCGTCACCTAATTTAAGCACTGCAAGAAACGCCTCCTGCGGAATCTCCACATTTCCGACGTTCTTCATGCGCTTTTTACCCGCTTTCTGTTTTTCAAGCAGTTTTCTTTTTCTTGTTATGTCGCCGCCGTAGCATTTTGCCGTAACGTTCTTGCGGAACGCCTTAACTGTAGTCCTCGCCAGAATTTTGTTACCGACAGCCGCCTGAATGGCGATATCGAACATCTGTCTGTGGATAACGTCTTTCAGCTTGTCCGCAAGGTCTCTGCCTTTATAAAACGCCTGATCCTTATGCACTATAATTGAGAGGGCATCCACCTTGTCTTTGTTCAGAAGAATATCAAGTTTTACAAGCTCGCCTCTGGCGTAACCATCCATCTCATAGTCGAAGGACGCGTAGCCCCTTGAAACTGATTTCAGCTTGTCGTAAAAATCCATCACAACCTCAGCCAGCGGCAGGGTGTATTCAAGAATAGCTCTCGTCTTACTGATGAATTTTATGTTCCTCTGGGTGCCGCGCCGTGATATCAGAAGCTGAATCACGCCGCCGATGTACTCTTCGGGAAGAATTACTGTCGCCGCTATTACTGGTTCCTCTATGAAATCTATCTCAGTGGGGTCGGGCATACCAGCCGGATTGTCAATTTCAATGACTTCACCGTTTCTCTTGGTGATCCGGTAAACCACTGTAGGTGCAGTACTTACAAGATCAAGGTCGAACTCTCTTTCCAGACGCTCCTGAATTATCTCCATATGCAGGAGACCGAGGAAACCGATACGGAATCCAAAGCCGAGTGCCGCGGATGATTCCGCCTCGTACGTTATGGAGCTGTCGTTCAGAGAGAGTTTTTCCAGTGCGTCCCGCAGGTCTTCATAGTCGCCCGATTCAACGGGATACATACCGCAGAAAACGACAGGTTTCACCTTTTTGAAACCGGGGAACGGAATTTCCGTGGGTTTTCTGGGGTTTGTAACTGTATCGCCGATATCTATCTCGCGTATATCCTTGATTGAGGCGGTCATAAAGCCCACCTCGCCCGCACGGATAACGTCGCTTTTCGCAGGCTTAGGAGTGAAATAGCCAACAGCGTCAACAATGCGTTCCGCCTTGCTGGACATAAACTGTATCTTGTCGCCCGCTTTCAGCTCGCCGTCTATAACGCGCAGCAGAACCACAACACCGAGATACGAATCGTACCATGAATCAACTATCATCGCCTTGAGAGGCTTTGCAACGTCACCCACCGGAGCGGGTATCTTTTTAACGATTGCCTCCAGTATCTCTTTGGTGCCGATGTTCTCCTTAGCGCTGGCAAGCACTGCATCTGCGGCGTCGATACCTATGATATCCTCAATTTCGGCTTTCACCTTGTCAGGATCGGCGCTGGGGAGGTCGATTTTATTCAGAACGGGGATAAGGTCGAGTTCCTGATCCACCGCCATATATGCGTTCGCTATGGTCTGCGCCTCAACACCCTGTGCGGCATCCACAACAAGCAGCGCGCCTTCACAGGCGGCAAGGCTTCTGGACACCTCATAGGTGAAGTCAACGTGACCGGGTGTGTCGATAAGATTAAGGACATAGCTGTTTCCGTCATCCGCTTTATAGTTCAGTCGGATTGTCTGCGCCTTAACGGTGATTCCGCGCTCCCTCTCTATGTCCATGCTGTCCAGTATCTGATCGCGCATCTGGCGTTTGTCCACTGCGGCGGTAAATTCGATAAGCCTGTCCGCAATGGTGGACTTTCCGTGGTCAATGTGAGCTATGATACTGAAATTTCTGATATTTTCGTTTCCCATGTAACCTCTTGAATAAGTGCGGCGCGGATATATCCGCCGTTTGAAAACATACGGGTTAAAAATACCTTATCCCCAGTATAAAAGACAAGCAAAAAAATAAGAAAAAGGATTAATAGGTGAAACGGCTGTATTAAGCGGTCTCCCTCTATTTCACGAGTGAGTTGACGGAGAACAGGGGTTCCATGATAGAAATTACGATGAAACCGACGATCAGACCGATGAACATGATGAAGACAGGTTCTATGACTGAAACAAATTTTGTGGTGAACTGCTCAGTTTTTCTGCTGTAATAAATATTTACGCGCTCAAGGAGGTCGGGGAGATTACCGCTCTTCTCACCTGTTGCGGCGGCGGCAACAAACAGCTCTGTAAAGAGTCCGCTCTGGCTGACACTGTCTGAAAATTTCTTACCCGCGGCAACGCTCTCTGCGATATCCATGACAGCCTGACCCACATAGATGTTGGCTATACCGGGCGCAGTATTACGCAGAGCCTCCACAAGGGGCAGACCTTCGCGAAGCTGGAAACTCAGAACGTGGGACAGCCTTGAGGCTGTGACGTCCTTAACTATGTTCAGCCTGTAAAGCCTTTGGTCTATATACATGCGGAATTTTCCCTTTATAGCATAAAATCTTGTGAACACAGAAACGCATACCATAAAAAACAGGAATATCAGCAGTCCGTAATGCTGTAAAAGGTTGGACATGAACAGAAGGAACTTGGTTGACGCGGGGATGTCCGCACCTGCGCTTTCGAAGATGCTCTGGAGCTTAGGCACAACGAACGCCAGCATGAAACCAACGACGCCAAGACCCATAGTAAGAACAACTGTGGGGTATATCATTGCGCCCGTGAGTTTTTCTCCGGCCTTTTTCCTGTCCTCCTCAAACCTGGAAATGTCCATGAGGACGGAAGCCAGCCTGCCCACTTTTTCAGACGTTCTGACAAGGTGGACGTAAAGCTCGCCGAACATTTTTTTGTGCGCGTCCATTGCATCGGAAAATTTCTTTCCGCCGGACACCTTTTCGCACATATCCGTCAGCGCCGCCTTCATTTTTCTGTCGTTAACTGACTGCGCCGTTACAGACAATGCTTTTGTAAGCTGTATGCCGCTTGAAAGAAGTATGGAAAGCTGGAAAAACACGTCCGCCAGCGGTTTCTTTCTGAAAGATATGGAGAATTTTGATTGTTTGTCAGTGGCTTCCTTAATGCCTGAGATGAGAAGACCTTCGCCCATGAGCTTTGACAGAGCAGTATTTTTGCCCGAAGCCTCAAGCCTGCCTTTAACCTTTTTTCCCTGTTTGTCTATCCCTTCGTAAGAGAAAACAGGCATTACTTGGCACCTATAACGGCGATTATCTCACCCGCACAGGTGACGCCTTCTGAAACAAGATCATAACCATGGAATACGAACGGTTTATATCCGCTCTTAACCGCCTCTTTTGCTATTTCCGAAGCGTCCGCTTTGGCGTTTATAAGTCTGCGGATGCCATCGCTGATGGTTACCATCTCGAAAACACCAACCCTGCCTGCAAAACCTGTGTGCATACACTCGTCGCAGCCGACGGGTTCGTATATGTGCTTGGGCAGTTTCCCTGCCGGTTCAAAGAACTCTTTAACGTATTTTTCAGGCTCCACCTCTTTTTTGCAGTGGGGGCAGAGCTTTCTCACCAGACGCTGACCGATTACCGTAACCAGCGCGGAGGAGAGAAGGAAAGGTTCAACGTCCATGTCCAGCATACGCGCAACAGCTGTTGGCGCGTTGTTGGTGTGCAGAGTTGAAAGCACAAGGTGACCTGTCAGAGCCGCCTGAACGGCTGCGGACGCAGTTTCCTTGTCCCTGATCTCACCGATGAGGATAACGTCGGGATCCTGTCTGAGAAACGCTCTTACAGCCGATGCAAAGGTGATGTCCACAGTACGGTTCACCTGCACCTGCGTAATCTTCTCCATATGGTATTCCACCGGATCCTCTATGGTCATAATGTTTGTGTCGTCGCTTATCATCTCCGACAGTGCAGAGTAAAGGGTTGTGGTCTTACCTGAACCCGTGGGACCAGTAACCAGAATGATTCCGTTCGGTCTCTTAATGGCTTTTCTGAAATCCGGCAGCATAGATTCCGGCATACCCGTTTTTTCCAGAGTTACCATCGTTTTTGATTTTTCCAGAATCCTCAGTACGGCTTTTTCGCCCGTAACGGAGGGAACGGTTGAAACCCTTATATCCACATCTCGGTTACCGATGCGGATGTTGATACGTCCGTCCTGCGCCTTTCTGGTTTCGGCAACGTCAAGGTCGGACATAACTTTTATACGCGCGATGACAGATTCCTGAAGGTTTTTGGGAAATTCGCGGATGGTGGCAAGTTTTCCGTCGATGCGGAAACGCACTGCGAATCTGCCTGTAAGTCCCTCAAAGTGAATATCACTCGCGCCGGATTTAACGGCTTTGATAACCGTGCTGTTCACAAGTCTTATGATTGGCGCATCATCGTATGAAGCGGCAAGGATGTCGTCAGCCCCTTCAATATCCTGAATATCCCCCTGAAACTCGTCGGTGCGGGAAGATTCCAGCGCCTCAAGAACGGCAAATATCCTTTGTTTGTCTGCTTCTTCCGTTTCCAGTTTCTCGCCTGTGACAAACAGCAGATGCCTTGCCTTGGCAAGTCCCGCCGCGCCGCTGTAAAGCATTACGGCGCTGTCGCCCAGCCGCTCCGGCGCAAAATCAGTGCGGTCAGGATATTTCAGATAAAATTCAACCAGTTTTGCGTAATCCATTACTTGAACTCGTTCCTGATTTTTTCATCGATCTGCTTTTTAAAGTCCAGCGATTCCTGATGCTTGCTCTCGGTGAGTTTTTCCGCCTCTTCATGAGTGTTTATGATATGAGCGGATATGAACACCATCATATTTGTTTTTTCGTAGTTTGTGCTTCTGTTTTTAAACAGCCATCCGATAACGGGAATCTTGGACAAACCGGGTATGGCGGAGTCGCTTCTGTCGCTGTCGTCTTTCAGCAAACCAGAAATGACAACCATAGAACCGTTTCTCAGCTTGATTCTTGTTTTGGTGGAGCGCGTAAGAGTTGTGGGAGAGGTAGAGTCTGCGGAGCCTTCCGCAACCTTCTTGACTTCCTGCTCTATTTTCAGCGTAACCGAGTCGTCGGAGCTTATCTGGGGAACTATTTTCAGCTTAACGCCCACGTCGTTGTATTCATATGACTGAACGGGGTTGTTGTTCGAGTCGTATTTTGTGCTTGTAAGGAAGGGTCTGTTCTCACCAACAAAAACTTCCGCCTCTTCGTTGTCCAGAGTAAGTATCTGGGGGTTTGAAAGGATGTTGATGCCGCTTGCGGTCTTGACGAAGTTAACGAGAAGTCCGATGCTGGGGAAGTTAAGCCCTTCGTATGAAACCACGTCGCCCAGCACGCCGAGGTTGAAGCCTGTGCTCAGTGAAGAGGCGTTGCCGTTTGCGAAGTTCATAAGGTTATTGTCGCTGCCGACATAGCCGATTGTTCCGGCGGTATTGCCGTTACCAACCGTACCCTGCCATTCCACGCCGAATTTGTTTCCGTTGTCCAGAGTGGTCTCAAGGATAAGCGCTTCAACGTATACCTGACGTCTGGGCACATCCAGTTTCTTGATGAGTTCGTCTATCTTGCCGTAAAGCTCCTGATCACCGAAAACGATGATGGAGTTTGTAGCCTTGTCAAAAGATACGGATGATTTCACCTTTGCGGCGGTCTTGCCGTCCGTTCCCGCCTGCGCTATGGTGCCCGTAAGGGTGTTGAGTACTTTGTCAACGTCCTCCGCGTTGGCGTTTTTAAGATAGAAAACTCTGGGTGCATTGAAGCTGCCCGGGCTTTTGGTATCAAGCTGGGCAACGATAGTATTTATTCTTTCGAAATCGCCGTCAAGCGAGGCGACGAGTATTATATTGGCATAATCGTCCGCAACAATAACCGGATCTGTTGCGATAAGGCTCTTTTTCTCCATATCTGCAAAGAGCTTGGTCATTTTATCCGCAACGTTGCTTGCGGAAGCGTTCTCAATTTTTATGGAGCGGATGGTGAAGTTTTGCGCTCTCTGATCGAGCTTATCCACAAAGGAGCGTATTTTAACTATTCTGGAAACGCGGTCTCTTACGACGATTGCGTTGATGCTTTTAATAACTTCCGCATATCCGCCTTTGGACTTCATTTTGTTCAGTGCGTTTACAAGCACTCTCGCGTCAAAGTTTTTCGGGTGGATAACGGTTGTTATGAGCGCGTTCGCTTCGCCCGTGCCGGATGAGTCGTCGGCATCCATGAAATCAGCCTGTTTGACGATCTCATAGTAGTTGCCCCTGTCCACAAGCTCAAATCCGTTAGCGCGCAGAGTGGAGGCAAAAATGTCTATAACGTCGGATGAACGTATCTGCGTGGCGGAATCGATGCTGACCTTTCCTTTAAGAGCGTTTTTGTCATAGACAAAATTCTTCTTGGTGAATTCCGAAACGAACGTAACAAAGTCCGTAAGCTCCATATCACTGAAATTCACATTAAATCCCGCATTCGCCGTACCAACGGCAAAAAGCAGTATAATCAATACAAACTTTCTGATCAGGTTCATCCTTTTATCTCCACATATATGGTCTTTTTCTGCTGTGCTCTTTCTATATCAAGCGTAAGGGCGCTCAGATTTTCTGCATTTGCGAGGGTGTCGAAGAAAATGGTGGGGTTTTTAAGATCTTTTCCGTTAAGCCTTATGATAACGTCGCCGGAGATAAGCCCCATCTCAACCAAAGCCGAATCCGGCTTCATTCTTGAAAGGCGGTAGCCGACAAATTTTCCGTCACGGTCGTATGGGTTTATAGCCACAGACTTCATGACGGAGTTTATATTTGAAAGTTTTTCTATAACTGTTCGTCTGGGCATTGTCTTTCTGTCCACGCCTCCGGGAACAGAGGAGGCTGCGGCGGAAGGACCGTTCTGATTCTGTCCCGCCATGGGGTCTTTTATGTCGAGGGAGAGCTTGCTGCGCGCTCCGTTCTGTTCAATCTCAACCTCTGTTTCTCCGGCGGAGACCAGAAGAATACCCTCTTTTTCAAACCCCTGTCTGAGAACAAGGTTTTTGCCGTCCGGTTTTTTAAGGATGGCAAAGGATTCACCTGTGCCTTTCAGAACGCCTACAAGTTTAAGACCTCCGGCGTCCTGTGCCGGAGCAGCCTGCGGTGTTCCGTCAGGGTTAAAGGAGGGTTCGAAGCCAACAGCGTCAAGTGTACCTTTAACAGACAGGGTTTCCGCTTTAAAGATGTTCTTCTGCACTATAAACTCTGTGCTGGGTTCGCTGCTGACGTTCAGACGCGCGCCTCTGCCCTCTGCGCCGAGGGAGATGTTCGCAGTGGAGCGGTACTGTAAAAAGCCTGTTACTGCCCAGGCAATAAATACTCCTGCCGCGACAGGATAAGCAATGTAGTTATAATTAATTTTCATCATTCCGCTTTTTTCCGCATAGGTTCATGTGTCAGACAACCGCTGCATTGAGATTATATATACTATGGAGCAAGATTGCAAAGGAAACTCTTCCGGTTCTGTCATATAAAAAGCCTATTACAAGCGATGGTGCGAAAACCATAAGCCCGTGTTCAACTCCCCAGCCGGCAATGTGAACGCCCGCAAACAACGCCGAGGCAAGAACGTTAGCCCCAGACACACCAAAAACAATTGATGTTACTCGTCTTTTCAACCAATTCTGAACAAGCCCCCGAAAGAATAACTCTTCTGCAACCGGTGCAAAAATAAAAAAAACCAGCAGCATATACGGCGACGGCATGACAAATCTGCCGCCTGTTATCAGACGCAGACCGATCCAGAAAAAACCTAAAAAAATAAAAAACAAAAGCAGGGCAACGTCTGTCCTTGTTAAAGGGGGAACCGGAACAATACCGGCATCAGCCCCGCCGTCTTTAATATATGTCATGACAAATCATCTATTGAATCTGGGTGGTTTGTCAAATATAATAACACCGAAGATAAAACCGATTTGATTGAGGTGCAGAATGAAAAACAGCAAGGGCTTTACTATCATTGAGATACTGGTGGTGCTTGTCATCCTCGGTATTCTGGGGACGCTTCTGGTGCCGAAACTGCTCGACAAACCCGATGAAGCAAGAATCACAAAAGCCAAACTCGACATGAAAGCCATCGAGGCGGCGCTCAAAATATACAAGCTGGAAAACAGCATCTATCCCTCCACTGAGCAGGGGATTGAGGCTCTGGTGAAAGAGACCACAATCGATCCGGTGCCCACCAGCTTTAAAAAAGGCGGATATATCGAAGAGGTTCCGAAAGATCCGTGGGGCGGTGACTACGTTTACAGAAGCCCCGGCGACGAAGACCGCGACTATGAAATAATCTGCTACGGAGCAGACAGGAAAGAGGGCGGCGAAGGCGTTAACGCGGACATAAAGAGCTTTAATGACAAACAGGAATAACACCCGCGGCTTCACTCTGGTGGAGCTTCTGGTTGTAATGGTTATAATGGGACTCGGATTCATCTCCCTGTCGCCCTCTCTGGCGGAAAAGACCGTTAAGGGCGGCGGGGACGAATCCTTTTTCAACGAACTGATTCAGTCGCAGTTGAAGGCTGCGAAAGACCTTAACCGACAAGTGTTCATAAAAGGCACCGTAGGCACCGAAGACCTGCTGCTCTCGGACGGTAAAACGATCACAATTCCCCTCGGCAAAGTTGACAGCGTTAAAATCAACGACAAAGACGTAAATGGTGTTGAATACTACATATATTTCTATCCGGACGGAATCTTCGATGATTTTGAAATGGAAATTTCCGACGGAAAAGTTGTTCAGTCATACCCCATGCTTGCAACGGTGGTGGTTAAATGAACGGCAAAGGTTTTACCCTGATAGAGATTCTGATAGCTCTTGCCATACTTTCGCTGAGTATGCTTGGCATATACCGACTGACCTTCGTCTCTCTGAACGCTTCGGAATACTCCGTGCGCAAAGCGTATGTCAACGAAGCCGGATATCTGCGCGTTCTGGAGCAGATGAACTATCCGGGCAGAAATTTCAACGAAACCAAAAACATGCCTGACGGCACAAAAATAAAATTCACAACCGAAACAGGCGCGGCACTTTATTCCGGAGTGGATGAGATAAAACTCACCTGCGAGGCGAAGGACGCAAAATCGGTGTACTACTACTATGAAGCGCAGTAAGAGCGGTTTCACGCTGATAGAAATGCTTATCGCCCTTGTAATCTCCTCATTCGTGGTGATGGGGGTCTATTCGCTGTTCAACTCAGTTCTGGCATCTAAAGAGGCTGCGGAAAAGAGCAACAGGGCAAACACCCTTCTTATATCATCGCGAAAGCTCTTTAAACCGGACCTGCTCCAGCTTTATCAGGATTCGCTCACTATAAATAATGCCGGAAAGAATGCAGTTCTGAAATTCACCAGCCTGAACACTATAAAACTAGACCGTGCAATGCCGGTTGACATAACATATTATGTTGACGATGACGGATGGCTCATCCGCAAAGAGGAACAGACCGATATCGGGTATGAATGGGAGCTGAGACTTCTGCCGGAAGTCACTGAATTTACAGTTTATTCCCACAACGGTTACCGTTTCACCGAGGACTATGACAGCACCGACACAATAATTCAGGTGTCGTTCAAATATAAGGACATTCCCGTTGAGTTTGTTGCGGGCTGCGGCTTTACATCAAAAGGACTTACAGAAGCTGCACAGTCGGCATCAGACGGCACCTCGACAACCGATTCGTCCTCATCATCAACGGACACCCCGGCTGATATGGCGGAAAACTAATGAGAAACAATAAAGGTTCCGTACTTATCTTCGTGCTGATATTCATAGCCTTCGGAGCATCCGCAGCTATTTACGTCTATGAAAAAAGCATGGAGAACTTTACGAACGTTTCCGACGACTTTTACGAAAACCAGTCCCATATCTATGCCATGTCCGCTGTGACAGCCGTAAAACAGCTTCTTGAGGATGACGACAACTCATACGACTCACGCGAGGAGGACTGGGCAATTATACCGCTGACAGAGGTACCCTACGGAACGGTATCAATCTCTGTTACACCGGTTAACGCAAAAATTCCTCTTAACGATCTGATTGAAAGCAAGGCATACGACGCCGAAAGGTTCCGCACGGCCTGCGAAGAAGTTGTGGACGAGGAACAGATTGAAGGGCTGGACTGCGCGGAGATACTCGACTATATCGATGCGGACAGCGATACATCTGTCAGCGGAAATGAAAACGGCGGATATGAATACTCCGGTATGGAGTTCAAAACCAAAAACGGACCTCTTGAAACCATAAGCGAACTGAGGATACTTTCGAAAGATCCCGACAACTATAACAAGCTGGTAAAATATTTTACATCTCAGGACGACGGCAACGCAATTAATCTCAACTTCGCATCGGAAGGCACCATAAAAATGTTCCTTCCGGAGCTGGAAGACTACGCAGAGCAGATCGCAGACTATACAAAGACCGACGAACTGAAAGACGTTTCGAACATACAGAAAGAATTCGGCGTTCCCTCGGACGTATATATGAAGGTGCTGCCCTACATCACCGTAAAAAGCACTTTATTTTATGTCAGGGTTGAGATAACCTTAAACGACGTTCCCCGTTTCTATCACGCTCTGGTGAGCAAAGAGGGCACCAACACAGCGGTGATAAGATTTATGGCAGGTTTAGATGGAGACTACTACTAACACAATCCTTCTGACGGGCGGTTCCGATTTTTTTATTCTGACAGACGCCGCGAAAACTCCTGTGGATCAGGCGGCTGTACTCTCTATGAAATCAGGGTACAACCTGATAATTGACGACACCTCCTTTTTTTATACGGGAATGGAGTTTCCTCAGGCGCCAAAGAGAAAAACGGATATGTTTATCCGCAACTATCTGGCGTCACAGTTTCCCGCAGAGCTGACGTCCGTCTTCGCATACATGAAAAAGGGGGACAACTTCCTTATATGTATGCTGAAACCCGACCTTACGGAGAACAGGAACATGATGTCCGTTCTGAACAAAGCGGGCAGGGTCACAAGCCCTATGGCAATACGCTACGGCACAACCGACACATTCGTGCACACCTATGCCGACACATCCATCCAGTCCGAGGACGGCATAATAACCCATATCGAAAAACAGGGGCAGAATTCACCGAAACCCACTCAGGTTCCGGCATCCTCCGCCCTTACGATACCGTTCGTTAAAGCGCCGAAAGCGGCTCTCGGCGAATATAAATTCCACATAATAGCTCTGGCGGCAATCTACGCCCTGTTTGTTCTGGGTCTCTGGTTCAGATACGCGTATCAGGACAACAAGGTACAGCGTGCGGAAGGGATGCTTAACCGCATCTATCAGCAGGCGCATGTTGCCGACACTTCCGCCCCATACGGTCAGCTTAAATTCAAAGCTGAAAAAGCGGGCGGCGGAGCATCTTTTGAAACGCTCGCCATACTGGAACAGATAAGCCGTGCACAATCCGAAAGGATAACGGCAAACTCCATAGACATTAAAAACAGAAGCGTGGTGTATGAAGGCGTCACATCTGACTACGCCTTTATTGAAGACTTCCGTAAACAGCTTAAAAAAGAGACAGGCAAGGAGATTAACCTCCTCGACACCAAAAAGCAGGACGGAAACATTACCTTCACATTGAGGTTTCAGCAGTGAACAGAGATAAATTAACCATCACGGCACTGGTATGCGGGGTGCTTTTCCTCGTATTCTACTGGACATATTCGGGGTTCAGCTCCGCTACGGCAAAGGCTGAAACCGCATACTCAGACACAATCGAAAAAACCGGAAAGGCTCTGGACTACTACATGCAGACGCTTAAAGCGCCTGTTCAGAGTCCGAAAGTTGAGGAAGGACTGCTGAGTTTTATTGAAACCAGCGCAGAGGCTCTGGGACTTTCAAACCGTCTGGGCGATATGAAGCCCATAAACGTTCAGGGGGGCGAATCGGTCTCTTTCCGCGTTGACAGCGTCACTGGTGACGAGGCTGTCAGCTTCATACGCATACTTGAAGGAAGATCCAACATAAAACTGAACAGCGTTAAGATAAGTAAAAGATTTGATAACGAAAAACGCCTTAATCTTGTGATACAGGCCGAGAAATCATGAACAAAATCCTGATATCGTTCGGCATTTTTATTCTGGCATTTACAGCGGCACTCTGGGCTTTTTTTCCTTTCGGGTCATATATCGAAAATACGGCGTCTAAGTCCGCTAAAAACATGGGATTTCGTCTAAAATATGCCGGTGTTGAATCGGGCATGTTCTCCACCGAGCTGACAGGTGTGACAATCAACGAGAACGAGATAGGCGATTTCACTTTTCACCATACCCCTCTGACACTTTTCACCGGCAATATGAGCATTGACGTTAAGGGTATCTATACGGCACAGGCTAAGATTTCCGACTCGGATATGGAATTTGACGTTACAACCAGCGGCAGTGCTCTGGACTTCATCAAAGAACCGGTCAGCCTGCACGGCAACGTAAATGTTAAAGGCAATATAGACATCAAATCCGACACTTCGAAAATAAGCGTAAATGCCGACAAAATGCTTATGAAAACACCGCTGGGGGAGATGCCTTTCGAAAACATCTCTACAGACGTTGAAACAAAAGGCAAGATTATCACCATCAATCATCTGCGATCGTCCGACAAAAACGAACTGGATATGAAAGGCAGCATAAGGCTGAACAGACTGAATATCGTCAACTCGGACGTTGACCTCAGCGGAACAATAAAATTCGCCGGACAAAAACAGAACATCAGTATCAGAGGGGAAGTTCGCAATCTTCATCCTGTCATGGGCGACAACGGCTCACAAACCAATGAGGATGAAGAGTAAAGAGCATTACACTTGATAGCTCATGGCATTGTCAGTTGTTTTTCTGTGCTATTCTCTTCTGGATGGTTTCAAGCTCCCGTATATCTTTTGCATCTTCTTCCAGAGCTTCAGCTATCCTCCGCTTTTTATCAAAGTCATCAAAGCAACCATGAGCTATGGTTTTCATTTGTTCATTTCCGATGGAGCCGGAGCCTTTCAAGACAGGTTTATCATTGAACTCCAGCATCTTATCAACATTGTTCCGCCAATAGTCGAGAGTCAGCTTTTGTCTGTCCTTAACTCTGAGCTCAGCCTGTTCCAGAAAAATCACCACAAGTCTGTTGAGTGAGTCTATTTCATCAGAAGAAAGGTAGTTTTTTGCTATTATCACATCACTTTTGTGAACTCTGCTCCCTTTCCATGAAGTAAGATTCATATCCGGTTTATCAGAATCGGCTCTTTTAATAATTATCTCCGCAGCTGTGTACCCCGTGACAGCATAAAGCAGCTTATTCTGAACTTCTGCAAAGAAAATATTTGTTGCCACCTTGTTGTCCTTATAATCAATACTCAAGGCAAAAAGATCACGAACTTTTTGATAAAATCTTTTTTCAGAAGCACGGATATCTCTGATGCGGTCAAGCAGCTCATCAAAGTAATCCCAACCGCCCGGATTTTTAAGCCTTGCGTCATCCATAACAAAGCCTTTGACGATAAATTCTTTAAGCTGCCTTGTTGCCCACATACGGAAACGCGTGGCGATAATACTTTTAACCCTATAACCGACAGATATAATTACATCAAGATTGTAATGGGGTACAGTTCTTTTCACCTGTCTGTCGCCTTCAATACGAACTACCGAGAAATACTCGGTAGTTGCCGGAGCTTCCAGTTCGCCCTCTTCGTATATATTTTTTAAATGAAGAGAGATATTATCTTTCGAGCACCCGAAAAGATTTGCCATATCTATCTGAGTGAGCCATATGGTTTCGTCTTTAAGAAGAACATCCAGTTTGATATTACCGTCATCTGTCTCGTAAATAATTATTTCGCCTCTATTGTTCATTCCGTATCCTTTTCAACTGCCGCAATAATAACGTATTCTACACAATATTATTTACAGACGCAATTTGTGAATGGTTCGATCAGTATTTACATCCTTCTTATTTAAACAGTTTCAGATATTCGCCGTAACCTTCCTTTTCAAGATTTTCTTTCGGGATGAAACGGAGTGACGCGGAGTTTATGCAATAGCGCATACCGCCTTTGTCTTGGGGTCCGTCGTCAAAAACGTGTCCAAGATGCGAATCGCCGTATTTGCTTCGCACTTCGGTACGTTTGGAGAACAGTCTGAAATCCTCTTTCTCCGTTACCATGGACTTATCTATTGGTTTTGTGAAGCTGGGCCAGCCTGTACCGGAATCAAACTTATCCTTTGAGCTGAACAGCGGCTCACCTGTGGCGATATCAACGTATATGCCCTCTTTGTGATTGTCCCAGTATTCGTTGCTGAAAGGACGCTCAGTGGCTTCTTTCTGTGTCACGTTGTACTGAAGCTGCGACAGCTTCTTTTTAAGCTCGTCTTCCGACGGTTTTTTATATTTCTGATTCACTTTCTTCTCCTGTTTTCCCCATGTGCGTTCGATGTACCCCGCCCTTCCGGAACCGACCTTATACCTGTCATAGTGGTCTTTATTGGTCTGGAAATAGTTCTGGTGGTAGTTCTCTGCCGCGTAGAACTTCTTTGCCGGCAGGATGGCTGTTGCTATAGGCATTTTGAATTTTCCGGATTTACCCAGCGCCTCTTTTGATTTTTCAGCAACCGCCTTCTGCTGAGGAGTTGTATAGAACACTGCTGTGAGATACTGAGTGCCCCGGTCTGCAAACTGCCCGCCGTCGTCCGTTGGGTCGATGTTCTTCCAGAATATGTCAAGAAGCCTTTCATATTTGACTTTTGCAGGGTCGTAAATTACACGCACAGCTTCATAATGCCCTGTCCTGCCTGTGGAAACCTGTTCATATGTGGGGTTTTCTGTTTTGCCTCCGGTATATCCGGCGGAAACGTCCTTAACGCCGTCCAGAAACGAAAACGGAGGCTCCATACACCAGAAACAGCCGCCTGCGAATATGGCAGTCTCATACTTCGCCGCCTGTGCCGCAGGGGCAATGCTGAACATCAGAAGCATCGGGATTATGTATTTTGAGTATCTCATACGCACCTCATATTAAATAAGATGGTTTTGAAATGAAAAAGTCCAATATTTTTTTAAGCCGATGATTTTACGAATAATCCGGTCTGATAAAAAAAGGGGCGCTCAGTTGCGCCCCCCGGAAAATTACCGTTATCCGCCGCGAACGCACCTGGCATAATAAAGATAAGTTTTAGGATACATATTCGTACTTCCGTAACTGAAGTCAGAAATCAACGCATAAGTGGTCAAAAACTTATAAGTGGTGGATGACCAGTAATGGTTAACCGCAGTCAGGGTAAATGCCGGATTTATCGAAGGGTTACGGGTGCTTCTGTCAACGATGGACGAGAGCTCCCGCTGGTTCGGCAGTCTCCAGTCGGTATACCCGCCCAGAGATTTATCCTCGCAATAGGTTATAGCGTCTTCCCATGTGATCGCCGAACTCACCTCATCATCCTGCCACATAAGCCCGGTACGGTTATCGGTAACAATATTATTCGTGTCATCCCTCGCAAAGTCTGCGGCAGGATAGGCGTTTCCGCGAACACATCTGACATAGGAGTCCACATTATCCGCAGAGACAGCTCCGGAATCAAAAGAGATATACCACTCGTTACCGGCAAAAAACGCATGTGCCGTTGACGACCAGTAGCCGGCATAAGGAGAAACAGAAGTGAATACCGAATTTATTGCAGGAGCGAATCGCCCGAAGTCAACTATTGATTCAAGCTCTTCTATAGTCGGCAAACGCCAATCCGTATAACCGCCCAGCGACAGGTTGTCGCATGTCGTACCGGCAGTGGTCCAATCCATAGCTGTCCCCACCTCATTATCCTGCCACATGAGACCGTTCAGACCATCCGTAACTGTGCCTGTTGCGGAATCTCTTGAAAAGGAAGGAGCAACACCCATCCCGTACGCACCGTCGTCATTCGCCGAATAGCTTATAGTCTGCCCTGTTTTGGCAAGTATCCACGGATAATGCACGGTCAGGTCAAACGCGAGTGTGCTTACTCCGCCATCTCTTCCATCCCGAACTGTTATTGTAATATCTTCATATGTGCCAAGCACAGCCGTACCGGAAACAGTTCCTGTGGATGAATTTATACTCATCCATACCGGATTGCCCGATATACTGTATTCCAGAGTGTCGCCATCGGCATCACTGGCTGTGGGGGTGAAGCTGAGTTCCTCACCGTTCTTAACCGTTGCCGGTGTTCCGCTTATATCAGGCGCATGGTTCTGCACAGCTATGTCAAACGGCGCAAGGGATACGTTTGCGGTACCGTCGGAAACACTGATAACTATATTGCTCCACGTACCCGTCTGTGTGGGCGTACCCGTAAGCGCACCTGTAGTTTCGCTGAACGTTGCCCAGTCCGGTTTGTTCTCGATGCTGAAAGTAAGCGTATCGCCGTTCGCATCATCTGCATCAGGTTCAAAACTGTATGCCGTATTGACATAAAGGGACACTGTCGGCGTACCCAGTATGGTCGGAGCAAAGTTGGGGTCTTCAACAGCTATACTGAACTCAGTAAGGGATGTTGTCGCTACTCCGTCTGAAACGCTTATGACAATATTTGTAAACGTTCCTGCTGTGGTCGTTCCGCTGAGCGCACCGGTGGATGTATTGAAACTTGCCCAGCTTGGTTTGTTGGCTATGCTGTAGGTCAGCGTGTCGCCGTCAGCATCGCTTCCTGACGGTGTAAAGCTGTAGTTTGCGCCCGTCTGTGCCGATGCTGTCGGTGTTCCGCTTATGGAGGGCGCCCGGTTTGTAACCGTTATAGTAAATGCCGGAAGGCTCGCTGTATCCATACCGTCTGAAACCGTTATCACGATATTTTCGAACGTTCCGACCTCAGCTGTTCCTGTCAGCGCACCCGTTGACTGGTTGAACGTAGCCCAGTCAGGCTTTCCTGCTATGCTGAAAGTTAACGTGTCATTGTCCGCATCCGCACCCGTCGGCGTAAAACTGTATAGAGCGTTGCGATAAACTGCCGTTATCGGTGTCCCGTCTACGGTTGGCGGAGTGTTCGGAGGAACAACCTCTGCCACCGTTATAGTGAACGGTGCGAGGCTAACCGTATCCGTGCCGTCACTGACACTTATGGTTATGCCTGTGTATATGCCTGTTACTGCAGTGCCCGTCAGTGCGCCTGTCGCCGTGTCAAAACTTGCCCAGTCAGGTTTTCCTGTTATGCTGAACGTAAGCGCATCGTCGTCCGCATCATCGGCCGTGGGGATAAAGCTGTAGCCTGCACCTTCAGCTATGGTATATGTCGGAACACCTGCAATTGTCGGTGCAGTGTTGGTCGGTGTCTCTTCGCCGCCGCCCGGCGTTGTCTGGCATACGTCGTTGCTCTTCACAATCTCGCATACCGCGCCGAGACCGTTCATCTCATCAGAAGGCGTATAACACGTCATCTGATAGCTGGCAAGCGCGGCGTTCGCATAGCTCATGCCGTATACCTCAGCCAGCTTCTGCGTCATTGCAGCCGTGAGAGCCTCACCGGTCCACGAACCGCCTATCTCCATATAAATGTTATCATTCGCTGTCAGACCGCCGAAAATAAACACCTTCAGCCCCTGTACCCCCGAAATGAAATCGGATATTCCGTCGGCAGCGTAGCAGTCGGTCGTCCATCCATCTCCGGTGCGCTCGGACGTGCCCATATAAACGCTGTTCAGATTTTGCGCGTCGGTGCCGAAGCCGGTCGGATGTCCTTTGCCCTGTTTCAGAACCACGCCAAGGTTGTATGAGGTCGCTCTCTCGGAGCGGTATTCAGCAGTCCTGCTTCTGGGATATCTCGCCGCCAGTTCCGAAGGCGTACCCACAAGAACAATATCCGCATATCTGCCGCTGTTGTCTGATACATATACAACGGACTTGCCGCCGCTCTCCGTGTATGACAGCTTAACACCGCTGACCGGCTGACCGTCATCGCTGAGAGCGACTATCTCATATACAATTCCAAGCAGGACACTTGTAATAGCGGTTTTTCCCGCACTGTCCGTTACTGCGGAAACTTCAATTCCTTTGTATACTATCTCAGAGTTGGGAGTCTCGCTTGATGATGAACTTATGTTCTGATTGAAACAACCGAAAAGCATAAATACCAATGCTATAATAACCATATAAATCAATCGCATGTTCTGTCCTCCGGCAAAATAATTTAAATCCAAACTAATTATTATTTAATCATCTATATTCAAATATGTCAATCTAACCAATATGTGATTTTTCACGTAAAAAACCACTAACTGTTTCATACAGAGGTTCCATGCGCATCCATGTCGTATATCAAATGATGGAACTGCTTCACTCCTTTTGAGGTTGCAGAGACCGGAATAGAGAAAAATCTTCGCAATAGGCGGCTTTATGCCGGGCGAGCGTTGGAAAAAAATGACACGGACGTCATTTTTTTCGTAACTTATAAGGACACGCGGATGTGTCCCACGGAGCTGGAATTATCCGGTTTACTGAATAATTTCGGCGGAGTGTGAGCGAGATACGGCTTTATGCCGGGCGAGCGTTGGAAAAAAATGACAC
>NZ_JAJUIS010000004.1 GCF_029267515.1 Seleniivibrio woodruffii
AAGATGATCATGAGGGACAAGATCATCAATATTCAGGTAAAGTTCCGTTTCAAATTGGTCTTCTGTTTCTTTAAGCATTATATACAATAACAAAAACCCCATGTATTTGCAATTACATGGGGTTTGTCAACAAGCTGAGGGAGCTTCGGCTCCCTTTTTTTATATCCCAATATAGACTGCTTCGTCGCGGATGCTCTTCGCAGAGACAACAAAGTAAAACGAAATAAACTGATGGTCAGACGCAAGCATTACAAGGATGTTTAACAGAGATGGCGGCGAGCATACACGAAGTATGTGAGGACGATTTTATTGAGGACAACCGAAATGCGACGGTTACGGGAAGCAGGATGCTCCGCGTATCACCGTCAATCCCTTGAGAGGACAACACCGCGCGACGTAAAGGATATCCCCTGTTGTGTCTTCGCACCTATCATAACGGATTCAATTACAGGATCGGTAACATCGGCGGATGATTTCCAGCGTACGATGAAACTTGCACCGGAGCCGCCTGCTGTGTCTGACTCTTTAACGACGAAGCGGACGGATGAGAGCGGATTCAGATTTACAGCCTTAGGGATGTATCTTGAGATTAGTTTTCCGTTGGAGCCGTAATAGTCGGCAGACATGATGGTCATGCGGTTTTTCATATCTGTGTTACGAATACTTATCGTCACCGCCAGCAGAAATGGTTTCTCCTGGTCTCCTGTGTATATGTGCGAATAGACGGGCACATATACAACTGCGCCTTTATATGCGTATGCGGTCGCAGAGAACAGTACCGCGGACAGAATCAGTAAAATCGTTTTTCTCATGATCCACCTCAGAATATATAATAAGCGCAGATAATCTTTTTTTAAATACAAAAAATCATATGCGACAGGGCAATTGCGGTGTACATATTTTTAGTTATTTTTCATACAGATATATATTTAAAATGTTGAAAACATGAATTAATCATGCTACAAAAAATACTTAAAGAGTCTTATTAACTTCAATTACTAAACAAACTTTTATTTCAAAAAAAATAATTTAAAGATATAATTATAATAATGCTGAAGGAGAGCCTCATGCTGAAATCTGTAAAAACAAAAATACTTCTGCTGGTCATGATTCCGCTTCTTGCTGTAACCTGCATCATCCTTTTCACTGTTTACAGAGACGTTAAAAACACAACCGAAGAACAAATTTCACTGGAACGCGAAAAGCTGATGAACAGCAAAAAAGAGGAATTAAAAAACAACGTGGACATAGCACTGACCGCTATGAACCCGCTTGTTAACCACAAAGAACTCACTCCTGAGCAATCACAGATGATGGCAAAGGCTATCCTTGAAAGCATACGTTTTGCAGGCGACGGCTACATATTCACATACACTTTCGACGGTACGGCACTGACTGTGGGTCCCAACAAGGCTATTGTCGGAAAGAACCTGATGGATTCAAAAGATGCCAACGGAGTATATTTTATCAAGGAAATGCTGGATAAGGCGAAAAGTGACGGAGGCGGCTATGTTGAATATATATGGCTGAAACCATCCGCCGGAAAAGACGTTCCGAAACTAAGCTATGCAACGAAGATTGACGCATGGAACTGGATGATCGGTACCGGCGTATACATAGACGACATTGACGCTGCTGTTGCCAAACTTGAAGCCGAAGCCCAGACACGTATCAGAACCATGCTTCTCAGTATTTTCGGCATCTCCTCCGTAGCGCTGGTAATTACTGTCGTCATTGCAATGCTGATGACCGGAAAAATGACAAAAGGGATCCAGACAGCGGCAGACGTTCTGCGCGAGATAGCATCCGGTGAAGGAGATCTTACGAAACAACTCCCTGTAACATCCGACGATGAGGTGGGTCAGCTCTCGAAATATTTCAACCAGTTCATAAACAAGCTGCGGGACATAGTCACTACCGTTCAGGAGAACGCACAGTCCGTAGCATCAGGCAGCACGGAACTTGCCGCGGCAACGGAAGAACTTTCCATGACAATGAGCGATCAGGCGGCACAGGTCACAGGCGTTGCCTCCGCAACTGAGGAGATGAGCGCGTCTTCATCACTTATCAACGATAATCTCGACACCACACTTAAAGTTGCTAACGAAACTGCCAATAACACCAACGAAGGCAGCAAAATGCTCAATAAGGCTGTAAACGAGATACAGCAGATAAAGAACAAGGTGGACGAACTGGGAACCACCATCAGAAACCTTGCTGACTCATCGCAGGAGATAAACGCCATTCTCAACGTTATAAGCGATATTGCAGACCAGACAAACCTGCTGGCTCTTAACGCAGCCATAGAAGCGGCAAGAGCGGGGGAACACGGGCGAGGATTCGCCGTTGTAGCCGACGAAGTCCGTAAACTGGCGGAGCGCACACAGAGCGCCACAGGCGAGATAAGCAGTATCATAGGCAACCTGCAGAAAGAATCGAACAGAGCCTCCGACGACATGGGGCTTGCGCTTGTGCAGGTTGATTCCGGCGTTAAGACCATGCTCACAACAGCAACCTTCTTCGATAAGATAGTCTCTTCCGTCGACGAAATGAGCAATATGAACAACATGATTGAAACGTCCATCAAAGAACAGGTTCAGGCAATTGAGAATATCAACGACAACGCTCAGACCATTTCAACGGGCATTGAGCAGAGCACACACGCGCTGGCAGAGATAAGCAGAACTGTTTCCGACCTGGAAAAGCAGTCGGAAAACCTCATGGTGCTTATGGGGCAGTTTAAGGTATAGAAAATCATCACTGCAAATTAAAAAAGGCGCATCCTTTCGGGTGCGCCTTTTCTGTTTATATGAGTGTTCTGTTACTCTTTGTCAAAAGCTATGAAGTTGCTTCTGCCGGATGCGTATATCTGCAATACGACAACACTTCCCTTGGGTATCTTGTTATATTTGGCAACAAACTCCGCTGTTGTTCTCACCTGTTCGCGGTTGATGGTGAGGATTATCATGCCGGGTCTGACACCCGCCTCGTATGCGTTGTTCTTTTCGTCAACGTTAAGAACCTTGACGCCGTATTTGAGGTTCAGTTTTGCCATTTCGCCTCTGTTCAGCGGCGCAACGGAGATTGTCGCTCCGGGGGTGCCCGCTGGCGCGTCCTCATCGTCCTGACCCTTTCTGACACCCAGCTTAACAGGTATTTTCAGCTCTTTTCTGTCGCGCAGGATATCAAGAGTAACGGTCTGACCGGGGCTGTATGAACCTATGAGCGTCACAAGGTCTTTGGAGTCGGAAACCTGCTGACCGTTGACCTTCAGGATAACGTCTCCTGCTTTAACGCCTGCTTTGTCTGCCGGATCATCCTTTGTAACATCAGCAACAAGAGCACCTTTGGCATCTTTCATGCCGAAGCCTTTGGCGAGTTTATCGTCCACTGCCTGAATTGAAACACCAAGCCAGCCTCTCTTGACAGAGCCTTGTTTCAATTTGGGCAGGAGTTCTTTCAGCATGTTCACCGGAACTGCAAATCCGAGCCCCTGACCGGAGGGGATGATAGCCGTATTGATGGCAACAACCTGTCCGTCCATATTTATCAGGGGTCCGCCGGAGTTTCCGGGGTTAATGGATGCGTCGGTCTGCATAAAGTTGTCATAAGGGCTGCTGCCCAGCTCTCTTCCTTTGGCGCTGATTATACCCGCTGTGACAGTCCACTCAAGTCCGAGCGGGTTGCCGATGGCTATAACCCAGTCGCCGATCTCCGCCTTGTTGGAATCACCAAGAGGCAGAGAAGAGAGCTTCACATTGCCTGGTTCGATTTTTATCAGCGCAAGGTCTGTAAGAGGATCTCTGCCGACAACCTTAGCGGGGAATTTATGTTCATCGTTGAGCTTAACGATTATCTCGCTTGCGCCTTCGATAACGTGGTTATTCGTAACTATGAGACCGTTGCTCTCAATGATGAAACCGGAGCCAAGGGAGCTTGTTTTATACTCTCTGGGCGTATTGGGAAGCATACCGCCGAAGTCGTCGCCGAAGAAACGTCTGAAAACGTCGTCGTTGATGGGCGGATGTGCAGATCTTTTCATAACTTTTGTAGTGGAGATGTTCACCACTGCGTCTTTGGTAGACTTATAGACCCCTGAAAACGATTCGGGAGTGCCCGCGGCGAACGCTGTCACCGTTGAAATAATAAACAAGGTCAGGATCAGGAATTTTTTCATACTTATTCCTCCAGTTTTGAGTAGTTTTCAATCATTGTCTGCATGGCGCTGTAGGGAATCGTTCCGACAACCGTAAAGAGGTCGTCGCCCTGTTTTTTGCGCATTACATAGTTTCCGTACACAATTTTTTTACTTGCGGAAACTTCGCCTGAAACTCTCTTTCTGAATATTGAAAATCTGTTTATGCCGTCGGAAAGCATTATGTGCGACGTACCGTCTTTCAGCATTCTTTTGCCAACGACGCAGAACCCGATGTAACAGTGATTTGTCTTCTCGTGTTCGCCCTCCGCTGTAACCGGTTTTGCGGAAGAGTTCTCCGGCTCAAGAATAGTGAACGAGTACACCAGTTTTCCAGACGGATCGTACACGTCTTTGTGAACTACCTCGTTTGTGGAATCTACCATCAGCATATGTCTGAACCTGTCTGCGTTCTTGGGTTTCAGATCGTACTGCAGAACGTCCCTGCCCGCAAAGCGCATCGATACCGGCTGGGCTATATCGTAATATGCCCTGTCTATGTCGGTTATCTTAAACTGCTGGTTACGCATCTTTGATGCAAGATAGTTCAGAGTGGTGTTGTCCAGCCCAGCTTTTCCGCCCATAAAAGCGGTATAGGTGCTGTTGTCCACTGCCACTTTAAAATAAACCTGTTCGGCGGCGTAGATTTCGAAGGAAAGTATCAGGATACCGAAAAACAGGAAAAATCTGATCATTTCTTATAATTTACAGTGGCGAGTGTCCCGTTGAAGTCCGCGACACCTGCGCCCACGTGCTCAATAACGTATTCTTCCAGCTTTTCATTGCCCGCAACCTGAGTTTCTTCGGTACCCATGGTCATGATAGCCGCAAAAGCCAGAACAAAAAGAGCCGCAACAGCCGCCGCAAAAACAGAGAATTTTTTATAGAACGAGCCTTTCTTTTTAACAGGCTTTGCAGCTTTGGGCGCTATCATAGCCATAATGTTTTTGGAAAGGTCAATTTCCGCAGTTTTTTCATATGAAAGTTTCACCATATCTTTAAGGCGCAGTTCGTTTGTAAGCTCCGCGCGGCATGAAGGGCAAGCTGCGACGTGTCTTTCAACCGCCTGTCTCTCAAGAGAGGACGCCTCTTCGTCTATGTATGATGAAATCAGTTTATGAAATTTGGTACATTCCATCTGCCAACCCCTGATTGATGAGTCTGTCTTTTATAATCTGTCTGGCGTTGAACAGCCTGCTGCGGACAGTTCCCAGCGGTATGTTCATCATCTCGGCAATTTCTTCGTAGCTCATGTCCTCCACCTCGCGGAGAACAATGACAACACGGAGTTTGTCGGGGAGTGAGTCCACATAGTTTCTCACATATCTGTGGAGCTCTTCCTTCAGAGTGAGTTCTTCCGGACTTTCGCCGCTTCCGATGTTTTCGAAGAAACTTGTTTCGTCGTCCTCGGTCTCAACATCCATAACCCTTTTCTCTTTTTCGAAATGATTAAGGGCGATATTGAGTGCGATACGTTTCAGCCACGGATAGAATTGCTCTCTGTTTTTCAGAGAATCAAGTTTCATAAAGCCCTTCATAAAGGCTTCCTGAACAATGTCCTCTGCCAGCTCTCTGTTTTTCACCACGTTCATCGAAGTGGCGAAAAGTTTCGACTGATACTTGAGTATCAGCATTTCAAACGCCTGTGAATCGCCATCCAGCACTTTTTCGATAATTGCCGTATCTTTCACGTTTCCTCCGAATCTTATGGTTATAAGACTGACCAACAATCTATAAGTTCAAACAAAAATATACAACTTTGCATTTAATTTTTAAAGACTAATTTCCCTTTTCCATAAAACACACACAACATTTTCATACAAAAAAATCCAGCGACGGCATCTTTTTTATGCGCCCTATTTTATGCGCAAGGCTGAAATAGGTGAGCAATCCCTTAATATGGTTCTCGGAAAGGTCGTAGTTGATTATCTCCCAGTAATCGATAATCTGGTACGAGGTCAGCCCTTTCATCTGGTAATGGTCAATAAGAGATGCAAGATTACCCTTGCTGTCCTTTTTGATACGGGCAAGGAGCTTTACGAAATCCTCGGTCTCTTTGCGGTTTGCATCCGCAGTGTCCTTGCGGATTATCCACAGGGCAAAAACGAACGGAAGACCGGTGAACTCTTTCCAGAGTTTGCCGAGGTCGTAAATATATTTGGACGTGTCGTTATAGTATCCGAAAAGCGCCGTATCGCCTATATAAACCTTTGCGGGCGCTTCCTTATTCTCTTTGGTGAATTCAGGGATTATGCCGTAGCGCTCCCGCATGAGTATCTCAAAAAGAACAACTGAGGTTCCCGATTCTGATGTAAGATACACCTGCTTTCCTCCAAGCTCCTCAATTGGAACATCCGAGAACAGCAGAACACTCTTAACCTCATCGATGCTGCTTATTGAGATATCGGGAATTATGTAGTAATTCTCAGGGTTTCTGCCGTATTCTATGCAGCTGCACGGCGAAAGGTCTATGACGCCTTCGCGGATTGCGGTGTTAAGGTATGACGGCACGCCCTTTATGAGCTTAAAACCTTTCTCTTTTTCAAGGTGATGGAAAATAGGATATACGTTCGCGTAGTCAATCTGACCGATCCTAAGCATAGGTTTCCCCCGTTTCAGGTCCCATCCAGTGTGCATCCAGCCCATCGAAATCCCTTCTGCGCAGAATATCGTAGCCCACCAGCGCCACAGCGTTTGAGAGGTTAAGGCTGCGCACCCTCCCCGTTGTGGGGATGCGGTACAGGTGCTCCGCATATCTCTCCTGCACGAAATCAGGCAGACCGCTGGTCTCCCGCCCGAAAATAATCATAAGGTTCGGGTCTTCGTGGGGTATTTCAGTGTAGTTCTTCGTTCCGAATTTTGAAAGAAAGGCGTATGGATACTTTCCGATGGGATATTTTTCAAAAAAATTATCAAGCGTGTCGATGGTCTCAAGTTTCACATTCTTCCAGTAGTCAAGCCCTGCACGCTTTACATATTTATCGTCAAGGCTGAATCCCAGCTTTCCTGCAAGGATCAGCCTGCTGTCCGTCGCCACGCTGAAACGTCCGATATTCCCTGTATTCTGGGGAATTTCGGGTTCGAAAAGGACTATATTCAGCCCTGTGAATTTATCAGTCGTAGGGAATCTCCACTTTTTCGCATCCGCCCCAGATAGACTCAAGATTGTAATATTGTCTCTCGTCCCTGCACATCAAATGCACCATAACCTCGCCGAAATCAAGGCATATCCAGCGCGAGCGTCCCTGTCCCTCAACTGCGAAAGGACGGATGCTCTTCTCTTTCATCTTCTCCAGAACGTATTCCGCAATGGCGTTGACGTGCGGCTCGGAAGTCGCCGTGCCGATAACTATATAGTCCGAAATACTGCTCTTCGGCGCTATGTAGTAACATGCAACGTTCTCGGTCTTGCGATCGATCATCTCTTTCAGAATATCGTCCAGCAGAGCTGTTCTTGTCATTCTTTTCCCCTGTATAATCTGTTTTCGGCGATATATTCATAAACACCTTCAGGCAGATTTGCCCTCCGGTAGCTCTCTTCAAGGATACTGCGTATCTCCGTACTTGATATATCAACCTCCGGCATTCTGTATAATATTATTTTGCCGGATTTCTCGTCTTTATATTCATCCGCATCCACAACTCTGTCAAGAAGCGTCTGCGGAATAGTCTTCAAAAGGTCTTCAAAACTCATCGTGGATCTGCTGACCACGATGAAATTAACATAGTCGAAAAGCGCCCTGTATTCGTACCAGCTCCCTATAGAGGCGAAAATATCCGTTCCGCATGCAAAAAATATAGCGTCTTCTGGATATTCGCGTCTGAAATGCCGGAGAGTTTTAAGGGTAAAGGAGACCCCCTCCTCGTGTATCTCGAAATCGGAAACAATAAACCGTTCCCCAAGTCCCGCTGCAACAAGCTGAACCATTCTCAGACGCAGCTCAGGAGCTATCACACCTTCGGTTTTATGGGGCGGCACCTTCGACGGTACGAAGATCATCCTGTCCAGCGCAAAGCTGTCGGTGACGTTTTCCGCGAGAGCAAGATGTCCGACGTGTATGGGGTTAAACGTACCCCCGAAAAGCCCTATCCTCACTACTTTATCTGTCCGCTTCCGTAGATGCGGTATTTAGTGGTGGTAAGGTCATCGGCGCCCATAGGTCCGCGGCAGTGGAGCTTCTGTGTGCTGATTCCTATCTCCGCACCAAGCCCGAATTCTCCTCCGTCCGTCCATCTTGTAGAGGCATTCACATAAACAGCGGCGGCATCCACCATGTCAAGGAACCTTTCGCTGTTGGTATAGTTTTCGGTCACAATACTTTCGGAGTGCTGTGAACCGTATTTATTTATGTGGTTAACCGCATCGTCCAGACCATCCACAACCTTTATGGAAAGGATGTAATCCAGATACTCGGTCTTCCAGTCCTCTTCCGTTGCGGAAACACACTTGATTATCTTCTGCGTCCTTTCGCATCCGCGCAGCTCAACATTGTATTCCGCGTATGCCTTTTCAAGCAGCGGCAGAATCTTCGAAGCGATATTCTGATGTATCAGAAGAGTTTCCATTGCATTGCAAACACCTACCCGCTGACATTTCGCATTAACTGCGATGCTGACAGCCATGTCAGTGTCAGCCCATTCGTCGATGAAGACGTGGCAGATACCCGCATCATGCTTAACCAGCGGGATAAGACTGTGTTCCGTGCAGAACTTTATCAGGCTGTCGCCCCCTCTGGGAACCATGATGTCTATATAGTCCTTCGCCTTGAGCATTTCCATGACCACGGCGCGGTCTGTGTCCTCAATAATGTTGACGGCAGCTTCAGGAAGTCCTGTCTCTTTGAGAGCGTCCTTCATGAGCCTGCCGAGGCATTTGTTCGAGTTTATCGCCTCTTTTCCGCCGCGCAGCACCGAAACATTGCCCGATTTAAGGCAGAGTGCGGCGGCGTCTATGGTAACGTTAGGGCGTGATTCAAATATTATGCCCACAACACCGAGCGGCACCTTCACTTTTGTTATATAAAGCCCGTTGGGTCGTCTGTAGCCTTCCACAACCTTGCCAACCGGGTCTGTCTGAGCCTTTATCTCGTTAACGGCAGTTATCATCGCATCGATACGCTTGTCGTCGAGAATCAGCCTGTCTATCATCGCCTGTGAAAGTCCCGCTGATTTTGCGTATTCAATATCCTTTACGTTCTCCGCCTTGATAAGCTCACGGCTGCTGTCCAGCTTTAAGGCGACCGCCGCCAGTGCTTTATCCTTAATATCTGAGCGCTTGCTCATAAGTTCATATGAGGCATCTTTAGCGGCTTTCAGCATATTCTCAAGCATAATCAGTCTCCGATGATGTTGATGACGACAAGGTCATCGCGGTGGATTATCTCGTCAGTAAACTTATAACCCAAAATATCAAATATGTCAGATGTTTTTTTACCTTTTATCCTGTTAAGGTCAAGGCTGTTGTATCTGACCTTCCCGCGGGCTATCTCTTTTCCGTCCTCATCGCAGACGGAAACCACGTCGCCCATCTCGAAATCCCCCTCAACGGAAACGACTCCGCCGGGAAGCAGTGACTTCTTTTTATGAATAAGGGCGTTCACAGCCCCATTGTCAAGTTTCAATATACCTGTGGCGCCTGCCGCATAGGCTATCCAGTGGTGACGGCGTGAGAGAGCGTCCTCTGTGTGGCTGAAATATGTACCGATGTCTCCACCATGAAGGAAATCCAGCATTGCGCCGGGTTTGCGCCCGTTTATGATGCCCACGCAGCAGCCTGCGTCAAGGGCTTTTGAAGCGGCAGTGAGCTTGGATTTCATACCGCCCGTACCGACTCCGGAAACGGAACTGCCCGCGAGGCTGAAAAGCTCTTCGTTGATATATTTCACTTCGCCGATACGCTTTGCATCTGGGTTGTTTGTGGGGTCGCTGTCGTAAAGT
Organism: Seleniivibrio woodruffii; assembly: GCF_029267515.1. GTDB lineage: Bacteria > Chrysiogenota > Deferribacteres > Deferribacterales > Geovibrionaceae > Seleniivibrio > Seleniivibrio woodruffii_A. The sequence continues at coordinate 10,133 of NZ_JAJUIS010000004.1, forward strand.
CCGTCAACGTCGGACATTATAAGCAGCATATCCGCACCGATAAGTCCGCCCACAAGAGCGGAAAGATTATCGTTGTCGCTGAAATTCTCAATATATTTAAGTTCCTCGATAACAACCGAGTCGTTCTCATTTATAATAGGCACAACGCCCATCTCAAGCAGCCTGCGGATGGTATATCTGGCGTTGAGATAACGTCGGCGGTTCGCGAAATCATCTTTTGTGATAAGTATCTGCGCCGGGATTACATTGTACTTTTCAAATTCCTTGTCGTAATACCATATAAGCCTTGCCTGCCCCACGGCGGCGCACGCCTGCCTGTCTATGATGTCTGTGGGACGGCTTTCAAAGCCCAGAATCTTAAATCCCGCGCCGACAGCACCGGAAGAAACTATTACAATGTTTTTGATCTGTTTTTTTATCTCGCATATCTGGCTGACAAAAGAGGAGAGAAATTCGAGATTTACCCCTTTGTCCTTTTGTGTGAGGATGTTGCTTCCGACCTTTACAACAAGTGTGTTTATACGGGGTAAGTTTCTCATTTCAGTGAGCTGTCTCTATATACAGGCTGACCTGTCAGGATTTATTTGTAAGATAGATGAAGGGAGATGAGACTGCTTAGGGACAAGCCCTCGCAGAGACAGCCATACGTCTTCGCGAGGAGCGCAGCGACGCGGCGATCTCACATTCTCAAGCCGTTTTCTTCTGTCTCTAAAACTTAAAAAAAATGGCAGGGGTAGCAGGACTCGAACCCACAATACACTGGACCAAAACCAGATGCCTTACCAATTTGGCTATACCCCTGCAAAGCAGAGCGGAATTATTCCGTAAAACCCTGTGGATGTCAAGAACTTTTTTGAGATTTTTTTTAAGACCCGTTACCTCCGGCAAAAAGCATAAATTTCTTGCAAATAAGACGCTCCGAGGATATATTTATACAAATAGCATCTTATTAATATTATTCTCAAAGGAGACAAAATGAAAGTCACCAGAGCCAGCGACTACGCCATAAGAGCGCTAATTCATATGGCGCACAAGCCCACCGGAACAACGTTCATGCGCTCCGAGCTAGCAACAGAATGCGACATACCCGACAGCTTTCTCGGCAAAATTCTTCAAAATCTTGCAAAATCTGAAATACTCTCTTCTGAACGCGGCAAAAAAGGCGGGTTCAAAATATCAAAAGACATCGCGCAAATCACAGTATACGACATTATCACCGCTATCGAAGGCGAACTCAGCCTTAACAAGTGCATTTTCGACGATGACTTCTGTAATCTCGTACACTCCTGTACAGCACATATCATGTGGACAGAGATTCAGGACAGTCTCATCAAAATGCTTAAAAGTTATACACTTGCAGGATTGGCTGAAAAATACTGAAAACCAACAAGCTAAAAGTCTGTATCCAGCAGGGGTTTCGAACCTGAAAACAGAACGTCTAATTTTTAAACCCTTGCCTCCGCATAACATTGGTTGATTTTGATATTAGACATTTTATTATAAACATCAATGCCTTATCAATTCATCAATCACTTAGAGAAATTTACGACGTCGCATAAAACAGACTTTACAAAGTTTTTAGTTGCATATAACATTACTCATTAAAAACAAAGAGCCGGAGGAAATATGAGTCTCAAGGACATCGAGAAAGCGCTTTCTCGTGAGCCGCTGTTAAGCCAAAATGCCATCACAGTTCTGGAAAAACGTTACCTGAAAAGGGATAACAACGGAAAACCGGCTGAAAAACCAATAGACATGTTCAGAAGAGTCGCTCTCAATATTGCAGAAGCCGACAAACTCTATGACAAAAATGCAGACCTTCTTGCCTCCGCAAAAGAATTTTACGACCAGATGGTCACTCTTAAATTCCTGCCCAACTCCCCGACCCTTATGAACGCCGGACGCGAGCTTCAACAGCTTGCCGCCTGTTTCGTTCTGCCGGTGGAAGACTCTCTGGAAGGAATTTTCGAAGCCGTTAAAAATACAGCTCTCATCCATAAATCAGGCGGCGGAACCGGATTCTCCTTCTCGCGCCTTCGTCCGAAAGACGACGTTGTAAAAACCACAAGGGGAGTGTCCAGCGGTCCCGTATCCTTTATGACCGTTTTTGACGCGGCAACCGAAACAATCAAACAGGGCGGAACCCGCAGAGGCGCAAACATGGGCATCCTGCGCGTAGACCACCCCGACGTTATGGACTTCATATACGCAAAAGAGGACAAGACAAAGCTCACAAACTTTAACCTGTCCGTGGGCATTACAGAAAAATTCATGCAGGCTGTCATAAACGACACCGAGTATGACCTTATAAACCCCAAAACAAAAGCACTCGCAGGCAAACTAAAAGCCAAAGAGGTTTTTGATAAGATGGTTCAGCTCGCATGGGAAGGCGGCGACCCCGGTATCGTTTATCTGGACAGGATAAACGCCGAGAACCCCACACCCAAAGAGGGCGAAATGGAGAGCACAAACCCCTGCGGCGAACAGCCTCTTCTGCCCTATGAATCATGCAACCTTGGCTCCATAAACCTCGGCAAATTCGTTAAAGACGGAAAAATAGACTGGGAAGACCTTGAAAAGACAATCGCCGTTGCCGTGCATTTCCTCGACAACGTAATAGATATGAATAAATACCCCATCCCGGAAATCGACAGACAGACCAAACGCAACCGCAAGATAGGTCTGGGTCTCATGGGCTGGGCGGACATGCTGGCGCTGATGTGCATACCTTATAACTCTGACGAGGCAACCAGACTTGCGGAAGAGGTTATGAAGTTCATTCGCGACACAGGACGTGTGAAATCTGCCGAACTCGCAGTTATCAGAGGCGATTTCCCCACCTTCAAAGACAGCATTTACCCTGACAAAGGTTTCAAAAATATGCGTAACGCAACTATAACTACAGTTGCACCCACAGGAACCATCTCCATCATCGCCGGATGCTCCAGCGGTATCGAACCTTTCTTCGCAATCGCCTTCTACAGACAGGTAATGGACAACAACAAACTTGTTGAGGTCAGCCCCGTATTCAAGGATGTAGCAAAAAAGGAGGGATTCCTTACAGACGAACTTCTTGAGCAGGTTGCCGAAACCGGTTCTCTGCACGGTGTGGATTCAGTGCCTGATAAGTGGCAGGATGCGTTTGTTACAGCCCACGACATAACCCCTTTCTGGCACACGAAAATGCAGGCTGCATTCCAGAAATACACCGATAACGCCGTCAGCAAAACAGTCAACTTCCCCAATGAAGCAACTGTTGACGATGTACGCAAAACGTATCTGCTCTCATACAACCTCGGATGTAAGGGAACAACAATATACAGAGACGGAAGCCGCACAGGTCAGGTTCTCAACGTCGGGACAAAAGACAAAGAGGCAAAAGAGGAAACCGTTTCACAGGAACCCTGTGTGTTCGCACCAAAACCCAGACCTAAAGTTCTGGTCGGGCGAACTGTTGAAATGATGACAGGCTGCGGAAAGCTCTATGTCACCATCAATCAGGACGAAACAGGCAAACCTTTCGAAGTGTTCACCAGCATGGGCAAAGCGGGCGGATGCGCCCAGAGCCAGTGCGAGGCAATCGGTCGCCTTATCTCCATAAACCTCAGAAGCGGCGGCGAACTTGACCGCGTTATAAAACAGCTCAAAGGAATCAGCTGCCACATGAGATACGGTTTCGGACCAAACACAGTACTCAGCTGTTCCGATGCAGTTGGAAAAGCTCTTGAGCAGGCGATACGTGACAATACAGAAATAAAAGTCAGCGGCAAACAGGACGACAGCATCACTGTTGACAAGCTCCTTGAAAAGGCAGAGAAGGCCGAACAGGACGGAATCAAAGTGAAAAACGGCGCTTGCCCCGACTGCGGCGGTCCCGTTGAGCATGTGGAAGGCTGCGATATCTGTTACTCTTGCGGATATTCCCACTGTTCGTAATCACGTTATCCCCACAAAATTTCCATTTATAAACAAAGCCTCCGTATGCTAAGATACGGAGGCTTAATTTTTTCGGGGAGACGATGGAGAACGCAAAGGCGGACATACTCATATCCGCATACGGATCTGCACATTTCGAACAATGCCTTAGATCAGCGCTTAATCAGCGTATGGCTTCTTCTGTGATAGTCTGTGACAATTCCGGCAGCGACACGGTACACGAAACCGTGCTGAAATATGCCTGCGAAAAACTCTTCTACTTCAAACCGGAAAAGATACTTAGCCGCCACGCCTCGTGCGTACGCCTGCTGGATATGTCAAGTGCCCCATGGGTGCGCTTTCTGGAGGATTGCGAAATCCTCTCCGAAAACTCTCTGGAAAAACGTATAGAACAGTCTGACACCTTCGGCGGCATCTCCATGACCTTCTCTTCTTTTGTAACCATAACTCCGGACGGTAAAAAAGAGCGCACAAGCTACAACATGCCGGAATACATCAAAGGCACCGACTATCTTTTCAACGTCTTTGCGGAAGTCCCTTTTCTTCGTTTCACCAACATACTGATAAGAAGGGATATTGTAATGTCGGCACTGTTTCAGGGACTGCCTGAGAAACCTGACTGTTTTGCATCCGCAGCCGTGATACTTGCAATGGCGGAGGGCAACCTTGTCTATACGGCGGAGAGCCTTGTTCAAAGATATGAAACATCCTCAGAGGAAACATTGGACATTGAGTCTATGCTTGATGAAACCGAGTGTATAATAGATGTTATGAACTATGTTGAATCGGCAACAGGCGAGAAAAAAAGAGCGGCAAAACTCCGCAGGGAGCTGCTTTCATGTATATTTCGCCGCAATCTGCTCCTGCTTCTGGAAAAAAATCATTATGCCGATGCAAGGGAATATGTTTCCGAATCATTGCAGAACGACGGTACATCGGTGACAAGCGGTCTGCTCCACCTGTCCGTTATATCTCATATACTCACCGCAATAATGCGAAGTCTTCGTATATACCGTAAAGGTTAGAAAAGTATCTTTCCCACGAATAGTTAACAGCGGTTATAGCAGAGCTTGCCCCTATGAGCGCCCTTGTGTGGGCATCGTTAAGAAGCGCAGTCGTCATCTCCGCCAAAGAGGATGCGTCAGAGCGTTCCATAATATATTTCCGCTCGTCCCCGCGCAGAACCTCTGAAAAACCTGTCATCTTTGAAGTTATCACAGGAACGCCACATGCCGCCGCCTCAAGAAGAGTCATTCCGAACTCTTCGATATGGGCGGGATGCAGCAGGATATCTATTGTTTTATAATAGTTTGCAATATCATCAACTGCGCCGACGGCTATCACCTGAATTTCAGGGTTAACCTCGTTTATGCGCCGTTTATAGTCTTCTATCTTGTCGTCTTTTCCTATAAGCAGGAGAGAAACGTATTTTGAAAGCTCTCTGTCCAGCATCCCCATAGCGTCTATAAGGACATCAACACCCCTTTTTAAGAGGTTTCCGGACGAGATGAATCCCAAAGCATATTTTCTTTCTATTCCGTGCCTTTCGCGGATGAGAACGGACGAACTTTTAACATCCGCAGTGTTGAATATATCCTTGTCATACCCCGGATAAAGCACGCGGACACGGCTTTTTTCCAGATTATATTTTTCAGTGAAATAGTCGCGCATCATTATGGAGTTGCAGATCAATACCTTAAACTTCTGCTCTGTGAGGATACGATCGTGTATCTGAAAAATGGGCGATTCTCGGAAGCCTTCGCCGCCCTTTATTATCCGGTGTTCAGCCTCAAGCATGTTGTGCATGAAAAGAACGTCCTGAAAAACAGTATCGCCGTTGCCGATGGCAAGTCCTACGCCGTTTTTGCGGCAGAACTTTTCATACCCCTCGGCATATCCGCGCCTGCGTCTCTCTTTGCCCGGCAGAAGGGAAAAAAAGGTCTTAACGCTTATCCCGCTGCCGATAGCCTCTCTGTTGCATCTGGCGCAATAAAGGTAAATCTCATGCCCGGCTTCGCCGAAAATACGCATCTGCTCGGCTATAATGCGCGAAGCACCGTTGCGTCCCAGAATCTTTCTTTGTGCAAAAGCTATCCTCAAGCCGTCCCCCATAATCTATACTGTTCATAATCTAACATAAAATTATTTTACACAAAACATCTTTTACCACTAAACATTGATAAAAATGAACCGATACATTAGTATATAAAAACAGAGGTGCATGATGAAACCTTCGATGGAATTCATGAGTAATGTTTGTTCCGTTCTGGGGCACATTAACAAGAATATTGAAGAAACCAAGATAGCCCTGTTGCTTGAAAAAAAACTTGAGCCGACAGGCGAAACATATAATCTTGTGCTGAAGGGTCAGAACGAGGCGGATGTTTTCACCCTTGCCAGCGACCTTACGGACGAGCAGCTTAAATGGTATGTTTTCGGTCTCGGCGACGGAATGGGACTTAAACCCGAAAAACTTGAAATCGCCTGATGTTCCCGTAAACAACCGACCTTTTTCTCTTCATCTTTTTCAATTCATCTGATATTCTCCTCTTCATCGGAGGCGGAATGAGATTTCTTTTAATACAGCTTTACCAGACCGGAGACGTAGTGCTCACTACACATATCCCCAGAGAACTGAAAAAATATCATCCCGACGCGGAGATAGATTTTCTCACGTTTAAAGCGAACAGCTCTGTTGTTGAGAACAATCCCCACATAGACCGCATTCTCACCACAGAGCGCAAGGGCGGCATAAAAGAGACGGCTCGTATCATCGCAGAAGTGCGTAAAAACAGATACGACGCTGTGCTGGACTTCCACAACAACCCGCGGACGGCCTACATATCTTTTCTGAGCGGCGCTAAATATAAAGTCTGCTACGGAAACTCGCCCCGAAAATTTTTCTATAACACACCCTGCAAAATGTACGACGGCTGCCCCGGAGTGATAAAACTTTCGCTGACGGCGCCCTTTATAAAGGATTTTGACCCTGCGAACCTGAACGCAAAGCCGGAGGTTTTTCCTTCTGCCGGTGCGAGTGCCCGTGCAGATGAAATACTGAAATCGTTCGGCATAAAAGGTTCCGACTTTCTCGTAACCCTCTCCCCCACCCACAAAAGAGATACGAGACGCTGGAAGTTCGAACACTTTATGGACACAGCAGAATATCTGGTTAAACAGTACGGCGCGAAAGTCCTTCTGACCTACGGTCCCGGTGAAAAAGAATACATAACCGACAGGACAGACACGCTGACGGAGAATATCTTTCTCATGCCGCAGACGAGCCTTTCAGAGTTCATAGCTGTACTCGGCAAAGCAAAGCTCCACATAGGCAACGATTCAGCACCGCACCACATAGCAACGGCGCAGAACGTACCGACCTTCATCGTGATAGGCTCAACATCACCCCATTGGGTTTTTCCCTCACCGCAGCACACCTACGCAAACGCAGGACTCGATTGCCAGCCGTGCCTGAAGAGCACCTGCCGCATTTCGCCGGACATACCCTGTATGTCGCAGTTCGGTTTTAAAGATATTAAAGAGAAACTGGATGATTTTATACGGAAACAAATAAGCCGGTCATAAGAACCGGCTTTTTTTATATCTACATCATACTTCCGTCACTGCGCATATGCGTATCGCGAAGGAAACTGAAACGAACATCCCGTCCGTAAGCGTTGTTTATCTTTGCAACAAGGGGCTTTACAGTCTCTTTGAAAGCCGCCCTCTGCGCCCTTGGCAGTCTGAGGTTGGGCGATGTAAACGTCAGCGGATTAAGGAATTTACCGCCCTGCTTTATGCGGTAGTCAAGGTGCGGTCCCGAAGATATACCTGTGGAGCCGACATAGCCTATCACGTCACCCTGTGATATTCTGGAACCTTTTCTTATTTTTGCGAACTTTGAAAGGTGCAGATAAAGTGTCTCATAGCCGTTCAGGTGGCGTATTTTAACGTAATTGCCGTTGAACTGGTTGTATTCCCTGTTCAGCACAACACCGTCCGCGGTGGCGAGTATGGGAGTGCCGACGGGTGCGGCATAGTCAACGCCATGGTGGGGAAGGTATTTGTTAAGAACCGGATGAAGTCTTTTTCCTGTGTATGTTGATGAAATCCTTGTGAATTTAAGGGGTGCTTTAAGGAAGCCTTTTTTAAGTGATTTGCCGTCTGCGTCGTAATATCCTTTAACGCCGTTGTATTCATAGTACAGCGCGCGGAGGAATCTGCCCTGATTCACGAAATCGGCGGCAAGGATTTTGCCGTAGCCGATAAACCTGTCCTTGGCAAATTTTTTCTCCACAAGAACCGAAAAGGTGTCACCCTTGCGCAGGGCATGGAAAAAATCTATCTCCCACTCATATATGTCAGCCAGCATAAAAGCCAGTTCTATCCCCTCGCCTGCCTTGACCATGGCGTCGGTGAGACTGGATTCCACAACACCGTGAGCAATAGCAGTAACAGTATGAACAGGGTGATTAGTTACCTTAATATCAAAATCGTCATTCAGCAGTTTAACGGAAATATCTGTAAGATTATCCGGTGAAAGGGTTACAGATGCCGGGCTTATTTTGACGACGGTGCCGATGCGCAGTGTAAAATCCGGCACAAGCCTCTTTATCTCTTTTTCAAGATTAAGAATGGTTGCGGCGGACAATCTGTCGGAAAATATTGTGAAAAGGCTTTCGCCTGTCTGAATTTTATGTATTTTATCTGAAGCGTTTGCCGAAAAGACAGTAAAAACGAATAGCGCCGAAACCAGTAAGACCCTACGCAGAGACATTCTTCCTCCTTTTTCTGTGCCAGATGACATACAAAATAACAATAACAGTTAAGACACATAATGTAATTATAGTAATCGGATGTAAATTTGATTTGATTAGCTCAATATTATTTCCGACGAAATATCCGAGGATGGCAAGGATAACAACCCATATTCCTGCACCGAGTGAGGTGAAAAATATAAATTTGGGCATACTCATGCGGGCAAGTCCCGCAGGGAAGGAGATATATTGTCTGACAGCAGGGATGAGACGACCGACGAAGGTGGTTATCTCCCCGTGCACTTTGAAATAGCTCTCCATCTTGTCCAGCCTCTCTACGGGCATAAAAAGATATCTGCCGTATTTGACCAGAAGCGCTCTGCCCATAAACACTGCAAGGTAATAATTCACCAGCGCGCCGATGATAGAACCTGTGATACCGCTTAAAACAACGAGATAAATATTCATTTTGCCCTGTGCAGCGAGATATCCGGCGGGCGGAACAACCACTTCGCTGGGGAATGGGACAAATGAACTTTCAAGAGTCATCATAATAACTATTCCGGCATAACCCATGTCATGAACGGCATTCAGTACAAACTGTACAAAAGAATCAATCATTACCCATATCCTCAATCATTTCCTTTGCCTGTGCAACGGCGGACGGGGTATCGTTCCCCGCTATCATCTGCGCCAGCACGGCAAGTCTTTTATTCCCGTCTATCTCGTTTATCTCTGTTTTTGCAAGTCCTGTGTCCGCCGCCTTTGTGATGTGCAGATGTTTTCTGCCGGCACAGGCGACAACGGGCAGGTGGGTGATAACTATCACCTGTCTTGCATTCGCCACCTTTTTCAGCTTAACGGCGACCTGTTTTGCCGTTTTCCCGCTGATTCCGGTGTCGATTTCGTCAAAAACCAGAGTCTGCACCCTGTCTTTTTCGGCGAAAACCTCTTTCATAGCAAGCATGACGCGTGAAATCTCACCGCCGGAAGCCACTTTCTGTATTGGTCCCGGTTCAAAGCCTTTGTTGGTGCTGATGTGAAACTCCGCTTTCAGCCCTGCGGAAGCATCCATATCCTCCGTATTTTCAAATACCACTTTAAAGACAGAGTTTTTCAATTCAAGTTCATTTAAATTTTCAACTATGGAATTTTCAATGAAGTCTGCTGCTTTCCGCCTTGCGTCGTTGAGAACTTTCGCTTTTTTGTGCAGTTCTGCGCCTAGGGTTCCAAGCTCCTTTTCCAGTTTGTTCAGACTGTCCTCGGAAAAACCCATTTCGTTCAGCCTGCCGCGCACCTTATCCGCAAATGCGTACACGTCCGAAAGCTCCGGTCCGTATTTTTTCATGAGGTTCTGGAGCTTGTATTTTCTGTCCACAAGCCTGTCCAACTCGTCAGGATCAGCCTCTGCGGCATCGGCAACGGATTCGACGTTCGCCATGATGTCGTTGAGCAGATATGTCAGCTCGGACAACTGATCAGCCGCCTTACTGATTGTATCACTGTATTTTGATATACCGCTCAAAGCGGAAGCGGCGGAGGTTATAAGTTCGTATGCGTTAACTTCGCCGTCGCGGAGAAGTTGCAGAGATTTCGATGAATTATCAAGAATTTTCGTAAGATTGGTCAGGACGTTTATCCTGTCTTCAATCTTTGAATCCTCTTCAGGGTTTATCTTCAGTTCGTCAATCTCGCCAAGCTGAAACTCAAGCATATCCTTTTCGCGAAGGAAGAGCTGTCTGTCAGATTTTATCTTCGCAATGCGGGAAACAAGCTCCCTGTATCTGCCGAAACATTCGGCATAGGCGTCTTTCGGTTCCTGCGGCACAAGGCTGTCTATGAAGCCCATGTGGGTTGCACTGTCTAAAAGCTGCTGGTGCTCATGCTGACCGTGAATGTCGCAGAAAGACGCAGTAAGCTCGCGCAGTTGTTCAACCGTCGCCATGCGCCCGTTGATGAATATCCTGTTCTTGCCCGTCTTGTCTATCTCGCGGCGGATGATGATTCCGTCTTCGGTCTCAAACTGTTCAGCAAGTTCCTTAGGCACGTCTGTTGCGCCGAGAAATTCAGCCTCGACGGTTATCTTCTTTTCCGGGTCGCGGAAGAGCGTCCTGCTGAACCGCGAACCAAGAACGAGGCTCAATGCGCCTATAAATACCGATTTACCCGCTCCGGTCTCACCTGTTATGATATTCAGCCCGTCTGTGAACTCAACCGAAACAGCTTCTATCACGGAAAGGTTCTCAACCCTCAGCATACTCAGCACTGTACACCGCCCCAGCCGAGCTTTTCGCGTATCAGCGCGTAATAGTTCTTGTCTTTCGGCACGATAAGCTGCGTATATGTGCTCGCTTTCTTCACTGTGATGGTCTTCTCCGTGTCAAGCTGGCGGTATATCTGCCCGTCATATGTGATTGATACCCGCTCGTTGCCCGTTTTTATGCGTATCTCAACTTCGCTGTCGTCGGAAATGACTATAGGTCTGTTGGAAAGCCCCTGCGGGCATATTGGGGTTATTATCATTGATTCAAGACTGGGATGGACGATGGGACCGCCCGCTGCAAGGCTGTATGCGGTTGAACCTGTCGGTGTCGCAACGATAAGTCCGTCCGCTCTGTATTCGTTCACCAATACTTTGTTGATGTATAATGACATTTCGATGATTCGCGCAACGTCTGATTTGTTTATCACAAGATCGTTCAGCACGTCGATTTCGAGAACTTTTTCGTCATCTTCAAGAAGATGGGAATGGAGCTTCATCCGTCTTTCCAGCCTGTAATCGCCGTCCAGAACTGATTTCAGTGAATGGATGGCATCCGAAGCCCTTGTCTCCGTGAGAAAACCAAGCCTGCCAAGGTTTATCCCAAGGATAGGAGTCTCTTTCATACCAAGTATGCGTACGGCGGAAATCAGAGTTCCGTCGCCGCCAAGGACAATGACAAGATCGGATTTATCTTTTATCTCATTGTCGGTATTATATTCTTTCTCGCCCAGCACCTCTGCCGTGCGTTTCTCTTTCAAAATGGTAACGCCGTGCTCTGTCAGAAATGTAATCATTTCCTCAAGAAGCGGGCGCACACGGTCACCGTGGGGTTTGGCGACTATAGCAATGGTTTTCATACACCACCCTGTTGACGATGCGTTCGGTATCCGTTTCGGCTAATTGAACATTGTACCGAAAATACACGAGATATTCAATATTTCCTTTGGCGCCTTTTATTGGGGATGTGCACAGCCCGAAAAGACCGAATCCGTTCTCAGCGCCCCATGTAATTACCTGCCTTATCACTCTTTCGTGGACAGACCTGTCAAAGACTATCCCACCCCTGCCCACCTCGTTCTTTTCCGCTTCAAACTGGGGTTTGATGAGAAAAACTGCCTGCGAATCATCTTTGCAGAACTGCACACATGCGGGGATTATCTTTGAAAGGGAGATGAAAGACACGTCACAGACAAAGACGTCCGCCTTTGTGTTTACGGTTTCATATGGAATTGTTCTGAAATTTACCGCATCAAGAACAGTGACACGTTCGTCACGCGCCAGACGCGGATCCAACTGTCCTTTACCGGTATCCACAGCAAAGACCTTCGCCGCACCAGCTTTAAGGACAACATCGGTGAAACCTCCTGTGGAGGCACCAATATCTATTACAGTCCTACCCTGAAAATCTATCTGAAATTCGTCCGCCGCCTTCTCAAGTTTCAGTCCGCCGCGGCTGGCAAATTTGTTATGTGCTTTAAGCCTTATAACGCTGTCCGCAGAAAAAAGCTGCCCCGGCTTGTCCACCCTGTGATCATCCGCCACGACAAGACCCGCCATGACATATCTTACCGCCTCTTCCGTGTTCTCCGCCAGTTCAAGCTGAACCAGAAGTATATCGATACGTTCCTTTTTTTGCTTCTGCATTGTCAGAGATTTTTGGCGATATTGTCCAGAATACTTTCCGCATCAAGCTGTATGAGTTTTCTGAGGCTGTTGTGGTCGCCGTGTTCAACAAACAGATCGGGAATTCCGTGCTTGATTATTTTAACGAGTACGCCCTTCTCCATGAGAATATCGGCTATCTCGTCCCCTGCACCGCCTTTAACGCTGCCCTCTTCAACCGTCACAACCAGTTTCGCGCCGCGCGCCGCATCTGCTGTAATCTCTCTGTCCAGCGGTTTCAGGAAGCGGATATTCACGAGCGTTGCGGCTGTGCCCCGCTCTGTAAGTGTCTGGTATACCTTGTAAGCCTCATCGAAGATGTGTCCGGCAGAGTAGATTACAACGTCCTTTCCGCCGCCGATTATCTCCGGTTTGCCAAGCTCAACAGGCGTAACGGGGATATCGTCGTAACTTCCCGCGCTGCCTCTGGCATAGCGTATGGAAACAGGCGTTTCCATCTTTTCGGCGATCCTGAGCATCGCTTCAAGCTCATGTCCGTCTTTCGGAAGCATAACTGTGAAATTGGGCACTATGCGCAGGTATGAAATATCATATGCGCCATGGTGTGTGGGTCCATCCGCACCAACAAGCCCGCCCCTGTCCAGACAGAGGACAACGGGAAGATTCTGGAGCGCAACATCGTGAATTATCTGATCGTATGCCCTCTGGGCAAACGTTGAATAGACTGCTACGAAAGGTTTTATTCCGGAAATAGCCATTCCGGCGGCGAATGTAACCGCGTGCTGCTCGGCTATACCAACATCGAAAACCCTGTCCGGAAATTTCGATTCCATAAGGTTAAGACCTGTGCCATCCTTCATGGCGGCGCTTATTGCAACTATACGCGGATTCTTATCCGCCATGTCAGCCAGAGTCTCGCCAAATATGTCGGTGAAGGATTTTGCACCGCCAAGTTTAACCGACTTTCCGGTGGCGATATCGAACGACGCAACGCCGTGGAATTTTGAGGGGTTCTGTTCTGCCGGTCCGTATCCGTTGCCCTTGCGGGTCATAACGTGCACAAGAACCGGACCGTCAACGTTCTGGGCGTTTTCCAGAGCGCGGACAACTTCTTTTATCTTATGCCCCTGAACGGGTCCGACATAGCGAAGTCCAAGCTCCTCGAACAGGATTCCGGGGGTAAAAAATCCCACCATTCCCTCCTCCATCTTTTTGGCGAGGTGGAGAATGCGGTTGCCCAGAGGCTTTGTGGCAAGGTATTCCTGAACGTCCTTGCGCACCCTTGTATAGAATTTACCAGTCATCATGTTTGAAAGGTAATGTGAAAATCCGCCTACGTTGGGACTGATGGACATTTCATTGTCGTTCAGCACCACAATCATGTTCTTGTCCAGATGTCCGAGGTTGTTCAGCGCCTCAAATGCCATTCCGGCAGTCATTGCACCATCGCCGATAACGGAAACCACCTTTCTTTTACGTCCGGTAAGCTCATCGGCAACGTGCATACCAAGCCCTGCGGATATGGAAGTGCTGGTATGTCCCACGCCGAACGCGTCATATTTTGATTCGGATGGCTTTATGAACCCCGATATGCCTTTATACTGGCGCAGGGAGCTGAATCTGTCTTTTCTGTCGGTGAGAATCTTATAGGCGTAAGACTGATGCCCCACGTCCCAGACAATGCGGTCGTTTTCAGGATCAAATACCTTCATCAGACCGATGGTAAGCTCCACAACGCCAAGGCTGGGAGCAAGGTGCCCGCCTGAAACCGCGCAGGTGTTTATTATTTTGTCCCGAACGTCCTGTGCAAGTTCTTCAAGCTGTTCATAGCTCAAAACTTTCAGATCGGTCGGCAGGTTCAGTCTGTCAAGCAGTGTCATATATCAGTTCTTTCTCTCAATTATATATTTCGCAATCTCACGGCACGGTTCCGCCGTACTCCCGTACACGGAAATAATTTGCAGAGCCTCTTCAATGAGAAGCTCAGCCCTGCGGTGTGAATCGTCTATGCCATGAACAGCCGGATAGGTGGCTTTGCCGTTTTCAACGTCGCTGCCCACGTCCTTTCCAAGCTCTTCGGTTGTGGACGTTATGTCCAATATGTCGTCAACTATTTGAAACGCCAGCCCGATGCGCATCCCGTATTCGTAAAGGCGCTTTTTGTCGTCTTCCGTGCCGAAACCGAGGATAGCCCCAAGTTCACAGCTATATGCAAGGAGTCTTGACGTTTTATGGGTGTGGATGAAATCCACAGCAGCAGCGTCGAAGAAGCCTTTTTCCGCTTCCATATCGGCTATCTGTCCGCCCACCATACCCTTGTCGCCTGTGGCATCGGCAAGTTTATACGCCGCTTCAAGCATCTGTTCCGGCGTAACGTCGGGGTTCAGCTCTTTATTGCACATTATCTCGAAAGCCTTTGTAAGAAGCGCGTCTCCGGCAAGAATGGCTGTCGCCTCGCCGAACACCTTATGGTTCGTGGGTTTGCCCCTGCGGAAGTCGTCGTCGTCCATGGCGGGGAGGTCGTCGTGTATCAGCGAATAGGTGTGGAGCATCTCCACAGCCGACGCGAAAGGAGTTACTTTGTCGAAGTAGCCCTCGAAAATTCCGTATGCGGAATAGACCAGCGCCGGACGGATACGCTTTCCGCCTGCAAAGAGGCTGTAACGCATTGCCTGCATAAGGTTTTTTGTATGCGGGTCATGGGGCTGCATATAGCCCTCGAAAAATTCCTCAACCTTGCCGCCCCAGAAACCGAGGTAGCCTTTCATATCAAAGCGGCTCATCAAACTGCTCCGTTTTTACTTCGTCGCCATCCGCGGAAAGCACGCGGCTGACCTTTGATTCTATGTCGTCAAGCATTTTGCGGCACTCTTTGCCCAGCTTCATGCCCTCCTGAAACAGCTTGAGGTTTTCCTCAATGTCCACTTCGCCGCTTTCAAGGCGTTCGACAATAACTTCCAGTTTTTTCAGTTTATCTTCAAATTTTTCGCTGCTCATCAAAGCACACACATCACTTTTTCCGCGTGCCCGTCAACCTTTACGTTGCGGAACGCTTTCTCAAGTTTCCCGTTTTCGTCTATGACAAACGTAGAGCGGATTATGCCCGTAACGGATTTTCCGTACATCTTTTTTTCGCCGTATGCACCGTATGCCGCGGCAACCGAGCGGTCGGGATCACTTAAAAGGAGGATGCCGAGGGATTGTTTCTCTTTGAAATTCAGGTGACTTTTTATGCTGTCGGGGCTTACGCCGACTATGACTGCATTCTTTCCGCCGAACTCATCCTTAACCTGTGTAAATGCAACGGCTTCTTTAGTGCAGCCGGATGTATTGTCTTTCGGATAGAAATACAGAACCAGTTTTTTTCCTTTGAATGATGAAAGTGTATATGTGTTTCCGTCATCGCCTTCAAGGCTGAAATCAGGAGCCTGCATACCCTCTTCAGGGAGTTTTTCCGCCATCTTTCCCACCTTTTTTCGAATAGTTCGCCCGCAACTGACCGCAGGCGCCGTCGATGTCGCTTCCGAGGCTTTTTCTTATGAAAACGCCTATCCTGTTATTTATCAGATATTGCTGAAACTTTAAAGCATCTTTTTGGTCAGGCGCTTTAAACTCCTTTTCAGCTCCCGCGTTGTACAATATAAGATTTACCTTGAGCCTATCAAGCCCTTTAAGAAGTTTCGCAAGATTCTGTGCATCCTCGATGGTATCGTTGACCCCTTTCAGAAGGACGTATTCGATGGTCACGCTTTTGCGCTTCTGAATGGGCAGTTCTTTAAGGGTTTTGACCAGCTCTGCGAGTGGAAATTTATTGGATATGGGCATGATGCCCTTTCTCTTTTCCTGAGTGGATGCGTTTATTGACACCGCAAGGTTTACAGGTGTGTCTATGGAGAACAGTCTTTTTATGCTGTCCGTAACTCCGCAGGTGGAAACTGTTATCTTTCTGTGGGAAAATCCGTATCCGTTGTCGTCCAGAAGCACCTTGAGCGCCTCAAGTACGTTCTCTATGTTATCCAGCGGCTCGCCCATCCCCATAAAGACAAGATTGGTGAGCTTTTCATCCTGCTCAGAAAGTATTTCGTTCAGGCGTTTCACCTGTTTCAGTATCTCTCCGACGGTGAGGTTTCGTTTAAGCCCCATTGAAGCCGTGGAACAGAAGGTGCACCCCATGCGGCAGCCCACCTGTGAAGAGATGCAGGCGGTGTAGCGTTTGCCGTCGTTAAGGATGACCGATTCGATGTGTTCGCCGTCTTCCAGCCTGAAAAGCACCTTAACGGAGCCGTCCAGTTCCGAACGCTGAGCCTTTACAAGCTCCATCACGGTGAAAGCGGCGACTTCGCCAAGTTTCTGACGGATAACCGCGGAAAGATCTGTCATTTCGGCAACGTTTTCGCTGCCTCTGTTGTGTATCCACTTATAAATCTGGTCGCCGCGGAACTTTTCAAAGCCCATGGACACGGCAAAATCTTTAAGTCCTTCCAGACAGTGGGAATCGATATAGAATTTTTCGGTCAAGATATACCTTTTTTTCAGATGATGTAACGCATTGCGTCGTCGTTGGATTCGTGTATGTTAAAAAGACGGTTGAGGTTCGTACTTTTAAAAACCTTCATAATCTCTTCGTTGACGGCCGTAAGATACAGAGGTTTGTTGACCTCGCGCATATTTTTCAGTATCTGGATAAGCTCGCGCAGACCGCTGCTGTTAAGGTATGTCACTCTGGAGCAGTTAATGATAACAGCGTCGGAGGAATCGATGCCCGAACGGATATGGGTTTTCATTTCGTCCCCGTTATAGGAGTCGATCTCGTGCATCGGGTAGAGAACTTCAACATTCTTTTCGCCGAAAATGATCATTTCGCTGTTAAATGCCATATAAGCTCCTCCTAACCTAGCAGCTTCCGCTGTTCCACCTGACGCTTGAAAACGTATTTGATAACTCTGTCCCTGTCGGTCTGGTGAATGTCCACAAACTTAACGCCTATCTCAAACTTACCTTCTACAGCACGGCAGCGCATTACCTGCGCCTTCACCTGCTCCAGCTTCTCTATCTGTCCGAGAAAATATATATCTATTGTAGCATCCTTTGCAACGGGAATGTCGGTAAACATTTTAAGCCCGCCGCCGGACATATCGGCAACTTTTGCCTCAATGACCTTTTCCAGCCAAATATCGTCTTTTTTAACAGGCACAGCAGCCTTAACCGCAAGCCGCGTGTCCACACGGAAGAACGCCCGCAGTTCCTCGCGGAATACCGCATCGGGATAGGCTATCTTCAAAAGCATCATAGCGCCGTTTTTCAGCCTGTCCAGAACAATGCTCTTGAAACTGAACCTGCCCATGTCCATCACATATGAGATGTGAAGGCGCGTATTCGGCGCAAGAGGAACAGTCCGTCCCTTGTCGGTGGGCATGGACACCATAATATGCTCTTTATGAGCAATATCCTCTATGCGGGAATCAAATATCCCTGCATGGTCCCCCACCTTCACCTCTATCAGCAGTTTCTGGTTTATAGATATAAATTTGTCAAACTTTACCAGTTTTTCCAATGCCAATATCCCCGGAATTGTGTTTCAACTGTACTTTCTTTAAAAGAGATGGATTATATCACAAAAATAATTTCGTAAAAATAAGAAATTTCTTAACACGCATAAAAACAGCTTCCGCTGATTTTTAAAAGAAATGTACGGAACCGGAAATATACGCAGGACGCGCATACTTCCGGATGTTATTAACAATAATTACTTAATATTCCTGCTGCCGGGTTTATAAGCAGGCGTTCCCTCTTTGCACATGGGGCAAACTGACGGATCGAACGTCTGAACGTCAAGCTGCACAAGCGGGATAAAAGACTGGTCAAAATGTGCCTTTCCTCCGCTTCTGTCTATAAGGCAGGTAACGGCGACAACCTCTCCGCCTGCGGCGGTGCAGGCGTCGATGCACTCCCTTGTTGATTTTCCGGTGGTTATAACATCCTCAGCCAGAAGCACCTTTTCGCCTTTCGCAATGGAAAATCCCCTGCGCAGCATCATAGTTCCGTCCACCCGTTCGGTGAACAGCGTACGCTTTTTCATCTGGCGCGCAAGCTCATATCCGAAGCGGATACCGCCGATGGCGGGGCTTACGACGACATCGAACTCAACGCCGGAGAGCTTTTTTACAAGCTCTGCTATGACAGCTTCAACCTCATAGGGGTGCTGCATGATGAGTTCCGACTGAAGAAATTTATCGGAATGGAGACCGGAGGAAAGAAGAAAGTGCCCCTCCAGAAGTGCGTTGTGTTTTCTGTAAAGTTCCAGTACCTGCTCTGCGTTCAATTCATTTCCTCCAATATTTTTAGCGCAGCCTGCGCAGGGTCTTTCGCCTGCGTGACAGGTCTGCCAATAACTATATAATCAGTGCCCATATTTTTTGCGTCTTTCGGGGTTACTACCCTTTTCTGGTCGTCAACGGATGCCTCCGCAGGACGGATGCCGGGGGTTACGGTTATGAAATTTCTGCCGAGGGTCTCTTTTATGAAAGGAGTCTCCTTCGCTGAGGAGACAACTCCGTCAAGCCCGCTCTGCTTCGCAAGAGAAGCCAGGTGCAGAACATAGTCCTTTGAGTTCTGAAACCCTATCTTCATGGACTGCATGTACTTTTCATCGAGACTGGTCAGGAGTGTAACTCCTATAAGCAGTGGTTTTCTGACGTTCGTCTTCGCGCAGTGCTCTGAAACGCGCTCCACAACGGAAGCCATCATCTCGCCGCCGCCCTGCGTGTGCATGTTCACCATGTCGGTCTCATATTGCAGAGAAGCCAGTACCGCTGACACAACAGTGTTTTGAATATCGTGAAATTTCAGATCGAGAAAAATATTTTTATCTTTTTTCTTCAGGTATTCGATAATGTTTTTGCCATCGGCAACAAACAGCTCAAGCCCTACCTTATACCATTTGACGGCGTCGCCCGTCATGTCTACAATGTTTTTTGCAGCATCTGCTCTGTCAAAATCCAGAGCTACTATCATTTCAGGTTTCATACTCATTTATCCTCTTGAAGACTGTAGCATATTTCTGGTATTTTTCAAGCATGTGTTGACACTTTTATTCGTTTATATAAAATTAGTAAACAGATTTAAATCAAACGGAGAATATCTTAATTGAGAAATGGTTACACCACAGGAGCAACAGCCTGTGCCGCGGCGGTCGCATCGTGCGTCTTTAAATTGTCAAACCGTATTATAGAAACTGCCGATATACTTCTGCCCAACGGCACCCCTGCGCACATTCCGGTACACAGAGACATCGATTTTTTCTATGGGGTGAAAGACGGAGGGGACGATGTTGATGTCACCCACGGCATGAGAATATATGCCGACTGCGTACTGAACGACACCGGAGATATCGAAGTAACAGGCGGTCAGGGCATAGGCATTGTCACAAAGAAAGGCTTGCAGGTGCCTGTCGGAAGATATGCCATCAATCCGGCACCTGAAAAAATGATAAAAGAAAACCTGAAAAGGCTTCTGGGCGACAGGGGCGCAAAAGTGACAATATGGGCGCCGGACGGCGAACGCATAGCAAAAGAGACGTTCAATGAAAAGGTCGGTGTTGTGGGCGGAATATCCATAATCGGCACGACAGGAATTGTTACCCCTATGAGCGTGGAAGCCATAATAGAGACCATAAAATGCGAAACAGACGTTGCGGCGGCGGAGCAAAAGGAGACAATATGCCTTACGCCGGGCAAGATAGGCGAAAAGCATTTCCTGAAAAAATATCCGCATATCTCTGTGATACTGATGAGCAACTTTGCACACGAAGCCTTTGATTACGCCTCAAAAAAAGGTTTTAACAGATTATACGTCGCAGGGCATCCGGCAAAACTCTGTAAGATTCTGATGGGTTATTACAACACCCATTCGAAGAACTCTCCCATGGCGACAGACTGGCTGGCGGACAGGCTGGAACTTAAAGAAAAATTCAATACCGTAGAGGAGATACTGACCTCCGTCGATATCGACCTCTCCTTCCTCGCAGGAGAGCTTGCGGAAAAGATAGAAAAAGACTACGGTTTTGCACACGTTTCTGTTATCTTCTATGACATGAACGGAGGGGAAAAAGGTGCAAGACTCTGAAATAACAGTGATATCAGTGGGTCCCGGAGACCGTGACATGATAACCGTCAGGGGATTGAAAGCCATTGAAGCACAGGACTTTATCATCGGAATGACCGACGCTGCGGAGACCTTCGCAAAGCACAAACCCCACTATGTTCCAGTCAACATGAAAACCGACTGCATCAACTTCATAAAAGAGTGTCCTCACAGAAAGATAGGCGTTCTGGTATCAGGCGACGCGGGATTTTTCAGTCTCGCGCGGTTCGTTACGAAAGAGTTTGAAAACGTAACGGTCATTGCAGGCGTAAGCTCAATGTGCGCAGGATTTGCACTGCTGAAAAAGATGTGGTTCTCATACAGGTTCATGTCCGTTCACGGCAGAGAGCTTTTCGATGAATGTCCATCGGAATCGACGGTTATTCTTTGCGACGAAACCAACTCTCCCGACGCTATAATGAAAAAATTCCCTGAAATTACTGATAAATTCAATTTTTACATCCTTTGCGACGTAAGTCTGCCCACTGAGACGGTCTATACGGAGCTGCAAGGCATTTACGGCACATCCAGAATCATTCTTGTGCTGGAGGAGAAGACAGCGTGAAAGTCTACTTTATAGGCGCTGGTCCCGGCGACGTGGAACTTATCACAGTTAAAGGCGCGAGGCTCATAGGCGAATGTCAGGTGGTCATATACGCCGGAAGCCTCGTCAACCCTGATATACTTAAATATGCTTCAGAAGATGCTGAAATATACGATTCGGCACCGCTGAATCTGGAGCAGATTGTTGAAATAATAAAAAAAGCGCATAAAGAGAATAAAAATGTAGCACGCGTCCACACAGGCGACCCGTCCCTTTACGGTGCGACGGGCGAGCAGATGGCGGAGCTTAACCGCCTCGGCATAGAATACGAAACCATCCCCGGTGTAACCAGCATGGCGGCATCCGCGGCGGCAGCGAATATTGAACTCACCATGCCGGAAGTGTCCCAGACTGTGACCATCACCCGCACCCCCGGCAGAACGCCTAT
This sequence comes from Seleniivibrio woodruffii, assembly GCF_029267515.1. Classification (GTDB taxonomy): domain Bacteria; phylum Chrysiogenota; class Deferribacteres; order Deferribacterales; family Geovibrionaceae; genus Seleniivibrio; species Seleniivibrio woodruffii_A. The sequence goes on from NZ_JAJUIS010000004.1 coordinate 31,846, forward strand.
GCCGGAAGAGGTTGAAAATATTGCGAAAGTGGGCGGCACCATAGCATTTTTCCTGTCGGCAGGACAGGGAGCATATATCACGAAAATACTGACGGAAAACGGGTGGAACGCCGACACACCCGTAGTGTTGGTGTACAGAGCGAGCTGGGAAGACCAGAAGATAGCCCGCTGCGTGCTTTACGACCTTGAAAAGACGCTGAAAAAGAACGGAATGACCAAGCAGACGATGATTCTGGTGGGAAAAGCACTGAACGGCAATCCCGAAAACTATTCAAAGCTGTACGACAGGGCTTTCAGCCATGAATACAGATAAAATTGCCGTAATAGCCGTAACACAAAAGGGAGCGATACAGGCACATTTTATCGCGGAAAGGCTCAAGGCTGATCTGTATCTTTCTGAAAAAATTTCAAGATATGATTCTATAACATATTCTTCATTAAAGGAATGTTTTGAAAAATTATTTGAAAATTATCACGGAATAATTGCCGTTATGGCACAGGGGATAGTCACCCGCATGGTGGCACCGCTTTTGGACAGTAAATATAAAGATCCGGCAGTTGTGGTTTGCGACGAGGTGGGCAGATACGCCATCAGCGCCCTTTCAGGGCATGAAGGCGGAGCGAACAGACTAGCCCACAGGGTTGCTTCAGTAACGGGAGCAGTGCCCGTCATAACCACAGCAACGGAGGCAAATAAGCTCTTTATTGCAGGTGTCGGCTGCCGGAAAGGTGCGTCAAAAGAACAGATTATTTCCGCACTGACAGCGGCTTGCAGCGATGCAAAAATCGAACTTGCAGACCTGCGGCTGATCGCCTCCGCATGGGTGAAAGAGAACGAACAGGGGCTTCTGGACGCTGCGGAAGAGCTTGGCATTTATCTGCGGTTTCTGCCGGAGCATCTCTTCGATCATTGCCCTTACGAGGTTGAAGAGACAGCGGCTGCACGGCACATAGGCGTCCGCGCCGTAGCGGAGCCATGCGCACTTATGGCTGGCTTTAATACGAGTTTGATACTGAAAAAGACAATATACGAAAATGTTACGGTTGCAATTTCTAAGGAAATGACCAGATTTCTTTCGGAGTAACAATGGGAAGAATATTTCTGACAGGCATAGGTCCCGACGGCAGAGAGACGATAACAGCACAGGCTGAACACGCCATAAAAAGCTGCACCGCGGTCTGCGGGTACGATAAATACGTGGAGCAGGCGGCACACATCATACCCGCTGGCACATCCGTTTTCACCAGCGGAATGAAGGGCGAAGTTGAACGGACTGAAACGGCGGTCAGATACGCGAAAGAAGGACACGACGTTTGCCTCATATGCGGCGGAGACCCATCGCTTTACTCTCTGGCATCTCTGACATACCAGCTTGCAGACGATACCGTTGAAATCATCGTCATACCCGGTGTGACGGCGGCAATGGCAGCATCCGCGCTCCTCGGCGCACCAATAGCTGACGACCTCGCTATAATCTCCATGTCCGACCTGCTGACCCCGTGGGAGGTCATACAAAAGCGCATTGATGCGGTGAACGTGGGCGACTTCGTAGCGGCGATTTACAACCCCAAAAGCATGAAACGCACGCAGCAGATAGAATATGCACTGAAAGCCTTCTACGAAGCCCGCGGAGACCTCATCACAGGAACTGTCAGGGACGCGTACAGGGAAAACCAGAGCGTAAAAATATCAAAGATATCGGATTTCGATTACGATTTCGTAAATATGTCGTCAATAGTCATTGTCGGATGCAGAAAAACCATAATCAAACAAGGAAAAATGATAACGCCTAGAGGGTATCCGGTTTGAAAACCCTTGTTCTCGGCGGCACATCCGACACCCGCGAATACTTAAAAACACTGGAAGGGAATTTCGTGGTTTCCGTTGCCACTCAGTACGGCTATGAAACCTTCTGTAAAGAGTTCCCCACCGTTCTGGTGCGGTTCGATGACGAAAGTATCATCTCATTCATCCGTGACCACGGTATAACGGCGATAGCCGACACAACCCATCCGTTCGCTAAGAACATAACCGCCCTCGCCCTGCGCACGGCTGAAAAACTGAATATTCCATACATCAACGCCATGCGGAGACCTAAACTTGAATCGGATTACGAACGGATACTCACTGTGGAATCATACGAAGAGGCTGCAAAACGTGCTGAGGAGTTCACATCTGTGCTGCTCACCATCGGTTCGAACAGGATAGACGCTTTCAAAGCCGTTCTGCCTAAATGCCACATCCGCATCCTGCCATATGAAAAATCCATAGAGAAATGCAGACTGGCTGGCGCTGAATATAAGCAGATAATCGGGATGCAGGGTCCTTTTTCAGAGGAATTTAACATTGCGCTGATGCGTGAGATAAAGGCTGATGCCCTTGTTACGAAACTTTCCGGTGATTCCGGCGGTCTGAAAGAGAAGATAAGCGCCTGTGAAAAACTGGATGCCGCCTGTATTATTATAACCTGCGGTTAGCTGTTCTCCTGATTATCGCCGAGTGAACTTGTGAGCCTCAGAAGTTTGCGGCGCAGCATATTTTTTTTACGGACTATATTTCCGTTGTCTGTGCTTACAACATCCAGAAGTTTCAGCTTTTCGCATATTTCCTTTATTTTGTCCGCCGCCAGACCGACGCTGGGGGGTTTCCTGTCAAGAGACATAACGGTAATGTCATGGTCGTTCGCGGTGCGCACCGTGTCCTTTTCCAGGGAAAAAAAGAACTCGCTCATTTTGTAAAACGTGCTGAGTCTGTTAAGAAGTGCTATTCTGTCTTCAACAAACAGGCTCTGTCTGTCCTGCGGATTTATCACCATTACGCTCCAAGAACATAGCTGTATCGTGTGTTTTCATTGGCGTGAAAACACCTTTATTATTTATCGTCCTTTTTGCGCCGAATTTGAGTAATTATTTCGTATAATTTCCGATTGCTTTCGTGGGGCACACAGCCGCACACTCGCCGCAGACATTACACACTGAAGGGTCTATCTTCGCTAAGAAACTGTCCACATCTATAGCGCCGACAGGGCATTTTTTCTCGCACATCTTACAGCCTATGCACCCGACACTGCAAGCCTTTTTCACTTCCGGTCCCTTGTCTTTCGACATACAGTTGACGACGATTGGCTTGTCTTCGGGAATAAGCGTTATGAGGTTTCTGGGGCAAGCCCTGACGCAAAGCCCGCAGGCGCAGCATTTTTCAGCGTTGACCACCGGAATACCGTTTTTGCCCATGTGCATGGCGTCGAATCCGCAAGCCTTGACACAGCTTCCTTCGCCCACACATCCGAAGGTGCAGAGTTTATTTCCTCCGCTTAAAAGAACTATGCTGTGGCAGTCTCTTGGACCGTAATAATTGTATTTCTCAACGGCGTTTTCGCATCCGCCGCCGCATCTTACCCTTGCAACTTTTTTAACGCCGCTCTCCACGGTGATTCCGAGATATTCCGCTATCTGCTGAACCATCTCCCTGCTGCACACAGGGCAGGCGTTAACAGGTGCCTTGCCCGCAACGATTGCCTCTGCCAGAGCACCGCAGCCCGGATATCCGCATCCGCCGCAGTTTGCAGCAGGCAGCATATCGTTAACAGCGGCTATACGCCCGTCTTTTTCCACATGGAATTTTTTCGAGGCGTACATAAGCCCCAGTCCGGCTATGAAACCGGTTACCGCCATGGTCAGAACTGCCGCTGTCATATTACTTCACCAGTCCCGAAAAACCCATGAAAGCCAGCGCAAGAATGCCCGCCGTGATAAACGCTATGGGCAGTCCGCGGAAATAATACGGGATGTCGGAAAGCTCGATGCGTTCCCTGATCCCGGCAAAGAGCACAAGCGCCAGTGTGAAGCCCAATGCGGAACCTATTGTGAACACCAGCATATGCAGGAAATCAAAACCAGACTGAATATTAATAATTGCAGAACCGAGGATTGCGCAGTTTGTTGTTATCAGCGGAAGATATATACCCAGACTCTGATACAGGTCTGGGGAGGACTTCTCTATGACCATCTCAACGAACTGAACAAGTGCGGCTATCACCAGAATAAAGACTATCGTCTGTAAAAAGCCGACGTTGAACCTGTCCAGCACCGCGTACTGGATTATCCATGTGATGGCACCCGCGACGGTCATTACAAACGTAACAGCAAGCCCCATTCCGACAGATGTTTCAACTTTTTTCGACACCCCGAAGAATGGACATGTGCCGAGAAAGCGTGCAAGAACAAAGTTATTAACAAGCACCGCACTGACAAACAACAGAAAAAGGCTCATTGAACGCCCCCTCTGCCTATGCGTCTGCGCTCTTCAACGAAGTTGTTGAAAGCCATCATAAATCCGAGAACAATGAACGCACCAGGAGGCAGAATAAGGAGTATTGCCGGACTGAAACCGCTTCCGAAAAGATTTATTCCGAACCAAGAGCCGCTGCCGAGCACTTCACGGATGCTGCCCAGCACAAAAAGAGTCAGTGTAAAGCCGAGTCCCGATCCGATACCGTCCAGAAGCGAATCGAAAACCCCGTTTTTGGATGCGAAACTCTCAGCCCTGCCAAGAACTATGCAGTTCACAACGATAAGCGGGATAAAAAGACCCAAAATCTTGTGCAGGTCATGAAAATACGCGTTCATGGAGAGATCTATCAGTGTAACAAAGGTGGCGATTATCACAACATATGCAGGTATGCGCACCTTTGCAGGTATTATGTTTTTAACCAGAGCGACGGCAACGTTTGATCCCATAAGAACGCCCATCGTGGCAAGCCCCATCGCTATCCCGTTAATTGCTGAAGTGGTCACGGCGAGTGTCGGACAGAGCCCCAGAACCTGCTTCATTACGGGGTTGTTCTTAAAAATCCCTTCTGTAAGGATGGATAATTTCATTTTGCACCCCCGGCTTTGCCGATAACGGCAATGGCGGCTCTGACAGCTTCACAGACAGCTCTCGGTGATATTGTGGCACCGCTGAAACTGTCTATTTCGCCTCCGTCCTTCTTAACGGTTATATTTGAACCTGCGGTTTTGCCGATGAAGCTGTCCCGCCAGATCTTATCCTCTATCTTGCTGCCGAGTCCTGGCGTTTCGGCATGACTTATAACCTCAACCCCCAGAACCTTACCCTCGGAAGACACGCCTACAAGTATCTTTATATTACCGGAATATCCTTTAGCTGTAACGCTTTCAACAGCATATCCGAAGGCCTGTCCGCCCTTCTTGCCTACATAAAGCGTTTTTCCTTCAATAGTCAGTGTATCCCTGTCCGGTTCGTTGTCAAATCCAGGCAGAACCGTTGTCAGCCCCTTTAAAAAGTCCTGACGCTCCGCATCAGCTATCTTCTGTTTTGTTGCGCCGTAAACGCCTGCCAGAAGCAGAGCCGCAAGGGCGGAAATAACAGTGAGCACCACCACCATCTTCAGCGGGTTATTCATTTCTTCACCTCGCCGAACGACAGCGGGCGCATGTATTTATCCAGCAGAGGAACGAATGCGTTCATTATGAGCACGGCAAAACCAGTGCCCTCAGGATAACTTCCGTATATTCTGATAACCCCTGCGATAAGCCCGCAGCCTATTCCGAATACTATCTGCGCTCGCTTTATAACAGGCGAGGTAACGTAGTCGGTCGCCATGAAAAAAGCCGCAAGCATCGCCCCGCCGCTGATTATGTGCAGAAACGGATCGATGGTGCGCTGTGGATTTATCAGCCAGATTATTCCGGTGAACACAAACAGGGTGCCGAGAAACGATACGGGAATGTGCCATGAAATAATCTTTCTGTTCATCATAAAGAGTCCGCCGATAAGAACGAAAATTGCACCGTCGCCGCCCATGCAGCCGCTTACGTTTCCGATGAGCTGATCGGTATAGGTGGCAAGGTTCGCAGTAACAACGTGCCCATGGGCTATGAGGTCTGATTTCAGAGTTCCGAGAGGCGTTGCGGAACTTACCGTATCAAAAAGAAAACCGTGGATTACGGGGGAAGGTCTCACCCATGAAGTCATTTCCACAGGCCACGCTATTAAAAGGAAAACACGAGCAACCAGAGCCGGGTTGAACGGATTCTGTCCCAGTCCGCCGTAGACCTGTTTGGAAACGACTATCGCCACAAACGAACCCACAAGCATAGTCCACCACGGAGCGGCTGCGGGCATGTTCATTGCAAGCAGAAGCCCTGTAAGAAGGGCGGAATTATCCTTAATAGCTATTGGTCTGCCGGATATCTTATCAAAAAGATACTCGAACCCTACACAGAAAAGAGCCGTCAGCACATAACCTTTAACAGCGTAATAACCGTAATACCATATTGAATTCGCGATTATGGGAAGCATAGCGATTATAACGGTCATCATCACCTTATTGGTGGTTTCAGGGTGTCTGTCGTGGGGTGAAAATGTCACCAGAAACTTTCTGTCAGGCATTTTTCGCCCCTCTCTCCTTTATAATCTGCATTATGTGGCGTTTAGAAGTTTTAAAACCGCCCACCAGAGTCCTTCTGGACGGGCATACATAGGAGCAGCAGCCGCATTCTATGCAGTTCAGCACATGGTGCTGTTCAAGTTCTTCATACATCTCCCTTTTCACGAATCTGTCCATAATGGACGGCACAAGAAGCATGGGGCACGCATCCACACAGCGCCCGCAACGTATACACGGATATTTCGTGAGGTCAGGCATATCCTCTTCGCGGTAAACGACTATTCCGCTGGTACCCTTCATAACAGGCGTTTCTACGGATGTCACAGCCATACCCATCATAGGTCCGCCCATAACTATCTTTTTCGGCACACCGAGGAACCCGCCGCAAGCCTCTATAAGCGAAAGAATTGGTGTTCCCATCCGCACGCGGAGGTTTTTCGGGGTGACAACAGCACCTGTAACTGTTACGATACGCTCGAATAGCGGTTTTCTCTCGTAAAAAGCCTCGTAAACTGCGGCTGCCGTGCCGACGTTGTGGACTATCACGCCCACTTCAACAGGTAGTTTACCCTCAGGCACAACCCTGTTCAGACAAGACTTAATAAGCTGCTTTTCACCGCCCTGCGGATACTTCACATAAAGAGGCACAAGCTCGAAACCATACTCACGCCCGTATCTTTTAAAAAGCTGTATAGCGTCGGGCTTGTTCTTCTCTATCCCTATTATTAGGTTCTTAATGTTAAGTTTTTCTTTGATGAGCACCGCGCCCTTTATAACCTTGAGCGGTTCTTCAAGCATGATGCGATGGTCGCATGTAAGATAAGGTTCGCACTCGGCGCCGTTTATAAGCAGCGTGTCCACCTCTTTCGGCGGTGACAGCTTAACGTGTGTGGGAAAGGTCGCTCCGCCCATACCCGTTATGCCAGCTCTCTGTATGATTTGCTGGAAACTTCCTTCGTCTGAAACAGGCTCGTAATTGTCGTTCGTTTCGTCCGCCTCAATTACTATACCCTCCATCCGCCCCGCCATGGGGTGAACGACATGGGATATTGAAACAATTTTACCGTTCACAGGGCTATGGATTGCGGCGCTTATAAACCCGCCCGCCTCCGCAACAAGCTCACCTGTCTTAACCTGTTGATTTTTCGCAGCCACAGGCTTTGCAGGTGCGCCGATATGCTGTGAAAGGGGAAGATAGAACTTGTCGCCTACCCTTACAGGCAGAGTTTCTGTTGGTTTTCCGCTGGTAGAGGATTTGTTGTAGTCCGGGTGGATTCCGCCCTTAAACCCGAAAAAAGGCATTAAATTTTTCCTTTTTCGTATTTTATAAGCTGAACCCGCTTTTCATAAAGCATCTCATCCGCCAGCGGGTCGCTGTATCCCTGCTCGTAAATGACCTTTTCTATCCCTGCGTTGCATATCATTTTCGCGCAGATGGAGCAGGGTTTCGTGTTGCAGTAAATTACTGAGCCTTTGATGCTTATACCGTGATAAGCCGCCTGGATGATCGCGTTCTGCTCCGCGTGGAGCCCTCGGCATATCTCGTGGCGCTCACCGGAAGGCACTTTAAGCTGCTCTCTGAGACACCCGGTGACAGCGCAGTGGGCAATTCCGCTGGGAACGCCGTTGTAACCTGTGGCAAGTATGTGATGGTCTTTAACAATGACTGCTCCCACCTGCCTTCTCAGACATGTCGAGCGCTGTTTCACCAGATTTGTCATTTCAATAAAATATTCGTCCCATGAAGGTCTTTCAGTTTTGCTCATCTCAGCACCAGCTGTCTTTAGCGAGTTCGTCTATTTTGTCGATGCGTCTCTGGTGTCTGCCGCCCTCAAACTCAGTGTTGAGGAACAGATCCACCATGTCCGCAGCTCTTTCTATGGTGGTGATGCGCCCGCCGAGCGCCATTATGTTTGCATCGTTGTGCAGACGGCACATCTTCGCCGTGTATGTGTCGAAACAGAGCGCACAGCGTATGCCTTTGAATTTGTTTGCAGAAATTGAGATGCCTATGCCGGAACCGCACATGATTATGGCACAGTCGGCTTTTTTGTCCAGCACCGCTTTTGCGGCTGCTGCGCCGAAGTCGGGATAGTCAACGGATACTTCAGAGTCGGTTCCAAGATCCAGAATCTCGTAACCTTTTGATGTAAGATAGTTTTTGATTTCAGTTTTAAGACCGAATCCGCCGTGATCGGACGCAAGTGCTACACGTTTCAAATTACACCTCGAATCAATAGTAACGGCTTAAAGAACAATATCAGATTTTCCAATATAATGAAAGCCTATATTTAAAAACCCTATTCGTTTCTGGGAATGGCGAGCATACGTTCAATGCAGGTCACCGCTTTTTTCGCAACGTCCTTATCGACAGTGATAACGTTGCCCATGTTTAAAAGGCACTCATAAACATCTTTCAGAGTGGTCTTTTTCATGTTTTTACAGGTGAATCCCTCGTATGCGAACAGGAAGGTTTTGTCCGGATTTTCAAGCCTGAGCCTGTAGCCCACGCCGGTTTCCGTTGCGATGATAAATTTCTTCGCAGGGTTTGTTTTGCAGTAGGTATATATGCCCGAAGTGGAGCAGACATGGTCTGCAATGTCCACCACAGCGGGCGGGCATTCCGGATGTGCGACAACGACTGCATCGGGATTTTCACGGCGCAGCTGCTGTATCTCAGGTACTGTGACACGGTTATGGATGGGGCAGAAGCCGGGATAGAGGATTATCTCTTTATCTGTAAACCTCTGGACGTAGTTTCCGAGGTTTTTGTCGGGGACAAAGAGTATCTTATCAGACTGTATGCTTTTAATGACGTTGACAGCGTTGCCGGACGTGCAGCAGAGGTCGCTCTGCGCCTTGACTTCGGCGGTGGAGTTCACATAGCAGACGGTGACGGCTCCTGGGTGCTGCGCCTTGAATTCGGCTAGTTTTTCACCCGTTATCATGTCCGCCATGGGACATCCAGCGTCAAGTCTGGGCAGAAGGACAGTCTTTTCCGGTGCGAGCATATGGGCGGTCTCCGCCATGAAATGTACGCCGCAGAAAACAATGACCTTGTTTGAGGTCTTTGCAGCCTCAATGGACAGTCCGAGTGAATCCCCTGTGATGTCCGCTATTTCCTGAATTTCATCTATCTGGTAGTTATGGGCGAGGATAACTGCATCCCGCTCCTTCGCAAGCCTTTTAATCTCCGCTTTGTAGTCCATATCAGTCTCCCGATGTGATGCATACTGTTGAAAAACCAGTGACCTTCAGGTCGCTTCCGTACTCGAAAACCAAGGCATTAAACAATATTTTACCCCGCTTTTCAACCTCAAATTTGCGCGGCATACCCGTCAGAAACCTTTCTATAGGTGCGTATTTTTCCATTCCTATGACAGAGTTGAGTGCACCGCACATTCCTGTGTCGGTGAGGTAAAGGGTGCCTTTGGGGAGCAGGCGTTCATCATTGGTCTGAACGTGGGTGTGGGTTCCGGCAACGGCTCCTGCGCGCCCGTCGGCATAAAGCCCGAACGCTGTCTTTTCGCTGGTCGCCTCCGCATGGAAATCCACGAAAACGAACCCTTCGGCATCTTCCATTATTTTATCAAATTTGCGGAAAGGGCAGTCGGAAAGCCCCATGAAGATGCGCCCTATAAGGTTTACGCAGGTGAATTTTTCGCCGTTCTTCTCAATAGTTATACTGCCTCTGCCCGGCACTCCTTCCGGCATGTTCGCGGGACGGATGAGCCTGTCCATCTTATCGATGGACTTCTCCACCTCTTTGTTGTCCCAGACGTGATTGCCTGTGGTGAGAATGTCGATGTCGAGCCGCATAAGCTCTTCATATACAGCATAGGAAATGCCGAAACCGCCAGAGGAGTTTTCGGCATTTGCAATGATGATATCCGGTTTATATTCTGCCCGGACGGCGGGCAGAAAGGTTTGAACCGCCTTTCTGCCTGTGCGCCCGATAATATCTCCGATATGGAGGACTTTCACTTTGCGTATCCGACCGCTCTGGATTCGCGGATAACGGTCACTTTTATCTGACCGGGATATGTCAGCTCGTCCTCTATCTGTTTTGAAATGTCTTTGGACAGCGTAACCAGTCTTTCATCGTTAACCTTTTCGGGTTCAACGATGATTCTGACCTCGCGTCCCGCCTGAATAGCGTAGGATTTACTTACGCCGTCAAAACCGCCTGCGATTGTTTCAAGGTTTTCAAGACGCTTGATGTAGCTTTCCAGAACTTCGCGTCTCGCACCGGGGCGTGAAGCGGAGATTGCATCCGCCGCCTGAACAAGGACAGCCTCGATACATTTGAACTCCTCTTCGCCGTGGTGGGAAGCTATCGCGTTGATAACTCTCCAGTCCTCTTTGTGCTTTTTAGCGACTTCAACACCGATTTCAGTGTGTGAGCCTTCAGCTTCATAGTCGATCGCTTTACCGATATCGTGGAGAAGTCCCGCACGTTTTGCTATCTTCTCGTTAAGTCCGAGTTCGGCAGCCATCAGACCTGTTATCTTGGCAACCTCAATTGAGTGACCGAGAACGTTCTGACCGTAGGAAGTTCTGTATTTCAGCCTGCCCAGCAGCCTTGTGATGTCCTTGCTGACGTTGTGCAGACCAAGGTTGAAAAGGGCTTCCTCGCCCACTTCGAGAACGTGTTTTTCAAGTTCCTCTTTCGCCTTGTTGTAAATCTCCTCGATGCGCGCTGGGTGGATACGTCCGTCGGACACAAGCCTTTCCAGCGTCATTTTGGCAATCTCTCTGCGGAAAGGGTCATAGGACGAAAGGATAACCGCTTCCGGTGTGTCGTCAACGATTATGTCAACGCCTGTAACGCTTTCAAACGTGCGGATGTTACGTCCTTCACGTCCGATGATACGTCCTTTCATCTCGTCGGAGGGGAGCGCTACAACTGTAACGGTTATCTCCGAAATGTATTCCGGTGCGCAGCGCTGGATGGCTGTGGAGATTATGCTTCTTGCCTTTTTGTCGGCTTCTGTCTTTGTCTCCTCTTCCAGTTCGCGCAGTGTTCTTGCGGCTTCAAGTTTCGCGTCGTCAACCATCTGTGCGATAAGCATCTGTTTGGCTTCCTCGCTGGTCATGTTTGCGATCTTTTCGGTTTCGAAGATGATATTCTGTTTCATCTCGTTGATGCGTTCTTTTGTCGCCTCAATCTCTTTCAGGCGTCTGTCATATTCCGCATCTTTCTGTACGAAGGATTCCTCTTTTTTCTCAAGGGATTCCATTTTCTTGTCAACCGCCTCTTCCTTCTGGAAGATGCGTTTTTCCTGAACTTTCAGGTCGTTGCGCTTCTCGCGCACTTCTCTTTCGATTTCTGCTTTGCCTTTGTTAACAATATCTTTTGCTTCGAGTTTGGACTCCTTAATGATGTCGTCGCCCTCTCTCTTCGCTCTGCTGATAATGTCCTCAGCGGTTTTGTTCAGTTTCAGATTTTCAGCGTCATTTCTTTTTTTCTGCCAGAACATTCCGAAAAATGCTCCGATAACAGCTCCGGCTACCACCAGAAGGTAATAAACTATACCCATCAGCTGTTCCTCCTGTATATATCAGTTTCGGTGACGAGCACATCACATGGGATGTCGTGGGGTTCGGCTTCGATGCTGTCGAAAAGCTGACATTCGAAAGCCAGCCCCGCGGCAATCCTGATTTTGCCCGCCGCAAGGAGCCTGTCATAATAACCTTTGCCCCAGCCCACCCGCACAAGCCTTCTGTCGAAGGCAACGCCGGGCACCGCGGCAACGTCTATGGATTCGTAATCGGTACATCCGGCAGGCTCGCAAATTCCGTATGCACCGCAGATAAGGCTGTTTTCACCTTTATAAAGCCCAAGCTCTATACCGCCCCCTCGGACACGGGGCAGATAAACCGCCTTTTTCATACCGTATAAGATGCTTATAAGCGCCGTCGTATCGACCTCGCCTTTAAAGCCCGCATACAGCAGAAAACTATCAAACTCCGAGAACTCCGCCAAAAACCGCTCCGTTATCTTCAGAGAAGCAGCCCCCGCATATGCCGCATCAAGATTGTTTCTGCGCTCAAGCGCCTCACATCGCGCCTTTGCCTTTTCCATAAACCTTAACTCCGGCATGGAGTTTTTTCAGCCTGTCGGCTATTTTGCTTTCAAATCCAGCGTCGGACGGGTCATAAAAGACTTTGTCCGTCGCGCCGTATTCCTGTTTAACAAACCCGCCGTGGTCAAATGGATAAATATATCCCTGTCCGTTTGTCCTCAATGGTTCCGGAACCACCGGCGCGTTCTCTTCGAGATACTCTTTAACCCTGTGCATCGACATATAGCTGCGGTTGCTCTTGGGGCAGCCTGCAAGGAATGTCACAACATGGGCGAGGATAATATCCCCTTCCGGTCTGCCCACTGCCATGAAGTTTTCATAGCCCGCGTGTGCAAACAGCACCGCATCGGGAAAGGCACTGCCTACGTCCTCCGACGCGCTTATAAGCAGTCTGCGGAAGATTGCCTCCGGCTCCATACCGCTTTTAAGGAGCGAAAAAGCCCACAAAAGCGCGGAATCGGGGTCTGTTCCCCTTATGCTTTTGATCATCGCCGAAAGCATATTATAATGCTCGTCGGTGTTATATCTTCCGGAAGCCGTGTGCTGCGCAGCCTCTTTAACATTGAGGTGCAGAACGTCATCCGTAAACCTGCCGCCTATGGCGGAAAGCTCAAGAAGACTGTAAAAACGTCGTCCGTCGCCGTCCGCCGCCTGAACGAGCCTGTCGAAGTCCTCGTCAGTTATAACGGCGTCAACGGCGTTATACCGCTTTTTAAAATACTCGCACGCCTTCGCGAACATCTGCGCAAATGCCGCACGGTCAAGTCTATGAAGTTCAAAGACAAAACTGCGCGAACGCAGAGGGTGTATTAAATTGTGATAGGGGTTTTCCGTGGAAGCTCCGATCAGCTTTGCGTGTCCGGAATCTATCAGTCCGAGAAGCAGCACCTGCTGGCTTTTGTTGAACCTGTGCAGTTCATCCAGAAAGACCAGCGTTTTGCCTCTGGTTCCCGCAGACTCCATAACCTGCTTGATTTCCGCCGCGCCCGCCGTGGCCGCGTGGAGACTGACAAAGGGCATCTGCAAATGGTTTCCGATTATTTCTGCCAAGGTGGTTTTGCCTGTGCCGGGTGGACCGATAAGAATGATCGAGTCAAACCCGCCGTCTTCTGCCATCTTTCGAAATACGGAATCTGCACCCAACAGATGATTCTGTCCGGCTATATCGTCAAAGACCTTAGGTCTTAACTCTTCCAGTATTCTCATTTATATATAAACCCCTAACGGGCGGTAAAAAACCTTTAAACTCTGTCGGTTACTAAACGCATCAGCTTTACGGCTGCCGAGACTGCTTCAGGCTGAATCCTTTGCGAGGTTCACAGCGATGAGGCGGTGCCGTTTTCATATCACTTTGCCGCCAAACAAAAGATGCGTTCGTACCTCTTTGGTTATTATATTAGCACATCATTGAAAATGAGCAATGATATGTTTAACAAAAAAACTATCGTTCGTTAAAAAAGTACAAAAAAGCCCCCGCTTATGCCGTAAGCATATTCCAATTGTAGCCCTGTAACATCAGGGCGGAGGAATCACGACGCATCAGGCTTCCTGCTGCAAGGCAGGCTTGCACACCGCAATCAGTATCATCCCCCTTTTCTGGAGTGTTGGCTCCAATTTTCATATGAAACACGAACACAGCAGGGGCATCTTTAGACTTTTTACATTCTATTTTGTAAATAAATAACATCGTGTCATTTAATGAGATTGCCGCGTCAGCCTATCGTCTTCTTTGCAATGACAATAATTTACGTCTTCGCGAGAAGCGCAGCGCCGAAGCGGTCTCATCTTTTTTCAGGTTTGTCAGCAACCTATATAATAACATCCTGTCATTTTCAATTTTCAAACATCCGCCTTCCGCAGAAGGTCGTCAAGGATAGCGTCCGCGGCAACCGCCGCCTCTTTCAGATCAAGATATTGTGCCGATATCGTAAGAGCCGCCATAACGGCGAGTTTTTGCGTGTCCAGCACGTTCACCTTGTTCTTTATCTCATTCATACGGTTCTGCAAAAGCTCCGTGGCTCTGTCCACAAAGTCTTTATCGCGGTCCGTAACCAGAGGATACTGTAAACCGTTTATGTTGACCTTATGCTCGTAGACAGGCACCTTTGCACCCCCGCAGCTTTATAGTCTGCCGATAAGATTTTCGATGCGCTCGCGCACCGCTTCTTTCTGTTCCAAAAGGTGACGGTTGTCATCTTTCAGACGGATATTTTCAGCCTCAAGGAGGGAACATCTGTCCTTTTCCTTCTTCAGCTCAGCTACCAGATTGTCTATTCTGCTGCTTAAAACATCCAGTTTCTCAAGAAGTTCCATGGAACCTAATTACATCATTTATACACAGTTGTCAATAAATTAGAATAGAACCAATCGGTACAGATTTTTGTAGACCTACACTTAAACCGATGCTAAAATTCATCCATGAGAAACATATTTACTTTAATCCTTATCATACTGACAGTAGCGCTTGCTGTGTCCTATTCCGTAAATTTTTACACAGGGAAAAAGCCGACGGAACTTCCCGTTCAGATATCCGAGCTTCCTAAATCTGCGGCTCCCGCCTTTCAGATACCGGACACGGATCTCAGCCTTCTGCCGGAAGAACCGGACATGGCGAACACAGACGTGTACACACGCGTTAACGACCTTGAAAAATCAATCAGCGCAAAACTTTCAATAATTGCGCGCTCATCCAACAATAAAGAGGTGATAGCAAGGATAGATCAGCTCAGCAAACAGCTTGAGAACGATGTCACCCTTGTACTCGCCGCAGTAAATAAAAAAGAGCAGTGGTACAGAAACGAGTTTTATCAGGTACTTGCAGGACTTCTGGCAGTTTTTGTACTGTTCACTGCAATAATGATAATGGGCTATGTCAGCCTGAAAAAATTTGTGGCGCAAAGCCTCATGATTCGCGGCATCAAACCCGCGACCGTTTCGGCGGAGGATGCGGAAAATCCCGTACTTGCCGCAGTAGGGGCGGTTGCGGCGAAACTCGCAGTCAAGATTGGCGACAACAGATACCTTTTCGATGCTGATAAGGCTGTGCGGCTGACCACAGTTCAGAAAAATATCCTCTCCGAGATAACCGACGAACTTCTGTTTCTGGACAAGGCGGGCAGCAAACTCTCGCCGGAAGAGCTTTATCTGCTTGGGGTGGAAAGACTCAACGAAAAGAATTATACTGAGGCAAACGCCCTGTTCGAGCATATCAAAAAAGACGATCCGGAATTTGCCGCCGCATGGTATATGACCGGATATATCGCATATCTCAACAAAAAATACGATATCGCCGCTGAAAATCTTGCGAAGGCGTGCGTAATCGAGCCTGAAAACGACACATTCCAGTCAACCTACGGAAGCACCTGTCTGAGATTAAAAAGGTACTCCGAAGCCGCCGCCGCCCTTGAAAAAGCGGCAACCATAAAGCCTGACGACGCGGCAGTATGGAACAACCTTGCACACGCTTATATAGTTTCCGGTGAAACTGAAAAAGCTGCCGAGGCTTTCAGAAAAGCCGCTGACCTCAAACCGGATTTCCACGAAGCACTCCATAACCTCGGACTGGCGCTGGGCAGGCTGAACAGGCAGGAGGAGGCGCTTGCCGCCTTTGAAAAAGCTATCGCCGCAAAGCCCGACAAACACGAATCCATGTACAACGCTGCATGTCTCTACGCTATCCTTGGCAAACGTGAAGGCGCACTGAAAAACCTGAAAAAAGCGATAGAACTTTCACCTGAATACGCGAAGAAAGCACGCACCGACAAAGACTTCGAAAGTTTTGCCAACGATGCCGAGTTTAAAGCAATAGCAGGATAATGTATGCAGTGGGAAAAACTGCTCAACTATAACAGACTGAACGAACACGAAAGGGAGTTCGATGAAGCGCGGAACCCTTTCAGCATCGATTTTGACCGTATAATCTTCTCCGATTCATTCCGCAGACTCGACCGCAAGACGCAGGTTCACCCAATGCGCAGCAATGACAACGTACACTCGCGGCTCCCCCACAGCCTTGAGGTATCATGCGTGGGCAGAAGCCTCGGAACGCTGGTCGGCGCACAGATTAAAGACCTTCCCGCACATATGAACCCCGACCGCGTGGGACAGATAGTTCAGGCGGCATGTCTCGCACACGACATAGGCAACCCGCCTTTCGGTCACATGGGTGAAACCATCATCGGAAGCTGGTTTGAAGAGCACGGGGCTAAATATTTCGATGCTGTTAAACCGGAACTTCAATCTGACTTTATCCACTTCGAAGGCAACGCACAGGCATTCCGCATTATGACACGGCTTGCCATGTACCGAGACAACGGCGGACTGCGACCAACCTATGCCGTTATCGCTGCTATGATGAAATATCCGTGGATTTATCAGGAAAATATCAAAAAATTCTGCTGTTTCTCAAGCGAACGGGAAATACTTGACGATATAGCAGCAAAAGCCGGACTTGAGGGTGCGGACGGCATGTATAAGCGCCATCCCCTCGCCTATCTCTCCGAAGCGGCTGACGATATCTGTTACAGCATCATCGACCTTGAAGACGCATACGAAATGGGCATCCTGCGGTTCACGGAAGTTAAGGAAATACTCAACGCCATCTGTGAATTACCCGAACAGAAACTCGAAGGCAAATCACCTAAAGAGAGCATGGAATACATGCGCGCCATCGCCATAAACAAATGCGTGGGCGCAGTGGTTAATGAATTTTTTGCTAATTACGAAGCTATTATGGATGGTACTCTGCATTACAAGCACAATCTGCTGGAAAACTCAGCTTACAAAGAGCCGATATCTCAGGCAAAAAAGACAGGCAACGATGTCATCTACCAGAACAGGCGCAAGCTGATGCTTGAAGTGGGCGCATACAACGTAATGGGAATACTGCTGGAAACCTTCTGCGATGCGGCTTTCGAATACGTTTCTGCGGATAAACCCAAAGATAAGACACAACATATTATAAAGATAATGGGCGACCATGCACCGTCCAAAAAAGACGATGTTTTCACGGCTCTGCACAGGGTCACAGATTATATTTCCGGAATGACAGACAATTACGCAACAGAGAAGGCAAGGCAGATTACCGGAATCTGAATTGAGACTGCCACGCTTCGCGGGGAGTGCCGGCGACGCGGCAATCTGTTCCCACAGGCTCTAACGAACCATAACATTCTCAACGTATTTTTCAATCAGCCTGACAGCGCCCGCCTTATCAAATATCTCCGGTTTATAAGACTTATCCAGCATCCTCATATCCCTGATCGTCTGGATGTACAGCGGCGCATCGCCGATATATTCTGCAACGGCAATGACATCCGCCTCGGCAGGCATCTTCCACATGGTATGACGCACCTCGAACGGAACACCGGAGATTTTAAGCGCTTCAATTGTCTTATAGAATGAGTCCTGTTTATGTGGCGTTCTCGCGATACTTTTAAGGTCTTCCGCCGAAAACGATTTCAGATCGACAGCAACGTAGTCTGCCAGCCCAGCGTCAAGTATCTTCGCCAGTTTAACGGGCAGAAACCCGTTGGTATCCAGCTTGACCGCAAGACCTCTTGCCTTTAAATCCCCCAGAAACAGATTAAGGTTTTTGGAAAAAAGAGGCTCGCCGCCAGTTACGGCGACGGCCTCAATATCCTTACCATTCAGGTAGTTAAGGAATTCATCCAGCTTATTAGACCCTTTTCTGCCCACCGCGAGGGATGGATTGTGGCAATATCTGCACCGCAGGTTGCACCCGTGGGTGAACGCTATGGAGGCTATCTTCCCCGGGTATTCCACAAGGCTCACATGCTGATAGTCCGCAAGAAAAAAATCGTATGCCATCATTATTTAACCTGAAAGGTCTCTCTGTGTTCAAATTCCTCTTTTTTGCCCTCGTTCCACTGTTTAACGGGGCTGTGGTATCCCACAACGCGGCTGTATACGTCACAGGGCGTTCCCTTCACGTTGTCCAGCTCTGTTTCCAGCTTTTGCAGTTCTTCTTTCTTATCCATTTGATACCTCCTGTTCTATCTCATTTTTAAGTCTTTCAATCTGAAGACTTAACTCGTGTTTTCTGTCCTCTTCGCACAGCGGACATTCCCTGTGTTCGCCCTTGATATATCCGTGGACGGGGCAGACAGAGAAGGTCGGTGTTATGGTTATATAGGGCATGGCATAGCTGCCCGTGATGTTTTCCAGCAGCTTAGACACGGTTTCGGGTCTGTCCACAGCTTCGCCGAGGAAGACGTGGAAAACCGTTCCGCCCGTATAGAGAGGCTGAAGTTTATCCTGATGGGACAGCGCCTTGAAAAGGTCTCTGGTCTGTTCCACCGGAAGCTGTGTCGAGTTGGTGTAATAGGGTCGCTCCGCCGAACCGGATGTCACGATATCGCTGAAATCGGCGAAATCCTTTTTCGCAAGCCTGTACGAAGTGCCTTCGGCTGGTGTCGCCTCAAGGTTGTAAAGCATGTCGTCCTCGTCCTGAAAATCTGCGAGTCTATCACGCATGAAGTTCAGCACCTTAACGGAGAACTCAAGCCCCTGCGGGTTCATGATGTCCACACCGAGGAAGTTCAGCAGACATTCGTTCATGCCTATTATGCCGATAGTGTTGAAATGGTTCTTCCAGTATTGACCGTTGCGCTCGTAAATATCCGACAGATAGTGCTTCGAATAGGGATAAAGCCCGTTTGCGGTCAGTTTTTCCAGTGATTTTCTCTTTATCTTCAAGCCCTCTCTGGCAAGCTCCATGAGGTTAGTCAGCTTATCGAAAAACTCCGCTTCATTACCCGCCGTATAGCCTATTCTGGGCAGATTTATGGTAACGACACCTATCGAGCCTGTCAGAGGATTAGCGCCGAACAGACCGCCGCCCCGTTTGCGAAGCTCTCTGTTGTCCAGCCTCAGGCGGCAGCACATACTCCTTGCGTCGTCGGGGCTCATGTCACTGTTTACGAAGTTCGCGAAATACGGAGTACCGTATTTTGCGGTTATTTTCATAAGGTCAGTGACTATGGGGTTATTCCAGTCGAAATTCTTATCGACGTTATAGGTGGGAATGGGAAAGGTGAACACCCTGCCCTTTGCGTCGCCCTCCTGCATAACCTCGATGAATGCGCGGTTGAACATGAACAGCTCTTCCTGAAACTCGCCGTAGGTACGCTCCTGCGGAACGCCGCCTATTATGACCGCCTCGTCACGAAAGGCTTTCGGAACGTATAAGTCCATGGTCAGGTTAGTGAAAGGGGTCTGGAAGCCCACACGGGTGGGTACGTTCAGGTTGAATATAAACTCCTGCATAGCCTGTTTCACCTCGGCGTATGTCAGGTCGTCATAAGCTATGAACGGCGCAAGGAGCGTATCGAAGTTTGAAAACGCCTGTGCCCCCGCCGCTTCACCCTGAAGGGTGTAGAAAAAGTTGACTATCTGCCCCATTGCGGAGCGGAGATGTTTGGGCGGTTTGCTCTCAACTTTACCGTGTACGCCGCCGAAACCGCGCACCAGCAGGTCTTTCAGATCCCATCCGCAGCAGTACACAGCCAGAAGACCGAGATCGTGTATGTGATATTCGCCGTTGACGTGCGCCTGCTGTACGTTCTGGGGATATATCTTGTTCAGCCAGTATTTAGCTGTTATCTTTGAAGAAATGTAGTTGTTAAGTCCTTGCAGGGCATAGGTTGTGTTGCTGTTTTCATTGACGCGCCAGTCGCTTCCGCCCAGATACTCCTCAACGATGGACTCAAGTCCGCCGAACGCCTCTTTAAAATCGCGCATCTCGGCTCTCTGCTTCCTGTAAAGGATATAGGCTTTTGCGGTTTTCGCGTGTCCCTGCTCAATGAGCACCTTTTCAACTTCGTCCTGAATCTCTTCAACGGACACGGTGCCGTAATGACCGTATTTGTCGGTGATGTTCCGGCAGACCTTTATGGACAGCGCGGAAGAGGTATTTCTGTCCGTTCCGCCCACAGCCTTTGCCGCCTTATAGATAGCGTTTGCTATGCGCTCCGCGTCAAACGGAACGAAACGCCCGTCGCGCTTGCTCACCTTTTCTATCATGTTTCCTCCTTATTGCGCTCCGGACGCAACAGGAGGTGGAAAATATCACGCTATTTGAAAGTAGACTGGTATTATATGAATGATTTGTGGTCATCCATCCCTCCGCTGGTTTGTCCGGGGCAGGTATCCTGACTCTCCATCAGCCTACTCTCCTCGTCTTCCCGCTTTCGCAGTGACAAAATGAGGATTTCGTCCGGATTACAGTTGCGGGGGCAGTGCCGGATTTTAACCGGACTTCCCTGAATCCCGATAGATTATTCTGGCATAATCAGACCAATTATGTCAAATGATTTTACATATAAAAGCGCGGGTGCGTCAGATAACCTTAACGGTGTCGGCTATCTCGTCGAAAAGCCTTTCGGCTATGCGTGCGGTTCTGAATATGCAGAATGTGGCGGCGGCAAGAAAAAATATAAAGGACATGTCGTCACCTCGTTATTTTTCCATAATCTATAACCCCTCTGACATAAAACTTTCCGCAATTTGTCAGGTTTCCGTAATATTTTCATGTAAAAAAAAGTGTTTGCCAAACATGGCTTATGGCTATATTAATTAAAGTATCTTTTGTGGGGAAAGGATATAAGAAATCAAACGTGCCCGCTTCCGCGGACTTACGGAGGAATATTATGCCCCTTGTCACCCCGGCAATGACCCTTTCGGAGGTCATTTCAACTTATCCCGACACGCGTTCCATCTTTATATCAAACGGACTCTCCGTTGAGCAGAACAACCACGTCTTCATGACGGCGCTCACCGTTGAATCATTTATGAAGCTGCGCAGCATCAACCCCGAAATCTTTATGAAACTGCTGAACGAGACTGCGGAAAGCTGTTCGCAGGTGAAAATCCTCTACACCGACGAAACCCCGGCGGTGCGCACGGATTTTCTCGGATACGTCGTGTGTCCCTTCAAACACCTCTTTAAAGAGGCTTTCGAAAGCACACTCAACGACCACTATGAAAAAACCGGTGAAAAGCTCGTCAGCTTCGTGCCCATGGGCTGCGGCGGTCCCGACCCGTACGAATATATATGGGACACCGAAAACATTGACGAACTGCCCGACGCAATAGCCTCTCTGGGCTTCGGCGCATACTGGCGCAAACCCTTCCGTGAAAGGTTCCTCGACACCGGACTGTTCAAAGCGGTCGAAACAAAACCCTATATCGAAGAGTTCAAAGAGCTCAAAGACCCGCTGGGTCAGTACACAGTCTATTCGTTCTCCGCATATGTCATGCTCATAGACCACAAAAAACTGGGCGACCTCCCCGTGCCTGAGCGATGGATTGACCTTGCTAACCCCATATACAAAGACAACATCATCGTGAGCGGCAGCGAGGACGAGATTAACGAAGTGCTCCTCATGCACATCTATAAGGACGGCGGCGAGGAAGCCGTTAAAAGCATGGCGGGCAACATAAAGGACACATGGCACGCGTCCCAGATGGCGAAAGCCGCGGGAAGCAGCATGAAGGATGGCGCGGCGGTTTACGTTCTGGCGTGGTTCTTCGCGGACACATGCCCCAACACGGACAACATATCCATCGTATTCCCCGAAGAGGGCGCGCTGGTCAGCCCCATGTATCTCATGGTTAAGGCGGACAAAGAGGAGCGCATGAAACCCGTTACGGATTTCATGACCGGAGCCGTCATGGGCGGGATATCGTCTTCCGCGAAGTTCCCCTCGACATGCCCGGACGTGCCGAACGTTCTGCCGGAAGGCACAAAACTTAAATGGTTCGGCTGGGATTTCGTCCGTGAACACGACATGAAGGTATTCTCCGATGAGCTGAACGCACGCTTCGCCAAATACCGCAAGGCGGCAGGCTCCATCAGCAGACACAGTTCGCACGGTAAAAAGAAATTTCAGGTACTGGTGAACAGATAAATGAAACTTGTAACAGTGGCGGGACCGCCCTCTGCGGGCAAGACCGCCGTAATAATAAAAACCGCTGTACATCTTAAAAAGATATATTCGAAAATAGGCGTCGTGAAATTCGACTGCCTCTCAACGTCCGACCACCTGCTCTACAAAAAGGCTGGCATATCCGTCGTGACAGGTCTGTCGGGCAACCTATGCCCCGACCACTACTTCGTCAGCAACATCGACGACTGCCTCCAGTGGGCGAAAAAGAAAGGATTCGACATGCTCATAAGCGAGAGCGCCGGACTCTGCAACAGGTGCAGCCCACACATAAAGGAGATACCCGCGGTATGCGTTATCGACTGCCTCGCAGGAGCTGAAACCCCAAAAAAAATAGGACCCATGCTGCGCTATGCGGACACAGTCGCCGTTACAAAAGGCGATATAGTTTCTCAGGCGGAGCGGGAGGTCTTTTCGTTCCGTGTGCGTCAGGCAAACCCCAAGGCATCGGTAATCTTCGTGAACGGCATAACCGGACAGGGCGCATATGACCTCTCACATGCTTTTTCCAAAGCCACCGATGTTGACAGTCTCGAAGGCGCTAAACTCCGCTTCTCCGTGCCCGCGGCAATCTGCCCCTACTGCGTGGGTGAAATGACCATAGGTACAGACCACCAGAAGGGCAACGTCAAAAAGATGGTATTCAAAGAAGTGGAAGAGGCGGCCGTATGACGGAACTTATGAACACCCCCGTAGCGGTGATTGCGGAAGAGCACCCCTACTGCATGGACTATTTCCGCTCTGTCGGTGTTTCCATTGCCGACACGGAACTGACACCGAGAGAGATAATAGACGCGCTGGACAACGAAGCCCTTGAAGATAAAGGATTTTCCAAAGAACAGATATCATCCCATTTCATAGAGTTTTTAAAACAGGCGGCGATGCTTAAAAGCACGGCTGAGCGCTCCGTGCACAGCGTCACCATAGTCGGCGGATTCGATAAATCCGGCACGCCCGAAAATTTCGAACTGATACTGAAACCGGGCGACATAGTGTGCATCGTAGGCACCACAGGTTCAGGAAAGAGCCGTCTGCTGGCGGACATAGAATGTTTCGCCCAGAAGGACACCCCCACCGGACGCACTGTTATGGTTAACGGAAAGATACTGGACGGCGAGGACAGATTCCGGCTTGAGAACAAGCTGGTGGCGCAGCTCTCCCAAAATATGAACTTCGTCGTGGATATGAGCGTCGGCGAGTTCATCGCCATGCACGCAGCAAGCCGCATGATACCCGACATCGAGGCAACTGTTGAGGCTGTGATAACCTGCGCAAACGAGCTTGCAGGGGAAACCTTCACATACGAAACCGCACTTACACAGCTTTCCGGCGGTCAGTCCCGTGCCCTTATGATAGCGGACACAGCTATGCTCAGTTCCTCCCCCATAGTTCTCATCGACGAGATTGAGAACGCGGGAGTGGACAGGCGAAAAGCCCTTGAACTGCTTGTCAAAGAAGAAAAAATAGTTCTGATGTCCACCCACGACCCCATTCTTGCATTGATGGGCAACAGAAGACTTGCCATCCATAACGGCGGCGTTAAAAAAGTGATAGAGACCGACAGGGAGGAACTTGCTGGGCTTGAGATTCTGCAATGCGTAGACGAAAAACTGATGCAGCTTCGCACGATGCTGCGTGCAGGAGAAAAAATTTCTCTGGATATGAAGAAATTTTTCGAACTATAGTTCCCGAAATCTGGTAGGATATTATATGTAGATATATCACTTATCGGAGTATATTTTGGCAAGATCTGTCTTATCCGGAATAATTTTTGCGCTGCTGCTCTTCTCCTCCGCCATTGCACAGGACAGGCAGAAGGTTACACTCCAGTTGAAATGGACCCATGCGTTCCAGTTCGCCGGATATTACGCCGCGAAAGAGAAGGGCTTTTACGACGACGCCGGACTGGACGTCACCATAAAAGAGGCGCAGCCGGAATCGGACGTCATAGGCGAGGTTTTAAGCGGAAAGGCGCAGTTCGGAGTGGGAACAAACAGCCTTCTGCTCGCCAGACAGAACGGTCAGCCCGTAGTTGTTCTTGCCGTAATATTCCAACATTCCCCGCTGGTCATTCTGACTCTTCAGGATGAAAAGAGGCTCAAGACCATCCATGACCTCCCCGGCAAAAAGGTCATGTTCGAAAGACAGTCCGAAGAGCTTATAGCTTATCTTCAGCGGGAGAAGATTTCACCAGGAGACCTCCGGTTTATCCCGCATACCTTTGACACCCGCGACCTCATCGACAGACGGGTGGACGCAATCTCCGCATACGTCACCAACGAGACTTATTATCTCGAAAAAGAGCACATACCCTATCAGGTGTTTGACCCCAGAGCCGCCGGAATAGACTTTTACGGTGACAACCTCTTCACATCAGAATACATGATAAACACTGATCCTGACACAGTTGCCGCCTTCCGCAGCGCCTCCCTTAAAGGCTGGTACTACGCCATGACCCACAAAGAGGAGATAGCCGACGTTATATTAAATAAATATTCATCAAAACACCCGAAAGACTTCTATCTTCATGAAGCAAAAGAGATGGACGAAATGCTGAAACCGGAACTGGTTGAAATAGGCTATATGAACCCGGGAAGGTGGGAACACATAGCCGGAGTGTACAAAAGCCTCGGTATGCTTAAACCGGATTTCAGCTTCGACGGATTTCTCTATTCTGAAAAAATTAAGGAAAAAACCTCATTTTTAAGCAGACTGACAATACCTGTTCTTATCCTGATAGCATTAGGACTTGTGTTCTATATCTTTCTCCTATTTAAAAGAATGAAAAAAAACCGCAGCCAGAACGAGCAGATAAACCACGAGCTGTCCGAGGCACAGGAGCAGTACAAGACATTAGTGGAAAACTCCACCGCCGCAATCTACATGCTTAAAGGCACGAAAATAGTGACCGCAAACACGGCAATTGCCGAGATTACCGGATACCAGCGGGAAGAGCTTCTGCATATGGAGGAATTCGAGTTCATACATCCCGACTACCGCGAAATTGCAAAAGAAAGAACCCGTGCAAGAGCAAGGGGTGAAAACGTACCCGACCGCTATGAAATGAAGATACGGAAAAAGAACGGCGAAACCAGATGGATAGACCATTCCGGCAGAACGATACAGTATAAGGGCGAAACCTACGTCATAGGCACAGCCATAGACATCACCGAAACAAAAATGATGCGCGACGCGCTTAAAATCAGCGAAGAACGTCACAGGCTCCTTGCGGAAAACTGCTCGGATGTTATCTGGACAATGGATATCAACGGCAGGCTGACATACGCAAGCCCTTCTGTCAAAAAGATGCGCGGCTACACGCCGGAAGAGGTCATGGCAATGTCGCTGGATCAGGTGCTGATGCCGGATTCACGGCTTATAGTTAACGAAGGGCTGAAAGTTCTGAAGGAATGTATTGCAAAAGGGGTTCCGTTCCCCGGCTTCCGTGCGGATCTGGAACAGCCCTGCAAAGACGGATCTACAATCTGGGTCGATGTGAACGTTACCGGACTGTACAGCGAAAAGAATGATTTTATCGGACTGCTCGGAGTCACAAGGGACATAACCCAGCGCAGGCACTATGAAGCCAGCATAGCGGAACTTAAAAAATATGACCGCATAACGGGGCTGCCGAAAAGAGAGTTTTTCATATCCAGACTGGAAGACGAAATAGAGGCGGCAAAACTGGTCAACGCTTGCGGAGCGGTGATAATAGCAGATATTGACGGTTCCAGGATGATAAACGCCGAATACGGATTCAGCACAGGAGACGCATTGCTCAGGAAAGCCGCGGAGAGGATAAAGCTCTCAGAAGAAAATATCGTATGCAGACTCGCCGGAGATGAGTTTGCAGTCCTGCTGCCGAGAGTTGCGGATGAAAAAGACCTGTTTGAAAAGGCGGAAAAAATAAGAATATTGTTCAGTGAGCCATTTCATACCGGCGAACGGGATATATCGGTGACTGCAAGCGTTGGGGCGGCAATATTTCCAGAATACGGTTCAGACGAATCCGTACTAATAAAAAATGCACAGAAAGCCCTTATCCATGCGAAAAAGGAGGGACGTAACATCACGGTCATTTTCCGTTCTGATATTGCCTGAAATATTCCTCCAGAAGCGCGGATGATTCCTTATACTCCTCAATTATAAGTTTTGCCATCTCTCCGCCTACGAATTTCTCAGTATTCTTCAGCATACTCTGGGCGTCGCCGCATAGCTGCGAAAGCCTCATACAGCCCATCGAGGCGCTGCCTGATTTCAGTGAATGGACGGCCATCAGCATCTGCGCATTATCCTTGCCCTGCACTGCGGTTATCATATCTTTGATGTATTGTTCGCTGGTATGCAGATAGGTTGTTACAAACTCCTGCAGAAGCGGCATATTATCACCAAGCATCGCAGCAAGTTTGTCAAATGACGCTCTGTCAAACGAATCTATATCTGTGTGCACTGGCCCGGCAATTTCCTTTTTCGCTGTGACCATTGGCGTTATCCATCTGGAAATGGCTTCAACCGCCTCGTCTTCGTTAAAAGGCTTGCTGATATAATCATCCATTCCAGCGCTTATACACGTCTCCCTGTCGCCCTGCATGGCGTTTGCAGTCATGGCGATTATCGGGACTCTGGGTGTTTTTTTGGCACGTTCAATATTACGGATAACCTCCGTAGCCTGATATCCGTCCATAACCGGCATAAGGCAGTCCATCAGAATCAGGTCGAAACCGCCTCCCGCGGCAATATCAACAGCCTGTTTGCCATTGTCTGCAAAAACACACTCGCTGCCCCATATTCTGAGATATATTGTGATAACCTGACGGTTTATTTCATTGTCTTCAACAACAAGAACCCTGTATCCAGCGAAAATACCGTCATATGCACTGCGTTTTTTTTCCATTGCTCCGGAAGACCTGCTCTCCTTCACCTCTGAGATCAGCTTTTCATCGAAAACAGGCTTGGTCATAACAGAAAAACGCATGTAATCTATGTTTTCAAAGGGAAGATGTGAATCCGCACCGTCCTCAAGCAGTATGTAACGGACACCGCTCATATGAAAACTATTATGCCGCTCGTTTATATCTTTGCTGAAAAACAGTTCCGCATCGGCAATGACCACAAATTCGCCGTTTTCGCGGGTAAATGTATCCAGAAGATACTTTCCGTGATATTTCGCTCCGCATTCCGTAAGGCATCTTATTACCCACCGCTCCTGTGAAGAGCATTTCAGCATTGTCTGGAAAGTAATATTAGAAAGGTCTAAACGGACGCTGACCACATTTGACTTTCTGTCCGCAGGCTGTGTGAACCAGAAGGTACACCCGCGCTCTTCGTTATTATAAAAACCTATCTCGCCGCCAAGTTCCTCCACAACGGATTTGCATATGGAAAGTCCAAGCCCTGTTCCGCCGTATTTCCCTGTCGATATGCCCGCCTGCGAAAACGGACGGAAGATTTCCTGCGCCTTCTCCTCCGGTATGCCGATACCTGTGTCGGAAATGCGGAAAACGATCATTGATGTTTCCGGCGAATAGCTGATTTTCAGAGTGATACATCCCTTATCGGTAAATTTAAGCGAATTGCCTATGAGATTGACAAGAATCTGTCCGAACCACATTTTATCGGAGACGATAGCCTCTGGCAGATTATCTTCATAATCCACAACAAGCTCAAGTCCCTTGGCATATGCAGAAACCCCCAGCATACAGATTATGCCGTCAACTTCGTCCCGAATTTTTACAGGCTCCCTGTTAACGTGCATCTTCCCTGCCTCTATCTTTGAAAAATCAAGGATATTGTTCACAATACCAAGCAAAAGCCTGCCCGACCTTTTCAGTATCTCCACCTGATCGCGTATCCTGTCAGGTATATCCTGTTTCATTATTATGTCGGATATGCCTATGATGCCGTTCATGGGTGTGCGTATCTCGTGGCTCATGTTTGCAAGGAACTCACTCTTCGCCCTGTTCGCAAGTTCAGCCTCAACCTTTGCGGCTATAAGTTCGTTCGTCCTCTGGTCTATTATGTCCATAAACATACGCGAGCCGTATTTCCATGCCGCATAACAACCCATTACAACCAGCACATACGCTGCAACGGCATAAGCCAGTATCATATTATTATTTTGTCTGAATTTGGCGTAAAGAGCTGTTATATCCTTTCTTATGACAACGTATCCGGCAGGTTCATCCTTTTTATCGCGTATTGACTGATAATCGTAAAACGGAAAAGCGCTTATGTAATAAACGCCGCTTCCGTCCTGCAAGATTCTTGGTTTGTCGCGTTTAAATATATTGTATTCTGGATTTTTCTCTATTTCGTCCTGAACGATGCTTGTAGTGGTGTTCTCAACTATATATCCGTTCACCGGGGAGGTTTCGTTCAGCTTGTTTATGTACTGGTACTGCCACATAGTATGCTGCAGCTTTGAAACGGAAAGATACACCGCAAGATCAGCTGAAAGTGAGTCTTTAAGGGTTTTAAGAATAGTATCAAACGATGAACAGACCTCCAGAGCACCTATATGAACAGGCTGACCGCCCGACTGTGTGTAGAAGAAAGGAACAACTCCGCGTATTCCGGCTTCAACCCTTCCGACCTCAAAACCATTTTTAGGACTTTGCGAGGAATTGGTATCTTCAATGCTCAGGCGCACTCCGCGCAGGTCGTCGCCATAGTTTCCAGGTTTATGCATTCGAAGGAATGAAGTTGCACCGCCGGGCATAAAAAAATGGAGCTGAGTAATGCCGTATGTACCGTGAAGCTGGTTCCAGCCGTCGCTTATATGATCGTAAAGCTGTTCGCGGTATTTACTTTCAAGCTCCTCATCACCCGTCTGAGCAGCTTTAACACCTTTATAGAAAAGTTTCTGTGTCGTACTGTCTGCCGCTATGAAAGCGGCTATCTCCTGCATATACCTTGCAGAAAAATCCATACTGGACGTAAACATCTGTTCCGCTGATTTCGTTTCACTGCCTATTTCACGCAGAAGTCCGTCTTTTGAAATATAATAACTGAAACATACAAATATTATATCTATTAGAAATAGAAGAAAGAGAGCGGCCGCGAGCCACTTTCCAGATGGAAACCTGTTCATCAGACAAACCTGCATTTTAAATAAATATTAAACAATAAAACCACCGCAACTGTCATTTGTCAACGGCAATAACCCTGACAAACAAGCGTTTGTGAAAAATGCACACCGATAATTTAAATTTAATCGACCATAGGGTTTGACTGCGTTTCTTTTTTTACTTTCGTTTCTTTTCCGAAAATGAGGTAGATAATTATAGCGAGAAAGTTGAAGGCTATAACGGCGATTATCCATACTATTTTTGTTGCTCCGTCTTTGAAATCCGAGCGTATTATATCTACTATGGTCCAGATGAAAAGCACGGCCGCTGCAAGACCGAAAACCAGAAACGCAAGGGTGATAAGACCGAAACCAATCATTCTTTCTCTCCTTTTTTTATTCATTATAAATATTTTTTCTTAATTATCAATGCAAATTAAATCATGGAGAAAATTTCACAAAGTTATATATTGACTAAATGACCGAACGGTCATATTGTTGACCAGTCAGACCCCAAACATTTGTTTAACGGAGAAAAAGTGAATACCATTTCAAAGAAAAAAAAGATGATGGACGAAATGATGAAGAAAGAGATCGTGGAATCCGTGCTCTCTCTCATAGATAAAAATGCGCCCATCACCATGGAGGTGGTGGCAAAGCACTCCGGAGTGGCAAAGGGAACTCTTTACAATTATTTTGCCAATAAGGAGGAGCTTTTCCATTATGTTCATAATGAGTTCGTAGAACCCTTCACAGCGGAAAAGATGCGTATATTCAGTTCAGACAGAGACCCAATGGCAAGTCTCTGCGAATTTCTGGACTATACGTTTGAATCTTTTGAACGTGTTAACAAATATTTTGCTTTCATGCAGAAATACCGCACCGTGGAGGAAGATATCATCGAAAAGAACGAAATGATCATCAAACCACTTACAGAGACCATTAAACGTGGAATCGACAACGGACAGATAGTTGAAGCGGATCCGCTCGTGCTTGCCGAGATGATATGGGGAACTATTATAGGCACTTTCCAGTCTGTAATGTGTCAGGGTATCGAAAACTATGACATGGAAAAGATGAAACAGGATGTTATCAGGCTGCTCAAAAGGCTCCTGATTGTAGAATAAATCTGATTTTTGAGGAAAAAGCGATGAAAAACAAGGTATTATTCGCCGTCGCCGCATTAGCTATCGTTGTTATTGCAGCTGCGTACTGGATGACAAAAAAACCTGCCGCTCAGCAGGGTCAGGCAGGTGCAATGCCTCCGACAGAGGTAACGGTTATCACTGCCGCACCGGAGACAGTTTCTGTAAGCAAAGAACTTCCCGGAAGAACATCCGCATTCCGCGTGGCGCAGATACGCCCGCAGGTTTCCGGAATCATACTCAAAAGAATGTTCACTGAGGGGGGAAACGTAAAAGAGGGTCAGCAGCTTTATCAGATAGACCCGGCACCCTATCAGGCAGCTTATGACAGCGCCGTGGCGGCACTTCAGAAAGCAGAAGCTAACATTATGTCAGTTAGAGCTAAAGCTGAAAGATATGCAGAGCTTGTTAAGGCAGGAGCCGTCAGCAAACAGGACTATGACGACGCAGCAGCCGCACTTGCACAGGCAAAGGCAGATATCGCGGTGGCAAAGGCATCCGTTGCTCAGGCTGAGATCAATCTCAGATATACAAAGGTACTCTCCCCCGTTTCGGGACGCGTTGGTAAATCTTCCGTAACCGAAGGCGCACTGGTGACTGCGAATCAGGCGGATGCGCTGGCGACGGTTCAGCAGCTTGACCGCATTTACGTTGACGTAACCCAATCTGCTGAAGAGGTCATGAACCTTAAAAACACTATGGGCAGCACTCCCCCTGTGGAGCTTGTATTTGAAAACGGACAGGCGTTCAAACTCCTTGGACACCTTCAGTTTTCCGATGTAACCGTTGACGAATCCACAGGTATGGTTGAGCTTCGCGCTCTTTTTGACAACCCGAACATGGACATACTCCCCGGACTTTTTGTCCACGCAAGACTCGTTCAGTCAAAAGTTGAAAACGCTATACTGATTCCTCAGCAGTCTGTTGTCCGCAATGCAGACGGCAGCACCATAGTTTTCAAGGTCGGCAAGGACAACGTAATCAACCCTGCACCGGTTAAGGTTTCATCTGTCGTGGGCGATAAATGGCTCGTTGACAGCGGCATTGCGGCAGGCGACGTGGTCATGGTCGAAGGACTTATGAAAGTTCAGCCCGGCGCGACAGTGAAAACCGTTCCATATGAAAAGAAATAAGGATTGAATAGATGTCAAGATTCTTCATAGACCGCCCAGTCTTTGCATGGGTGATTGCTATCGTAATTATGCTTGGGGGTATCCTGGCGATAGAAACACTGCCCATAGAGCAGTATCCCCGCATAGCCCCGCCCTCTGTCGAGATACGCGCCTACTACCCCGGTGCGTCAGCGGAAGCGCTTGAAAACAGCGTTACCCAGGTTATCGAACAGAAACTGACGGGTATCGACTATCTGCGTTATTTCTCTTCTGCCAGCGACTCCACAGGTAACGTGACCATAACACTTACTTTCGAGCCGGAGGCAGACCCGGATATTGCGCAGGTTCAGGTACAGAACAAACTCCAGTCCGCCATGTCCACACTTCCGCAGGAAGTTCAGGAACAGGGCGTAACTGTTGCCAAGTCATCAAAAGGCTTTCTTCTGGTTGCCGGTTTCTATTCAGAAGACGGCAAGATGGATCAGAACGCCATCGGCGACTTTCTGAACTCCAAAGTGGCGGATCCTGTAAGCCGTGTTCCGGGTGTCGGTACTCTTACAGTTTTCGGACAGCAGTACGCAATGCGTATCTGGCTGGATCCATCGAAGCTGAACAGCTATAAACTCACGACAGCCGACGTTTCATCCGCAATCGAGGCGCAGAACGCCGACGTTTCCGCAGGTCAGCTCGGCGGAACACCCGCCATCAAAGGTCAGCAGCTCAACGCCACCGTTACGGCTCAGTCCAAACTTAAAACCGTTGCCGACTTTAACAAAATACTCATCAAGGTAAATTCGGACGGTTCACAGGTAAGGCTTAAAGACGTTGCTAAGGTTGAACTCGGCGTTCAGAGTTACGACTTTGTAACCAGATACAAGGGTATGCCCGCAACAGGTATGGCTGTGAGCCTAGCCACAGGAGCAAATGCTCTTGAAACCGCAGAACTTGTTAAAGCAAAAATAGACGAACTCTCAGCTTATATGCCCGCAGGGCTTAAAGTTATCTATCCTTACGACTCGACACCTTTCGTTGAGCTTTCCATACACGAGGTTATCAAAACCCTTGTGGAAGCCATCATACTGGTGTTCCTCGTAATGTATCTGTTTCTCCAGAACTTCCGGGCGACTCTTATCCCGACTATTGCGGTTCCGGTCGTTCTTCTGGGAACATTTGCCGTGCTTTCGGCATTCGGATTCACCATAAACACCCTTACGATGTTTGCTATGGTTCTTGCCATCGGTCTTCTGGTGGACGATGCCATCGTTGTTGTTGAAAACGTTGAACGTATCATGAGTGAGGAAGGGCTGAGTCCGCGGGATGCGACGCGCAAATCCATGGACCAGATAACCTCCGCACTTATCGGCATCGCAATGGTACTGTCTGCGGTGTTCATTCCCATGGCATTCTTTGCAGGCTCAACCGGTGCAATTTACCGTCAGTTCTCAATCACCATCGTTTCGGCGATGGCTCTGTCGGTGCTGATTGCGCTAGTGCTTACACCCGCACTCTGTGCCACCATGCTCAAACCTGTTGAAAAAGGGCACAAAGAGCATATGACAGGATTTTTCGGCTGGTTCAACAGAATGTTCAACGCAAGCCGTGATATGTACGAATCCAGTGTCGGCTACGTCGCAGCGAAAACAGGTCGTTTCCTTCTTCTTTACGGTCTCATCATAGGCGGACTGGTATATCTTTTCGTACACATCCCCACATCGTTCCTTCCGGACGAGGACCAGGGTATCATCTTCGTACAGATTGCGGCACCTCCCGGTTCAACCCAGGAAAGAACCATGGAAACTGTCAAAAAAGTTGAACAGTATTTCATGACAGCGGAAAAAGACAACGTTGAATCCGTGTTCACAGTTTCAGGCTTCAGCTTCGCTGGACGCGGACAGAATACAGGTCTCGGCTTTATCAGGCTGAAAGACTGGTCTGAAAGAAAAAGACCCGACCAGAAAGCGGCAGCCATAGCGCAGAGAGCAATGGGCGCTATGTATCCCATCAAAGATGCAATGGTATTCGCTTTCTTCCCGCCCCCAATCATCGAGCTGGGTAACGCTACCGGTTTCGACATGCAGCTTGTTGACAGGGCAAACCTCGGACACGAAACACTTATGAACGCCAGAAACCAGATGCTTGGAATGGCTGCACAGGACAAAAGACTTGTTGGCGTTCGTCCCAACGGTCTGTCCGACGTGCCGCTCTATAAAGTTGATATAGACCACGAAAAAGCGTCCGCTCTGGGTCTCTCCATCTCTGATATCAACGAAACTCTTCAGGCGGCTTGGGGTTCTTCATATGTGAACGACTTCCTCCACGAAGGACGTATCAAAAAGGTTTACATACAGGGTGACGCAACTTCCCGTATGGTACCTGATGACATAAACAAGTGGTTCATAAAGAACAATAAAGGTGAAATGGTTCCGTTCTCCTCATTCGCCACAGCGCACTGGACATTCGGTTCGCCAAAGCTGGAAAGGTATAACGGCACCTCTTCACAGCAGATTATGGGTCAGGCTGCACCGGGCGTAAGCTCCGGCGAAGCAATGAATATTATGGGCGAACTGGCGCAGAAGCTGCCCAAAGGCATAGGTTTCGAATGGTCCGGTCTCTCATATGAAGAGATACAGGCGGGTTCACAGACCATGCTTCTCTACTCCATATCGCTGCTGGTGGTTTTCCTCTGTCTCGCAGCGCTTTATGAGAGCTGGGCGGTGCCCTTTGCGGTAATCCTCATCGTTCCCATGGGTATTTTCGGTACGGTTGCGGCAACCAAATTCTTCGGAATGTCAAACGACGTATACTTCCAGGTGGGTATGCTTACCACCATCGGTCTGGCGGCGAAGAACGCCATCCTTATCGTCGAGTTTGCAAGCGAACTTTTTGACCATGGAATGGGTCTTATAGAATCAGCGATGCACGCATCAAAAATGAGGCTGCGTCCCATCGTAATGACCTCTATGGCGTTCATTCTCGGCGTTACGCCCCTCGCCATCTCAAACGGCGCGGGTTCTGCCAGCCAGAACGCCATCGGTATCGGAGTTATCGGCGGTATGATTGCGGCAACGTTCCTCGCAATGATATTTGTGCCGATGTTCTTCATCATGATCAGAGGCAAGTTCGGAAGAAAGATTATCCGCAGGGAGATAGACAATGTTAAATAAACTCGTGATAACTGCGGCGGCGGTCACTCTTATGGCAGGGTGCGCCACCATGGCGCCTGAATACAAGCGTCCCGACATGCCTGTTGCGGATAAATGGGGCGGAACGAAAACGGAAATTTCCGAACAGAAGGCAGCCGATATAGCATGGAAAGACTATTTCCGCTCGGAAAACATGCAGAATGTTATACAGACTGCTCTGGACAACAACAGAGACCTGCGCACCGCTGCACTGAACATTGAAAAGGCAAGAGCGGCATACAGGATTCAGAAGGCAGACCTTATCCCCTCTGTGAACCTTTCGGCAGAGGGTTCCAGAACTGCCGTTCCTGAAAACGCAAGCTCTTCCGGTCAGTCGGTTACAAGCTCATCCTTCTCCGCAAACGTCAACACTTCTTACGAGGTTGACCTTTTCGGCAAGATAAGAAGCCTTAACGAAGCCGCTCTGCGTCAGTACATGGCAACAGAAGAGGCGAGAACAGCAACCCAGATGTCACTCATTGCCGAAACCGCCAACGCTTACCTTGCGTACCTTGCGGATTCAAAAATGCTTGAGATATCTAAAGAAACTCTGAAAACCCGTCAGGACTCCTATTCCCTTGTGAAAAGGGGCTATGACGCGGGTGTGCGCACAGAGCTTGACCTTGTTCAGGCGGTTTCAGCCGTTGAAGCGGCAAAAGCCTCCATCCAGCAGTATACAAGAGCGAAAGAGCTTGATAAGAACGCTCTGAACCTCCTTGCCGGAGCGGAGATAGACGAATCGCTTCTGAAAGAGGACATAGACAGCGTTGAGTTCATAAAAGAACTGCCAGTCGGTCTGCCATCGGACGTTCTTCTTAACAGACCAGACGTTCGCCAGAGCGAGCAGAACCTTATATCCTATAACGCCAACATAGGCGCGGCAAGAGCGGCATTTTTCCCCTCTGTCACCCTTACAGGCTATTTCGGCGTGGCAAGCGGCGAGCTTGGCGACCTGTTCTCCTCAGGTTCAACCTTCGCGTGGAGCTTCGCACCGAAAATAAATCTGCCTATATTTGATGCAGGCAGAAACAGGATAAATCTGGAAAATGCTAACAATAACCAGAAGATAGCCGCGGCAGCCTATGAAAAAACCATCCAGACCGCTTTCAAAGAGGTTATGGACGGACTCTCATCCAAGGCAACGTACGGCAAACAATTTGACGCACAGAAAGCACAGACGGCAGCCGCAAAGCGCGCATATGAGCTTTCTCTTCTGCGCTATGAAAAAGGTATAGACAGCTATCTTGCGGTGCTCGATGCACAGAGGTCACTGTTTGATGCACAGATAGGTCTGGTCTCTGTGAGAGAGGCTGACCTGACAAGCCGTATCAGCCTTTATAAAGCGCTCGGCGGCGGACAG
The DNA here is from genome assembly GCF_029267515.1 of Seleniivibrio woodruffii. Classification (GTDB taxonomy): domain Bacteria; phylum Chrysiogenota; class Deferribacteres; order Deferribacterales; family Geovibrionaceae; genus Seleniivibrio; species Seleniivibrio woodruffii_A. Next base: position 68,175 of record NZ_JAJUIS010000004.1, read on the forward strand.
AAATAAATAATTCCATAAAAGGGCTTCTCAGGAAGCCCTTTTTTCGCTTTACCCCTGCCATCCCCTTTGCTATCATCCTAAAAAACCTCAAAGGAACATCATGAACCTCGTATCTGTGGATTCGGTATCAAAAACTATGGGGGACAAGACCCTCTTCACAAATATCTCCTTCGGCATTGAGGAAGGACAAAAGACAGCACTCATCGGCATCAACGGCTGCGGCAAATCGACCCTGCTGCGTATGATAGCGAAGGATGAACAGCCCGACGGCGGAACAGTCTCATGGAACAGACAGTGCAGGATAAACTGGCTGCCCCAGCTTCCGCAGTTTGAGCAGGGCGACACCATACTCGACCATATCTTCCGCAGCGACAGCACTCTGGTCGGACTTGTCAGAGAATACGAAAGCCTTTGCTCCCACCCTCAGGACACGGACGAATACAAAACGCGCCTTGACAGCACCATAGGCGAGCTGAACAGACTGAACGCGTGGGCGTATGAATCGGAGATAAAATCAATCCTCGGAGAGCTTGGCATAAACGACCTGTCAATGCTGATGGAGAACCTTTCCGGCGGAATGCTGAAAAAGGTGGCTCTGGCGCAGGCTCTCATAGACGAAGGCAATCTGCTGGTTCTGGACGAACCAACCAACCATCTTGACATAGAGACCGTACAGTGGCTCCAGAGCTATCTGAAACGGACGACAAAATCCATTCTGATGGTCACCCACGACAGGTACTTCCTTGATGAGATATGCAATAACATCATAGAAATAGACAGGGGCGCAATATACACTTTCTCAGGAAACTATTCCTATTACCTTGAAAAAAAGACCGAAATGGAACAGTCCGCAGCAAGGGAAGAGGACAGAATACAGAACATCCTGCGCAACGAGCTGAAATGGCTGCGCAGGGGGGCAAAAGCGCGCTCAACAAAGCAGAAGGCACGCATAGACCGCATTACGGACATGCAGAACAGGGAGATTGTAAAACGTCCCGATGCGCTTGAGCTTGAGATAACCGGGCGCAGACTGGGCGGCGTAATCCTTGAGATAAAGGACATAGAAAAGAGCTACGGCGGCAGGCAGATAATCAATCCCGTCTCTTACGTTTTCGGTCACAAGGAGAAGCTGGGCATAGTGGGTCCTAACGGTGCCGGAAAAAGCACCTTTCTGCGCATTATCGCAGGTCAGGAACAGCCGGACAAAGGTGAAATAACAGCGGGCATAAACACGTGTTTCGCCGTTTTCGACCAGCACAGCCGCGAGCTTGACCCGGAAAAGCGCATCATAGACATAGTGCGGGATGTCAAAGAAAACATACTGCTGCCAAACGGCAAGAGCATAAGCGCAGGGCAGATGCTTGAAAAATTCCTGTTTCCGTCCCAGATGCACAGCACACCTGTCAAAAAGCTGTCCGGCGGAGAAAAACGCAGACTGCACCTTGTCATAATACTGATGCAGAACCCTAACTTCCTGATTCTTGACGAACCGACCAACGATCTGGACATAAAGACACTCTCCGTACTTGAGGATTTTCTCGCTGATTTCGACGGATGTATCGCCGTTGTCTCCCACGACCGCTGTTTCATGGACAGAGTAACGGACAAGCTGATGGTTTTCGACGGAAAAGGCAATATCGACATGTTCTACGGCAGTTTTACCGAGTTTATGGAGTCAAAAGCTCAGGAAAAGCAGGAAAAAGAACCGAAGAAACAGACGGATGAACCACCAAAAACCAAAAACATCAAAAAGCTGTCCTATGCTGAAAAAAAGGAATTCGAAACCATTGAGGCGGATATCGAGGCTCTGGAAACACGTAAAGCCGAAGCTGAAAATGAATTGCATAACGGAAAAGCCGACTATTCCAGACTTGCAGAACTACAAAAAGTTGTAGATGAACTTGATATTATAATTCTCGAAAAGTATGAACGCTGGGAATATCTTACTTCAATCTCTGAGAGCTGACCTATAACGCATTAAATGCTGCGCCGAAACAACTGGCTTGCACAATATAAAATCTTGTGTATAAATATGATACAATCTCAGAAGAGGTTAAATGATGGAACCGTCAACTATAATAGGTCTCATAGTAGCGATAATAGCTTTGGGTGTCGGTATGGTTATGAAGGGCGTTGCTCTCCACGCACTTCTGGTGCCGGCGGCATACCTTATTATTATAGGAGGAACGGCTGCGGCTGTTCTTAACGCCTTCCCCATGCGTGATCTGAAAGCCTTCCCGAAACTGCTTAAAAAAGTTTTATTTGGTCAGAAACTCATGAAAGAGGAAGAGGTTATGGAGCTTTTTCTCCACTATGCCTCCATAGCGCGCAGGGACGGTCTGCTCGCCCTTGAACCTCATGCTTCCGACATGCAGGATCCTTTCATAAAAAAAGGTCTTATGATGATAATAGACGGTCGTGAACCGGAATTTGTTGAAAATGTTCTGGATCAGGATATACACCTTATGGAGGAGCGCCACCACGGTTTCGCCTCCATATTTTCACAGGCGGGAGGCTATGCCCCCACCCTTGGAGTTCTCGGTGCGGTGGTGGGTCTTGTTGCCGCTCTTGGTAACCTTTCGGATATTGAAAAACTCGGTCACTCCATTGCTGCGGCGTTCATAGCAACCCTGCTCGGTATCTTCATGGGATACGTTATATGCCACCCCTTCTGTAACAAGCTGAAAAGGATGTCGCACCACGAAGCGGAGCTTAAAAAAATAGTCTTCGCAGGAATAATGTCCCTTCAGGCGGGTGATTCCGCATCGACAATGCAGGACAAACTCGCTGTTTTCCTGCAAGCACACGAAAGAAAAACACCGGAACTTTAATATGGCTAAAAAAAAGCGCTGTCCGAAGCACGAAGAACACGTCGATGAAACATGGCTCATACCCTATGCCGACCTTCTGACCCTTCTGCTTGCGCTTTTCATCGTTCTTTTTGCCACAAGCCAGACAGACAAACAAAAGCTGATGGAAATGAGTAAAGTTTTCAGTATCATCTTCACATCCCAGAAAGGGGTTATGGGGGATGCTTCGATACAGCCTTCCAATCAGAAACACTCCACAGACAATAACGAGAAAACAAGCGACCAGGGCGAGGCAACACGTGAGATGATACCGCCGAAACAGGGCGAACTGGCAACTCTGCAAAAGAAAGTCAACCAGTACATCAACATGGAAAACCTTCCCGGATACATAGCAACATCCATGACCGACGAAGGACTGATGATAACCATACGCGATATAGCGCTGTTTCCTTCCGGCGGTTCGGAACTTCTGCCGGAGGCAGACCGGATTGCTTATGATCTGTCCATTATGCTTGAAAAGACTCAGGAAAAGGTTCAGGTTGCCGGACATACAGATGACAACCCTTCCGAAGGCAGCGGCTATTCTTCCAACTGGGAACTTTCTTCCGCGCGCGCTGTCAATTTCCTTAAAGCCATACTGAAAAATCCAGCTCTTGACCCTGAACGTTTCAGTGCGGTGGCATACAGTCAATACCAGCCTGTCGCCCCTAACATCTCCGAACAGGACAGAGAACGCAACAGAAGGGTTGAAATCCTTATCAGGAAGGCCGATTAAACACCTTTCTGCGCTTCTTGGTTTCAGCAATGCGACTTCCTGTGAGTGTGTTTCCACATCACTGAATAAGTCGTTGCAAAACGAAGTCATTTAATACATAATCCATTAAATTTTTCCGAAATCGAGGTACAGATGCACGGTTCGACCGAAGTTGCAGCTCCTCTCTTTCTGTCGATAGGTGTTCTCCTGCTCTTCGCGTGGAGCTTCGGCGAGATAGCCCGCCGCATGAACCAGCCTGCGGTTCTTGGCGAAATAATCGCCGGACTTGTGCTCGGTCCCACCGTTTTCGGATATATCTCTCCCGATATGCTCCACTGGATGTTCCCCGCCGAGGGGCACACGGCATCCATGATAGAGGGCATCACATCCGTATCCATAGCTCTGTTCCTGCTTGTAGCGGGTATGGAGGTCGAGTTCGCAGCCATCATAAAAGCAAGACGCATAGCTGCCATAACAGGAATGGGCGGACTTATAATCCCTTTTGCAGTCGGTTTCGGAGCGGCGTACATGTTTCCCGAACAGTTCGGGGCTGCTGTAGGGCACTACGATACCATATTTGCCCTGTTCATAGCCACCGCAATGTCAATTTCGGCATTGCCTGTCATCGCCCGTACCCTTATGGATCTGAATCTGTACCGAAGTGAACTGGGAATGATAACTATTGCGGCGGCAGTCCTTAACGACCTTATCGGCTGGCTTGTTTTCGCAGTTATACTTGCCCTTTTCGGCTTAGGGCACTCTGGCGCGTCAGGCATCGCCGCCACGCTTATCATGACGATACTCTTCTCCGCAGTGATGCTCACCATCGGGCGGAAAATCATAGACAAGGCACTTACATGGGTTCAGGCATACCTGAGCTGGCCTGCCGGCACCCTTGGTTTTGTGCTGGTACTGACGTTTCTCAGCGCCGCCGCCGCCGAAGCAATCGGCATACACGCCATATTCGGGTCGTTCCTCGCCGGCGTTGCTCTGGGTGACAGCAAACACCTGTCAGAACACACAAAAAAGACCATAACCCAGCTTGTTTCCTTCGTTTTCGCACCACTGTTTTTCGCAAGCATCGGTCTGAAAGTGAATATAACCGCCAATTTCGATTTCATGCTCACCATGGTGATAATCATAATAGCCTTTGCTGGCAAAATATTCGGAAGCGGCATAACCGCTAAACTCAGCGGACTTTCGAACAGGGAGTCAATAGCCATAGGAGTTGCACTGAACGCGCGTGGAGCCATGGAGATAATCCTTGCCCTGCTCGCTCTGCAGATGGGGGTAATAGACGAAAGGCTCTTCGTTTCGCTTCTGGTGATGGCGCTTGCAACATCACTGTTCTGCGGTCCGGTGGTAAAACGGGTATTGCAGCTCAAACCCGGCAGACGTTTTGTTTCTTACCTTTCCGACAAGTATTTCATGAGCAAGGTTTCGGCTCGCACACCGATAGAGGTAATAGAGGAAATGAGCGTCCTGTTTCAGAAAACCGGTCTTGATGTGAATATGATACAGGAAAAACTCATTGAGCGTGAAAGACTCATGCCAACCGGACTTTCAAACGGGGTGGCGGTTCCACACGCGAGGGTTAAAGGGTTGAAGCAACCGTTGATAGCCGTCGGCATATCACGCGCAGGAATAAATTTCGATTCATCCGACGGCAGCCCGGCACAGGTGATAATTATGATTCTTGTGCCTGAAACAGAAAACGCACTCCTGCTCAACCTTTTCGCGGAGATAGCAAAAACGTTCAACCAGCCGGACGCCTCCTCTGTTCTTGTAGATTCCAAGAATTTCGCCCAGTTTCTTTCCAGTCTGCGGGTGCTCATAGAAAACGTAAGAAGATAAGACAGCTTCGCCGCACCTCTTCCCGCAGATTCAAGCTAATCTAAAGTTTCAGATAATCCTCGTAGCCTTTTGCGCGCAGTTTACATGCAGGACATCCGCCGCAGCCGTAGCCCCATTGGTGTCTGACGGTTCTGTCGCCTTCGTAGCAGGTGTGGCTGTCTTCAAGCACCATATCAAGAACGCCGCAGTCCTTCGCCAGCTTGAATGTTTCCGCTTTGTTCAGGTACATAAGAGGCGTATGTATCATAAGCTCCGTTTCACTGCCTAGATTCAGCGCCCTTTCCTGAGCCTGAACAAACACCATCCGGCAATCAGGATAGCCTGAAAAATCCGTTTCGCAGACCCCCGCCACCAGGTTGTCGCACCCTTTGAGCTGCGCATAAGCGTGGGAAAGGGTCAGAAACAGCGCGTTGCGGTTCGGAACGTATGACGCAGGCAGATTTTTCAGTCTGGGATGGCGTTCGGAAACGTCTGCACCCTTGGTTGTGAGCGCGGAATCCACCAGTCCGGCAAAAAAAGATATATCGACTATTCTGTGGCTGACACCCATCTTTTCGGCTATCTTTTCCGCCTGAACCAGTTCGATGGAATGGTTCTGACCATAGCTGAACGTGATTGTGTGCACCTTTTCAAACTTTCTCAAAGCCCAGCCAAGACAGGTTGTGCTGTCCTGCCCGCCGGAAAATACAACCATTGCGGAATTGTTTCTCATTTCTCCCCCGAAAATTTTCTATAGTCCCCGTCCGAGACCTCTTTCATGCCGAAAAAGTGTCCCCTTCCGAAATACATGAATGCGGTGATTGTGTCGCAGCCGCACTCAACCTCGGTAAGTTTGCGGAAATAGAATCCGCCTTCGTATTCGTCAAGACATTTAAGCACATCCGCAGGCACTTCGTAAAGCTCGCCTTTGATGCGGTACCTGTTTCTGCCCTCGAAAACGAACGGAAACCCTTCATATATGTACATGCTGAAATCCGACAGTGTGCGGCAGTCACGGCAGAGAAGTCTCGCTCCCGCCATTCTGCCATTTTTGTCAAGCCCAGACATAAGTGTCCCGTAAACAAAAAGTCTTTTCATATCACTCCAGAGTCTTCTTAAACTTCATTGAAGCGAAGACCATAAAAAAAACGGCGTGTATGGTAAGCCAAATAAGCTGTTTTGAAAGTTCCGCCGCCGTCGCACCCTTTATGACGACTCCGATTATGCCCTCAAGGCTCCACCGCATAGGTACAAGACAGGTGAAATACTGCACGGGTTCGGGCATATTGGACACAGGAAATATATACCCGCTGAGAAGCGCGCTGGGCATCATGAGAAAAAACGACGTAAGCAGCGCCTGCTGCTGGGTTCGTGCGGAAGCGCTCACCAGAAGAGCCAGCCCCAGATATGTTATTATACTCATAACCACCACAGCAAACAGCAGAAAAATATTGCCCTTAACAGCTATCCCGAAGATAAAATATGCCAGAATGAACATAAGAGTCGTGGTGATTAACCCTGTAAGCATGAACGGAACAGTTTTGCCGATGATAAACTCAGTCCGGCTTATGGGTGTCACCATAACCTGTTCGATGGTTCCTATCTCCTTTTCACGAACAATGGCAATACTCGTAAGCACCATGCCCGTCACCATCATCATAAGGGTGATAAGCCCGGGCACATAGTAAAAACGGCTGAGCAGGTTCGGGTTGAACAGGTTGCGCTGCTGAAATGTCACAGCCTCCGTAACCTTCACGCTCTTTCCGGCGGCATAGGTATTAACAACACCGTTGGCATAGTTCATTATAATTCCCGCATCGTTGCTCATTGTGCCGTCTGCGATAACCTGAACCGATGCGCCTCTTCCTGAAAGAATTCCCTTTTCAAACCCTTTCGGAAAAACCACAGCACCGCGCACGTCGCCTTCGTCCAGCAGTTTTTTCACATCTTCTGTGCTCTCCGGTCTGTGCTGCACCACAAAATAGCCGCTGGCTTCAAAGCTGTCAGTCAGTTCCCTGCTGTGTGCAGACCTGTCGTAGTCCACAACGGCTATATCTATGTTTTTAACATCCATTGTCAGAGCAAACGAAAAAACCATGAGCTGAAGCAGAGGAAAAACGAATACGATCATACGCATTTTCGGGTCGCGCAGCATCTGTTTAAGCTCTTTGACAAGCATGGCTTTCAGTTTTATAATCATCAGTTCAGCCTCAGTTTAAGCCGTCTGTTCGCCGCCACTATCATTATAAGAGTGTACACGCAGAGGAACAGAAAATTCACATATATTATCTCAATGCCCACACCCTTCAGATATATACTTTTTAACATGGCTACAAAGTATCTGGCGGGAAAAATATATGTCAGAAACTGGATCGGCAGAGGCATGTTAGCAATTGTGAAAACAAAACCGCTGAGTATCATCGTAGGAAGAAAGCCGGTGACAAGGGCTATCTGATTGGCGAGCACCTGCTTTTTCATGGTTATGCTCAAAAGAAGTCCGAAGAAGAGAACCCCAGTGAGAAACATAGTTGCAACAAAGAACAGAAGCGCCGGATTACCGCGCATGGGCACCCCGAAAACCAGCCGCCCCAGCCATACGGCAATGATGATATCCGCCAGACCGATGCAGTACAGAGGAATGAATTTGCCGAATGTCAGCTCAAGCCGGGTAACAGGCGTGCTTATAAGCTGTTCCATCGTTCCCGTCTCCCATTCCCGCGCAACGGTTACGCTCGCCAGCATAGCCGCGATAACCGCCATAACGATTGCCAGAATCCCCGGAACTATCATATATGTGCTGACCATGCCCTGATTGTACCATGCGCGTGGAAGAACGGTTATCCTTACCCCGTCGGTCTGCACGGCCTTTGCAGAGAGCTTCGCATTGTATATGGCGGAAAGCGCCTGAACGTAGTTCAACGCCATACGTCCCGTGTTGGCGTCGCTGCCGTCAACCAGTACCTGAATCTCGGTGTGTTCGCCGCGCAGAACCCTCTCCGCAAAATCCTTTTTGATGATTATGCCCACCAGAGCCTTTTTCTTTCGCATGAGGCTCTGCATGTCTCCGTAGCCTTCTGCGCGCGAGGAAACGCTGAAATATGCGGAACCGTCGAAAAGGCTCACAAGCTCCCTGCTCTGTGGCGTATCTGAAAGATCGACAACCGCGGTGGGAATATTTTTCAGATCGGTGTTAAGCGCATATCCGAAAAGCAGTATCAGCATAACCGGAATGGCAATCGCCAGAAACAGGCTGCGCCAGTCCCGCAGGATATGCAGAAACTCCTTGATTACCATAGCTTTCAGACGTCTGGGGCTAACCATCATTTTCCGCCTCCGTCCGCCCTTTCTATCATGGAGACAAAAACGTCCTCCATGGTGGCTTCTATCCGCTGCACCTGCGCGTCTATATTTTTATCAGTAAAATACTTTTTGATATTTATTTCCTGCGCACCGACGGTTCTCACATGCAGTCCGGCACCGAACAGGGATACGTCCAGAACGCCGTCCAGCTTCGAAAGCGGTTCCATATGAGAAAACGGGTCTGCGGTAAGGACTTCTATTATTTTATCCTGCATCTGCGAGGTTTTAAGTTCCGATGGTCTGCCCATGGCTATCATATCGCCGCGGAAGATCAGAGCCAGTCTGTCGCAGTATTCAGCCTCCTCCATGTAGTGGGTGCTGACAAAAACAGTGACACCGCTGCCAGCGAGCTCGTTTATGATAGCCCAGAAAAGCCTTCTGCTTGCCGGATCTGCACCACTGGTGGGTTCGTCAAGGAACACTATTGAAGGCTTGTGAAGTATTGCGCAGGCAAGGGCAAGCCTCTGCCGCCAACCGCCAACAAGTTCCGATGTCATGAGGTTCTTTCTGTCCTCAAGACCCGCCAGTTTCAGCGACCAGTCCCGCCGCTTCGCAAGCTCCGCTCCCGCCAGACCGTATATCCCGCCATAGAAATCTATATTTTCATAAACTTTAAGATCTTCGTATAATGAAAATTTCTGACTCATATAACCGATTTTCGATTTTATGGTCTCAGGGCTGCGCACTATGTCCACGCCGCCCACCATCCCTTCGCCGGATGTTGCGGGCAGAAGTCCGCAGAGCATCTTTATTGTGGTGCTCTTCCCTGCGCCGTTAGGTCCCAGAAAGCCGAATATCTCTCCGTAAGGCACTGTCAGACTTATGTTATTAACAGCGGTAAAGTCGCCGAACCGTTTTGTAAGTCCACGCACATCAAGGGCTGTTCCGGTCTTTCCGCCGGTGCCGCCGGCAATGAGCGAAAGAATATTCTCATCAGCATCGGCATTGCCGCCGATACTCATAAAAATATCCTCAAGCATTGGTCTGTCCGGCTCAACGACTGCCTCCGGTACGAATCCGAGCAGTTTTTCCGTATCACCCTCTATGTCCGATGTCAGAACGCGCAGTCTGTCGCCGTATGCGTGCACACGGTCGCTCCCAAGAAGGTTTTTCAGCTTTTTAACCAGGCTTCTGTCGCCTCCGTCCTTAACGCTCAAAACCTTTATGCCGCTCTTCTCAACAACCTCTTCCGGAGTACCCTCAGCTATTATTTTACCCTTGTGCATCAAGCCTATGACGTTGCAGCGCTCCGCCTCGTCAAGATAAGCCGTGCTCATAAGAATGGTCATACCCTCCGCCACCAGCCCGTAAAGTATCCGCCAGAAATCTCTTCGGCTCACAGGGTCAACGCCGTTCGTCGGTTCGTCCAGAAGCAGCACCTCAGGCTTATGCACAAGCGCACAGATAAGCTGAAGTTTCTGTTTCATCCCTCCGGACAGCTTTCCTGCATGTCTGTGCCTGAACGGCTTCATATAGCTGAAATCGAGAAGTTCGTCGATGCGCTCCCGCATACCGTGTTTTTCAACACCGTAGAGGTCGGCATAGAGTTTTATATTTTCCAGAACAGTCAGGTCGGGGTAGAGACCGAATTTCTGGCTCATATATGCAATGGAATTTTTGACAGCTATCTGCTCCCGCTCGCATGAATGACCGCAGACGAAAGCCTCGCCGCCGTCAGGTTTCAGAATACCCGCTATGACGCGGAGCATGGTTGTTTTTCCGGCTCCGTCCGGACCTATCAAGCCGTATATCCCGCCGCGGCGTACGTTAAGGGAAACTCCGTCCACGGCGCATGTTCCGCCGTAGCGCTTGATTATGCCGTCCGCAGAGACGGCAAATGCGCCGCCGTTCATCACTTGCTCAGGACAATAGTCCCGTCAACTGGCATCCCCGTTTTAAGAAGCTGTTCCCTGTTGTCCAGACTGACCTTTATCCTGTACATAAAGTTGACCCGCTCCTCCTGAGTCTGCACGGATTTGGGGGTAAACTCCGCTTCGTCGGCGATAAATGATATTCTGCCTTTAAACACCCTGTCAGGATATGAATCACAACGGATTTCAGCCATATCGCCAAGGTGGATCCTGCCGAGATCCTTCTCTCCGACGTAGCCCCTTACCCACGAATCGTTCAGATCCGCGACATTAAGTATCGGGCTGCCCGCCTGAAAAAACTCACCCGGTTCCGCAGAGCGTGTAAGCACCCTTCCGCTCACGGGAGATTTCAGCACTGTGTATTCAAGGTTCTGCTTCGCCGTGAGAAGCTGGGATTTCGCCAGTTCCAGCGAGGCGTGAGCCTTTTTTATAGTCTCGCTGCGTGTTCCTTCAAGTGCAAGGCTGAGGCGCTCCTGTGCAGATTTAAGTGCCCCCTCGGATTCTTTCACAGTGTTTACGGATTTTTTATATCGGGTGTCATACTGTTCGAAGTCGAACTTGCTCAGTCCGTTGTTTTTATACAGATATTCGAACCTGTCCCTGTCTGCGGAAGCCTGATCGAAATCGTTCTTAGACCGCAGGAGAGCCGCATTTGCCATATCCACTGACGCCTGCGCGTTCATTATCTCCTGTCTGCGGCTGCCTGCCAGAAGCTCCTGCAATGCGGCATCGCTCACGGCGACGTTAGCTTCGGCAGTTTTGACCGCAAGCCGCTGGTCTGCGTCGTCCAGCTTTGCCGCCACCGTTCCGGCGGGAACGCTGTCCCCCTCTTTAAAGAGGACTTCGGTCACCCTTCCAGATATTTTGAACGACAGCAAAACGTCAGTAACTTCCACCGTTCCAGAAAAAACGATATTTTCGGTTTCGCCGTCTCCGCCGTTTCTGATAACCAGAACAACAGCAACAGCAACTAAAATGACAGCAATTGCTATGACCGCCGCTTTCTTCATATTTATTTACTCCGCATATTCTCCAGAGCCTTGAGACTGAATTCATAAACGTGTCCGGCAAGCAATTTGCAGAATTCGTTCATGGGTAAAGTAATGAGTCCTGCTTTTCTGAGAAGTTCGGTGGAGAACATGGGATACGCACACTGACCGACGATACTGATCATGAGCATATTAGTCGTTTCATCGGAAATATCTTCGCCAAGAAAATCACTGAAAACTTCTTTGCCTGCCGTTTTAAATTCCGCCATCTTTTGAAGTATGGTCTCCTCCATGACGTCTGTGGGTTCCAGCATCTCACGGTTCACCAGCTTCAGTCTTGATTTCGAGCTGGAAAGTCCGTCGGGACCGAAAAACCTGCTGACAAGCATAATTATCAGCCCTTTCAGTTTCTCTTCCTTCGTCATATCCGGCTTAACAAACTTTTCAAGGGGATATCTTCCGTCGATATCGGTAGATATGGCGTTGAAAAGTTCAAAATACAGCAGTTTTTTACTTTTGAAATGGTAATTTACCAAAGCAATGTTTACTCCTGCCTTTTTGCATATTTCACGCACTGTTGCGGAACGAAAACCCTGCTCTCCGAAAACGTCCATTGCTGCTTCAAGTATTTTCTGTTTTGCATTCTTTTTCAATTTTGACACCTTTAAACAAACGTATTAAACAATAGTATACTATAATCAAGCTATTTTCCACCATTTTTGTATCATTATGGTAAAAAATCACAAGAATAATTTGAACATAACCTTAATATTTTTAAGTATACCAGATTCAGCATATGCTCACCACTCCTATTAACCGTTGAATTACCATGCTTTGTATGTTAGGGTGTAAAAATTTTACTTTGGAAAGTGATATGTCAGAAAAAAAAGTACCGTTTACCAAGGATCAGATCGAAAAGATCATCGAAAAATATCCCACGCCATTTCACATTTATGATGAAAAGGCGATAATTGCAAATGCAAAAAGGCTCAAAAACGCCTTCGCATGGGCACCGAAATTTCAGGAGTATTTCGCTGTTAAGGCACTGCCCAACCCCAGCATCATGAAAGTGCTGAACAAAGAGGGCTTCGGTGCAGACTGCAGCTCTATGGCGGAGCTTCTTCTTTGCGATATGACGGGGATCACAGGCGAACAGATAATGTTCACATCAAACGAAACACCCGCAAGCGAATACAAAAAGGCATTCGAACAAAACGCTATAATCAACCTCGACGACTTTACCCACATTCAGTACCTGGAAGAATCGTGCGGAACACTGCCGGAAGTCATCTGTTTCCGCTATAACCCCGGACCGCTCAAAGGCGGAAACTCCATCATCGGCGCACCGGAAGAGGCAAAATACGGTCTCACACGCGAACAGATGTTTGAAGCCTACAGGGTTATGAAGGAAAAAGGCTGTAAACGTTTCGGTATGCACACAATGGTGGCTTCAAACGAGCTTAACGTAGATTATTTCGTCGAAACGGCGGTTATCCTGTTTGAAATGGCTGCTGAAATAGCTGAAAAGATCGGTATTGACCTTGAGTTCATCAACCTCGGCGGCGGAATAGGCATCCCCTATAAACCCGAACATAGTGAGGTGAACCTTGAAGAACTGGGCGAAAAGATTCGAGTTCAGTACGAAAATATTCTGGCTTCCAAAGGTCTGAAACCCTATATCTACCTTGAGTGCGGAAGGGTCATCACAGGACCTTACGGATACCTTGTGACAACAGCCGTACACGAAAAACATATATATAAGGAATACGTGGGCGTGGACGCAAGCATGGCAAACCTGATGCGCCCCGGTATGTACGGAGCATATCACCACGTCACAGTCATGGGCAAAGAGAACGCCCCGGCAGACCGTGTTTACGATGTCGTCGGTTCGCTCTGTGAGAACTGTGACAAGTTCGCCGTGGACAGAAAACTGCCTGAAATAAATAAGGGCGACATAGTGGTAATCCACGACACAGGCGCACACGGACACGCAATGGGCTTCAACTATAACGGAAAACTCCGCTCCGCCGAACTGCTTCTGAAAGAGGACGGCAGCGTCGAGATGATCCGGCGCGCGGAAACTTACGACGACCTGTTCGCCACACTGAAATTTTAGAACCTTAAAAAAGAAGCCGCGTCAGTATGAAACTGGCGCGGCATTTTTTATATATTACAGTGCGTTGCGAGGTGTTTTACCTTCAAAAACGCTCAATATGCTGTCACAGCAGAGAGCGCCCATAGCGCTTCTGGTGTCTGTCGTGCCGCTGCCTATATGAGGTGCGAGGATAACGTTGTCCAGTGCAAAAAGACGCTGTTCAATGGCTGGTTCAAACTCGTAAACATCCAGTCCCGCAGCAAAAATCAGCTTCTGCTCCAGAGCTTCCGCAAGATCAGCCTCTTTTATAATCTCACCCCTGCCGATATTCACCAGCACTGCGGTCTTTTTCATCTTCTTAAACGTTTCCAGCGTGAATTTATGCTTTGTTTCGGGCGTTGACGGAGCAGTTATCACAACAAAATCCGACTTTGAAACAAGTTCGTCAAAATCTGCCATTACTGCACCGGTCAGCAGTTCCTGCTGAAACTTTCTTGTGCGCGCATTATAAAGAATATTCATATTGAAGCCCGATGCCATTTTACCCACTGCCTGACCGATGCGTCCAAACCCGAATATTCCGATTGTTTTGCCAAAGAAATCCACTCCAAGCATCATATCCGATTTCCAGCCGTGGAATTTTCCGGCTCTGGTAAACTTGTCTGATTCCACAATGCGCCTTCCGGCTGCCATCATAAGGCTGAAACCAAGCTCCGCAGTCGCCTGTGTCAGTACGTCCGGAGTGTTGCAGACGGTTATGCCCCTGCTCTTTGCATATGCAACGTCTATATTGTTGAAACCGACGGCATAGTTGGCAACCACCTTCAGTTCCGGACAGCCGTCGATAAATTCAGGCGTTATTTTATCACTGAGCATACTGATAACCGCGTCCGCATCCTTCGCCTTTTCGGCGAGCTGTGCAGGCGTAAGCCCGCTCTCACTGTCGTTGTAATCAACTTCATGTCCCGCCAGATGCTTTTTAACGTCATACGGCAGTTTCGCCGTAACCAATATTTTCATAATGCCCCCATGAACAGAAAGTTTGCTTCCGAACAAAGACTTCTTTGCAAACCGCAGAGCAGTGCGGCAAACTCATTATTAATTTCGCATATTACATTATAATAACCAACATCAAACTTGAAAAATAAACGAAAGAAAGTCATAATATCATTTCTCATTAAAACCATAGAGGTATGCAAAGTGTCCCAAACCGTTTCAAAAAAGGATGTACTGCACATCGCAACCCTCGCCAGACTCAAGTTTGACGATGAACAGGCGGAAAGATTCACAAACGACCTGAACAACATTTTAGGCTACATTGATAAGCTGAACGAACTGAACACAGACAATATAGAACCCACATCACACGCGCTGGATATCTATACCGTAACACGCCCGGACAAGGCGGAGGCCTCACTTTCAAACGAGGACGCAATCAGAAACGCGCCCCAGTCCGAAAACGGAATGTTCCGCGTTCCCAAAGTGATAGAGTAAGGGGTTAAAAAAGATGCTGGGAAAAACACTGAAAGAGCTTTCAGAGGCTCTCAACAAAAAAGAATTTTCATCCGCAGAGCTTACGCAGTTTTATCTGGACAGGATAAGCAAATACGACGGCGAAATCTGCGCATACAACTACATAAACGAAAACGTTATCAATCAGGCGAAAGCCGTTGACGAAAAACGTGCCAAAGGCGAGACCCTGCCCGTTTACGCAGGTATCCCCATGGCGCTGAAAGACCTTATCATCCAAAAAGATATGCCGGCCACTTGCAGCTCGAAAATTCTGGAGGGCTTCGTGCCTCCGTTTCAGGGTACTGCGGCGCAGCTCCTTGAGGATGCAGGCTTCCTCTGCCTCGGCAAACTGAGCATGGACGAGTTCGCAATGGGTTCTTCCAACGAAACCGCATACCGCAAAAAGACACGCAACCCGTGGGACACGTCACGCGTTCCCGGCGGTTCATCCGGCGGTTCGGCGGCTTCCGTTGCGGCAGGACTTACAACCTTCGCCCTCGGCAGCGACACAGGCGGTTCGATACGTCAGCCCGCATCCCTTTGCGGCATCACAGGTATGAAACCTACATACGGCAGGGTCTCACGTTTCGGTCTTATCGCGTTCGCGTCGTCTCTCGACCAGATAGGTCCCATGACATCAAACATCAGCGATAACGCGGCGATACTCTCCGTTATCGGAAAATATGACAAAAAAGATTCAACCAGCCTTAACGTTGCGCAGGAGGATTACGCAAAATACCTCACAGGCGACGTTAAAGGCATGAAAATCGGCGTTCCGAAAGAATATTTCGCAGAAGGCATAGCGCCGGACGTACGCGAGTGTGTCAACAAAGCCATCAAAGCATACGAAGGCATGGGCTGTGAGATAGTCGAAATCAGTATGCCCCACACTGAATATGCAGTCGCAACCTATTACATCATCGCAACCGCGGAGGCATCAAGCAACCTCGGACGCTATGACGGTATCCGCTTCGGTTTCAGAGCGGACGCGGACAACCTTAAAGATATGTTCTATGAATCCCGCTCACAGGGATTCGGCGACGAAGTCAAACGCCGCATCATGCTTGGTACATACGTTCTCAGCGCGGGATACTACGACGCGTACTATATCAAGGCACAGAAGGTCAGAACCCTGATCAAGCAGGATTTCGTGAACGCTTTCGAAAAAGTTGACGCGATAATCTGCCCCACATCACCCACAACAGCTTTCAAAGCGGGTGAGAAGATGAGTGACCCGCTCCAGATGTACCTCAGCGATATAAACACCATATCGCTGAACCTCTACGGCGGCTGCGGACTCTCAATGCCTTGCGGATTCGGAGCGGACGGTATGCCCGTGGGCGTACAGCTTCTCGGTAAATACTTTGACGAGGGAAGACTTTACAACCTCGCATACGCTTTTGAACAACAGGCGAAACTGCCCGTTATGCCCGAAAAACTGAAATAATAGGATATAAAAGATGAGCTATGAACCCGTAATAGGACTTGAAGTACACGTGCAGATGTCAACCGACAGCAAAATCTTCTGCACCTGTTCAAATAAATTCGGAGCGGAGCCGAACACCAACGTATGCCCCGTTTGTCTGGGTATGCCCGGCGTTCTCCCCGTACTCAACGAAAAAGTGGTGGAATACACCGTTAAGGCGGGACTGGCGCTTAACTGTCAGATACGCAGCAAAAGCGTGTTCGCCAGAAAGAACTATTTCTATCCCGACCTGCCCAAGGCTTATCAGATTTCACAATACGAGCTGCCTATCTGTGAGCATGGATACATCGATATCGAGCTTGAGGACGGCACACAGAAGCGCATCGGCATCACCCGTATACACATCGAGGAGGATGCCGGCAAGCTGAACCACGAAGCGGGATGCAGCCTTGTTGACCTTAACCGCACGGGTACCCCCCTTATGGAGATAGTCTCCGAACCCGACCTGCGCAGCGCGGAGGAGGCGAAGGCATACCTCATGAAACTCAAGACCATCCTTGAATACGTTGAGGTTTCCGACTGCAACATGGAGGAAGGCTCCATGAGATGCGATGCAAACGTATCCATCCGCCCCGATTCAAACGCGCCGTTCGGCACACGCGCCGAGATAAAGAACGTAAACTCTTTCAGAAACGTTGAAAGAGCTATCAAATATGAGCAGAAACGTCAGGAAAAAGTTCTGAACGAAGGCGGAAAAATAGTTCAGGAGACGCGCCTTTTCAACGCGGATACAGGCATAACCGCCTCCATGCGCGGAAAAGAGGACGCACACGACTACCGTTACTTTCCGGATCCCGACCTTGTGCCAATCGTCCTTGAAGACAAATTCATCGACGACCTCAAGGCATGGATGCCTGAACTGCCCGACGCGAAGCTCGCACGCTTCATGAGCGAATACGGGCTGTCCGGAATGGACGCGGACTTCCTCGTCTCCGCCAAAGCGTACGGACAATACTTCGAACAGGCTGTCAAAGCACACAACAACCCCAAAGCCGTTTGCAACTGGATAATGGGCGAGTTGATGCGCAGACTGAACGACAAACAGTGCACTATCTTTGAGGCGGGCATATCGCCTGAAAACCTTGCCGAGATAGTAAAACTCATAGACGAAGGCAAAATAAGCGGAAACATAGCAAAACAGGTTTTTGACGAAACTGCCGAAACAGGTAAAAAACCCGCAGATATCGTTGCCGAAAAAGGGCTTGTCCAGAACAGCAACGAAGACGAGTTGGAAGCAATCGTTAAACAGGTGCTGGACGCTAACCCCGCGGAAACAGAAAGATTTAAAGGCGGCGAGGTCAAACTTCAGGGATTTTTCATGGGTCAGATAATGAAAGCATCCAAAGGCAAGGCAAACCCCGCTGTAGTTGCTCCCCTGCTTAAAAAATTGACAAGCTAGAGGTGATTTGTATGCTTGAGAAGATAGACCACATAGGTATAGCCGTAAGAAATCTTGATGAGGCTACGAAATTCTACGTCACGATGGGAATAAAACCCTATCACTACGAAGAAGTTGAGAGCCAGAAAGTTAAGGTTGCATTCGTTAAGGTAGGAGAAAGCAACATAGAGCTCCTTGAACCCACAAGCCCCGAAAGCCCCATCGCAAAATTCCTTGAGAAGAAGGGCGAGGGAATACACCACATCGCCTATTCCGTTGCAAACATCACAACAGCACTGAAAAAGCTGAAAGCTGACGGTGCGACACTCATCAACGAAGAGCCTATGGACGGCGCGCACGGCAAAAAGGTTGCATTCGTGCACCCCAAAAGTGTAAACGGCGTGCTCACTGAGCTTTCGATGGACGGCTGCTGCGGTTCATGCGGCTGCGGAACCCACGACCACTAAAAAACTATGGAGCGGAGGTGTTTAAAGCCTCCGTTTTTTTATATATCCGTCAGGCGGACGGGACTGCCAAGATGAAATCCCTGCAGCTTATCTATGCCCATGTCCCGGCAAATCTTCATAACAATGTCCGAATGAACGTATTCAGCCACAGTTCTGATGTTCAGCTTTGCCGCGGTGGTAACTATACCCTCAACGGCAGCCCTGTTTATGAAATTCGTCTCTATATCCTTTATCAGCGAACCGTCAATCTTGATGAAATCCGGCGATATTTTACTGATATTATTGAAGTTTGAAAAGCCGGAGCCGAAATCGTCAATAGCTATCAAAACACCGTATCCACGCATCTTTTTGCAGAAGTCATAGATTATCTCGTTGACCTCCAGCTCTTCCGTCTCTACTATCTCGATGATAAGTCTCTGCTTTGGCACATATTTTTCTATTATGGCGCATATAAAAGCGGAAGTTTCAGCATCTCTGATATCCGAAAACGCTACGTTGAGCGAGAACGTCTTTTCCGTTGCGCAGAAGAAGGCAAACGATTTTTCGAACATTATGCGCGTGATGTCGCTGTACATGTCTATCTGGCGCGCTACCTCCAGAAATCTGAACGGCGGAATGATGCCACGTTGGGGATGATCTATCCTGCACAGGCACTCATAACCCGCAATTTCAAGGGTCTGCGCATCAAAAATAGGCTGTGCAAACGGCACAACATAGCCCTTATCCAGCGACTCGCGAAACAGTCTGATATCGGACAACACCGCCTCAAAATCCTCTCCGGCATAGTGTGTGCTGAGCAGTTCCAGATTGATATCTATGAGTTTTTCCACTGAATCGATCAAAACGGATTCACCGGCGCCGCTTATCCTGTTCCTTATGAACCTTCTGATAAACGTGAAGGTGGAATTTATGTAGTTGGGCGGAAGCCCGATGCGTTTGTGCAGTTTATTTATATGGTCAAGGTAATCGTAATATTCCGAAGTGTACGCGCGGGAAAAAAGCTGAACAAGCCAGTATTCTATCTTTTGCTTGTGGTATGCGAGTTCCGCATCGTTTTTGAGGAATGCTCTGGCATGTTCAAAGTTCATAACATGGCTGTGCAGTTCGTCGGAAAACTCCGTGACGTGACCGCTGATATGCTCCCATGCAGCCGCTATATTCTCTTTATCTTTTTCGTTGAGCTGATAGCTGTTGAACAGCTTTCCGATGTGTTCGTGATTCATAGCTCCACCGTTGCGCCAGTTTCATAAATAATAACACAACGACGGTCAAATTACAGATAAATAAAGTAAAGGCGGAGCCGAAGCCCCGCCTGTTCATTAACCTAAGATATCGTTCCAGATTCCCAGTGCCCAGTCTTCGGCATGGTGTCCGAAGAGAACTGAACGTTCGGGGGATGTTCCGCCTGCTGCGGAGATGATACGTTTGCTCACGGCATCGTACTTATAAGCTGCGGCAACGAATATCGCCTCGTTGTCGTTCACCATACTGTAGCAAGTGTTTATCAGCGAAGGCGCAAGCGGTTCCTGACCGTTCAGCGTACGCACAGCAGCACTTGCCGCAACCTTGCCCATGGAGTTCGCTATGTAACCGGATTTCGGTACGCCGCCAACCGCGCCGTTGTGGGTAGCGTCGCCAATGACGTATACGTCTTTGAAGTTATAAGACTCAAGCGTATAGGCATCCGCACGGACGAATTTGTCCTCCGGCTTATTCATCAGCCCAAGATCGAAAGCGGATTTGCCCGCTGTCATGGTGGGGATGATGTTCGCCACGTCTGATTTTATTTCACCCTTCTCAGTGGTTATAACGCCAGTTGAAGCGTCAACCTTTGTAACAGCCGCATCAGGGATATATTCAAGAATGTCTTTGTAATAATCCGCCCATGCTTTTTTGAACAACGGTCCTTTGGAAGTGACATCGTCATTTGCGTCAACAACGATTATCTTCGAACCCTTCTTGTTCTTTTTCAGATAATTCGCGATGAGAGACGCTCTTTCGTAGGGTCCGGGGGGGCATCTGTAAGGAGCCGGCGGTACGGCGAGAACAACGACTCCGCCGGGTTTCATCGCAACCAGCATCTCCCTGAGAGCAACTGTTTCAGCTCCAGCCTTGAAAGCCGCCGGAAATTTTTTGATGGCGGCTGGGTTGTCCAGCCCCTCTATCGCTGCGTAGTCATAGCTGATACCGGGCGACACGATGAGTTTGTCATATTCAAGAGTGCCCGCTTTTGTGGTGAGCGCTTTTTTAACCGGATCAAGTGCGGTCGCTTCGGTATAAACTATTTTTATGCCGTAGTTTTTTGCCAGTTTATCTCTTGTGAAGGTGATATCCTTCATGGTCTTCTGACCGCCAATAACAAGGTTGCTTATCGGGCATGAGATGAATTTCGGGTCTCTCTCAACGAGTATTACCTCGACGGAAGGATCTTCCATCTTTGCATATTTAGCAGCCGTGCACCCGCCCCAGCCGCCGCCGAGAACAACTATTCTCTTACCTTTTTTAGGCATTATCACGCCTGTCGCTGCGGAAGCTGTGTTAACCTGCCCGAAAACAGATGCACCGGCTACGGCCGCAGAGGTGTATTTTATAAAGTTACGTCTTGTAATGCTCATATCCGCCCCCTATTTCCTGATGCCCGAAAAATACTGCGCAAGGGATTCAAGCTGGCTGTCGGACATATCCTTAACCAGTGCCATCTCTTCGGAAGTTATTTTATCCGTTTTATAGCGTTTCAGAGCCTCATAGAGGTATCCGGAGTTCTGTCCGCCTATTCTGGGAAAAGCGTCGATACCTTCACCCTTTGCACCATGGCAGTCGAAACAGCCGCTGACCTTGGCAAGTTTAAGCCCTGCCGCGGATTTTTTAGAGTCGATTTTGTTAGCTGAGTTTTTCCATGCTTTGCCGCCGTAATATTCGGAGATAGCAGCAAGATCGGCTTCGGAATAGCCTTTCGCCAGAAGCGACATCTCAACACTGCCGGTACGCTTGCCTGCGGCAAATTCTTTCATGACCTTTGTCATATACTCCGGGTTTTGACCGCCAATCCGCGCGATGTACTCACCAGGAGCGTATCCGTTTGTGGCGTGGCACCCTGCGCAGGGTTTGCCGAGTCTTTCGCCCTCGGACACCGCCGATGCTGCAAATGCCGCGGCGGGAATAAGAACAGCCGCAGCGACAACACAATAAAACAATCTGAGTTTCTGCATATCTGCCTCCGATATTAGCTTAATACCAAAAAAGTATTAATACTATCCTTATCTTTTTTAACTCATATTTTTGTATATTGCAAGATATACCTATATTATTACACGAATACCAAAAATTTAACACAAAACATGATGTCTGTTTTGGAAACCTCAGATACCTTTCATACATCCGAATTGTATATTTTAACTAATACCTTATTGTATCAATATTTTCTTAATTTTTTTATGTATATTGTATACAAAAAAACCTTGAAATTATGTGAGCATAGTGATATCTTCAAATATGACTATAAACCAATATATTGGTTGCTATAAGGAGTGTTGAAATGTTCAAGAAAATCATGTTAGTGGTTCTGGCTCTGGCTTTCACAGCTTCAACTGTTTTCGCTTTCGACTTTAACGGCGGCGACGGAAGAAAAGGTAAAAGACTCTGGAAAAGATACCACACTATGTGCGCTGACGGCACAACTCTTGCACAGAAACAAGGTGCATCTACAAAAACACAGGCTCAGTGGAAAGACGCTTTCAATAACCGCGCTAAACTTCCTTGCGGCGGTAAATTCAAAGAAGGTATCAAAACTGAAGAAGACTTCCAGAACGTATTCAGATATCTGTTCGACCACGCTGCTGACTCTGATCAGCCCGAAACTTGCGGTTAATAGATACTTCTGTCTAACAGAAATAGTAAAAGGGGCGGTTCGTTTGAACCGCCTTTTTTTATGCCCTGATTTACTGTTAGCTTCTTAGAGCGCATCACACAAATAATATCGTACTTCAAAGAGAGGCTGCTTCGTCACGACGTTCCTCGCAGAGACGACCGTTTGTCTTCGCGAGAAGCACTAGCCTAAGGCTGAATGAGTCCACTTTAAACTATTTGTCGAATAAAGCGACGACGTAATGCGCCACACTCCCTCCTGTTGGCGGTTAGATGCAAGCAGGGCAAGGAAGGCTTTCGATTTAGAAGGGGGAGTGTACACTGATGTACATGACCCGAGAAATTGAAATCTGACGATGTAATGCGCCGCACTCCCTCCTGTTGGCGGTTAGATGCAAGCAGGGCAAGGAAGGCTTTCTATTTCGAAGGGGGAGTGTACACTGATGTACATGACCCGAGAAATTGAAAACTGACGACGTAATGCGCCGCACTCCCTCCTGTTGGCGGTTAGATGCAAGCAGGACAAGGAAGGCTTTCTATTTCGAAGGGGGAGTGTACACTGATGTACATGACCCGAGAAATTGAAAACTGACGATGTAATGCGCCGCATATAACCGTCAATAAAAAAGCCCGCACAGAAACGAGTCCATGCGGGCTTATATATGTAATGGCGGAGCGAGTCCGCCCTACGGGACTTGATTACTTTTTAACGTATGCCTTGATAATCTTCTGCTCCTCAACGGGTCTGTCGCCGTATCCGGTGCGAACGTTTTCCAGTTTTTCAACAACGTCGTAGCCATCTACAACTTCACCGAAGATTGTGTGGCGGTTGTCCAGCCACGGTGTAAGCACCGTCGTGATAAAGAACTGGCTTCCGTTGGTGTTGGGTCCTGCATTCGCCATGGCGAGCAGTCCTTTCTTGCTGAACGTGAGCTGACTGAATTCATCCTCGAATTTGCCGCCCCAGAGTGATTCGCCGCCGCGTCCCGTACCTGTGGGGTCGCCGCCCTGAATCATGAAATCCTTTATGATGCGGTGGAAGATGATGCCGTTGTAATAGCCTTTATTCACAAGTCCCACGAAATTCTCAACCGTTTTGGGAGCTTCTTTCGGGAACAGTTTGAAAACTATCTTGCCCTGAGTCGTTTCAAACACGACCATAGGGGCTTTTGCCGCTTTCGGTTTTGTTGCTTTGGGTTTTTCAGCTTTCGCCTCAGTGGTTTTGGGCTTTGCTTCTTTTGCTTTTACGGGTGTATCCGCTTTTGCTTTTCCTGCCATGATAAAAATCACTCCTAAGAAAATTATGAACAGTTTTTTCATTTATATCCCCAGATACGCTTTTTTGACCTCTTCATTCACCAGCAGTTTCTGCGCGTCGTCCTCAAGTGTTATATGTCCGTTTTCCATAACATAGCCTCTGTGCGCCACTTTAAGCGCAAGGTTAGCGTTCTGTTCAACGAGGAAAATGGTTGTACCGTCCTCCTGATTGATACGCTTGATGATGTCAAAGATCTGCTTAACAATAAGAGGGGCAAGACCAAGAGAAGGTTCATCCAGAAGCAGCATTTTCGGACGCGCCATAAGCGCTCTGGAAATTGCAAGCATCTGCTGTTCACCACCGGAAAGTGTTCCGCCCTGCTGGTTTTTCCTCTCGCGCAGTCTAGGGAACAGGTCGAAAACGTGTTCCAGATCCTTTTTAACGTTCTCCTTGTCCTTGCGCAGGTAAGCGCCGAGGTCAAGATTCTCCATGACCGTCAGATAGGGAAAAATATGTCTTCCTTCCGGTACATGTGCAAGTCCCATCTGAACTATCTTATCGGGTTTTTTTCCGCTTATAACTTCGCCGTTGAAACGGATTTCCCCCGATTTCGGGTTCACGATGCCGCTGATAGACATAAGAGTAGTGGTCTTTCCTGCTCCGTTGGCACCGATAAGGGTTATAATCTCACCCTGCTTTATGTTTATTGAAACATTGTGCAGTGCCTGAATGTTTCCGTAAAACGCATTGATGTTGCTTATCTCAAGCATCAATATCCTCCCCCAGATATGCCTTGATAACCTCAGGATTGTTTCTTATCTCCATAGGAGTTCCGTCGGCTATCTTCTGTCCGTGATCCATAACATATATGCGCTCGGACAGGTTCATGACGAGCTTCATATCGTGTTCTATCAGCAGGATAGCAATTTGTTCCGTATCTCTTATCCTGCGGATGAGATGTGTCAGCTCAACAGTTTCCTGCGGGTTCATACCGGCGGCAGGTTCGTCCAGAAGGAGCATCTTTGGTTCTGTGGCGAGCGCCCTAGCTATCTCAAGTTTTCTCTGGTCGCCATAGGGCAGATTGCTCGCAAGCTCATCGCAAGCCTTTTCAAGTCCCAGCTTTTCAAGTATGGTGTAGCACTCCTGCGCCGCTTTAAGCTCCTCTGCACGTGTCTTTTTGTCGCGGAAAAGAGCACCGAATATCTTTGCCGAGAGACGGCAGTGCTTTCCAATCATAACGTTTTCAAGAACGGTCATGTTAGGGAACAGACGGATGTTCTGAAAGGTTCTGCCAAGTCCGCGTTCCGTTACCCTGTTGGGTTTGAAACCGTTAATGCGGACAGCGCTTCCATTGTTTGAAGAAACCAGTATATCGCCCTTTGTCGGGGTGTATATGCCTGTCACACAGTTGAAAAACGTTGTCTTTCCGGCGCCGTTCGGTCCTATAAGCGCCACTATCTCTTTGGGTTTAACATATAAATCCACGGAATCCACGGCACGAAGTCCGCCGAAATCCATGGTTAGTCCTTTTACTTCAAGTATATTTTCCATATCAGCCGCCCAGCCTTTCGTCAACGCCGTGGAACGAGTATTTCCTTCGGAAATTGCTCACAAGTCCCTGCGGACGGAAAACCATCATCAGAACCATCGCCCCGCCGAACACTATCATACGGTATTCTGAGAAGGAGCGCATATATTCCGGCAGCAGTATCATTATGAGTGCGCCGAGAATAACGCCCGGAATCGAACCCATACCACCGAGAACCACGATTGAAAGGATTATCGCGGACTCAAGGAATGTAAACGACGCAGGGTTTATAAATGTTGTCTTAGCTGCGAACACAACGCCCATGAGACCAGCCCATGTCGCGCCAAGAGCAAACGCCATGAGTTTCGTTCTGGTACGTCCGACCCCCATAGCCTGACAGGCTATCTCGTCCTCGCGAAGAGCCAGCCAAGCACGCCCGATACGGGAGTTCTGGAGCCTGCCCACAAAGAATATGGTTATTATGGTAAACGCTACCATCATATAGTAAATAGCGTCCGTCATCTGGTTAAGATTCAGTTCAAGACCGAAAAAGTCCGGCTTATCTATCCCGGCGATACCGCTGGGTCCATGTGAGAAATCATTCCAGTTTTCAAGCACCAGACGGATTATCTCTCCGAAACCGAGCGTAACGATTGCCAGATAGTCTCCGCGCAGACGAAGCACCGGAAAGCCGAGCAGTATACCGAAAATCGCCGCCAGAGCACCGCCAATAGGGAGCACAAGCCAGAAAGACAGCCCGAAGGTTGTGTTCAGCAGCGCATAGGTATATGCACCAACAGCATAGAAAGCTACATATCCGAGGTCGAGAAGTCCCGCCAGACCAACAACTATGTTAAGTCCGAGTCCAAGAACGATGTACATCAGAGCAACTGTGAAAATGTTTATCTGATAGGCATCCATGAAAATGGGGAAGCACAGAAGTGCAGCAAGCAGAACGCCCTGAAGCGCTCTTTTCGCCATTGGATTTTCGGCGAGATATGCCTGAACACGCGTGGATACAGGCACAAAGTCCTTTTTAGCGACGGGTCTGTCCTTGCGGTTAAGCAGCCAGCGCCATATGAAAGAACCGACGAATATGCCGACGCCTATGAAAATCATATTCATCCAGCGCCATTCTATCGTTTTATAAACGGTATTAACCTTTATCACCATTATGGGAAATGTCAGAAACATGAACCATAGTGCTGCTTTGAGCGATTTAAGTATTTCCTGTGCCATACCTACACCTTTTTGGTTTCAGCCTTGCCGAGAAGTCCGGCAGGGCGGAAAATAAGTATAAGCACAAGAAGTGCGAACGCGAAAACGTCCTCATAGTCGCTTGAGACGTAACCCGTTGCAAAGCTCTCCGTCCATCCAAGAATGAGAGCGCCGAGCACAGCGCCGGGAATTGAACCGATGCCGCCCAGAACCGCTGCGGTGAAAGCCTTGATACCGGCGATGAAGCCGATGTAAAAGTTGATCTGTCCGATGTGGTTTGCGATGAGAACGCCGCCAAGCGCTGCCAGAGAAGAACCGATTATAAATGTTACGGAGATAACCCTGTCAACGTCGATACCGATGAGCAGAGCCATCGTCTTGTCCTGTGCTGTTGCGCGCATAGCTTTGCCGATGTTGGTAAACTTGATGAACAGCGTCAGCAGCACCATAACTATCATTGTTGTGGAAACGATGACCAGTTCGGCAGAACTGAAAATATGTGAAACAGGTTCCATGAAAGCGAACTCAGGTATTAATCTGGGGAAAGGAAGGAAATCGGATGTCTGCGCGAGAAGCACATAGTTCTGAAGAAAAATGGACATACCGATTGCGCTGATAAGGGGCGAAAGCCTCGGAGCGTTTCTCAGCGGTTTATAAGCAATTTTTTCGACTGTGTATCCGTATGCGGAAGAATATACTATCGCCGCCGCAGTTGCTATTACTAATATCGCGATGGAGTTAAGTCCCAGAATTGTCAGAACACTGGCTATTATCAGTGCCGTGAATGCACCTATCATATATATTTCGCCGTGAGCGAAGTTGATAAGCTGGACGATTCCGTAAACCATGGTGTATCCGAGTGCGATAAGAGCGTATATGCTGCCCCTCGTCAGTCCGCCGAGGAACAGTTCAAGGAAATAATCCATGATAACCTCTTTTTGGTTTTCTCAAGCCGGAATAAAAAGCGGGGAACCAGCCGTTCCCCGCCAATATCTGTTGAATTGTTACTGTACTTCTACGTAAACGCCGTTCTTAACCTGATAAACAGAGAACTCGGCGCCGATAGCATCGCCTTTCTCATCGAATTTGATTTTGCCGATGGGTGTTTCGACATCTTCAGTTCTGAGAGCGTTGGTGAGTTTATCGTAGTCGGTTGAACCTGCTTTCTCTATAGCGTTTGTGATTGCGAGCATTGCAGTGTAAGCGTTCAGATAAAACGCGCCGGGATCTTCGCCGTATGCGTCTTTATGTTTTTTGGTGGCTTCGATTGCAAGAGGGTTTTTAGACACGTCTTTGGGACCTGTCGCATAAACGCCTTCAGCATACTGACCTGCAACTTTGATGAAAGTGTCGTCTTTAACACCGTCGTCGGAAACGAACTTAACGTTCATTTTCTTTTTAGCCAGCAGAGTAACTATCTTAGCCGCTTCGGGGTGATATCCGCCGTAAAGAACAGCTTCAGCGCCGGACTGTTTGATCTTCTGAACGATAGCGGAATAGTCAACTGCACCGGGTGTGATACCTTCGTAAAGAACTATTTCAAGTTTTTTGTCAGCTTCTGCAAAGCCTTTTGCAAATTCTGCAAGACCTTTGCCATAGTCGCCTTTGTCGTGGATAATAGCTATTTTTTTAAGTTTCAGAACATTTGTGATATAGTCAATCTCAAGTCTTGCCTGAGAGTCGTCGGGGGCGATTGTTCTGAAGAAGTTAGGATATTCGCCGGATTTTGTAAGTTCGGGGCTTGTTGCGGAGGGGGACATAACGGGTATCTTAGCCGCAAGGTAAGTTCCCATAGCCGCTTTTGTAGCGCCGGAACATATGTGACCGAGAACGGCTACAACGTGCTCGGAAACAAGTTTGTTGGCGGAGCTTACAGCCACTTCGGGTTTGCAAACGTCGTCAACAACAACAAGTTCAACTTTTTTACCCAGCAGACCGCCTTTGTCGTTGATGCTTTTAACAACGAACTCGGCAGCTTTAACGGAGGGAAGACCGTAGGACGCAAGGTCGCCGGAATGTGCGCCTGCGACGCCAATTTTAATAACATCACCTGTTGCAGCGGGTGCTGCGGCTTCGGCTGCGGGAGCTTCGGCAGGTTTAGCCTCTTCTTTCGGTTTCTGGCTGCATCCTGCAAAAACAAACATTGCCGCAAGAACGGCAAACAGAAGCAGTTTCTTCATATTTTTCCTCCTATGGTATCTCTTCAAGCGTAAAAGGAAATTGTAAAGAAACTTAATTTGACAGTCAAGAACTATGTATACAGCATATTAAGCTATTGATAAATATCGACATAATTTTTCAAGCATATTGAACAAAATTCAGGGAAACTGCACAGACAACTGACTGTTTCTGCTGTTGATTTGCATAAGAAACTGCTGTAGCTTATCAAATTCATATCGGAGGATCTTACTTAATTTAAACATGAAAAAAGCAGTTTTTCTGGGTGCAGCGGGAGCGTTTTTCTTCGCATTCACCTTTATTCTGAACAAAAGCATGTATCTTTCCGGCGGAAACTGGGTTTGGAGTGCCAGCCTGCGCTACCTTTTCACCCTGCCCTTACTCGCCGTAACGGTCAGGATCCGGTGCGGACTCGGCGGGATACACTCCGCTATAGCCGGAAATCCGAAAGAATGGTTTCTATGGAGCACAGTCGGGTTCGGGCTGTTCTATGCTCCCGTAACATATGCGGGCGACCACGGGAACGCATGGCTGATAGCCGCTTCGTGGCAGATAACCATCACTGCAGGGGTTCTGCTTGCCCCGTTGTTTCAAACGCGGATTTCCATACGGAACCTTTCAGTTTCGGCGGTGATACTCGCAGGCGTTTTTATGCTTCAGTTCAGAGATTCGGAAATATCAGCCGCATCAGCAGCACATACCCTTCTCCCCATACTCATCGGCGCAGTCGCCTATCCTCTTGGCAACAGAAAGATGATGCAGATATGCACTGAAAATATATCAACCCTTGAAAGGGTTTACGGAATGACGCTGTGCAGTGCGCCCTTCTGGCTGGGGCTTGCTGCATACGGTTTTTCAGATTCAGGCGCACCCTCAGCCAATCAGGCTTTTCAGGCGTTTCTTGTTGCGCTCTTTTCCGGAGTGATAGCAACTCTACTGTTCTTTAAGGCAACAGATATGGTCAAAACTGATATAAAATGGCTCGCCGCCGTGGAATCGACACAGGCGCTGGAGGTGGTCTTCGCGCTCACAGGCGGTGTACTCTTTCTCGGCGAGCCGATGCCCGATGCCGCCGGATTCGCCGGAATACTGCTTATAATCGGCGGAATAGCCCTCAATAGCGCCGTATCCGTCATAAGGCATTAAAGCTCAAGCAGGCAGCAGGTCTCCACATGGTATGAACCGGGGAACATGTCGGCAACCGCCAGCTTTGTGACACTGTAGCGTTCCGAAAGCCTTTTAATATCACGCGCCAGCGTGTCGGGGCTGCATGAAATGTAGACAACCCTCTTCGCGCCGCTTGTCTTTATGAAATCGGTGACCTTCTTATCAAGTCCGGTTCGCGGCGGGTCAACAGTTATAATGTCATAGCGCTCGTTCAGCCTTGACATAAGACTTTCGCTGGACACAGCCAGCCAGTTTACGTTCTCAAGATCAGTGCGCTTTGCAAGGGCTATGGACTGCTTTGAAATCTCAGAGGCTGTCACCTTTTTGCACTTCTTTGCCAGCGCCAGAGTCAGAAATCCTGCACCGCAGTACAGTTCCAGCCCATTTGCGCCTTCTGCGTTTTCATATACGAAATCCTGCAAATGACCGGAAAGGTACCTGTTTCCCTGCAAAAAAGTGCCGAATCCTGCGTGAAAAACGCCGTATTTTGTCTCAAACGGAACTGTTTTAACGCCGTGGACACCATCCGCCGTTTCAAGTCCGGCAAAACCGCACAGCCCCTTAAACGGCGCATCTGTACTGCCAAGCGCTTGTTCCGCCTCATTCTCCGTAATGTAAAGCACGTGGCTGCCGCCCGTGGTGGACGCAAGCGCCTTCGCCTTTTCAACGATGCTCTTTTTGATTACGGGACAATCGTCTACAGCGAGAAAATCGTTGGATTTGAATTTATAAAAACCTATCCTGCCGTTTCTTATACGAAAAGTTGCGCGATTGCGGAACCCTCTGAAATCAGCGGAATAAATCTCAGGTTCAGGGCGAGAGATACCAGCCCTTTTGAACTGTCCCAGCACGAAATTCTTTTTTATTTCAGTCTGATGCTCAGTTGCGATATGACCGAAAGTACAGCCGCCGCATATACCGAGGTGAGGACAGTAGCTTTCGCCGCGCTTTTCCGAAGGTCTGACAAGCTCTGTCATGGCTCCGTATGTGAAGTTTTTCTTATCCTCTGTAACGAAGTAGCTAACCGTGTCACCCTCAACGGTATGCGGAATGAACACAACACGTCCGTCGGGCATGGTTCCGACGCCATAGCCGCCGTAAGCAGTATCTTTTATATAAGTTTCGTACTTCAAATCCATTCTCCTGAAAAAATTTTATTGTGCAGAGGCGACGGTTCGCCGTTTATCTTCTGGTAAAGCGGAGACTCGAACGACAGCTCCCGTTTTGCCCCCTTGCGGAACTCCATAAGAATCACTTTTGGTTTGATATTTACATCGGGGCAGACAGGCATAAGCCTTTTCGCCTCGAAATTGTACTTATGCGCCGATTCAAAAAGTACGGGCATCATGTCCGCATCGTAGCTTAGAAACAGCGGAGCACCGAACTTGAGAAAACTGCGGCAGAAAGAAAAGATGTCGTCAGCGGTCATTGTGGTGGTAAACCGTGCGTTCAGCTCAGTTTCATCCTCAGGAACCCTGCCTGACGAAGGGTCGCGGTACGGCGGGTTGCAGACAGCTCCGTCATACTGAAAATCCGGTCTGTATGACCTTATATCAAGATTCAATAATTTAACGTTGTTTTGAATTTGACATACATCCACTGTTCTTTGCAAACAGTTAAACATAATCGGCTGCATTTCAAGCGCATCTATGCTCTTAACGTTTTTCAGTTTCGCAAGCAGCGCGCTGATAACCCCGCTGCCGGAACCGATATCTATAATTCTTTTATTCACAGATATTTGACTAAACCAAGCAAGATATACGGAATCCACTCCGAAACGGAAGCCGTTCTTTGGCTGGAATATCTGAATATCGCCTTTTATTATCGGGTCTACTGTATTTTCAAACATGCAATTCCTGTTTTATATTATTATTGACATTATTTCTGTGTAGTTACATAATCTCGAAGTTTACATATCATGATTTCTGAATATATGAAACGGGTCTGACACATGAAAAAAGAAAAGCGCATATCAATCAGTTTAAAGCTGTCTCTTATCACCCTTACAGGATTTGTACTGCTTGGTCTTATAGTTACTCTGGTTTCCGTAAGAAGCAGCATAAACAGCCTTACCGAGGCAACTACACAGAAACTCGACTCCATAAGCCGTTCACAGAAACTGGCAATAGAAGAATTCTCATCGAACGTAACGGCCTCTTTGCAGGTTATCGCCTCACAGGAGGGAACGCTTGTCGCTGTTGAGGATTTCACCGACGGTTTCGCAAAACTGCCGGATTTTCTAAAAACTGACGAACAGCAGCTTGATTCCATGCTCACCTCTATGTACGACAAGGACTACCTTGGCTCTATAAACTTCAGCGTTGTAAACTCTCAGCAGAAGCAGTCCGCATCCGCCTATCTCCCGCAATCGTACAGCGGAAAACTTGTTCAGCAGATATTTATATACGAAAACCCCAACGACGTAAACAACAGGATGAAGCTGGACAGAGCAAAACACATCTGCTCATACTGCACAACCCATTCACAGTATCACCACCAGTTCAGAAGCATCATGGAAAAGCTGCATCTGAAAGACATCTATCTGATAGATAACGACGGAAACGTCCTTTACTCCGTCAGCAAAGATATGGACCTCGGTCTTAACCTTAAAGAAGGGTACATTAAAGATTCAGGTCTCGGCAAACTGTTTGCCTCTATGGAAAATGAAGACGGGGACAAAGTATACTATTCCGATTTCGCACCCTATATACCAAGCTGGAACGAACCCGCCGCATTCGTTGGTACCACTGTACGGGTTGACGGCGAAAAACTGGGTTACATAGTATTCCAGCTCAACCCGGCAGTCATAACCAACATAACTAACTTCAACGGCGCGTATGAAGAGGCGGGACTTGGAAAAACAGGCGAAGCATACCTCATAGGCAAAGACGGATACATGCGCAGCGACAGCAGATTCACCGATACAATGGATTTTCCTGAAGTTAAAACAGCAGGAACCACAGTCGCTGTTATGAAAGTTGAAACCGATTACGGCAAAAAAGCAGTTAACGGCGAGACAGGTTCCGTGACGGCTAAATCCGCTTCAGGCAGCATGGTAATGGCATCATATCTCCCAGTGAAATTCTTCGGAACAGACATGGGACTGATCGTTAAGATGGACAGGGACGAAGCCCTTGCCGGAGCATACAAACTCAGGAATATGATAATCATCACCGCGCTGGTGCTCATAGCAGCATTCACAGCCGCAGCTCTGTTTTCAATCAAGAAACTCGTCGTCGATAAAATAAGAGGACTCACCAGAGTGACAAAGGACATAGCAACAGGAGACGGCGACCTCACACAGCGCATCCCCATAACCGCGAACGACGAAATAGGCGATCTTTCAGGCTATTTCAATAAATTCATTGAGAACGTGGGCAACATCGTACGCGACGTGCAGGGATCTTCCTCAACTGTTTCCAAAGGCACAACAGACCTCGCATCCACAACAGAAGAACTCAGCAGTACCTTCGCGGAGCAGGCGCACAGCATATCATCAGTCGCTTCCGCAATGGAGGAACTGAATACCACCACAGCGGAAATAATGAACAACTGCCAGTCCGCAATGGAAAAGGCAGAAAAGGCCGCAGATATAACCAACAGCGGTAAGGGCATGATAGATAAGACCGTCAGCAAGATAGGCGATATCAAACAAAAAACGACCGAACTGGGAGAAACTGTACACAACCTCTCCGAATCGTCGGCAAAAATAGCCGATATTGTAAACGTGATAAACGACATTGCAGACCAGACAAACCTGCTGGCACTCAACGCCGCCATCGAAGCCGCAAGAGCCGGAGAAGCCGGACGAGGGTTCGCTGTTGTAGCCGATGAAGTGCGCAAACTGGCAGAACGCACACAGTCCGCCACAGGCGAGATATACTCCATTATCACAGAGTTCCAGTCTGAAACAAAATCCGCTACAAGAAACATGGACTCAGCCGAAGAATCCGTGAACGAGGGTGTTCATATGATGGAACAGACAAGATCCGTCTTTGACACCATAGTCGGCTCGGTTATAGACATAAAAGAGGCTAACACATTCATAAACAACTCTGTTTCGGAACAGATGACAACCATTGATTCTGTAAACAGCGACGTTCAGAGCATCTCCTCCAGCATAGAAGAGAGCAACGCCGCCCTTTCAAACGTCTCCTCAACCATCGCGGAACAGGAGAACGAGGCTGGCAATCTTTATGAGATAGTCAATAAATTCAAAGTTTAAGGTCTTTTGAATATAAGAAACGAACCCGTGCCGATGAGAGCTGCTCCCGCGGCACGGTTCAGTTTCCGTCCGCTCTTTCCGCTCAGAAATCTGCCGGTTTTATGCGCCGCATAGGCATATGAACCCATCACACAACTTATCACGAATGACACCAGAACAGCGGTTATCAGCGCGTCCGAAAAGGACAGTTTCGTCAGATCCATGAAGTTCGGCAGGAAACCGCAGTAGAATATTACGACTTTAGGGTTTGTTATCGTTATGAAAAAACCGCCGAGAAAGCGTCCTTTTCCTGTCGGAAGATCTGCTTTTGCCCTCTTTTCCTCTTTTGAAAGCAGAAGTCTGATACCCAGATACAGCAGGTAAATACCGCCCGCTACACGAATATACATGAACGCTTCGCCCATCACCGACGCAACGGCGGCAAGTCCGAATATGGCGAATACCAGATAGACCATATCACCCGCTATCATGCCGAGGATGAAATATGCAGAGCTTCTCAGCCCGTTACGCATACTCTCCGCCACAACACCAAGCACACCGGGTCCGGGGCTTGCCACAAACAAAGACATTGCCAGAACAAAAGCTATGGACATCTGTACGGTCATATCACTTCTCCGCTTAGAATACGCTCAAGTTTTTCAGTATTCTTTTCTATGTCAAACAGGTCGAGACACCTCTTCCTTGCTGCCTGTCCGTATTTTTTTCTCATATCGGGGTGTTCGGCAAAGAGCCTCACGGATTCATAAAGCCCGTCCGTATCCCTTTTGTCAAGTACGATGCAGGCATCCCCCGTAAGCTCCTTCACAGCTCCTGCATTGAAAGCCACACAGGGCAGCCCAGTGAACATCGCCTCAAGGAGTGTGTTCGGGAAATTCTCCTCAAGGCTGGGTAGCGCGAATACGTCCAGACTCTTCAAAAAAGCGGGAACATCCGTCTGGAACCCGCAAAACTCAACGTAATCGTGAAGCTCCTGAATACCGACGTATTCTTTAAGCTGTGCCTCGTGTCCGCCTGTTCCGGCTATCCTCAGCTTAAACCTTACGCCGTCGTCGGCAAGTCTGCGCGCCGCATCCAGCAGATAGATATGCCCTTTTGTAACTGAAAGCTGACTTGAGACTCCGATTGTTATATCTACCGATTCTGTGGGCATCTTAGACGGAAATTTCGCCCTGTCTTTGCTGTTGTAAAGAACGCTTATTATGCCTTTACGAATCCACGGCAGTTTTGATATATCATCTTTAAGTCCCTGACTCGGAACTATTATTCCTTTGAGGAGCTTATGCAGGAACCGCTCTTCTGCGGTGTTTTTATAGTCCTGCGGCAAACCGACACGGTGGTATACGGGTACGCCTGCCAGCTTACAGGCAACAGCGCCAATGTTTACGTCCTTGGAAATATTCACCACTGCGGCATCAATCCTGCGGCTTTTAAGTATGGAAACGATTTTCAGAATGGTCACAGGGTTATATTTCATACCAGGGCGCATGACGAATGTCTCAAAACCTGCGTCGATACATTTCTGAACGAAGGGAGTATTCGGGCGCACGACGGCAACGACATTATGTCCGCGCCTTACAAGCTGGCTGCCGTAATCAATCGTCCATGTTTTCACTCCGCCCCAGTGTTTGTTGAAGTTGATGAAACAGATATTCATGAATCACACTCATAATAAGATTAGACTGCCTTGTCGATGCCGCTCCTCGCAGAGACGATACCAGCATTAAATTTAGCATTTAGATGCAAGCAGAACAAGACGTTTGTGAGGAAATTCCCGCAGTGTACATTGAAGTACATGAGGAGAATTTCTGAACGAAGAACGAAGTTATGCGCCGCATATAAGCGCTAAAAGCTAAAACAAAAAGGGCAGCCGTTAAGCTGCCCTTCGATTTAGTTGTTAAAGAAGTCCTATTTGGCTCCCTTATACTTCTCAGCGATCTGCACTCTGATGAGCTCTTTCATAAGCTCAATCTCCACAGCTTTGAACGTTTTCTCGTCAGCTTTACGCTCGCGCTCAAGAGCTGCTTCCGCTTTAAGTTTTCGCTGAACAGCCTCTTCAAGGTCAATTTCGTGACCGAGTTCGGCATCGTCTGCAAGCACGATAACCCTGTTGTTGTTCACTTCAAGGAATCCGCCGCCGACTATCGCAACGTATTCGAGTTTGCCTTTAATTCTGTAGGCAAGCTCGCCAACTCTCAAAGCAGTAAGGAGAGGTGCGTGGTCGGGCAAAACACCAAGGTCGCCCTCTACGCCGGGTGCTATCACTTCGTCTACATCCTCGGAGAGAATTTGTCTCACCGGAGTAACAAGTTCAAGCCTTACAGTCTCTGCCATTATTTGCTGCCTGCTTTAAGTTTTTCAGCCGCTGCATAAACCTCGTCAAGTCCGCCGACCATATAGAATGCCTGTTCGGGCAGGTGGTCAACTTCGCCTGCGAGCAGAGCTTTGAAAGCCTTAACAGTTTCTTTCAGAGGCACATACTTACCGGGTGTACCTGTGAACTGCTCTGCAACGTGGAAGGGCTGAGAAAGGAATCTCTGGATCTTTCTAGCTCTTGCAACGGTCTGTTTGTCAACTTCAGAAAGCTCTTCCATACCAAGGATGGCGATGATGTCCTGAAGTTCTTTATATCTCTGAAGAACTGCCTGAACACCGCGGGCAATATCATAGTGTTCCTGACCAACGATGTTCGGGTCAAGAATACGGGATGTTGAATCCAGCGGGTCAACCGCAGGGTAGATACCAAGTTCTGCGATCTGACGTGAAAGAACTGTTGTCGCGTCAAGGTGCGCAAATGTCGTAGCGGGAGCGGGGTCAGTAAGGTCATCCGCAGGAACGTATACAGCCTGTACGGAAGTAATAGAACCTTTTGATGTAGATGTAATCCTTTCCTGAAGCTCACCCATCTCTGTACCCAGTGTAGGCTGGTAACCAACCGCAGAGGGCATACGACCAAGCAGAGCCGAAACCTCGGAACCTGCCTGAGAGAAACGGAAGATGTTGTCAACGAACAGAAGCACGTCCTGACCTTCAACATCACGGAAGTATTCCGCAATGGTAAGACCTGTAAGCGCAACTCTCATACGCGCGCCGGGGGGCTCGTTCATCTGACCATACACCAGGGCAACTTTATCCAGAACGCCCGATTCGGACATTTCAAGGTAAAGGTCGTTACCCTCTCTGGTACGCTCACCAACACCCGCGAAAACGGAGTAACCACCGTGCTGTTTCGCAATGTTGTTGATAAGTTCCATGATGATAACCGTTTTACCAACTCCCGCACCGCCGAAAAGACCGGTTTTACCGCCTTTTGTGTAGGGTTCGAGAAGGTCGATAACTTTGATACCAGTTTCAAGAATCTGATATCCTGTATCCTGATCCTCAAGCAGAGGAGCGGGTCTGTGGATAGGCCAGCGCTCTTTGCACTCGATAGGACCTTGTTCGTCAACAGGGTCACCTGTAACGTTGATGATACGTCTAAGAACTTTGTCGCCTACGGGAGCTGATATGGGCTTACCCGTGTCGATGGCATCCGATCCTCTGACAAGGCCGTCTGTAGAGGTCATCGCAACTGAACGTACGATGTTCTCTCCAAGGTGCTGCTCAACCTCACAAATAATTGTGCGGCCGTCACCCTGGATTTCAAGGGCGTTGTAGATTTCGGGAAGATGGCCTGTTTCGAACTTAACGTCCACTACAGGGCCGATAACCTGAACAATTTTGCCTTTGTTTTCAGCCATTTCCTGATCTCCAGTTTATTGTAATTTTCTGTTATCCGTTGAGTGCTTCAGCACCGTTCACAATGTCCAGAATCTCGTTGGTGATTGCGGACTGACGAGCCTTGTTGAAGGTGAGCGTCAGTTTTGTGATAACTTCGCCTGCGTTTCTTGCGGCGTTGTCCATCGCAACCATCCTTGAGCCGTGTTCGCCCGCAATCGACTCAAGTATTGAGAAGAATACGGTGAAGTTGATGTATCTGGGCATTATCTCTTTCAGAAGAGCTTCGGCCTGCGGTTCGTAGATATAATCTGTCGTATCCGCAGTTTCCTCCTGCTTTTCCAGAACGAGGGGGAGAACCTTTGTAACCTTCGCAACCTGATATGCGGTAGATTTGAACTCGTTGTGTACGATATGAACTTCGTCCACGTCCTCGCTCAAAAAGTAAGCAACCAGTTTGTCGCCGATTTCGTTCGCTTCGTCGTAAGTTATCTTCCCGCCGAAGGAGACATATTTTTCAAGTACCTCAAACTCTTTCTTGCCGAGGAAATCAAATGCTTTCTTTCCGATGCAGATGAGTTTGATGTTCTTGTCCTGGTTTTCCCTTGCAAACGCAAGCGTCTTTTTTACCACGTTTGAGTTGAACGCACCACAAAGACCCTTGTCGCTGGTTATAATGGCGAGGCAAACGTTCTTAACATCTTTTCTGGCAACC
Organism: Seleniivibrio woodruffii; assembly: GCF_029267515.1. Classification (GTDB taxonomy): domain Bacteria; phylum Chrysiogenota; class Deferribacteres; order Deferribacterales; family Geovibrionaceae; genus Seleniivibrio; species Seleniivibrio woodruffii_A. The sequence goes on from NZ_JAJUIS010000004.1 coordinate 106,597, forward strand.
AGAAGAGGATGGCTGTCGGCCTCCACTCTGCCGGCTATACCGCCGACAAGCTCATAAATCTTATTCGCATAAGCTCTGGCATTTGTCATAGCCTCTTCCGCCTTTCTCATACGGGCGGCGGAGACCATTTTCATAGCCTTTGTGATCTTCTGCGTGTTCTTAACGGATTTAATTTTCCGTTTTATGTCCATTACACCCGGCATTTAACAGCTCCTTATGCTGTGAAGACTTTTTTGAACTCCGCAACAGCAGCTTTCATTTTAGCTGTAAGTTCGTCGGAGAGAGCCTTCTTAGTGTTGATTTCCTCAAGAATTTCGGGCTTGCTGCTTTTCAGGTATGAGAGATACTCAGCCTCAAATTTAGCAAGTGATGAGGTAGCAACATCATCAAGGAGACCGTTAACACCGGCAAAGATAATCGCGATCTGCTCTGCAACGTTGAAAGGTTTGTACTGACCCTGTTTAAGGATCTCAACCAGTTTGGCACCTCTGTTAAGCTGCGCCTGCGTTGCTGCGTCAAGGTCGGAACCGAACTGAGCGAACGCCGCAAGTTCACGGAACTGTGCGAGGTCAAGTCTCAGACGTCCTGCAACCTGTTTCATTGCTTTTATCTGTGCGGAACCGCCAACCCTTGAAACGGAGATACCAACGTTAACCGCGGGACGGATACCTGAGTAGAAAAGGTCTGTCTCAAGGAATATCTGACCATCGGTAATGGAGATAACGTTTGTGGGGATATATGCGGAAACGTCACTCGCCTGTGTTTCGATGATGGGAAGGGCTGTAAGTGAACCTGCGCCTTCAGCATCGGAAAGTTTTGCCGCTCTTTCAAGCAGACGTGAGTGAAGGTAGAAAACGTCGCCGGGGAACGCTTCACGACCGGGGGGGCGTCTGAGAAGCAGTGCCATCTGTCTGTATGCTGTAGCCTGTTTTGAAAGGTCATCATAGATAACCAGAGCGTGTTTGCCTCTGTCGCGGAAGTATTCGCCCATTGTTGTTCCAGCGAGGGGAGCGATATACTGCATTGATGCGGGATCTGAAGCGGAAGCTGAAACCACGATAGTGTATTCCATTGCTCCGTGTTTCTCCAGAGTATCCACAACTCTTGCAACAGTTGATCTTTTCTGACCGACAGCCACATAAACGCAGATCATGTTCTGACCTTTCTGGTTGATGATGGTGTCGATAGCGATGGCAGTTTTACCTGTCTGACGGTCGCCGATGATAAGCTCTCTCTGGCCGCGGCCGATCGGGATCATAGCATCGATAGCTTTTATACCTGTCTGAACGGGTTCGTGTACGGGTTTTCTTTTGATGATACCGGGAGCGATTTTCTCGATAACGTCAAATTCTTTCGTATCGATGGCGCCTTTGCCGTCGATAGGCTGTCCAAGGGCGTTAACCACACGTCCTATGAGAGCTTCGCCAACGGGAACAGAAGCAATTCTGCCTGTTCTTTTAACGGTGTCTCCTTCACGGATGTGGGCATATTCACCCATAATAACGAGACCGACGTTGTCCTGCTCAAGGTTGAACACAACGCCGTAAACTCCGCCGGGAAGCTCAATAAGCTCTCCCGCCATAGCATTGTCGAGACCATATACTTTAGCGATACCGTCACCGGCAGTGATGATGGTACCGACTTCCTGCATCTCAACTTTCTGGTCGAAGTTCTTAATCTGATCACGAATGATCTGGCTTATCTCTTCGGCTTTGATCTGCATTAGCCAATCTCCTTAAATTATTTATACCAGCTGTTCTTTAATCTTATTAAGCTGTCCTCTGACGCTAGCGTCATAAAGACTGCTGTCCACCTGTGCGACAACGCCGCCCAGAATGGAGGGGTCAACTTTTTCGGAAAGGGTAACTTTTTTACCGGTAATTTTGTCCAGAACAGCTTTAAGAGTGGCTTTCGAAGCGTCGTCCATTGCTGCTGCAACGGTAACAACTGCCTCTGCCTCTCCTTTCGCTTTTCTGTCCATAGCCTTAACCTCAGCGGAAATAAGCTCAAGCAGGCTAAGTCTGTTTTTGCTCACAAGAAGCTGAAGAAATTTGTAAAGGAACTCGTCGATTATGCCTTTTGATTTCAGGACGTCGATAACAGCCTGTTTTTCACCTTTTGAGATGAGCGGGCTTTTAATAAGCGTTTTGAAATCATCTGACTGGTCATAAGCCGCTGTCACACCTGTGAGCTGTGCAATGACCTGATCCAGTTTCTTTTCAGCCTGCGCCTCCTGAAAAAGAGCTTCGGCGTAGCGTGCGGCAACTATATTTTCTTTCACCCTGCCACCTCGATTTTCCTGATGTAGTCCTCAAGAATCTTTTTCTGTTTGTCGGCGTCAAGCTCTTTTCCGATCTTCGCCTCTGCTGCTGCGATGGCAGCCATTACGGCGTCTTTCTTGAGCTGAACCTTGGCTCTTTTAAGCTCTGAATCGATGAGATTTTCTGCAAAGGCTTTCAGTTTATCCGCCTGTTTTGCAGCATCTTCCAGAATCATTACTTTTTCTGCTTCTGCTGCTTTCAGAGAGTTCTCTTTCATCGTTTCAAGATCTTTTTCAAAACCTTTCATCTTGATCTCATATTCGGCAAGCTCCGTTTTGGCGGTTGCAGCGGCATCCTGAGCATCTTTAATGGCTTTTTCGATGTCGGCTGTTCTCTTGTCGAGGAAGTCAAGAAGAGGTTTTTTAGCGAGTTTAACAAGGATAACAACAAGAAGGACGAACACAAGAGCTCTGAAACCGAAGTTTTTCCAGAGAGCGTGCATGTCCGGTGCATGTTCGCCGCCGTGTTCGGAGGCAAAGGCCGCAAAGGACACAAGTCCAATCGATAGTGCTGTAAGAACCTTTTTCACTATATCCCCCTAAAGGTATTATGCGGAAAGCATTATTCTGTCTGCGATAAGGTCTGATATCTCTTTTACCATGGAGTCCATCTCAGCTTTTGCTTTTGCGGCTTCTGCATGGATTTCGGAACGGGCAGAGAGTATCTTAGCGTCAACGTCCGCTTTAACGGCGGCAACTTTTGCCGCAGCTTCTTTAGAAGCGTCGTCTTTTATCTTTTTGTGGTAGTCGGCAAGCTCGACACGCATCTGAGCCATTTTCTCGGAATAGTCGGCTTTGTACTGCTCAACTTTTGCTTTAAGGTCTTCTGCCTCTTTCTTCATACCTTCGATTTTGGAATCGCGGGAGTTCACGGTTCCCATGACAGGATCGAGAATCATTTTCTTTCCGATGAAGATAATCACCAGAAACTGAACAATTTGGATGGCAAGAGTGTAATCGATGTAAAGCATGGACGCAATCCCCTCCGGTAGGTCAGAATTTATAAAACGGTATTCTGTATACAGTGTACAAGTCAGAGATTTTTTATCAAAACTTGCAGTATAAGTCAACAGATACTTTGCCCTTTTACGTATGAAAAATCAAGCAGAGAAACAACGGAAACGCATGGTTCAAAATTACATAATTTTGTAGTTGCATCACTTTAAATTTTATCAAATAATACTGTAAATTTAAATTAAGGGCGGGGAAATGGCGGATAAATCGGCATACGCTGCTGTGCAGCTCGGGCAAATTATTACGACTGTTCTAAAAAAGATGGCAGTCGAAAAATCGAAGGTGTCGTCTTCAACCATATCGAATTACCTTTCAGAAAATATGGAATTTAGAAATCTCGTTCAGACAGTCATGTCCGGCGGGGATAAATCCGATGTTTTAAAATACGTAACCCCTCTGCGCGGGTTTGTTCCGGATCAGGGACTTAAAAGTGTTGAGGACATGGTTTTCGACCCGAAAAAATCCCACGACGAGGCTATGGACGCCCTCCTGCGGACGCTTTCCGACCATCTTCTTTCGCTGGAAAAACGACAGCACAAGTTCAGCGCCTTCATCGACGACGTTTTTTCAAAATTCGTTAACCTTCAGGCTGACCTGACGAGCAGTCTCGGACACAACATAGAATTTGTGGAAAAAGATCTCGCCATGGATAAAAAACTGCTGAACGAAGCTCAGGATATGCACAGAATCCTCAAAAGTGAAGACTCAATCGAATATCTTAAATCAAAAATGCTCGATTCATTCTCCTCATTCGTGAACACTTTCGACCAGAAGACAACAACAAAAAGAGACCATCTCGGCACCATTGCCTCAGAATATTCAAATGTAAACAACGAGCTTGAGCAGTACAAGAAACAGGTTAACCAGCTCCAGACGGATCTCAACAGATATAAGAACGAATCCATTCAGGATCACATGACAGGGCTTTATAACCGCAAATATATGGATATCAAACTGGCAGAGGAAATTGACCGTTTCAAAAGGATGGGGACTCCTTTCAGTGTCGTAATGGCGGATATAGATAAATTCAAGTCAGTCAACGACACATACGGGCATCAGGTTGGCGATCAGGTACTCAAGCACATGGCTCAGCTCATTAAAGAGAACATAAGAAAAACAGATTTCGCTTTCCGCTACGGCGGCGAGGAGTTTATGATCATGCTGGTGAACGCCGATGTCAGAAACGCCGTGCATGTCTCCGAAATGATACGGAAAAAGCTGGAAGCCACCAATTTCAGCCTGAAAGACTGCTCTTTCAACGTAACAGCCAGCTTCGGCGTTGCACAGTTCAAACAGGACGACACAGCCGAGGCAGCAATTAAACTCGCCGACGAAAGGCTTTATACAGCAAAACAGTCAGGACGAAACAGGATAGTAAGCAGTTAAGGCAGTCTTGCGGAGATCATCCTTACGACTTTAAGCGTGGTTTCAAGCTCGTCCGCATTCAAGCCTCCACCATGTTCGTTTGCCCATGGAATCTGCTTCTCCATGACGGAGTTAAATCTTTTCATTCCCTCATCTGTCGGCACTATCTGTTTGGCTTTTTTGTGATAAGGATTATCCTCAAAAATAACCAGACCGTTTTCGTATAACTCGTTGACAATCCTCTGAACACCCTGCCTTCTCAATCCCATTCTGGATGCAATTCGCGAAACTGTAATATTCTGTTCGCCGAAATATATCAATGCACCCATAACGTGCCATTTTGCGCTGGTCAGCCCATCTTCTTTCGCAAGTCTGTCACCTTCAAGAATAAGCTGTCCGTTCAGCCTGAACACCGCCAGTATAAGATCTGTATATTTCAACCCGGCTTCCGAATGCTGCATAACTTCACCTCAACTTTATTATTGACAATACAATGTCATTATGACAGCATATTGTCAATATAAACCGGAGGTTTTGCCATGAAACTAAGCACAAACGGACAGAAGATATTAAAAACAATACATATTTTTACCGCAGCATGCTGGGCGGCTGGTGGCTTTACTTTATGTTTGATGTACTTTCTGAAACAGGGGGTGAGTGACGGCGGCGAGCTTTACGGTATTAACAGCAGTATCCATTTCATTGATACATATATAGTCGTTATTTTCGGAGCTATCGGCTGTCTGATAACAGGTTTTATCTATTCCATATTTACCAATTGGGGATTCTTTAAGCACCGCTGGCTGACTTTTAAATGGGTTGTTACTATCACGGCAATCCTTTTCGGAACCTTTTATCTTGGAGTATGGGAAAAAAATATGATGCTTATCTCAGGCAAACTGGGCATCGCCGCACTTACAGACACTGCATATCTCTATAACCAGAAAATGAATCTGATATTCGGTTCGATTCAGAACGGAATAATAATATTCACTATTTATGTTTCGGTATTTAAGCCATGGAAAAAGAAATGAGGAAAAAAATAGAAACTTAAAAGAATAGAGACAGAATGTTACACTTAATTGCTTTTTAGAACCGAGCAGTTCAAGGCGGACGATGAAAAATCAACGAGCATACATTAAGAGTATGTGAGGCAGATTTTTCTGAGGACAACGAAGAAATGCGAAGTGTTATAAAAGGCAATATTACAGGATCATGCCGTCGTATGCTACTACTGTATTTGGAAATAACCTTCTTGCAAGTATCTGCATTTCATCAAGCATAATATCGTCGTAATCGGGGTTATGGTGTGCCATGACCAGATTTTTCACTTTGGCTTTTTTCGCAAACTCAATTCCCTGAATATACGTCGAGTGCCCCCAGCCTATTTTGCTCATAAGCCCGTTACCGCCCATATATTCTTCAGGATAGTAAGTTGTATCATATATCATATAGTCGCACCCATATGCGAATTCTATAAGGAAATCGTCAACAGGCGTTCCGTGCTCAAAGTCGGATGTATAGAGTATGCTCTTCATGGGAAAAACTATTTTAAACATAAGCACGCCGTCGGGATGGTTGCCTTCGGCAGAATGTATCTGTATGTCGCCGAATCTGAACTGGTCTCCGCCTTCGATGAGGTTCAGCTTTATCTCAGCCCGCAGCTTGGATTTTGGAACAGGAAAAAAAGGAGGATTGAAAAGCACGTCGAGAATATCTGTTGAGTGCAGGGTCTCCTTGTTTTCCAGATAGATGTTTATTTTCTTTTTGGGGTTATAAAAAGCCTGAAATATGGGTACGCCGACAATATGATCCCAGTGGAGATGGGACAGAAAGATATGAAATTCCTCAAAGTTGTCGTATTTGTTGAGGTTCATTATGCCTGTACCGCCGTCGAATATGATACAGGTTTTATCGTCAACAGGTGCCATGAGACAGGTAGTGTTTCCGCCGTATTTAACAAATTTCTGTCCTGAAACCGGCAGTGTGCCTCTGGTGCCCAGCAGATAAAGCATCAGAACCTCTTAGACAGGGAAACGAGGTTTCCTTTGTCGTTATATTTTACTTCGTCGAAATACATTCTTGTGATAAGGATGCCGCGTCCGTGGAGTTTAAGGAGGCTTTCCGGATCCGTGGGATCCGGCAGGCTGAGAACGTCGAATCCGTCGCCCTCGTCCTCAAGACTCATTTTAAGCCCTTCCGCGTCAACATAATAGGTGAACGTGGCGTGTCTGGACATATAAGTGCAGTCGCTCATACGGGAGCTTACCAGGTCGTAATAGGTGCCGTTTTCCGTGGCGTGCATCTTCTCTTCGCCCGTGATACCGAGGTTGCCGTGTTCTATGGCGTTTGTAAGCATCTCCGCAAGCCCGACACGCACCTTCTCAAGTGACTGGAAATTAAGGAAATATACAAAATCCTTTGTGAGAGCATAAACGATTCGCTCAACATTGAAGATATCGTTTTTAACCCTGAACGACTGGTGCAGAAACTCAGGAATAACAGAGGCGATGCTCGGTTCAAAACAGCCGTTGTGGATAACGGCGTCAACCAGCAAGCGCATATGTATCATTTTAAAATCCAAAGGAAGAAACATAACGCCTGAGACCTTTGGATTCTCAGTTCCGACATAGCATACTTTTATATCTCTGACACCTTCCGGAGCAAGAGCGTGGGAATCGTCTGTGATATAAAGTACTGTCGCAACGTCATAGACGAACTCTTCCGGTCCGGAGATAACCTCATCCTGAAACCTTTCAAGCCCGCAAAATTCCTTCACTCTTTCCAAGAGGTTGCTATCATTAATAAAACATGCTATTTTTTTCATGTGTAGATTATACCACAAAGATTTTCCGCAGGTCAATAATGTTACAGATTAAAGAAATTTTCAGAAGCTACGATATACGGGGCGTTTACGGCGAAAAATTAACGGACAGCGTTGCTGAGAGCGCCGCCTGCGTCTTTGCAGAACACGTGAGACGGGAGACGGGTAAAAATCACCCGCTCATTTCACTTGGCAGAGACGTACGTTTTTCGTCAGTCGCACTGGCGGAAGCGGTGTGCCGCGGGCTGGTGAAAGGCGGTGCCGACGTTCAGCTTCTGGGTGTGTGCCCGTCACCGCTTACATATTATTCCATGTACTGCACCTCTGCGGATGGCTATATCATGGTCACAGGCAGCCACAATCCGCCGCAGTTTAACGGGCTGAAAGTGGGTACGAAAAATACCGTTTACCACTCCGAAAAAATAATGCGCATCTACGAAGATATCGCGGCAGGCAGATTTCCTGCGCCCGAAAAACAGGGAACTGTCACAGAGTTCGATATTAAAACAGCATACATCAAATACATGCAAACCACGTTCAACGGACTGAAAGAGGACGTTGCGCGGTTTTCAAAAGATATCAGGGTCGTCATAGACTGCGGAAGCGGCACGGCGGCGACCATTGCACCGCAGCTTTTCGAATATCTGGGCGTAGAGGTTCTTCCGCTTTACTGCGTTGAAGACGGCAGCTTCCCCGGACACCATCCCGACCCCACCGTGGAAAAGAATCTGGCGGAGGCAAAGGCTCTGCTGCTGAAAAAGCAGGCGGATCTCTGCATAAGCTATGACGGCGACGCGGACAGGCTGGGCGCACTGAACAATAAGGGTGGGATGATATGGGGCGACGAACTGCTCTGCATCTTCGCCGACGACATAGCGGATGAACACCGCGGCGGCAAAGTAGTTGGCGACGTTAAAGCGGGTCAGGGGCTGTATGAGTTCATCGCCGCCAGAGGGATGGAACCTGTTATGTACAAATCGGGTCATTCCATGATAAAGATGAAGATGAAAGAGGTGGGCGCTGTAATAGGCGGGGAGATGAGTTCGCACTTCTTCTTCGCCGACGGCTATTTCGGCTTCGACGACGGAATATACGCTTCGCTCAGGCTTCTGCGGGCATATGTGAACGGACTTTTAAGCGGAAAATTCAATGAATCTGCGGATATGACGGCGGCAATCCCGGAATATGTGAACACGCCTGAAATAAGGGAACCCTACCCCGACGACAAAAAATTTGATCTGATAGTGAAACTTTCCGGCGTGTTCGCACGTTATATGGAAAACGGAACCCATTGCGTTAAAAAAATAACCGATATAGACGGCATCAGGATACAGTTTGAAAAGGGCTGGGCACTGGTGCGGGCGAGCAACACGGAACCTCTGCTTGTTACACGCTACGAGGCGGTTAACGCGGCAGAGCTCGAAAAGATAAAACTGATAATTACTTCCGAACTGGAAAAACTGAAATGATAAACAGAAGAAACACCAGACAGATACATATAGGCAGCGTGGCTGTTGGCGGCGGCGCGCCCATATCGGTTCAGTCCATGACAAACACCGACACAAGGGACACCGAAGCCACCATAGCACAGATAAAAAGACTGGAAACCGCCGGCTGCGAAATTGTTCGCTGCGCCGTCGTTGATGAAGAGGCGGCAAAGGCTTTCCGCTCCATACGGGATGCCGTGCAGATACCCATAATAGCGGACATACACTTCGACCACAGACTAGCAATAGCCTCCATGGAGCACGGGGCGGATGCAATACGCATAAACCCCGGAAACATAGGCTCCGCAGAAAAGGTGCGCGCCGTTGTGGACGCAGCAAAGGCGAACGGTTCCGCCATAAGGGTGGGTGTCAACGCCGGATCGCTGGAAAAGGATATACTGAAAGAACACGGAATAACCCCTGAGGCGCTGGTTAAATCGGCGTTCAGAAACATAAAGCTCATAGAGGACATGGGATTTTACGACATGAAGATAAGCCTGAAAGCAAGCAGCGTCCCTCTGACCTATCAGGCGTATAAGCTCTTCTCGGAACAGTCGGATTATCCCCTGCACATAGGCGTTACGGAAGCCGGAACCTTCTTCGCTGGAACAGTGAAATCCTCAGCCGGCATAGGTGCTCTGCTTCTGAACGGAATCGGCGACACCCTGCGGGTATCTCTCACAGGAGACCCCGAACAGGAAGTGCGCGTCGCATGGCAGCTTCTTAACGCGCTTGAGATCCGCCGCCGCGGACCGGAGATAATCTCGTGCCCAACCTGCGGACGCACGGAAATACAGCTTGAGGCACTGGCAAAAGAGGTTGAGGAACTCGCTTCAAAACTCAACGATACCATCAGCATAGCCGTTATGGGATGCCCCGTAAACGGACCCGGCGAGGCGAAACACGCGGACTATGGAATCGCAGGCGGACGAGGGCTCGGTATCATTTTTAAAAAAGGCGAAGCAATAAAAAAGGTTAACGAAACTGAACTTGTACGCGAATTGTTCGATATAATAAAAAAAGATGGTGTAAATTAGCCTTATTTTGATTTATAACTAAACATGGTTTACAATATGCTATCTTTAACCGGAGGACTGTGTGAATCTTGCTGAACAGCTTGCGAAAGCGGCAATATTTGAAACTACGGAAAGAAATGATCTTGAGAGACTTGCAAGTTTCTGTAAAATAAAAAAATTCGCCAAAGATGAAGTGGTGTTCCACAAGGGCGACGTAGGTACCGACCTGTACGTCGTTATATCGGGCAGTTTCCGCGTTGTTCTTGTTGACGGAAACGGCGACGAAATAATCCTTTCGGTGATATTCCCCTGCGGAATAGTCGGCGAAATGAGCATGATAGACGGTCTCGGGCGCACCGGAACGCTCATTGCGGACGAACTTTCCGAGATAGTCCTCGTTCCGCGCAAAGCTCTCAACGAACTTCTGCAAAAGGATTTCAACGTAACGCTCTATCTGCTGGAAACACTCACCGAACGCCTCAGAAAAGCTGACGAACTGATAGAATCCCTCGCGTTTCTGAACGTTAAGGAGCGCATCATGAAGTTCCTTCTGGACAGCGTAAAGGATGAACAGACACCTGTGAACGGATACTTCACCATCAGAAAGTACACCCATCAGGAGCTTTCGAACATGATAGGAGCTTCAAGGGAATCTGTAACAAAATGCCTTAAAATACTCTCGCTCGAAGGCGCCATAAAGGTAAAAGACGACAGTATGCAGGTTAAGGAACCGGTCATTCTTTACTGAATTTCTTTTCAACAAACTGCAGACAGTCCATACCGGACGTCTGGAATACTCTCAAAGACGGCATGGTCTGCGTTTTGAATCCCATAGCCCTGCACCCGTAGGGGAACTTTTTGTCCCATGTCACATAAAAATGTACGCATTTGCGGCAGTTTATCCTTTCCAATCCTGCCTCCCGATATTATATGTATTCTAAAGCGATTATCAAATCAAGGGGAGAAATATGTTCATAAACTACAGACCCGAACAGCTTAAAACCGCAAAAACCGAAATGGACGATATATTAAACGGCAACAGACGGCAGATAGACGAACTTCTGAAAATTCCTTCAAAAAATTATACGAATTTTATCCGCCCTATGATGGAAGCGGATATGCGCATAAACGAGTTCATAACCCCCGTTTCTCATGTAAACTATGTGAACAATACCGAGGAAACTCAGGACGTATACAACCACTGTATGCCGGAAATAACCAAATACGGCACCGAGATGGGGCAGCGCACCGATATTTATGAAGCTGTGCTGGCAGTATACGAAGCCGAAAAAGCAGTGCTGACACCTGCGCAGGTGAAGGTGCTGGAAAAGATGCTGAAAGGGTTCAGACTTTCAGGCGTACACCTGCCCGACGGACAGAAGGCGAGGCTTATGGAGATCAACCTTGAGCTTACACAGCTTTCCACCGATTTTTTCCAGAATATACTGAAAGATTCAGACTCTTTCGAGCTTATCATCGAAGACAGAAAGGACGTTGAAGGGATACCGGAAACCGACCTGAAAGCTGCGGAATGTGAAAAAGGATGGAGCTTTACCCTGAAACTGCCCAGCTACATGGCATACATGGCATACGGACCCAACCGTGAAATACGCGAAAAACTGTACAGAGCATTCTGCACCCGAGCACCGCAGAACGCTGAAATAATAGAAAAAACTCTGAAACTCCGTAAAGAAATGGCTGAAATTCTCGGATTCAGGAGATTTTCAGACCTGTCACTGGAACGCAAAAACGCAAAAAGCCCCGAAGAAGTGCTCAACTTCCTCACTGACCTTGCGGAAAAATCATATCATCAGGGAAAAGAGGAGATGGAAGAGCTGAAAAAGCTGGCAAATCTCCCCGACATTGCAAGCTATGACACTGGATACTATTCAGAAAAGCTGCGCCGGGTCAAGTGCGGATACGACGAACAGGAATACCGCCCCTATTTCGAGCAGGATTCCGTGGTTAACGGGCTTTTCTCCTTTGTTGAAAAGATGTTCGGCATCACTTTCGTACAGGTTGAGGCACCAGTCTGGCACGAAACCGTAAAGGTTTACGAAATTTACAGAAGCGGAAAACTGTTCGCGAGGCTCTACACCGATCTTGAGGCACGCAAAGGCAAGCGTGACGGTGCATGGATGAACGAATGGCAGACACACCACAAAGATGCGAACGGCGAAACTGTCCCCGCTACGGCGCTCATATGCGGCAATTTCCCCATTGCAACACCGGACAACCCTTCCCTGCTGCGCCACAGCGACGTTGTAACCCTTTTCCACGAGACCGGACACGCTCTGCACCACCTGCTCTCCGACGTTGACGAGGCGGATGTAAGCGGTGTTAACGGTGTTGAATGGGACGTTATAGAGTTTCCTTCGCAGTTCCTTGAACTGTTCGCATATAACAGGGACGTGCTTAAAATGTTTGCAAAACATCATAAGACAGGCGAAGTTCTGCCTGATGAAATGATAGACAGGCTGGACGGCGTGCGCACCTTTATGGCGGCTTCCGGAATGCTGCGCCAGCTTGAGTTCGGCATATTCGATATGACCATCCATGCGGACGCATACACGGCGGGTGAAGTGCAGAAGATACTGGACGATATCAGGAAAAAAACGTCGATAATTCTGCCTCCGGCATACAACAGATTCCAGAACGGTTTCAGCCACATATTCGCAGGCGGCTACGCTGCGGGCTATTACAGCTATAAATGGGCGGAACGCCTTTCATGCGACGCATACAGCATATTTGTTGAAAACGGTGTTTTCGACGGCAAAACAGGCGTGAAGTTCATGGAAACGGTGCTGAGCAAGGGCGGAAGCTGTGACATGATGGAGCTTTTTGAACAGTTCGCAGGCAGACAGCCCGACAACGACAGTCTGCTGAGGGTTAACGGAATAAAATAGCACGGATAAATGAGACTGCCGCGTCAGCCTGACGGCTTCCTCGCAGAGACGGATATTTGTCTTCGCGGGGAGCATATGCGACGCGGCGATCTCGTATTTTATCTTATATGCACTTATCAGGAATGGGGAAATCCATTCCGAACAGTTTCCACGAGTTTCTCACATAGTCGAAAGCCCGCTGAACGGTATCACTGTTATAGAAATCCTTATCATATTCGTCGTACTCAAAATAAGTCGTCTCTTCGACCCTTGAACCGTATTTTCTCTTTTCAAACGTGTTGTTTATAAACTCGGTCATTTTCGGACCGTACTCCACCATTACGATGTTGCCGAGGGGTCTGCACTCGCGCACGATGGACGAATAGAGATTCGCCCACATAGACATAACCTCAAGGTGATCCTCTCTCGTTACCTCTTCGCCGGTGTTTTTCGTAAGGGCGATGGCTCCGGGATGGCGTACTGTGACGATGTACTGCGCCTGATCGGCGAACAGGAAGTTCAGCAGCTTTATGCCGAATGACAGGGGAGTGCTTTTAAGGAAGATATGTTTGCTGTCGGTAGCTTCGCGGCTTGCATATACGAGAAACTGGCAAAGCTCGAAAAGCACGTTATTGAAATTCCACGGCAGTCTCCAGCCCATATCAAACTCTGAATAGGGATTGGGCTGAACAAAAACAGCGTTGGGCATGGAGTTGTGTGTCATGGAGAAGAGCAGCTTTTCCCACGGCCAGCCGTATGCGGAGGAGAGAGCGTTATAGACAGTTGTGCCGCCGGTTCTGGGCATACCTATGACAAAGTTGAACTTTTTTCCGCCGACATAGGGGCGCATGGTGTCCTTGTCGCCTTTTGTGATAGCCTGAAACAGTTTCACGGTCTCCTGCATAAAATCGGTGAGCCTCGCCTTATATTCGTCGGTCTGTTCCACCTCGCGTATCATCTCAAGATGCTTTCTGCCGATAGCTTTCTGACCGTCCTCGTCTATCTCCTCGCCGAGAACCGTTGCCCACGTTTCTTCGGGGTTAATTCCTGCTATGTATTCAACCGTGCCTCTCGTAATAGGCACTTCCATTGATGTTGTCATTGTTATTGTTCTGGGGTTGGGTATCTTTTTTTCCTGCATTTTAATCCCTTTTTTTCATTTTTCGGTTCAAAATCTTACCCTTTCGGGGTTTCAATATCAATATTTTATTGGAGGACGCACAAAAAAACAACACACAGCCCTTTACACAGGAGCGGCTTTCGGATAAAACCTATAGGCATACAGGAGAATCGGATGTTCAGTGAATACGCAAAAAACAGAATAATATTATTCGACGGTGCAATGGGCACCTCAATACAGAAATATGAAATAACGGACGAAGTGTGGCAGGGGAAACAGGGATGCAGCGAATGGCTGAACGTCGCCGCGCCTCACATCATCCGCGAGATACACGAGCAGTACCTTGAGGCGGGCGCAGACGTTATCGAAACAAATACGTTCGGCGGCACGGAACTCGTTATGTCCGAGTACGGACTTGAGGACATGACATATGAGCTGAACCTGAAAGGCGCACAGATTGCCAGACAGGCGGCGGATAAATACGGAAAATTCGTTGCGGGTTCCATCGGTCCAGGAACAAGACTGCCCAGCCTCGGACAGATAACATACGACGAACTCTTCAACATGTACAGAAAACAGGCTCAGGCGCTTTTTGAAGGCGGCGTGGATCTGTTCATAATAGAGACCTGTCAGGATCTTCTGCAAATAAAAGCGGCGCTCAACGCTGTTATTGAAACAAAAGAGGCGAACGGTTCCGAGGCACCTGTAATGGTGTCCGTCACCGTTGAGCAGAACGGAACAATGCTGATGGGAAGCGATCTTACGGCGGTTGCGACCGTGATACGCGATTATCCGGTGTTCTCACTCGGTCTTAACTGTGCCACAGGTCCCGACCTGATGCATCACCCTGTAGCTACTCTTTCAAACAACTTCGCCGGACGCATCTCATGTCTGCCCAATGCCGGACTGCCGGAAAATAAGGGCGGACAGATGGTCTATTCCATGACTCCCGAACGCATGGCAGAGATAATGGAAGGTCTTATAAAGGAATTCCCCGTTTCAGTCCTCGGCGGATGCTGCGGAACAACTCCAGACCACATACGCGCACTGCGCCCCGTTGCAGACCGCAACAAACCGAAAGCCCCCATAGCAGGTGAATACAACGGCGAGTGTGCAAGTCTTTACTTCGCAACGTCCATTGTGCAGTCCCCCGCTCCCGCACTCATAGGCGAACGGGCAAACGCCAACGGCAGCAAGGCTTTCCGCGAACTGCTTCTGAAAGAAGACCTTGAAGGAATGCTATTCGTCGCAAAGGAACAGGAGGACACAGGCGCGCACTTCACCGATATCTGTGTTGCATACGCCGGAAGGAACGAAAAAGAGGACATGCGGCAGTTCATGCTGCTGCTCAACAAGACACTCACAGCGCCAGTGGTTGTGGACTCCACAGAACCGGACGTTGTCGAAACTGCACTGAAACACTATGCGGGCAAACCCGTTATAAACTCTATAAACTTTGAGGACGGAGGCGAAAAACTCCACCGCATCCTGAAAATAGTTAAACAGCATCCGTCTGCTGTCATAGCGCTCACCATCGACGAAACAGGAATGGCAATGACCGCTGATACAAAATTTGCCATAGCTGAAAGGATTTACAAGGTCTATACGGAGCAGTACGGACTGAAACCCGAAGACCTTATCTTCGACCCGCTGACCTTCTCTATAGGAAGCGGAGACGCAACACTGACCACCGCCGCTATCGAAACGCTTAACGCCATCCGCCGGATAAAAACTGAGCTTAAAGGCGCGAAGACAGTTCTCGGACTTTCGAACATCTCGTTCGGACTGTCAGCGGCAAGCCGTCCGCTCTTAAACTCCGTATTCCTCCACGAAGCGGTCGCCGCCGGGCTGGACATGGCTATTGTCCACGCGTCAAAGGTCATACCCGAATCCATGATAGACGCGGAGGATGTGAAACACTGCAAAGCCCTCCTTAACGGAGAAGAGGGCGCGCTTAATGCGTTCATTGAATATTTCGCGTCCAAAGAGGGTGTTGAAAAACAGGAGGAGAAACAGAACCTCCCTGCGGACGAGACACTTAAACAGCACATCATGAGAGGAAAAAAGGCTGGTCTGGAACCCGTTCTGACCGAACTGCGGCAGACCATCGCACCCATAGAGATAATCAACAACATAATGCTTCCCGCCATGAAAGAGGTGGGCGAGCTTTTCGGCGCTGGAAAGATGCTCCTGCCGTTCGTTCTACAGTCCGCAGAGGTCATGAAGGCTGCCGTCAACCTGCTCGAACCCTATATGGAACGCAGCGACGCTCAGTCACGCGGCACGGTAGTGCTTGCCACAGTTAAAGGCGACGTGCACGACATAGGCAAGAATCTTGTGGATATCATACTGTCAAATAACGGATTTACCGTTCACAACCTCGGCATCAAGGTACCCGTTGAAGAAATGATTAAGAAGGCAATAGAGGTTAAAGCTGACGCAATCGGTATGAGCGGTCTGCTCGTTAAATCCACCAACATCATGCGGGAAAACATAGAGGAGCTGATGCGCCAGAACGTCGGCACAAAGGTTCTGCTGGGCGGCGCGGCGCTCACGGAGAAATTCGTTGAGCAGGACTGCAAGCCCATCATGCCCGGCATGGTGCACTACTGCCGCGATGCCTTCGATGCGCTCAAAGTGCTGGACGGCGGCGAAAGCGACGGAAAAGCACCTGAAAAGCCCATGAAAGAAGCAAAACCAAAGGTCGTTAAGATACGCAGACCGGAAGTCGCCGACAATATTCCGCTGGCTCCTTTCAAAGGCGCTGAAACCGTTAAAAACATCGACCTCGACGCAGTGCTTGAATATATGAACAAGCTGGCGCTGTTTAACCACAGATGGGGCTACAGCCGGAAGAATATGTCGGAAGACGAATATTCGACACTGCTGAAAGAGACCGTTTACCCTGAATATGACAAGACAGTCGCAAGGGTCAAATCTGAAAATCTGGTTGAGCTTTCCGCCCGATACGGGTTCTATAACTGCAATAGCGACGGCGAAAAGCTCATTGTTTATAAAGATGATACGGACGAAATTCTCTCTGTGTTCGAGTTTCCGCGCCAGAGCATCGAAAACGGCGCATGTCTCGCCGACTATTTCCTGCCCGTTTCATCCGGCAGGAAAGACGTGGTCGCCTTCCATCTGGTGACGGTGGGGCAAAAGGCGGAAAAACTCTGCAAACAGCTTTTCGACGCACACGAATACAAGGAGTATTACCAGTACCACGGATTCTTCACGGAATTGACCGAGGCGCTGGCGGAATATTTCCACAAACAGATACGCGCGCAGCTCAGCATTGACGGCAAAGACGCAAAATCCGCCCACGGGGTGATAAGTCTGAACTATCAGGGACGCAGATACAGCTTCGGCTATCCGGCATGTCCCGAACTCGCACAGAACGCCCAACTGGACAGCTTTTTAGGTTTTCAGGAAATTGACGTAAAACTTACAGAAAATTATGAAATGGTACCGGAATACTCAACATGTGCTATAATTGTTCATAACGCCTCTGCGGAGTATTTCACTGTTTAGGGGTTACAGATAATTTTTAGCAGAAAACATTCAGAATCAGACAAAATTAGTTTGATTTAACGTAAAACTTGTGGTATACATAGATCATCACATGAACAAAAGCAAATCAGGAGGACGAAATGGCTATCGGAGAACTTGTTAAATCAGCAGATTACAAATCAGAAAAGCACGTTCCTGTTATTGTACTGCCCGAAAAAATCGTTTCAGGCGAAGCATTCACAGTTGAGGTTTCCGTGGGTAAAGAGATAGCCCACCCCAACACAACAGAGCACTTTATCAACTGGATTTCAGTTTACTTCAAACCCGAATCCGGCAACCTTATCAACGTTGCGAGATTCGAATACATGGCGCACGGCGAAGCTGTTGCGGGCGCAAATCAGGGACCTGCACACGCTGACCCCTGCTCAACATTCAAGCTGAAACTTACCCAGCCCGGCAAACTTATTGCAACATCATACTGCAATATACACGGTCTCTGGGAAAGCGAAACAGACGTTAAGTTCTGATAACTGCTTAAAAAACACATAAGAAAACCCGCTCAGATGAGCGGGTTTTTTTGTTGATTAAAATCACGAACGGGACTGCTCCACCCCTGCGGGGTTCGCAGAGACGTTTTTATGTCTTCGCAAGAAACGCAGCGCCTAAGCGATCTGCTCCCTTAGGCATTAATATATTGTACTGATAATTCTATGTGGTTTAGATTGCTTCGTCAACCTGTGGTTTCCTCGCAAAGACGTCATTCTTCACGTGAAATGCTCCGAACCGAGCAGTACAAGGAAGGCTACCCGAGAGGGCTGCGAGCATACATATAAAGTATGTGAGCGGTTCCGAGGGAAAACTGACGCAGTAATGCGACTCATATAAGCGGCAATATCAGCTGACGGCGGCGAGGTTCTTCGCAACCAGCTTAGTATACTCATGCTCATCGCCCATTATTTCTCTGTAGATATCATATGCGCTTGAAAGAAACTCTTTCGCGTCGTCCCTTTTTCCTATTCTGTAAAGAAGTTCGCCGAGATTGTTCATTGCCGCGGCAGCGGAAATGCTCCTTTCACCGCCTATCTCTTTTTTGATCTCAAGAGCCTTTTCATAATACTCCTGCGCACGCTCGAACTGTCCCATACGGGATGTGATAAATCCCATATTATTAAGCCCTACGGCGGTCTTTTCGTGTTTGGAACCGAACACTTTCTCGTATATCTGGAGTGCCTTGAAATAGTAGGGCTCCGCGTTTTTCAGATCGCCCATAGCATATTTAAGCTGTCCGAAGTTAGTGTATGAAACTGCGGTGCTGGGGTGGTTTGTTCCGTATATGTTATGTTTGATGTTCAGAGCCTCCGTGTGCATGGTCTCTGATTTTTCAAACTCTTTAACCTTCTGGTAGGCAACGGCAAGGTCGTTCGCAGCGGCTGCTGTCATGCGGCTGTTTTCGCCGTATATTTTCTTTGTTTTGCTGATGAGGTCTTCGTAAAGTTTCACAGCTTTACGACCGTTCCCGTTTTTGAAAACTATCTGTGCGTAGTCGCCGAGGCTTTTGACAGCCTCTTTGCTCATTGCACCCATCTTTTCGTTCTTAACGGTTGTAAGTTTATGATAGATAAGCGCTGCTTTTGCTATCTGCCCTGCCGCGCTGTATATTGACGCCATGACCTCGTCCGCTTCAAGGCGCGCCGCGTCTTTAACATCAAGCGTTTTGTCGTATATCTCCTCCGCCTCGCTGAGGTTTTTCAGAGCGCTTTCCCTGTCCCCTGCAACGTGATAGAGTTTTCCGAGTTTCAGCACGCTGTCCGCATAATCCGCACTTTTTTTGCCGTGAAATTTCTCCCGTATCTCAAGCCCCTTCTTCATAATGGCTTCGGCGGCGTTATAGTCACCGGTATCTATGTAGAAGTTAGCAAGTTTATTCATATAAGGCACTGCGTCGGCTGAGTTTTTACCTGATTTCTCCTCTGCCGCGTGCAGCCTGTCCTGAAGCACTTTTTCCGCCGAAACCTGTCTGCCGGATTTCAGGTACATAAAGGCGAGCTTATCGAAATACACGGAAATCTGAGGGTGCGTATCCCCAAGGATGCCGGCGATATGCTCTTTCGCCTTTTCCAGCATATCCAGCCAGAAGTTGAAAAACTCAACTGTGTAGAATTTTTTCTCAAGGGACGAGAACCACTCCACAAAACCGTCTATCTCCATGACGTGCATGGCGTGAAAAATAGCTTCTTTTATGTGGTATGTCAGATCCTTGTAGTCGCAATTACTCTCAGCCGCGCCTATGTGGTAGCGGTATACCGAATAGTTTACGTTTTCAAGCAGATCGGAATCCAGAACCGCTTGGCTGTGCATTGCATAGAGCGGGTGGATACAGTAGAAACCGCCGCCCATATCGTTTGCAAAGCTGCGCGTAACAAAATTGCTGAACAGCTCGTAGGTGTCGGAGTACTCAGTAAACTCAGAGGCAACCGCCTTGAACAGTCCCTCGTCGAACACGCGGCAGCAGCTTAAAAGTTTAGCCATAACCGATTCGTCGGTTTTAAGACTGCTGAGGTTCATATGAACGATGCTCTGTGGGTTGCTTTCAAAAATTTCAGGTCCCGGTTCGTGTCCTTCGCCCGTTCTTATGAGTTTATAGGTTTCAAGGCTGAAAGCCGTGAGTGCGGGATGCCCGTCAGTATTTTCAAAAATCAGCTCGCACATGGACTCTCGTTCCAGTCCGTTCTTTTTACAAAACTCATCAGATTCAAGACGGGTAAAAACGTCCGACTGAATCTCATGGGAAACGTATCCGAATTTTTCCTGCGGGAGCAGCTCTTCCGAAATATAGATGACAGTGCCGCATTCCGCCTTTTCCGCAAGTTTCGTAACCCAGCTCATGCCGCTGTCGTATGCTTCGTAAAGGTTCTCCGCGTTGTCAATGATCAGCACAGGCTCAAGCCCGGCAGCCGTTTTTATCTTTTTAAGACACGACGCGAAGCTGTCCGCACATATCTGCCAGTTGATATGGTTCGCCTCTTTGAACATGCTCATGACCTTGGGGCGCACCTCAGTGTTGAACCACTCCTCGGAGAAGCACTTGCCCACCTCGTCGTACATGCTGCGGGTGAAGGTGTATTTAGACGGAGCCTTCTCAAAAACTCCGGACATCAGCGGTGAATTATACCGGAAGAAACATTCCGCCTCGGTTTTCAGCTTACCGTTTATCTTTTCGCTGCGGACAAGGACGGATATGTCGAAAACTGCGAAAAAGTCAGCAGTTTCGCCGGAAACGCAGTCTCTCAGTTCGAGAAGTCCCTGCTCTGGATAGCAGGCACAGCATTTCTGGGCGTCCATATACATAACAAGATAATTTTCAGAACTGAGGTCGTTCCTCAGAAAATCAGCGAAGGAGGTTTTCCCTGTTCCTTTGTGTCCGTACAGGTTGAATATACGATAGCTGTCAGACAGACCGGTTTCCAGCGCCTCGCGCAACGTCTCCGGCAGTCCGCCCCTTTTAACGGGGATAAGGTCGGAAGTATTCATGATTACTCACTTTTTCCGTCGGGCATTGTTTTGACCCAAACGTAGTCCGACTTGAAAATAGTTTTTATGGCATTCTTTATACTTAGCTTATCTGTTTTCTTAATATTTTCAACAAAATTATCATAATATGAAGGCTGTTCCACGGTGTATGAATAACCGATATCATTCGCTTCGCTTGACGTTTTCTCACGCTGGAACAGGTTCTGGCTTATCAGCCTGTTTTTTGCTTTCTCGATATTTTCATCGGTTAGGTACTGATCGATATCCTTTACGGTTTTCAGAATCTCCGCTTTGATGTCTTCGCCCCTGCCTATCTGGCTGTTATATGTGAAAAGGAAGGTGCCTCTGTGTTTAAGTCCGTAATATCCGCCGTTTATGCTGTTTACGAGGTCTTTGTCATACCTGAACTTCTGGTTAAGCACCGAGAACTCGCCGCCGGAAAGTATCTCGCCCAGAACTTCCATAGCAAAGATGTCTATCTGCGATATGCCGACCGCGGGATATGCCAGTATGCCGTATTCCTGATTTATATCTTTTTTAACAGACAGTTCCACAGGCTTATCTATTTTGGTCACGCCGTCCTTGCTGTAACGTTCGCCCGCCTTGACGCTTCGTTTGTCGCTGTAATACTTTTTCGCCAGACCGAGCACTTCGTCATACGGAATATCGCCCACAACCACCAGCGTCATATTGTCCGGGTGGTAGTATCTGTTGTAATAGTCCGCAAGCATATCGTGCGTGAAGGAGTTTACTGTCTCTTCCGTACCGATTATCTCCCGTTCGTATGGTGTGTCCTTAAACATTACCTTTGAGAACTCCTCCCACATACCGGACGTGGGACGGTCTTTGCCCATCTTAATCTCCTGAACGACGACGGGTTTTTCCTTCTCAATCTCGTCGGGGATGAACGAGGCACGGAACACCATTTCGCTTATGGTGTCGAACGCGACCTCAGCATTGTATGACGGGATATTTATATAATAGAAGGTGTAATCCTTGCTGGTGGCGGCGTTCATAACTCCGCCCTTGCCTTCCACGACAGTGTCTATCTCTCCGGGCTTATATTTCTTCGTGCCTTTGAACACCATATGCTCAAGAAAGTGTGAAATTCCGCTCTCAGCGGGCGTTTCGTTGACAGAGCCAGTCTTCATCCATGTCTGGACTGAAACGACCTTTACCCCCGGAATATATTTGTAAATAAGCGTAACATTGTTGTCCAGCTTTGCTGTTTCATTCGCCAAAGCATAACCTCCGAAACAGAGTATAAAAATTATAATCGTACAAATCAGTTTTTTATTTACCATCAGTTTTCTCCGAATTTCTCCGCAAGGCGAGAGAACATATCCGCAACGACGTTGTAAGGCACAAGGCTGTCGATGTCCCTGCTTCTCACAGACACCAGAAACGCGTTATAGTTCTCAAAAAACGTCCTTTCTGAAGCCTTCAGCCCGTTGAGGTGCGCCCTGCCCTTTTCACAGAAGAACACCGCGGTCATTTTCTGTATCTGCTTTATGCGGCTGACAAGGCTCTCCATATTCACCCGCTCCCATTCGGTTCGTATCTTAACTGATTTTATCCCGCTTGTCAGTTCCGTAATTGAAAAAACTGAATCCGCTTCGTAATATGCAGTAAGTATATCCTTAACTTGTCTGCCGGTTCTGGAGTGTATATCGAAGATGTCGAACGCCGCCTTTGCATAGCGCACAGCAGCAACCCTTTTCGCAAGCGCCGCCGGGATTCCTCCGCCCGCAAGCTCCGCACACATGGCATCATGGTTGACTTTCAGTCCTTCTGAAAGATATCTGGGGATGAGCCTTACGATCTCGCAGAAGGTTTCTCTGTTTTCCTTAACTTTTTGTGCTCTCGCCCCGTCGGTTATCCACACAGTCGCCACCTTCATGGTCTTTTCCAGTTCTTCCATGGCGGCATAGATGGAACCGCACTGCGCCTTCCCGTCCAGAGCCTCAAGCTCAAGACGGATGGATTTCAGCTCAAGAGCGTCCTCCGCCAGCATATAGGCGTTCACAAGCCTCACGAAATCTATGTTGTTGTTTTTATACAGCTCATAAAAGAACACGGGACCCGTGCGGTTTATGAGTCTGTTTACAATCACTGTCGCCGCTATCTCCCTCCGCAGGATATGGGAATACAGTTTTTCGCCGTATTTCTCCTGCATATCTTTCGGGTAATAGCTCATATATTCACGCCTGACCAGTTCGTTTTCAACATCCAGTCCCTGTTCTATCTCCCCGTAAAGGAAAATCTTCGAATAGGCGAGCAGAACACACAGTTCCGGTCTTGCCGGCGCTCTGTCGGTGTCGGCAAATTCGATCTTTTCAATGTTGAAATCCAGAAGTTTAATGTCCCGCAGGTGTTTCGCAAACTCCCTGTATATAACCGAGCCTGTTTCATAGCCCCTCTGCGCCATGCTGATACAGCCTGACTGCAAGTAGTTGTCACGCAGAACCAGCGCCTCCACCTGTGCTGTGAGCTTTCTGATGTACGCGTTGCGCTCGGTGCCGTCTTTCATGTCGCCGTCTTTCATCAGCTTTGAGAACATTATCTTGAGGTTTACCTCGTGGTCGGACATATCCACGCCTGCGGAGTTGTCCAGCGCGTCGGTGTTTATGCGCCCGCCTCCGTTTGCATACTCAATGCGCGCCCTCTGGGTAAATCCGAGGTTTCCTCCCTCGCCCACCACAGCCGCTCGAAGCTCATGCGCAGTTATCCGCACGGAATCGTTCGCAGGGTCGCCAACCTGTGAGTTGGTTTCCGTGGATGCGCGGACATAGGTGCCTATGCCTCCGTTCCACATCAGCTCTGCCCGCATACGCAGGATAAGCCCCACAAGCTCTTCGCCGGAAACGTGCTGTCTGTCGGTATCAAGCATCGCCCGCACAGTAGCTGAAAGGTCTATTTTTTTGGCGGAACGCTCGAAAATGCCCCCGCCCTCTGATATCAGACTTTTGTCATAGTCTGTCCATGAACCGGATGCGCCCAGCGTGAACAGTCTTTTGCGTTCGGCGAAGGTTTTTTCAGCATCCGGGGACGGGTCGAGGAAGATGTGCATATGGTTGAACGCTGCCTGTAAAAGTATCTTCTTTGACAGCAGCATACCGTTGCCGAAAACGTCGCCGCCCATATCGCCTATGCCGAAAACGGTGAACTCCTCTTTCTGGATATCCTTTCCGGTCTCGCGGAAATGGCGTTTAACGCATTCCCACGCGCCCTTGGCTGTGATGCCCACCTTTTTATGGTCGTAACCCGCGCTGCCTCCGGATGCGAATGCGTCGCCAAGCCAGAAACCGCGCTCAAGGGAAACAGAGTTTGCGATATCGCTGAACGCCGCAGTACCTTTATCTGCGGCAACAACGAGATACGGGTCTTTTTCATCATATATTTTCACGTTGTCGGGGTGAACGACCTTACCGTTTCTGATGTTGTCGGTAACGTCCAGCAGTGCCCGTATGTAGTTCTTATATTGAGCAATTACGTTGTTTTTATCTCTGGGCGAGTTTTTAACGATGAATCCGCCCTTTGAGCCTACGGGAACTATCACCGCATTTTTCACCATCTGGGTCTTCACCAGCCCAAGAATCTCCGTTCGGTAGTCGTCCGGTCGGTCGGAATAGCGCAGTCCGCCCCTTGCCACCTTTCCGCCACGGAGATGTATGCCGTCCATCTGTGCGGAATGAACGAATATCTCAAACAGTGGTCGGGGTTCGGGGATAATGTCAAGTTCGCGGCTTTTCACCTTGAACGAGATGTAGGAACGCTCCGGCACACAGTAATAGTTAGTGCGAACCATGCCGCATATTACCTGAACGAAATAGCGCAGAGCCTTATCCTCCGCCGCGGAAACGACTTTATCTATCAATGATATTATCTGTTCTGTGATACCTGCTGCGTCCGTCTTTTTAAGGGACGGATCAAACTTCTCCTCAAACAGCCTGACAATAAGCCCGGCTATATCAGGATTGTTCACGAACGCGTTTGTAAGGGTCATGAGGGTGAAGCCTGTGTCTATCTGACGCACGAAATTGCGCAGAGCACGCAGAACCGCTATCTGGCGGTATTTAAGCGTTGCCGTTACTGCAAGCCCGTTCAGCCTGTCATTCTCCGCTGTTCCGCTTAAAACATGCACCATAAGCTGCGGCAGGTTTTCCTTGTACATGTCGCAAAACTCTTCCGGATGCTCGATATCGGCAAGATAAACCGCGTTAATGTATCTTTCGCCCCCTTGAAGAGCAAGACGGAAGGTGTCCTCTTCGTAAACTTTAAGCCCGATGTTATCCAGAACAGGCATAAGCTGGGTAAGCAGAAATCTTGACGCAGCGTAAATCTTCAACACCGCACGTCCGCTCTCTGCGTATATCCGTGCCTTCACACCCTCAAGACGTTCCAGAGCCATAACGTCGGCAAAGCCCGCCTCAGGGCTGTTTCTCGTACGGTAGACCTCGCTTAGTGCGTGGACGTATTTCGTGTATACCCTGTCTATGTCGGATGAATCCAGCCTGTCGTGAAGCAGGTCGTATAGGTTGGCATCCCATGTGCGCAGCATGGAGAGTATCCTGTTTTTCAGGAGGTTGTCGTCAGTTTTCACCAGCGTTTCAGTGTCTCTCAGGAACAGGTGGAAATGAAGGTAATAGCGTTTATGCTCGTCCTCCCGAATGCTCGTGTCAAGGAGTTCCGCATCGAAGAACTCTGCCAGAAATTCTTTCAGATCCCCAACCAGTTCCGTGGAATATTTATCAAACGGAAGCGCGATAAAAAAGAACAGGTTGTTCAGCGGTCTGAAATCGCGGTAGCAGATACGTATCTGCTCAGACCCCTGCATGGTAAGTATAAGCTCAAGGGTCTCTATCATCAGCTTAGTGCTGAAATTGAAAAGTTCTATCTTGGGGAAATCATCGATGAGGGATCGAACCCATTTATAATCATGGGAACCGTGAACAAAATTGAAATGGTCGAGTGTATCCTTTATCTTCTCTCTTACGATAGGTATCTCGTGAGGCGGGCATTTACGCCCTTTATAGGTGAACTGACCGAAGACCTCCACAACGCGGATGAATTTTCCGTGTCTGCTAACAAACATCAGCCTGTTCAGAAATCCGCGGGTCTTCACCTGCGACCTTTCAAGGGAGATGTCCACGACAACGGGGTGTCCGTCAACGTAGTTCAGCTTGCCGCCTTCGATAACGGAGATAAGATGCTGCGCATCAGTGTCGCCATCAGTGAACCTGCATATGCCGATATCCGAACGGGTACAGCTTGCATCCTCAGTGTTTATGTTAATTATTCCGGCGCCCTGCCAGATGAAATTGTCCTGCAGAAGCCAGTGCACAAACCTTGATACCTCCGGCTCGCTTTCGCGAAGCTCAGAGGCGAGGTTGTGCATCAGCTCGGTTATGCGGTGGAAATCGTCCACTGCGGCAATTACGCTTTCGTAAACAGAAGTGAGCGCCTTAGTTATGGTTTTAAGCTCCGAAGCCTCGGTGTGTTCAAGAAAAATAAGGAAAAACGATTCGTTCCGCGAGCCGATTGCAGTCTCGGAAACTTTCGTGAGATTTCCCTGTTTGTCCCTTTCCGTGCTGAAAATGGGGTGGAGTATGAAAAGTTCTTTCGTACCCGTCTCCTGAAAATAAGACCATACACTGTCGTAAAGGAAGGGTCTGTCGTCGGTGACAATGGAAACGAGGCTGAAATTGCCGACGAAAAACGGTTTTGAGTCTATATCCTCCGCCGTAACGGATATCTTCTTCTTTTTCCGTCCGTCGAACAGCTTAAAGGCATATGAAAAAAATCCGTCCAGATCCTCGTCGGAAAGGAAGCTGAGAAAGTTAGCCGGCATATGGTTCATCATCAGTCCGGCAAAACTGAAAAAGAGCGGGTTGTCGTTTTTATACTTTGAAAAGATGTCCTCGTGCCTTTTTTTAAGCATGGAAAGGCGGTTCTGACCGAAATCTGTTCTGGTTACGCAGTTAAATAAAGACGGATTGATCATGGATTCCTCCTGTTTTCTGCGCAGTCAACCCTGATAATGAAATAATTTGGATACGACAGAATATCAGTTTTTGTCTTTAAGCGCTATCTCAATGACAAAAGTGGTATTCTCCAGTTTGAATTTGACGCCGACACAGATGATGTGTGCTGGTCGCTGAATTGTGTGTCCTTTGCCAACAACAACGTTTGGGACGGATATGCTGAATTTATGCCCCTTGTCCGTGAACATTTTCTTTGTGCTGCCGGCTATCATGTTGATAAGCTCGCCTATGGCGTCGCCCACGTCCGTATCGACATCCTCTTTCTCCTCCATAAGGAAGATAGAGGCGACCTTTGTTGCAAGGGCTTCCGGCATACTCACAGAAACGTAGCCAACCACGTCGCCGACTATGCCTATGACCGCGGACACGTCGTAATGCAGGTTTTCGTCAGATTTGATGTATAGATCACCCTTGACAGGTCTAAGCCCCGTCATGGTCTCGAAGACATTGATGGTACAGGCTATAAAAGGGTTAATGTATTCAGCTTTCACATTCTCCTCCCGTGTTCCGCTATATTTCACATAATAGACCGAATCACTCTCTTTGCCAACATTATTCTTCGGACAGCAGGTGCACAAATTTATTGAGGATAAGCGCCGTAAGTCCCCAGACAATATCGTTCTGCAATCTGAAAAAATGAACCGTCCGCGACTGCTGACCGCGAAACCATTTCTCTGTCCAATAAGTTTCTCTGGAAACGAAATGTTTCAGCGGAACATTGTATATGCGGTCAACTTCCGCCTGCTGGAGTTTAAAATCAGTACAGCACCCTAAACCGACAAAAGGGGTTACCCTGTGCCCCCAGCGGGACATCTCGTCGTCAAGAGCCCCCAGCAGCTTCACGGAATCTCCGCAGATGCCTATCTCTTCGCATGTTTCACGCAGTGCACCGCCGCAGAGACTTTCGCCCCTGTCTACGCTCCCACCGGGAAAAGAAACCTCGCCTCCGTGATGGTCGAGACTGCGAACCCTTTTGGTCAGAATTACATTGTGCTGCGTGCCGTGCGGCACAAGAAGGAGCAGAACAGCGGCAACACGGGGTGTCGCCGCCAGAGTTCTGCGTTTATATAATGATACTCGCTTTTGAATTTCCGAAATATTGCAAACGTCAGCCAATCAGCTTTTCCAAGACAGCAGGCACAGCGGCTATAGCCTCGCCCAGCTTCGCGGGGTTCTTTCCGCCCGCCATAGCCATGTCGGGTCGCCCGCCGCCGGAGCCTTCGGCAATCTTCGCAACTTCGCGGACAACGTCGCCCGCTTTAACCCTGTCCATTGTATCTTTAGTAACGCCGCAAGCAAACATAACCTTGCCGTCGTTAACGGAACCTGCCACAACAACACCGCTCTTCATCCTGTCGCGCGCTGTGTCCACAAACTTACGCAGAGCGTCCGTGTCAGCGTTTTGAAGGGTTACGGCAAGCAATTTAACGCCTTTAACATCAACTACGTTGTCAAGCAGTTCCTCCGACTGTGCGGAAGCTATTTTGTCACCCAGCTTTTTAAGATCGCGTTCGCGTTCTTTCAGCGCGTCCATGGTCTCTTCCATTCTGGAAAGGACGTTATCTGGAGCCGCTTTAAGCAGTTTTGCAGCCTCTTTAACAACGCTGTCGGTCTTCTGTGCATATGCAAGGGCATTCATACCGGTAACAGCTTCTATCCTGCGCACGCCGGAAGCCACGGAAGCCTCGCTGACAATTTTAAAGAATCCGATGTCTCCCGTTCTGTTGACGTGACATCCGCCGCAAAGCTCCATACTGAAATCCTCAACACGGACAACGCGTACCCTTTCGCCGTATTTCTCGCCGAAAAGAGCCATTGCCCCCGCCTGGACAGCTTCGTCCCTGCTCATGTATGTTTTTGATACTTCATCATTTTCCTGAATAACAGCATTCACTTTCTCTTCAATACGCTCAATTTCGTCATGGGAAACAGGCGCATAGTGGTTAAAGTCGAAACGCAGTCTGTCCGGTGTGACCATTGAACCCGCCTGACGCACGTGGTCACCCAGAACCTCCTGCAGTGCCTTATGGAGAAGGTGCGTTGCAGTATGGTTCTTTTCTGTAGCTTTTCTGGCTGCTTTTTCAACTTCTGCCGTAACGTTTTCACCTTTGATGATAGCGCCCAGTTCAGCCGTGCCGTGCATGGCTATCATGCCCTCACCGTATTTTGAGGTTTTTGTTACCCGAAACACTGCCGTGTCGGTCTTGATGTATCCGCAGTCGCCAGCCTGACCGCCGCCCTCCGCGTAGAACGGGGATCTCGCAAGCACTATATCGCACTCGCCGTCAGTTCTGTTTGTTTCCGCGCCGTCTTTTATTATCGCAAGAACGGTGGTGGACTCTTTCAGGCTGTCATAGCCTGTAAACTCCGTATGCAGACGGCTGGCAAGCTGGATATAGATATCAGCCACCCTGTTTTCTCCGCTGCCCGCCCAGGATTTCTTGGCGCGTTCCTGCTGTGCCTGCATCTCCTGCTCAAAACCGACGGTATCAAGTCCGTAACCGGCATCCTCGGCAATATCCGTGAGCAGATCCACAGGAAATCCGTACGTATCATACAGGCGAAAAATGTCTTCTCCGCTTATAACTTTATATTGTTTATGCTTTTCCAGAAGTTCATCTATTATTTTAAGTCCGGTGCCCAGAGTTCTGCTGAAAGACTGCTCCTCGTTAGTAACAACCTTGGAGATGAATGGCTTTTTGTCTGCAAGCTCGATGTAGTGACCTTTCATAAAGTCCACCACGAACTCGCATACCTTGTGGAAGAAAAGACCTTCGAAGCCGAGCATTTTGCCGTGGCGCATTGCGCGGCGCATGATGCGGCGCAGAACGTAGCCGCGTCCGTCGTTCGCCGGAAGCACGCCGTCGCCTACAAGGAACGTCGTGGAACGGCTGTGGTCGGCTATAACTCTGACGGATATATCTTTTTTAGCGTCGGTGCCGTATTTATGTCCTGCAAGCTCAGCAATGAACTCAAGGATGGGTTTGAAAAGGTCGGTTTCATAGTTGCTTGTCACCTTCTGAACAACCGATGTCACACGCTCAAGCCCCATTCCTGTGTCAATGCTGGGTTTGGGAAGGGGTGTCAGAGTACCGTCGGCGGAACGGTCAAACTGCATGAAAACGAGGTTCCACAGTTCAAGGTGTCTGTCGCAGTCGCAGTTGCGGTCACATTCGGGTCTTCCGCAGCCTGTGCCTTCGCCCTGATCGATATGTATCTCCGAACAGGGACCGCATGGTCCGGTGTCGCCCATTGACCAGAAGTTGTCCTTCTCGCCGCGGCGTTCGATGTCTTTTTCGTCCAGACCGATAACGTCACGCCAGATGGCGAAAGCCTCGTCGTCGTCATTGTAAACGGATACGAACATTTTGTCCGCGGGCAGCCCCATCTCTTTTGTAAGGAACTCCCAGCCGAATTTTATAGCGTCCTCTTTGAAGTAATCACCGAAGGAAAAGTTGCCGAGCATTTCAAAAAATGTATGGTGACGTGAGGTTACGCCCACGTTTTCAAGGTCGTTGTGTTTTCCGCCCGCGCGCACAACCTTCTGGCATGTGGCGGCTCTGGAATAGCTTCTGGTTTCGCGTCCGAGGAAGGTGTCTTTGAACTGGTTCATACCCGCGTTTGTAAAAAGAAGCGTAGGATCGTCCGCAGGAACAAGGGACGATGAACCGACAACAACGTGTCCATGCTTCTTAAAATATTCCAGAAACTTTTTTCGTATCTCGTGACCTGTCATATCAGCTCCGTTTGAGAGTATTCAGATACTCTTCCCACTCTATGGGCAATAGATATTTTTTTTTATTGTTACATTCTTTACATGCGGGCACAACGTTGCCCTTTGTGGACATCCCGCCGCGGGCTATGGGCACAATGTGATCCATCGTAAGCTCTGCGGGCGGAAATTTTTCGCCGCAGTAATAACATACGCCCTCTGCCAGCTTGTTTTTCCACCACTGGGTATGGCGCAGTTCCCTTGCCTTTTCTTTCTCTTTTTTTATGTGCCTGTCGTCGGCAGGAATAAAGAACATTTCCATTTCAGCAGGGATTATATAGATGTGTTATGCGAAATGCAAGAATTGATGAAAAAATCAAAAAACAGAATAAAAACTAATTTCGGACAATTTTCACCGTAAATTATTCTCTTATTACAATTCTCAGATTATTTAAATATTGATATTGAAAAAGCAAATAAGGTCATTTAGAACATAAACTATTTATAATAAAATACTTTGACGCAAAAAACTCCATTCAGAAAATTGTTAAATATAACTTGAACACCGCTTTGCAATCGTGTAGAATGTCGCGTTTGCAAAACCCCATACTATTTTCATCCCATCAGGAGGACAATGTGAGTAAAGCTCAGATGTGCGGACTTGAAGGCTATGGCTTCACCAATCTCGGTGTAGTCAAAAAGAACCTCACAGCCGCTGAACTGTATGAAGAAATCGTTAAAAACGGCGAAGGAAAAATCGCCGATAAAGGCGCTGTGGTTTGCCTTACAGGCAGATGCACTGGACGCTCGCCCAACGACAAGTTCATCGTTGAGGAGGACACAACCAAAGCCGACGTCAACTGGGGCAAGGGAAACGTCGCCATCTCCGAAGAAAAATTCGAGAAACTTTACGGAAAACTTAAAGCATATCTCCAGAACAAACAGCTTTACGTTCAGGAATGTTATGCCGGCGCCGAGGAACACTCCAGACTGAAAGTACGCGTTATCAGCGACTCGGCATGGCAGAACCTTTTTGCGCGCAACATGTTCATCACAGAAAACGATGAAAGCAAACTCGCGGATTTCGCTGCGGATTTCACAGTTATCGGATGTCCCGGATTCCACGCCAATCCCGAAGAGGACAGCACAAACAGCGAAGCATTTATCATGCTCAACTTTAAAAAGAAACTCGTTATCATCGGCGGAACAAGCTATGCAGGCGAGATAAAAAAATCCATATTCACAGTTATGAACTATGTTCTGCCCAAAAAGAACATCATGTCCATGCACTGCTCCGCAAACATCGGACACGAAGGTGACACTGCTCTGTTCTTCGGTCTTTCCGGCACAGGCAAGACAACCCTTTCAACAGATCCCGACAGATACCTCATCGGTGACGATGAGCACGGCTGGAGCGATGAGGGTGTTTTCAACATTGAAGGCGGATGCTATGCAAAAGTTATCAACCTTTCACCCGTTCAGGAACCCGACATCTACGCATGTACACAGAAATTCGGCACAATCCTTGAAAACGTGGTAATGGACGACAAGAGAAAAATCGACCTTGACGACCAGAAATTCACAGAGAACACAAGAGCGTCTTATCCCATCAATTCTCTGCCTAACATTGTTGAGGCAGGCAAAGGCGGGCACCCCAATGTGGTTATCTTCCTTACTTACGACGCTTTCGGCGTTCTTCCCCCTGTTTCCAAACTGACAGTTCCTCAGGCAATGTACCACTTCATCTCCGGCTACACAGCCAGAGTTGCAGGCACTGAAAAAGGTGTTACAGAGCCGAAAGCAGTGTTCTCCACATGTTTCGGCGAGCCTTTCATGGTATGGCACCCCTCCGTTTATGCAAAACTGCTCGGAGACAAGATTGTTAAACACGGTGCAAGCTGCTACCTTGTAAACACAGGTCTCACAGGCGGACCCTACGGAGTCGGCAAAAGATTTGAGATCAAATACACCCGCAAGATTATCAAAGCGATACTCTCCGGTGAAATTAATAACTCAGAATTTACGGCTGATCCGGTATTCGGTTTCGGAATCCCCAAAACTCTGGGCGATATCCCCGCCGACGTTCTTCATCCCATCGAAAGCTGGAAAGACAAGGACGAATACATGGAGAAACTTAAAAGCCTCGCAAGCGGCTTCAAAGAAAACTTCAAAAAGTACGAGGCGGTCACCTCCGCAGAAATTATTGCGGGCGGCCCCGTTATCTGATAACTTACAAGGGTCTGTACCGACGGTGCAGACCCTTTTTTTCAGGAGACCGCATGGATCAGCTTTTCAAAGGAGCAGTGCGCTTCCGCGAGCGCAGCTTCGAAAAACATAAAGAATTTTTCCAGAAACTCGGACACGGGCAGCAGCCACATACCCTGTTCATAGGGTGTTCCGATTCGCGGGTTGTCCCGGAACTTATCACAAAAGCAATGCCCGGAGAGCTTTTCGTCGTCCGCAACATCGCAAACATAGTGCCCAAATACCGCATCTCCAAAGAATATGCCGCAACGACCGCAGCAATTGAGTTTGCTGTTATAACACTTGGTGTCGAAAACATCGTTATCTGCGGACACTCAAACTGCGGAGGCTGCAACGCGCTCTTTAAAGACCGCAAATATTTCAGCGACATACCGAACGTTGAACACTGGCTTGAACAGGCGGGAAATGTACGCGAACAGGTGGAAGAGAACTATCCCGATGCAACGGAAGAAGAAAGGGAATGGATAACCGAACAGGTTAACATTGTCGAACAGATGAAAAATATCCTTTCCTACCCGCTTATTGCCGAAAGATACAAGGACGGAAAACTGAATATATACGGCTGGTATTATGTGATAGATACCGGAGAAGTGTATAACTATAACAAAGATACTCAGGAATTTGAGCTTATCACTGACTAAAGGCTGTGCGGGATCATTTACCCCTTGATGTGAAGGCGTGGATTATGCCGCGCACGGCTTTCATGTATGAACCGCGTTCTTCATCGTCGGTTCTGAAATAACCTGCTTTCACATCCCTCAACAGCTTTGGAAGCTCTTCCTCTTCCGGGGTATCCGAAACAAGGTCACGCATTGAAATGTTCAGACATTCTGAAATTGACTTCAAAATATTGATGGTCATGTTAACTTTGCCTGTTTCAATCTGTGACATATACGTCGCATGGATGTTGACATGCTCCGCAAGAGTCTCCTGTGACCACCCTCTGGCTTTTCTGGCGTCTTTAATGCGCTGACCTATCTCAACTAAATGATTATTTTTTTTGCACATAACTAGACAATATTCTAAGTATCAACACAAATGAATAGAATATACTTACATTATACTATTGACGAATCTTGACTATATAATATAATGTTGTATACAGACTGTGTTCTGAATGCCGCACTTGAAATCTTCTAACACACTGATAAAAATACACAACCCAGCACTATCCATTGCATGGGTCAGACGCAATTATGATATCAGATTTTCAGGGGCATTGTACAGTTTTAAGGTGATATATGTCTGATTTACGTTACTTATTAGTTAAAATTCCGTCCTCTTCCATACATGAACTGAACAAATTTACAGCACAGAACGAAGGTGAGGTTGTAAAGATTCTGCCGGCTGGCGAAAAAACTGATTACATAAATCCCGCGGAACTCAGCTATGACATTTCAAAAACAGAACGCTGCCGATTTTTGCAGGAGCGTGAAAACGATATGCACAGGCTACTCACCTCTATTTCCCACCACTGGAGGCAGCCGCTGAACGTGCTCGCTCTCTCTGTGCAGGATCTCTGTGAACTGCACGAGCTAAACAGGCTTCAGGACGAAGACATCAGCGAATTCGGCAAAGTCGCAATGAACACAATACAGAACATGTCTTCAATCATAGACAGTTTTATATCGTCATACAACAATGTCGGAAATGAGATCAGAAAAAACCTTATATATCATATATTTGACCTGCTTAAACTGTACCAACCAGAACTCGCTTTCAACGATATCAAGATCAAATTCAATTTTACATGCTGCGGTAAAACTGAAGAATATGATAATTTTGACAAATATCCGGCATCCGTCGAATCTCTGACGTGCAAAACAATTGATATAGTTAAATTTAATTTAGTATTCTCAAATATTTTAGACAACGCGAAAGAAGCTGTATACGACGCATTAAAAAAACATCTTATATCTGAAGGATTGATTGAAGTGAACGTCGCAGTCAGCTCCGGTCTTGTTTCAATCTGCATCAGAAACAACGGGGAATCAATTGACGAAAAGATAAAAGATAAGATATTTATGCCGTATTTCACAACAAAGGACAACAGCCACGGAACGGGGCTCGGACTTTATACTGCAAAAATGGTCACAACAAACTGCTTCAACGGACAGTTGAAGTTCAAAAACTGCCCACAGGGAGTTGAATTCACTATCCTGCTTGAGATAGGGCAGGACGGCGCTCTCAGTCGGGTGGAATGACGCTGTGATCTGCGCCTACGTCATTAACGTGTTGCACCGGAAATTCTACGCGGTGCAGATTGCTTCGCTTCGCTCGCAAAGACGGAAAATGGAGACGCCTCAGAACGAAGCATATCAGCAGAGAAGATTGCTGCTCAGATGCGAGTTATGAAAGGAAGATTACGTGAGACGAGCAAAAGCGTACACAGAAGTACGTGTTGCGAGCGAACGGAAGCTGACACAGCAGAACGAAGCATATCAGCAGCAATCATTTATTTACGGGCTTTGGGGTGGGTCTTGTCGTACACCTTGAGGAGTTCTGAGAGGTTAAGGTGGGTGTATTTCTGCGTAGTGGACAGTGACTCATGCCCCAGAAGGGTCTGGATGGTTCGCAGGTCAGCTCCGCCTTCGAGAAGATGGGTTGCGTAGGTGTGTCGGAACGAGTGGGGTGAATAATCCAGCGGGAGTCCGGCAATCAGAAGATACTTCTCAACGATGCGCCTGACCGACCTGTCGGTGAGACGTGTCCCCAGTTTATTGATAAACAGTGCTTCTCCGTCCTTGACATATCCGCCGCAATCATCCGCCCGTCTGTCCAGATAAGTCTTTATCATCTCAACGTGCATATCGGCAATGGGCACAATGCGTTCTTTCTTGCCCTTCCCTTTAACACGTATGCGCAGTCCACCGAAATCTATGTCGTTTATACCCAGCCCCACAAGCTCGCTGACGCGCACTCCTGTACCGTACATCATCTCAAGCAGGAGGGCATCCCGCAAACCGAAAGGCTCATCTTTTTTGGGTAGTTCCAGCAGTGTCATGATGCTGTCGATGTTGAACACTTCGAACGCTTTCTTCTCTTTCTTAGGAAATTTCAGCATCCTGGCGGGGTTATCTTCTGATTTATTCTTTTTCTGCAGATAGTTAAAGAATGACTTCAGACATGCTATTTTCCGTTCAACAGTGGATTTTGAGAAGCCCTTTTCATAGAGCATGGCGACAAATCCGCGCAGCATAAAGAAATCCGTATCTTCAACGGTGTTTATACCTGATTCCTCAAGGTATGAGCAGAGGTCTGCGAGGTCTTTTGAGTAATTGACAAGGGTATGGCGGGAAGCTCCCTTTTCGTTAAGCATAAAGTCAAGATATGCGGCTGCCGCTTCGTCGATGTTCATAAGAATAAAATCGTATCTTTTGACGGTTTATAAAGTAAAAAAGGCGCACCGTGCGGTGCGCCGTATATATACTTACAGGCACTTAGCCTTTTCAAACATTCTGTCCAGAAGACCGATGAGATGCTCAACGTTCTTGCGCATTTCATAAAGGACATTCTGTGCTTTTTCGCGCTCGCCCTTCTGCAGAAGGTCGGCTATCTGGTGAGAGAGTTTATGCACCTCGGAGTGCGGCTTCTCAATAGCTTTGTAATCGGGGTCACTGCCGAAGACATCCTGCGAGGATTTGGCATAATACATTTTGCCGAAATCGCAGCTTGTGTGGTCTTTAAGGTTGGTAGGCGGCACGCCTTTCATAAAAGCGTTGTACACGTTTTTAAGATATTTGACGTGTGCCATCTTCGCCTTAACAAACAGCAGAGACTTGCATGAAAGTTCATACTGTATCAGGTCTTTTTCGATATTGCTCAGCGAATCCATAAGACCGTCTATCTCGTCCATAAGGTTTTCAACCCTGTCTCTGGATTCTTTAGAAGATTCCGCAACCTTCTCAATATTTCCGGCAACATCCGCAGTGGCGCTTGCCTGCTCTTCGGAAGCAGTTGATGTGTTCAGAAGAAGAGCGTTCAGATCCATAACGGAATGAAGTATCTCATTAAACCGTTCGTTAGCCTTCTCTGTGGCGTGAACCTGCTCAATGATGTTCTCTTCAACCAGTTTCGCATTCCCGTTGGCTTTTTTAACGTTCTCCTGAATTACTTTTACAATTTTTTCTATCTCGTTGGTAGATGCCAGAGTCTTTTCAGCCAGCTTTCGAACCTCGTCTGCAACCACGGCAAAGCCTCTGCCCGCCTCACCCGCTCTTGCGGCTTCAATTGCAGCGTTCAGCGCAAGCATGTTTGTCTGTTCGGATATATCGTTGATAACGTTAACGACAGAACCGATGGTGCTTGCGTTTTCCGTAAGGGAGTTGATGTCCGTTGCAAGTGACGCAACAACCTCTTTAACATGTTCGGCTTTTTCCGTAGCTTCCTGAACTATGGCGGAGCCTTCCTGTGCCATCACAAGGGTTTTTTCCCCCTTCTCGGCAACGTCTGCTGTGTTGCGTGAAATCTCCTCAACTGTAACACTCATTTCCTCGCCCGCGGCTGCTACTGTTGCGGAGAGGTCAACGTTCTGGTTTGCGGCTTTGCGCACGTCCACCAGAGCATAGTAGATGGGCATTATACCGGAAAGCAGATCGCCCAAAGTGTGTATTGTCTTAGTAAGGTTTTTATCAAGCGTACCGAGAAAGTTATTCATCTTAAACGATACTGTTTCAAGCTCGTTGCCCTCTTTCTTAACGGGAAGGCGTTTGGAAAGGTCGCCGTTGCCTGTCGTAACAGCATCGGCAATGTTACCTATCTTGTCGATAAGTTTGAGATAATACTGAAGAGTATAGTACAATATCACCGCAAAAATTGATGCGAGCACAAAGCCTATGATAAATTTCTTAACTGCGGCTATGAAAGCGCTTTTAAGCTGCGGGGTCATATCCTTGAAAAACAGGATATTACCCATCTCCTCACCTTTGTAGTCTTTAAGCGGGAAGATATACATATATATGCTGTGCCCTTCGAGTTTCACTATTCCGTTTCCGGCATATGAGTTGATGAAATTTTCAGGGTGCTCAAGATTATTCTTATAATATCTGATGCCTTCTTTATCTATGTCGGAAGCCTGACGCTCCATCCCTTCGGATTTTGCTATCACGTCCTCTCTGATACCGACTGCATAGGTTACGCCAAAAGATTTGCTCATGTAGTCAACAAGAGAGTCAATGGAACCGCCGAACTCAACGGAACCGACGTGCTGTCCCTGAGACATAACAGGAAAAACCGAACGCAGACCGGGACCGCCCTTGCCGACCTCAAGACCTATAACGGGTTTAAGCGTGCTGTTAGCCTGAATAACGGTGCCCCTGAAAGCGGAAAGGTCGTCGCCGAACTTTTCAACTTTGTGAAGACGGAGAAAACTTGTTGCCGGGGGAGTGTGAAACTGAAACTGAACCACACCGGCATCCTTCACAGAGTTGAAATATTTCTGATATTTGTTTACCAGACCATCACGGTCGCCCGCCGCAAGCATGGCAGCCGTTTCCTGATCTTCGGCTATAGATTTGACAGTGAGCGATATATCATCCAGTTTCTCTTTGAGCCTGTCGTTAATGATATCCGACATGGACTGCATGTCATTCGCAGCATCTTTTATCATAGCTGTACGAAGAGAAAGATAGTCATACCCGGACAGTATGATAGTAATAAGCAGTATCCCTATGTACACCCCGATGGAAACATACTGCTTGATACTTAGTTTAATAAAGTGCATACTTCACCTCAAAATTGAGTTCAATAACTCCCCGTAACTTTCATGATTGAATCATTATAGTATTTTATAATTTATCGGACAGGAAAGCAATTAAATGAGTGAAGAATTTGAAAATTTAGTTAAAATAGTCAAAACGCTCCGGAGTGAGAACGGATGCCCGTGGGACAGAGAGCAAAACCTGTTTTCAACTAAAAATCTCTTTATAGAAGAGGCTTTTGAGCTTCTGGACGCACTGGACAGGCAGGATATAGCGAACATACGTGAGGAACTGGGTGATGTTTTGTTTCATACCGTGTTCCACAGTGTCATGGCAGAGGACGAAGGGAGGTTCAATATAGACGAAGTTCTGGCTGAAGTTTCAGCAAAACTTGTCCGCAGACACCCGCACGTTTTCGGCACAAAGTCTGTTTCGGACTCCCAGGAGGTGCTCGCCAACTGGGACGAAATAAAGAAAGAAGAGAAGAAAGCCAAAAAAGCCGAATCAATACTGAGCGATATCCCCGCCGCCTATCCTTCCGTGATGCGCGCGCTGAAAATACAGGAAAAAGTACGCAAGGTCGGTTTCGATTGGGAAAAACCGGAAGACTGCATGGCAAAGATGGACGAGGAGATCAGCGAGTTCAAAGAGGCATTCGCAGAAAACGACAGGGAAAAGATGGAACACGAGATAGGCGACGTGCTCTTCTCGGTGATAAACATGGCGCGCTTCTGCAGGGTTAACCCCGACGAGGCTCTCAGAAAAGCCAACGACAGATTTATTAAACGTTTCAGCCATATAGAAAAACAACTGAAAAGCCGGGGAAGCTCATGCGAAGAGGCTACCCTTGAAGAGATGGAAAATCTGTGGATTCAGGCGAAAGGACTTGAATAATCCTCTCCGCCGTAATAGTATTGATTAAAATTTAATCAATACTGGTGCGCAGTGAGAACAGTCAACACTTTCCATTCAAGCAGTTATGTTTTCAACTCAAAGGTATCGGCAGACGTTCAGCCTGTGATATCCTCCCTTGAGATGCTTCTTGATATCCCATCGCGCCCCGGCGCATTCGCATATCTCACCGATAACCTGACCGCAAGATGTGTTTACGGACTCATCAGCATGGATGACAGCGATGTCACCTTTGAACAGGTTTGCAGGATAATCACCCACGACCGGAGCAACTTCACACAGGACATCCAGTCCATAGGCACGATAAATGTTTTCTGCGCGCTGAAAACAGCGGAGGAAAGGCTCAGCGAGCCGTTTACACCGGAACTTGCCACACTGTTCCACTCAGAATTGACCAGTAATATGGAGATACCCGAATCCGGCATCTACAGAAAAAGCGCAGCCCGCTGCGAAGACGGAGACACCGGATGGACACCGCCCGCATCGGCACTGGACGTAAATTTTCTTATGAAGCACCTGACAGAATGGCTGACATGCGGTGAAACCGCAAACGTAAGCCCTTTCCTTAAAGGACTGCTGCTTCAGATGCACCTGAAGAAAATACAGCCTTTCCACACGGCAAACAACAAAACCGCAGCGGCGGCAGGCATATTTCTTATGCGAAAGCACGGACTTAACGCCCTTCCGTATCTTCTTCAGGAAATATACGCGCAAAACAGAGACGAATACCTCGCCCGCTCCGCCGAATTTTACAGAACGTCGGACATATCAGGTTTTGCAGATTTTGCCGCCCGCAGACTCATAGTGATGATTGAAGAGGGAACGCGGACGAACCTTGCTCACATCCGCCGCAACAGTCTTGAAAAATACCTTGCCGGACTGCTGGATGAAAAGGAACTGATAAAGCGTCAATACGATTTTCTTATGATGCTGAACAGGACAGGACATGTCTTCCGCTATGAAGATATGCTGCTGAAAAAACCTTTCACAACTTATTACGGAAAAGTGAGCCGCACAACTGCAGCAAGGGACGTGAAAAAATTTATGGAGATGGGTCTCATAGAGGAAACAGGCGACGGATACGCCTTCAATTCCAAATTTTTAAGCATCTAGCCGCAGTTTCGGTTTAAGTATGCTCAGTCTAACAGGAGAATGTTCTAGCCGTAATCGAACTCAACCTCGCCGGATTTATCGTCGAAATAATAGCATCCTCTGGACGTTTTGTCTTTCGTAAGCACAAAGCGCCCTCCAATCATAAACTTAACTTCCGGATAAGCATATCTGCCGACATAAATTTTGCTGTCGTTTTTCAACACAAGTTTGGACTGTGTCTCTTTAATCATGTTATCAAGTGCGGCAATCTCTTTGCGGAGCTGTTCGCGCTTTATAAGCAGTTTATCGATCATAACCCGCTTCTGCTCGCTCTGGCGCATCAGAATCTCTTTATTGTTGCCCAGATAAGTCTCCAGCTTTGTCAGCATCTTGGAAGTTTCGTAACGTTTCGCTACCATTTTCCGCATATCCATAACGTCCTTAACGGATGTGAATATGGCAACGTCCGTCTTTATATACGCCTCCGAACCGTAAATCTTTGCAGAAATCCCCTCAACAGAGAATACCTTGCCGCCGATTATGCTTCCGGGCACACCGTCAACCACAATCTCTTTTTCGGCGTATATTTCTGAGTTCATTATGGATTTCTTAACATATACGCCTTCGTTGGTGATTATCTTTGCCTTATGGATAAATTTTGCGTAAACAGAGCCTTCGGAGTAGATGTCCGCCGCTTCCTGCCCGCCTATGATACCCTGCCGTGCCATCACTCCGCCGCCGGCGATAACCCTACCGCGGATAGTGGTTGCAACTACTTCGTTTTTTGCACGGACTTCAAATCCTGCCTTTATGCTGCCTTTCACAATGACAGAACCGGGGAAATCTATATTTCCGGTGGTAAAGTCCACGTCTTCCGGCACAAGGTAGACCGGACTTACGTTAAGATGTATCACTCCGCGAACCTTGCCGTATTCCACAAGTCCGTCTATGCGGCTTATTACTTTTTTACCGTCTTTATATACTTTCCTGCCTAGTTCCAATTCCACATCTCTTCCGTTTTTTGCCGGAAGAACCCTGCCGCAGACATCCATACCCTCTTTTCCGGCGGTTGGGCTGATTATCATGGCAATGGGCTGATCCTTTTCCGCAAGAGCAAGCTGTTTCTGTTTGTATATACGGTAATCAACACTTACGAGTTCGTCGGAAGACAAAATGATGTCCTGCGGTCTGGCGGAGCGGAGGATAAGTTCGCCGTCCTGCCCGTGAGCAGGCTCCCTGCCCCTTGCAACTACATATGATTTTTCCATTCTGTCGCCATGCAGAAGCTGACTGTTGATATCGCGCACAACGGCCGTATCTATTCCGTAAACAACTCCCGCTTCAGCCAGAAGTTCGAAAACATCGGCATAAAGCGGTATGTCAGGAATTACAACATCAACTGTCATTCTGTCGGGGGATATCGCTATCTCAGGTTTCTGTTTGTATGCAAACTCTTCAAAAACCTTACCCCTGCTGGCATTGTCGGATTGTTCCATCAGATATCCGTCCGTATAAAGGCGAAAGCGTGGCATGTTTCTCCGTTTAAAACGTTTGAACTGACCATCGCTATCATTTCAGTGACTCCGCCGTTGCCCAGCACCTCAACTCTGGTGCCGCCGCCGGACGCTGACATCACCTTTTCAAAGTCCGAATGGTATCTGAAAAGAGCTGAAATCTCCTGTCCGGGAACAGCCGCCGACGGATGAAAGAACTGCGCAGCGGAGGTGTTCATATCCATAATCATGTAAAAGCCGTTAATAACAACAATCGGCATAGGCGACGTTTCGAAAAGAGATTTAAAGAACGCTTCGGATGCCCATGCGGTATCCTCAACCCTTTTGTTCTCAGTCATATCCAGAATGACCCCGATTATGCCCTCAACCCTGCCGCCGCGTATAAAAGCCCTCTTGTGTATGATATGGAACCCGTCTTCCATCCCCGGAAACCTGCCCCTGTGCTCCACACGCTCTTCCGAACACTCATGAATCAACGCTCTGTCTCCCTCCGCAAAGGAATCTGCGGTGTCCTTTGGAAAAAAGTCATATGCGGTCTTGCCGACAATCTCTTTGCGGGCAAATCCGTATGCCTCGCAGAGTGCTTTGTTGCAGGCAAGGTAGATCCCGTTAGTGTTTTTGTAATATACGGGAACGGGGATGGCGTCGAGCATAGTCTGAAAAACGTCGCTGTCGGTGAGAAAGCAGGAGATATCACACCCTCTGCATCCGAATATATGAGTTATAAGTGCTCCCACCTCGCTCTCTTTCGGAGACTCCCCCAGCTTGTCCAGCTCGATTTTTAAGCGCTCAACCATGACTTTGATATCGTTCATTGTGTATTACCTTTATGGTACGTTATGAAATATAATATAACTTTACCAGACATCCGTAAGCTGTAAAATCAATTTCGCTTGTTTTTTTGACTGAATTGAAATAACAATATTAAATGAAATTCAAATCGCTTACGGTTCAGGGCTTTAAATCTTTCGTGGACAAGACCGTCATAGAGTTTCCCGGCGGCATAACCTGCGTAATCGGTCCCAACGGTTCGGGTAAAAGCAACATCCTTGACGCTATCCGCTGGATATTCGGCGAGCAGAGCGCAAAGGAACTGCGCGGCGCGGACATGGACGATGTTATATTCGCAGGGTCACAGCACAGAAAGGCTTCCGGCTTCGCGGAGGTATCCCTTACCCTGTCCGAGCTGCCCGAAAACCTCACCTCAAAATGGGGATCGTTCAGCGAAATAACCGTAACGCGAAAGCACTACCGTACAGGTGAACGTGATTACCTCATAAACGGGAAAAAATGCCGTCTTAAAGATATACGCGAAATATTTTACGACTCCGGTCTCGGCACAAAATCAATCTCCATCATAGAACAGGGAAAAGTGGACAAGATAATCCAGTCCAGCCCCGAAGAGCTCAGAGCTTTTTTTGAAGAGACCGCAGGCGTTATGCGCTTCAAAGAGGGCAAAAAAGATGCGGAACGCAGGCTTAACCAGACGAAGGACAACCTCAGCCGTGTTACAGATATCCTTGCCGAGATACGCGGACAGCTTGAAACTCTTACACTTCAGGCGGAAAAGGTGCGCAGATACCGCGACCTTGCAAAGCGTCAGTCCTCTCTGCAGAAGGCGATAATCTACCACAGATACCAGAAAACGTTCGAAGAGCTCTCCGAAGTTCTTAACACCATAAACACACTTAAAATCAACCTTTCCGGTCACACGGAGCGTTTCACTAAACTTACGGCGGCAGAAACGCAGCTTCGCCAGAAAGCGGCGGAACTACGCAAAAATTTTAACGAAAAAAACGATGCCATAATCAAAGCCGAAGCGGAATCGGGCAGAGCCGAAGCGGACATAAGACTGCTTGAAAACGAGATTGAAGCGGCGGAAAAGAGCAAGGAAACACTTCACAGCGACATCTCTTTCCTGCAGAAAAAATTGGCTGAACTCACCGACCGCAGAACGGGTATTCTGGAATCAAAAGTTAACCAGACCGACAAAATAAACGCCCTGCAGGAAAAAATAGACGAAATAGAAGAGCGCATCAGCGATTACGAAACCATGCGCGAAGACATTAAAGAGGAACTATTCGGCGCGGACGATGAATATCTGAAAACCGCCCACAGAGCTTCAGAGACCAGAAACGCAATCTTCCAGAACGAGACCATGCTGACCCGTTATGAAAAGGACAAGGAACGGCTGGCACAGGAGAAGGAAGAGAGCATCCGCGATACACAGTTCACCGAAAACAACATCATCGTCACCGAGCAGGAGATTAAACGCCTGCAAACAGAAATTGAAACCATAGACGACACACTGGACACTTATAAAGAGAAATATTCGGAGCTTAAAGACGAACTGAATATTCTGGAAAACAAAGCGAACGAGAAGAAACTTGAGATAAACTCAGCCAGATCAAAGCTGAACATGCTTACAAACAGA
The DNA here is from genome assembly GCF_029267515.1 of Seleniivibrio woodruffii. Classification (GTDB taxonomy): domain Bacteria; phylum Chrysiogenota; class Deferribacteres; order Deferribacterales; family Geovibrionaceae; genus Seleniivibrio; species Seleniivibrio woodruffii_A. The sequence continues at coordinate 151,341 of NZ_JAJUIS010000004.1, forward strand.
CTGAAAACAGAGACCTCCGGTCAGGACAACTCCGCTCTGATGGAAAAATTCGGAGGATATCTTCTGCTCGAAAAACTCAGCCCTCTGCTGGTGCGGGAATACGGCGACCTTGTGGTTTTCCCGTCATCAAAAAAAGAAACTGTGCTGGAAGGGGTCGCGTCCGTCAAACATACGGTGCGCTTCGTTTTCGACTCCGACGTACAGGAACTGCTGAAATCCGCGGAACAGTCCGTTAAAGAATACGGTGCTGTGGTCGCAAACGGACTCATATACAGAAAACCAGGTGCTGACGACAAACGGGAAGCAGTTGTAAAACTTCAGGCGGAGATAAAACAGTGCACAATAGAGATTGAAGACGCTGAAACCGCTCTGGAAGGCATCTCGGAGCAGATACCGGACGTTTCCGACAACCTGGAGACTGTCTCTGACAAGCTGGAAGAACTCCAGCAGATGAAACAGACAGCCACCCTTGACATAAAGGACAAGGAACGCAGCATAGCCGACATAAAACAGAAACACGAGCGCATGACGAAGCGCGCAGCTATAATAGACAGCGAAATTGTTAACATAGGCAACGAGATAAAGCGTTGCGAAGAAAAAATTGAACTCTACACCAAACAGAACAAAGACCTCTCCGCGCAGATGGCTGAGGCGGAACAGCGCAAAGAGGAACTGAACAGCAAACTGGAAGACATCGACGCCATGTACGAGGACGTGCGTGACGAACACTCCGCATACAAGGTGGAACTGCGCGGCGTACAGGAGAGCATAAACGGTTTCGTTAGGGAACTCGGCTTCATTGACAAAGATATATCTGAATCCACTGTCAAACTGAACGCAGCTAAAAACAGACTTTCACAGCTTCTCACATCCGACATCGTTAACCTGAAAGACAGGCTGGACGCAAAACGGAGCGAATTTCAGGACATCATAAAGAAACGACACCTGCTGAACGAAGAGAAGTTCCGTCTGGATACAGACATAGCAGAAACAGAAAAACAAATGGAAGAAACCGGAAAGCAGATTGACAAATACAACCTTGAGATACGCAGCATTGAGGACGACATCTTCGACGCCGAAAAGAAAAAGGAACGCTTCGAATCTGACATATCGAATCTGCGGGAGGCGTTCGAAGAAAAATTCCAGATGAACGTCAAAGACTTCGAGATGGATATGGAAGACTTCCAGCCTGCGAAGGCTAAAACCGAGCTGTCCGGCATAGAACGGGAAATTGACGAGCTTGGTCCCCTTAACATGACCGCTGAGACAGAATACAACGAAATTCAGGAACGCAACGAATTTCTGACTGCGCAGAAGAACGACCTCGAAGAAGCAGTGGCAAGTATCCATAACCTCATCCGCGAGATGGACGAGAATACCACGCAGATATTCAGTGAAACATTTGAAGGTGTTAAGAAAAACTTTGAACGGGTATTCTCTATCTTATTCGGACAGGGCACCTGTGACCTGACTCTTACAACTCCGGACGACGTACTCAACAGCGGCGTTGAAATTTTTATACAGCCGCCCGGCAAAAGGCTCCAGAATATGAACCTAATGTCCGGCGGAGAAAAAGCGATGGGCGCCTGCACGCTCCTTTTCGCACTGTTCCTGTACCGCCCCACCCCCTTCTGCTTCCTCGACGAGATAGACGCGCCACTGGACGAGAACAACATCGACCGCTTCCTGAGGATGGTGCACACCCTTTCCGCAGACACCCAGTTCGTAATCATCACCCATAACCAGAAAACCATGGCGGAGGCAGACTCCATCTACGGTGTGACCATGCAGGAACCCGGTGTTTCCAGAATACTTTCCGTCGTTCTCTGACCGCCTGCTTTACTTTTCCGTCCGATTTTTCTATAGTCCATTCATGAACATCATCCTCATAAAACCCGAAGAGACGAACGGCGATTCCGCTTACATCACAGGCGAAAGATGCGCACATATAAGGCACGTACTGAAACTCGGTATCGGCGGCAGTCTGAAAGCCGGAATACTCGGCGGAAAGCTCGGAAACGCTCTGATCACCGATATGCAGACGGACGGCATCGGTCTGCGGCTTGACTGTGAGCAGGAACCGCCCACCCCCATATCCGTCAGCCTCGTTCTGGCACTGCCCCGCCCGAAGGTGTTCAGAAGGATATTCTTCGGTCTGGTCTGCGCAGGAATAAAAAACATCCACATAATAAACTCATGGCGCGTGGACAAAAGCTACTGGGAAAGCCCCTACCTTCAGCGCACCGATGAATATATCTTTGACGCTTTGCAGCAGTCAAAGGACACCTTACCTCCTGAGGTAACGTTCCACAGATATTTCATGGAATTCATAGAAAGCGGGCTTTCTGAAATGCCTGAAAAAAGATATATCGCGCACCCGGCGGGGGCTGAAATTGAGAAATTTGAAAAGCCTCTGTGCCTCACAGTGGGATGCGAGGGCGGTTTCATTCAGAAAGAGCTGGATACCTTTGAAAAGCACGGATTTCAGCAGTTTTCCATAGGCAAAAGAATTCTGACAACAGAATACACGGTACCTTATATTCTCGGCATGATGAGATAAGGCGGCGCGAAGCCGCCGTATTATTTATCCGAGAGGAACACAAACGTCGGTGATAAGCTGTTCCTCCGGCGTGTTTATGGGCAGATTTCTGTATATCTGGATTGTGGGCATATCATTTTTATAAACGCGTCCGCTGGCAGGAAGCCATTCCTCAAAGAGCCGTCTGTAAACTTCCGCCAGCCCGTAGTAGCTGCCGACGTGTCTGTATACGGCGTAGTCGCCGCCTTCCACAACTGTAACGGCGACGGGAGCCGCCGCCTGAAAATCTTCGGGGCAGGTCACACACGCGTCATAGCGGCACTGATCTGTCTTTGAAGGGTCGTCATAGCATATACCGATGAACATGGATTTATCTGTAACAAGCGGCATCACTGACGGGTGCATCATAAGTGTCATCCATGCAGGTGTACACTGATCGTATGCACCGACGTGACGGACACTCGCTGTTTTAATATTCTCAAACTTCTGTACTGTAACTTCCATAAATACCTCCGTTTTTTCCGCGCATTATACCCGTCAAAACGTTTATCTGCATAGTAAAAGATTGACCTTTGGCGAATTTAGGAGTTAACATTACAAATGTTTTACGATTATACAAGAAATAAAGATATTTCGGACTACGGCGCGGACAGAAAAATGCGTTTCGATGCCGTGCTTAAAATTTTTCAGGAAGCGGCAGTGGCGCACTCCGCAAGCGTCGGCTATTCCGCAGACAGCTACATGGGCAAAGGAAACATATGGGTTCTTAACAGACTCATGCTCCATGCCGTTGTGTTCCCCGACTTTTCAAAAGAGATATCCGTGCGCACATGGTCCCGCGGGCTGGACAGGTTCAAGGGTTTCAGAAACTATGAGATACGCGCCGACGGCGAGCTTTGCGTAAGAGGCTCAAGCATCTGGCTTTACATCGACATAGAGAAAAAACGCCCTGTGCGTGTGACACAGGCGATGCTTGAGGACTATCAGAGCGAAAACGTATGCAACATGTGCGGCATTATAGACGGGTGGGACAGAAAAGACGCAGACAGCTATGACAGGTCGGTGCAGGTTCAACTCCGTCCCGCGGATTTCGACATAAACACCCATATGAACAACATAAGATACGGCGAGATACTCAGTCTTGCCTCCTCTGACATGGACTTTACGGGAAGAACGGTGGGGCTGTTCTATAACCACGAGATAAAGCCTGAAACAAAGTTCGTTGACGTTAAGATTGCGGACGAAGAGAAAAGCCGCATCGTTTCAATATACGATGGCGAGACACTCGCCTGTCTCTGCGAAATAATATAAAAAAAGGGCTCTGCCTTAAAGACAGAGCCCCGGACATTTTATCTTTTTACAGCCGTTCTTGGACTGTATGCCGTATCGACGACAAGACCCAGTTCAGCCGCAACATCAGACCATTTAATCCACTTAAAGTTTGTGGAAACATCGCCTGTGGTGCTGTTGGTATCCTGACCGTCGTGGACTATCAGAACACCCTGCGCGAACGTTGATCCTATGGGGTAATTTATGACGTCGAGACCATCACAGTCCTGACTGCCGTCGACCCCTTTACCGTTGTCTATAACCGTGAAACTGGCTATAAAGGCGTTAGTGACCCTGTCAAAAACGCTGAAGGTATTGCTCCCCTGACTGGAGATTATGATATAGCCTTCGCCGCCGCTTCTGTAATAGATTGAAATACCCTCTATGTCCGCGTAAAGGTTATAGTCGCCCTCTTCGAAAAGCGCGTTGTCAAGGGTGACATCCCCGCCTTCGGGTTCCGCCGTAACTCTGTAAACGCCTACGCCTTCCTGATTGATGTAGAGTATTCCGTACTCCTGATCAACAACCATTCCTTCCGCGTATTCGTCGTCGTCTCCCGCGTTCATAGTGATTGTACGCACGAGAGTCCATGTCACTTTTCCTGCGTTTTCAGTCAGTCTGAACTGTCTGACAAGGTTCGAATCGTTCTGGGTAGCAAACGCGTAGAAAGCGCCGGTGGTCGGGTTTTTATAGGTTGCAAGACCGTAAGCCGTGTTTTCGCCGTCATCTCCGCCGAACAGTTTTGCTGCCGCATAGTCCGTAACGTCGGTCAGATAGGGAGCGTTTTCGGATATCGTGTATATTGCGAACCTGTCGTTCTGCCTGTTGCTGAATACAGCAAGATCAACCGTCTGCCCGCCGAGGCTGAAACCGTACATGATTTCAACGTTGTTATATCTTACGTTGCCGGGGTTAACGTCAGTAAGTGTCTGTCCGCTGACGTTGTACACAGAATAACCCGCCTCTTTCTGTGTGGCAAATATCAGTGATTTCGTGTTGTCAGTGGGGTGAATCCAGAACGCAGGGTCGTCTGCGTCGGGCGGAATCTGGGTTGTTCTTGCGCTTTCGAGTGTTGGTTTAACCTGATATGACGTAAGCTCGGAAACGTTTGTAAACCCAGGGGTTATCTCCGCGCCGGAGGGAACGTTTTTGGATGATGTTACAGAATAAGCCGTTGCGGTGTCAAGTTTTCCGTATGTCCATGAGCTTTCTGAAACCGCCCTGTTGTCCATGTATCTTGATGCCGCGTCAACCGTATTGCCGATGGATGCTATGTCAAAAACGGTTGAACCGTAAAGGATGTCACCGGCAGCGCCAGTTGACCATGCGATTGAATCGACAACATAGCCGCTGTCCACCTCACCGTCGTTGTCCGCGTCAAGGTCTGTCCCCACGGCAACGGCTTTGTCCGGGCTGTAGATAAGCATAACACTGGTGCTGCCCGCAGAAAGCGCACCTGAGCCCGAAAACAGAGGCTCGGAAATCGTTACGGTGCTGTTGTGTACTGTTGAGGTGTACGAGGCTGTATTTTTTATTACCGCAAGACCGTTAAGCCCGACGGAATATCCTGAAAGTTTTTTCGCATAATCCGGAACGCCGCCCGCGCTGCCTTTGACAACAGCCACATAGATGTTGTCGAGAGACTGACCGGGGTTCGCCGTTATCTCAATATATTCGTAAAGTCCGCCGTTATAGCCGTTGTTGTATTCGTTCAGAAGAACAAATGGAGCCTGGACAAAGTTATCCTCCCCAGGGGTCAGCTTTGCGTTTGGAGGAAGTGAAACGCTTGCCTCCGCAGGGTCGTAAAGAAGTTCTGCGGGCATTTCGTCTTCATCTTTTGCCGGATCTTCGAAAATGTCGCCGTTTGCCCATGCGTCAACAGAGTTTTTATCCTCGTTTCCGTAGAATCTTGTTGCCGCGTCTGGACTGCTTGCGGACTGTGTCAGTGAGGCTTCGGTGTAAACAATGCCTGTTTCATCCGCCTGCCAGCCCACGGAATCCATCACAACCGCTCCTGAGGGAAGCTCAAGAGTCCCGTCGTCGTTTGCGTCAAGGTCTGTGCCTGCGGTGATTGCGGTTGCGCTTGAAACAACCATATAGGTAATGCTGTCGTGTTCAAGGATACCGTCTTTGAACTGGTCTCCGTCCACGTCTTCATCATATGTGCGGATTGCCGCGTCGTTCACAACAGTTGTGGCAGAGGGCATGTCATTGTATTCATTCGGATTTTTTATTACTATGAGACCGTTGGAACCGACCGTCAGATTGAGTTTCCCAGCATAGTCCACATAGCCGGGGTTTTCGCCTGTAACATCTTCGTCGTCGTCACCGTCAACAGCAATGACATAGATGTTGTTTAAAACTGTACCGGGTGTGGATTTCAGTTCGATGAACTGCATTTTGTGTTCATCTTCGGGAATGTTGACCTTCAGTTCATTGATGAGAACAGAAACTGCTTTGTCTTCGTTTGATGGCGGTTGTTCGACATCGGTAGTTTTTGTGTCGCTGTCAGAACTACATGCGGCAACAAAAAGAGCCGACGCGCAAATAAGTATTGCGCCGAGTATCCTGCGATATTGCATCTTGTATCCTCCGATTAAAAATATCGGTAATATACAGGATGAAAGTCAGTGAATTTTCGAAATTAATACATATTAATATTGAATTATTTATATGGAATTATTCAGCAGACATACCAGGAAACTTGCCTTTTAGATGCGGGCAACTCAGGGTTGCAAACAATAAAAACAAATGAGATTGCTTCACAGCCTGAATCTTCCTTGCAATGACATCAGTTTATGTCTCAGCGAGGAGCACAGCGGCGCGGCAATCTCGTGTTTCAGGCAGTATGAAGCGGCTCCTAAGAGCCGCTCTCATTTACTTAGTCTGTGATTTTACGATTGTAATGCTGTAGCTGGGATCGTTAAAATTCCCGTGCTCAGATGGGTGGTTTTTGAAAAGCCATCCGTCGAAGAAAGGTTCGCCCATTTTGTAGACTTTAATCTTGGCAACGGGGTTTTTCTCTTCAACGCCTCTTGTTGTGATTGTGCCGTCAGCTTCGATAACGAAGTCGGGCATATAGTATTCAACTTCAACAGCGAAGGGTGTTCCCTGAACCTCGGCTTTCTGACCGATAATTACGTCAGCCTGAACGGTTGAGTTGTCCGCTGTGTTTTTAACTTCAAGGATGAGACTTTTGTATTTGTCTGATACTTCTTTGGGAACGTTCACTTTTCTTTCTTTCGGAGCGTTCATTCCAGCGTGTGGGTCTGCGTCTGCGGGAGCGGCATGAGGATCAGCGGGTTGAGCGGATTCTGCTGCGGGAGCCTGCTGTTCTTTTGCTTTGTCTTTGTCAACAACGCCCTGAGAACAGGAGAAAGCGAACACGGAAGCAATAAACAGTGTGATTATTTTTTTCATGACATCCTCTTTAATAGAAGTTGGTACGGAGTGGGAGGGATTTGAACCCTCGATACGGTTTAATGCCGTATACTCGCTTAGCAGGCGAGCGCCTTCGGCCTAGCTCGGCCACCACTCCCAAGAGAACATATAAAACGGAGGAGGTAGGATTCGAACCCACGGAGCGCTCACACGCTCAACGGTTTTCAAGACCGCCTCCTTAAACCAGACTCGGACACTCCTCCGTGTAAGCAGGGAATACTTATAAGATATTCCCATCAATTTTTCAAGCACTATTTGACATAAAAGTAAATTTTTTTTATCAAGCGGTTATGGCGTTTTTACGAACCTCTCTGGATTCCCGCAGAATCTTCCACTGCCCGTCTTCCGTCACCAGAGCGGTTTTTGAATAGTATGAAACAAGGCTTGCGCCTTCGTGGATGTACTCGATGTACTTCACCTCGGCAAGCCCTCCTTTCTCCTGCTCGGTAACTATCTTTACACCCGCGTGGGTGCATCCGGCAGTCTGTTTTGAAAAGTGTTCTGAAAACGAATCTTCACTGAAAAAACGGCAAAGATCGCTGCGCTCGGAATAGAGGCTGAAAACGCCCTTTCCGTCCAGATTGCGGTAACATTCAGCCCGAAACTGAATAACCTCAGAAGGTGTCAGTGTCTCCGTCATATGCCCTCAGCCCGAAATAGCCTTCAATGTCTATATCCACCTCTTTCCCGCCGGAAAAGAGGGACAGCCGTATCATCTCAAGAAGCTGACGGAACGTTCTTCTGTCCGTCGCGCTTACGAGACATACCTTATTATATCGTTGAATCAGGTTTTCAACATCGAAAATTCGCGAATATTTTTCCGGCTCTTCTCCGTCGGGTACTATGCCCGTTGCCAGATATTCCCGCTCGAAATCTTCCAGTAGGTCTATCTTGTTCAGCACCAGTATCTTGTCCCTGTCAGAAAGCTCAAGCTCCGCAAGAATCAGCTCCACAGAACGCGCCCTCGCATTGAACCCATCGGACGCAATGTCCAGAACGTGCACCAGAAGGTCAGCCTCCGCAAGTTCCTCCAGCGTGGATTTGAAAGCGCCTTTCAGATTTTCCGGAAGGTCGCGTATGAACCCCACCGTGTCGGTGATTATAACGTCCTTCTCCTCCGGAAAACGTATCCTTTTAGAGCTGGTGTCAAGTGTTGCAAACATAAGATTGTCCGCGTATACCTCGCTCTGGGTCAGGCTGTTCAGAAGCGTAGACTTGCCCGCGTTGGTGTAGCCGATGATCGATACAACGGGCAGTTCGTTCCGGTTTCTGCGGGAACGCATGGTCTCGCGGTTCTTCTCTATCTGTTTCAGCTTGCCCGAAAGGAAGGCTATCCTCTCGTTCACGCGTCTTTTGTCTATCTCAAGTTTAGTGTTACCCGGACCACGCCCGCCGATACCGCCTGTGAGCCTCGAAAGTGCGTCGTCCTTCGTCGTAAGCCTCGGCAGCAGATATTTCATCTGCGCAAGCTCAACGCGTATCTTTCCCTCATTGGTCTTTGCCCGTTTAGCGAAGATGTCCAGAATAAGCTGTGGACGGTCTATAATCTTCATATCGGTGAAATCCGCAATGGAGCGGGACTGCGCAGGGGTAAGCGGGTTGTCGAACACAAGGAACTCCGCTCCGGTCTGCATAGCTTTGATAACGATATCTTTCAGCTTACCGGAACCTATCACATATTTGGGGTGTATCTGGTCTTTCACCTGAATAACAGTGTCGGTTATCTCCATGTCGGCGCTACGGGCAAGCTCTTTCAGCTCCGCCATGTTGTCCTCGCCGAAATTTTTCGACTTATAACAGCCCACAAGCAGCGCATAGGGCTTGTCCTGCACCTTGTGCAGTTTCTTTGTTTTGGACGCTATTTCGCTGTCCAGTTCGGCTATGAAGTGTTCATAGTCGGTTTTCTGCCTGTAAATGTCGGTATCGGGCAGATATGAGTACATGCTGTCCGCATCCGGCGGCAGAAGATGTGCCGTTTTCAGCCCGTTGGGGTTGCCCTGCGGGTCGAAATATACGGCGGTAACGCTGTCCAGACGCAGAAGCGCAAGGTCGGTGATGTCGTCCTCGGTGATGTTCTCGCGGTAAAGATGTGTATGCAGAAGCCTTATGCCGCGCAGATTTCCGGGCACAAGCCTGAAACGCGACAGGGAAGGAATGAAAAGTCCGCGGGTATCGCCCACTATCACAAATTCAACAGCACCCTTCCTGTCGGCAAGAACGCCGACCTGCCTGTTTATCTCCATGGAAATTGAACAGAGCGCCTTTGCAAGCTCCGGCTGGATAACCTCCCGCGTGCCCGCTTTGCGCCCGTATAAATTCTCAAGTCTTTTTATCTGCTGGGGCTTCAGCCCTATGATATTGCCGTGTAGTATCTCTTATTCTCCGTATTTAAATACCGCCGCGCACGCTCCCTCTGAAGACACCATGCAGGGACCCACTGGGCTGTCCGGTGTGCAGGCGCTGCCGAAAAGGGGACATTCGCTGGCTCTGATGTATCCTTTCAGAACCTCGCCGCATCTGCATCCGGGGGTTTCCTTCTCCCCTTCAAGGCTGATGCCGAATTTCTCAAACGCATCGTATTCTTTATATTCCGGTCTGAATGCCAGACCGCTGTCTTCTATCCAGCCGATGCCGCGCCACCAGCATCCCTGCTTCTGATATACGGTGTTGAGGATGTTCTGAGCTTTTTTGTTGCCCTCTTCAGAAACAACCCTGCCGTACATGTTTTTCACTTCGTATTTTCCGGTGTTCACCTGACGCACCATCTCAAGCACTGAAGACAGTATGTCCACAGGCTCGAATCCGGTTATAACAGCCGCCATGTTGTGCTCCACCATCGGATCGTAAAGGGATGTTCCCGTCACCACTGTGACGTGTCCGGGACAGACGAAGCCGTTTATGTTGAGGTTCTCGTCATCGAGTAGGATGCCGAGCACCTCCGGCATGGTCTTGTTATATGGTGTTACGGACACGTTTTTTACGCCCTGCTGTTTGGCAACCAGAGCAACGGAAGCCACTGCGGGGGCTGTGGTCTCGAAACCGATACCGATGAAAACTGTCTCTTTGCCTGTCTCCTTTGCCACCTTTATAGCGTCCAGAGGAGAAAACACTATGCGGATATCCGCTCCGGCACTTTTAAGCTCCTGCAAATTCTGTCCCCTGCTGCCGGGCACCTTCATCATATCGCCGAAAGTGGTGATAACGGCGTCCTTTTCAACCAGTTTGAAGATACCGTCTATCTCGCACTGGGGAGTTACGCAGACGGGGCAACCGGGCCCTGAGACCAGCTCTATGTTCTTTGGAAGTACGCTGCGGATGCCGAATCTGGCTATCGCCATGGTATGACTGCCGCAGACCTCCATGAATCTGTATTTTCCTGTGGCTTCCCTCTGTATCTGTTTTATAAGAGCGGCGCACAGCTCCTTGTCTCTGAATCCCTCAACGAGCTTCATCCGTTTCCATCCTGTCCATCTCGTCAGCAAGCTCGGAGAGCGCCTCAAGGGTCTTTATAGCCTCTTCCTCGTCCATCTTCGCAAGCGCCATGCCTGCGTGCACCATAACCCAGTCGCCTATGACGACCTCGTCTGGCAGCATCATCGTAGACACCTCGCGTTTAGTGCCCGCTATGTCCACCACAGCGGAGTATTCATCCATTGTTACTATCTTTCCGGGAAATCCAAGGCACATAGTCCCCCTCCTTAAAAAAAATCAGACTGCCCCGTCGCAATGTTCCTCGCAGAGACGTCTTTGCGAGTGAAGCGAAGCAATCTCATATTATATTCTGTAATATCTTCTATGCGGCGTACCGCTTAAACCTCTGTGTATCAGTGCGGCAACAACCCCTGCGGCAAATCCGCCGATGTGCGCAAGAAAAGCCACGCCGGAACCGCTGCCCAGCACTCCGAGAAACTGCATCCCAAGCCACAGAAGCAGGTATATCACCGCCGGAATATCCATTATGCGGATGAAAAACGGCAGCAGGAAAAGCGTCCGCACCTGCGACTGGGGAAAATATATGAGATATGCGCCCATAACGCCCGCCAGCGCACCGCTTGCTCCAACCATAGGTATCTGCGAAGCGGTATCGGAAAGTACCTGAACACCGGCTGCACACAAACCGAACACAAAATACATGACGGCAAAGCCGAAATGCCCCATCCGCTCTTCGACATTGTCGCCAAAGATGAACAGGAAATACATGTTGCCAAGGATGTGCATAAAACCGCCGTGCATAAACATATGGGCTATCAGCGGAGTCACCTTTTCAGAGAACGGCAGAACCTCGGACGGCATAAAAAGATTGCGGGCTATCAATCCGTATTCCATGACATACTGGTTAGGATGCGGGTTCACACCCATGTACATCATCCAGAAAACAACCACGTTTATCAGTATTATACCCCATGTTACGACGGGGTATATTCCTGTTTTAAAGGAATCTGACAGTGGAAACAATTTGGCACCTGTTAAAGTCTTATAATTTTGTCCGCAGCAAAAAGCCTGTTGGCAACTGTAAGCGCGTCCGTCACTTTGCCCGCTTTCAGCTCGTCCACCAGATTAAAATAGTTAAGACAGGCTCCGCACGCAAGGACTTCCACACCAAATGACTCAAGCTCTTTCACCATTTCAGCAGTCTCAAGATTGAGAGTTACCATGCGAACACTGTTATTGACGAATATTACAGTTTTCGGGAGCGGATTTACATGTTTCAGATTGCCGATGAAGCCTTTCATGAGCATCTTACCAAGCTCCTGCTCCTCGCTGCCGACACATTCTCCTGTTATAAAGACCACTGCATTGGCAGAACTTTCCGGTTGTTTTTCAGCAATGGCGCAGTCGTAGCCTTTCGCCGCGTCTATCTGGTAACAGCCGCCTTCAATCTCCTTGACAGAGACCGTACATCCGTTAGCCTCGCAAAAATTCTTCACGTTTATGCACGAGCCTTTGTTGTCCACGGTTATGGACACAACGCCCTCGGTTATTTTGTCAAGCTCCGCTTTCATGAGCAGAACGGGTTGGGGACATGCCATCCCTCTGGCATTTATCATATTTTCCTCCATTACCATTTTACGGGTTTTGTGTGACAGGCGGTACAAAGTGTGCTGTCCGGCACTTTTGCTGTTTTTCTTATTTTGTCATGGCAGGTGAAGCACATACCCTCTTTTGTCTTTTTAATGGGTTCGTTCTCTTTAACTCCGCCCTCATGGCAGGCTCCACATTCCAGTTTCGCTTCGAAGTGCAGTCTGTGATAAGCCTTTAATGAGCTGTTCTCTTCCGCCTGTTTGTCAAATTTATCCAGCAGTCTGTATTTGTTGCCTTCATACAGCAGGCTGAAACTCCATGCCGCTATGAAAACTATCACTATAGACAAAAGACTGCGGATAAGTACCTTTTTGACGTTCTTTTCCTGTGCGCTCATCGATTCTCCCCTATGCAATGAATATCTACAGTTATAATCAATCGCAGTGGGAAAATCCATTAAAGAATGAATGAAGACATTATAATTGGTGATTTGATAAGTGTTAACAAGCTATTGGTTTGCTTTTTAGAAGCGAGCAGTTCAAGGCGTTTGTTCTCCTGAATTTTGGTGGTTAGATGCAAGTTATACAAGGAAGAACGAGAGAGAGGGCTGCGAGCATACAAACAAGTATGTGAGCAGTTCCGAGCGAGAACTGACGACGTAGAGCGCTGCATATAAGCGCCCAAAAAAAAAGGGGCGGTTTTGAGCCGCCCCTCGGTGATTACTTCTTATGGCAAGTGTTACAGGAAGTCTTAACTTTCTTCTCTTTGTGACACTTGATGCAAAGCTCGTCGTGGAAGACGTTTTTGGAACCTTTAACTTCTTTCACTTCAAACTTCAGAACACCGGGTTCAGAGTGACATTCCGCACATGCTACCCTTTCAGCGTGACCTTTGTGGTCGAAGATAACGGGTGCTTTTGTGGGTGCCGGAACGTGGCGCTCTGCAAGATTTATGGTTTCAGAACCTTCGAGCATAGCCATATCTTCTGCAGTGTTAACGGGACCAGCGGGTTTTGCTTCCTCTTTTGGTTCCTCGTGTTTTTTCTGCTGTGCATGTTCCTCAACCTTTTCAACGGGCGGAGTCCATGTGTCGATGGCTGTTGCAAGTTCTGCAACCTTGTCAAACATCATATCGAAGTATTCGGGGTTGTGAACGCCTTTTGATCCGTCGTTCTCCAGAATACGGAGGATGTTTTTCATTTCATTGAAGAGTGCAAGTTTGGCTGCGGGCATACCCCTTCTCTGACCTGCATATTTGTCGCGAGTGGACTGAGCTTTCGCCAGTTTCTGCATATATGCGGACTGTGTCTCCTTCATGATGTCACTGTAGCTGGCATCGTGACATGAGGCGCATTTTTCAGGAGTGGGTTTGGAGAACGCATCGTCGTGGCAGTCTGAACACTGAAGGTCTGCCATGTACCATGCGTCGCCTTTAACAGATTTGGAATATGTACCCTGCTGAACGCCTTTCTGCATAGTGTGGCACACTGCACAGTTATCGTTTGCGGGAACTTTCGCAACGTTTCTGTTTTCATCGTGACATTTGAAGCAGGTTTCCATTTTGGGTTTGTGGTTCTTAACGCCCGCGTGTCCAATGCCAAGGTGACAGTCGAAGCAGGTTACGCCTGCTTTGTAGTGTTTAAGGTGATCGGGGTTAACTCCGATGGGACCTTCTTTCATTATATCGGGTCTACCGAATTTTTCGCGGTATTCCGGATTCACAACATCGTCAATCGGTCTGAATTCGCCCAGAACCTTGATCATAGTGTTGCGTCTGATTTTTCTGTTGAAATCGTCAGAGTGGCAGAAAACGCATGAATCCAGAGATGCGGCATGTGCAGCAGCTTTAGGATCGGTACCGAATTCTGTCAGATGCTTGATGACATCTTCTTCAGACGTAAAGATTTCGTGATAAAGGCTTCTCATACCGGCAACAACGTGGGCGTCTAAATAGCCCTGAATGCCGGGTGCGCCGTGACAGTCGAGACAGCCGACGCCGGCCTCGCTGTGGATACCTTTTCTGAAGGAATAGTACTCGCCTCTTACCTCGACAGCCTCTTTCGGGTGGCAGGTTTTGCAGAACTCAGGCTTGCTTGTCGCATGCATCATCTGCAATGAGCCGTAACCGCCGACCGCGATTATCACTGCCAATATCAAGGTAAAGATGAGAGGATCTTTCCTGCTAAACTCTTTCAGCTTTTGCCACATGGCAACCCCCTAGATAAAGCCGAAAGGGCGGACACCCGTTAAATGTCCGCCCCATCATTATTTTTGATATTAAGCAACGAAAAGAAGGATAAGAGCTACAACAAGTGCATAGATAGCAAGTGATTCGATCAGTGCAAGACCGATGATCATTGTTGTAGAGATTTTACCAGCAGCGCTGGGGTTTCTGGAGATACCTTCAACAGCACCTTTGATAGCGTTACCCTGACCGATACCGGTACCGAGAGCTGCAACACCGATAGCAAGACCTGCACCGATGTATTTTGCCCATGAAGCGTCTGCAACAGCACCTGCTTCAGCTGCGGAAGCTACGCCTGCAACTGCGAAAAGTGCAGCAACAGAAAGAACGATTCTTACAAGTTTAGACATTTTGTCCTCCGTGTTAATTATATCTCTTAGTGTGCTTCTTCAAGTGCACCACTGATATAGATCATTGAAAGCATCATAAATACATACGCCTGAAGCAGTCCTGTGAAGATGCCCAGAAAGAACATGGGCAGCGGAACAAGGAAAGGAACAAGCATGAACAGGATGATGATAACGAGGTCTTCACCGAAGATGTTACCAAAAAGCCTCATGGACAGAGAAAGGGGTCTTGCGAGGTGCCCGATAAGCTCGATGATGAGCATCAGAGGCGCAAGCCACGAAACCGGTCCGAGGAAATGTTTAATGTAGTGGGAACCATGGGTCTTTATACCTATGTACTGGTATAAAACAAAAACAACCAGTGCGGGAGCAACGGTTGAGTTAAGGTTTGAAGTTGGTGCAAGGAAACCGGGAATCAGACCAAGCAGGTTTGAAAATGCCACATAAAGACCGATACCGAAGATAACCGGAATGTAAGGTCTTCCGTGGTGTCCCATAACGTCGTCGCACATTCCGTAGATAGCTTTGACCAGAAGCTCAACGGCGTTCTGACCTCTGCCTGGAACTTCGGCCTTCGCACGCAGTGCAAAACCGCCCAGCGCAAGACAGACGAGCACAACGATGAACGTCATGACAACGTGCCAGTAGGTATGGGAAAAGCCCATGCCGAAGAGCATGGATACATTAAGCGGGTGTTCCATCATTCTTCCCCTTTAAATTGTTATATATCGCAACAATCGGCACACACACGGGCAGGATAGTAAGCCCGACCAGCATACCTGTAACGTTTAATTCAAGCGGTACTATGCAGTACCATGCAAAAAAACCGGAAACCAGCAGCCTGAACATTCCCCAGAGAACCATCAGACCCGCCCTGCCCTCGTCAACAACTTTCCGCACGCCCTTAGAAAGGTAGCGGAAGTTTACGGCACCCAGCAGAAAACCCGCCGCTATACCGTTACAAAACGCAGGTTCAAATACAAACGTGAATACTGTATACAATATTCCGCAAAAAATCAATGACAGAATTAATATTTTATTTTCTATCTTCATCGTCTAACAAGTCTGTTTTTTTCAGAAAGTAAACCATGTTTTTAAATCCAGCTATTATCCCGCATATGAGAAAAAGCAGAAAAAGCCATGGCTTTGTGCCGAATGTTTTGTCCAGCCACCAGCCCATGGCGCCGCCTATGATAACCGAGAACGCCAGAGATGTTCCCACCGAACTGGCGTTCGCCATTCTTTTTACAAACTTGTCTACCTCTCTTTTCTGCACCATTATTATTACGCCGTTCTACAGAGCTTTGAGACTTTCAAAGTGTGCTTTCGCCGTCTTTTCAAGGTCAGCCTCAGTGTGCGCAGAAGAGACGAACATCGCCTCAAACTGGCTGGGCGCAAGGTTGATGCCGCGGTTGAGCATTTCGTGGAAGAATTTAGCATATTTGCCGGTGTCAGACTTCATTGCATCCTGAAAGCTGTCAACACGCCCCTCTGTGAAGAACATGCAAGCCATGGATTCAACGCGGTTGAAGGCATAGTTCAGTCCGAGTTTTTTACAGTTGTCAGCCATTGCATCGTAAAGAATATCAGACTTTGCTTTCAGATTCTTATAGAAATCCGGTTCGGAAAGTTTTTTAAGCATCGCTATCCCTGCCGCAGTGGCAAGGGGGTTGCCGGACAGAGTTCCAGCCTGATAAACGGGACCGATAGGGGACATCATGGACATTATCTCGCGCTTTCCGCCGAAAGCACCTACGGGTAGCCCGCCGCCGATTATCTTGCCCATTGTGGTGATGTCGGGCATCACGCCGTAATATTCCTGTGCGCCGCCTTTAGCGATGCGGAAACCGGTGATGACCTCATCGAAAAGCAGAACTATTCCGTCGCTGTCGCAAGCCTTGCGAAGATCCGCGAGAAAACCGTCTTTCGGCAGAACAAGTCCCATGTTGCCTGCAACGGGTTCCACAAGGAGACATGCTATCTGCCCTTTGTTCTCTGATATCAGCTTTTTAACAGATTCAATATCGTTGTACTGAGCTATAAGTGTGTGTTTCGCGAAATCTTCCGGAACACCTGGGCTTGATGGCTGGTTAAATGTCAGAAGTCCGCTGCCGGATTTAACAAGCAGGCTGTCGGAGTGACCGTGGTAGCAGCCTTCAAATTTGATTATCTTATCGCGTTTTGTGTAGGCACGGGCAAGGCGGATGGCGCTCATGAGCGCTTCCGTGCCGGAGCTCACCAGACGAACCATCTCAACGGAAGGCACCATGCCGCAGATGAGCTTAGCAATGTCCAGTTCCGCCTTTGTGGGTGCACCGAAACTTGTGCCGAGTTCAGCGGCGTGCCTGACCTCGTTTATGATATCGTCGTCTGCGTGACCTGTTATCATGGGTCCCCAGGAGCAGACATAATCTATGTATTCTTTTCCGTCTTCACTGTAGATTTTAGAACCTTTCGCGCTCCTAACAATAACAGGGTCGCCGCCCACGGAGCCGTAGGCACGCACAGGGCTGTTAACTCCGCCCGGAATAAATTTTTTGGATTCTTCGAAGATATTCATCGTCATCTCCCGAAATATATTTGTGCAGATAATACAAGATATGGGTGCGTCTCTCAACTGTTAACTTATACAGCCACGCATTTTAATCACTCCAATTGATTTACCCGTCTGAGATATAATAAAACAATTAAACTTCCAGTTGAATAAAACAGGATATAGTTAGCATTTAAATCACCATGTTTTCACATGTATAAAAAAATTTAAACCTTTTAATATAAGACAAATAGACTGCCAACGATTAAAAAGATATGCGATTCGTGTTGCGCGCCTAATGAACCATGGTAATATTCATCCACAGGGTGATATCTTATTTTTTTCTTATTGGAGGCTCCTGCATGTCTAAAACCATCGCAATCGAGCCGCTGACACGGATTGAAGGACATCTCAAGGTTGAAACACACACCGACAGCCAAAGGGTGACCGATGCCTTTATCAGCGGACAGATGTATCGCGGCTTTGAAAAATTCCTTGAAAACAGACATCCGGTTGACGCGGCGAGAATAGCCCAGAGAGTTTGCGGCGTGTGCCACGAGGTTCACGGCGTTGCGTCTATTATTGCGCTTGAAGATCTTTACAACAACCCCTCTCCCCGAAACGGACATATCCTGAGGGACATGATTCTTGGTCTGCACCTTATCACAGACCATTTTCTTCATTTTTATACTCTTTGCGTACCTGACTTTGTAGATTTCACGCAGATACTTAACTATAACGGCGGGGACACGGAGATTCTGGCGCTCAAAAACTGGGTTTCAAAGACCAAGCCACAGTTCGTTCTCAAGCGCAACGCGGGAAACTATATAACCCACACCTCCACGGCACTCGGCATCGTTGCAAACTATTTTCAGGCGCTGAAGATACGCAGCATGGGAGCTTCCGGCATGGCGATAATCGGCGCGAAGGCTCCTTTCTCCCATGCGGTTCTGCCCGGCGGCATAACGACGGACATAACGCCGGATAAGCTGATGTATTATCACAACGTTCTTGAAAAGGTGAAACACTTCACCGTCAACTGTTACATCCCCGACGTTATGGCGGTTGCGAAGCATTTCAAGGAATATTTCAACATAGGGGTAAGCTACGGCAACTTCTACTCAAATAAAACGTTCACAGCGCTGGGTAAACCGATATTCGAGAGCGGAGTCATCTTAAACGGCAAAAGGGAAGCCTTTTCCATGGCTAACGTTAAGGAATATCTCGATACCTCATTTTACGACGGAAGCGGAAATCCGAACCCGAAAAAGAAAAACGCTTACAGTTGGACAAAATCGCCCAGATATAAAGGCGAACCTGTGGAGGTAGGACCTCTGGCAAGACTGATAATAGGTAACAACAGCTATTTCAGCGGCATGATGAAAAAGCTCGGCGCACCCGTCAAGTCTTCCACCATGGCGCGCCACGTCGCGCGGGCTGCTGAAACCAGGATACTCCTCGACCATATGTACAATCTTCTGGATTCATATCGTTTCGGCGAACCGACCATAAGGCAGGTGGACTTCGCCAGAAAGGTCAGCGGAAAGGGCATAGGGCTTTCTCTTGCGGCACGCGGAGACCTTATCCACCAAATCGAAGCGTCGAACGGTAAAATAACCAGATATAACATGATTGTGCCGAGCACATGGAATTTCGGTCCCGCGGCAAACGGCAAACGGGGTGTTGTGGAACAGTCCCTCGTCGGAACGCCGGTTGCATACAGCTCCGAAAACTCCATCGAAGTGGGCAGGGTGATAAGAAGCTATGACCCCTGCACAGCCTGTTCCGTGCATTAAGGGGGCGCATCATGAACATGACAAGAAGGCAGTTTCTGGAAAACTGCGCAAAGGTTTCATCCATGGTGTTCGGTTCCTGTGTGTTCACCAATGAGGTTGCAGAAGGATTCACACGTCTTTCCGAATCGAAACGCCCGCAGCTCATCTTTATCCAGTCACAGTGCTGCACCGGATGCAGCATTTCTGCGACATACGGCAACGAAGAGGATTTCATCAATTTTATAAGTAATATAGTGCGGCTTCAGGTGCATCCCAACCTCTCGTTCAGTCAAGGCACCGACTACATGCGCTCCATAATAGAGGTTTCAAACTCCGGTCCATTCTACCTCGTTTGCGAAGGCTCAGTTCCGGCCCGAATGAAAGAGGCTTGCATATTCAACGACGAACCGATGTACGACTATCTCCATAAGCTCATGAAAAAGGCGGCGGCGGTTGTTGCTTCGGGCACATGTGCCTGCTACGGTGGTATTCCGGCATCCAATCAGAACGTCACCGGAGCCATACCAATCGACGAATACATGCGGCGGATGAAGGTTAATAAGCCTCTGATAAAGATACCCGGATGCCCCATAAACCCCGACAGGCTCCTTGGCACTGTGGCTTATATCGTCGCAACCGGCAAGATACCCGAACTTGTTAAAGGCGTACCGAAAAAGTACTATCCAGACCTGATACACAACCAGTGCGGACGCTATCAGGCTTTCAATCAGGGACACTATACGAAGAACTTCGAAACGGAGAAGCTGAACTGCCTCCTGAAAAACGGGTGCAGAGGTCCCGTGACCTATTCCGACTGCCCCACAAGAAGATGGAACGGCAAAGTCAGCGTCTGTATCGAAAGCAACGCACCCTGCATAGGCTGCATACATCAGGAATTTCCGTTCAGAACGGCGCTCTACCTTGAGGAAGAGTCATTCAAAGACCTTACATGGTCTGAAATGAAAAAACAGATGGAGAAATAGCCGTGAAACAAGACTTTAAACAATCCATAAAATTTCGGGCAACACTCTATATCCTCGCCCCGCTGCTGGCGATATTCGCCGTTCTCATCGTTATGGACATGCGCAAAAACTCTCTCACGAAAACCGCCATGAATCAGTACATGGACTACCTGAAAGAGATGATTTTCATGTCCACATACGACTCGCTGAAAAAGGGGAACATGACACTGTTCAGCGAACTGCTCACCGAGATAGGCGACTACGAACTCGTGAAAGAGTTCTCGCTGCTGACTCCGCAGGGATTGGTGCGCTATTCTTCTCACCCCGAATCGGTGGGAAAATCCGAAGACCTGTCCCACGCATCTCAGGACAAAGAGGTGCTTTATGTGGAAAACGGCATAACAACATTCTACTACCCGGTAACAACGGCACAATACTGCCTGCGCTGCCACAGGGAATGGTCGGAAGGAAGTGTCAACTCCTTCTATAAGGTGTCGCTGGACTCCTCTTCCATCTCAAAAATCGAAACAGCTTCATGGATAAACTACATTCTCCTGCTTGTGGCGGGGGTATCCCTCGTCGTCATACTCATAGCTGTCATGCAGAAGCTGGTTTTCGAAAGGCTCCAGAAGGCTAACGACATAATGGACGACCTCTGCTCCGGTCAGGGCGACCTCACCATCGAGATGAAAGTGAGGCGCATGGACGAGATAGGCACCCTGAGAACCAAGATAAACAATTTCATCGGACACCTGCGGGATATGATAGCCGAGCTGAAAGACAAGATCGAGGACGTTGACGGCGACGTTTCCCACATCCGTTCGTCCATGGATACAATAAACGGCTCCGTTCAGGACAACGTTTCAAGTATCGCCACCATATCCGCGTCTTCCGAGCAGGTTTCAGCAACCCTGCACGACAACATACACAACCTCTCCGCAATCACCGACAGTGTGAATGAAAAGAGAGAGGCGATATCGTCTTCACTTAACAACGTAATGGCTATCACAGGAATGATAAACGAAATGACATCGTCTGTTGAATCGCTCAGCAAAACAATTTATGCCCTTGAACAGCGCTCGAACGATATCAACAGCATAACCAACCTTATCAACGAGATTGCCGACCAGACAAACCTGCTGGCGCTGAACGCAGCCATTGAGGCGGCACGGGCGGGAGAAGCCGGACGCGGTTTCGCTGTTGTTGCAGACGAGATACGCAAACTTGCCGAGCGCACAACAAGCGCAACGAACGACATAAAGTCGATAGTTTCGGACAACACGAAGATAATCACAGGAATAGTGAGCGAGATTGACCGCAACAAAGACCACGCCCAGAGCATGAATCAGGGCATCACCGATATTCAGGATTTCACCAGAGAGGTTGAAAAGACGATGGAGGACATCACCAGAAACATTGTCAGTCTGACCCAGATGATGACCCAGAGTATTTCTGCACTGGAAGTGACGCTGAACAGCATCGAAAACGTAAACGACAATATGGCGCACACAGGCAAGGTGTCGAACAGCATCGCGGAAACGTCGAGATATCTCGGTGAAAAAAGTTCGCACATGCGTGCCATCGCAGATAAGTTCAAAACACGATAGAAAAAGTAAGGGGCGGAAAATCCGCCCCTGTTTTATTTTAAGGTCCTGTGATGCAGGTGTCGGGAAATCTATCGGCGTATGTTGATATGTCGCCGTAAGCGCCCATTAACCGTCCTTAACAGCGAAGAAGCCGTATTCCCCAAATATATTTGTGCATATGATGCTAAATTAAGGGGCGCACCTCAACTGTTATCCTGTCCCCAGTTTCAAAAATTCGCTTAAATAAGCGGGTATTCCCGCCTGCACAGAACAGATATCCAATTATAAATGATATTAACTTGAATTAAATCTCATTTCCCTGACTTGCGCATAATAAATCCATGAAAAATACACGATAAAGTACGCTTACTAATTTTAGAGGGGGTATCTCAAAAATGTATTCAAAAAAGTGGATAAAACTGCTTTTGCATTTCGCACTGGTTATCAGTCTCAGCGCTTTGCTGTACTCATGTG
Organism: Seleniivibrio woodruffii; assembly: GCF_029267515.1. Classification (GTDB taxonomy): domain Bacteria; phylum Chrysiogenota; class Deferribacteres; order Deferribacterales; family Geovibrionaceae; genus Seleniivibrio; species Seleniivibrio woodruffii_A. The sequence goes on from NZ_JAJUIS010000004.1 coordinate 173,593, forward strand.
GAAACGATGATAATGACGAAGAACCACAGGACAATGCGCCAAAAAACTCGGCAGTCAGCGTTAAGTTGATCCACACTAACGATCACCACTCGTATCTGGACAGTTCGGCATATGATTTAACTATCGACGGAGTGGCCACACGTGTACAAATGGGCGGCTTTGCCAGACTGGCAGAGGTAATACAGGAAGAAAGAACATCGAACAGCATCGTTGTGAACAGCGGCGAGCTGAATGGAACGCTGTATTTCTCAATGTTCAAAGGCGAACCTGACTTCAAAGTCTTTAACGAGCTTGCTCTTGACGGGTATACTCTGGGCAACCACGAGTTTGATGAAGGGGATGAAGGACTTGCAAAACTTATTGAGATAGCGAACTTCCCTATCCTCTCTTCAAACATAACTCCCAAACCTGAAAGTCCTCTCTACAGAGTTAAGGACAAGATAAAACCTTATGTAATCAAAGAAATAGACGGGCAGAAGATAGCCCTTCTCGGTATTCTGAAAGTCGAAAAGACAAAAAATTCGTCAATGGTGTCAGATAACGTCGAATTTACGGACGAAATTGACACGGCGAAAAAATATGTTGCCGAACTCACAGCTCAGGGAATTAACAAGATAATCCTTGTCAGTCACCTTGGATACTACAACGACCTGCTGCTTGCAAAAAATGTTTCGGGCATCGACGTTATAGTCGGCGGCGACACCCATGACCTGTTAGGCAACCCTTCACAGCTTGCAGAGGTGGGACTGAAGCAAACATATGACAACCAGACAGGTCCTTTTGAAGGGTACACTCACGACGGCATAAAAGAAGAAGATCTGGGTTCTTATCCAACCACAGTCTCCGCCCCGGACGGCAACCCTGTTCATGTTGTGACGGCATGGTGCTACGCCAGAGCGGTGGGGATACTTAACGTGGATTTCTCTGCCGACGGTATCGCACAGATGGCAAAGGGAAAGCTGGTCATCCCCGTTGGCGGTCCCTATCAGCAGAAAGATGGATCGGGTACCTTTGTCGATGTTTCAGAAACTGTAAAAACAGCCCTTATTACTGCCATTAACAAAACCAGTCTTTTAAGAACCAAAGAAGTAAACACGACCATTGAAAATATACTGAAACCATACAGAGACCAGATAACAGCGGCTATGTCGCAAGTTGTGGGAACTGTTACAACCACTCTTGGATATGACAGGATCCCGTCCGCATTCACAGCCGGCTCAACACCGACAGGAAGCTATGCAGCACAGATAGTTACCGACGCGTTTAAGCAAACGAACCCGGCTATAGACATAGCTATCCAGAATGCAGGCGGTGTACGCACAACGATCAATCAGGGGACAATAACAATGGGAGACATAATAGCAGTTCTCCCATTCTCCAACACTGTCGCAATGATAAATATGAAAGGATCTGATATTGTTCAGGTACTCAACGAAGCCGCATACTACTCGCTGCACTCAGGTTCATCAGGTGCATTTCCATACGCGTCAGGACTTAGATACGATGTAAATCTGAGCGGTGCCGAAGGAAGTGTAATAACTAATGTTGAGGTTCAGGACAGAACAGCGGGAACATGGTCGACCATCGCTGCAAACACAGTGTATACGGTAGCAACCAACTCGTTCACTGCGCAGGGTAAAGACAACTACCTTTCTTTCAAAAGAGTCCGTGATGCAGACCCTTCAGTTTATGAAGATACGTCAATACTTTACTATATCCCGCTTGTGCAATATTTTGAAAATCTGCCCGGTAAGATTCTGCCGGCTCTTGACACCTCTACTTATTGCCTCAAATCAGTAACTAACTGATACTGATTTCTCATATTTATCAGGGGCGGAAAATCCGCCCCTGTTTTATTTTATGGTCTTGTGATTGCAGGTGTCGGGAAATCTATCGGCGTATGGTGATACGTCGCCGTAAGCGCCCATTTACCATCCTTAACAGTGAAGAAGCCGTATTCCCCGAAACGCCTGTCACCAGCCGAGTTAAGTGCCATATAGTTGCTGAGTCCTATATATTTCCCCGCAAACGTGTTTATCTGCCCGCCGAGGGTTGTTGCGGAATCGTTCACAAAACCGCCGTATGCCAGCGCACCTATCCACACTGAATCCCACGCAGTATAAGCATATGTGATGGGGTCATAACCAAGTTTTTCATGCAGTTTGTCCCGCACCACCATTCTGGATATCGGTTCAGGAACGGTCTTGCTGCCAACCTCTATGATTGAGTATATGGCGCATGTGAACCCCGTCTCCTCTGCGAAATTTGCAGCCTTATCTGAATCGAACAGCGACGAGTTTTTGGCAAATCCGTCACCGCCGTACCATGCGGCACCTTTAAGAACCGACGATCCTGACGAGTATTCAAGTATCTGCGTACCCTCTTCATAAGAAAGCAGAAGAACGGCACTTTTTCCCTCGGTCGAAGACGAAACTGCGTCCTCCGCGCTGTCTACAGCCTTCCTGTATGATGATACTGAATCCGGTTCATAGGTTATTGAAGCCTTAACTGTCAGCCCCGCCGCGGCAAGGTCTGTCGCTACGCTCTGCGCCAGTTCGCCGCCCCAAGTATCGTTTCTGTATATTATTGTTATGTCAGTCTTTCCGTCCTCTTTCAGAAGCATTGTGAGTGCGTTTGCCATCTCCGCATCGGAAAGGATAAATCTGTACAGATTATCCCCGCTCACAGCAAGCGCATCGGAAGTAGCCGCCGGCGAAATGAGGGTCATGCCGTATGAGCTGAGATAAGGCAGAAGCGCCTCGGCAACGGAACTGCTGATAACTCCTGTCACCAGAGTAATCCCCTCCCCGTGCAGTTTTTTAAGTGCTGCAACCGCAGTGTCGGGATCCGTCGCAGTGTCTTCAACAGAGAGCGCCACCCTGTTGGACGATCCGTAAAACGCATAGTAGCTGTTTATGGAATCGGCGGCGTTTTCAATGCCTTTCAGTGCGGACATTCCTGCCTGAGCCAGTCCTCCGGTTTTGGGAACCAGAACGCCCAGCTTTATTGTTCCGCCCGGAACATCCGGCAGACTTATCCCCGTTGAAGAGACTGTAATTATCTGCGGAGTTACGCCGGAAAATGTGTAAGCGTCAGTAACCTGAGACACGGAAGAACTTATCATCCTGTGGAAGCTGTATCCGCTGTCCTCTTTGTCCCCTGCCGCAGTCAGTTCCAGCCTTCCGCTGACCCCTGCAAGACCGGGTTCGGTGTTGCTTGTCACATCGAATACAGCCTGAATAATATCGTCCGCAGAAGCGGACGCACCCTTTTCCATCAGACCAAGACCGATAAGCCAGGCGGCATCGTAACCAACAAGGGACGAAACATTTGTCACTCCGTTGTTCAGAGTATATATTCTCTCGCGTAAGGCACGGTCGGGAATAACTTTTTTGGGCATGGCGAGTGCTTCCTCGTCGATGGTGAACTCAGGACTCATAAGGGACACAGCCGCGGCGAAAGCGGCAGAATCGGCATTTGCAAAAAAGATACTCTGGTCTGCGTTTCCGTCGCTTCCGTACCATCTCACGTTTTCAAGCGTGGTTCCCCGCGCCGCATCAAAAAGAGCGACAGCCTCTTCCAGAGAGGAGAGCTGAACCGCCACGGCAGAAGCGCCGTATGTCCCGACGGCGGCATCAACAGCGGTCTTTATCTGGGCAACCAGAGCGGAAAAGTCCTGTGTTCCCGCAGGATATGTGAAAGAAGCCTCCACACTGCCGCCAAGGGTTGTGAACTCAGTGCGGACAGCCGCTGAGAGCTCGTTTCCGTAATTGTTGTCGAGGTTGACCGTGATAAGGCGTGTATGCCCCTCGCGGTTCATCATCATGGCAAGCCCTTTCGCCTGATTTTCATCGGACGGGGCGAGTCTGAGGAGGTTATCGCCGGCAATGGCGAGGGACGGTGCCGTGCTGCTGCTTATAAGCAGTATGCCGTTCGCGTTGGCATAGTCCAGAACAGCCGCCGCTTCCGCACTGCTCCCCGGACCGATGACGAATTTTATTCCCTGCGCGTGGAACTCTTTCAGCTTTTCAAGGGCTGTTGACGGGTCTGTGGCGGAGTCCGCATAGACAGCGCTCAGACGGACGGGTGAACCTGAAACCTCAAGGTGTCTGTTAACATCCTCGATACCAAGTTTAACAGCTATTTCCATCCCTTTTCCGGTGGATGCCATTGAACCTGTCATCGGCAGAAGGGCGCCTACCTTAACGGTTTCGGTGTTTTCGCCGCCGGAACTGCCGGATAATCCGCAGCCAGCCAGCAGAAAAACAGAAACGGTTAAAATACATATTAAAAGTAAAAATCGCTTCATAACACACTCCGATGAAAACGAATAATCACTTTAATTTTAACACAAATCTCAACGCTTGTAATCCGTTATGAACTGGTGCCCGATACTATACCTCCCGTCTGAGTTTTTTCGGTGTGTCAAAATTCCATTTTTTATAAGCTCTGTAAAAGGCACTGACCTCTGAATAACCAAGCAGTGCCGATATTTCTGAATCGGTCAGCCGTGTGTTTCTTATATAATGCTCCGCCAGACTGCGGCGAACGTTCGCAAGTGCCTGCGAAAAGCTCTTTCCCTCATTTTTAAGGTAGTTCTGCAATGTACGCACACCAACCTTCAGACCGCCAGCCACAAGCTCTATGGTAACGTTTCTGTCGCCGATGTTCTTTAGAATCTCCTTCTCAGCACGGTTGAACCATGAACTGTTCCCCATCTCGCTGAGAATAGCATTCGCCTGAGCCTCAAAATATTCCAGCATGGTGCGGTTCGCGTTGCTGACCGGAATATTCAGTTCGTCCTTTTTAAAAAAAACCGCGTTCTCCTCCTTTTCAAAAAAGAGATGTTCGCCGAAAAGCTCATGATACATTGCGCAGTCCCGTACCCGTTTCCGTGAAAAAAATACATATGCCGGAACAACCTTCTGACCGAGAATCTGTGAAAGAATATTCAGAACAGCGCTGAGATGCACCTCCGCATGGTGCGCCGGAACGGGTATATTCATATTCTCGTTGATGTATACTGCAAATTTATAATATTTTCCGTCATCTGCGAAATGAAATTTCAAAAGACTGCTGATAAGCTGCTGATATCTGCTGAACTTCTCGATCATCTGCTTCAAAGTAGGTGTGTTAAGAAGCAGATAACCCAGAAGTCCAAGCGACTGATAAGGAATGGACTGACCTATATCAAGCGCCAGATGCGGATTTCCCGTCTTTTCCATACAATACCTGAACACAGCCGGAAGATGCCCGCCGTCTATCTTTTCGTTCCGGAAAACGGAACCGTCAAGACCGAGAAACTCCAGCATCTCATCCACAGCAACTCCGGCGTTCGCTTCAAGAGCCTTCAGAACGTACTGAAAAGTTATCCCCGACACTTCGGTCATATTTCACCCTTTCGCAAAATGTCAGTAATTATACATACAATACCATTAAAATATTAAGCGTTATTTTGTATAACAGCATAAAAATCCGAGGGTGTATAAAATGTGTGACTGCAAAAAAGAGATAAAGGTTGATGAGAGCTACGTCAGTTTTAAAAACATAAACTGTTTCGAAAATGCGTGTCAGGTTGTTGACCACCTTCTGAGAGTTCTGAAGGAGACACAGTATTCAAACGCATTTTGGGAAAGATTTGTGGAACGCATACCCGAAGGCTATTACCTCCGCGACCCGCAAAAAGACCCGAAAGAGGAGCTTCTTTACCTTGTGTGCTCCTGCGCTTCCATGATAGGCGAGCTTTTCGACCGGACAGAGGACGAAGACGCCCTCCACGCCCTTGAAAAATGTGAATCGGAATGCTGCTGACAGAAATCTATTGCCGTTTTGAATACAGACGCTGATTATAGTTGCAAATACCTCCAAAGGAGTTTCATATGAAGCGGCTGTTCATGTTTATTTTCTCCCTGTTCGTCGCCGGAACTGTCTATGCAGGCGAATCCGTGACCTACAAATCTGAAGGCAAAGAGTACGAAGGCTATTACGCCCCCGCCTCGAAATCCGCACCGCTGGTGTTCATTGTCCACGACTGGAACGGTCTGGACGAATATGAAATGCAGCGGGCTGCGATGCTTAACAAACTCGGTTATTCCGCTTTTGCCGTAGATATGTTCGGCAAGGGTGTTCGTCCCGAAGCCATTGAAGATAAGAAACGTCTCACAGGTGAGCTTTACGCCGACAGAGCCAAAATGCGCAGACTGCTGAACGCCGGATATGAAGCGGCAAAGGCAAAGGGCGCTGACGTCGGCAACGCAGTTATCATAGGCTATTGCTTCGGCGGCACTGTTGCGCTGGAATACGCCCGCACAGGCATTCCGCTGAAATCTTTCATCTCATTCCACGGAGGTCTCGACACCCCGCCCGACCAGAACTGGACAACAGCAAAAGGCGAGGTTGTGATATTCCACGGCACAGCCGACACTGCTGTCAGCATGGACTCTTTCGCGGAACTTGCAAAGGCTCTTGAAAAAGCAGGCATTAAGCACGAAATGCACACTTACAGCGGCGCTCCCCACGCGTTCACTGTATTCGGCGCTCCATCTTACCGTAAGGATGCCGATGAAAAATCATGGAAACGGTTCACGGAATATCTGAAAGAGATTTTCGGCAGATAAAAAAAGCGGAGGTTTTCGCCTCCGCTTCAATTTTTTTCCTGCGGAACCCGCCTGAATCTGTCGCCGATGAATTTGAAAAACATATAGATATTCTTAGATTCCTTCGTGAGCAGCGGCCCCAGAACAGCCAGCAGAAGCACATATACCACTGCGAATGACTGGAGTACGGGCAAAAGCCCGCCCGCTTTGCCGATACTCGCCATGATTATCGAAAACTCCCCTCTGGAAACCAGCGTAAAACCTATATTAGTGGACGCTTTAGGCGAAACACCTGCTATGCGTCCAGCTATCCTGCCGGAAATGAAATTCGCCGCTATGGTGAGCAGAACTCCGATAAAAGCCGCTCCGACAGCACCGCCGAGGGACATTGGGTCAATGCTCAGACCAAAGCTGAAAAAGAACATGGCTCCGAAAAAATCTCTGAAAGGCACTATCATGTGTTCAATGCGCTTTCCATGTACTGAATCAGCGAGCACAAGACCAATCAGAAGTGCGCCTATTGCCTCGGCAACGTGCACTGTCTCCGAAAGCCCCGCAGTGACGAACAGCAGCGCTGCCACCGTAAGCAGGAACAGCTCGGAGGATTTTATATCCAGAGATTTGTCGATATATTTCATAAACCTGCGTCCGGCAGCAATGAACAGCAGAATGAAGCCCAGAGCAAACACTGAAGTTTTCGCTATTGCGCCGACGGACGTTGCACCGCTCAGAACCAGACCGGACAGGAAAGACATATGTATGGCGATGAAAAGGTCGTCGAACATTATCATACCCATAATAATTTCCGTTTCGGGGTTCGCCGTGCGCTTCAGATCAACAAGCACCTTCGCAACGATCGCCGTTGAAGAGCTTGTCATGATTCCGCACACAACCATGGTCTCTTTAAGAGGAAAACCCAGCATCCAGCCCAGCAAAAGTCCTGACACGAAGTTAAGCCCTACATAAAAAGCGCCGCCCGCAACAATGGATTTTCCTGATTTCAGAAGCCTGCTTACGGAAAACTCAAGTCCAAGATAAAAAAGCAGAAAGAGCACGCCCAGCCTGCCCATGAACTCGATAAATTCGTAGCTTTCAAGAAACCGGAAATCAAGTATTCCCATATGCGGCACATGAGGACCCATCAGCATCCCGACAATTATGTAAAACGGTATGACGGAAAACCTGAACCGCTCGGCAATAAGCCCCACGGAGGCTATAAGAACAAGCGCGAAACCTATTTCAAGTACAACTGCATCCATTCAGCCTCCCCTGCTATTTCGCGGCGAGGAGTTCTTTGAACAGCTTTATGTGCTGTCTTTCCCCCGCAACAACAAGGACAGAATCGGATACGAATTTGTAATCCGGTCCGGGAACGATATTCTTTTTCTCTTTCTCAACGACGGCAATAACCGAAACACCTGTTAACTGCCTGACCTTCAGTTCGCCTATCGTTTTGCCTATCCATGAAGAGGCAGGATCTATCCTGTGCCACTCTATAACAAGATCGTCTATCTCAATATCGATGTTTTCAAGTGCTTTCGGCTTATAAGCCATTCCGCCGATTATCCCGGCCAGTTTTCTTGCCTCATCGTCGGTGAAAGTCCCAACGGAAAGCCTTTCATCCGGATCTTTCGGGTCGGGAACATACATTTCCCTTGTTCCGTTGTCGTGGACAATAACGATAACTCTGCCCTTCTCTTTAGTTTCCAGAATGAATTTTCGCCCGATACCCGGCAGATCAGTCTCTTTTACCTGCATTTTCAATCCCTCCCAATTATTTTTACTATATAATTTTTCTATATGATTCATTTTAAGACATTATAGTTCACTGTCAAAGCAAAATTAATTATATCATATATATTTGTTTTGATTTTAGAGGCATTTTGTACTATGTTTTCTGATTATCAATCAATACGGAGGGGCGCAATGATAGTTTCCGTCATCGGAGCAACGGGCTATACCGGATACGAACTCATCAAAATTCTGGTAAGACACCCGCGCTTCCGCATCGGACATCTTGTGAGCGAGACATATGAAGGCAAGGCTTTCAGCGAGGTCTACCCCTATTTTAAGAACCTGTGCGACACCGTTATCATCGGCAGAGACTATGAAAAAGTTGCCGCGGAGTCCGAAGCGGTATTCCTCTGTCTGCCCCACGCAGCGGCACAGCAGGCTGCGGATTTCTTCCACGGCAAAGGGCTGAAAGTGGTTGATTTGTCGGCTGATTTCAGGATAAAGGACGCGCAGCTCTACGAAACCGTTTACAAAACAAAACACATCTTCCCTGACCTGCTTGAAAAAGCGGCTTACGGCATACCTGAGATATTCGGCGAAGAGATAGCGAATACAGACATGGTGGCAAACCCCGGCTGTTACCCGACAACGGTGATAATGCCGCTCTTCCCCCTTATTAAAGACGGACTTATAGACGCTTCATACGTCATAGCCGATTCCAAATCCGGCACCACAGGCGCAGGAAGAAAGGCGGACCTTACGCTCTCGTTCAGCGAGGTGAACGAGGATTTCAGACCCTACAACATATTCGGACACAGACATAATCCTGAAATGAACCATATCCTTGAAAGGACAGGACAAAAAGCGGACGTAACCTTTACGGCGCATCTGCTTCCCGTAAACAAGGGTATAGAAACAACCATATACGCGAAAACCGACAAAAGCCTTGCAGAGCTTGCCTCATGTATGAAGGCTTTCTACAAAGACCGACGTTTCGTACGCATCTATGACAACGGACACGTTCCGTCCATCAAAGACGTTGTTGATACAAACTTCATCGACATATCGCTCTTTCTGAAAGACGGAAAACTGATTATCGTGTCCTGCATCGACAACCTGATAAAGGGTTCAAGCGGCGCCGCCGTGCAGAACCTGAATGTCATGTGCGGTCTGGACGAGACGGCTGGTATACTTTAAAATAACAGGGATTGCCTTCGCAGAGACGTAAGCGTCATTGCGAACCCCACGGAGCGGGTTCGGCAATTTCATCTGAAAAATCAGGAGACAACAATGATACAGAAGATAAACAAGGCGGGTGTATGCGCACCCCTCGGATTCCTCGCAAGCGCAGTTAATGCGGATGTTAAAGGTAAAGGCAAGGATAAAAAAGACCTCTGCCTCCTCTATTCGGAAGTTCCGTGCAAAACTGCGGCGGTGTTCACAGCGAACACCTTTAAGGCTGCCCCACTCAGACACGCCATAAAAGCCATGGAAACTTCGAAGGATTTTCAGGCGATACTGGTTAACAGCGGAAATGCCAACGCCTGTACAGGCGAAGCGGGCATTCAGAACTGTGAAACACTAGCGGCAGCACTGGCGGAAAGCCTCGGCATAGACGCGGCAAAGGTGCTGACGGGTTCCACAGGAACGATAGGCGTTCAGCTCCCCGTTGAGCGGATGGTAAAGCACATTGACGAGCTTGTGGACGAACTGGACGACGGCAACTCCGATACGTTTGCCGAAGCCATAATGACAACCGACACCTTCCCGAAACAGGCGGGCGTACTGGTTGAAACCGCAAACGGCGCATACGTCGTTGCGGGTGCGGCAAAGGGTGCCGGCATGATAGCCCCCAACATGGCAACCATGCTCTGCTACATCACCACCGATGCAATGGTCAGCGAAAAAAATCTGCAAGCGGCACTTTCGGACGCTGTGAAAGGCTCTTTCAACAGCATCACCGTTGACAACGACATGAGCACCAACGACACAGTTGTACTTATGGCGAACGGAATGAGCGGCATCATCCCCGACATGGAAGAGTTTAAAGAGGCTGTGACTCACGTATGTCTTGAGCTTGCAAAAATGATTGTTAAGGACGGTGAAGGAGCAACGAAATTCATCACAGTGAACGTGAAAGGTGCGGACAGCGACGAAGACGCGAAAAAATGCGCGTTCCTCATAGCCAACTCCCCTCTGGTGAAGACAATGTTCCACGGCGAAGACCCGAACTGGGGCAGGCTCATGGCTTGTGTAGGCGCAAGCGGAGTTAAAGCGGACGAAAGCACAACCGACCTTTACTTTGAAGACCTTCTCTATGCCAAGGGCGGACTTATCATCGACGAAAAGATGGAACCAGAAGCCGCCGCAATAATGAAACAGTCCGAAATAAGCATAACGCTGGATTTAAACTGTGGTTCTGGAACTGCACAAGTGTTCACATGCGACCTCAGCAGGGAATATATTGCAATCAACGCCGACTACAGAAGCTAAACCCATCCATGCCCCTGCCAAAAGCGGGGGCTTCTTTACATATTTTAACTTTTATTTTTGTTTTTCTGTGTTAAAATAATACATTGTCTCATATCTATATACGAGCCGGACTGATGACAAACAACTTAAACCCGATGAGATTGCCGCGTCAGCCTGACGGCTTCCTCGCAATGACAGCTACTTACGTCTTTGCGAAGACTGAAAGGATTAAGCAATCTAATCTTTCTTAGCCTTTGTCAAAAACCTGTCTCATATCAACATATGAGCTTTTATTTATTTTGTTGCGGTGACAATTATGAAAACAACTATCCCCGTATGGGTTAAAGTCGTACTCCCTATCGGAATATCCGTAACTCTTTTTGTTTTCATAATCTTCGGAATACACATTCCGGATGTTGAAAAACGTCTGCTGGAACAGAAGAAAGCTCAGATTCACGACCTCACCCAGACCGCCATCGACGTTATAGAATATCAGCGGAAACTTGCGCAGCAGGGCAAAATAACCGAAAAAGAGGCGAAAACACAGGCGGCGGCGATCATTGCCGGAATGAAATTCGGTCCGGAACGCAAAGACTATTTCTGGATAACAAACTATGAACCCCGCATGGTTGTTCATCCCTACCGCTCTGATCTGGACGGGAAAATGCTTGACGATTTCACCGACCCGAAAGGAAAACATCTCTTCAATGACATGGTTCAGGCTGTAAAACTTAACGGCGAAGGCTACGTTGACTATATGTGGCAGTGGAAGGACGACGCCGGCACCATCATCCCGAAAATATCCTATGTCAAAGCATTTCCCGAATGGAAATGGATCGTCGGAACCGGCATATATATTAACGACATAAAAAAAGAGGCGGCATCACAGGTCGCCAAACTTATATTTTACACAATTTCCATTTTCTTCTTTATCCTCATTCTCTCCGGTTACACAATTATGTCAGGCGTGCACACCAACGAGGCGCTGTTACTTAGGGAAAGAGAACTGGAGGCACTCAACCGCGAACTGGAAGACCGCGTGGCGGCACGCACAAAAGACCTTAAAGACTCACTGGAAGACCTTAAACGGACTCAGAATCAGCTTATAGAAGCGGAAAAGATGGCTTCTCTGGGTAATCTGGTGGCAGGGGTCGCCCATGAGATAAACACTCCTGTGGGTATAGGCGTCACGACGGCAACATACCTTGAGGATAAGCTGAAAGCTCTCACTGCCGCATACGGTGCGGGGCAGATGAAAAAGAGCGATCTGGACAAATTTTTCGAGACCGCCGAGCAGTCACTGCACAGCATTTCCGCAAACCTTCTGCGGGCGGGCGCTCTTGTGCGCAGTTTCAAACAGGTTGCCGTTGACCAGACCAGCGAGCATCCGCGCATCTTTAATGTAAAAAACTACTTCAACGACATACTTCAGAGTCTCAGCCCGCGGTTCAAAAACACGGGACACAAAATATATCTGCACGCCCCGGAAGATCTTACGATAGAGTCATATCCGGGCGCACTTATGCAGATTTTCAGTAATCTGATAATCAACAGCCTCGTACACGGATTCGACGAGATAGAGAACGGCGTCATAGAGATTAAAGCAGAACCGGAAGGAGACAGTCTGGTTTTCACCTATACAGACAACGGGGTCGGCATGAACGAAGAACAGCTCTCCCGCATATATGAACCCTTTTACACCACAAAACGCAATGCGGGCGGTTCGGGGCTCGGCATGAACATAGTTTACAATCTGATCAGCAGAAAGCTGAACGGCACCATAAAAACACAAAGCAAACCGGGACAGGGAACAACATTCATTATAACCATGCCTGTTAATGGAGAAAAGAAATGACTAACAGCGGCGACAACCTTATTTTTGCACTTGAAGACGACCTTGACAGCCCCATGGCTAGCCATGGAGAAGATTTCTGGAAAGTGCTTATCGTGGACGATGAACCGGATATCCACACCACCACAAAGATGGTTCTTGACGATTTTATCTTCGAAGACAGAAAACTGAAATTTTACAGCGCATATTCCGCAAAGGAAGCGATTGATATAATGAACCAGATAAAGGACTTCGCCGTTATACTCCTTGACGTGGTGATGGAGAGCAACATAGCTGGTCTTAACCTTGCGAAGATGATACGCGGCGAGATGGGCAACAGGTTCAGCAGGATAATCCTGCGCACGGGACAGCCCGGCGAAGCGCCGGAAAAAAAGGTCATAGCAGAATATGACATCAACGATTATAAGAACAAAGCGGAACTCACCAGCCAGCAGCTTTACACCACCATGTTCTCCGCTCTGCGCTCATACCGCGACCTGCGCATCATAAACCGCAACAGCGAGGGTCTGAAACAGATAATCAATTCCACAGCAAACCTTTTCCAGCGCCAGAACCTTGAACAGCTCGCGCAGGGCGTGCTCACTCAGGTGGTGTCAATACTCGGTCTGGAAAACTCATATTATGTCAGCACTTCCGGCTTTACAGCAGCGCGCACAGGCGAGAGCGATTTCAGGATAATCGCCGCCACAGGCAGATTCACTCAGTGCATAGGTGTGAATATTGACACATGCACACCGATCCCGACAGAAATTGTTCCTTATCTGAAAGAGGCTGTAATAAAAGAGAAAAGCGGCTTCATCGACAGTCACTACGTCGGCTATTTCCCCACTATGAAGGACAAGATACACCTGCTTTTCATTGAGGACTGCTCACAGGATCTCGGACCGGAGATTGAAAACCTGCTCACCATATTCAACCACAACGCAGGCATCGCTTTTGACAATGTCATACTTAACAAAGAGATACAGGAAACCCAGATAGATATAATCCACCACCTCGGCGAGGTTGTGGAAAGCCGCTCGAAAGAAACCGCTTACCACGTTAAACGCGTTTCCGAATACACCTACACCATAGCAATTGAAATGGGATTCCACGAAGAACAGGCGCAGCTTTTTAAGATGGCATCTCCCATGCACGACATAGGAAAAATAGGCATTTCGGACTCCATTCTGCTCAAACCCGACAGACTCAGCAGCGAAGAGATGAATATCATGCGCACCCACACTGAGATAGGATACAACATGCTTAAAAACTCATCCCGCCCCCTGCTCCAGACAAGCGCTGTCATAGCCCGCGACCACCACGAATACTGGGACGGAAGCGGATATCCGAGAGGGATATCGGGAGAGGAGATACACCCCTCCGCAAGAATAGTCTGCCTTGCAGACGTTTACGACGCGCTTGGAAGTAAACGGGTATACAAGGAAGCATGGGCGGAAGAGGACGTACTTCAGTTTATAGAGAACAACCGCGGAAAAATGTTCGACCCGAAAGCGGTGGACGCTCTTATCAGAGCATATGCAAAAATAGCACTCATTAAAGAGCGCTACAAAGACCCGGAATGAGCAAATGTTTACGGCTCTCCTGCACTATCGGGTAGGTAAATATCACATATAAAGAGAAAAATATTTTATTTTGCATAATTACCAGTTGATTACAGTTTTTATGCAAAAATGTAAGAATAATTGACACCTTGTGTCGATATTTGATAAACTTTTTTTGAAAGTATGTGCACTTTGTAAGCATATTTTCATGATTATTTAATTTTCTTATTGGAGAAACCTATGAAAAACGTCTACTGGCTGCATTGCGGCGGCTGTGATGGCGACAGTGTCTCTCTGCTTAATCTCGATAAGCCCAATCTGGTTGATATTTTCGTTGATCTTGAAATCAACCCTCTTTATCACCCTTCCCTATCAATCAAAACCCACAAGGAACAGCACGAACTGCTGGAATCTCTCCAAAACGGTTCAATCCCTCTGGACATACTCGTTGTCGAGGGAAATGTGCTGAAAGGTCCCGCCAGCACAGGCATGTTTGACCTGAAGTTCGGAGTTCCGAAAAAAAATATACTCATGTCCCTTGCTAAGAAAGCGCAGTACATCATTGCGCTGGGTACCTGCGCATCCTTCGGCGGGATAGGTGTCGGGTCTGAAACACAGGCGACAGGTATTCAGTTCACCCGAAAGGAAAAGGGCGGACTTCTCGGCGCTGACTATGTTTCAGGCGGCGGACTGCCTGTAATCAACCTTTCAGGCTGCCCCTGCCACCCCGAAATTTTCACCAGCATACTCGCCATGCTCAACAGCGGCATCGAGATAGAACTGGACGAATACAACCGCCCCCTCGCATGGTACGGAATGATGGTACATCAGGGGTGCACCCGCAACGAATACCATGAATACCGCGTTGAAGAGAACGATTTCGGTGAAAAGGGCTGCCTGTTCTTTCACCTCGGCTGCCACGGTCCGCTCACAGGCGGTTCATGCAACAAACTTCTCTGGAGCAAGCGCTCGTCAAAACCCAGAGTGGGCGTGCCCTGCTTCGGGTGCAACAATCCGGACTTTCCGCAGGAATATCCGTTCTTCGATACAAAAAACATCGAGGGCATCCCAATCGCACTGCCGAACGGCATCAGCCGCGCACATTACATGGTATACAAAGGCATGGCTGCCGCGGCGGCACCTTTGCGGCTTAAAAAACGCCAGACAAGGATATAGGAGTCTGCCATGGCAAAAATATCATGCAGTTTCCCCGTCAACAGAGTTGAGGGAGACCTTACGCTGCAAATAGATTTTGAAAACAATACAGTAACAGAGGCGCGCAGCGTCGGCACCCTTTACAGGGGCTTCGAAAAAATAATGTGCGGACGCGGTGCTCTGGACGGACTCGTGATAACCCCCAGAATATGCGGGATATGCAGTCTTTCACACCTTACGGCTGCATCAGCAGCGCTGGACAGTCTATGCGGGACAACTCCGCCGGACAACGCGCTGCGCATAAAGAACATAACGGGCATGATGGAAATGATACAAAGCGACCTCCGTCAGTCGGTGCTCATGTTCATGCCGGATTTCGTTAACCCCGCATACGCATCAAATGAGTTATACACTGAGGCGGCAATGAGATACGCGCCACTCAGGGGCACTAGATGCGCTTCCGCCGTCAAAAGCTCGGCAACCATTGTCGAAATAATAGCCATCCTCGGCGGTCAGTGGCCGCACACCTCTTTCATGGTACCCGGCGGCGTTACGAACGTTCCCACAATCCACGACATTGTACAGTGCAGACACCTCATCGTTCAATGTATGAAAGCATACGAAAAACAGATACTCGGATGCAGCGTTGAGAGATTTAACGATATCAGTACGAAACAGGAGCTTGACGAATGGCTCGCCGCATCCGCGGACCACAGCGAAAGCGACATGGGATTTCTCATCCGTTTCGGCAGGAGCATAGGACTTGACGCCATCGGCGGAAGCTATGACAACTTCCTTTCATACGGAGCTTTCGACATACCCACAGACTCGGACGTAAACCCCAGCCACGGAAGAGAAAAACTGATACGCTGCGGATACGCGGAAGGGGTAAACGTAACTGAGTTTGACCAGAGCCGTATTGCAGAAGCAATATCCCACTCATGGTTCAACGGATATGAAGGAGCGCGGCACCCGTTTGAAGGCATGACGGAACCGGAGGCGAGCGGAGAGGAAGGCAGGAAATACTCATGGGTTAAAGCACCGCGCTACAACGGAAAACCTGTGGAAACCGGACCTCTTGCTCAGATGATAATAAACGGCATACCGCTCTTTACTGAGCTGGTAAGAACCGAAGGCACATCGTCTCTCACAAGGCAGATGGCAAGGCTGGCGCGCCCGGCGAGACTCTTCCCCAGAGCCCTTGCATGGATAGACGAAATGGCAAAACTGCTTGGCAATTCACCGTTTTACACTCCATACGGAGAGATAAAAGACGGACGGGGAATAGGGCTGACCGATGCCGCAAGGGGCGCTCTCGGACACTGGATAATCGTTGAAGACAAAGCAATAAAAAAATATCAGATAATAACCCCCACCGCATGGAACGGTTCGCCGCGGGACGACGCAGGACTTCCCGGCGCATGGGAAAAGGCACTTGAGGGCGTGAAAGTGGCGGATATCGATAACCCTATCGAAATAGGGCACATAATCAGGTCTTTCGACCCCTGCCTTGTCTGTGCTGTTCACAGGCTGGACAGCGGAAAAAAGATATTCATATGCTAAAGAGGACTGACAAAATCGTCAGCCGGGACGGCTCCTTATGGAATATCAGTACATGGAGAGTATCAGAAACAGTATGATTGACGGCAGAATAGTCGAAAAACTTATGTCTGAAAATAACCTGCTGCGCTCGGAGATACGCGTTTCCCACGAGGCGGCGGAGATTACCACCAAACTTGTAATAGAGCAGTTTGAAAAAGCGGAATCTCTCATGCAGAAATTCGAGTCTGCAAGCGGTTTTCTGAAAGCTGTAATGGATGCTGCCATGCAGATGTCGATTATAGCCACCGACCTTGACGGTCAGATAATACTTTTCAACCGAGGGGCTGAGTTCATGCTTGGTTATACAGAAAAAGAAGCCCGGCAAATGAGCTTTTTCGATATTTTCGACAACAAAGATCTTCTGAACAACTGTGTGACCCTCATGGCGAACACCGACACACTGATGTCCGACAGAGACAAACATGCAGAGGTCATATCGCGGATATCATCACAGATAAACGAAGGGGTTTTCTGCCGCAGAAACGGAAGCCGTTTCCCCGTCAGCTTCGCCATAACCCCCATAAAGGAGAACGGACAAATAGTCGGCTGTCTGTCCGTCGCCATGGACATTTCAACACTGAAACAAGCCGAAAGCGAGCTTCATCAGGCTTATAAAGACATTTCCGAAGCCAACGAAAGGCTTCAGAAACTGGATAAACTCAAATCTGATTTTCTCTCGTCCGTATCCCACGAACTAAGAACACCGCTGACATCCATCAGGGGTTTTTCTAAACTCATAGGAAAGGATTTCGAACGGTTCTTTGTGCCTCTAACCGGAGACAACCCCGCTCTTGCAGCGAAATCGGAGAAGATAAAAGAGAACCTTTCGATAATTCTCAGCGAAACAGAAAGGCTTACAAGACTTATAAACGACGTGCTCGACCTTTCGAAAATAGAGTCGCAGAAAGCACAGTGGCGCGAGGAACCGGTTAACATGTCCGAAATGCTCCGCCACGCGGTTAACGCCGCAAAAGGGCAGTTCGACGACAGACCGGAAATCGAACTTACGACAGATATCCCCGAAGCCCTGCCGTATGTCTTCGGTGACTACGACCGCTTCGTTCAGGTCACGGTCAACCTTCTGAACAACGCGTCAAAATTCACAAAAGAGGGCAGAGTCACTGTCCGAGCATACGAAACCGGCAGCGGATTCGTTCAGGTGGACGTAGTGGACACGGGCTGCGGTTTCCCGCCGGAAGAAGCGGAAGCTGTCTTCGATAAATTCCGTCAGGTCTGCCACGGCGATACACTTGAGGAGAAACCGAAAGGAACCGGACTGGGACTTTCCATTTCACACGAAATAATCACCCGTTTCGGCGGAAAGATATGGGCGCGCTCCGCACTTAATCAGGGCAGCACGTTCAGCTTTACCCTGCCCGCAATGGTGCAGGAAACAGGTATTACGGAAGTGCAGGATGCGAACGGAAAACTGATCTTGGTCGTTGACGACGAAATGGCCATACGCTCTCTGCTCACTCAGTTTTTCACATCATACGGCTTCCGTGTGGCAACTGCCGACAATGGCAGGACTGCCATCGATATGGCGAAAAAGTTCAGCCCTGACCTTATCACAATGGATATCGCAATGCCTGTTATGGACGGCAAGACCGCCATCGACAACATGAAACAGGACGAAAAGCTGAAAGATATCCCTATTGTAGTGCTCTCCGCATTCAACGACAGTTTCGCCGCCAACGGAGATGTTGTCTTTGACAAGCCCATAAACGAACAGCGACTGATTGACAGCGTTTTTATGCTGATAAATAAAGAAAAACTGAAAGATTGCCATGCCTGCCTGATAATTTGCAGACAGGACTGCGGACGTAGCGTCGAAATTCCGTCCATCTCTCCGAAAAACGCCGAGATGTGCCAGCCGCATGATCTCGAAACGAAGCTGGAGAGCGGCTATAAGGGTCTGGTGGTGATTCCCGCCGATATGATGGAATATGTCGATCTGCACAGGATAAGCTCATACGAAAGCATTCAACTGCTCATCCTGCCGCATAAACAGTGAGGTTTAGAAAATGAA
Source organism: Seleniivibrio woodruffii (assembly GCF_029267515.1). GTDB lineage: Bacteria > Chrysiogenota > Deferribacteres > Deferribacterales > Geovibrionaceae > Seleniivibrio > Seleniivibrio woodruffii_A. The sequence continues at coordinate 192,577 of NZ_JAJUIS010000004.1, forward strand.
ACGCATTCTGATTGTGGACGATGAAGTTCATATCCGCTCCCTCCTTGAACAAACGCTTGAAGACATCGAATTTCTGCACGGTACAGAAGTGGAGATTCATCAGGCGTCCGACGGAAAAAGCGGACTGGACATGATCTCCTCTGTACGCCCGGATCTTGTTTTTCTCGATGTTATGATGCCGGAAATGAACGGATACGAGGTCTGTAAAGCTGTTAAATCCGATGGTGAGCTTCAGCGCACGCTGATTATCATGCTCACAGCCAAGGGACAGGAAACAGACAGGGAAAAGGGTGTCTGCAACGGCGCAGACTTCTTTATGACAAAACCGTTCGACCCTGACGAAGTTCTTGAACTTGCGGGGAAACTCCTTGGACTCGCATGATAATTTTAACCTGCTGAAGAAACATCTGCGCCCTCAGCAGGCAAAATCAATTCTCTGCTCCTTTGCTCAGGCAACGGGAAACGCTCTTGGGTTCCGCATAGGTTCCGGCGGTAACGTATTCTGCCAGTATCCTGAAAACCCGGAAAATGAGTTTTCTGCCGCACGCCCTTTGGGCATCAGCGGAGAACGCATGGGCGGTCTCTTTGTTTATTCCGGTCGCGACAATGAAGGACTCTGCTGCAATATTGCGGACGCTCTCGCATGTTCCCTGAACTCCATGATAGAGTGCGAACACGCACGCCGCGCAGTCTCCGCGGAAACTCTTTCCGCATACAGAGAGCTTGCCCTTCTCCAGCGCACCGCAGACAGGCTTAACCGTGAACTGAAACCTTCCGGTATAGGTTCCATACTGCTCGACGAAACTGGACTTTCTTACGAAGGGGGAAAGGTCGGCGTCGTTCTTGAATTTGATAAAAACACAAAGACATACAGGCTGCTCGCGAACAGGGGCGAAGATTCCGACAGAATTTTCAGCTCTTTCGTTGATTCAGGTACATGTATGATATTCGCAAATATGGACAGAGTGCAGATAATCAACGATTTCGGTCTGTTCATATCCTCAGGCGGAAAAAATTATTATTATAAATCTGTTATGATAGTGCCTCTCACTGACGGAACCTCATATATGGGATACATGCTCACAGCGGCTCCGGAGGGCGATTTCTATTCGTCATCCGACAAGAAGAGAATGGAAACAATCAGCTCCACAGCGGCAACCGCCCTGCACAATGCTATTATGTTCGACGAGCAGAAGGTACTCTTCGACTCTTTTCTTAACGCCATTGCAACTGCAATCGATGCAAAGTCTCCTTACACAGCGGGACACTGTAAAAGGGTTCCATGGATTGCCCACGAACTTCTTAGCGCCGCCAATCAGATGCAGGAAGGTGTTTTCTCCGATTTCACAGTAACCGAGGACGAGATAAACGAGCTGAAGGTTGCGGCGCTTCTGCACGACTGCGGAAAGATAAGCACACCTGAATGGATAATGGATAAATCCCTGAAACTGGAAGGAATTATAAACGGTATAGAGCTTATTCGGCTTAAAATGGAACTTTATAAACTGAATCTGACTCTTGGAGCATACAAAGAACGGAATGGTGAACTTCATGACGACGGAAAGCTGTCTGCTCAGATTGAAAAAGCCGGACAGCATATGAAAACCCTGGAAAGCCTTAACAAAGGCGGAGAGAATCTTGATTCCAGCGTAATTGAATGGCTGAAAGACCTCGGAAAGATTCAGATAGAAATGTCTGACGGCAGATTTCTGCCTCTGCTCAATGACGACGAGGTTGAAAAACTTTCGATAGCAAGAGGAACACTCACAGCGGCGGAAAGACAGGTAATTGAAGACCACGTTGTTAAAACAGTTATGATGCTGAGTGAAATTAAATTTCCTGAAAACATGTGCAACGTAATAAACATAGCCGGACTGCACCACGAAAAGCTGAACGGAACCGGATACCCCTATCGCATGAAGGGGGAAGATATACCTATCAGGGCGAGGATAATAGCGATTGCAGATATCTTTGAGGCGCTCACTGCCGAGGACAGACCCTATAAAGGTCCAGGCACCCTGAGCCGTGCCATAGAGATAATGGGATACATGGTTCGCGACGGACACATCGACGAAAACCTATATCATCTTCTGCTGGAATCGGGCATACATGTGAAATACGCCAGACAGTTTCTGCCGCCGGCAGCTATGGATATATAGAAACAGACGGCTCTTACGAGCCGTCTCAGGTTATTTATCAGGAACCTCTATCAGAAGCACGTCGGCATCCGTTTCAGCTCTGAATTTTATTGTATAGTGTGCTGTGAACGTAGCCTCATCGCGCCTGTTAAGCGTTTCACCGTTAACGGATATTTTTCCGTCAACGGACATAATGAACACTCCGTTCCCATTTCTGCGCAGATTGTACTCGCACTCCTGCCCCTCGCTGAAAAGCCCTCTGTGCACCCATGCGTCCTGATGTATTACCAGTCCGCCGTCGGAAGCGTCTCCTGAAACCAGCGTAACAAGCCCGCCGCGGGCACTCTCAAGATCAAACCTGCGCTGATCATACTCAGGCTTAATATCCTTGTCGCGGGTGCGTATCCATATCTGGAACAATTTCAGCGTTTCACTGTCAGACGGATTATATTCCGAGTGCATAAGTCCTTTTCCTGCGCTCATCTTCTGCACTTCACCCGCTTTTATAACAGTTTTGTTGTTCATGGTATCCCCGTGAGCAACAGCACCCTCCGTCACGATGGTGATTATCTCCATGTTATTGTGCGGATGCAGCGGAAAACCTGCGGACGGCTCTATAATATCGTCGTTAACCACGCGCAGTACGCCGAAACCCATTCTCGACGAATCGAAATATTCAGCAAAACTGTAGCTGAAAGCAGATTTCAGCCAGCCGTGGTCTGCACCCCCCCTGTCTTTCGCTCTGTGTATCTTCATTGACATATCAGCCTCCTTTCCTGTTAGCCTTCCGCAGTTTTCTTATGATAGCGGAAAGCGTATCCTGCTCCTCGTCCGACAGACATTCGAAATACCCCTCCATGTTCTTCGCATGATCAGGGAATATCTCTGAAATTATTCCGCCGCCCTCTTCAGTTATTGATGCAACTGTTACCCGCCTGTCCGTTTCCGGATGTTTTGTCTCTATAAGTCCCTTCTCTTTAAGATTTTTAATAACAACAGTCATGTTTCCGGGTGTGCTTAGAACCAGCTTTGTCAGCTCGCCAACTGTAAGCCCGCCCATATGGTAAAGCGCCTCCATAACCCCGAACTGCTGTATGGTCAGACCTTTGGACTCAATGAATTCGTTCTCCTTTGCGCGTATTGTTGAAAAAGCTCTGGCAATCTCTATCCATGTGCGCATCGCTCTGTCAGCCTTCTGTCCGTATGAGTATTTCGATTTCATTTTTTTCTCCTGTGACAATGAATATATTACTAATTAGTAATTTTGCAACGGATTTTTATATGCACATGGAAACAGCTGATATTAATGAATTTTAAGGATGATGCTGACTATGAGCACGAGTATGATGGCGATGGAATAGAAGGTCATGGCTCTGTTCTTTTCGCTTAGATAAAACAGAAAAGCGATGAAAACACCAGTGAACGGTGTGGCAATGAGAAGAAAAACGGTGAAAAGCGCCGTATACCTGTCTAAAGGGATATCGGTCTTAAAGATATATTTGACAACCAGCGACAGCATGATGACGGCAGACGCAAGGACAATGCTGACTCTTGTAGTAAACGAATATATCTTTGCTATACGTCTTTTAAGCACTTCGTCTATCATTGTATCCCCTTATAGAACATCTGCACCGCTATAACAGCCAGAACAACAGCAAACATAATCCGCAGTCTTTTGTCCGTTACCTTCTGAAATTTTGAAGCACCAAGCCTTGAGCCGAAAATAACCCCCAGAACCATTGTAATAGATGTCACGGGAGAGGATTTACCGTAAATGAGATAAGGAATACTTCCGGCTGCGGCGGTTAGCCCTATCATATAATTGCTGGTGGCAATTGAAACCTTTATGGGGATTCTGGAAACAAGGTTCATCACAGGAACTTTTATAACCCCGCCGCCGATGCCCAGTGAACCGGATGCAAATCCGGCAAACGATGATACCAGCGCAACCATAGGCAGTTTGACAGGGGTATATTTTATCTTTTCGCCACGTTCAGTATCAAAATATTCATCGGAAAAACGGTTGGTATATGAATTTTCATAGGTATTTGCATCGGATTTTTTGAAACTTTCGCGCACATAGAGCAGCGCTATCAGAAACAGAATAAGCCCGAAACTTATCTCAAGAAGATGTTCCGGAGTATGGTTGCCCACCATTCCGCCTATGAAGGCGGCAAGCACCGTAAGAGTTTCAAGAAATATGCTGAAACGCAGGTTTACAAAACCCTTCATGATGTTCACAGGGACAACGGCAGTGCTTGTTGAAACTATTGTCATAAGTCCCACCGCAACGGCATAGTGCATGGGTACGTCAAAAAAGAGCACAAGTATAGGCACAATTATTGAACCGCCGCCGATACCCAGAAGCGCCCCTATTATACCCGTAACAAAACCGACGATGAGAAGCAAAATAACTGTCATGATAGGATATAGTAGCCCTGAGGCATTACTAAGTCAATCTCTAATTATTTGGCAAAAGCCCGTTTATTTTTATGGATTGTCTAAGAATATCAGTCAGATAATCTCTGAATCCGGCAGGTGAAACTATCCTTATATGCGGCAGCCATTCAAGGCAGAGTTTGACACATTCAAGCTCCGAACCCGCCGTAAAGCTAAACCTCACGCTCAGGTCGTCGTACTCCTCAAGTATCTGCTGGTTAGGAAAAAAACGTTTCCTCCGCAGGTATTCAGCCATCGGGTGTGCCATGGTGCACTCGACAACAATCTTGCCGGATGCGTCGAAAAAAATGCTTTTCGCATCGTCGATGGCGCTGTCAAGCCCTTCCGGCACTTCATCGTAAAGCCTTCCGGTGGGCTTGATGTCAGTCATTAAGTCGAGGCTGAATTTACGCAGTTCCGCACCCTTTCCACCCGCCAGATACCAGAACCCGTCGCTGTAAATTATTCTGTACGGCTTTATCGTGTAAATCCTGCCGTTCTTGCTGTACAGGAAGGAAATCTCCTGTCTGTTCATTATATAGCTCTCTGTTTCTGTGAAGACGTCGGCAATCTTGTCGAACTCGATTGAATCCTGCTTTAAAAACCGTACCACACGCTCCCTTTTCGACGCGGAGATCACCTTTTTCTTTATCTTGCGCAGGACAGGTGAAAAATCATTATTGAGAATGTTTTCTGCGTAATCGAAAAGACCGGACAGAACAGCCAGTTCGTCCTGTTTCAGATAACTTTCCGACAGTCCGTATTTTTCCGTCATATACCAGCAGTGGCGGGCATCATCGTAACATACGCCAGGCAGGTGGCTCATCTCCATCAGATAGCGCTGTGCAGTGCGCAGGCTTATCCCCATATCCTCGGCGACTATCGCCGACGTAACGGTTCTGTTCTCGTTCAGAAGTCTTATCAGGTTGAGGGCTACGTAAAGTTTGTTCATGACGGAGTATACCACAACGACAGCGGTTGTCGTCAGAGATGTCCCGCTGCCAAAAATTTCCGGAGACAGACGACAGCAGTTGTCGTCTGACCGCTTTATATTACTAAAAAGGAGGAAAACATGGACAGATATGCGATACACATAACGATGGTGATATTCTTAGGGTTTATGGTTCTTTTCGCCGTAAACGGCGGACAGAAGAACGTTCATCCGCAGGAAAACGAACAGGTTGCTCTCGAAACACTTACAAGATAATTACTTGAATTTCTTTCTGCGGAAAAGGTCGGTACGCTTTGAAATGACCCTGTCCAGAAACAGAGTGCCCTCAAGGTGATCGGTTTCGTGCTGGAGCAGAACAGCTTCGAAATCCTCCGCCTCGATAACTTTCTGCTCAAGGTTCTCGTCCTGATAGCGCAAAAGTATCTTTTTTGCGCGGTTAACGTTTCCTGTATAGTCAGGCACGCTCATACATCCCTCGCGGAACTGAATCATGCCCTCCCACTGGATTATCTCAGGGTTGATAAGAACCAGCCTGCCGTGGTTAACCTCGCATTTCGCGTTTTTTGAAGCATCCGCAACCACAATGCGCACGTTTTCGCCTATCTGTGTGGCGGCTATCCCTGTGGAATGTCCGGAGGCTTCCATTGTGTCTGTCAGGTCTGTTATAACCTGTTTTATATAATCGTTAATTTCAACGACATCTTCCGCAATCTCCTTCAAACGGGGATCGGGATATTTCAATACTTCTCTGACTGCCATATATTAAAACTCGTATGTTTCTATCTGTCTGATATTTACGTCTGTACCCATTTCTCTGGATATTTTTTTCAGGTCGTCTTCCCAGCCTGTTCCCATCATTTTGGGATCGATGATAACCTCAAGCACCATCAGATAGATGGGGCTTTTTTCCGAACCTGCCACTTTTGTTTGCAGATCAACTATGTTTATCTCCCTGTTGGCAAGATATTCGGCAACCCTGTTCACAATGCCCGGCTTGTCCGAACCGTAGACAGAGATTATGAAGTGTTCGCCTATTGGTTTAACGCCAGCTTCGCTCATAGCCTGCACGTTGAAATCTATGTTCATTGTCTTTTCCAGACCGGAGAATATTTTCTTAACATCATCCGCTGTCACACCCTCTTTGCTTACGATGAAAATAGCGGAAAAGAAGCCCTGTAGCAGGGTTGAGCTTGAATCCTCTATGTTAAAGCTGTTTTCATAGAATATCTTAGACACTGCGGCGACGATACCGGGTCTGTCCGCCGCGATAAGCGTTACTGCGAAAAGATTTTTTTGAGTCATAAAACACCCCGCTGCATTAAATACTTAAAATATTATTGTTATTACTCACCAATGTGTCAACTCAATTTTTATTGCGAGCGTTTCAGTCGGGTTATATATTCATGGTAATTGAGATTGTCCTTGATAAACCATACCCGCACGCAATATAATAGATTTAACTTATTTAGGGATATTAACATGTTTGAATTATTCACCGACAGAGCCAGAAGAGTAATACTGTTCGCAAGAGAAGCATCCGAAAGGCTTATGCAGTCGTCTATCGACACAGAGCATATCCTTATGGGGCTTCTGCGTGAACGTTCCGGAATCGCCGCCGAAATTTTCACAAAAAGGGGCATAGACGTAACAATGCTCATGAACGATGTGAAAAGCGTAAGCGAGAAAGGGCATAACCTCATGATAAAAGGCAGTCTGCCTTTCAGCCCGGCAGGAAAAAACGTTCTTGACTATGCTGTGGATGAGGCGAAGATCCTCAACACAAAATATGTCAACACAGAACATATTCTTCTGGGACTTCTTAAAGAGAAAAAAGGCAAAGCATCCATGCTGCTTTCAAAGCTGGGCTTTGAACTTCTGCCCCTGCGCGACGAGATAGCCGGACTTATCCGCACATACAGCAAGAAACAGGGACAGGCAGCTACGCCCACCATAGACGAATTCGGAAGAGATATGACCGCGCAGGCGAGGGAGGGCAAGCTCGATCCGGTCATAGGACGAGGCAAGGAGATTGAAAGGCTTATCCAGATTCTGGGCAGGCGCATCAAAAACAACGCCGTTATCATAGGCGAACCGGGCGTGGGTAAAACTGCAATAGTGGAGGGTCTCGCACTTCGCATGGTATCCGACGACATACCGGATTTCCTGCGCAACAAAAGACTCATCTCGCTTGAGCTTGGCAACGTTGTTGCCGGAACAAAATACCGCGGTCAGTTCGAGGAAAGGATGAAAAACCTCATCAAAGAGATTGAGGTTGACGGAAACATAATAATCTTTATAGACGAGATACATACCATGGTCGGTGCCGGAGCTGCGGAAGGTTCCATTGACGCTTCGAACATGCTTAAACCCGCACTTGCAAGGGGTGTTTTCCAGTGTATCGGAGCAACAACACTTAACGAATTCCGCAAAAATTTCGAAAAAGACGGCGCATTGAACAGACGATTTCAGACAATACCCGTTGAGCAGCCCTCTGTGCCCGCAACGGTGGAGATACTTTCAGGAATCAAACGTTACTATGAAGATTTTCACAAGGTTTTGATAGGTCACGAGGTTCTGGAGGAGATAGCCAGACTCACCGACAGATATATAACCGACAAGTTCCAGCCGGACAAGAGCATCGACGTGCTGGACGAAGCCTGCTCAAGACTGAAACTTGCAGTACGTCAGGTGCCGGAAGCACTCCTTAAACTCAAGGCGAAGCTGAACGAGGCGAGAACAACCCGCGACGCAAAGCTGAAAGCGTCGGATTACGACGATATCCATAAGTTTTCAAAGGATGTTGAGCGTCTTTCCAAAAAAGTTGCTGAAACTGAAAAGGAATGGGAAAAACAGCTTGAGGACAACTGGCCCACACTGCACATAGACAACATCAGCGAGGTTGTCGCCCACATGACTGGAATACCGGTGCAGAAGCTCCAGCAGGACGACCTTGCGCGGATATCCGTAATCGACAAAGAGATAAAAAAACATGTCATAGGACAGGACGAAGCGGTGGAGGCACTGGCAAAAGCCGTTAAACGCAGCTTTGCAGGGCTTTCCAACCCCAACAGACCGCTGGGATCGTTTATCTTTATGGGTCCCACAGGCGTGGGAAAAACAGAAGTGGCGAAGAAACTTGCGGAACTGGTTTTCGGTTCTGAATCAGCTCTTGTCCGCATAGACATGAGTGAATATATGGAGCGGTTCAACGCCTCCAAACTTATAGGCGCTCCTCCCGGATACGTCGGATACGAAGAGGGAGGAAAACTCACCGAGCTTGTGCGCAGGAAACCTTACAGCGTGGTGCTTTTCGACGAGATTGAAAAAGCGCACCCTGAAGTGCTCAACGTACTCCTGCAAATCCTTGACGACGGACACATCTCCGACAGTTTAGGACACAAGGTGAACTTTAAAAATACCATAGTGATAATGACTTCCAACCTCGGCACAAAACTGAGCCTTAACAAAAAGTCTCTGGGCTTCGAAACCGCGGAGAAGATTAATACCATCGACTACGGCGCATTCAGCTCAAACGCAAACCGCGAACTGAAAGACCGTTTTCCGCCGGAGTTCATAAACAGGGTGGACAACGTTATCGTGTTTAAACCGCTTGGCAAACAGGAACTGTTCAAAATAATCGACCTGCAGGTAAACGAACTGAACAGAAGGCTTGCCGACATCGGCAAATCAATCGAAATCGATGAAGAGGTGAAGGAACACATACTCAGTTCCGAATACGATTTCACATACGGAGCAAGACCTATCAGGCGTATGCTGCAATCTCTCATTGAAGATCCTTTGAGCGAACTTCTCTTAAACAGTAAACTCGGCAGACGCAAAAACCTGAAAGCGAAACTTTCAGAGACGGAAATAGTATTTAAGTGACGGAGAATTAAATTGCTTTCGAATAGAAGAATTCTCATAGCCGGAGCCGGAGCCATCGGCAGCTTTTACGGCGGTCTGATGTCAAAAGCCGGTTTTGACGTTGAACTTATGGCACGCGGCAGACACCTTGCCGCCATGCAGGAAACAGGCGTACTCAGAATAAAAAGCTGGAAATACGGCGAGCCCGTGATTCCGGTGAGAGCTGTTGCCGGAGCCGAAGGTAAATACGGGCTTATCATCCTCTGCGTAAAATCACAGGATACCGATGATGTTTGTAAACAGCTTAAAGATAATCTGGCGGACGACGGCTGTATCATTTCCTTTCAGAACGGAGTGGAAAATCCGGAAGTGCTTGCAAAGCATTTCGGCGCTGACCGCACAATAGGTGCCAGCCTCTTCGTGGGACTCTGGATAGAGCCTGCGGGAACCGTAAACCACACCAGTACAGGCGAATGTATCTTCGGCGCGTGGAGCGAAGGTGCAAAACGTTTTGAACAGCCCATCAAGGAAATTTTCGACAAGAGTGAAATAGTATCAACCATTTCACCGGACATAAAGCACACTCTGTGGAGCAAACTGGTCTGGAACGTCGCATACAATCCCCTTTCGGCGCTTCTTGAAAGCACCTGCGGACGAATGATGAAAAACCCGCTCATCTTCGAACTGATAGAGAAGATGGTTAAAGAAACTGTCGCCGCCGCAAAGCTGGAGGGCGTGACAATCACCGAAAAAGAGTGGCGCGAAAAAATACAATACCGCGACCAGCTCAACAATTATAAAACGAGTATGCTTCAGGACATAGAAAGACTCAAAAATCCTGAGATAGACGGAATACTCGGTCCCGTCATCAGAACGCTGGAAAAGCACGGCCTGTCCGCACCATACTGCGAGACCGTATTCAGAAGCGTTCAGTTCAAATACGGAGGACACTACCTTTACACTCCTAAACTCACAGCCGACGTGATAGTCAGAAACGGCGACAGCATCCTTCTCATAGAACGGATGAACGAACCCTTCGGCTGGGCGATACCCGGCGGTTTTGTGGACTACGGCGAAAAAGTTGAAGACGCTGCTATGCGTGAGCTTTTTGAGGAGACAGGCATAAAAGCGGATACTATAGATCTGCTCGGCATATATTCCGACCCGAAAAGGGACAAACGCGGACACACGGCAACCGCAGTTTACTATACCGAATCTGCGCAGCAGCCGAAAGCCGGAGACGATGCGAAAAATGCAGTGTTCTTTCCTCTGGACAAACTGCCGGATGAAATAGCTTTCGACCACAGAATGATTATTTCGGATTATATGAAAAAACTTCATATATAATAACATTTTTCGTGTTATTTTTCCCTTGATTTATCATCAGAAATAACGATGATATAGACATAGGAGATAACATGGCATTCCTACCAGAAAAAGTAGTTAACCGGCGTGAATTCATGAGGGTCAGGGTCAATATTGACCTCTGCATTACCAGTGTCATAAGACCCGGAGTACCCGAAACGGAAACGGGAAACATCTGCTTCCGCACGAAATCACTTGATATCAGTGCCGGAGGGATCTGTTTCGGACAGAAAAACATTCTTCAGGTAGGAGATATGGTGGAACTGCGCACGAAAAGCTGTCTGACAAAACAGGCGTGCCTTAACTGCGAAGACGTATATTTCATGAGCGGCAAATATGAACTTCAACCCCTTGAGGGCGTTGTAATGTGGGTAACAGACAGCATCGCAGGCGTTAAATTCCATAAACTGTCTCTGCGCAACGAAAACGTTATCAGCAAAATCGTATGGGACAGCCACCTCGAAGAGGTCAGGAACTCAAGACAGAAGCCTATCATCTTCTAATTTCCTTTTGACTTCCGCATAACTCAGGATATAATCAACCCATGAAACATATTATTATGCTGATGGCGATGATGTCTCTGCTGACAGGCTGCATAACCACCCTTGGTGCGGAAAGCACCATGCAGACAGGTGCATACGCAATTCCCGAAAAAGTGTTTGACGGCGTATACAAAGGCAGCGGTGTCCGCGTGGATATCTTCGGCAACGCAAAATACACTTTCGAATCCACTATGAAGGCGTACTCCGAAAACGGCGCTGTCTATATGCAGGAAACACTTGTGGACAACGCAGGAATAAAGACACAATACACTTACAGATTCATAAAACGCGACAACAAAAGCTACTCATGCGTTGATATCAGCGACCTCGGAAGCTGTTCTCTCACCCGTTCCGGCGATTCCATAGTCCTGAAAAACTGGATTTGGGAAAAAGGGCGCAGCGACGCATACAATTACAATATTCAGTCGGTCTATCAGCTTCTGCCGGACGGCAAAATCATAAAACGTTCATCTCTAAACAGATTTATGTTCTTCTTCGATGAAGAGGAAATCACCGCATATCAGAAAGAACTATAATTATCTGACATTAAAGAGACAATTTTAATCTCATTTTTATATTGACAACTTCTAAAAAGAGGGATACTATTAATAAAAATTATTAGTAACTCATACTACAACGGAGGTAACAACAATGAGCCTTGTAACAAAACAAGCACCTGCTTTCTCAGAGGCGGCAGTCCTCAACAAACAATTTCAAAACGTCAGCCTTGAAGACTATAAAGGCAAATGGGTAGTTCTTTTCTTCTATCCTCTGGACTTCACATTTGTATGCCCCACAGAAATCACAGCGCTTTCTGACGCAAACGAAGAGTTTGCAAAAAGAGACGCACAGATAATCGGCGTTTCCACAGACAGCAAATTCAGCCACCTTGCATGGGTTAACACTCCCAGAACAGAGGGCGGTCTCGGCGATATCGCATATCCGCTTGTCGCTGACTTCACAAAAACAATCGCAACAGACTACGGCGTTCTGCTTGACGGCGGAATGGCTCTTCGCGCAACTTTCATCATCGACCCCGAAGGCAAAGTTCAGTTCGAACTGATCCACGACCTCGGCATCGGCAGAAACGTAACAGAGATACTCAGAAACCTCGACGCGCTTCAGTTCGTACGTAAACACGGCGAAGTTTGCCCCGCAGGCTGGACACCCGGCAAAGACACCATGACTCCCGACCCCGAAAAGATGAAAAACTACTACAAAAAGAATCCGGAAGGATGGCAGAAATAACAACAGAAGGGCGGTCGAAAGACCGCCTTTTTATCTGAAATCGGCTGGATTTATCGAATGTTTTTTCAGAAGATCGTAAAGATCGGCTCTGTATATGTCTGACAGCTTTGACGCCTTACTTATGTTCCCTTTGGTTTTGCCCATAAGCTGCCTTAAAAATATTTCCTCAAAACGCCTCTTAGCTTCTCTGTATATCTGTACCTGCCTATCCGTATCACCGGCAAAACGGATGCTGTCAGCCCTGATAAAGTCCTTCTGCGCAAGCACAACTGCGCACTCGACAACATTTTCCAGCTCTCTGATATTTCCCGCCCATTCGTGTATCATAAGTCTGTCCATGGCTTCATCAGAGATGGAGGTGATGTTTTTTCCATACCGCTGCGCATATTTACGGATGAAATGACCACAGAGAAGCGGGATATCCTCCATCCGTTCTCTCAGAGGCGGAAGCTCTATCTGAATAACATGAATTCTGTAAAACAGATCTGCACGAAACTCTTTTTTTTCTATCTTTTCAAGAAGGTTCTTGTTTGAAGCGGTGATTAGCCGGAAATCCAGTTTTGTAACTTTTTCCCCGCCAAGCGGTGAAATCTCGCGGTTTTCAAGCACCCTCAGCAGTTTTGTCTGCATAGCAAACGGCATCTCGGATATTTCGTCAAGGAATATCGTGCCATGGTGTGCCTGCTCAAAATAGCCTTTCTTTTTTCTGTCCGCCCCCGTGAAAGCACCCTTTTCATAACCGAACAACTCGCTTTCAATGAGGGTTTCAGGTATTGCGGAGGAGTTTACCGCGACAAACGGTGCATCCTTCCTTAAACCGGATTCATGAAGCATACGAGCTGTAAGCTCTTTTCCTGTGCCGCTTTCGCCATATATAAAAACGCTCGCATCACTCTCTGCTGCGATGGCAATCCGCTCCCGCAGTATTTTGGTCTTCTCCGACACCCCGATGATTGTTCCCGCCATGGCGGAATCGTCCTCTCCGGCTCCTGCTCTGAGAATACGGCGGGACGATGCGCTCTGTGCTGCGGCTTTTTCAATCTTTAAAAGCAGGTCTTTATGGTCAAACGGTTTAGTAAGGTAGCTGAAGGCGCCCTCCTGCATAGCCTGAACCGCGTCTCCTATTGTTCCGTATGCTGTGAGAAAGATGACTGGCAGTCCGCTGTCTATGGTTTTAATTTCCCGCATGAGTTGAAGTCCCGTTCTGCCGTCTATGCGCATATCAAAAACAGCAGCGTCGAATATCTCCGTCTTTGCAAGAAGCAACGCTTCTGAACTGCTTTCAGCAGCATAGGGCGTATATCCGCTGCTGCAAAGCCGCAGCCGCAGAATCTCAAGCAGACTTCTGTCGTCGTCAACGATGAGCACTTTTGCCGTTTTATTTCCCAATTACTTTCCTGCCTATCTTCATATCAACTTCTTTCATTTTTTCAAGCTGCTGCCTGATGTTCTCATTTTCTTTACTTAGAGCTTTTATACGCTCGTTTAGTTCTCTGTTTTCATCGGAAATTTTATTATACGATTCCTCAGACTTTTTCAGAGCCTCGGAAAGAGCTGAGTTTTCGGCTTCCTTCTCCTGAATTTTCTTCTGAGCCAGCCTGAGTTTTCCTGTTGTTTCCGAGTTTAAGGCACCTGCCGTCCGCTCCCTTGCAAACTGTTCCATGACGTATCCGGCATATGCAGTGTACCGGCTTTCAGGGTAGATGCTTTTCATCCTGCTGTAATAAGCCTGTGCAAGCGATTCATCATAAAAGCGGCAGTTACTGTCTGTAAAAAGTATCACATAACCGAACAAATCCCTGTCGTCCAGCGCTCTTTTCAGGTTTTCCAGACCGGCATACGCCTGTTCACAGTCGCCTCTGCCAAGATTCACTGCGAAGCCCCCATCGGAAGCCCCTGTAAACGCGCAGCCGCCGCAAAAAAACATCAGGCACGCAGTGTAAAGCAGAACCTGCTTCCGCAGCCCTTTTCGCTCTTCACCCATATACTGCCTCCGTGTTTTTCGATTATTTTTCTGCAAATGGCAAGTCCCAGACCGGAACCTTTATACTCAGACGAACGGTTGCTTCCCAGCCTGTAGCGCTCGAAGATAAGCGAAAGCTCAGCCTCATCCACACCAGCGCCGCTGTCTGCAACGCAAACGGTCACAACTCCGCCGGAACAAGTTGCCGAAATTTTAACCTGTGTACCAGCACCTGAATATTTCAGCGCATTTCCGATGAGATTGTCAAACACCAGAGACAGCTTCTCTGCATCAGCAAAAGCGGTCAGATCAGGTTCTATGGTGTTCACAACCGTAATTCCCCTGCGGGCGGCTATGGGAGCTGTTTTTTCGATGGACGAAACGACAATGCGGTTTATATCCGTTTTAATTATTTCATATGTATCCTGTGCCAGGTCAAGGCGGGTGATTTCAAGTATATTATTGACAGAGTTAATCATTCTATTACTTTCCGTCTCTATGATATTCAAAAGACGCAGAGAGCTTTCCCTGTCGTCATGAAAATATCCCTCTTTCAGCATTGCAGAGGCTTCGCGTATTGAGGTCAGCGGTGTGCGCAGTTCGTGGGACACGTTTCCGATGAACTCTGTGCGCAGTTCGTCGCTCTCTTTCAGCCTGCGCACCATAACACCGAAATCCTCAGACAACCGTCTGACCTCGGAGGGTCCTCCGTGGCAGACCATTTCTGGATAACTCCCGTCAGTAACCTTTCGGGTGCTTTCACTCAGCTTCCTGATAGGTACGGCTATGCTCTTTGTGTTCGTCAGAGCAAGAAGAACAATCAGAACACCGCCTGTGACGATGAAAGCGAATGCCTCGGTTCTCACCTGTTCAACAAGTTTTCCGGAAGTGCGCAGCCCCTTTTCCCTTTTCTGTGCAGCTATGCCCCGCAGATGTTCCAGTGCCGACGACACGCCGTTCACAGAGGGCATATGCTCCTCCTGTCCCCCGCCGAGCATATATGTACTCTCTTCTGCAGAAAATGAAGCATACGCCGTTTTCAGCCGCTCCAGAGCCTCTTTTTTGCTCCCCCCGCTGATTATCGCATCCAACTCCTTCAGCACAGAGCGGAATGAACCTCCGTACTGCTCATACTGCCGCAGAAAATCCGTATCCATGGATATCAGATACTTCTCCCTGAACTCTATCTGCCGCAGAATTATCCCGCTAAGCCTGTCCGCCCTTTCTATAACAGGTATCTCAACAAGTGTGACGCGCTCCATGAGTCCGTTCAGCTTCTGGATCTTCATGAATATAACCGACATGAATATCGAAAGGAAAGCCAGCAGAATGAAATTCATAGCTATCAGCCGTGCGAATATTCCGTTAAGTTTCATAGATGCAGTTTAGCACCTGCATTAACCACATTCAATAAACAACATGCAAAAAATAAGTATAACGTAAATAACATTATTTCATAATTTCACCACCATTTGAGATGAAGGAAAATTCATACATTTTAACTTACTGATAACTAACCGGACAGAAAAAACATGACTGATAATCCATACAAAAAGTGCTTTAAAAACTGATAAAAAAAATATGATTTTATGTTTGTTATGAGCATCTTACCGACAAATAACCACATGGCACGCAATCTGCTTTATAAATATCGGCAATTAATAACAAGGAGAATGATCATGAAAAAACTTATCACCTTAGTATTCGCAGGAGCGCTCATGCTCGCTTCAGTATCCGCATTCGCTTCCGAAACAGACAAAGCTGCAGCAGCCGATTCAGCGGTTAAAAAAGAAACCGCGTCAGAAGTTAAAACAGAGGTAAAAGCCGACACGGCTCAGACAGAAAAGACAGCAGAACAACCCGCCCAACAGGAAGTTAAACCCAACTAACATCGTTAAAGGCAGAGGCAAAAACCTCTGCCTTTCCCACAATCTATTTCACAAGTCCCGATATCTCTTTGAATCCGTCGCGCCCTGCGCCGCCCACAAGCTGGAAGAGAACCGTTTCAGTTACTGTGATAACAGCACCGGCCTTTTCCATATATCCGAGAGCAATTTGCCAGTTGAATTTTGACCTTGAACAGACGGCATCCGCGGCGACGTGTACTTTATATCCTGCCTGAAGCAGATCCAGAGCGGTCTGGAGCACGCAGACGTGGGTTTCCATGCCGCACAGCACAACTGTATCGATTCCGGCAGTTTTAAGCTGATTTATGAAACTCAGTTCCCCGCAGCAGGAAAAGGAGGTTTTTTCTATGGCTTCACAGTTCAGATGTTCTGCAAGTTCGGGCACGGTCGCCCCCAGTCCCTTGGTATACTGTTGAGTGACAAGTGTCTTTATGCCAAGTACGTTTGCGCCTTTAATAAGTCTCGCGGAATTATCGGTTATCTTTTTCAGGACTTCTGGATCCATGGCTTTGACAAGCCTCTCCTGAATATCGATAACAACAAAAGCGGTGGTCTCCTTATCCAGTCTGAACATGAATGATCCTCCTAAAGATTAATCATTTTTTCTATCTCTTTAATGCCTTCATCGACATCAATAAAATGAACAGTGTTTAGCCCGCACTCCTTCGCCCGTGCTATATGTCCCTCGTTGTCGTCAACAAAAAGAGCCTCCTGCGGTTCGATGCCCATCTCGCGACAGACAAGCGGAAAAACCTCCGGCATCTTTTTGCCGATGCCCAGTTCATAGGAATTGAACACACGGTCGAACAGCTTAAAAAAGTCGTATCTGTCGTCGAACTCATCAAGCCAGTTCGTCTGATCGCTCAGTATCGCCGTGCGGTACCCTGCCGCATTGACGCGCTCTATCAGTCCGATAACCCTGGGGCGCATGGTGAACCTGCCGAATATAACGTTACGCATCTCGTCCACAGACATCTTAAAATCGTAACGCTCGCCAAGTTTTTCCCAGAACGTCTCCTCATCCGCACGCCCGTACATGTATCCGGTGCTCCAGAGCACATCGCACGCATCGTCAAAAAATTTATGAGGTAAGAAGCCATGGTGATGGGCAATGTCTGTTAAACCGTTTACCCAGCCCTCGTCAGCCATAACTCCGCCGAAATCGAAGAATACCGCTTTAATCATAAGTTTCTCTCCTGATTATATTAACATACTATAAAACAGAAATAAGTCAAATATCCTCTGTTGAAAAAAGCCCTGTACTGAACTATGTTAGACCATACATCAGAAACGGAGCATGATTTTGAAAACGAAAGTTCTGGTCGCCATGAGCGGCGGCGTTGACAGCACCCTCACAGCACACATCATGAAAGAACAGGGATACGACGTTCAGGGAGTTACCATAAAATTTTTTGAAGGGCAGGAACAGGCGCTTGCTGACGGCGAAAAAGCCGCACAGGAGCTTGGAATTCCCTGGTATGCCGCCGACTGCACCGACTTCTTTAAAGAAGATGTTATATCCTATTTCATAAGAACATATAAACTAGGCAAAACACCCAACCCCTGCGCATGGTGCAACAGGAACGCAAAACTGAACTATCTGTTCCGTGAAATGAAATCCACCTGCTCGGAAAAGGTAGTCACCGGACATTACGCCAGAAAAGTAATGTACGGCGAAAATTACCGCATTGCAAAGGGCACAGACCACACAAAAGACCAGTCATACTACCTTTCACTTCTTCGTCAGTGCCAGATTGACGTGGTTGAATTTCCGCTGGGGGAAATGACCAAAGCCGATGTCAAAGCCAAAGCCGCAGAACTTGGTCTGTCCGTTGCCGAAAAAAAGGAGAGTCAGGACATCTGCTTCCTCATGGGCAGCGATTACGGTGATTTTCTCGAAAAACACATTGACCCATCGACGATACGCAGAGGCTGGTTTATTAAAGATGGCAAAAAACTTAAAGAACATAAAGGAATTATCTATTATACAGTCGGACAGAGGCGCGGGCTGGATATAGGATATCATGAACCGCTGTTTGTTAAATCAATAGACCCAAAAACCGGAGACATAGTGCTTTCGGACAAAGATGAGGTCACAGGCAGAGGCGTTAAGCTCACCGACGTTGAATACCCTTCCGACCACGACAGGATCTTCCGTGCAGAGGTTAAGGTGCGTTACCGCATGGCGCCCGCAGGATGTATGGTGGAGATTCAGCCTTCCAACACAGCGACAATTTTATTCGATACGCCGGAATTTGCCCCCACACCGGGGCAGGTGGCGTGCATTTACAAAGACGATATAGTCATAGGCGGCGGATTCATTGGAAGCGTATTTTAAACGGTTTAAAACGGCATACGTCGCCCTCAGCGGGGGAGCGGACAGCGCTGCTGTACTGATGCTTGCCGCTGAATATATGGGTACGGAGAACGTTAAGGCGTTCACCTGCACAGGCGGACATGTTTTCGGATATGAAATAGAGAAAGCGGCGGAGATATCCGCAAAGGTCGGCGTTGTGCACATTACAGCACCGGCGGACATGCCTGCCGTATTTTTTGAGAACACTCCGGACAGATGCTACCACTGCAAAAGGGCGGTACTGTCTAAGATAGCCGAATATGCAGGAACTGAAGTTATATTTGACGGCACGAACACCGACGACGATCCTGCCAGCAGACCTGGTTTCCGTGCACTCGCCGAAACAGGCGTGGTTTCGCCGCTGCGCGACCTGGGACTCGGCAAAAGTTTTACGCTGGAAAAAGTTAAATCCCTTGAGATAGATTTTCACGATGAATCGTGCAAAGCCACAAGGCTGACACTGCCAATCGACAGCGAAAGAATGGATCGGGTCGAGCGGGCTGAAAACCTCCTGCGCGACAGATACAGAGGCATCCGATACAAAATAGACGAAAACAGGATAGAGTTTAAAAAAACTCTGACACTTTCTGCGGATGATTTCGGCAATATTGTGAATACTGTCAGACTAACTCGCTGACCTCGCAGGGGATCATAATACGAAACTTAGCTCCGCCCTCTTCGCCGTGCGTGGCTGTTATCTCCGCAGACATCGCCTCAGCAATTGCTGCACATACCGCAAGCCCCAAACCTGAACCGTCATCCTTTGTTGTGTAGTAAGGCAGAAAGAGTTTATCCATATCCGCTTCGCCGAACCCGGCACCATCGTCCTCATATATGATTTCCATTCCCTTTTTAACAACGTTAAGATGAAGCACAGCGTTCTTAGCCCCCGCCTCAAGTGAATTACTGAGAAGCACGGTTATTATCTTTCCTATCTTCGCCCTGTCCACGCGGACGCGTACATCATCGGTATAATGTACTGCTGTTATAAGATTCTTCTGCACGTATCTGGCGGACTTACGCCTTATGTCGTCGCCCAGTTCCGCAAGAGTTATGTTTGCGGTCGTTATTCTTACAGGAAGAGAGTATTCAACGAACTCACCTATTCTCTCCCCTAGACGGAAGGTTTCGCCGCGGATAGACATTATCTCCCCGTGGCGCACACCCTGTCTCTCAAGGCTGTCCACAATACGGTTTATCTCCTCTATCGGCTCGGCGAGTTCCTGCGCCAGACCGAAAGAAAGGTTCTCCATGCGCGTTTCGTGCTTCTGCCTGTTTTCCTCGTGAAGTTTTGAAAAGTCACTGATGGGTTTTGTCATTCTCTGGCTGAGGTAAAGTCCCGTCAAAAGACCTGAAACTATGATAAGCAGGTTTAGCAGAACCAATCCGCTTATGTTTGTCACAATTCCTTTAACTATCGATGTCCTGCTGATGAAAAACTCCATCGTACCTATTCGGGTGCCGACCTTGTCGGTTAGGGACAAACGGAAAACTATATTATCGGCATCGGGGGTAATACTGTCTCTGTCCACTTTGCCGTCTGCCATATAAAGACCTTCGGCGTTATAGACCGCAATGTTGTCAAGATGGGGTACTGCGTCTGTGAGGCGCGTTATGAGGGTAAAAATACCAAATGCGTTGTCTTCCGCGAGGTATTTTTCAAGATCAGAGGAAACAATCTTTCCTTGCGCTTCGATGAAATGTTTTGCGGAGCGAACTTCCGCGATGTACTGGATGTAGACGAAGAGGACGATGTTCACCATTACGGCTGTCAGCGCCAGAAACCCAATGAGCAGAATGGGTCTGCGCTTTAACCGCTTTACAAGCCTTTCCGCTTTTTCACTTGGTGAGTTCATTTCGCCTCCAGACATATTATACCTCATGATTGGATTTCATCAACAAAGCACTGTTTATTTTTAGTATTTGCATATTCCGGCGGAATCCCGTCTGGAAAGGTTATAATGAAATGATGAATTCTTTGACTGAGCGCAGAGCGTCCATATCCGGTTCGACAATTATCCTGTTGCCCGATTTATACATCCTTATCAGACCGGAATCCCTCAGCTCTTTGAGATGTCTTGATATTGTCGGCAGACTGTAGTTGAATTCCGACGCTATGGTTCCCACACATGTTGCCTGACTGATGATGTCGGTGTTTTCAGGAGACATATCAGCACTGCACACATACGGCGTTTTAAGTATTTTAAGAATTATTGCAAGCCTTGTCTTATTTCCCAGCGCCTTGAAAATTCTGGCGAACTTTACGGAATCGCTCATAACTCCCCTTGCCTAAACTATGATAGTAAGTTAACATTATTTAGCAATTTAGCTAAATATGCAACAGAGGTAAAACATGGACTTACTTATTATCCTCAACAATACCCCTTATGACGGAAGCGACAAAACATGGAACGCGCTTCGCCTGGCATCTACTTTATTACAGAAAGAGCGTAAAGTCTGCATATTTTTAATGAACGATTCCGTTGACCTCGCAAGGGATAAGACGGTTAAGCCGGACTATTACGACACAGACCTTGTGGTCATGCTGAAAGAACTTATGGAGAAAGGTCTTGTTCTGAAAGTCTGCGGAACCTGTCAGGCTCGCTGCGGCATACACAAGAACGAACCCTATTTCTCGCCGGAGGTTAAAAGCACAATGAACGAACTTGCGGAGCTTGTTATCAGCAGCGGGAAGGTGCTTACGTTCTGAGGCATGAGACTGCTTCGGGCTGACACCCTTGCAGAGACAGGGCTTGCTTTAAACTTGGCTTTTTGATGCAAGCACTACAAGGAAGATTTTTTGAGCGGGCTGCGAGCGTACATAAAAGTACGTGAGCAGTTCCGAAAAGAAGCTGACGCAGTAATGCGCCGCATATAAAAGCCAATAAAAAAAAAGCCCGGCGATGAAGCCGGGCTTGTTGCATTAACGTTTGGAGAACTGAGAAGACTTTCTCGCCTTCGGTTTACCGGGTTTCTTACGCTCGACTGCTCTGGAGTCTCTGGTAAGGAATCCTTCTTTTTTCAGTGCGGGACGGTTTGCTGCATCGAATTCGCAAAGTGCTCTTGCGAGACCGTGACGAACTGCGCCTGCCTGTCCGCTTTTGCCGCCGCCCTTAACAGTGATGTAAAGGTCGAACTTGCCCTCAGCGCTGATAGTTGAAAGGGGCTGGAGGCTGATCATTGTGAGAGTAGGTCTCTCAAAATAAGCCTCAGGCTCTTTGCCGTTGATAGTGACAACACCTTTGCCGGGTTTGATGAAAACTCTGGCACAGGATGTTTTTCTTCTGCCTGTTCCGTATGTATAGTCAGCCATCAATAGTCTCCTTATATCTCAAAAACTTCGGGGTTCTGAGCAGCATGAGGATGCTCTGATCCGGTGTAGATTTTAAGTTTGCTGATCATTGCTCTGCCCATTTTTGTTTTGGGAAGCATGTTTTTAACAGCCATTCTGATAACGTCTTCGGGTTTCTTCTCAAGCTGCTCTTTAAGGGTTCTTTCTTTAAGACCGCCGAGATAGCCGGAGTGTCTGTAGTACATTTTGTCGTCCATCTTAGCGCCGGTGACGATGAATTTGTCAGCGTTGATAACGATAACAAAGTCGCCTGTGTCGATGGAGGGGGTGTAGATCGGTTTCTTTTTGCCCATAAGGGTCATTGCGATCTCAGTAGCCATACGTCCGAGAACCTTGCCTTTAGCGTCGAGAACGTACCATTTTTTTTCTATTTCGTCGGGTTTTGCCCAATAGCTTTTCATGTGTAAACCTCGTCAAAAATGTGAGCCTTTTAATTTATTTAATCTGTGACGTTGTGTCAAGCAGATTTTAAATTAAAGACCTTTCCTTCTTTCTTTAATTCTCGCAGCTTTACCGCGCAGGTCTCTCATGTAGAACAGTCTTGCCTGACGGACTTTACCTGTTCTGATAAGTTCAACCTTGTCGATACGGGGTGAGCAATAGGGGAAAGTTCTTTCCACGCCTATGTCGCCAACCATCTTTCTCACTGTAAAAGTTGAGTTTGTGCTGTTTCTGTGGATCTTGATAACAAGACCTTCGTACGCCTGTATACGCTCTTTGTTACCCTCGATGATACGGAAGTAAACTCTTACTGTATCGCCGGAGCGGAAAGCAGGCATTTCTTTTTCAGTTTTAAACATCGCCTCAACAGAAGCGATAAGTTTATTTTTCATGGATGAGCCTCCTAAAAACTATGTATCCTGTCAAGTATTATGGCCACGGCGCTTCTGACCGAAAGGTGGTTGAAAGGTCCGACCCCCTTTATGGGTTTAAGCACCCTGTCCGACATTTTGAAAACGTCTTCGGTGAAGCCCCAGCCAGTGCCGAAAATTATCAGGCATGGTTTTTCCTCTGCAAGCCTCGCCGTCTCTTCGAAACCGATGTTCGCCCTGGAATCCCGCGCCGTGGTGGCTATAACCACCGGACGCTCGCCTTCGAGCTTTTCGATTTCTGATATAACATCAAGAAGTCCCTCTGCGAGCTTTGTCCGCTCAAAGGCCTCCTTGCGGTTGACATTGTATGTTGCACCGTATCCTTTCAGCCAGTGGTCGATAACCCGCGAGGCTATCTCTCTCTGTGCCTGAAGAGGTGTCACAACGAAATACTTTTTAACGTCAAACGTTGTGCATGTTCTGGAGATGTCGTGCAGATCCATGTTGGTAATGGACGTTGCAACGTTTGTCTTCTCCTTGTCCTTCATCGGATAGTGCAGAAGTGCGACGTATATTTTCTTTTTTAATGCGATTGTGTCAAGATATTTTTTGTCCTCGGCACTTAAATCTGCATTTTTGAGCATGTCAGGTCTGTTCTTCGCGGTTATTTCGATGGATTTCTGTCTTCTCCATTTTTCAATCTCCGCGTGGTGCCCGGATAGAAGAATTTCAGGCACCGACTGACCTTCGAACTCATAGGGTCTTGTGTAATGAGGGTACTCCAGCATTCCGGAGGTGTGAGAGTCCTCCAGAGGCGAGTTTTCATCACCCAAAACGCCCGGCAGAAGCCTAGCTATGGAATCTATCATAACCATCGAGGCAAATTCGCCGCCTGTCAGAACAAAATCGCCCAGTGAGAGCGACTCGTCAACGCAAAGACCGACAACCCGTTCATCCACGCCTTCATAGCGTCCGCAGATGAATGTGAGGCTATCATATTCACGGAGCCTTTCGGCGTCCTTCTGGGTGAATTTCTTCCCCCTCGGGTCCATGAGTATGACGTGGGTATCGCCATCCTTTTGTTTCAGGTCTCTGACAGCAGTCACGATAGGTTCAGGCTTCATAACAAGTCCCTGTCCGCCGCCGTACTGGTAATCGTCGGTGATTCTGTGTTTGTCCGTGGTGTAGCTTCTTATGTCAACGGGGTTTAAGGTAAAGAAGCCGGCGTCCGCAGCCTTAGACAGAACACCCTGCGAAAAGGGCGAAGTGAACATCTCCGGAAATATCGTAAGGATATTAAACGTTTTCACTTATAAGCCCCTCTCGGTTGATAACCAGTTTTTTCTCTTTCACGTTAATCTCTGTAACGTGATCCTTATTGTTGGAAATCAGGTAAGTCCCATTTTCACCCTGAATACGGAACACCTCTGCGGCGCCCGCCTCCATATAGTCGATGAGAGTCCCCACCATATTTCCGTCAGTGTCTAACACCCGACACCCCTCAAGCTCGTGCCAGTAAATCTCGCCTTCAAGCTCAGGGAGCATCTCTTCAGGGAGAACAACGTCCATCCCCTTGTATTTCAGGGCGGATTCAATATCCTCCACCCCTTTGAAGCCCACAAGGAGCATTCCCTTGTAGTCCTTCATATACTCTACTTCAAGAGACGCCTTCACTTTGCCTTCTTTAGAAAGCATCATATACTGCATCTCTTCCAGAACTTCCGGGCTTTCCGTGGTCACCTGCATCAGCAGAAGTCCGTCAAGCCCGTGTGTGTTAACAAGTTTCCCGATCTTTATAAATTTCATGAACCACGCCGCAGGGAATCTTTATCTCCTCTGCAATGGGAAAATCAGTCCAGAATTTCCAGAACGACTTTCTTTCCGTTTTTAACGCCGGAGGCATTGATTATCGTTCTGATAGCCTTTGCCGTGCGTCCCTGCTTGCCGATAACTTTGCCGAGGTCGGCAGAGTCCACACGAAGCTCAAGAACTGCGGATTTCTCACCCTCAACCTCTTTAAGCTCCACAGCCTCGGGTTTATCAACCAGAGACTTAACGATAAATTCAACAAGCTCTTTCATGGTTCACCTCTGTATTCAACAGTGCTTATTTAGATGCTGCAAGCTGAGCTATAACGCCTTGTTTGGACAGCAGATTTTTAACTGTGTCGGAAGGCTGTGCGCCTTTTTTCAGCCAGTCAAGAGCTTTTTCGGTGTCTATTTTCACTTCTGCCTCAGCGGGGATAGGGTTGTAATAGCCGAGGATCTCGATGAAATTACCGTTGCGTCTTTCCTGTGCATCGCAAACAACGATTCTGTAGAAGGGTCTTTTTTTACGTCCGAGTCTTACAAGTCTGATTCTGGTAGCCACTTAAATGTACCTCACTTATTATTGTACTGTTATTATTGTCATCTCATTTTGAGAAAATCTCTCATCATGGCAGGGTTCAGCTTATTGGAGCCGCCCAGTTTCTTTTTCATCTGCTTCATCATCTTGTTCATCTGATTGAGCTGATTGACAAGTCTATTAACATCGGCGACGGATGTTCCGCTGCCTCTTGCTATTCTTTTTCTTCTTCCGGAATTGAGTATCTTGGCGTTTTTACGTTCATGGCGTGTCATGGAGAAGATGATAGCCTCAATCTTTTTGAACTGCTTCTCGTCCATATCGCCCATAGAGACGTTGCCAAGTCCCGGAATCATGCGCATAATGCTCTCAAGGGAGCCCATTTTCTTTATCATTTTGAACTGTTTGAGCATATCGTCAAAGTCGAGACCGTGTTTAGCCATCTTTTCGGCCATGTCTTCGGCATCGCCGTCCTCAATGGATTCCTGAGCTCTTTCAACCAGAGTGACGATATCGCCCATGCCGAGGATACGGGATGCCATCCTGTCGGGATAGAAAGCCTCGAACTCGGTCATTTTTTCGCCTGTACCGATGAATTTGAGGGGTTTGCCTGTCACTTCCTTGATAGAAAGCGCAGCTCCGCCTCGTGCATCACCGTCCATTTTGGTAAGGATTATACCTGTCGCCTCAAGGCTTTCGTTAAAGCTCTTGGCAACGTTAACGGCATCCTGACCTGTCATCGCATCCGCAACGAAAAGGATTTCGTCAGGCGTAACAGCCTCTTTTGTGCGGACAAGTTCCGCCATAAGCTCCTCATCAATGTGGAGTCGTCCGGCGGTATCTATGATAACCACGTCTTTCGCGGTCTTTTTAGCATATGCAAGAGCGTCTGCGGCAATTTTAACCGCGTCTCTGCTCTGTCTGTCGGAGTAAACGTCACAGTTGAGCTGTTTACCCAGAGTTTCAAGCTGGTCTATCGCAGCGGGACGGTATATATCGCCCGCAACGAGCAGAACATTCCTCTTCTGCTTCATCAGCAGACCCGCGAGTTTGCCCGCGGAAGTTGTTTTACCGGAACCCTGGAGACCCGCCATCATGATAACGGTGGGAGGCTGCGAGTTCAGCCTTATCTTGCCCTCGTCGTAGTCCTTTCCGCCGAGAATTTCAACAAGCTCATCATGCACTATCTTAATGAAGACCTGATCGGGTGTGAGGCTCTTTAAAACCTCTTCGCCCATAGCCTTTGCCTGAACGCTTCCTATAAAGTTCTTAACGACCTTATAGTTGACATCCGCCTCCAGCAGAGCCATCCTCACCATTTTAAGTGCTTCTGTTATATTGTTTTCATCAAGACGTACCTGCTTTTTCAGCTTCTTAAATACGCCGTTGAGCTTATCATTCAGAGTAGCAAACATTTTTAAACGCACCTCTAGGACGTTATAAGGGTGAACTAAAGTTTATAGGTGAAACGGGTAGGTCTGTCAATAAATATTTCGAAAAGACTTTCTGACTTTTCTGAACAGACTGAGAGCCGGCACACTACTCCTCTCCCGTGCTCAGCCTGCTTAAAGCGGCATCGGTTTTGCGCAGTCTCCCGCAGAGAGCGGTCATTATACGGCGCGACAAAACGTAGCTGTCTTTCATTATCTCGTCGAACTCATAGGGGGAAAGCACCAGCACCCGCGTTTCGCTGTCCGCCTGCAAGGTTGCTGTTCTTGTTTCGCCTGTGATATGCGCCATCTCGCCGAATATCTCCCCTGCCCCGACAACACCGACCTGCCTGCCGTCGATGATGATGCGCATACTGCCGTCCTCTATATAATATACGTCAAAGCTGGAATCGCCCTGTCTGAAGAGTATCTCTCCCTCTTTCAGAGTTCTGGTGAACTTCGAAAGGAGATGACTGTTCATCCGCATGAAAAGCGGCGATGGTTTTTCCAGTGAAAACAGCTTGTTAAGTATAAGGATATCCGCGCGGTAGCATACGAAAACAAACTGGGCACAGAAAAGATATATCATAAAAACGAAATATGCCCACACAAGA
This sequence comes from Seleniivibrio woodruffii, assembly GCF_029267515.1. GTDB lineage: Bacteria > Chrysiogenota > Deferribacteres > Deferribacterales > Geovibrionaceae > Seleniivibrio > Seleniivibrio woodruffii_A. The sequence goes on from NZ_JAJUIS010000004.1 coordinate 219,905, forward strand.
ATTACGATAACAGACCCGACAATACCGTATGCCGTGCTGACGCTGAACAGATGAAACATACCGAAAGCCGCGAATTTTACTGCACCGTAAAGCACAAGAAACAGAACCGCACCCTTTGCAGCGCTTTTGTTATCCGGCTTTTTCACAGGTATATATTTAAAACTGGCGAATACCAGCAAAAAACTGAGAAATGCAGCAACTACGCTGGAAACAACCGAAATGGTATGAATAACCATTACCCCTGTGATATTAAAGAACGTAAGATACTCTATTATAAGCCCTTTCAGACCACTGAAAACCGACAGAAGAAGAACCAGCGCAAAAACTACGGGGAGTATAACAAACGCGATAACGTTCTCCATCAGGAAATTACGTTTATTCTCCGATGGAAAAATGACGAAAAACGCGCGCTGAATGGCAACCAGTATCAGTCTGCTCGACCACACAAGGTTAAGAAGACCGACTATCCCTAACGCGCTTCCTGCACTGCCTGATATCCCAAGGTCTTTAAACATCTGAGGCGAAATATTTTCATTGAAGGTATAAAGCAGATAGAACAGCTCTTCCGAAAAATTAGGATACTTAGAAAGGAATGTGTCAAATATATAAAACAGAAACAGCACCAGAGGGATGAGTGAAAGCAGCATATAATAAGCCGCAGCCGCCGCGTGATTGCGCAGTTCGTTACTGATAAAATAACTGTAGCTGAGTGTCAGCCTTTGAAAAAACGACAGGACGTGCCGTTCTATAACAGAATAAACTCCCGTCATCAGACCACTTTCACATGCCACGGTTCAAATCGCACGCCATATGGATTTTTTTCATCGTAGCGGATACGCATGTATCCCCCGTGGATAAGACTTGCATACTCTTTTGTGGTTGCGAAACGCTCTGTAAAATTGTCAGCACCCCAGTTGCGTATGCCAACGTCAAAATCACCCACCCCGTGGAATGAATAGCCAACCGGCGCAAGAGAACGGGAAGCCATAGAGAGGTTGCCTTTCGTCTGAACCGCTTTATTAAGAAACAGATAAAGCTGTTTTACGATACCCCTTATGCCGGATGTAAGCGTAAGGCTGCGCATGTCCTTCATTATTTTGTTATGGGTTGCGACCGCCTCTTTATATATGAAGTGTCCTGTACCGGGCATTTTAACTATTTCGTTTCTGTCTATGCTGTCTGTGAGGGAGGTCATCACTTTTTCACCGTAAAATCCGTAAACCGCCGCATCGCGGTTGAAAAGCTCCTCAACGTATTTCTGCTCACGGGCGTTAAGCCCCTGAAGTTTCGCTATACGCCCCATCAGCTTCAGCATATCGTCATAATTCAGTATGTTGAAGTTGGCGAAACCGACGTAGTTCATCACCGCCCGTATCTTCATATGGCATGAACGGATCATCGCATATTCCTGCGGCGACGCCATGAAATCGTCGGCAAAACTGCGGTCGAAATCCTTTATTTTATTAAAATAGTCTTTACTGAAAAATACACTGTCCTTAACCTCCGGTTCCGCGTTGAATTTATGCAGAATCTCCCCGAAAGCAGCAGCAGGAGATGCCGAGACGGCAGCTATGCAGGATATCCTTAAAAAATCCCTTCTTGACAGCATGGCGGGTCAGTCTCCGTTGTTCATTTTTATGTGTATGATACTGGATTTGATTGCCAAAGAAAAGAGAAAAGGAAAGGGCGCAGCGTCAATCTGCGCCCTGTGATATCAGAACTTATAGGAAGCAGTTACACCGAAACTCCAGATATGTCCGCCAGCAACAGCGGAAACATCCGCATCGTGCAGACCGGGTCTGGAATAGCTGTCGTCAAGGTTGTGGCTTGAGCCTGAATCTATTGTGACCTCGCTTATCAGTATGTACTGAACAACGGTATCAACTGTAACTTTTCCGAAATTAAGACCAACGCCGCCTGAGAAGACGTGTTTGTCAGAGTCCGGCCAGAGAACGTCGAAGGTGTCTTCGGGGACAACTGTAGGGTCATAGTAGTAACCGGCTCTGAGAGCTACTTTGTCGTTAAGCAGATACTCTGCACCGACTCTGTACTGCCATGTGTCCTTCCAGTTCCTTTCGAAATACTCCTCATTCGCACCGGGAATAAATGTTGGATCAAGCTCTGACTGGAGCAGATAATCGTCCATATACACTGTGTAGGAACCGATGCGGCTCCAGAATGTGCGCACAATATCCGCCTCAACTTTGAACTTGGGAGTGACCTTGTATTCAAGCCCGAACTGAATTGAATCAGGGGTATCCACAGCCGTATCGGAGCCCAGATTCTCGTTTTTCCAGTATGCCATTTCCGGAGTTACTTCCGCATCGCCCTCAAGGTCGATGTTTGAATAACTGCGATAGGTTATACCGCCGGTAAGTTTGTCGGTGAATTTATAAAGAACGCCGAGGTTATAAGACCAGTTGAAGTTGTCCTCATATTCCATATCAATGTCAGCGCCGTCAAGCTCTGTGTATGCTGCCGCAAGAGCCGCGCCGACAGCGGGAGCCTGAGCAGAGGGAACCCCGTTCGCCTGTGCTACGCCTGCCATATATGTTGAGTTCTTCATCTTTTCGGGAACGTATCTTTTTCTTTCGTTGCCTGCCTTCGCCTTGCCGATGGAGATGCCTGCTCCGATAGAGAGTTTATCGTTCACTTTATAGGACAGAGAGGGTGTAACAACCTCTCTCATATACCATGAGTGGTATGTGTTGTACGCTGCCGGGTTTTCATTCGGATCCGCGTTCCATTTCAGGTCGAGACCGTAAGGAACATAGAAAGCAACGCCGAAAGTAAGTTTGTCGGTAATAGGGTGAACATAGCCCATGTGGGGCACGATGAGCAGATCGGCTTCGTCTTTGATGCCGTCCGCGCCGAATGAATCATCCGCAAGAGCACCGGATGTGTTTACCCTGTATTGTTTAATGGTAAGGTGCGGATCCACAAGGTGGGTACCAACAGAGAGCATTGGCTGTTGGATGTTTGACATAGCCGCGGGGTTGTAATACACGGCGAAGGGATCGTCGATCCCTGCTACCACCGCACCGCCCATCGACGTAGCCTTGGAGCCGATACCATATGTATCGACGTGTCCTGCAAAGGCGGAAAATGCCGATGAAAGAAGCAGTGCGGAAAATAATAAAATTTTTTTCATAAATCCTCCACAATAACGGTCAGAAGAGACTATTATATCGCAAAGGATTTATCAACAACAAAGTTTATAGATTAATTAAACAGAATAATTACTTAATATGCTAATAATTTAAGATGACTATGTTAAGTTTATGACATAAATATGTTTAAAGTTCCATGTCGCGTCCGTATACCGAATGGATAATTTCTCTCGCGGTTTCCTCAATGGATTTGTTGGTGGTGTTCACCATGTTCCATTTGCGGTTTTTGCGCACCAGTTCATAGCAGAACTCCACCTCTTCGAATATCTTGTTGATATTGTTGTAAGTGCTGGTGGTTCTGTAGTGTCTGAGACGCGCACTGCGCACCTTCTGCAAAACTTCCGGTTCCATCATAAGGATAACAATGCGGTTCTGGTCTATTTTGTATATCTCCTCACTGATGGGCACTTCGGGAACGAGGGGAACGTTGATAACCTTAAAGCCCTGCTGGGCAAGATAAAACGATGTCGGAGTCTTGGACGTTCTGGAAAGTCCGAGAATAACCAGATCCGCCTCGGCTATACCGCGCAGTGTCTTTCCGTCATCGTGGGTAAGTGTGAATTCCATAGCCTCGATACGCTTAAAATACTTTTCGTCCACTTTCCGCAGAACACCCGGCGTTTCCAGCGGAGTCTTGTTGAGATGCTGTGCGAGGGTGTCCAGAGAAGGACCCAGTATATCAATGAAAGGGAGTTCGTTCTCTTCACAAAACTGCCTGACAATGCTTCTGTTTACCGTTCCGACCATTGTGCAGGCGATAACCGAATTGTCTATCTTCGCATGTTCGAGAATTGAACGCAGCTGCACCTCCTCGTGCACCATGGAATAGACTGACAGTTTTATGTTAGGCTCGTTGAACTGCAGAAGGGCTGCCTTCATGATGTTAACGGCGCTCTGTCCTGTACCGTCGGATATTATATAGATTTTGTCAGACATTAAGCATCTCCATAAATTGTTCTTCGCCTATAACGGCAATTCCGAGCTTCTGTGCCTTTTCCAGTTTCGAACCGGATTTTTCACCGGCAATAAGATAATCAAGATTCTTTGAAACGGAGGAAAGCAGCTTACCGCCGTTGTCCTTTATAAGCTGATGGAAATATTCCCTCGGTCTGCTGAGGGTGCCTGTTACGAGGAAGGTTTTTCCGCCCAGCAAATCCGAAGCGTTCTCCGCCTTTTCATAGACAAACCTGAGACCTGCATTTTTCAGCCTGTTTATCAATGATATCACCCTTTCGGTACGAAATGCTTCAAAAATTGCTTTCGCCGTCTCTTCGCCAACGTCGTTTACGGCGACAAGCTCCTCAACGGATGCCTGCATGAGCGTGTCAATATCTCCGAAATGCTCCGCCAGAACCTGTGCCGTGCGCTCGCCGACGTGCTTTATCCCTATACCGAAAAGCACTTTGTCAAAAGGGCGTTTTTTGGATTCTTCAATGGCGCTTTTTAGATTCTCAACGGATTTTTCACCGAAACCGTCCCGTGTTTTAAGGAAATCGAAGTCAGTTTCATATATATCCGCTATATCGTGAATATGGCCGCCGTCAACCAGCATCTCCACCAGTGCCTCACCGAATCCCTGAATATCCATTGCCTTGCGGGATGCGAAATGCAGTATGGACAGCTTCACCCGCGCCGGACAGCTGATATTAGGGCATCTTGCGGACACGTCCTCTTCGTCCTTTTCAAGAGGGGTGCAGCAGACGGGGCAGGCAGTCGGATAGACTATTATCCGTTCGTCCCCTTTGCGCACGTCGGTAACAGCCATCACAACCTTGGGTATAACGTCCCCGCCCTTGCGTATGACTACCCTGTCGCCGATGAGAAGACCGAGACGTGCCACCTCGTCATAATTATGAAGAGTAGCGTTGGAAATAGTTGACCCCGCAAGAAAAACAGGTTCAAGTTTAGCAACGGGTGTGATTGTTCCCGTGCGCCCCACCTGAAAATCAACGTCGAGGAGTTTAGTGGTTGCCTCCTGAGAAGGGTATTTATATGCGGTAGCCCATTTCGGGGCTTTTACGGTTACGCCCAGAATGTCCTGAGCCTCTTTTGAGTCAACTTTTATAACTGCACCGTCAATATCGTATTCCAGTGATGTCCGAACGCTTCCGATGTATTCGACGTGCTCTCCGACCTCTTTGAAGTCCGTGCATCTCTTTATGAGGGGGTTCACGGGAAAATTCAGTGAACGCAGAAATTCGAGGTCTTCGTGGTGGCTCTTGCTGCCGCCGTGGTCAACGCCGTAAACGAAAATATCAAGCCCGCGGGCAGCGGCTATCCTGCTGTCCAGCAGTTTAAGCGAACCTGCGGCGCAGTTGCGCGGGTTTGCGAACAGTTTAAGTCCTTTCTCCGCCTGCTGGCGGTTGAGCCTTTCGAAAGCCTTCACAGGCATGTATATCTCGCCTCTGACGGTGAGTTTTTCCTGATAGTCTATTGATAGCGGCAGCGAAAGAACAGTCTTGGCATTATGGGTGACATCCTCGCCCACCACGCCGTCGCCGCGTGTGGCGGCACGGACAAGCACGCCGTTTTCATATGTGAGCACCACGGCAAGCCCGTCTATCTTGGGTTCAACAACGTAGTCCAGTTCGCGTTCCGCCTCTTTTTCCGCGGAATTTATGAAATGTTCAAGTTCCTCTTCGTTGTAAACGTTTGAGAGGGAGAGCATCTTCACATCATGGGTAACGCTTTCAAGTTCACTGACGGGTCTGTCGCCGACGCGCTGTGTAGGTGAGTCTGGTTTGATTATTGACGGGTCTTCGGTCTCCATGCACACAAGTTCGTTGTACAGCCTGTCGTATTCCGCATCGGAAACCAGAGGATTGTCCTCTGTATAATATTTTCTGCTGTACAGGTTCAGAAGGTCTACCAGTTCGTTGTAACGCATCTATTGTTTCTCGTATCGTCTTATTATGCTTCCTGCGGGGAGTGTCAGCCCTTTCAGGATACATTTTATACCTGGTTTGGTGAACTCCACAGGACTTCCGTTAGGTTCGGTTATTTTTCCTGTAAGAATATCCGTCTCCTCCATGTCCGGCGTGAGGACGCTGACTGCCTCATTCGGCGCAAATTTCGCTTTCGCCTCAATAAGCGTGCCGCCCTCCACAGGTTCAAGCACCTGCCCCAGATATTCACATCCGCGGATATAGTTTGAAGTGCCGTAGTTCATGGTATTATGGTCTGCATCTCCGTCATAAAAGGCTTCGGTATATTCCCTGTGGCTGACGCTTTGAAGCATACGAAACCATTCCTTGTCCGCGGTGTGGTCGCCTTCTGCGGCTCTGTCGATAGCCTTTCTGTACACCCCCGTCACAACGGAAACGTACATGACGCTCTTCATGCGCCCCTCTATTTTAAGGCTCTTAACGCCCGCATCCGCAAGTTCGCCTATACGGTCTATAAGGCACAAGTCCTTACTGTTATAGAAATAAGTGCCTCGCTCGTCCTCTTCAACGGGATAATACTGACCATCGCGGTTCTGCTCCACAAGGGCATAGTTCCATCGGCAGGACTGGGCGCAGTCCCCTGCGTTGGCATCCCTGCCTGTCATATAGTTGCTTATGAGACATCTGCCTGACATTGAGATGCACATTGCGCCGTGAACGAACGCCTCCACTTCGCAGGAGGTGTTTTTGCAGATATATTTTATCTCTTCGCCTGACAGTTCCCGCGCGAGTATAACCCGTTCCGCTCCCAGTTCATGCCAGAACTCAACGGCGGAAAGATTGGTCACGTTCGCCTGCGTACTTATGTGTATAGGGATGTTCGGCGCGTATTTTTTCGCATAGCGGAACACGCCGGGGTCGGAAACTATCACCGAATCCGGTTTAAGCTCCGAAAGCCGACCGAAATATTCTTTCAGACCGTCGAACTCGTTATTTTTCAGATACGCGTTGACGGTTACGTATCCTTTTTTTCCGCTCGAATGGAGAAACCTGAGAGCTTTCTCCATCTCTTCCGTATCAAAGTTGCCCGCCCGTGCGCGAAGCCCGAAGCCGTTTCCGGCGAAATAGACAGCATCCGCGCCGTACTGAACAGCCGCCTGTAGTTTTTCAAAACTTCCTGCCGGAGCGAGCAGTTCCGGTTTTTTCATCATTTCCTCTTCGCTGCGACGACAACACCGCCCGTAAGGGGCAGAACGCTGCACGCCGTCGTATTCTTTATATGTGCTATGAGTTCGCGCAGGGCAACGGTAGCCCCGGCGTAGCGCTTGGGTATCTCGCAGTCGGCATCAAAAACGTGCCCGTACATGAACATGTCGTCAAGCACGATAAAGCCGCCGTCGTTAAGCAGTTTTTCGGCATAATAGTAAGCAATCGGGTACTGCCGCTTCATGGAGTCTATGAATATCATGTCGAAACTCTCTTTGCAGTCACGCATATATTCAACCCCGTCGGCATTTATGAATTTTGTATCGGGAAATTCCTCGCAGATGCGCCGCGCCTGCTCCAGCCGCATTTCATTACGGTCTATGCAGGTCATTTCCGCACCGCCGGATCCTTTTGCCATATAATAGCTTGAAACGCCGATTCCGCAGCCTATTTCAAGTATCTTTGCGGGTCTCAGTGCCATCGTGAAGGTTTCCAGAAACTCGCCCACGTCCGGTTCAACGGAGGGTGTCTGGAACTTCACAGCCTCTTCGTGCAGAAACGGATACATTACTTCTGAACACCCTGAATCTTGTCCGGTGTAAGTCTTTCAGATATCTTCGCCGCATATTCCGCATCGATGGTTCCCATAGCTGAAATTATTTTTCCCGCTGTCATGGAGGGGAGCCTCTGGAAAAGCTGAACAGCCTTGTCCAGATCCATTTTAACTATGACCTGCGCGGCGTTTTTCGCTTTTGCGGAGCTGTAATCCTTTGCAAGTTTGTCGAGGTTTTTATCCTCCTGAACCTTTATCTCCTTCAGCCGCGACGTAACGGCATCCTGCATCTTGCGTATCTCTATCTCTTTCTGGATAAGGTTTTCTTCAAGCGCCTTAACCCTCTCCTCTTTAATTCTTATGTTTTTTTCACGCGTATCAAGATCTTTTTTTCTGGCATCAAGCTGCTTTGAAATAGCCTGAAGATCCGCCAGATTTTCCGCGTGTACCGATGCGAATGACAGCGCCGCAAAAAGCACGGCAGCAAACAGTTTATTCATCTCCTCTTCCGCTCCTTGAGACTGCAAGCTCGTCTATCAGCTTCATCTCTTCTTTGTTCAGGTACGACCTGAAATTTTCTATATGTTTCTCTTTCAGCTTTTCCATAACCTTGTGACGTTCGATTGAGTCCAGAACTTTTTTCTTCTGGATCTCCACCGCGGTTTCAAGCTGCTTTCTTGTTTTGATAAGGACAGACTTCTGATCGTTCAGTTTTTTTATATATTTATCGTAAAGAAGCATCATTGCGGCGGGCGCCGAATCGCTCTCCTCAACTTTCGAATCTATCTCTTTCTGAATCGCCATAATGGCGTTTCTGTTTTCCAGCAGTTTAGTATTCAGCGCGGACAGTTTTCCCTTTTCAATCTCTACAATGCGTTCCCTGTATTCAAGAACTTTTTGCAGTCTGAACTGTTTTTTCATGCGGTGCCGACTATTTTATTGATCATTTCCGCACTCTGCTCAAGGGAGAATGATTCGTTTATCCTCTGTTTAAGAAATCCGTTCATGTCGTTTATTTTCGCCAGCGATTCGTCGATTCTCGGGTTGCTGCCCTTAACGTATGCGCCGATATTGATAAGGTCTTCCGCTTCATTGTATGTAGCCAGAAGGTCCCGGAAACGTCCAGCGTTTTCATACTGATTTTCGGAGACTATCTCTTTCATAAGCCTGCTTGCGCTGTTGAGTACGTCTATGGCGGGATAGTGGTTCTTACCCGCCAGTGCACGGGAAAGCACTATGTGCCCGTCGATGATGGAGCGCACAGTGTCGCCTATGGGGTCGTTCATGTCGTCCGCCTCCACCAGAACGGTGTAAAGCCCTGTTATCGAACCGGGTCCTTTGCGGGTACCTGCACGTTCAAGCAGCTTAGGCAGCAGACCGAAAACTGAGGGGGTGTAACCTTTCGTGGTGGGAGGCTCGCCTACAGTAAGCCCTATTTCCCTCTGCGCCATGGCAAAACGGGTGACAGAGTCCATCATAAGCATAACGTTCAGTCCCTTGTCCCTGAAATATTCAGCTATTGCCGTCCCGACAAACGCGCCCAGTTTACGCACAAGTGCAGACTGGTCGGATGTCGCCACAACCACAACGCTGCGCTTGAGTCCCTCTTCGCCGAGGTCTCGCTCTATGAACTCCCGCACCTCCCGTCCACGCTCACCTATAAGGGCGATAACGTTAACGTCGGCGCTGGTATTTCTGGCTATCATACCGAGGGTTACGGATTTACCTACGCCGGAACCGGCGAAGATGCCCACCCTCTGCCCCATGCCCACTGTAATGAGATTGTCTATCGCTTTTATACCCGTTGCGATCGGATCTCTGATTATTTCACGCTCAAGCGCCTGCGGAGGGCTGTTATAGACGTTCACCAGTTCGAAATCCCTTATGGGACCTTTACCGTCAAGCGGATTGCCCAGACCGTCGAGCACTCTGCCCAGAAGTCCGTCGCACACTTTCACCGTGTTTCCGTAAGATTCGTTTGTGACGGGCGCTCCGGGTGCGATACCCTCGCTCTCCCCGTATGGCATAAGCACTATCCTGTCGTCTTTGAAGCCGACGATTTCAGCAAGTATCTCGTTGCCGCCGTATCCCTCAATCTTGCATCTAGTACCGATACCAAGAAGAGGTCCGTCCGCCTCGATAGTGAGACCGACAATCTTCGTAACCTTACCCTTTATCTGTATGGACGGTTTATGATCAACTGCCTTCAGGCGCGCTAAATTCTTCATGTATCCTTTCCACAAATTCGGCAAGCATCCGCTCAATGCAGAAGTTCAGCTCGCCGACATTGGTTTGAACTTTCAGACTGCCCTTAATGACGTTTCTGTCGGGCAAGGTTTCATAGTCGGGAAAAACGCTGTTCATAGCGTCCACATCGTCGGGATTTACCATAAAAATAACCTTTTCCATCTCTTTGAGCGCTTCAATGCTCCTTTTTGTGACGGAAATGACTATTTTATCATTTATTTTGCGTTCGGTACCTATAATATCCGCAACCATGGATGAAACTATGTCTGGAAGCTGTGCGTCGAGCTGACCCACGGCGTCCTTATAGATGCTGACCTGCTTGATGACATCGTTATAGGTAGCCTGCAATTTTGCCAGATAGTCCGCCTGCTGGGCTTCATATGCCTTTCTTGCCTTCTGCTCACCGTCAGCCTGACCTCGGACAAGTCCGTCTGTCATGCCTTTCTGATAAGCGTCGCGGCGCACCGCCTCAAGCTGTTCCTCGGTTATTGCCGGCTTCTCCGGTTCCGGTTCGGGCAAAGGTTCGACAACCTCTTCCGGTTCTTTATGAACGACCATCTCTTTCGGTTGATTATCGAATGATTCAGGCACGAATTTTTTTGACTGGACAACAGCATCCTGAACGACAACAGCCCTGTGCAGTTCCACGTCTTCATCGAAACTGCGGACGGTCAGTCCGACCTCGCCGGGGGTATATTCCATCTCCCCGATTTTATTATAGTCGTAATTTTTCTGCCCGCGCTCCACCTCTTCATAAACGGTGAAGTCATAGCTTCGCAGTCTTTTCGGGTTCAGGTTCTGGTCTTTGATTATTCTGGACATACGCTACCCCACACCCGCTGTTAAACGTACTGCTCTTCGTCGCCTCCGCCGATGCTGACGATTCCCTCTTCCTCAAGCTCGCGGACGATGGAAACAATCTCGTGCTGAGCCTTTTCCACCTCTTTCAGCTTAACGGGTCCCATGTATTCCATCTCCTCTTTCATGGTCTCAACTGCACGCTTGGACATATTCCGGAAGAAACGCTCCTGCATCTCCTCGTCGGTTCCTTTGAGAGCCATGGTGAGGGCTTTTTTGTCGGCTTTTTTCAGTATCTCCTGAAGGGCAACGTCGTTGAGAGCCTTGATGTCTTCGAAAACGAACATCATATCCCTGATTGCTGCGACAAGTTCGGGGCTTTCCTTCTCCAGTTTTTCCAGAGTGTTCTTGCTCGTGGTTCTGTCCATACGGTTGAATATCTCCGCAACGGATTTGACACCGCCGACCTCAACGTTATAGGAGGACAGCGATTCGAACCTCTCCTCAAGAACACGCGCAAGTGTTTTAACGACCGAAGGCGAAATATCCTGCAAATTGGAGATACGCAGGGTTATGTCCGCTTTCATCTCTTCGGGAAGCTGTGCCAGAGACTCCGCAGCCTGTGAAGGGTCAAGGTGCGCAAGGATAAGCGCAATCGTCTGAGGGTGCTCTGTCTGTATGAATTTTGCAAGCTGTTTCGGGTCTATCTTCGCAAGGAAGTCGAATCCCGATGACTGCTCCAGCATTTTTGTAAGTCTGTCGATGATCTTTCTGGCGCGTTCAGGTCCCAGTGATTTTACAAGAACACTCTTCGCATATTCCAGACCACCTTTTGCAATGAATTTTTTGGCGAGCATCATATTGTAGAAGTCTTCGATGTACTCGTCCATTTTTTCCGGAGAAACCACTCTTGTTGTGGCAATTTCCTTTGAAAGCTCGGCAACCTCATCTTCGTCCAGATGTGCCATAACGGGCGCAATAACTTCTTCGCCGAGTGCAATCATGATAGCGGCTGCCCGCTTGAGTCCTTCTTCAGACAGCATAAGCCGTTAGTCTCCTTTCAAAAGGGTTTTCACAAGGTTTGCCATTGCTTCGGGGTCTTCCGATGCAAATTCCTCTATCTTCTTGAGCATGACTTTGGACTTCACAGTCTCCACATCAAGCGGAGCGCCTTCGTTCAGCTCGTTTTCAATCTCTTTTTCAAGCTCTTCAAGCGACTTGGGGTATCTCTCGTTCATATTGAGGTCAAGCCCGACGTCATCGCGTCCGAGATCACCGTATGTAATTGAACCGTCCTCGTGAACGGTGACAGGTTTGTCCATCTTTTTAAGTATCCTGCGGACAACAAGGAAATAAAACAGAAGCACAATGACCACCGCAAGGGCGTATTTTGAAAGCATGGTGACAAGTTCCATTGTTTTCTCCCTTTTAAGTTCGGTGTTCTCCTGATCTTTCGCTGTGGTGTCAAAAGAGATATTCGTCACCTCAACCTGATCCTTGCGGTCGGCGTTGAAACCGACAGCCATGGACACAAGATTTTTGATCGATTGTATCTCCGCCTGCGTTCTCGGTTTACCAACAAGAATATCGTTTCCGTCCTTGTCTTTTCCCGGCTCTTTTTTGTCGTCAACAACAACAGCAACAGTTATTCTTTTTATAGTTCCATAGGGCTTCTGCTCGACCGTTACAGTCTTGCCCACTTCAAAGTTCTGTGTCTCCTCGCTCTTGTTGTATTCCTGATTCTGTCCTGCCGGAGTTATGTCCGGCTCCGCAAGATTGCTTTGCACGCCTGGTACGCCTTCCGGTGTCTGCGGACTGTTTGTGCTGTTAATCTCAAGGGACTGCTGAGAGCGAAGCACGGGGTTAGGGTCATATTCCTCTTTGGTGACATCGCGCTTTGCGAAGTCTATGTCAGCCGTAACTTTTGCAACGGCGCTTCCCTGTCCGAGAGTGCTTCCGAGTATCTCGTTAACCTTGTTTTCAAGATCCTTTTCCACCTTGCGCTGGTACTCAAGCTGTGTCTGGGTGAGCATCAGAGGTTCCGCATCGTCTGTCAGAAACTCGCTTAAAAGCCTTCCCGACGTGTCGACAATCTGCACGTTCTCTTTTTTAAGCCCCTTAACAGCACCGGAAACCAGAGCGGCAATCGCCTTAACCTCTTCGCGTCCGATGTTTTCACCGTTTCTGAGACGCAAAACAACGGAGGCCTTTGCCTCCTCTTCGTCTGAAATAAACAGTCTGTCTTTTGGCAGGGTGAGATGCACCCTGGCCTCCGCAACCTCTTTAATGGATGAGATTGTCCTGGCAAGTTCCCCCTGAAGGGCACGCTGATAGTTTATGTTCTGCATGAACTCAGTCATGCCGAATGAAGACTTGTCAAAAAGCTCAAGACCGGCGCCGCCTCCGGTAGGTATGCCCTCTTTTGCGAGATTAAGCCTCGTTTCATAGACATACTGCTCAGGAACGGTTATCTTTCCGCCGTTATCTTCCAGTTTATAAGGAATTTTTTCGCCTTTGAGTTTTTCGATTACAGACGCCGCGTCCTCCTGTGTGAGTCCGGCAAAAAGCATTTTGTAAACTGGACGGTTCGCCCAATAGACGATTACGATGACAGAAATAACAACGGCCGCAACAGCAGCGGCAACAGATACTTTCTGAAGAAGAGTAAGTTTTTTAAAAGTTTCCTGAAACTGGGAAACTATGTCCCCAAGAGCCATACACCCTCACAATTAAGCTATCCTTAAAATGACGTCCTGTCATTTTAAGGCAACGCTCCGCATCGGATAAACCGATTGCTGCGCTCACACTACACATAATTTTTGCCGTGAACAACAAAAATTTATGATCCGTGAGGCGCTTCCTGCGCCTAGCTATCCTTAAAATGACGTCCTGTCATTTTAAGGTAACGCTCCGCATCGGATAAACCGATTGCTGCGCTCACACTACACATAATTTTTGCCGTGAACAACAAAAATTTATGATCCGTGAGGCGCTTCCTGCGCCTATAGCTATCCTTAAAACAACATCAGATAAAAGAAAAAATCAGACCTGAGTCCTCATTATTTCCTGATATGCGTCCATTATCTTGTTACGCACTTCAAGCATCATTTTAAGAGAAACATCAGCCTTTTGCAGGGCTATCATGGTGGAATGTATGTCTTTATTCTCTCCGCTCAGCACTTTCTGAACGGCGTCGTCAGCCGTAAGCTGAGCGTCGTTAACGTCTTTAAGGGCATCTTTGAGCATAGCAGAGAAATCCACTTTGTCGTCAGTCTTGGCAGACTGAGAGGAGGTGGTTGTCTCCAGCTTGTTGGGCAGTAAAAAATTCATTTTATTTATTTCGGACATACCTGACCCCTGCTCCTATAATATAATATACATGACCCTTGTTTTACAACCTTTTTATCAAATCAGGAAATAACTTCCTGCGATTTCAGACGTATGTTAAGCCTTTCCTATTTCAAGCGCTCTCAGGGCAAGCTGTTTCGCCGTGTTAAGCACTGTTGTGTTCGCTTCATAGCTTCTGGACGCCTCCAGCATATTCACCATCTCCTCAATGGGGTTTATGTTGGGATATGCCACATATCCTTCCTCGTTGGCATCCGGGTGCTCCGGTTCATATTTCAGGAGGGGCGGCTTCTCATCGGGAACAACCCTGTCAACCTTGACACCGCCGCTGTTCTCCCCATCCATAATCGTCTGAAAGATAACATCCTTGCGTTTATATGGTCCGCCTTCCGCAGTTTTTGTTGTCTGCGCATTTGCGAGGTTAGACGAAATAGCGGAAATTCTTATCCGCTGTGCGCTCATTCCGGTGGCGGCTACGCCCATTATGTCAAAATAGCTCATGTCTGCCTCTTACCCTACTTGCTCTGGAGTATCTCTTTCAGTTTAGTGAACTTACCCGCTGTCAGCTGCGAAAGCATCTGATAACGAATGCTGTTCTCGGCCATCTGGCTCATTTCGTAGTCCTCGTTAACATCGTTTCCGTCGTTGCGGACAGATGGGTTATTCTGGTCATAAACGAAAGATTGCGGATCTGAAACCATTTCTGCCGGAGGAAGATGTTTCGCATCTGTTCTTGCGAGTGGTAATTTTTTCCCTTCGCCCAGATACTCGTTCATAACATCGTAAAATTTCAGGTCTTTCGCCTTATATCCGGGAGTATCAACATTAGCAATGTTTTGAGAGATAACATCGTTGCGGACAGACGCCGTTGTAAGCGCGTATCCAAGTTTGTCGATTCCCATTCTGCTGAATAAACCGTCCATTTTTTCCTCCTGCATCATAGCAAGCAATATTTGTGCCTGAATTAATAAAAAATGCAGAAAATATGGATTTTTATTAAAGATTTCATGAATTATGCCGAACGGTCAGCACGCAAAAAACCTGCGGACAAATTTATGTTTACACGATAAACATTTATTTTCAGTCGCCTGAAACGTCGATGCCCATTTCGCGGTATTCGTTCAGTTTGTTTCTCAGGGTGCGGACAGTGATGCCGAGCATCTCCGCCGCGCGTGTACGGTTACCGTCGGTTTGTTTAAGCGTATTCAGGATAAGCTCCCGCTCCATATCGGCAATGGTGCCGCCAAGCGTCATCCCTGTCACCCTTTCCTGAACTGCAACCGCCGCTGTTTCCTGCGGCTGCACATCGCCGGAAGCGACTGAAATCTCCTGCTTATCAAGCAGAAACTGATTTATGGTAATGCCATGCAGGAAAAGGTTTTTTTCGTTTATCATATCGTCGCGGCAGAGAACCACGGCACGTTCAATCGTGTGTTCCAGTTCGCGGACATTGCCAGGCCAGTCGTATGCAAGGAGAGCGTTTCTGGCGTCCTCCCCAAGTCTGCAAAGATTTTTTCCGTTTATCTGACAGTATTTTTCTATAAAAAATGAAACAAGCTCCAGAATATCGTC
The DNA here is from genome assembly GCF_029267515.1 of Seleniivibrio woodruffii. Lineage (GTDB taxonomy): Bacteria > Chrysiogenota > Deferribacteres > Deferribacterales > Geovibrionaceae > Seleniivibrio > Seleniivibrio woodruffii_A. Next base: position 235,684 of record NZ_JAJUIS010000004.1, read on the forward strand.
CTTGCGGTCGCGCAGGGGTGGAAGCTCTATGGATATGACGTTCAGACGGTAATACAGATCTTCGCGGAAATTCCCGCCCTCAACCTCTTTTTTCAGGTCGCGGTTGGTCGTGGCAAGTATCCGCACATTGATGCGAACGGGTTTCGTGCCGCCAAGCCTCTCAATCTCTTTTTCCTGTAATACGCGAAGAAGTTTAGCTTGCAGATGAAGCGGTATCTCGCCAAGTTCGTCAAGCAGGATTGTGCCGCCGTCGGCAAGCTCAAACTTGCCCGGCTTGCGGTTCACCGCTCCGGTGAACGCGCCCTTTTCATAACCGAAAAGCTCTGATTCTATGAGATTATCCGGCAGAGCAGCGCAGTTTACAGCGACAAACGCACCATTCTTCCTGTTTGAATTTTCGTGTATGTATCTGGCAAAAACTTCCTTACCTGTACCCGATTCCCCTGTGATAAGCACTGTCGCCTCGCTGGCGGCTACGTCGCGTGCAAGGGAAAAGAGCTGTGCCATGAAGGCACTGCGGAATATTGCCGTATTCTTTTTCCGTTTGGACGATGGAGCAACGTCTTCAAGCTCCAGCACCCTGCGCACCAGTTCCTCTATAACCTCCGGAGCGAACGGTTTCAGTATATAGTCAAATGCGCCCATTTTAAGGGCGTCCACCGCGTTGTTCACCGTTCCGAAGGCAGTCACGAAACATACGGGTGACGTTATCCCCGAACTCATCATGAGATTCAGCATCCCCATCCCGTCAACAACTGGCATCCGCATGTCGCTGATTATAAGATCGTACGGCGTTCTTGAAGCCTTTTCAAAGCCCTCCTGACCGTCGCAGGCATGATCCACGGAAACACCCATACGCCGGACAGTCTCTATCATAGCCTCGCGCATGTTGTCGTCGTCGTCAACAATCAGTAATCTCTTAGATGAAAGATCCATACCAACCCCTTATCTTTAAACGGGAAATTCCACAATAAACTTGGTGTGGGTCGCTCCGTCGCTTTCAACGGAAATCTGTCCGCTGTGCGCCTTCAAAATTTTATAAACGATAGCCAGTCCAAGCCCTGTTCCTTTCGCCTTTGTGGTCTGGAACGGAATGAACAGTTTTTTACGCATTGATTCGCTTATGCCGCTTCCGTTGTCCGTTACAGTGAAGCCGGACCTTTCTGGTTCACTGAACGATTCTATGACTATCATACCGCCTTCCGGCACAGCCTCAATGGCATTATGAACAATGTTCATCACCACCTGTTTGCAAAGCTCGGTATCGCAGCGGACAACGTGTTCTTCATTTATCCTGTTTATAAATCTGATATTCTTTTCTTTCATAAGATGTTGCAGATATAGTACCACATCGTCCACGATATCGGCTACGAACCTGTTTTGCGGTTCCAGCTTTATTTCTTTGGTGAACAACAGGATATTGGATATTATCGAGTTTATGGTCCGCACTCCTTTAACTATGGAGCGGGTGAGCTTGGTGCCGGATTCATCGTTTTTCAGATCACGCTCCAGAAGAGATGCGAAAAGCTCTATGCTGCCCAGCGGATTGCGTATCTCATGGGCAATATTCGCTGCCATTTCCCCCATCAGAACAAGTTTTTCATCCCTCTGCCTCTCGGTTTCAAGCTGCTTAATATGTGTAACATCGTCTATAACGTATACATAGCCCTTCTGTTCAAGGTTTTCCAGCCGCCCCACAGAGATGCGGAAAGTTCTCCCATCCTCTTCGTGATCAAAAACTCCTGATTCCCTGTGCATATTCAGCATTGAAGTAAAAGCATCAGTTCCAAGTTCTGTTATAAAGCATTCTGCCACAGGGTTTTTCACAAGAATAACACCACTGTCGTCAGCAGCGAGCACACAACTGTTTGAGTTATTCAGCACAGACTCCAGCAGACTGCTGAGTTTTGAAAGCTGAAGGTTTTTCTCTTCAACCTCTTCCCGCAGCTTCTTTGCTTCCTCTTCTATTATGGAATATTTCTGCTCCAGTTTTGCCGAAGCCTCGCTGAAGGCGGCAAACGCCTGAGCGAGCATCTCCATTTCACCTGATTTATCTAGTTTTTCAGGGAGTTCCGCCACTTAGTGTCCTCCAGTTCTGACTTAGCCGCAGACGCATAAACGGATTTGGGCACAGTTTCCATCAGCTCCATATAAGCATTCCTGCTCTGATCCGCTTTGCCCATTTTCTGATAAGCCTTTCCAAGATAATACAATCCCTCGGCACGTTTGTCATCACGGGGTGTATGTATCAGCTTAAACTGCTCAAGAACCTTAACAGCGCTGTCAAAATTATTCCTCTTAAAGAACGATATTCCTGTATCAAGATATATTTCATCATAGCCTTTGAAACGTGCTTTCGGGTCGGAATCAACCTTCATATAGAGGTCAAAAAGCATCTTTTCACGTTTTATATCGTCAAAAACGCCCTTACTGATATCGTATGTCTCTTTCGCGGCATATGCAGGGTCTTTAGTATACTTTGACAGCAGGTGCAGCAGGAGGTCGGGATTTTTTTTCTCAAGCTCCTGAACAAGATAGTCCATCATACCTGTGGAAAATATATTCGGATTCGCATTCGGTACAGCACGTCCGAGCATGAGTGACGTCAGCACATAGTACGGGTTTTTACCGTTTTTGTTACGGTCGAGTATCTTCTCCGCTTTCGCCGACATTCCAAGTTTATAAAGCGCAAATGCGGCATAACTGTTCATTCTGTCTCTAAAATCAGGATTGCGGCTCGTGAGTATCGTCGTCTGGTTTTTGTCATATGTGCCCACAAGCTGAATATATGCCTGTTTTCTGTAGCTGTCTGTTATAACGGCTGAAATTGCGGATTCAAGCATTTTGCGCACACTATCTTTGTGCTTTCCGTTGGGGAATGACACAAGATATTCACCCGCGACGGTTATGGTTCCGTTATAGTTTTTTGCTGCGTATACCTGTTTCGTATAGTTGTATTTCGCCTCTTCCAGCATGGCAAGCCATTTGGAAGGGTTGACAAGATCCGGATTTTCCGCCAGATATTTGTTCAGCCTATCAACCGTATCTTTATATTTTCCGGCTTTGAACAGGTCTCTGATGTTTCCGAAGCTGATATCCTGCAATATCTCAAGAGCCTCTTTCTTATAAGGAGTATCTGGATATTCTTTAAGAATACCGTCGGTTATGGTTTTAGCCTGTGCATAATTCGATTTCTGATAAGCGTCCTTAGCCTTGGTAAGCAGGATGCGCTGACGGATATTGTATATCTCCTGAAGGTGGTCGGATGTGTAGTTGCGTTTTATGAACTCGGCAACCTTCCTGTCCGCAGCATCATACTGTCCCTCTCTGAAAAGAGAACGTATGATAAGTATTTCCGCCTCGGAACGCAGGTCTATATCCTGCGAGGCAAGCGGAACTTTAAGGTAGTCCGCCCACTGATCAGACGTTTTTTTAGCAAGGTGCCTTGCGGCATAGGCAACGGAACAGAGCATACCGCCTTTCTTCTTGCCGAATGTTTTAGAACAGTATTCAAGACGCGCATCCATTATCTGCGGATTTGTGGTTTTCAGCAGCATTGCAGATCTGTATGCCGCCATATCCGCCTCGCGGCTTGATGGGAATCTTGAATAGACCTTTTCGTAAAGCCCCCGCGCCGTCTCCGGCTGGGATTTATTTTCAAATACTTCCGCCATGGTATAAAGAACTTCCGGTCCCAGCTTTTCAAGATCCGCTCCGCTGTTCATAACCGTGAGAAAAGAGGAGTATGCAAGATCATAATCCTTCATCTTTGCCTGCAGCATACCTATCTGCGCGCTCTGGCGTCCCGCCTCTGATTTGAAATTGCTGACCAGTTCCCTGCGGGTTTCGATGGCGTCCTTATACTTGCCCATTTCGGTGTATATATCCGCTATCCGCTCGTAGGCTGTCTTTATAACATCCGGTGCGCGCAGGGTTTTGATTACATTATTGTATGCAAAAATCGCTTCGTTGTACAACTGAGCCGATTCTTTCGCCTCGGCAGATTTTATCATGGCGTCCTTTTTGCGGAAAGAATCAGGATATTGTTTCAGAAAATTATCGAAAACCTGTGATGCGAATACATAATTATTATAATTTTCCTTGCCGGTATACAGATAAATAAGTCCCTGACGGAAATAGGCTTCCTGTTTGTAATAGCCGTCCGGCTGCGATTTAACCACGCTTTCGGCAAGATTCATCGCCTCGGTATAGTTTTTGGATGCCATCAGTCCGTCTATTCTGGAAAGAACCGTATCCAGCTTGGTGTTTTCAATCTGAAGCATGTCTTTCGTTGCTATGGGTTTTTCTATCCCGTATCCGGTCTTGATGGTTTCCGTCTGTTTTTTCTTGGCAACAACCAGCCTGAAATCCTTTCCTCTGGTGTTAACCGTATAATCGTTGCCGGGGAAAAGTGAAATTGTGAGTATACGCCCGTTTACCGCTATGGAGCGGATGAAGGGGTCTTTTATACGTGTTCCGTCTATACCGGAAAGAACCACGGACGATTCAACGGCAAGCATGTCGCTGCCCTTGCTTACAGACATCACTTTGTCCGCAATACCGGTGATGACAAGCTCGCTGAAATGCCCTTTGCTGCGCAGATAAATCCCCGCAGCCCACGCATTTGCGCACAATAATGAAATAAGAAATATCCCGAACAGTTTTCGCATTTTTTAATACTACATCATAGAGCAAAAGAGGGCAAGTGCAAGAACGATATCTGTGAGATGAGCAGGATGAGGAAGGATTTACACAGGACTGCGGGCATAAGGAATGTATGTGAGCAGTTCTAAGGAAGAACTGACGACATCATGCGGCAAAAGATAGCTTTCGCTGCCGAGATGCGAGCAGGATGAGGAAGGATTTACACAGGACTGCGGGCGTAAGGAATGTATGTGAGCAGTTCTAAGGAAGAACTGACGACATCATGCGACAAAAGATAGCTTTCGCTGCCGAGATGCGAGCAGGATAAGGAAGGGCTTACAAAGGAGCTGCGAGCATATAAAAAATATGTGAGCAGTTCTAAGGAAGAACTGACGACATCATGCGACGCATATCGGCAGCGAAACAGTAAAAAGATTGAAAGTAATGAATAATCATGCTAGCATATTACAATATGAGAGGTCGTATATGGCATTAGATCACGGCATACTTCTTGAAACGGGTACCAATGAGTTTGAAATCGTCGAATTTATCATACGCACGGACAACAAAGAGCACCATTTCTGCATAAACGTTGCAAAGGTCAGGGAAGTAATAAGATTTCCCCAGATAGTACGCGTTCCTGATGCACATCCGTCCGTTGTGGGAACCGCTAATATCAGACAAAAGCTCATCCCTATCATCGATCTTGCCCAGTGGCTGGGACTCAAATATGAAAACGACTATGCCGACAAAAAAATAATCGTCACTTTCTTCAACCACGAATACAACGGTTTTGTTGTGGATGAAGTTGTACGCATACACAGAATTACATGGGCGGATATAAAAGACTATTCTTCCATGACGGATTTCAGCCTTGTGGAAACGGTTCTCGGCGTTATCGACATAGGCGGAAACCTTATACAGCTTCTTGACTTTGAAAAGATAGTTCTGGAACTGAACCCCGACACAGCCCTTAAAGACGTTAACATTGATTATTCAAAATCAGAACAGCGTCAGGGGAAAGTGGTGTTTCTTGCCGAGGATTCATCCGTTATAAGAAGATTCCTCGCTTCGCACCTTGAACAGGCCGGCTACACCGTTTTTGCTTTTGAAAACGGAAAGCTGCTGCTTGACCAGCTTATGAAACAAACACCTGATCTGGTGATAACCGACCTTGAAATGCCCGTCACCGACGGCGCATTCGTTGTTAAGACCATCCGCGGGATGGAAGCGACAAAAACAATACCCGTAATCGTTTTCTCCTCTCTGGCTTCCGAAGAAAACGAAAGAAAGGTGCTGGGAGTCGGCGCAAATCTTTTTATTGGCAAGCCCGACACAGATATACTTGTACAGAAAGTAGACGCTTTCCTGTTATAATGAAAGGAGGAGTAATGAAAAAGGCCGCCGTAGTTATTCTTGCCGGACTGGCGCTTTCCGCTTGCGGAAACGACGAACTGCTTATCCAGAAAAGCATGAACAACATCAAGGATGAAATGCTCGGCATTCAGTCCACAATGGGCGACATGCAGATCAAAATTCAAGATCTTGACAAAAACATCAGGATAAACTCCGAAAACATCAATAAAAACTCAGACGCACTGGCACAGCTTCGTGAAGAGATGACTGTGATGAACACAGATATCATCGACCTGAAAGACCGTGTCACCGCACTTGAAAAAGGCACAACAACCACTGCCAAGGGCGCTCCCCTGCCCTCTCCGATGGACTCGGAGCCTTCCGTTGCGGCACCTGTCAAAAGTTCCTCCGATGTCATCATTATCGAAGACAACATGCAGGACAAGATGAGCCTTTATACATACGCATATGAGCTGTACAGAAACGGGAAATACCCTGAAAGCGAAGCGAAATTCAATGAATTCCTTAAAAAATATCCCGCAGATGAACGTTCCGACAACGCAATGTACTGGGTAGGTGAAATCCGCTACGGCATGAAGGATTTTAACGGCGCAGCCGCTAAATTTAAAGAGCTGCTGGACGAATACCCCAACGGAAACAAGGTGCCGGATGCCATGCTTAAACTGGCATACTGCTACGGAAGCCTTTCCGACAAGGACAACAGCATATCCACACTGCAAAAACTCGTTGCGGACTATCCGGATTCGGATGCGGCAAGACTTGCAAAACAAAAACTTGCACAGTGGAAATAGAGCTTTAAAAAATCCATAAATCATTTAAGGCACTCTGAAAAGAGTGCCTTTTTTTTCGTCCTCATATAAAATACTGCACATTAAATAGTCATTAATGTGATTATTCCCTATTACTTTTGTTGATTATTTTTTCATCATGGTGTATAGTCACTCCATGAGAAAGATACGTGTACTTGCCGTTGACGATGAAACGAACATCCTATGGCTCTTAAAAGAAGGACTTACAGACGAGAAAATTGATGTTCTGACCACAGAAGATCCCTATATGGCAGAGAATTACCTTTCTAAAGGTGTGGACATCTGCTTTGTGGATATTTTCCTCGGCGAGCACAACGGTATAAGACTGACCGAAAAATGGGCAGCCATATACAAAGACACTCATTTCATAATCATGACGGCGCAGGACACAGGTTCAAACGTCATCGAATCCATAAAATCAGGCGCAAAAGATTTCTTTCCGAAACCTTTTGACCTTAATCAGCTTAAAAACAAGGTTATTGCACTCTGCGGAAAAATTGAGCAGCACCCGATAGCCGATATAAAAGAATACGACTTCGAAACGAAAAACAAAAAGATGCTTGAGATATACAAGCTCATAGGCAAGATATCCAAGACGAACATAAACGTGCTTATCCTCGGAGAATCCGGAACGGGAAAAGAGGTTGTGGCAAGGATGATTCACCGTCAGTCCGCCCGTTTCGACAAACCTTTTATCCCCATAAATATGGCGGCGATACCCAACGAACTCCTTGAAAGTGAGCTTTTCGGTCACGAAAAAGGTTCTTTCACAGGTGCTGTCACCGATAAAAAGGGTAAATTTGAAGAAGCTCACACAGGAACCATCTTCCTCGACGAGATTTCCGAGATGGATATGGGGCTGCAATCGAAACTGCTCAGGGTCATTCAGGAGAAAGAGGTTACAAAGGTCGGCTCCAGCCGTACCCTTAAACTGGACACGAGAATAATTGCCGCATCCAACAGAAACCTTGAGGAACTGGTGGCGCAGGGCAAGTTCCGCGAAGACCTTTATTACAGATTGAACGTCGTTTCCATCGAGCTTCCGCCACTCTATGAACGCAAAGAAGACACCGCTTACCTCACAAATCACTTTCTCCATAAACATAAAAACATCAAAGACCGCGTGCTCACCTGCTCCGAAGAGGCGCTTGAGGCACTGACGGCATACAGATGGCCCGGCAACATACGCGAGTTGGAAAACACCATTCAATACGCGATAGTTAACGCCGAAACCGACATTATCATGCCGGAGAACCTGCCCGCAAAGATTTTTGAACATAATCCGGCGGCAGGATCCAAAAGCACATCCAACGACCTTTATAAGCTGGCGCTGGATATCATCGAGTCCGAAACACTTTCAGACGGCAACAACGCATATGAAGAATATATGAAAATAGTGGAATTCCCTCTCATGAAAGCGGTTCTTGACAAGACTGGAAATAATAAGTCGATTTCCGCAAAAATCTTAGGTATAAACAGAAATACCTTTAGAAAAAAAGTGAGGGAACACGACCTTGAGCAGGATTCTTAAAACCATAAAAAGTGCGGGCAAGCCCCTCACATTCAAGCAGCTTCTTTCCATGACGCAGGAAGATCCCAAAATGCTCAAGGCTGAGCTGAAGGAACTTACCCGCAAGCACAAAGTTAAAGCCAACCGTAACGGTACATACAGCGCATCGAGCCAGACGGAAAGAGAGGAACGTAAAACTCTTACCGGCAAGGTGGATCTGCATCCGGACGGGTACGGTTTTCTTACAGTTGACGGCGGCGGGAAAGACCTCTTCATCCCCAGAAACAAGATGGGCGGTGCTCTTCACGGCGACAGAGTGAAAGTGTCAGTTGAATCTTTCCGCGGCAAACCCGAAGGCAAGGTTCTGGAGATAACCGAGCGCTCGGTGCAGCAGATTATAGGCAGAGCGGAAAACCTTGCCGGAATACTGCGCGTTGTACCCATGACAAAAAAATTCAACTCCTACATATATGTTTCAGCAGCATCCGCCAAAGGCATTGAAAACGACGACGTTGTTATGGTCGAGCTGACCGCATACCCGGATGGTCAGAAAGCAGGCAGAGGCAAAATCACAAAGCGTCTGGGAAAGCTGGAAGACCCGCGCATTGAAGACCTCATCGTGCTCAACAGATACGGCATTGAGCGTGAATATCCGCAGGAGGTTGAAACCTATGTCGCCTCCATAGCTCAGAAACTGTTGAAAGAACAGGGAAAACGTACTGACTTCCGTGAGCTGACCACCGTAACCATAGACGGGGAAACGGCAAAAGACTTTGACGATGCAATATCTGTTGAAGTCACCGACACCGGATACGTCCTTTACGTCCATATAGCCGACGTAAGTCACTTCGTGCATCCTGACACCCCAGTAGATAAAGAGGCTTTCACAAGGGGCACCAGCTTCTATTTCCCCGAATTTGCAGTGCCGATGCTGCCGGAGATGCTATCCAATAACCTTTGCAGTCTCCGCCCCAACGAAGAAAAGCTGACACTTACCGCCAAGATAACATATGACGAAAAAGGTCACAGGAAACGCGCAGACCTTTACCGATCAATAATAAAAAGCGACAGAAGGCTGACATACACCTACGTTCAGTCTGTGCTGGACGGAAAAGAGAAAGAGGACGACAAAAACGTTCTTGATCTAATCAAAGATTCCGAAAGACTGGCGCTGTTAATCATGAAACGCAGAAAAAAGGACGGAATGCTGGATTTCGATTTCCCGGAAACCGAGTTTGACCTTGACGAAAACGGTGAGGTCACGGCGATACGTGCCGCAGAAAGACACCTTTCCCACCGCATCATCGAACACTTTATGATAGAAGCGAACGAAGTTGTTTCTGAATTTCTGGAAAAGAACGTCGATAAATCGGTTTACAGGATACACGACAAACCGGATCCGCTTAAACTCAGGGATTTTGCTGAACTGGCAGAAACCTTCGGGCTGGCGGTATCCATAAAAGACATCACACCGAAAGAAGTTGCGAAGGTCAGCGATATCGTCGCCGCATCTCCCTACGGAGATATCCTTGGTCCGGCACTCGTGCGCACCATGGCAAAAGCGGAATACAACACCAACAACATAGGTCACTTCGGTCTTGCTTCCGAGTCTTATACACACTTCACCAGCCCCATCCGCCGCTATCCCGACCTGATGGTGCACAGGCTCATATGCAACAGACTATTCTCCGCACATTACAATACAACAACAGATATAGACACCGCCTGCCAGAAGTCCACAGAGAACGAACAGAGGGCGGAAAACGCGGAAAGGGATATCGAACGTTTCAAAAAGATAAAATACCTCATGAAACATATGGACGAACCATTCGCAGCCATAATAACCTCCGTCGGTCCATTCGGGCTGTCGGTATATCTGCCCACGCTCATGCTTAAAGGTACCGTGACACTGGAATCAATTCAGGGAGACGTTTATCAGTACATAAAAAAAGCCGAGCTTGTTAAGGGGAAACGTACCGGAATAATGTACCGTGCGGCGGATCCCATAGAGGTTATGGCCGAGCGCATAGACTATGATATTCAGGAAGCGTATTTTTACCCAATTTAATAATATCAGTTGCTTATAACGTAGCTGATACGGTATTATTAAAAATAGTAGTTAATCAGGAAGTATCATGCTCGGCAAATATCTCAATGAGAATAACATTGGTCGTATAAGTTTGATTAACATGGTAATTGTGATACTTATAATAACAGTTGCCATGATTGTTTTTATTGCAAATCAAACGAAAAACGAATATGAAGCCGAACGTTCACAACTGGTCAAATCATTCATAGAAACAAAGAAAAACATTCTTTCAGGCGAACTGGACAGAATGTTTAACATGGTTGATTATTACGCTTCCAGAAACAAGCAGACCATGTGCGAAATCATAAAAGACCGAGTCGACCACGCCATTGACGTGGCACAGTTTCTGAAAGAAACCACACCTCTTAAACACGGCGCTTATACCGCTGCGTTTGAAAAATACATTTCACAGTATGACCGAGACACTTCGCCGGGAAACCTTTATATCATCGACAAACACGGAACGGTCATTTTCCACCCGCTGTTTCCCAAAGGCACTAACCTGTACAATCTGAAATCTCCTTACGGCATGTATCCTGTGCGAGATGAAATAGGCGCTGTCAGCGACAAGGGCGTTTATGTTGAAAACACCATGCCAGCAGAAACCAATGGAACAAAATTCATACAGCAGACAGCTTATGTAAGAAGTATCCCCCACACAGACTGGTATCTCGGTTCAGCTTTTAACCGTTCCGAACTGAAAGAGAGCGTTACAAAACAGCTTATAACCCGTGTTGACTCTGTGCGTTTCGACGAAAAAGGACACTATTTCATGCTCAATGCCGACGGAACCGGACTCTCAATACCCGGAAACTCCGGATTTTCAGGCAAAAACCTTATGGATATAAAAGACTCCAGCGGCGTCAAATATTTTAAAGATCTCATCGCAGGATCCATGCAGGAAAACAGCCAATACGTTTTTTATGAGCAGGAATACAAAGACTGGAACGAAAAAGCACAGGTAATAGCCCACTGCCGGATGATGGAACAGTGGGGCTGGTTTATGTGCGCCGCGGTAAACATTGACGACCTCACAGACATAGTAGCGGAAAAGAACACCGCTGTTCAGGAGAAACTGAACAGGAACACGCGGTACTCTCTTGTGCTCTTCTTCTTTTCCGCACTCTTTGCGGCGGGCATATCATGGTACTTCTCAAGACACGTCCAAAAGATATTTTCCAGATATAAAAAAGACATAGAGACCAGAAACAAAGATCTTGAAGAGCTGAACATAGAGCTTACCAATCAGCTTTACACAGACCACCTCACCGGACTTCCCAACCGCAACAAACTCGTAAGCGACCTTAACAGCATAAAAAATCCTCTGCTGATACTGCTGAACATCGACTCTTTCAAGAAGATAAACGAGACCTACGGTTTCATCATCGGCGATTTCGTTCTTATAGATTTGGGCGAGCGCATAAGCTCATTCCAGTGCGACGTGAACTTCGAATGTTACAAATTCCACGGCAATGAATACGCCATGCTGGCAGATTCCGATATGAGCCGCGAAGATCTGGAAGCACTGATGGGCAAGCTGAGCGACCATCTTGAGTTTACAGTCAAATACGAAGAACTTGAAATTGAAATTGACATATCAGTCACAGCCGGAGTTTCCGCAGAAAAAGGAAACGTATTTGAAAAAGCGGGCATGGCGATGCGCCTTGCAGAGAAGAAAAAACATCCCTATGTCATATACGACACAACCATGGACATGGTTGACGAATATGAGAAAGATATACGCTGGACAAAAATTGTCAAACGCGCACTGAACGAAAATAACCTCCTGCCCTATTATCAGCCCATAGCAAATTCAAAAACCGGAATAGTGGAAAAATTTGAATGTCTGGTGCGTATAATCGACAACGATGAGGTGATAACACCCTTCCAGTTCCTTGACATCATCAAAAAAACCAAACTCTACCAGCATATTACAAAACGTATGATGACAAGATCATTCGAAACATTTGCGCATAATAACTTCATGTTCACCATAAACCTCTCCATAGAGGATATAATGGATGAATCCACATCCAAGTTTATCCTGGACACGCTGAAAACCAGCGGGATAGCCAACAGGGTCATTTTTGAGCTGTTGGAATCCGAAGGCATAGAGAGCTTCGCAGTGGTAAACGATTTCATAAAAGAGCTGAAAAAGACAGGCGCCATGGTAGCGATAGACGATTTCGGTTCCGGTTACTCAAACTTTGTATACCTGTCTGAGCTGAATGTAGATATCATAAAGATAGACGGCTCGCTGATAAAGAACATCGACCACGACAGACAGTCGCAGATAATCGTTGAAACCATAATCAAGTTTGCGAATCAACTTAACATCAAAACAGTTGCAGAGTTTGTCCACTCCGAAAGCGTCCGCAGAAAGGTTATCGACATGGGCATTGACTATATTCAGGGCTACCACGTCGGCAAACCCACAGCAAACATCACAGACTATCTGAACTGAAAATAGAGGTCTGTACCTTTTTCACCAGTCATACAGAACAGAGCCTATGCCCGGAGAAATCATTGCAAATATGCTCCGCGGAATTCTTCTAACAGCAGAAGGGCTGCGTGACGAGCAAATATGAAATCGGCATGGCTGTCAGACGCAATCAATTCAAGGCTACACGCAAAAAATATGCGCAGTGTACATAGTCAGTACATGAGCAATATTTTTTGCAGCGGCAACGCAGAAGTGCGCCGCATATCACAGCCAAGCAACATCAGTGGTTGAATATCTGGGTATCTTTAGGCACTGAAGGATTGAATACGCTGTCAGAAATTTCCGGATCTATCTTTATGTTGGTCAGCACGATACTTGTGTTATTTCCGTTCTGATCCCTTGTGGTAATACCGGTTATCACGCCGCTTTTTACAGTAAACGTTATTGCACCGATTCCTGAATCCTTTTTAACAGGATTAAGGGTAAGCCTGTCTGTCGCGTCGTTGAAAGATGCAGTGAAATCCTTTCTCATGTCGGAAGGGTTATACATCAGTCTCATGAAGGCGTTAGCAGTAGGATCGAGCTTCTGTTTAATCAGTTGCTTTGTCTCGCTGTCATAAAACTGCATCATTTTGGAGTCAAAAAGATAAAACTGTCTGTAGGGTTTCTGGTAATCCCACATGGCTCTGCTTCTGCTTTTGATATAAAGTCTGCCGGAATAGGTATCGGAGCCGAAACCTTCAAGCTCGGTTTTCTGTACAAAATCCGCAGAGTAGCTTTTTATCTTATCCAGCGATGCCAGAACGCTTTCAACCGTTTCGGCATAGGCAGTAACGGAGATCAGTATCATTAACATAAGAATTATATTTCTCATCGGTCACCTCTTTCAACAGTATTGACTATATAACCAAACTTTTGTTCTGTAAAGACAAATAGGTTTTTCACCTATAGTCATATAAATAATTAGAAACAAAGGCGATTCAACTAATACTCACACTCATTATTATGAATTCAAATAGATAGTAAAAATTCTGCCTGTTTTGAACTATAAAAAATAATTTTAATCCTGTTATCAAATAAAAAGCATATATATAACGCGGTTTAAAGAGCATATATGCCATAATGCTTGATTACCAAGGGATTTTAGACTATTGACATTTTAGATATTGCGTTATATTATCCGAGCAGAAGTACAGAAACAGGGAGTAAATATGAGAATTAAAAAACTTATGTCTGCCAACAGAGGCGAAATAGCCATCCGTACATTCAGAGCCTGCACCGAGCTGGGTATCAGAACGGTTGCGGTCTATTCCGACGAAGACAAATACTCCCTCCACAGATACAAGGCGGACGAAGCGTATCTCATAGGCAAAGGTCTCGACCCTGTTGCCGCTTATCTCAATATGGATGAAATAATTCAGATCGCCATACATAAAAAGGTGGATGCCATCCACCCCGGATACGGGTTTCTGTCTGAAAACGCCGTATTTGCCCAGAAGTGCAAGGACGCGGGAATCATATTTGTAGGACCCAATCCTGAAACAATCGAAATGTTCGGTGACAAGAAGAATGCAAAAATACTTGCAAAAGAGTGCGGAATCCCTGTCATAGAGGGTTCTCTGGGCGTGGTACCCACCCTTGAAGAAGCAATAACCACATCCGAATCAATCGGTTACCCCGTGCTTCTGAAGGCAGTCGCCGGAGGCGGCGGACGCGGAATCCGTGTTGCGTTCAACAGAAAAGACGTTGAGGACAACTTCGAATCCGCCAGAAGCGAAGCACTGAAAGCGTTCGGCAACGGCGATGTCATAATAGAAAAATACATTGAACAGCCTAAACATATAGAGGTTCAGCTTCTCGCGGACAAACAGGGTAATATCGTGCACCTCTTCGAGAGGGACTGCTCAATTCAGCGACGCCACCAGAAGCTCATCGAGATAGCGCCCTCAGTTAACGTTGCACAGTCAACTCTGGACAAAATGTACGATGCGGCTATCGCCATAGGCAAACGCTCAAGACTGGTCAATGCTGCTACCGTAGAGTTTCTCGTCGATAAGAATCAGGACTTTTTCTTTCTCGAAGTAAACCCCAGACTACAGGTTGAACACACCATAACAGAGAACATAACCGGCATTGACATTGTTCAGAGCCAGATTTTTATAAGCTCCGGCGAGCCATTAAGCTCGTCACACATAGACATGGCGACACAGGATACCATTCGTAAAAACGGATATGCAATCCAGTGCCGTGTCACAACAGAAGATCCGGAAAACAACTTCTTCCCCGACACCGGGGAGATAGAAGCATACAGAGTTGCCACAGGGTTCGGCGTGCGGTTGGATGCCGGTAATGGTTTTGCAAACGCCAAAATATCACCTCACTATGACTCCCTCTTGGTGAAGGTGTCCACCCACGCCCACTCTTTCGACCAGTCGGTAATGAAAATGGTCAGAGCCCTAAGCGAGTTCCGCATCAGAGGCGTGAAAACCAACATGCCATTCCTGCAGAACGTGCTGAATCACCAGACTTTCAAATCTGGCGCGGCTTCAACAACCTTTGTGGACAACACAAAAGAGCTTTTCGAATTTAAAAGACCCATGGACAGAGCGACAAAATCTCTCAAATTCCTTGCCAACAACATTGTAAACAACCCTTCAGGCTCTGTTCTCGGCAAAGGGATAGTGCTTCCGGCGATAAATCCGCCCAGAGTTCCCTTCGGCACACCGATGCCTACCGGCACAAAGGATATACTGAACCGCAAAGGCGTTGACGGCGTTATGAAATATCTGCGCACTTCAAAAGAGGCGCTGTTCACCGACACCACATTCCGCGACGCGCACCAGTCACTGCTGGCTACCCGTCTGCGCACAAAGGATATGCTTGAGATAGCTGACGTTTACGCACACCACATGAGCGGGCTTTTCTCTATGGAGATGTGGGGCGGAGCAACCTATGACGTTTCATACAGATTTCTTAAAGAATCTCCTTGGGACAGGCTGGCACAGCTTCGCGAGCGCATCCCGAACATCCTTTTCCAGATGCTCCTTCGCGCCTCAAACGCAGTGGGATACACAAACTATCCCGACAATGTGGTAAAAGAGTTTATCAGACTCGCCTGCGAAAACGGAATGGACGTGTTCCGCATATTCGACTGTTTCAACTGGGTTGACCAGATGAAACCCGCCATAGCAGAGGTCAAGAAACACGGACGCATCGCCGAGGCGGCAATCTGCTACACAGGAGACATCACAGACCCGAAACGTACAAAATACTCTCTTAAATATTACACATCTCTTGCCAAAGAACTTTCCGAGGCGGGAACAGATATAATAGGCATCAAAGATATGGCTGGACTGCTGAAACCCTATGCAGCGAAAGCGCTTATCAAAGCTATTAAAGAGGAGACCGGACTGCCTGTCCATTTCCACACCCACAACACCAGCGGAAACGCTGAAGCGGCGGCTCTGATGGCTTTTGAAGCGGGCGCAGATATAATCGACGCTGCGGTCAGCGCCATGAGCGGGCTCACCAGCCAGCCGAACATGAACTCCATCATGGCGGCGCTGGACGGTCAACCCAAATCGTCCTCGCTGGAGAAAGCAACCACTCAGCAGATATCCGACTATTTCGACAGGGTGCGCAGGTACTATTTCCCCTTTGAATCCGGTCTGAAGGCCTCCACAGCGGAAGTTTACATCCACGAGATACCGGGCGGTCAGTATTCCAACCTCATCGTTCAGGTTGAGGCTATGGGGCTCATCGACAGATGGGAGGAAGTCCGCCACATGTACACGGCTGTTAACGCCGAGCTCGGCGATATAATCAAAGTTACACCTTCGTCAAAGGTTGTGGGCGACCTTGCGCTGTTCCTTGTGCGCAACAACCTCACAGTGGACGATATCTATACAAAGGGCGAAACGCTGAACTTCCCTGACTCAGTCGTATCCTTTTTCAAAGGGATGCTCGGACAGCCTTACGGCGGTTTCCCGAAAGAGCTTCAGCGCATAGTGCTGAAAGGCGATAAACCTCTGGACTGCCGCCCAGGCGAGCTGCTTGAGGACTATGATTTTGAAAAGGCGCACGACGAGCTGAAAGCAAAATTCGGACGCAGCTTCACACCCGAAGAGCAGATTTCAAACGCTCTGTACCCCGCTGTGTTCAAGGAATATGTTTCATTCGTAAACGAATACGGCGACGCTTCCGTTTTCGCCACAAAAGACTTCTTCTATCCCCTGCACAAAGAGGAAGAGATAGAAGCGGACATTGAAGAGGGAAAAACACTCATCATCAGATATATCAACATCAGCGAACCGGACGAGAAGGGACGCAGAAAAGTTTACTTCGAACTGAACGGACAACCCCGTTCCGTAATGGTTAAGGACGACACTCTTGCGTCAATAATCAAGTCCAATGCCAAGGGCGACATATCAGACCCCAAAGACGTCTGTGCAACAATGCCCGGCAAGATAACAAAAATGAACGTGAAAAAGGGCGACAGTGTTAAAAAGGGCGACATCCTGCTTATCACCGAAGCCATGAAGATGGAGACCAAAATTGCGGCTGCCATCGACTCCGTTGTGGAAGACATTCTGCTTCTGGAAGGGGACAAGATCGAGGCTGGCGACCTGCTCATACGCCTTGCCTGATTTATCGACTGCTCAAGTCTGCCGCAGAAAATAAGAAAAGCCCGTCTGTTTTGACGGGCTTTTTTCATATGTTGGCAAAAATGCGAAGCGTTAAATTAATTATTGCTTAGAACCTGGCAGTTTAAGGCGGCGGTGAAAAAATTGTTCGCAGTGTATATTGAATACATCAGAACAATTTTCTTCATCCGGCAACGCAAAAATGCGAAGTGTTATAAGCAATAATGCGGTGATATCAGAACGACCAGCCGAAATTAACCGTAAATCCGTCAGCATTATCTGCCGTCATGTATGTGAGACCTGCACGCAGATTGGTTATATAGCTTTTGGATTTACCGTTCTTCTCCTTAATGGTGTTCTTCATATAGCCGTAGGAGAAGCCTATTTCATTGTACTGATCAATGTAAAGATCTGAACCGAAGTATCTTGTATCGGTGACAAACAGATCGAGAGACTTTGTTTTGGCCTCACCAATGGGGATGATGAAATTCAGACCGTTTCTGACAACTGTGTTCTGAATGTCGGGGTCGATGTCGTAATCGCCCTGTTTAAAGGGCAGAGTTTTGTAATAACCAGCCATGTTACCCATATTCAGAAGAAATTTTCCGGGGTGGAACATGTATGAACTGGTGAGTGAGCCGGAAACTATCTGACCGACAGAACCAAGGTCTATTGAACCAACAGCGCCGTAACCCACGGCAGGAGTCAGCCTCCAGTTGTCCGCAACCTGATATCCGAGAGCAAGCCCCAGACCGACATTATACGCGGTTGAATCCTCAACTGTAACCTGAGACATGGGAAGCCTTATTGCCAGAGTGTTTTTTGAACCGTTGAAACGGATGGTGTATGCGAGCGGAAGAGCATATTCCTTGCTCTTCACGCCGTCAACCTTATAGTTGCTGTATCTGGCGAAAACAGAGATAAGGTTTGCATTCAGATCGGGAGAAGCCTGACCGTTCAGCTCCATAACGTTTGATTCGGGGTTGACGGCCATATCGTAATCCATAGCGGACATACGGCTCATCAGCGACGAAGGGTTCCCCGCAATAGGGTCTGTTCCGGTGTCTGCCGCCAGTTTTTTCATAATTTTTGTGATGGCGTCTCCGCCGTCCTTTTTGAACCAGTCTTCCAGTTTATCGGAACTTTCGTCTCTTGTTGCGCCGTCAAACTCTTCATAGATGCCCACCGAGGGGATATCCAGAATATACTTGTTAGAGTTGGGGGCGATGGTCAGATATGCGGGCAGTCCTCTGAAATCGATAACCATATCCGCACCGGAAGTGTCCTCGTTAAAGCCAGAAAAGTGGGGTGAAATCTCCTCTACATCAAAGTTGTCGAACAGATCTTCGACCTTTGAATAGCTTTCGGAATATGAATCGCCGCCTGACGAAACCGTCAGATCGAACAGACCTGCGAAAGCCGTCGAAGGCAGCAGAAGCGCGGCTGCTGCTGCCGATAACAATAACCTTTTAACCTTCATAAAGTCCTCCTTTAAGTACTCTGCAATATTTTACCACGATTTCTGCAAAATTCAAATTATCGTGTGACTTAACAGAGACTTGAAGAAAAGACAATTCACTGAAATTAAACGGATTTTACAAATAGAATCACTTTCTCCGCAAGTGGCAGCGGTATTTTGCACGCTGCTGCAATTTCATCCGCAGAGAGTTCTTTCTCATTATATATGTCAGGATAGTTCTCAAGTATCTTTTTGAGTGATTTTTCTCCCATTCCGGCAATATCCAGAAGCGGCGATTTTTTGAAGTCTTTCAGAGCCAGTTTCCGGCTGTATGTTATTGCAAAACGATGCGCCTCGTCTCTTATCTTCTGCACAAAGAGCAGAACCGGACTGTTCTTTTTCAGGTTCAGCGGGTTCTTTCTGCCCGGAAGATGGATGGACTCTATGGAATCCTCCTGCCTGTCCTTCATGAATTTTATGGAGCGACCTTTGGATATGGAGATGAAATTTGCCGTAACACCCTGCTCCTGCATGGCTTTCAGAGCGCTGTTGAGCTGCCCTATACCACCGTCAACTATATAGAGGTCAGCCAGAGGTTCGCTGCCCTCTTTTATATTTTCGAACTTGCGTGAAAACAGCTCGTAGATCGATACAAAATCATCGTTTTCAGCAGATTTTATCCTGTATTTCCGATACTGCGGCGGTGCGAAATCCCCGTCAACAGTGACGACGGATACACCCACAGTGCCCTTACCGCCGAGGTGGGAGATGTCCACGCACTCAACGCGTTTTATCTCGCCATCGTATTCGGTAATCTCTTTCAGTCGCAGGCTGATGTCTCTGCGTCTGCTGAGTTTTCTCAGATAAAGTTCAGTCTGTATCCTGCCGTTTTCAAGTCCCAGAGCATATAGCTGTGAAAACCCGCGTTTCCGGAGAATAACTTTTCTTCCGGCACTGCGCTCCACAGCATCGTGAAGGGTGTCGGTCTCGTCCAGACCGAAAACCGATATCATATCAGGAAAGCTCACAACGGATGAGTATAACT
Source organism: Seleniivibrio woodruffii (assembly GCF_029267515.1). Lineage (GTDB taxonomy): Bacteria > Chrysiogenota > Deferribacteres > Deferribacterales > Geovibrionaceae > Seleniivibrio > Seleniivibrio woodruffii_A. The sequence goes on from NZ_JAJUIS010000004.1 coordinate 255,703, forward strand.
GTAAAATATACGATTCAAGAACGTCCTCAGGGTTTTCGTCCTCAAAGATATCCGTGCGGCTGCCCACCAGCTTCCCGCCGCGGACGAACAGAACCGTTATACCGGAAACGTTATCTATTGTGTGGGGCACGAAAACGTCTATGCTCCGTCTGTCCTCCGAAAGCACCACAGTCTGCTTTATGAACAGCTTTTCAATGTTGCGTATCCTGTCGCGTAGCTTCGCAGCCTCCTCGAAATCCATCCGGTCGGAAAGGCGCATCATCTCTGCCGTCAGGCGCTCCTTGATACTCTCGTAATCCCCGTTAAAAAAATCCCGCACCTCTTTCACCATATCTGCGTATCTGTTGCGGCTGATGAGGTTTTCGCAGGGACCCAAGCACTGCTTTATCTGATATTTCAGGCACACCCTGCCCTCTTTAAATTTCGTATCGGTGCAGGTGCGCAGCGGAAACGCTCTCAGGATCTCCTCTGTGATCCCCCTGAGAGCAGTAACGTCCGTATAAGGACCGAAATATTCGCCTGAGTGTCCTGATTCGCGGGTAATGAGTAATTTCGGGTACTCCCCGTCTGTTATACGTATATATGGGTAGCTTTTGGAATCCTTGAGCCGGACGTTGTATCGCGGCTTTTCGGTTTTGATGAAATTGTTTTCAAGGAGCAGCGCCTCCGCCTCGCTGGTTGTTACAACGAAGCGAAAGTCCCGCGCCGCCTCCAGCATTTTCAGCGTTTTCAGCGGCTTGTGCTCCATATCGGTAAAGTACGAGGAGACCCTGTTTTTCAGGTTCTTCGCTTTGCCCACATAGAGAATCTCGTCGTTCTTTCCGATATAAAGGTATACCCCGGGATTTTCGGGGACGTCTTTCAGCTCAGGTTTAAACATCAGCCGTTGCAGTCACACTTGCCTTCGTCGTAACCGTAAACGGTGAGGCATCCTTTGGTATAATTTTCGAGATCTTCCTCAACTATGCCGCTTTTCGCCTGCATAACGTGGACTCCGTTGTCCATAAGCCTTTGCAGTGCACCGGGACCGATTCCGCCGGTTATGACAACCTCAACGCCCTGATTTGCAAGTTCGATGGAGGGGTTGCACGAACCCGTAGTCTGGAGATCCTGTGCATAGAGAAGTCCCGCCTCACTCGTATCGGTCTCATAGGTTATGAAACAGGGCGCAGCGCCGAAATGGTGTGTTATGGTGCTTTTCATGCCCTGAAAAGAATCTACGGGAAAACATATTTTCATAAGAAACCCCCTCTGAGCTTAAAAATTACTCAAAGGGGGTTGTTTGTCAAGAAGTTTGGAGTGTTGAAAGTTCGACGGAAAAAAACGTTAATGACCGCCGCACGCGTGGGCACCGCCACCGCAGAGATTTTCCCTGCCTCCGAGTTTCAGCAGTCTGTTCTGCATGAAATTCTCGGCATCGGCACTCACTCTGCCGTCTTTCGCCTGATAAACGCTCACGCCGTCCTGCATAAGCCTCATCATGGCGCCCTGACCTATTCCTCCCACAACAACCGCATCGACACCGGCTCCGCAGAGCGCTGCCGCAGGGTTACATGCGCCGTGTTCATGAACAGCGTCGCGGTTGTTTATAAACCCCGTCTGCTGTGTTTCAGTGTCGAATGTGACAAAACCGGGCGCAGAGCCGAAATGACCGTATACCGGGCTTTCCAGCCCATTATCCTGTTCAACGGGAAAACATATTTTCATGGTACCACCTCGTTGTGTATCTTCACCACTTACAACATATGGGCATATGCCAATTAGTCAAGGATTATTTGACTCTGAACCTCTCCATACTCCGTTTCAGCCTGTCGGAAATCTCCGCCAGACCCGATGAGTTTTCGGCTATGTTGTCCGCGGTGTTTTTAACCTCAGACGAGATTATCGCCACACTCTTTATATCGTTGTATATCTGGTCGCTGGTCGCTGCCATTTCATGTGTTGCGGAGGAGATATTGTCCACCATACTCTGAAGTTTGGATATCTCCTGCTCCAGCTCATTCAGAATTCCTGATATGCGTTCTGACGAGGCTACTCCGTCGCTCACCTGCTTAGTCACACCGTTCATGGAGGACGTGACCTTGCCAACCTCCGCACGTGTGCCGGACACCAGCGATGATATCTCTGTGGTCGCCTGCTGGGTTCTCTCCGCCAGTTTGCGCACCTCGTCCGCGACAACGGCAAAACCTCTGCCGTTCTCACCCGCCCGCGCCGCTTCAATCGCCGCGTTAAGCGCCAGAAGGTTCGTCTGGTCGGCAATATCGCTTATCACTCCTACTATGTTGTTTATCTCGTCGGATTTCTCGCCAAGTCCTGTCACAAGCTCCGAGGATTCGTCAACAGTATCCTTAATGCGCATTACCCCGGTGAGTGATTCTTCAACGGCAGTTCTGCCTGTATTAACCTTTTCCCATGTGAGTCTCGCAAACTCCGAAATGTTACTGAGGTTCTGGGCTATGTCATTTGTGGTACCAGTCATCTCCGTTGCGGCGGTAGCTATCACCGCTGTGCTGCCCGACTGCTCCGTCATACCTGCAGAGAGCTCAACAGCGCCGGATGAGAGGTCTGCGCTGGATGTGCGCAGTGTTTCAGCCGTGTCCTGAAGTTCTTTTATCATCTCGCCAAGACTGTTTGTCATCTGCTTCACAGAGTGGACAAGACTGGTTCTGTCGTCAGGCCTGACTTTCATTTCAGCAGTGAAATCCCCGTCTGCCACCTTCTGCATAACGTCAATAACCACATCAGGTTCTCCGCCGAGCCTGTTAACCAGTCTGTTTATGGTGACAAGAACAATGATCACTATAATTGCTGTAGCAAGAACCGCTATAACGAATATGGTATTTTTGAGTATACCAAGTACGGCGAATATCTCCGAATAGGGTATCTGTACTCCGAACAGATAGGTGTAGTCAATTTCATCAACTTTGACAGGACAGTATATGGTGAACGTATCCTTATTTATAAGGCTGATTGCAGTACCTTTTTCAATAGCCTCCGCAGCTTCCGGTTCCGTGAGTTTCTGTCCTTCTTTCTCTTTGTCGTTATGCGAAATTACTGTCAGAGCATTCGTTGCGAGGAACGCAAATCCTGTATCATAAACTTTTATCTTCGATATCATATTGCTGACATCACCGAGAAGCAGATCGGCTCCGGCAACGCCTATCACTTTTCCGTTCACAGAGAACGGGTAGCTCACCGTTACCGTCATAATATCCTTTCCGTCAAACGAATAGGTCGCGGGTTCAGCTATAAACGGTTTTCCGGTCTTCAGAGGTTTCAGATACCAGTCGCTGACAGAGCCGGATTCATACATGGAGGTTGTAAAAGACCTTGCTATCCCGCCCTTGTCCCTGTAAGGCATAGGGCAGAACTGACCCTTTTCGTTGGTGCCGTCGGCATTGGTTCCAACCAGTTCAGCGTCTTTCCCGTCGTATTCGTTCGGTTCCCATACGATCCACACATCAAAAAGATTCGGATTCTTCTCAAGAACGTGCTCAAGCATGTCCAGCACCTCTTTCCTTGAAACCGGAGCGCCTGAAGAGGTGAGCATAGAGGCGGTATCGGAAAGGGTTTTGGCAACGGAGAGAGCGGAACCGACGTCCTCTTTCAACTCGTTTCCGTATCTGTTTGCAAGATTTTCCGCACTCCCCGAAGCGATAGACCGGATGTCTCCCTTCAATCCGTTGTAAATAAAGATGTCCGCGGCTATAAACGCAACAACAACCGCTGTAATAACCGGAACAAGCACCTTCATTTTAAACGACATCTTCATATAGCCTCCCGATGTTTAGTGTTTAATTGTAAATATGCAACTATTTGACTGATAAATGTTATATTTTTATTATTAATAAGTTTAGCTTATATTTATATACGAGCAAACGGAAATGGCATTGAATGTGGAATATCACATACCGGCTTAAATGTAAGTATTCGAAGGATATAGATGCTTTAACAAAAAAAGCCCCGCTTTTTTGAGCGGGGCTCTCTGATAACTTATAAAATCGCTTACTGCGCTTTTGCAGCCTTAGCCAGCTCGATACCGGCATTGATAGCGTTTTTGTTAAGCTCTTCTGTGCCTTTGGGAACTCTGGAAAGAACCGCTTTTTCAAGGGTTTCGGGTTTAACGAATCCGCAGATTTCGTTAAGAGCGCCAAGAGTTACCACGTTTGCAACCATCGCTTTACCCACTTTTTCAGCGGCTGTGCGGATGATAGGCATCATGTAAACTTTCCAGTTGCCTTTGGGAGCAGTTTTGACCATAAGGTCATCCAGAATAAGGATACCGCCGTCCACAAGGTCTTTGGAATATTTGTCTGCCGCTTCCTGAGTAAGAGCAACCAGAACGTCGGGAGCCATTACTTTCGGATAGTAGATCTCTTCGTCACTGATAATAACTTCCGCTTTGGAAGCACCACCGCGCGCCTCAGGTCCATAGGACTGAGACTGGATGGCTTTTTTGCCCTCAAGAACGGATGCACCGGCTGCGAGGATGATACCTGCCGTGATCATACCCTGACCGCCTGAACCGCTGAGTCTGATTTGATGTCTAGCCATTATATCACCTCTTAGCTCAGCCCGACGTTAGCATCATATGCTTCAACGTATTCGGGCTTTTCAACGTCATGAAGAACGCCTATCGGGAATTTGCCTGCTTTTTCTTCGTCAGTCATTTTTTCCCACTGTGCAATTGCCACAGAGTGCTCTTTCTGCCATTCGATCATACCTGCGGGGCTCGCAAGTTTGTTTTTACGTCCGTAGCCTGTGGGGCATCCGGCGATGATCTCAACAATAGAGAAACCTTTGTGTTCAAGAGCCTGTTTCATCAGTTTTTCCATGGGAACAGCGTGGTAAGTTGTTGTTCTTGCAACAAACGTAGCACCTGCACCGATAGCCAGCTGAGCAATGTCGAACTGGTTGTCGGAGTTACCGTAGGGAGATGTAGTCGCACGTGAACCTTTGGGCGTTGTGGGCGAATACTGACCGCCGGTCATACCGTAGATGAAGTTGTTGAACACGAAGCAAGTGATGTTAATGTTACGACGGCAAGCGTGGATAAAGTGGTTACCACCGATAGCCGTCATGTCGCCGTCACCGCCCATAGCGATAACATTGAGTTTGGGGTTCGCAACTTTTACGCCTGTTGCGAAAGCGAGTGAACGTCCGTGAGTTGTGTGGAGAGTGTTGAAATCCACATAACCGGGAAGACGTGAAGCGCAACCGATACCTGATGTCATAACAACATCATCTTTTTCCCAGCCGATGCTGTCGATTGCTCTTATCATAGATTTCATAATGATACCGTAGCCGCAGCCAGGGCACCAGATATGAGGAATTTTACCTTTTCTGAGGTATTTGCTGTAATCGTAGGACATTATTTACCCCCCTTGATTTTGTTGAGGATGGTAATGGGGTTGATAGGTTCTGAGTCAATCTGGAATATTCCTTCAACTTCAGGGGATCCTTTCAGCACTCTTTCAACTTCAAGAGCTGTCTGTCCAAGGTTCATTTCGGGCACGATAACTCTTTTAACTTTACCTTTGTATTTCAGAAGGTGTTTGTCGGGGAAAGGCCAGATTGTAAGGGGTCTGAAAAGACCTACCTTAATACCTTCCGCTCTTGCCATCTGAACCGCTTCTTTAGCAGAACGTGCTGTTGAACCGAATGCAAAGATAAGGATCTCTGCATCGTCGCACATCATTTCGTCAACAACAACGATCTCGTCATAGTTGTCGTCAACTTTTTTCTGCTGGCGGATTTCGTCAGCCTGAGCCAGTTTACCGTCGTTAGAAGGGAAACCGTCGGGAAGGTGGTTAAGACCTGTTATGTGATAGCGATAGCCTGAACCGAAATCGGCCATAGGAGCTACGCCGTCAGCTTCGGGTTTGTAGGGCAGATAGTCTTTAGGATCGCAAGTGGGACGCTTGCGGTCAACAACTGCAAGATCGCCGGGTTCGGGCATCTCAACTGCTTCTCTCATGTGACCGATGATCTCGTCAGTAAGAAGGATAACGGGCATACGGTATTTTTCAGCAAGGTTGAAAGCTCTTACGGTTTCGTTGAGCTGTTCCTGTACAGTCGAAGGAGTCAGAGCTATACAGGGGTGATCTCCGTGAGTACCCCAGCGAGCCTGCATAACGTCAGACTGTCCGGGACCTGTGGGGAGACCTGTTGAGGGTCCGCCTCTCATAACGTTAACGATAACGCAGGGAATCTCGGTCAGATAACCGTAACCAAGGTTCTCCATTTTAAGGCTCATACCGGGACCGGATGTAGCGGTCAGTGATTTTTTTCCGGCTATAGAGCCGCCAAGAGTAGCTGCCATAGCAGCAAGCTCGTCTTCCATTTGGATAAATCTTCCGCCCAGTTTGGGCAGTCTCGCAGCAAGTATCTCTGCGACTTCAGTGGAAGGTGTGATAGGATAGCCGGCATAAAAACGGCAGCCCGCATAAAGAGCACCTTCACATACAGCCTCATTCCCCTGAAGGAACTTTACTTGTTTAGCCACAAATTCCTCCTAATATTATTTCTTATAAACTTCGATAGCAAAATCAGGACATCTAAGCTCGCACTGCATGCAGGCGATACACTTGTCGAGATCTTTTACGGCGGCCTTGAAATCTTTCATTTCAAGGGCGTCAACAGGGCAAAGTTCTACGCAAATCTCGCAACCCTTGCAGAGATTGACGTAAATTTCAATTTTTTCTGCCTTAGCCATTTACCTCTCCTTA